>NZ_SNVV01000022.1 GCF_004361735.1 Azoarcus indigens | reverse complement strand
CGTCCAGGGCGGACCAGTCCAGGCCGGCGTTGCGTTCCATCAGCGCCTTGATCGGGAGGGCGGCGAGGTCGTCGGCGCGCACGCCGGAGAGGGCGCCGCCGTAGCGGCCTATGGGGGTGCGGATGCCGTCGCAGATGAAGACTTCACTCACTGGGGTTGCTCCTTGTCGTTGTCGTTTCGCGGCGCGCTCAGGCGGCGTCCGCGGTGGTATGCGCCGAGGCTGCGCGCAGGGTTTCAGTGGCCAGCAGGCCCTTCACGCCGTTGAGCAGGATGGCGGTGACCACCGGCGCCATGTCGGCGTAGGTGAAACGGCCATCCGCATGCAGCCAGGTGAAGGTCCAGTTGATCATGCCGAACAGGATCATGGCCACCGGCTTGTCCAGCCGCCGCCGCTTCAGCCCCGGCTCCACCCGCTCGATGGCATCGGCGAAGGCCGCCACCACCCGGCGCTGCTTTTCCACCACCTGCCGCGATTGCTCGGCCTGGAGAAACTTCACATCCTGCACCAGCACCACGTGCTGGCTCTGGGAATGCTCGTATTCCTTCATGAAGCGCATCACGAGTTCGGCCAGGTGCGGCTCGGCCGCCCTGCCCTCGCCCTCCACGTCCACGACGATGGCCTGCAGCTGGTCCATGTAGCTGTCGGCGATGTCGAAAAGGATGTGCTCCTTGTCGCGGTAGTAGTGGTAAAGCAGCGGCTTGGAGACGCCGCAGGCCTTGGCCAGCTCGGCCATGGAGGCGTTGTGGAAGCCTTTTTCGGCGAACAGCCGCGCCGCCTCCGCGAGGATGGCGCCGCGTTGTTGCTCGAATGTGGCTGACTTGCCCCTGGCCATGTATTCCTTTCCCGCACCGGCGGCTGCCGGCGAAACCCGCAACTCTACAAGAGCCGCGGCATGCGCGACAGGCGCGCATGCCTGCCGCTCAACGATCGTCGAAGCTGATCACCACCCGCTCGGTCAGCGGATGGGCCTGGCAGGTGAGCACGTAGCCGGCGTCCACATCGGCCTGTTCCAGGGTGTAGTTCTTGTCCATGCGCACCTTGCCCTCCAGCACTTTGGCGCGGCAGGTGCAACAGACGCCGCCCTTGCAGGAGTAGGGCAGGTCCATGCCGCTGCGCAGGGCGACATCGAGGATGGAGGGGTCTTCCGGGCGGAACTCCATCTCGCGGCGCAGGCCGTCGGCCACCACGGTGATGCGGGCCTGCGGCGCGTCGCCGGCTTCGGCGTGGTGGGCCGGGGCGAAGTCGGGAATGCCGAAGCGCTCCAGGTGCACATGCTCGGCGGCCAGGCCGCCCTTGAGCAGCGCGCCTTCGACTTCGTCGATCATCGCGCCGGGGCCGCAGATGAAGGCTTCGTCGATGCTGTCCGCCGGAATGAGCGTGTCCAGGAACTGGGCGACCTTGGCCGCATCCAGCCGGCCGTTGAACAGCGGCACCTCCTGCTCTTCGCGGGAGAACAGGTTGTACAGGGTGAAGCGCGACAGGTAGCGGTTCTTCAGGTCTTCCAGCGCCTCCGCGAACATCACGCTGGTCTGGCGGCGGTTGCCGTAGACCAGCGTGAAGCGGCTCTTGGGCTCGACCTTCAGCGTGGTCTTGATCAGCGACAGCACCGGGGTGATGCCGCTGCCGGCGACGAAGGCGACGTAGTGCTTGGCGTGGGCCGGGTCCAGCGGGGTGTGGAAGCGGCCTTCGGGCGTCATCACCTCGACGACGTCGCCGACCTGTATGCCTTCGTTGGCCCAGGTGGAGAAACGGCCGCCCTCCACCTTCTTGATGGCGACGCGCAGTTCGCAGTCGTCCACCCCGGCGCAGATGGAATAGGAGCGGCGCAGGTCCTCGTCGCCGACGCGGACCTTGAGGGTGAGGTGCTGGCCCTGGATGAAGGCGTAGTCCGGCGCGAGCTCGGCCGGGATGTCGAAGCGCAGGCTGACCGCGTCCGGCGTCTCGCGGCGCACCTCGGCGATCTTCAGGGGGTGGAATTTCGGCGTCATGTCGGTGTCTCCGTGCCCCGCCGACGTCGCGGCGGGATCAGATCGGCTTGAAGTATTCGAAGGGTTCCAGGCAGCTGCGGCAGCGGTAGAGCGCCTTGCAGGCGGTGGAGCCGAACTCGGACAGGCGGGTGGTGTCGGTGGAGCCGCAGCGCGGACAGGCGAGCGGGCTGCGGCGCACGAAGTGCAGCGGCCGCGCGCCGCCGACGGCGGCCTGCCCGCTGGGCGGGACGATGCCGTAGGCACGCAGCTTTTCCCGCGCCTCGCTGCCTATCCAGTCGCTGGTCCAGGCGGGGTCCAGCCGGGTGTCTATGGACACGCGGCCGGCACCGGCGGCGAGCAGGGCTTCTTCGATGCTGCTGGCGATCATCTCGGTGGCCGGGCAGCCGGAGTAGGTGGGCGTCACCACCACCCGCAGGCCGTCGGCCCCGGCTTCCACTTCGCGGATGATGCCGAGTTCGGTCACCGAGACCACCGGGATCTCGGGATCGGGTACCGCGGCAAGCGCCTTCCAGGCCTGGGCTTCGGTCAGCATGCTCGTTCGTCTCCAGTGAGGCGGATGGAAAAGCCGCGGCGGCTGGCGGCCGTGGCGGACTTTTCCGGCGCCGGTGCTACCACTGCGCGCCCGGGTAGGTGCGCTGCATGTACTGCATGGTCGCCAGCAGGTGGCCCATGTGTTCGCTGTGGCGGCCGAACTTGCCGTAGGTCTTGAACGGCACCCGCGCCGGCACGGTCAGCGTGGCCTCGGCCAGCACCGGCAGCACCAGGTCTTCCCATTCGGCTTCCAGCTCGCTCCACGCTGGGCCGATGCCGGCGGCGGCCACCGCGTCGTCCGCCGGGCTGGCGGCGAAGAGTTCGGCGGTGTAGGGCCACAGGTAATCCAGGGCGGCCTGGGCCTTGTCGTGGGACACGGCGGTGCCGTCGCCCAGGCGGATGGTCCATTCGGCGGCGTGGCTCATGTGGTAGCGCGCTTCCTTCAGGCTCTTGGCGGCGATGGCGGCAAGGCCGGCGTCGGCGGAGCTGGAGAGGCGGCCGTAGAGCAGCACCTGGAAGGCGGAGAAGAGGAAGTTGCGCACCACGCTGCGGCCGAAGTCGCCATTGGGCAGCTCGACCAGGGTGACGTTGCGGTAGTCGCGCTCCACCCGCAGGAAGGCGAGCTGGTCTTCGTCACGGCCGCGGCCTTCGCTCTGGCCGGCGTGGGTCAGCAGCAGGCGGGCCTGGCCGACGAGGTCCAGCGCCATGTTGGCGAGCGCCATGTCTTCTTCCAGCACCGGCGCATGGCCGCACCACTCGGACAGGCGCTGGCCGAGGATGAGGGCGTTGTCGCCCAGGCGCAGCAGGTATTCCAGCTGCTCGGGCGTGGCCGTGCCGGGGGCGGCGGCCAGGGTCTGTTCGCTCATCGCCATCTCCTTACATGTGGCCGACTTCTTCGGGCAGCTGGTAGAAGGTGGGATGGCGGTAGATCTTGTCTTCCGCCGGGTCGAACAGCTCGGGCTTGGCGTCCGGATCGGAGGCGACGATGTTGTCCGCCTTCACCACCCAGATCGACACGCCTTCCTGGCGGCGGGTGTAGACATCGCGCGCAACCTGCAGCGCCAGCTTGGCGTCAGGGGCGTGCACGCTGCCACAGTGCTTGTGGTCCAGCCCGTTGCGGCTGCGGACGAAGACTTCCCACAGCGGCCATTCCTTGCGTTCCATCTGTTTCCTCCTGGGGTGGCGACACCACCCGCTGCGTTCTGTTTTGGTGGGTTTCTCTCTGCTCGAGAGGCCCCGGCCGGGTCGGCGCCGGCCGGGACTTCCTCCACGCGCTCTCCGGGCCTGCGAGCCGGCAGGCGTCGGGAGCGCTTGTCTCGTCGTCCGCCGGCGGGGGTGCCGGCGGAGGTTTTCCAGTTACCCGCTCAGGCCGCAGCCCGGCCGGCCTGCTCGCGTGCCGCCTGCTTCTCGGCGTGGGCCAGGGCGGCTTCGCGCACCCAGGCGCCGTCTTCCCAGGCCTGCACCCGCTCGGCCAGGCGATCGACGTTGCATTGGCCGTGGCCGTTCACCACGTTCCAGAATTCTTCCCAGTCGATGGCGCCGAAGTCGTAGTGGCCGCGTTCCGCGTTCCACTTCAGCTCGGGGTCGGGCAGGGTCACGCCCAGCACTTCGGCCTGCTTGACGGTGGCGTCGACGAACTTCTGCCGCAGGTCATCGTTGGAGATACGCTTGATGCCCCAGCGCGCGGAGTCGGTATGCACGCTGTCCTTGTCGTGGGGGCCGAACATCATGATGGAGGGCCACCACCAGCGATTCACCGCGTCCTGCACCATCTCCTGCTGTTCCGGCGTGCCGCGCATCATGGTGAGCAGCAGGTCGTAGCCCTGGCGCTGGTGGAAGGACTCTTCCTTGCAGACGCGGATCATGGCGCGGGCGTAGGGGCCGTAGCTGCACTTGCACAGCGGGATCTGGTTCATGATCGCGGCGCCGTCCACCAGCCAGCCGATGACGCCGACGTCGGCCCAGTTCAGCGTGGGGTAGTTGAAGATGGAGCTGTACTTGGCGCGGCGCGAGTGCAGCGCCTCCATCAGCTCGTCGCGCGACACGCCCAGGGTTTCGGCGGCGGCGTAGAGGTAGAGGCCGTGGCCGCCCTCGTCCTGCACCTTGGCGAGCAGGATGGCCTTGCGCTTGAGGCTGGGCGCGCGGCTGATCCAGTTGCCTTCCGGCAGCATGCCGACGATCTCGGAGTGGGCGTGCTGGCTGATCTGGCGGATCAGCGTCTTGCGGTAGGCCTCAGGCATCCAGTCCTTGGCCTCGATGAAACCGCCGGCGTCCACCTTGGCGTCGAACTCGGCCTGGTAGGCAGCGTTCTCGATGGCGCGCAGCGGCTTGGCATCGGCGTTCTGTTGGGGGATATCCAAAGCTTGGGTGTACATGGGACCTCCTTGCTTGCGGGGCGCGGCGGCGGGGCGCCGCGCGAGGGTTCAGGATTTCGGGCGGTGATCGATCACCCGCCGGGCCTTGCCGACGGTGACGCGTTCGATGCTGAAGGGCTCGCCGACGATGACCTTGGCGGAGATGCCGATCAGGTTCTTGATGCCATGGGCCAGCTCTTTGGCCAGCGCTTCCTTCTGCTCCGGATGGCGTCCGACGCCAGCCTCGGGGTTGATTTCGACCTTCACCGTGAGCGTGTCCATGTGGCCCTGCTTGTCCAGTTCCAGCAGGTACTGGGGCGCGAGCTTGGGCATGCGGCAGATCAGTTCCTCGATCTGCGTGGGGAAAACGTTGACGCCGCGGATGATCAGCATGTCGTCCGAGCGGCCGGTGATCTTGGCCATGCGCCGCATGCTGCGGGCCGACGGCGGCAGCAGGCGGGTGAGGTCGCGGGTGCGGTAGCGGATCACCGGCATCGCTTCCTTGCTGAGCGAGGTGAATACCAGCTCGCCCTCGGCGCCGTCGGGCAGCACTTCGCCGGTCTGCGGGTCGATGATCTCGGGGTAGAAGTGGTCTTCCCAGATGGTGGGGCCGTCCTTGGTCTCCACGCACTCGCTGGCCACGCCCGGGCCCATCACTTCGGAGAGACCGTAGATGTCCACCGCGTCCATGCCGGAGCGGGCTTCCATCGCCTCGCGCATCGCCGGCGTCCAGGGTTCGGCGCCGAAGATGCCGACCTTGAGCGAGGTGGATTTCGGGTCTATGCCCATGCGCTCCATCTCGTCGAGGATGGTGAGCATGTAAGAGGGGGTGACCATGATGATCTTGGGCTTGAAGTCCTGGATCACCTGGATCTGCTTCTCGGTCTGGCCGCCGGACATCGGCACCACGGTGCAGCCCAGCTTCTCGGCGCCGTAGTGGGCGCCCAGGCCGCCGGTGAAGAGGCCGTAGCCATAGGAAACATGCACCATGTCGCCCGGCCGGCCGCCGCCGGCGCGGATGGAGCGCGCCACCACGGTGGCCCAGGTGTCGATGTCCTTCAGCGTGTAGCCGACCACGGTGGGCTTGCCGGTGGTGCCGGAGGAGGCATGCACCCGGGCGACCTTGTCCATCGGCACGGCGAACATGCCAAAGGGGTAGTTGTCGCGCAGGTCGCCCTTGGCGGTGAAGGGGAATTTGGCGAGGTCGGAGAAGGACTTGAAGTCGTCCGGATGCACGCCCTTGGCGTCGAAGGCCTTGCGGTAGTGCGGCACATTCTCGTAGGCGTGGCGCAGGGTCCACTTCAGGCGCTCGAGCTGCACGGCGCGCAGCTCGTCCACGCTGGCCTTCTCGATCGGCTCCAGCTGGGGCGGCGCATAGCTGTTCAACGGCATGTCCTTTCTCCTCTCTCTGTCGGTTCCGGGTTGCGTGCCGCCGCGGCGGCCGCCCCTCTTGCTTCTTTAAAGTTCGACGACCGGCCGGCCCTTGATGCGGTAGGACTTGCCGCGCATGACGGCGATGAGTTCGCCGCTCTGGTTGGTGACGGTGATGTCGTACACCCCGGTGCGGCCGGATTCGGAGACGCGCTGGGCGGCGGCGGTGAGCAGATCGCCCGGACGGCCGGGGGCCATGAAGTCCACGCTGATGCCGGAGGCCACCGTCTGCTCGTTGCCGCTGTTACAGGCGTAGGCGAAGGCGGTGTCGGCCAGGGTGGTGATGAAGCCGCCGTGGCAGATGCGGAAGCCGTTCAGCATGTCCTCGCGCACCCGCATGGTCATGGTGGCGCGGCCGGGGCCGACTTCGGTGAAGCCCATCTCCAGGCTGCGCGCCGCCTGGTCGCGCTCGTACATGCCGTCGCGCACGCGCTCGGCGAGGGCCTGCGGGTCCAGGCCGCCGGCGATGTCACGGTATTGGGCTTCGCTCATGCCTTTTGTCTCCATCGGGGTTGTTCTTATTGGTGTGCTTCGTTTTTCCGCGTGGCCGGCGCGCAAGCCGGCCGCGCAGGGGCGCTGCTTACTTGCCGGTGAATTGCGGCGCGCGCTTTTCCATGAAGGCGGCCACGCCTTCGCGGTAGTCGGCGGAGCGGCCGCACTGGCGCATCAGGTCGCGTTCGAGGTCGAGCTGGGTTTCCAAGTCGTTGGTGGAGCTGGACCAGATCGCCTTCTTGGTCTGGGCGTAGCCGAAGGTGGGGCCGGCGGCGAGCTGGGTAGCGACCTGCTGCACGGCGGGCAGCAGCGCTTCGTCATCCACGCACTTCCAGATCAGGCCCCAGGCTTCGGCCTGTTCGGCCGGCAACTTGTCGCCCAGCAGGGCGAGGCCGAGGGCGCGTGCCGGACCGAGCAGGCGGGGCAGCGCCCAGGTGCCCCCGGTATCCGGGATGAGGCCGAGCTTGGCGAAGGCCTGGATGAAGCTGGCGGAGCGGGCGGCGAACACCATGTCACAGGCCAGCGCGATGTTGGCGCCGGCACCGGCGGCGACGCCGTTCACCGCGGCGATCACCGGCAGCTCCAGGTTGCGCAGCGCCATCACCAGGGGCTTGTAGTTCTTCTCGATGGAGGCGCCGAGGTCGGGCGCTTCGGCACCGGCGGAAACATTGCGATCCGACAGATCCTGGCCGGCACAGAAGCCACGACCGGCGCCGGTGATGACCAGCACGCGCACGCTGCCGTCCTCGCGCCCCGCCCTCACCGCCGCCAGCGCGGCGCGCATCTCGCGATGCATGCCTTCGTTGAAGCTGTTCAGCCGGTCCGGCCGGTTCAGCGTCAGCGTGGCCACGCCGCCGTTGACGTCCAGAAGGATGGCCTCGCCGTAGGTCGTCGCTTCACCGCTCATGTGTCTCTCTCCTTGTTTCCGCGTTCATGGGTTCGTGCGCACCGCACGCCGCGGGATTATCGTTCTCGATGTCGATCGCGCCACCTGGCTTCGTCGGGCCTCCCGACTGGCTTCCGGCGTTGTTTGACCGACCGGTCAATCAATAGTAGGCTTGATCCAGATCAAAAAACAAGCCCTTTGCGCTTGACTTTTCTTGCCGCAATGCAACATCCGGCAAGCACGAGAAAACCAGCCCCCACGCGGGGCGCGCCGCCCAGCCCAACCGGAGGAGACACCCGATGAGCCACCCGCTGTTCGAGAAGCATCAAGCCACCCTGGACGCCGCCGTCGCAGCCATCCATGGCCGCGGCTACTGGACGCCCTACCCGGAAATGCCCAGCCCCAAGGTCTATGGCGAAACCGCCGCGGATGACGGCAAGAAGGCCTTCGAGGCCTGCCTGGGCAAGGAATTCGAGCTCGGCCAGCCCGGCGTCACCGGCTGGACCTCGCCGGAACGCTCGCCCTATGGCATCGCGCTGGACGTGCGCTACCCGGTGAGCACGCCGGCAGCACTGGTGGAAGCGGCGCAGGCGGCCATGCCGGCCTGGCGCAAGGTGGGCGCGCAGGGCCGCGTCGGTGTCTGTCTGGAAATCCTCGACCGCCTGAACAAGCGCAGCTTCGAGATCGCCCACGCGGTGATGATGACCAGCGGCCAGGGCTGGATGATGGCCTTCCAGGCCGGCGGCCCGCACGCGCAGGATCGCGGCCTGGAGGCGGTAGCCTGGGCCTGGGCGGAAATGAGCAAGGTGCCGGCGGAGGCCGTGTGGGAGAAGCCGCAGGGCAAGAACCCGCCGCTGAAGATGCAGAAGCACTACGAGATCGTCGGCCGCGGCGTGGCGCTGGTGATCGGCTGCGGCACCTTCCCCACCTGGAACACCTACCCCGGCCTGTTCGCCGCGCTGGCCACCGGCAACCCGGTGATCGTCAAGGCGCACAGCAACGCCATCCTGCCGGCGGCACTGACGGTGCGCATCGCCCGCGAGGTGCTGGCCGAGCAGGGCCTGGACCCGAACACGGTGACGCTGGCGGTGGTGGACAAGCGCGCCGACACTCAGGCGCTGGCCACCGACCCGGCGGTGAAGTCCATCGACTTCACCGGCAGCAATGTGTTCGGCCAGTGGCTGCTGGACAACGCCCGCCAGGCGCAGGTGTATGCCGAGCTGGCCGGCGTGAACAACGTGGTGATCGAATCCACCGACAACTACAAGGCGATGCTGCGCAACCTCGCCTTCACGCTGAGCCTGTACGCCGGTCAGATGTGCACCACCACCCAGGCCATCCTGGTGCCGGCCGGCGGCATCGACACCGACCAGGGCCGCAAGGGCTTCGACGAGGTGGCGGCCGACCTGGCTGCGGCCATCGACAAGTTCCTCGCCGATCCGGCCACCGCCACCGCGGTGCTGGGCGCGATCCAGTCCGAAGCCACGCTGGCGCGCATCGACGAAGCCGGCGAGTACGGCAAGGTGGTGCTGGCCTCGCGCAAGGTCGAGCATGCGGAGTTCCCCAAGGCCGAGGTGCGCACCCCGGTGCTGCTGACCTGCGACGCCGCCGACGAGAAGAGCTACATGGAGGAGCGCTTCGGCCCCATCTCCTTCATCGTCAAGGTGGCCGACGGCGCCGCCGCGGTGGCGCTGTCGGAGCGCATCGTGCGCGAGCACGGCGCGCTGACGGTGGGCATCTACTCCACCAAGGCGGAAGTGCTGGAGGCGATGACCGAGGCCACGCTGCGCGCCGGCGTGGCGCTGTCCATCAACCTCACCGGCGGGGTTTTCGTGAACCAGTCGGCCGCCTTCTCCGACTACCACGGCGTGGGCATGAACCCGGCGGCCAATGCCAGCTACTCCGACGCCGCCTTCGTCGCCAACCGCTTCCGGGTGGTGCAGCGGCGGTATCACGTCGCGTAAAGGCTGAGCGGCCCACCACTTCCCCAGATGGCGGTGGCGCCGTGGGCCGGCAAGGTCTGTCGCGCCGAGCGCAGGACGTGTGCGAGGGGAGAAGGCGGCGCATGTCTGAGCCCGGCCTGCCGGGCGAGTTTGCGTCGCCGCCCTCGCACGCGGCCGGAGCGAGGGCAGCCGCGGCGCCATCGCCACCACGCAACGCACGTTACCAGACGCCCGGGCCGGATGCCTTCATGTGATCCGGCCTCATTCGCAAGGAGCACCTCTCCATGCCCTGCTACGAAATCGACGGCCTGCGGCCGGTCATCCATCCCAGCGCCTACGTCCATCCGGACGCGGTGCTGATCGGCGACGTCATCATCGGCCCGCGCTGCTACGTCGCTCCGCTCGCCAGCCTGCGCGGCGACTTCGGCCGCCTGGTGCTGGAGGCCGGCAGCAACATCCAGGACAACTGCACCATGCACGGCTTCCCCGGCACCGACACGGTGGTGGAGGAAGACGGCCACATCGGCCACGGCGCGGTGCTGCACGGCTGCCGCATCGGCCGCAACGCGCTGGTGGGCATGAACGCGGTGATCATGGACAACGCGGTGGTGGGCGAGGAAGCCATCGTGGCCGCCTGCGCCTTCGTCAAGGCCGGCATGGAGATACCGCCGCGCAAGCTGGTGGCCGGCATGCCGGCGAAGATCGTGCGCGACCTCAGCGCCCAGGAAATAGGCTGGAAGGGCGACGGCACCCGTACCTACCAGGAACTGGCCGTGCGCAGCCTGGCCACGCTGCGCCCCTGCACGCCGCTGACCGAGATGGAGCCCGGCCGCCAGCGCTTCGAGATGCCCGGCGTCGTCCCCCTGGTGGATGCGAAGAAACACGGCGGCGCCTAGGCCAGATCCCGGCCCGGCCGCATGACGTAGGCGGGTGGATATCCCGCCCACGTAATGTCAGCTAAAGACAGAAAATGCCGTGACCTAGTGCCTAGTAGTCGATCTATGCCTTTGTTAGCATCTAGACCGTAGACGGCGTATGGTCTTTTCTCGTGGAAATCGTTTCCACACCTGCGTCGCCAAAGACTCCCCGGTACCGCGATGGCTGCGCATCCCCCTAACGCTGGTAATAGACCTTCCGCCAGCCCACCCTTTCTCGCCTCCGCGCCGCGGAAACCGGGCGGCTTCACCCTGATCGAGCTGATGATCGTTGTTGCCGTGGTCGCCATCCTCGCCGCGGTGGCGTTGCCGGCCTACCAGTCCTATATCAAGAAGAGCCGCGCCAAGGCGGCCGGCGCGGACCTGGTTGCCCTCAGCTTGAACGTCGAGAACTTCTACCAGAAGAAACTCAGCTACCCGACCGACTCCACCGATACCGACGACTGGCAGGGCGGCTGGAGCGCTGCGGTGGCGGAGTTCTTCACCTATTCCTCCTCCTTCGAGAACACGCAGTACACCCTGAAGGCTACCGGCAAGAGCGGCCCCATGAGCGGCTGCGACGTCACCCTCGTCGTTCCCCACACCGGCAACACCACGCGTTCCGCCACCTCGGGCTGCGGCCTGTCCGGCAATACCTGGTGAGGCCGCGATGAAGCGGCGGCTCAGCGGCGTCACCCTGATCGAGCTGATGATCGTCATCGTCATCATGTCCATCCTCGCCATCCTGGGTGTGCCGCTTACCTCGCGCTGGATCTATGGTGCCCAGGTGGGCGAGAGCGAGAGCCTGCTGGCGCAGGGCTACGCGCAGATGCGGGCGGTTGCGCTGCGCAATCCCAATGGCGTCGCCGGCAGCACCGACGCCGCGGGGATGAAGCTGGCGGACGGCGTCCTCTACATCTGCAAGGGCAGCCCGACCAACGCCAACTGCTCCGCCGGCGGCAGCGCCCTGGTGTGGCAGGCCGACCTGTCGCGCGGCGCCAACGTAAGCGTGACCCTGGGCGGCGCCGCCAGCGGAACGATCGCGCTGGACAACATGGGCGTGCCGCGCTCCTCGGCCACGGCGCGCCGGTATTCGATCAGCAAAGGTGGGGAGAGCAGCAGTGGCCTGCTGGAATGACACGATGAAAACGGCCGCCAGCCGCCAGCGGGGCGACGCCCTGCTCGAAGCCCTGATCGGCATCGTGCTGATGGCGGTGGTCGGGCTCGGCCTGGCCTACTCCACCGCCCGCGCGGCCAACAGCCAGCGCTACCTCAACACTCAGAACCTGGCCATCGCCGAGATCCGCGAGAAGCTGCAGCACGTGAGCGAGCCCTGCGCCACCGAGACGGTGACGATCACCCTGGCCGGCAAGTCGGTGGATTTCTCGCCGGAGTGCACCACCGAGAACGTCACCGTGCGCTACACCATGAACGGCACCGAAACCAGCGAGACGCTGGCCAGCGTGAAGACGCTGACCTCCGTTTCCACCGCCGGCAGCGACGTCACCCGCGAACTGTTCGGCGGCGACGGCTCCATTGTGATCTCCCTGCAATGAGCACAGCCATGGATTCCGTCAACCGCCAGCAGGGCGTTTCCCTGATCAGCCTGATGATAGGCCTGCTGCTGTCCATGCTGGTCGTGCTCGCCATGCTCTCTGTTTACAAGAGCACGCTGCGCGTTACCGTGGATGCCGGCCAGGGTGCCCAGCTCAGCGGCCAGCTCAGCACCGGCCTGCTGGCGGCACAGAAAAAGCTGCAGGGCGCCGGCTTCCTGATCGACAGCGCCAGCTATGGCAGCGAGATCGTCGTGCTCTCCGACACCACGCTGAGCAACAACCGCCTGTCCGGCACGGTGCGGAGCAGCCTGCCGGGCAGCGGCAACGCGGTCGTCTGGCGGGAACAGAACACCTGCTACGGCTTGGTGTTCACCAACCAGACCCTGTACTTCCTCTCCACCACCAATGCCTGCAGCAATGCCGGCACGGCGGCAACCAGCGTGGCCTGGACCTCGACCTTCAAGCTGGTGGGCTCGGCCGGCGGCGACAACCGCATCGCCATCGAGGTGGTCGCCACCGCCGGCGAGTGCAAGCCCTTCGGCGTCACCGACAGCGCCGGCGCGCTCACCATCGGCCTCACCGCCAACTACCTCGACAGCAGCGGCAACCTGGACACCTCCCGCCCGTCCATGCCCTCCACCGTCTGCCTGCCGAACTTTCCGGCGCCCACCGCCTGAGCCCCGCCATGCGCGCCACGCTTCCTTCCCGTTTCTCCACGCGCAAGCGCCAGCGAGGTGTCGCCACCATCCTCATCGTGCTGTTCGCCGGCTTCTCGCTGTCGGCCGCGGTGCTGGGGGTGATGTACCGCATCCGCGGCAACCAGGAGCAGGCGGTGGCGCTGCACGCCCAGACCCAGGCCCAGATCCGTGCCTGGACTGGCGCCGAGATCGTCCGCCAGTACCTGGATGGCCTGCAGCAGCGCGGCGAACTCGACGGCCTGGTGACCAAACTCAACACCGCCAACAGCGAAACCGGCGTCAAGCCCACCAATGTGCCCATCACCCTGCAGCAGGCCGACGGCACCGCGCTGAGCGGCATCCAGGCCAAGTTCACCAAGGTTGACGTTAGCGGCGCGGCGCCCGCCATCTGGGCCGCCATCACCGGCATCACCGAAGAGAGCGGCAAGGCCGAAGCACGGGCCACGCTGGAGGTGGTGTACAGCCTGGAGACGAGCACCACCGAGAGCACCACGCCCGGCGCCACCGCCTGCGCGGCTTCGCCCAAGGCGGTGATGGTATTCAATGGCGATGTGAACTACAGCGGCGGCTCGATGCAGATCGTCAACAGCAACAATGCGCTGACCAACGTCGCCATCAGCGGCAACCTCACGGTGGGCAGCGCCTCCACCGCGATGACCTCCGGCTGCACCAAGAACGACATCTCGCTCACCGGCGGCGGCATCGCCAACGGCGCCACGCTGTACTCCGAAGGCAACATCACCATCTCGAACATGAGCCAGCCCAGCTCCGTCTCCCTCTGGGCCAAGAACCTGTACATCAACCAGAACGGTGGCAGCTACACCACCTTGCAGGCGGGCGCCTTCACCGCCAACGTGGTGGACAGCCATGGCGCGGTGGTCGGCACCGCGGTGACCGGCGGCAGCATCCTGAGCACCAACTACATCCTGCCGCCGGCCGGCAACACCATCGTCGTCACCCTCTCCGACGGCACCCGCTACGCGGTGCCCCTGGGTAGCGCCGCCATCAGCAGCGCCGGCCTGGTGACGCCGGTCGCGACCGACGTGGTGCGCCTCTCCGGCTCCGGCACGCTGCCGGCCAGCTTCAGCCTGAGCCATACCGGCGTCACCGGCGGCACGCTGAACTACGCCGGCGGCACCGCGGGCACCATGTGGGGCAATGAAGTCTCCATCACCGGCTGGGGCGGCACCTACACCGACGTGATGTCGCACGGCATGTTCAAGGTCATCACCGGCACCATAGGCAAGCTCACCGGCGGGGGCGACACCTGGGCCACGCAGGCCGGCTACTCGCAGTACTCCAACTACAACTTCCCGACGATCAACTCGGGCAACATCGCCGGCCACCTCTACGCCAGCAGCAACAAGACCCTGGTTCCCGACAACGCGACCGTCGCCGGCATCACCCTGAACCGCAGCGTCGCCGGCACCGATCCCGGCCTGCCCGGCCTGCCTTACTGCGACACCACGGTGCAGGCGATAGACACCGACAACTACAAGGACGGCGCCAACTACATCTTCTACTTCGACGGCAACACGCCGATGTTGAAGGTGCAGAACGTCAAGCGCGGCGACAACAACGAGAGCATAGACGGCACCTACAACCTGGCGACCACCGACCTGCGCACCCTGGGCGGCTTCGATTTCATGCAGTGCAGCTGGTACAACAGCCACTGCCTGCGCAGTTCCACCCCAGCCAACGGCTGGTCCCTGGACGGTGTGTACAAATTCCCTGCCGGCGTGCTGTGGTTCGATGGCAAGGTGCAGATCAACGGCGTAAACAGCGGCACCCAGGCCAACCTCTACAACGCTCTGCTCGCCACCGGCAACGTCACCCTGACCAGCAGCGGCCATGTGCCCCTGTATGCGCCCAACTACGCCACGGTGAGCCAGACCTGCGGCGGCAGTTTCTACCCGTCCAACCTGTGCACCCGCAGCGGCAGCACCTTCAACTTCGCCACCTGGACCGACGCCAGCGGCGCCACCCATACCGGCCTGCCCATCGGCAACACGGCGATCATGACCGAGGGCGCGCTGTCCTCCAGCGGCTGGGAGATCCACGGCAACGTCCTGCTCGGCCGGGGCATCACCCTGGAAGGGGCAACCACCACTATCTTCGGCACACTGACGGTGGGCGCCAATGCCACCAGCACCACCACCATCAGCCAGGGCGGCCTCAAGGTCGTCACCTCCGGGCTGAGCAGCGACCAGCTGTACCAGCCCGGCACCGGCTGCACCTCGTCCTCCACCACCGAGGAAACCAGCTCCTCCCATATCCGCATCCTGTGGAGCCGCTACCAGTGATGCCACGGCGCGGCAGCTTGCTGGGCAGGCTGCCGCCGCTTGCGGATGCAGAGCGCTTCGAAGCGCTGCTGGAGACCCCTTGCGGCCGGGTGGAGCGCATCGTCTCCTTCGGCCACGCCAGCCCGCCTGGCTTCTGGTACGAGCAGGCGGAGGACGAATGGGTGCTGCTGGCGGCGGGCAGCGCCACCCTGGCTTTCGAGGACGGAACGAAGCTGACGCTGGCCGCGGGCGACTGGATCATCCTGCCGGCCCGGCAACGCCACCGGGTGGACGCGGTATCCGGCGATGCGGTGTGGCTGGCGGTGCACCTGCGCACCGGCCAGGCGAGGGATCAGCAGCAGGACAGCGGCAACGCCGGCTGAAACGACGTCCATTCACCCGGCCGCTCCCGCGGGGCGGCGCCTGCACCAGCTGCTTACAGCCCGGTGCCCTGGCCCCGTCCCGCAAGCTTCTGCGCTACATTCCGCACTTTCCCCCCGGAGTGTATGCAATGCGCCTTTCCCGCACCCGTGGCTGGCTAGCCGCCGCCTTCATCGCCTGCGCCACCCCGCTGCTGCCGCCGGCGCCCGCCCATGCCGAAGCCCCCCAGGTGAAGACCCAGGTGCCGGGCTACTACCGGATGATGGTCGGCAGCTACGAAATCACCGCCCTGTACGACGGCTACATCGAACTCGACGCCAAGTTGCTCAAAGGCGCCAGCCAGCGCGACATCCAGCGCCTGCTGGCGCGCCGCTTCCGCGCCGGCGACACGCTGCAGACAGCGGTGAACACCTACCTGGTGAATACCGGCGACAAGCTGGTGCTGATCGATACCGGCGCCGCCAAGCAGTTCGGCCCCTCGCTCGGCTTCGTCATCGACCACCTGAAGGCGGCCGGCTACCAGCCCGCGCAGATCGACGCGGTGCTGCTCACCCACCTCCACGGCGACCATGTGAACGGCCTGCTCGACGCCGATGGCAAGCCCGCCTTCCCCAACGCCACCGTCTACGCCTCCCGCGCCGATGCCGATTTCTGGCTGCCGGCGGAGGCGCTGGCCAAGGCGCCGCAGGAAGCCAAGCCCTTCTTCCAGATGGCGCAGTCCGCCACCGCGCCCTACCGCGAGAGCGGCAAATGGCAGACCTTCGACGATGGCGCCCAGCTGCTGGCCGGCATCAGCGCAGTCGCGGCGCCCGGCCACACCCCGGGCCACAGCGCCTTCCTGATCGCCTCCGGCGGCCAGCAGCTGCTGGTGTGGGGCGACATCGTGCATAGCGCGGCCACCCAGTTCGAAAATCCGGAGATCACCATCGAGTTCGACGTGGAGCGCAAGCTCGCCTCCGCCACCCGGCAGAAGCTGTTCGCCCGCGCAGTGCGGCAAAAACTGCTGGTGGCCGGCATGCACCTGCCCTTCCCCGGCCTCGGCCATGTGCGCCGGGAAACCAAGGGCAGCTACGAATGGGTGCCGGTGGATTACGCGCCGGTGCGCTGAGGACGGGCGCGCGGCAGAGCACGCTCGACGCCTGCTTGACCCGCCCCCGGGATCTCCACAGAGGAAATGCCTGCAATACGGCTCGGGGAACCGAATGGTGTGATGACTTGCATCCCCTCCCCTCGCGGGGCGTAGGCGGGACAAGCGAAGCATCGCTTCGCCGCCGGCGCGTCCCGGGGCCGACAGGCCGCAGGGCCGGGGCGCGGAGCGGGGCCGGGGAGGGAAGGGGAACAGTGCGCCAGACTGGAAAGCAGCCGCCCTTTCGGGGCGCCCCCTCTCCCCAGCCCTATTCCACAAGGGGAGAGGGAAAATTCCCGATCGATATCAATGGTCCGCGTTGCCTCGCGGGCAACGTCGAAAACCCCGCCTTCAGGACACATCCTCCAGCGTCAGCCCCCAGCGCGTCAGCGCATGCCGCAGCAGCGTCTGCTCCGGCAGGGTGATGCGGCCATCCGCCTTGGACAGCACCAGCATCGCCCGGCAGGTAATGATGCGCAGCGCCGGGTCGCGCACGCTGTCGAGCAGGCGTTCGGTCTGTTCCAGGTCCAGCACCCGCAGCGGGCTGCCGTCCCGCGCCAGCAGCCCCTGGCAATGCGCTGCCACCGCGCTGACCAGCACGTCGCCGGGCACGCCCAGCAGTTCGGCGATGTGATGGCGCTCCAACGCCTCCACCTCGCGGCTGGCGAGTTCGCCGTCGGCAATCAGGGTCAGCACCACCAGGCGGGCGGCAATCTCGCGTTCGCTGTCCAGCGGAAGGGGCATCACGGTCTCCAGGAGAAAGGAGTGGGGTCGACAGCCGCGCCTTGCCGCCGGTTCTCACTACCCTACAATGCGTGGAAGTTCCGCAAGCCGCCGCTATAATCCCGCGCCGGCCGCGGGCCCGCCCACACTGACCCTCATCAAGGCGGCCCGGCGCAACCTTCCGGACAATGCAGCCATGGAAACCCTAACGCTAGTGCGCGAGTTCGCCCGCGACAGACTCGGCATCGAGCCCGAACGGGTCACCCCGGAAACCGACTTCCGCGGTCTGGGCATAGACTCCTTCATGCTCCTGGAGCTGCTGTTCGACTTCGAGGACAAGACCGGCACGCCGCTGCCGCGCGATCTGCCCACGCCACGCACCGTGGGCGAGTTGAACGCCATCCTCACCCGCCTGCGCGGATGAGGGCGCTGCGCCGCGTCGTCGTCACCGGCCTCGGCCTGCAAGGGCCATGGGGCCGCGCTCCGGACACGCTGTTCGATCACCTGCTCGCCGGCGACTCCGCGGTCGCCCTCTACGCGCCGCCGGATGCGCCTACCCGGCTTGCCCTGCCCTCGGTGCGCTGCGCCGATTTCGACGCCGAAACCACGCTGGGCCGGCCGTTGGCGATGACCATGGACCGCTACTGCCAGTTGGGCGTCGCCGCCGCGCTGGACGCCTGGCGCGACGCCGGCCTGGGCGAGCGCACCGAGGCGGAGGCCGATCCGCGCTACGGCGTGTCCTGGGGCACCGCGCTGGGCGGCACGCTGACCTTCGAACGCGGCTACCGCGAACTCTTCATCGCCGGCCGCCAGCGGGTATCGCCGCTGTCGGTGGTGCTGGGCATGGTGAATGCCGCCGCCTCCCACATCGGCATCCAGCTGCGGCTGGGCGGCGCCTGTCTCACCTATTCCATCGCCTGTGCCTCCTCCGCCACCGCCATCGGCGAGGGCGCCCGCCGCATCCGCTGCGGCGAGGCGGACGTGGTGGTGGCCGGCGGCTCGGAAGCACCGCTGTCCTACGGCATCCTGCGCGCCTGGGAAGCCATGCGTGTGCTGGCCGGCGGCGACGAGCACACCGCCCACCGCGCCTGTCGTCCCTTCAGCGCCGACCGCGCCGGCCTGGTGCTGGGCGAAGGCGGCGCCGCGCTGGTGCTGGAGGACTACGAACACGCCCACCGCCGCGGCGCCCGCATCCTCGCGGAACTCGCCGGCTACGGCAGCAGTTGCGATGCCAGCCACCTGGTGCGGCCGGATGCCGTCGGCCAGGCCCGCGCCATCCAGGCCGCGCTGGCCGACGCCGGGCTGACGCCGGCCGACATCGACTATGTGAACGCCCACGGCACCGCCACGCCGGAAGGCGATCCGGTCGAGATCCAGGCCCTGCGCCAGGTCTTCGGCGAGCGCGCGGCCCGCCTGCCGGTGAGCGCCACCAAGTCGATGCACGGCCATCAGCTCGGCGCCACCGGCGCGCTGGAGGCCTTGATCGCGGTGCTCGCGCTGCGCCGCGGCCACTGTCCGCCCACCGCTCACCTGGCCCAGGTCGCGGTGGAGTGCCAGGGCGTGACCCACCTGCAGCAGGGGCAGGCCATGCCGCTGCGCCACGTCCTCTCCAACGCCTTCGCCTTCGGCGGCAGCAACGCCGCGCTGATCCTGAAGGCTGCCGAGGCCGCCTGAACCGCGCCCGTGCCGGGCGACAAGACCTTATCGGCGAAAAGGTAATCGGCGAGAATGGCGGCCTGTTCCCGCCGGAGACGGCCATGCGCGTCACCCTCGTCCACCCTGCCGGTTTCAACTTCGTGCCCGGCCAGCCCGACTTCTCGGTGCTGGCCAATCGCATGGCGCCCATCGGCATCCTGCAGCTGGCCGCCTGGCTGGAGCAGCACGGCCACCCGACCGCGGTGCACGACTGCCTGGGCCCCTACGCGCCGCCGTCGCTGGAGGCCAACGCCGAGCAGGTGCTGGCGACCGACCCGGAGCTGGTCGGCTTCTCCGCCACCACCTCCGGCTTCATGGACGCGGTGGACATGGCCGCCTACATCAAGCGCAAGCGGCCACATGTGAAGACCTTCTTCGGCAATGTGCACGCCTCCTCCATCGGCGCGCCGCTGCTCACCCACTTCCCGGAGATCGACTACCTCTGCATCGGCGAGGGCGAAGGCGCCATGCTGGACATTGCCGACGGGATGGCCGAAGCGGAGATCGCCAACATCATCTACCGCGACGGTGGCGGCAAGCCGGTGATCAACCCGCGCCGCACCCGCATCCTGGACCTGGACGAGCTGCCCTTCCCCGCCTACCACAAGCTGGCCGGCTTCCCTCAGGGCTACCACCTGCCGCTGTTCTCCTACGAGAAGCGCTGGGGCGCCACCATGATCACCTCGCGCGGCTGCCCCTACACCTGTTCCTTCTGCGACCGCACGGTGTACGAGCGCCTGTATAAGTACAACTCCGCCGAATACGTGCACGCGCACATGCAGCACCTGCGCGACGACTTCGGCGTGCGTCACATCAACATCTACGACGACCTCTTCACCGCCCACAAGAAGCGCATCCACGAGCTGTGCGAGCTGCTGATCGCCAAGCCGCTGGGCGTAGACTTCAACTGTGCCATCCGCACCGGCCACACCTCGGACGAGATGCTGGCGCTGCTCAAGCGTGCTGGCGCGCTGATGGTGTCCATGGGCATTGAATCCGCCGACCCCGGCATGATGGAGCGGCACAAGGCCGGGGTGACGCTGGAGGCGGTGAGGAAGACGGTGGAGCAGATCCACGCCGCCGGGCTGCGCGCCAAGGGCCTGTTCATCTTCGGCCTGCCGGGCGAGACCCCGGAAACACTCAAGGCCACCAGTGACTTCATCCTGTCGCTGGACCTGGACGAGATGAACATGACCAAGTTCAGCCCGATGTACGGCGCGCCCATCTGGGACGAATGCGTCTCCGGCCACGAAGGCGAGTTCGACGAGGACTGGCGGCTGATGAACTGCCTCAACTTCGTCTTCAAGCCCAAGGGCTTCGATTCCCGCGCCGAGATGGACGCCCTCTACAACTGGCATGTGCGCCGCTTCTACGACAGCAAGCCCTACCGCCGCCGCTTCGCCAAACGCCTATGGCAGCACCGCTGGAGCCTGTGGCACGTGCTGCGCCACTTGCCGCAGATCGTGCAGGCGGCGCGCTACTTCAGCGCCAACAAGGCGCAGCTGGAAGCCGCCGCGCAGGCGTTCACCCCCCACCCGCGCCAGCCGCGCGGCCTGTCGCCCTTCCTCAGCCCGGAGCTGCAGGCCGACGCCAGGGCAGCGATGTCGCCGGTGAAGATCTCCCGCCGTGTCGAGCAACCCCGCCCGCAGGCGGCCTGAACGCGCAAGAAAACGTAAGCAGGCCGGCGCCGGTTCACGGCCACCGCCGCCCGTGCCGCCGCCTGTCACCGGCTGGCGGGGCAACACCGTCATATCGGGGGAGAAACGTGACGAAACAGGCGCTACACCGCGAAATTTCCCCGAAAACCCTTGGCGGAAGTTAACATCCGCCTCTCCCTAAAGTATTGACGGAACCGGACGGCCGCCGCGCCTGCCCGGCCCTCCAGCACGCAACATGACCCAGAACGTTTCCGCCACTGCCGACGCCACCTTGCTTGCCGAAGTCGCCGAGATGACCGTCTCCGCGCTCAATCTCGAGATCCGCCCCAGCGACATCGACCCCGCAGCCCCCCTCTATGGCGAAGGCCTGGGCCTGGACTCCATCGACATCCTCGAAGTCGCCCTCGTCGTCTCCAAGCGCTATGGCTTCTCGCTGCGCGCCGACAACGAAGACAACCTGCGCATCTTCTCCTCGCTGCAAAGCCTGGCCGACTACATCGCCACCCACAGGACGCAGTGATGGTGTGCCCGCTGCGCCTGGGCCGCGGCATCCTCGCCGGCGCAGCCTTCGCCGGCTATCTCTGGCTGGCCCACATCACCACCGCCCCCGGCCAGCCCAGCACCCTGGGCGCGCTGGTCGCGGTCGTGCCCTACATGGGTATCGCCCTCGCCATGGCGTGGAAGAGCCGCAACCGCGGCGCCGCACTGGCGCTGTGGGCGGCGGTCGCCGTCGGCCTGTGGCAGTCGTGGACGCTGGTGGAGGCCCGTTTCGAATGGGTGTATTTCGTCCAGCACGCCGGTGTGTTCAGCCTGCTCGCCCTCGGCTTCGGCCGCAGCCTGGCCGGCGACGGCGAGGCCACCATCACCCGCTTCGCCCGGATGGTGCACGGCGACGCCATGCACCCGGCGCTGGCGCGCTACACCCGCGGCGCCACCCTGGCGTGGACGCTGTTCTTCGCCGCCATGGCCACCGTTTCCACCGGCCTATTCTTCTTTGGCCCGCCGCATGTGTGGTCGCTGTTGATCAACCTGCTGACGCCGCCGCTGATCGCGCTGATGTTCGCCAGCGAATTCCTCGCCCGCGTGCTGCTGCTGCCCTCCTCGGTGCGCACCGGCCTGGTGGACTCGGTACGCGCCTGCATCGCTTCGCGCCGCGCTTCCGGCGGCGCCACGCCGCCGCCTGCCGCCTGAGTTCCCGCCCGTGAGCATGCTGCCCCTGGTTTCCCACGCCCATCCGGACGCCCTCGTCGCCTGGCGCAACGGCCAAGCCATCAGCGTGCGCCGCTTCGTCGCTGATGTGCGCCACGTCGCCGCCCGCCTGCCCGCCGGCAGCCACATCCTCAACGCCTGTACCGACCGCTACCGCTTCGCCGTCGGCTTCGCCGCCGGCATGGTGGCCGGGCGCATCAGCCTGCTGCCCTCCACCTACACGCCGGAAACCCTGCGCCACCTCGCCACCTTCGCGCCGGACACCACCGTGCTCACCGACGGCGAGCACACCGAGCTGCCGTTGCCGGCCATGCCCTTTCCGGCACTGCTGGAAGACGGAGCCCCCGGCACCCGTGACAGCGACGACTGCGAGATCCCGCTGATCGCGGCCGAACAACTGGTCGCCTGGGTATTCACCTCCGGCTCCACCGGCGCACCGGTACCCCACCGCAAGACCTGGGGCCTGCTGGTAACCAATGTGCGGGCCGAAGGCGAAGCGCTGGGCTTCGACCCGGCGCGGCCACCCACGCTGGTCGGCACCGTGCCGCCGCAGCATATGTACGGCTTCGAATCCACCGTGCTGGTGGCGCTGCAGAACGGCGCCGCCTTCGACGCCGGCCGCCCCTTCTACCCGGCGGACATCGTCGCCGCACTGGAACGCGCGCCGGCGCCGGCCATGCTCATCACCACGCCCTTCCACCTGCGCACCCTGCTGGACGAAGGCATCGGCCTGCCGCCGGCGGCGCTGCTGGTGTCCGCCACCGCGCCGCTGCCGGTGGAGCTGGCCCGCCGCGCGGAAGCCGCCTTCGAGGCGCCGCTGCTGGAGATCTATGGCAGCACCGAAACAGGCCAGATCGCCACTCGCCGCAGCGCCAGCGAGGACGCATGGACGCTGTTCCCCGGCATCCGCCTGAACAACCGCGACGACGCCACCTGGGCCAGCGAAGGCCACATCGAGGTAGCCGTGCCGCTGTCCGACGTCATCGAGCTGTGCGAAGACGGCCGCTTCCTGCTCAAGGGCCGCAACGCCGACCTGGTGAACATCGCCGGCAAGCGCACTTCGCTGGGCTGGCTCAACCAGCAGCTGCTCGCCCTGCCCGGCGTGCGCGACGGCGCCTTCCACCTGCCGGACGCCCAGGCCGAGCAGGACGCCCAGGCCCGGGTGCTGCGGCTGGCCGCCTTCGTCGTCGCCCCCGGTATGGACGCCGCAGCGGTGCTGGCCGAGTTGCGCCAACGCATCGATCCGGTGTTCCTGCCTCGGCCGCTGATCTTCCTCGACAGCCTGCCGCGCAACGCCACCGGCAAACTGCCGCGCGCCACCGCCGAGGCGCTGCTCGCCCGGCACCATGCCCAACATCAGGCCGGGCGCCAGCGGGAGCGCCCGTGAGCGAACACGTCGCGCTGCACATCGCCGCGGACCACCCCGCCTTCGCCGGCCACTTCCCGGGCCGCCCCATCGTGCCCGGCGTGGTGCTGCTGGACGAAGCCGCCCGCGCGCTGGAGGCCGCCCTGGGCCTCGGCGGCAGTTGCTGGACGCTGGGCAGCGCCAAGTTCCTCGCCCCGGTGCATCCCGGCACGCCGCTGAGCCTACGCTGGCAGCCGCCCTCGGCCGGCGGCGCCATCGCCTTCACCGTGGAGCATGCCGGCACCGCGGTCGCCAGCGGCACCCTGACCCCGCGGCCGGCGCCGCAGCCGCAATGAAGGCGAGTCCCAGCCCGGTGGCGGCCGACTGGGCGCAGCGCCCGGAGCGCAGCAACATGGCGATGCTGCGGTTGATGAGCTGGATCTCGCTCAAGCTCGGCCGCCCCGCCGGCCGGCTGGTGCTGCACCTCATCACCGGCTACTTCCTGCTGTTCGCGCCCAAGGCCCGTGCCGCCTCGCGGCTCTACCTCCGCCGCGCGCTGGGCCGGCCGGCACGGCTGGGCGACATCTACCGCCATATCTTCAGCTTCGCCGCCACCATCCACGACCGCGTCTATCTGCTCACCGAGCGTTTCGATGAGCTCGACATCCGCGTCGAAGGCGAAGCGCTGATCACCGACATCCGCCACCACGGCGGCGGCGCCCTGCTGTTCGGCGCCCACTTCGGCAGCTTCGAAGCCATACGCGCGCTGGGCCGCAACCAGCCCGGGCTGCAGATCGCCCTCGCCATGTACGAGAACAACGCGCGCAAGATCAACGCCATGCTGGCCGCCCTCAACCCGGCCGCCCAGCCGGAAGTGATCCCGCTCGGCACCCTGGATGCGATGCTCAGGATCAAGGACCGCCTGGCCGACGGCGCCCTGGTCGGCGTGCTCGCCGACCGCAGCCTGGACGACGGCCCGCGCCGCCCGGTGCCCTTGCTGGGCGCGCCGGCCGCGCTGCCGGTGGGCCCCTTCCGCATGGCGGCCATGCTGGGCGCCCGCGTCGTCTTCATGGCCGGCATCTACCACGGCGGCAAGCGCTACACCGTACGCTTCCTGCCGGTGGCCGACTTCTCCACGGTGGAACGCCCGGCGCGCGAGGCCGCCATCGACGAGGCCATGCTGCGCTACGCCCAGGCGCTGGAGAGCTGCTGCCGCGAAGCGCCCGCCAACTGGTTCAACTTCTTCGATTTCTGGGGCGAGGCCGCCCCGCCCGCGCCATGATCCCACGCCTGCTCGCCACCCTCGCCCTGCTCCTCGCCGCCGCCCCCGCGCCCGCCGCCGGCTGGGGGCTGGAACAGCTGATGGCCACGCTGGCCGACAACCGCGGTGGCCGCGTCAGCTTCGTCGAGACGCGCTACATGGCGCTGCTGGACGCCCCCATCGAGTCCAGCGGCGAACTGGTGTATGTCGCCCCCTCCCGGCTGGAACGCCACACGGTGAAGCCCAGGCCGGAAACCATGGTGCTGGACGGCAACACGCTGCAGCTCAGCCGCGAGGGCCAGACTCACACGGTGCGCCTGCGCGACTATCCCGAAGCAGCGGCGCTGATCGACAGCATCCGCGCCACCCTGGCCGGCGACCGCGCCGCGCTGGAGAAGACCTACGCCCTCAAGCTCTCCGGCGGTGCCGAGCGCTGGGCGCTGGACCTGCTGCCCGCCGATCCGGCAGTGGCCCGGCTGGTGAGCCGCATCCGCCTCGCCGGCAACAATGGCGAAGTGCGCGAAGTGGACATCTTCCAGGCCGACGGCGACCGCTCGATGATGCGCATCGGCAAGCCGCAGCGATGAGCTGGCTGCGCCGCCCGCGGGCGCGGCTCGCCCTTGCCGTCTGGATCGCCCTGGTGGCGGTGCTGGCCGCCATCGTCGCCCGCAGCCACTTCACCGCCGACATGTCGGTGTTCCTGCCGCGCGAGCCCACCCCCGAGCAGCGCCTGCTGGTAGAGCAGCTGCGCGAGGGCATGGTCTCCCGCCTCATCCTGGTCGGCGTGGAAGGCGGCGATGCCAAAGCCCGCGCCGAAACCTCCCGCCGCCTCGCCGCCAGCCTGCGCGCCGACGCCCGCTTCGCCTCGGTGAACAACGGCGAGACCACCCACCTGCAAGCCGACCAGCGCTGGCTGTTCGACAACCGCTACGCCCTCAGCCCGCGGGTGACGCCAGCGCATTTCAGCGAAGCCGGCCTGCGCAGCGCGCTGCAGGACACCCTGGATTTCCTCGCCTCCCCCGCCGGCCTGCTGGCCAAGCCGCTGGTCACCCGCGATCCCACCGGCGAGATGATCAGCCTGCTGCAGGGCCTGGCCAGCAGCGGCCAGCCGCAGCGCGACGAGCACGGCGTGTGGACCTCGCGCGATGGCGACACCGCGCTGCTGGTGCTGCTCACCCGCGCCTCCGGTGCCGATATCGACGCCCAGGAGGCCGCCATGGCCGCGGTACGCGCCGCCTTCGACGCCGCGCGGGCGGCGCTGCCCCCCGCCCCGGGTAGCGCACTCCGGCTGGAGATGACCGGCCCCGGCGTGTTCTCGGTGGAATCCCGCGACACCATCAAATCCGAAGTCAGCCGCATCGCCACCCTGGGCACGGTGCTGGTCGCCACCCTGCTGCTGCTGGTCTACCGCTCGCCGACGGTCCTGCTGCTCAGCCTGCTGCCGATGATCACCGGCGCGCTGGCGGGCATTGCCGCCGTCGGCCTCGGCTTCGGCACGGTGCATGGCCTCACCCTGGGCTTCGGCACCACCCTGATCGGCGAGGCGGTGGACTACGCCATCTACCTCTTCGTGCAAGGCGGCAGCGGCCGCGAGATCCGCCAGTTCTGGCCCACCATACGGCTGGGGCTGCTCACCTCCATCGCCGGCTTCATCGCCCTGTTCTTCTCCGGCTTCCCCGGCCTCGCCCAGCTCGGCGTGTATTCGGTGGCCGGCATCACCGTCGCCGCCCTCACCACCCGCTACCTGCTGCCGGCGCTGCTGCCGGAGAACTTTCGCTTGCGCGACGTCACCCCGGTGGGCCGCCGCCTGGCCGCGCTGGCCGCCGCCTCCACCCGGCTGCGCTGGCTGGTGCCGGTGCTGGCGATCGCCGCGGTGGCGGTCCTGGTGGTGAAGCGCGACAGCCTGTGGAACAGCGAGCTGTTCGCCCTCAGCCCGGTGCCCGCCGCCGCCCAGGAACTGGACCTGCGCCTGCGCGCCGAGATGGGGGCGCCGGACAGCCGCTACCTCGTGGTGGTGACCGGCGCCGACGCCGACGCCGCCCTGCGCGCCGCCGAACGGCTCGCCCCCACGCTGGACGCCCTGCGCGAGCAAGGCGTGCTGGATGGCTGGGACAGCCCGGCGCGCTACCTGCCCAGCCTCGCCACCCAGCAGGCACGGCTGGCCGCCGTACCAGACCGCGCGGAACTGGAACGCCGCCTGAACGTGGCCGCCGCCGGCCTGCCGCTGTCCGCCAGCCGTCTCACCCCCTTCCTCGACGACGCCGAAGCCGCCCGTGCCCGCCCGCCGCTCACCCGCGCCGGCATGGAAGGCACCTCGCTGGCGATGGCGGTGGACGCCATGCTGCTCAGCACCGACCAGGGCGCTCGCGCCCTGCTGCCGCTGCGCGCCCCAGCCGCCAAAGACCATGTGATGGATGCCGCCAGGGTGCGCGCCGCGCTGGCCCAGGCCGGCGTGGCCCAGGCCGAAGTCATGGGCGAGCCGCTGTTCCTCGACCTCAAACACGAATCCGACGCGCTCTACGCTGGCTACCTGGACGAAGCGATCACCCTCTCGCTGGGCGGCGCCGCCGCGGTCGTGCTCATCCTGCTGCTGTTCCAGCGCAGCCCGCGGCGGGTGTGGCGCGCCTGCGCGCCGCTGGTGGCGGCGGTGCTGGTGGTGTGCGCCGGGCTGGCGCTGGCCGGCGAGCAGCTCATCCTGCTGCACCTGGTGGGCATGCTGCTGATCGTCGCCGTGGGCTCCAACTACACCCTGTTCTTCGCCGCCGAAGACGGAATGCCCGATCCCCGCACTCTGGCCTCGCTGTTGGTCGCCACCCTGACTACCGTCAGCGGCTTCGGCCTGCTCGCCGTTTCCCAGGTGCCGGTGCTCCACGCCATCGGCATCACCGTCGGCCCCGGCGCGCTGCTGTCACTGGCTTTCTGCGCCATGTTGTCGCCGGCGCGGCGCGATGGCGGCCAGCCGGGTTGAGGCCCGGCGGATGGCGGCTCCCCGGTCTCCATTTCGTCTCTTTCCGGTGTTGCACTCCCTGCGCCTACAACCGGTCAGGAAAACCTGACAAGCCGCCTCGCATGGTCTAAACATAAAGAACACATATTCCAGGCGGTTTGACCTGCTATGCCGAAGGCGTTTCCGGCAGGCATCGCCCGGGAACATTCCCAGCGAGCGCACAGAGAGTTCGAGCGGGCGGCTAGGCCAGCCGGTACCACCCCGCCGACTCCCCCACCAGAGGAGACACCGCGGCATGGGCAATATCGTCCCGACCCTGATCGCAGACGACCACGAACTCGTTCTTGAAGGCATACGGCACATCCTCGCGCCGGCGCCGGACTTCGAACTGGTGGGCGAAGCCCGCGACGGCTGGGAGACGCTGGAGCAGTTGCGCAGCGCCCGCCCGCGCCTGCTGCTGATGGATCTCAGCCTGCCCGGTCCCCACGGCGTGGATCTGCTCAAACGCGTCCGCGCGGAGTTTCCGCCGGTGCGCATCCTCGCCTTCAGCCTCAACAACGAGAGCCAGACCGCCGCCCGCGCGCTGCGCGCCGGCGCCGCCGGCTACCTGAGCAAGGACTGCAAGCCGGCCCAACTGCTGCTGGCCGCGCGCAAGGTCGCCGCCGGCGAACATTATCTAGACCCGGAACTGGCCGGCCGGCTGGTATTCGAGGCGTTGCTGTCGGAGGAACGCCAGCCACATGAGCTGTTGTCCGACAAGGAGTACGAGATCTTCCTGCGGGTCGCCAGCGGGGCACCGCTCAACGACATCGCCGGCGAACTCAAGGTCTCTTCCAAGACCGTGAGCACCCACAAGGCACGGGTGATGCAGAAGCTGGGCCTCAGCAGCAATGCGGACCTGGTGCGCTACGCCCTCAAACGCGGCCTGGTGAACTAAGCCTGCGGAAAAATGGGGGGTCAGATTTCCTTACCCCCCTCTTTCCGCCGGCCTCAGCGCCAGCGGGAAATGCACCGACGTCAAATTCAGCCACCCGCCACTGCCCGGCGTCGGTAGTCCCAACTAGCATCAGGCCAATCGATACCACCTTTGTGTCGAGCCAGATGTCATGAGCACCCCCTGCCCTGATTCTTACGCCGGACCATGGACGGTTTCGCAATGCTGAATCCGAACCCTTCGCCTTCCACGCACGAACAGGCCGCGTCCGGCGCCTTGCATCTGGCCCTCTGCCGGTTCGCGCCGCCACTGCTGGCGCTGCTGTTCGCCGGCGTTCATGTGTATGGCGGCGGCTCCGTGGCGCTGGCGGGCGGTGCCATGGTGCTGGGCATCCTGATCGCATTCGCGCTGGACCGGACCGCTGCGCCACAGCAGGCCGCTACCCGTTCCCTGTACCCCGCCCCCGCAGCGGCTTCCGGCTCCCCCCCGGCGCAACCGGCGGCGGCTGAAACCGTCGGCCTCGATGAACTGTGCAAGAAGGTGCTGCCGCTGTGGTCCCGCCACCTGGAGATGGTGCGAGCCCAGACCGAGGACGCGGTAACCGACCTCGCCGGCCGCTTCCAGGGCCTGACCCAACGCGTCGGCAAGGCAATGGAAGCCTCCAGCCAGGCCGCCGGCGAAGCCAGCGGCGGTGAAGGCCTGATGGCCACCCTGGAGCGCAGCCGTGGCCGCCTCAACGGCGTGCTCAGCGCCTTGCGCAGTTCGGTGGAAAGCCGCCACAAGGTGCTGGAGGACATGAGCCGGCTGTCCGAACTCACCGATGCGCTGCAGACCATGGCGGCGGAAGTCGGCGAGATCGCCGCCCGCACCAATCTGCTGGCGCTCAATGCTTCCATCGAAGCCGCCCGCGCCGGCGAAGCCGGGCGCGGCTTCGCGGTGGTGGCGGACGAGGTGCGCAAGCTCTCCACCCAGTCCGGCCAGACCGGCCAGCGCATCCGCGAGACGGTGGATGGCGTCAGCCAGACCATCTCGCAGACGCTGTCGCTGGCCCACACCTACGCCGAGGCCGACCAGGCCGGCGTGGCGGCAGCGGAAACCGGCGTGGGCGAGGTGCTGTCGGACTTCCACGGCGCCGGCGACGCCCTCGCCCGCTCGGCCACCATCCTGCGCGAGGAGAACAGCGGCATCGGCGACGAACTGGCCGGCGTCATCGTCCAGCTCCAGTTCCAGGACCGCGTCGGCCAGATCCTCACCCATGTGCTGCAGGACATCGCCAAGCTGGAGGACATGCTGAGCCGCCACGCCAGTGATGGCAGCTCGCCGGCCTTCGATCTGCGGGCGTGGATGGATGCCCTCGCCAGCACCTACTCCACCGCCGAGCAGCATGCCGCACACCGGGGCGGCCAGGGCGCGGCAGCCAAGTCGGCGCCCACGGACATCACTTTCTTCTGACGGACCTTGACGGACTTTCTCCCATGGCCAAGACCATTCTCATCGTCGACGACTCCGCCTCCATCCGGCAGGTCGTCAAGATCGCCCTCACCGGCGCCGGCTACGAAGTCGTCGAAGCAGTAGACGGCATGGACGCGCTGAAGAAGCTGGACGGCCGCAAGATCAACCTGGTGATCAGCGATGTGAACATGCCCAATCTCGACGGCATCGGCTTCGTCAAACAGCTCAAGCAGAAGAGCGGCTACCAATTCACCCCGGTGATCATGCTCACCACCGAATCCGAGGCGGAGAAGATGCGCCAGGGCAAGGAAGCCGGCGCCAAGGCCTGGGTGGTGAAACCCTTCCAGCCCGCGCAGATGCTGGCCGCGGTCACCAAGCTGATCCAGCCCTGAAGCCCCCCCACCCGGCCCGAACCGGAAGACAAGCCGCCGCCCTCGGCGCCCCCAAACCCGCAAAGCCAGACTGGAAGCCGCCGCAATGAGCCACCCTGCCGATACCGACCAGCCCGATGCCGAAGACCGGCTGCGCGTCGCCCTCACCGGCGACGTGGACATCTACGCTGCCGAAACCCTCAAGGCGCAGCTGCTCGATCAGTTGCTGCGCACGCGGGTGCTGGAGCTGGACCTCGCCGAGGTCAGCCTGATAGACACCGCCGGCATGCAGATCCTGGTGCTGCTCAAGCGCACCGCCGAGCGCGAGGGCCGCGAGCTGCGGCTCAGCCAGCACAGCGCCACCGCCGCCGAGGCCATCCAGTTCCTCGGCCTTGGCCCCTTCTTCGGCGACCCGCTGCCCATACAACCCCAGTGGACCTGAGCCCCTGCCCATCAACCGACCGGACGCCGCGACATGCCCCATAACAGTCCCGACATGGCCGCCGCACTGCGCACCTTCGCGGAGGAGAGCGGCGAACTGCTGGAAGCCATGGCCAGCCACCTGCGCGCCCTGCTCGAAGGCGACGAGGACATGGAACGCCTGCATGCCCTGTTCCGCGCCGCCCACACCATCAAAGGCGCCGGCGGCATGTTCGGGCTGGACGCGGTGGTCGGCTTCACCCACCTGGTGGAAAACCTGCTCTCCCAGTTGCGCGATGGCCACCAGCCGCTCACCCCGGCCCTGCTCGAACTGCTGATGGATTGCCGCGACCAGATGGAGGACCTGCTGAAGGAGGCCCTGGACGATGGCGACGCCGCCGCCGACCCTGCCCTGGCCGCCCGCAGCGACAGTCTCGGCGCCCGCCTGCAGGCCGCCCTGGGCAACACCGGCGGCGGAACAGGCGGTGGAGAGACCGCGAGTCCCGCTACGGCCCCGCCGCCCTCGGCCGCCCTCACCCCGGCAACGGACGAGGATGTGGAACTGGAGCGGGTGGAGGCCGACACCTGGCACCTGTCGCTGCGCTTTTCCCCCGGTGTGCTGCGCGAGGGCATGGACCCGATCAGCTTCCTGCGCTACCTGGAGAGCGTGGGCCGCATCGTGCATATCGCCACCCTGGTGGACAACCTGCCGGATGCGGAGGCGATGGACCCGCTGAACTGCTACTTCGGCTTCGAGATCGAGCTGGAATCCGAGCGCGACAAGGACGCCATCGAAGCGGTGTTCGACTTCGTCCGCGACGACTGCCAGCTGCGCCTGCTGCCGCCCCACAGCCGCATCGCCGATTACATCGCACTGATCCAGGGCCTGCCCGAAGGCCCGGACCGGCTGGGCGAAATCCTCGTCGCCGCCAACGCCCTCACCCGGCAGGAACTGGAGTTGGGCCTCACTCACCAACGCCAGTTCGCCGGCCAGGCCCAGGTGCCGCTGGGCGAGATCCTGATCGCCGAGGGCATGACCCACCCGCCGGTGGTTGAGGCAGCGCTGGACCGCCAGGCCCAGGCCAAGGGCCGGCCGGGCAAGGACAAGGGCGGCGAATCCCAGTTCGTGCGGGTGCATGCGGAGAAGCTGGACGAGCTCATCAACCTCGTCGGCGAGCTGGTGATCGCTGGCGCCGCCTCCCATCTCCTCGCCCGCGGCCGGCGCGACCGCCGCGCCCAGGAGGCCGCCCTCACCGTCAACCGGCTGGTGGAGCAGGTGCGCGACGTGACGCTGAAGCTGCGCATGGTGGAGATCGGCGAAACCTTCAACCGCTTCCACCGCGTGGTGCGCGAACTCGGCCGCGACCTGGGCAAGGACATCGCGCTGGACATCACCGGCGCCGAGACCGAGCTGGACAAGAGCATGGTGGAGAAGCTGGGCGACCCGCTGATGCACCTGGTGCGCAACGCCATCGACCACGGCCTGGAGCCGCCGGAACAGCGCCTCGCGGCCGGCAAGCCGGAACGCGGGCGGGTGCGGCTGAACGCTTATCACGACTCCGGCGGCATCGTCATCGAGATCGGCGACGACGGCCGCGGCCTGGACCGTGAACGCATTCTCGCCCGCGCCCGCGAGCGCGGCCTGATCGGCGAGGACGAAACCCCGTCGGACCCGGAGCTGTACGCCCTCATCTTCGAGCCTGGCTTCTCCACCGCCCAGACTGTCACCAACGTCTCCGGCCGCGGCGTCGGCATGGACGTGGTGAAGAAGACCATCGCCGCACTGCGGGGCACGGTGGAGATAGACACCGTGCTCGGCGCCGGCACCACCATACGGCTGCGGCTGCCACTGACGCTGGCCATCATCGAGGGCTTCCTGGTGCGGGTGGAGAACGTGCCCTTCGTGCTGCCGCTGGAATCGGTGCGCGAATGCATCGCCCTCTCCGCGACCTCCGCCGCCGACCGCCGCCAGTACGTGAATCTGCGCGGCGAGGTGCTGCCCTACCTGCGCCTGCGAGAGCTCTTCGCCCTCGGCGGCACCCCGCCACGGCGGGAGAACATCGTCGTCGTCCGTCACCAGGGCAACCGCGTCGGCGTGGTGGTGGACCAGCTGCAGGGCGAGCTGCAAACCGTCATCAAGCCGCTGGGCCGGCTGTTCCGCGGCATGCGCGGACTGTCCGGCTCCAGCATCCTCGGCTCGGGCGAGGTCGCCCTCATCCTGGACGTCGCCACCCTGGCCGAGATCGCCACCTCCCGCGACCACAACCGCGGCGGCCCCGCCGCCCAACTCCAGCAAGGAGCCTCGGCATGCTCAACTCAATGAAAATCAGCGTCAGGCTCATCCTCGGCTTCCTGCTCGTGGCGGCGCTGAGCGCGGGGGTCGGCTTCATCGGCCTGAACAACGCCAGCAAGCTCAGCGATATGACCACCGCGCTGTACGAGCGGGAACTGCTCGGCCTCTCCCACATCAAGGAGGCCAACGTGAGCCTGATCTCCATCGGCCGCGCCCGCCAGAGCTACCTGCTGGCAGGCAGCCAGGCGGAACGCGAGCGGGTGGCGGAAGACATCCGCCGCTTCAGCAAGTCCTTCGAGGAGGAAGTGGCCAAGGCGCGCACCCGCTTCGTCTCGCAGGAGAGCCAGGAGCGCTTCGCCAGCCTTACCCGTACCTGGGACAGCTACCAGGCCGACCTGCGGCGGCTGATGGAGTTGGCCGCCGCTACCGAGATCCGCCAGCTCAGTCCCGAAGTGCGCCAGGCTGCCGAGCAGATCCGCACCCAGGCCAACAGCATCGACGAACTGATAGCGGAACTCAGCCGCAACAAGGAAGCCAACGCCAAGGCCGCCAGCGACGCCAGCGACGTGGTGTACACCGAGAGCCGGCAGTGGATGCTGCTGATCATCGCCGGCGCGTTGCTGGTCGGCATCCTGCTTGGCTTCCTCATCAGCCGCAGCGTCACCACGCCGCTGGCGCGGGCGGTGGACGCCTCCAACCGGCTCGCCGAGGGCGATCTCACTGTGCGCCTGCAAAGCACTGGCAAGGATGAGGTAAGCGCGCTGATGAACTCCATGTCGGTGATGATCCAGAAGCTGGGGCAGATCATCGGCGAGGTACGCGGCGCGGCGGACAATCTCTCCAGCGCCTCGGAGGAAGTCTCCGCCACTGCGCAGAACCTGTCCCAGTCCTCATCCGAGCAGGCGGCCAGCATCGAGGAGATGACCGCCTCGGTCACCCAGAACACCGAGAACGCCAAGATGACCAACGGCATGGCCTCCCAGGCCGCCGGCCAGGCCAACGAGGGCGGCCAGGCGGTGGCGGAGACGGTAGGGGCGATGAAACGCATCGCCGAGAAGATCGGCATCATCGACGACATCGCCTACCAGACCAATCTGCTGGCGCTCAATGCCGCCATCGAGGCCGCCCGCGCCGGCGAGCACGGCAAGGGCTTCGCGGTGGTCGCCGCCGAGGTACGCAAACTGGCCGAGCGCAGCCAGGAGGCGGCGCAGGAAATCAGCGAGGTGGCCAGCGGCAGCGTGCAGTTGGCGGAGAAAGCCGGCCGGCTGCTGGGCGACATCGTGCCCGCCATCAGCCGCACTGCCGATCTGGTGGCCGAGATCACCGCCGGCTCGCAGGAGCAGGCTTCCGGCATCAACCAGCTCAACCAGACCACCCAGCAGAACGCCTCCGCCTCGGAGGAACTGGCTGCCACCGCCGAGGAGATGAGCGGCCAGGCCACCCAGTTGCAGAGCCTGATGAGCTTCTTCCGCGTCGCCGATGGCGCGGGCTTCCGCAGCGCTCGCGCGCCTGCAGGCCGCAGCGCGCCACCGCCCGCCACGCGCAGCGATGCCGGCCCCGGCGAAGAAGACTTCGTCCAGTTCGAGGGCCGCAACGCCTGGGGGCGGCCGTGAGCAAGCTGCCGGCCAAGTCCACAACCGCGGCCAGCGCACCGGCCGAGGCGGCCAGCGAGCGCCGTCAGTTCCTTACCTTCCAGGTGGACGGCGAACTGTTCGGCGTCAGCATCCTGAGGGTGAAGGAGATCATCGAGTTCGGCAACCTCACTCCGGTGCCGATGACGCCGCCTTATGTGCGGGGCGTCATCAACCTGCGCGGGGCGGTAGTGCCGGTGCTGGATCTGGCGGTGCGCTTCGGCCGCCCTCCGCTCAACGTCGGCCGCCGCACCTGCATCATCATCCTGGAGGTGCCCAGCGACGAAGGCGAACTGGTGCTGGGCACGGTGGTGGACGCAGTCAACGAGGTGCTGGAGATTCCCTCCCACCTGATAGAGCCCGCCCCCAGCTTCGGCGCCCGCATCCGGCCCGACTTCATCGCTGGCATGGGCAAGACGGACAAGGGCTTCGTCGTGCTGCTGGAAGTCGGCCGGGTACTGTCCATAGACGAGCTGGCGCTGGTCGGCTCCCTCGCCAGCGAAGAGGACGAGGGCGTCGCCTGAGCGCAGGCGGGGCACCTGCAAGGAAGCAGGCTGGACGCCCCAGCGGCCACGGATGAAAACACCCGCCGACGACCCCCGCCTCCCCCATCCACGCTTTCACCGCCACGGGCGACCCGACCCGCTCATCCCGCGCAACACCTGACGCGATCCCATCCCTTTTGCGGTGGATCAGCCGCAGGCGACGGCGCCGATTTACAATCGCGCCCACATGATTTCCGCCGCCCCCTCCCCCCGACGCTGGCGCCCCAGCCCGCTTCTGCACGCCGCCTGCGCCGCCCATGTAGGCGCCGCCGCGGCGCTTGCCTTCGCGCCCCAGGCCTGGCCGGCCGCGTTGGGCGCGGTGGTGCTCAGCCATGCCGCGCTGACGGCCGCCGGGCTGTGGCCGCGCAGCCGGCTGCTGGGGCCGAACTGGTCCCGTCTGCCGGAAGGAGCGATCCGCCGTGGTGAAATCGCCATCACCATAGACGACGGCCCCGACCCGGAAGTCACTCCGCCGGTGCTGGACCTCCTGGACGCCGCCGGCGCCCGCGCTACCTTCTTCTGCATCGGCGAACAGGCAGTGGCCCACCCTCGCCTGGTAAAGGAGATCGTGCGCCGCGGCCATGCCGTGGAGAACCACTCCCAGCACCACCGCCACCACTTCTCGCTGTTCGGACCGCGCCGGCTGGAGTCGGACATCCTCGCCGCGCAGATGCTGTTCCGCACCCTCACCGGGCATACGCCCTGCTTCTTCCGCGCCCCCGCCGGCCTGCGCAACCCCTTCCTGGAGCCCATCCTGGCCCGCCAGGGACTGCTGCTGGCAAGCTGGACACGGCGTGGCTTCGACACCCGCGAAAGCCGTGCGGATGTCGTGCTGCAACGCCTGACCCAGAACCTCGCCGCCGGCGACATCCTGCTGCTGCACGACGGCCATGCCGCGCGCACCGCGGCAGGTCGGCCAGTCATCGTCGAAGTCCTGCCGGTGCTGCTGCAACGCATCGCCGCCGCCGGACTCAAGCCCGTTACCCTGCGCAGCACCCTGCAATGACGTCTTCCTTCCGCACGCGGCTGCTGGATGCCGCCACCGCCCCCTATCGCCCCGCCGGCCGCTTCGCCTGGCATTTCGCCCGCGGCAAGCTGGGCCGCGACCCGGTGTTCACCGGCATCCTCGCCCACGGCCTGCTGCCGGCGCAGGCCCGCATCCTGGACCTCGGCTGCGGTCAGGGCCTGCTGTCCAACTGGATCACCGCCGCCGGCCGCTTGCACGCCACCGGCGACTGGCCATCCACCTGGCCGGCACCGCCCACGCTGGCCGGCTACCGCGGCATCGAACTGATGCAGAACGATGTGGACCGCGCCCGCCCGGCGCTGCCCGCCGGTGCGGTGGTGGAGCAGGGCGACATCCGCCACAGCGACTTCGGCCGCCCCAACGCGGTAGTCATCCTCGACTCGCTGCACTACGTCACCCTCCCGGAGCAGGAGGCGGTACTCGCCCGCGCCCGCGACGCCCTCGCCCCCGAAGGCATGCTGGTGATGCGGGTCGGCGACGCCGCCGCCGGCCTGCCGTTCAAGCTCAGCAACTGGGTGGATCGCCTCGTCACCTTCATCCGCGGCCACCGCCTGGGCACCCTGTACTGCCGCCCGGTGGCCGACTGGCAGCGCAGCCTGGAACAGCTGGGCTTCCAGGTACAGGTGCTGCCGATGAGCCATGGCACCCCCTTCGCCAACACCATGCTGATCGGCCGGCTGGGCGGCTGAAGCGACCGTGGCAGACCCAACGGTTCCGCCACGAAAAACCCCGCCACAGCAGCCCGTCAGCCCGACGGCAGATGCCGGAGCCAGCAGGCATCCGGGTTAGAATCCGCCCCATTCACCCTGGATTCCACCGCTTGAGCCCGCTCGCCCTTTCCCGCTACACCGCCACCAGCTGCCTGGGTGCCGGCCTGGCCGCCACCCGCGCGGCCCTGGCCGCCGGCCGCAGCGGACTCACGCCCTGTGATTTCGAGACGGTCGCGCTGGACACCTGGATAGGCCGCGTCGCCGGTGTAGAGGAAGTCGCCCTGCCACCGCAGCTGGCCGCCTACGACTGCCGCAACAACCGCCTGGCGCTGCTCGGCCTGCAGCAGGACGGCTTCCTCGACGCCGCCCGCGCCGCCGTCGCCCGCTACGGTGCGCACCGGGTGGCGGTGCTGCTGGGCACCAGCACCTCCGGCATCCTGGAAACCGAGCTCGCCTATCGCCAGCGCGATCCGGCCACCGGGGCGCTGCCGCCGGGGTTCGACTATCGCGGCACGCACAACATCTACTCGGTGGCGGAATTCACCCGCGAATTGACCGGTGCCCGCGGTCCGGCCTGGGTCAGTTCCACCGCCTGCTCCTCTAGCGCCAAGGTGTTCGCCAGTGCCGCCCGGCTGATCGAGGCCGGGCTGGTGGATGCGGCCATCGTCGGCGGCGTCGACTCGCTGTGCCTGACCACGCTGTACGGTTTCAACTCGCTGGAGTTGGTCGCCGCCGAACCCTGCCGCCCCTACGACGCCGCGCGCAAGGGCATCTCCATCGGCGAGGCGGCCGCCTTCGCATTGCTGGAGCGCCCCTCCGCCGCGCCCGAGGGCGATACCGTACTGCTGCTCGGCAGCGGCGAATCCAGCGACGCCTACCACATGTCCTCGCCACATCCCGAAGGCCGCGGCGCCCGCCAGGCGATGGAGCAGGCCCTCGCCAGCGCCGCGCTGGAGGCGGACGCCATCGACTACATCAACCTGCACGGCACCGGCACCCCCAGCAACGACGCCGCCGAGGGCAAGGCGGTGCAAGCCCTGTTCGGCGACCGCGTGCCCGCCAGCTCCACCAAGGGCGCCACCGGCCACACCCTGGGCGCGGCCGGCGCGCTGGAGGCGGTGTTCGGCGCCCTCGCCCTGGCCGACGGCCTGATCCCCGGCAGCCCTGGCACCCGCGCGCTCGATCCCGCGCTGGCGCTGCGCTATGAATGTGGGCCGCGGCGAGCGTCGCTGCAGCACGTGCTGAGCAATTCCTTCGGCTTCGGCGGCACCAACTGCAGCCTGCTGTTCGGCCGCCTCGCCGCAGTGGAGGGCGCCCGCAAATGACGCTCTACCAGCCCCTGTCCGCCCACATCGCCGGCATCGGCGTACTCGGCCCCGGCCTGGCCGACTGGGCCGCCGCCCGTGCGGTGCTCGCCGGCGCGCCGTGGACGCCGACCGCCACACCCATGCCGGCGCCCGAAAGCCTGCCGCCGGCTGAACGCCGCCGCGTCGGCAACGTCGTCCGCCTGGCGCTGGCCGCCGGCCTGCAGGCCGTCGCCGCCGGCGGCGCCGACGCCGCCACGCTGGCGACGGTGTTCGCCTCCTCGGGCGGCGACGGCGCCAACTGCCACGCCATCTGCGAAGCGCTGGCAAGCGGCGACCGGCTGATCTCGCCTACCCGCTTCCACAACTCGGTGAACAACGCCGCTTCCGGCTACTGGGGCATCGCCACCGGCGCGCAGGCCGCGTCCACCATCGTCTCCGCTTACGACGGCAGCTTCGCCGCCGGGCTGGTGGAGGCGCTCTCGCAACTGCGCGCCAGCGCGGCGCCGGTGCTGCTGATCGCTTACGACCTGCCCTACCCGGAGCCGCTGGGCGCCGTCCGGCCGCAGGGCGCGGCCTTCGCCACCGCGCTGCTGCTGACGCCGGACAGCCACGGCACTCAGGTGCTGCCGCGCCTTGCCCTGGCCGGCTTCACCTGCTGCGCCTGCGACAGCCTGGCCGACCCGGCGCTGGACGCCCTGCGCCGCGACGTGCCCGCCGCCCGCGCGCTGCCGCTGCTCGCCCGCCTGGCGCGCGGGGAAGCCGGCACCAGCGTGCTCGAGTACCTGGACGGCCTGGCGCTGGCGGTGGATGTGACGCCGTGACCCAGGCCCAGACCGAAGCCACACCGCTGGACCACGCCTGGATCGCCGCCCATGTGCCGCACCAGGGCAGCATGTGCCTGCTGGACGCGGTGGAGAGCTGGAGCCCGGAGCGCATCCGCTGCCGCGCGGTGAGCCACCGCGACCCCGCCAACCCGCTGCGCGCCGGTGGCCGCCTGGGCGCGCTCACCGGCATCGAATACGCCGCCCAGGCGATGGCGGTGCATGGCGCGCTGCGCGCCGGCGGCGCGGCCTGCGCCTCGTCCCGCCCCGGCATGCTGGGCAGCGCCCGCGCGGTGGAGTGCCTGGTGAGCCGGCTGGACGACATCGCCGACGATCTGCAGGTGGACGCCGAATGCCTTTCAGCCGACGACCGCGCCCTGCTCTACGCCTTCACCCTCTCCGCCGGCGGCCGGCCGCTGCTGCGCGGCCGCGCCTCGGTGGTGCTGAGCGTGGCCTGAGCCGCCTGCGGCCCCCGCCCATAACGACAAAGCCAGCAACACAGGAAAGCGCCACATGAACAAACGCGCCCTGGTCAGCGGCGGCAGCGGCGGCATAGGCCGCGCCATCTGCCGCCGCCTCGCCGAAGACGGCCTGCACGTCCTGGTGCACGCCAACCGCAATCTGGCCGCCGCCGAAGCGGTGGCGGAAGGCATCCGCCACGCCGGCGGCAGCGCCGAGGCGCTCGCCTTCGACCTCACCGATGCCGCAGCCACCGCCGCCGCGGTGGAAACCCTCCTCGCCGCCGGCCCGGTGCAGGTGCTGGTGAACAACGCCGGCGTGCATGACGACGCCGTCTTCCCCGGCATGTCCGCCGCCCAGTGGCACAAGGTGCTGGACGTAAGCCTCAACGGCTTCTTCAACCTCACCCAGCCGCTGACGCTGCCCATGGTGCGCACCCGCTGGGGCCGCATCATCAACATCACCTCGGTGGCGGCGCTGGCAGGCAACCGCGGCCAGGTGAACTACGCCGCCGCCAAGGGCGCACTGCATTCGGCGACCAAGTCGCTGGCGCTCGAGCTGGCCAGCCGCGGCATCACGGTGAACGCGGTGGCGCCGGGGATCATAGACACCGCGATGAGCGAAGGCGCTTTCGATGCCGACGCGGTGAAGCGGCTGGTGCCGCTGGGCCGCGCCGGCCAGCCTGAGGAAGTGGCCGACCTGGTTGCCTTCCTCGCCTCGCCGCGGGCGGCCTACATCACCGGCCAGATCATCTCGATCAACGGCGGCATGATCTGAAGCCGGCAGGGCGACGCTTGCCGCCGCGTCGCCGGCCGCCACACCCACACTTCCCCAACCCAGCCGGGCGCCCCCGACAGCCCCGGCCGAACCCCAAGGACACCCGATGAGCCAGACCGCCGACGCCCTGCACGCCGTGGCCGTGCATCGCAGCGAGGCGCTGCTGTTCTTCACCCTGCTGCAGTTGGCCGTCATCATCCTCGCCGCCCGCGCCGGCGGCGCGCTGGCGCTGCGCTGCGGCCAGTCGCCCGCGGTGGGCGAAATCATCACCGGCATCCTGCTCGGGCCTTCGCTGTTCGGCTGGCTGGCGCCGGATCTCTTCGCCCTGGTGTTCCGCAGCGCCTCCGGCGAGCCGATGCAGATCCTGTCGCAGATCGGCCTGCTGCTACTGATGTTCCAGATCGGCCTGGAGTTCGACTTCGGCCACCTGCGCGAGCGCAAGCACCAGCGCACCGTGCTGTGGGTGGCCAGCGCCGGGCTGGCGCTGCCCTTCATGCTGGGCCTGGGTTTCGGCTGGTACACCGCGCCGCTGCTGGCGCCGCCCGGGGTGTCGCCGCTGGCGGCGGGGCTGTTCGTCGCCACCGCCTTCTCCATCACCGCGTTGCCCATCCTCGGCCGCATCATGATCGAGTTCCAGCTCAGCCGGACGGCGCTGGGCGTGATCGCCATCAGCGCGGCGGCGATCAACGACGTGGTCGGCTGGTTGCTGCTGGCGCTGGTGTCCACGCTGGCGGTGTCCCACTTCGAGCCGCTGGCCTTCGCCACCAAGGTGGCGCTGGTGCTGGCCTTCTTCGCCTTCGCCTGGCTGGTGCTGCGGCCGCTGGTGAAGCGCCTGGTGCGCCACAGCCGCCCCAGCCGCGGCCATTTCCCGCCCAACCTGATGGGCGCGCTGCTGGCGCTGATCTTCCTCGCCGGCATGACCACCTATCAGCTGGGCATCTTCGCCATCTTCGGCGGCTTCCTGATGGGGGTGATCCTGCACGACGAGCACGAACTGCGCGAAGCCTGGAACACCCGCGTGGGCCACTTCGTCACCGTGTTCTTCCTGCCCATCTTCTTCACCTACACCGGCCTGCGCACCGACGTCGGCAGCCTGGATTCGGCGGCCGCCTGGGGATGGTGTGCGCTGGTGGTGGCACTGGCCACGGTGGGCAAGTTCGGCGGCTCCTACCTCGCCGCCCGCCGCTGCGGCCTGGGCCACCACGAGGCCAGCCTGCTCGGCATCATGATGAACACCCGCGCGCTGATGGAGCTCATCGTCATCAACGTCGGCTACGACCTCGGTGTGATCTCGCCGCAGGTCTTCACCATGCTGGTGATCATGGCCATCGCCAGCACGGTGGTGACCACGCCCTGCCTGCGCCTGTGGCTGCCGAAAATTGGCCATAAACTGCCGCCGGCGGTGCGCGAGTGAGCAAGACTGCGGCGCGGCCATTCGGCACAATAAAGCGGTGCCAGGGCGGTGACACTGAATTCGCCGGCACTGCACACGTCCAAACCTCTCCGGTTTGAACCCGCTTCAACGATCAGGAACTGACATGCCCAAGGTTTTCATCGACGGCGAAGCCGGCACCACCGGCCTGCAAATCCGCGAACAGCTGCAGCAGATGCCGCAGCTCGAACTCGTCTCCATCGCCCCCGAGCTGCGCAAGGACGTCGCCGCCAAGCGCGAGTTGATGGCTGGCGTGGACCTGGTGATCCTCTGCCTGCACGACGACGCGGCGCGCGAATCCGTGGCGTTGATCGACGGCCTGCAAGGCAAGCGCCCGCGCATCATCGACGCCTCCACCGCCCACCGCATCGCCCCGGGCTGGGTGTATGGCTTCCCGGAGCTGGTGCCCGGCCAGGCGGAAGCGGTGGCGAAGGCGGAGCGCGTCGCCAACCCCGGCTGCTACGCCACCGGCGCCATCGCGCTGGTACGCCCGCTGGTGGATGCCGGCCTGCTGCCCAAGGATTTCCCCATCTCGCTGCCTTCCGTCAGCGGTTACTCCGGCGGTGGCCGGCCCATGATCGAAGCCTATGAGGCCGGCACCGCGCCGCTGTACGAGAGCTACGCGCTGGGCCTCAAGCACAAGCACATCCCGGAAATCATGAAGTACACCGGGCTGAGCTGCCGCCCGCTGTTCATTCCGGCGGTGGGCAACTTCCGCCAGGGCATGCTGGTGAACCTGCCGCTGCACCTGGACGCCCTGCCCGGCAAGCCGACCGCCGCCGACCTGCAGGCCACCTACAGCGCGCACTACGCCAGCAGCAACACCGCGGAGAACTTCGTGAAGGTGCTGCCGCCGACCGAAGACGGCAAGCTGGACGCATTGGCGCTGAACAACACCAACCAGCTGGAAATCCGTGTGTTCGCCAACGAGGCGGAGCGCCACGCCGTCGCCATCGCCCGGCTGGACAACCTTGGCAAGGGCGCCAGCGGCGCGGCGGTGCAGAACCTCAAGCTGATGCTGGGGCTCTGAGCGCGCTTTCTGTCTCCCGGAAAATCAGCAGCGGGCAGGACCACGGCGGCGCCCAGCGAGGCGCCGCCGGCTTTTCAGCTCCCGCCCAGGCGGCGCAGCAGCAGCAGCGGCAGGCGCAGCAGGAAGCCGAGGAAGAGGCGGGTATGCATCCAGGTCAGCAGGGCGTTGTCGCGCAGGTAATTGAAGTGCGACACGCCGCCCTCCTCCGCGCTGAAGTACTTCACCGGCGCATCCACGTTCACCGGCCGCACGCCGCGCCAGGCCAGGCGCACCACCGCTTCCGGATCGAAATCGAAGCGGCGCATCCAGCGCTGGCCGCGCATCACCTTCTGCAGCGGCGCGATGGGATAGACGCGGAAGCCGTACAGCGAATCGCCTATGCCCACCCACAGCGTCTCCAGGTTGGCCCAGGCGTTGGACACCTTGCGCCCGCGCACCCGCAGCAGCGGCGCGCTGGCATCGAACACCGGCCGGCCGAGGATCATGCGCGCCGGCGCGGCGGCCGATTCGGCCATGAATTGCGGAATGAGCCCGGCAGGATGCTGGCCGTCGGAGTCCATCGTCAGCGCATGGGTGAAACCCAGGCGCGCCGCCTCGTCCAGGCCGTGCAGCACCGCCGCACCCTTGCCGCAGTTGTGCGGCAGCACCAGCACCCGCAGGCCGGCGTCCTCCCCGGCCAGGCGCTGCAGTTCCTCGGCGGTGCCGTCGGTACTGCCATCCACCACCACCCAAACCGGATTCCACCGCGCGCGCGCCGCCGTCACGGTGTCGAACACCTTGGGCCCCGGGTTGTAGCTGGGAATGAGCACCAGGTGGGTGGCGGACGGCGGGGGAGTGACGGTGGAACGCATGGCGGACAGGGAAGGCGCGACGGCCGGCGAGGGTACCCGATTCAGCCCGGCTGGAACACCGGCGGCACCAGCTCGGCCTCGGCCAGCTCGGCGCGGAAGTAGGCATCCAGTTCGGCGACGAAGCCGGCGGTCTCGGTAGCCGGCGGAAAGCGGCGGCCGGCGCGCACCCGGTAGCGGATGGGCATGGGCGGGCGGCGGAACAGCGGCCAGCCCTTGGCGAGGTAGGCGGAGTCGGTTTCTATGATCAGCGTCTGCACCGGCACCCGGGCGCGACGGGAGATCAGCGCCACGCTGGGCAGCAGCGGGTTGAGCGGCGCAACCACCGTGCGGGTGCCTTCGGGGAAGATCAGCAGCTGGCTGCCGGCGGCAAGGTCCTCGCAGGCGGCCATCACCATGCCCAGCGGCTTGCCGTTGGGGATGTAGCGCGCCAGCCGGGCGCCGGCTCCGAGGAAGAGGTTCTTCATCAGCGCCGCCTTCATCACGCAGGCGACGTCCGGCAGGCGGGAGATCACCATCACCGCGTCCAGCAGGCAGGGGTGATTGGGCGCGAGGATGAGCGGGCCCGCGTCGCGCAGTTCGTCCACGCCCTCGAACTCGAAGCGGCAGGCGCCGAGGGCGGTGAGGATGAAGAGGTAGAAGCGGAAGGCGGCGGTGATGACGCCGCGCCCCAGCCTGCGCCCCAGCCGCGCCGGCAGCAGCGGATGCAGCACGATGGCGAAGGGCAGCCAGGCAAGGCAGAGCAGGCCGAGCGCGCCCAGCCCGGCATAGAGGCAGAAGGAGGCGTACCAGCCCGGCAGCGCGCGCTTCACCGGCAGCCTCCGGACGCCAGGGCGAGTGCGGGCCCGCCCTGTCCCGACGGCTGTCGCGCCGCGGGACGGTGCGGCCGGATTTCAGTCATTCACCTGCACCCGGGTGGCGGATTCGCCGATGATCCAGGCGATGGCAAAGCCGGCCGCCCAGCTCTGGTCGCGCTTCACCAACGGGCTGTCGTCGAAGACCGCGCCGCGCAGGTTGTCGTAACGCACGAAGGCACCCACCCAGTAGTTGTCGTAGCGCTTGGACAGCGCGGCGAGGAACTGGCTGCCGCCGTAGCCGCCCTTGGCGCGGTAGGTCTCGCGGCCAGGCGTGGCGTGCTCCGGGGCAACGTCGTAGAAGTAGCGGTGCTGGCGGGCATCGCCGAACACCGGGCCGGCCAGCAGGCCGAGGTTCCAGCCGTGCTGGCCGAGGGGATCGCGCAGGTCGAGGTTGAGGGTGGGCGTGGACACCAGGCCGACGCGTTTCACGCCGCCGATCACCGCGTAGGCGGCCCGCACCGGCAGGCGGAAATCCAGCTTGGCGCTGCGATCCGGCGCGCGCCACAGGGTGAGGTCCAGCGAAGGGCCGAATTCCACCGTGGGCTTGAGGTCCGGCATGCCGCGGCGGGCCTTGTTGCCGTCGCTGTCCACCGGCACCGAGGCGGCGGCGCTGAAGTTGAGTTCGACGCGGTCGCTCTCGAAGAACACGCCGCGCACGCCGTCGCGGTCGGCCTTAAGGAATTCGCCGCGATAGACCACGTAGGGCGCCGGCAGCACATAGGTGCTGCGCTCGTCGGCGCCGCGGTAGTCGGGAAAGGACACCGCGCCCACCCCCAGGCCAAGTTCCCACAGCGGGCGCTCGGCTGCTGCCGCCGCGCCGGCGGTCGCCACCCCAAGGGCCGTCAGCAGGAGGCGGGAAAAACGGCGGGCGCTTGAACTCATCGACAACGGAACTCCATCGGGTGGCCGCCGCTGGCCTCGATCTCGACCAGCAGGTCGGCGCGGCAGACGTCGGCCTGGACATAGGCAATGGCGGCATCGGCGCCCAGGTGGCGCTCCACTTCGGCGCGAACCTTCGGCAGATCCTGCGGCCGGCGCAGGTAGGCGACGTAAGCCAGGTCTCCGGCGCGGAAGCCGGCTTCGGGCGCCAGCCGCGCGGCCTCGGCCAGCAGGGCGTCGATGTTGGCCAGCGTTTCGCGGGTCTGGGCGACGACGTCGCCGGCATGCAAGCTGCGGTGGCCGACGATGCTGGCGGTGCCGGACACGAAAAGCAAGCGCTGGCCGCCGTGGCGGGCCAGCGCGGCACGGGCGAAGGTGGGACTGCGCCGGCCATACTCCGGCGGATAGTCGTAGGCCGCCACCTGGCGCGGATTCTCCACCGCCAGCGCAGGCTGCGTTGCCGCCAGGAAGGCGATGGCCAGCGGCCCACCGCCGACGCCCAGCGCACAGGCGGCCGGCACTTCGCCGGTCAGCGTGCGGCCGTGGGCGGCGAAGGCGGCCTGGCGGCCGGCGTTGAACTGGCGGTAGCGCTCCTCGCCGCCTTCTTCCGCGTTGATGTGCGGCAGGTAGTTCCAGACGCGCAGCAGATGGGGATGGGCCAGCGCATCCAGGGTGCCGAAGAGTTCGCGGTAGGCGAGTTCGGCCGCATGTTGAAGGCGGTGCTGCGGGGCGCCCTCTTGCGTGGAGGCCTCGTCCCATTCGTCCTCGGCGACGGTCACCACGCCGAACAGCAGGCCGTCGGCGCAGCGGTAGTTCACCCGGCCGTGGCGGCCTGCACGCACCGGAGCGGGGCTGCGCCAGGCGGCCAGCCAGGGCCGCGCCGGCGCCAGCGCGGGCGTCATCACCTGCAGGATGGGCCCGCCGGCCGGATGACGGCCAGGGCCGGCGCCGAACACCAGGGCGCCGAGGTCATGCGGGTCCAGCGCCACGTCCGCTGCCAGCGGCCAGTGCAACTGCAAAGCCGGGGCCGCAACGCTGGCCCCGTGTTCCATCACGGCAGCCGTCATGCGCCAGCGGCCATGCCGTCATCCACAGGCAGGATGTTGCGCCTGCGCATGCGCCAGGCCGCCAGGGTCCGCCGCCAGTTGCCGATCGCGTTGACGTAGTAGATGGCCTTGAACGCCGCCAGGGAGAAGCGGATGGGCACCCGGCCGTAGATGTCGCCGGCCAGCAGCGAGATCAGCGCGTTCTTGACCCGCAGCGGGTTGCGCGGCCCCATGAAGAGATCGCGCATGGTGGGGCTGGTCATGCGGTAGATGAACCAGGAGAACTCCCGCGGCCCGAGGCGGACGCCTTTGTCGAAGCGGGCCAGCGCAGCGCGCGACTGGGCCGGTTCGCGCAGGCAGGTATCCACCGCGTCGGCGCCGAAGAAGGCGCTCTGCATCGCCAGCATGACGCCGGAGGAGAACACCGGGTCGATGAAGGCGTAGGCGTCGCCCAGCAGGATGTAGCGCTCGCCGTGGGTGTGGTCGGTGGTGTAGGAGAAGTTGCCGGTGGCCTCGGGCGCGGCCATCAGCGTGGCCTCCGCCAGCCTTTCCGCCAGCGGCGGGCACAGGGCGATGGTGTCGAGCAGGAAGCGCTCCAGCGTGCGGCCGTTGCGCTGCTTCATGTAGTACGGCCAGGTGACCGCGCCCACGCTGGTGGCACCGTCGGCCAGCGGGATGAACCAGAACCAGCCGTGCTCGAACCAGTAGATGCTGATGTTGCCTTCCGCCTCGCCGCAGTTGCGCTTGGCGCCATCGAAGTGGCCGTACAGCGCCGAGCTGTTGTGCTTCGGATTGCGGTGCTTGGCGCGCAGGCGGTTGGCGATGAAGGTGTCGCGGCCGGAGGCGTCGATGACGAAGCGGGCGTTCCATTGCTGGCGGCGGCCATCCTCATGCTCGGCCTGCACCACCGCGCCGTCGCCGACGAAATCCACTTCCTTGACTCGGCAGCCCTCCACCACGGTCGCGCCCTTGCTTGCAGCATTGCGTATCAGCACATGATCGAACTCGGAGCGGCGCACCTGGTAGGCGTAAGGCAGGCGGTCGTCCCAGCCTTCCGCGAAATGGAAGATCTGCTTGCAGTCGTGGTGCGGCGAAACGAACTCGGCGCAGTGCTTCACCATGCCGATGGCGCGGATCTCGTCCGCCACGCCCAGCTTCTCGAACAGCGGCAGGTTGGCCGGCAGCAGCGATTCACCGATGTGGAAGCGCGGATGGTGGGATTTCTCCAGCAGGGTCACCGCGTGGCCGCGCTGGGCAAGGAGCGTGGCCACGGTGGAGCCGGCCGGCCCGCCGCCTATCACCAGGACGTCGCAGGCCTGCGGCGCTGGCGCTTCCAAAGCCGCGCCGGGAACCCGCGAGAAGGGCGCCTCGGCCGCGGCGCTCATTTCTTGTACTCGATCAGCGGCAGCGACATGGGATGGGCGGCGATGTTCTTCACCCGGCCCTGCTTGTCCCACTCCACCTGGTATTCGTCGAAGCTGGAACGCCAGTAGCGCCAGATGGGCGCGTCCAGCGAGGGGTTCTCGTTGGTCAGCGGATAACCGACCGACATGATCACCTGCTCCTTGGTCATGCCCTTCATCAGCTGGCCGGCCTTGATCGCCTCCTGCACCGCCTTCGGGTAGCTCGCCAGCTTCAGCTTGGGATCTTCGGTGACCACCAGCTTGGACACCCACTTCTCGGTGCTTTCCTGCTCGCGGCCATAGTCCTGGCCGAGGCGGAAGGGCTTGCCGTTCATGTCCACATGGGCGCGATAACGGCCGTAGGACAGCACCTTGACCGGGGTGCCGGCGGGCACCATGGGCAGGCCGGCGTAGTTGGAGTCGCTGATCCAGTCGCCTTCGTGGTGCAGGTTGCAGCAGGTGTAGCCCTGCTGCAGCGGCGCGGCCGGCGTCGTCTCCAGGGTCTTGCACGCCCCCAGGGCCAGCGTCGCCGCCAGCACGGTCAAGCCCGTCTTCATTCCCTTCGCAACACTGCCGATCATGAAAAGTTCCCCCTGGTAGCTGGTTTTTTCCGACCGCCGACTATACCGCAGCCGCATAGCCGGGGGAATGACGGCCCGGGCGTCAAGTCAGGGTCGGCAGGAAGAGGCTTTCCTTGACTTCTTCCATCACCACATAGCTACGCGATTCCGCCGCCGCCGGCAGCTTCAGCAGGATGTTGCCGAGCAGGCGGCGGTAGTCCGCCATCTCGCCCAGCCGGGCCTTGATGAGGTAGTCGAAATCGCCGGACACCAGGTGGCATTCCATCACCTCCGGCACGAACTGCAGCTCCTTCTTCACCCGGTCGAAGACGTCGTTGGACTTGGCCGACAGCTTGATCTCGACGAACACCAGCAGCGGCACGCCCAGCGCCCGCGGATCGACGCGGGCGTAGTAGCCGGTGATGACGCCATCGCGCTCCAGCCGCCGTACCCGCTCGGCGCAGGGGGTGGCGGACAGGCCGACGCGCTGCGCCAGCTCGGTGACCGCGATGCGGCCCTCCCGCTGCAGGATGTCCAGGATCTTGCGGTCGGTGCGATCCAGCTCACGCATTCCACTCTCTCCATCCGGCCAGACCGGCGCCTTCAGTTATAAGCACCAAATCCTAGCAGTACTTCAGCGAAAAACACTGCCTGACGGCGTCTAGACTTTAGTAATTCCATTCACGCTTATCGCAGGAGTTTTCCCATGCATGTGATCGTGCTCGGCAGCGGCGTGGTCGGCACCACCACCGCGTGGTATCTCGCCAACCACGGCCTGCGTGTCACCGTGCTGGACCGCCAGCCCGGCCCCGCCCTGGAAACCAGCTACGGCAACGCCGGCCAGGTTTCCCCCGGCTATTCCACTCCCTGGGCCGCCCCCGGCATCCCGCTGAAGGCGCTGAAGTGGCTCACCCAGCGCCATGCGCCGTTCGCCCTGCGCGCCGACGGCAGCCTGTTCCAGCTGCGCTGGATGCTCGCCATGCTGCGCAACTGCCGCGCCGACCGCTACGCCGAAAACAAGGCGCGCATGATGCGGCTGGCCGAATACAGCCGCGACTGCCTGCGCGAACTGCGCGCCGCCAGCGACCTGCACTACGAGGAACGCGCCCTGGGCACGCTGCAGCTGTTCCGCAGCGCCGAGCAACTCGAAGCCGCCGGCCGCGACGTGGCAGTGCTGGCCGAGCTGGGCGTGCCCTACCAGCTGCTGGACCGCGACGGCGTCGCTGCCGCCGAGCCGGCGCTAGCGCGGATGCGCGACAAATTCACCGGCGGCCTGCGCCTGCCCAACGACGAAACCGGCGACTGCCACCTCTTCACCCGGCGCCTCGCCGAACGCGCCCAGGCGCTGGGCGTGGAATTCCGCTACGGCGTGGACATCCAGGGCCTCGCCAGCGACAGCCGCGCGCTGCGCGGCGTGCGCCTGGCCGGCGGCGAAGTACTGAGCGCCGACCGCTACGTGCTCGCCCTCGGCAGCTACTCCCGCGCCCTGGCCAGGCCGCTGGGGCTGGACCTGCCGGTGTATCCGGTGAAGGGCTATTCCCTCACCGTGCCGCTCACCGACGCCGACGCCGCGCCGGTTTCCACCGTGCTGGACGAAACCTGGAAGATCGCCCTCACCCGCTTCGACCAGCGCCTGCGGGTGGGCGGCATGGCCGAGCTGGCTGGCTACGACCTCAGCCTCAACCCGCGCCGCCGCGAAACCCTGGAGAGGGTGGTGCGCGACCTCTTCCCGGATTGCGGCGACCTGCCCGCCGCCGAATTCTGGACCGGGCTGCGGCCGATGACGCCGGACGGCACGCCCATCGTCGGTGCCACCGCCTGGCCGGAGCTCTACCTCAACACCGGCCACGGCACCCTGGGCTGGACCATGGCCTGCGGCTCCGGCCGGGTGGTGGCCGACCTCGTCGCCGGCAAGCGCCCCGCCATCCGCCACGACGATCTCGCTTTCGCCCGTTATGGCAAAGTAGCGTCCGCAGGCCGCCGTTCCATGGGCCTCTCGCCCGTCTGATCCACGCTCACGCCCTTCCTTCTCCCCCAACGCCGGTCCATCGCGGGCCGGCTCTAGACGCTTTCCGCTCCATGCGCCCCGCCCTCGCCCGTATCGACCTCGACGCCCTCCGCCACAACTACCGCCTTGCTCGCCAGCGCCACGGCGGCCGCGCCCTCGCCGTGGTCAAGGCCAACGCCTACGGCCACGGCGCGGTGCGCTGCGCCTGGGCGCTGGCGGACCAGGCGGACGGCTACGCGGTAGCCTTCCTGGACGAAGCACTGGAGCTGCGCGCCGCCGGCATCACCCAACCCATCCTGCTGCTGGAGGGCGTGTTCGATGCCGCCGAGCTGGCCGCGGTTGCCGAGCAGGGGCTGTGGCAGGTGGTGCATCACGAAGACCAGATCCGCATGCTGGAAGCCGCGCCGCTGGCCGCGGCCCTGCCGGTGTGGCTGAAGGTGAACAGCGGCATGAACCGCGCCGGCTTCGTCGGCCCGGCGGTGGCGCAGGCCTGGCAGCGCCTGCAGGCCAGCGGCAAGGTGAGCGACATCACGCTGATGACCCACTTCGCCCGCGCCGACGAACCGCAGGTGATCTCCACCGCCGAGCAACTCGCCGAATTCGACGCCGCCACCCGCGAGCTGCCCGGCCCGCGCAGCCTGGCCAACTCCGCCGCGGTGCTGGGCTGGCCGGACGCCCACCGCGACTGGGCCCGCCCCGGCATCCTGCTGTACGGCGCCGACCCGATGCCGGCGGAGGGCAACGGGCTGCGCCCGGTGATGACGCTGGAGAGCGCGGTGATCGCGGTGCGCGAGATCCCACCCGGCTCCCCGCTGGGCTACGGCGCCCGCTTCGTCGCCGAGCAGCCCACCCGCGTCGGCCTGGTGGCCATGGGCTACGCCGACGGCTATCCCCGCACCGTGCCCGACGGCACGCCGCTCACCGTGGACGGCCAGCCCAGCCGGTTGATCGGCCGGGTGTCCATGGACATGCTGACGGTGGACCTCACCCACTTGCCCGCCGCCGGCATCGGCAGCCGGGTTGAACTGTGGGGCAAGGAGGTGCCGGTGAACCGCATCGCCGCGGCGGCCAACACCATCTCCTATGAGTTGCTGTGCAATGTGAAGCGGGTGGGGGTTCGCTATGAGGGCGGAGAAGCCTGAACCGGGGCTGCCGCAGTAACTCCCCCCCACCCCGGGCTATGTCGGTGCTAACCGGGCTCCACTCCAAGCAACCTCGCCCGCAGCCCTATCAATCCACCCGCCGCGACGGCGTCGCCACCATCATCAGCGCATCCAGCTCGAAGCTGCCGTCCGCCGCCACCGCGTGGCGCTGCTTCACCTCCGCCGGCGCCAGCGACCACAGGTGGCGTATCGCCTCCACCGCCACCAGTGGCGTGCGCATGCGGCCGATCCAGGGCTCGAAGGCGATCGGCAGCCGCCACAGCCAGGCATCGCCGCGCTCGAAGCCGGCGGCATCCAGCATCGCCCGCCAGGCGGAGGGCGTGTGGTTGCGCACATGGGAGGGATCGCGCAGCAACTCGATACCTTGCAGCCAGGTATCGCACAGGGGCTCCTCGGCGCCGGCGATGTCGATCAGCAGGAACACGCCGTCCGGCTTCAGCACCCGGCGGATCTCGCCCAGCGCGGCCGGCACGTCGCGCCAGTGGTGGGCGCTCATGCGGGTGACCACCGCATCGAAACCGGCATCGGCGAAAGGCAGCAGATCGGCCGCCGCCTGCTGGGTCTGCAGGTTGGCGTAGCCGCGCTCGCGGGCGGCCTCGGCCACTACCGCCAGCATGTCCGCCGACAGGTCGGTGGCCCACACCTCCTCCGCCACCGGCGCGGCGGCGAAGCTGGCGTGGCCGCCGCCACAGCCGATGTCCAGCACCCGGCCGCGCGGGCGTGCGCCCAGCAGCGCTGTCAGCCGCTCCAGGTCCTGGCCGCGGGCGTGTACCGCGCTTTCCAGGTAGGCGCGGGCGGTGGCGCCGAACTGCTGGCTGACGAGGGTTTCATGGGCTTGCATGGCTGCTCCTGTAGGGTCTGCCGACGATGGCGGAACCACTTTATGGCGGCCTTTATCCAGGTACAAGATGGCAATTTATCCTGGTATAAATACCGCTCCGCTAGCCTTTACCCCACGCCAGACCATGACGGCAGACAGCGCTCTCCCCACTGAACTCGGCGCCTTCCTGCGCCGCCACCGCGAGCGCCTCAGCCCGGCGGCAGCCGGCCTGCCGGAGGGGCGCCGCCGGCGTACGCCCGGCCTGCGCCGCGAAGAGGTCGCCCAGCTCGCCGGCCTCAGCCCCACTTGGTACACCTGGCTGGAACAAGGGCGGGCAGTGTCGCTGTCGCCACGGGCACTGGCCGGCATCGCCGATGCGCTGCAGCTGTCGCGGGCGGAGCGCAGCCACCTGTTCGATCTGGTCGGCCGGCGCGATCCCGCGCCGCCGGCCGTGGCCGAACTGCCGCCCGAATTACTGGACAGCGTGCAGCTGATCGCCGGCCCGGCCTATGTGCTGGACGCCGCCTGGAATGCGCTGGCCTTCAATGGCGCGGCGGCGGAACTGTTCGTTGGCTGGCTGGATACGCCGGCGGAAGGCGGCCACAACCTGCTGCGCAGCATGTTCCTGTCGCCGGTCCTGCGCGACCTGGTGGAGGACTGGCCGCACCGCGCCGCCCGGCTAGTGGCCGAGTTCCGCGCCCACAGCGGCCGCCACCGGGAGAACGCGGCGGCGATGGCGGTGGTGGAGGAACTACTGGCCACCAGCTCGGATTTCCAGTGCTACTGGGAGGCGCAGGAGGTGGAGGAGCGCGAAGGCGGGCTGCGCGCCTTCCTGCACCCACGGCGCGGCCGGCTGTGCTATCGCCAGCTCACGCTGGCGGCGGCCACTGCGCCGGAACTGCTGCTGGTGATGCTGCTGCCGGCTTGAGGAAGCGAACCGGCATCCAGGCAGGGGCCTCCTGCAAGCTCGCGGCAGCCCTGTCGAAACCGCATGCTCGCAGGGCCGCTGGACAAGCCCGCCCGGGGCGGAGCCGAAGGACGCAGGGCATGCGCCGCAAGTGTCCGCGCCATTGACCTGCCCTTGCGGTTGCGGCTAGGAAACCAGCGAGCCGCCGAAGCGGAACATGGGGTCATGACAGGCCTCGCCGGGCGCCAGAGCTGCCTCCTGTCGCCGTTTGACGCGCGCACCGGAGGACGGCGGCTGAGCCTGGGCCCTGAAGGGCGAGAGGCTCCCACAGGAGCCTCTTCTTCATTGCAGCGAGGGCGAGCATGGAGCCCGCGGCGCGCAAGCTCTACTCGCGCACCTGGTCGATCACCAGCGCCACGCCGGTGGTGTCAGGCGCCAGGCCGGCCATGCGGCCCTCCAGATCGCCCGGGCCGCCGCTGGGATTGCCGCTCTTGGCGACGCGGGCAGCCAGCGTGACCTTGGCTGGCACCGGGCTGTCGCCGGCCATGCGAGGCACGCCGGAGAAGCTGAAGTCGCGCGGCAGTTCGCCGGCGGTGAAGCGCAGCGCCGCCAGCGGCGCGCCGCCCGCTTCACCGCGGACGAAGACGAAGACGACGTCGTCCGCCTTCACCTTGCCGGCCAGCGCCGGCGCCAGCGCGAGGCGGCCGGAGAGGCTGAGCTCGCCGCCCTGGCCGGCGGCCGCCGCCGGTACGGCCGGGGCCGGTGCGGCCGGGGCCGCTGGCGCCGACAATGGCGGCAGACCGCCCTTGGCGCGGGCGTCGTTGATGCCTTCCAGCAGCGAAGCGACCACCGGATCGCCTGCCGGCACGGTGGCGAGGATGCGCTCCCAGTGCGCCGAGGCACCGGCATAGTCGCCGCGCTGGTAGGCGGCGGTGCCGGCCAGCAGGCGCGACTTCGGGTGGCCGGGGTCCAGCTCCAGCGCGCGCTTGGCGATCTGCTCCGCCTCGCCGGCCACGCTGCGGTCGCGGGCGGCGACCACGTCCGCCCAGTCGGCCAGCAGGTCCGGATCGTCCTTCACCCGTTCGGCCACATGGGCATAGGCGGCGGCGGCCTTGGCGTAGTCCTCCAGCACCACGTAGGAGCGGGCCAGCATGCTCCAGCCTTCGACGTTGTCCGGCTCCCTCTCCATGCGCTCGGCCAGGGTGTTAACCATGCCGGCGATCTGCTGCGGATCGAACTGCTGTTCGCCGGCGATCTGGCGCGGGTCCAGCCCGGCCGGGTTGCCGAGGATGAGATAGACCGCAGCGGCCATCACCGGCACGCCGATGGCCACCACCACCGCCCAGTAGCGCGAGGGCGCGGCCACCAGCGTGGCGGCGCCGGCCTCGCCCTCGTCCAGCGCGCGGCGTTCCAGCTCGTCGCGGCTGCGGCGATAGGTGGTTTCGTCCATGCGCCCGGCGGCATGCTCGGCCTCCAGCTCGGCGAGTTGCTCGCGCAGCACGACCAGCGCGGTCTCGGCCTGACCGGCGTCGGCGTCCGCCGGAACGGCGGCCTGCTTGCGGCTGCCGCGGAACAGGGGCGGCAACAGCAGCAGCAGCGCAACGCCGACCAGTACGGCAGCGCCGACGATGAAGGGCAACAGGGTAGACAATTCGGCACTCACGAACGGGGTTCCTCGGAGGAAGGCGGTACGGCGGCATTGCCGGCGAGCAGCTCGCGAGCGCGGCGGTGTTCCGCTTCGGACAGGCTCACTGCGGCTTCGCGTTCGCGGCGGCGCAGGCGTATCGCCAGCCAGCCGGCACCGGCCAGCAGCAGCGCCGCCGGGCCCAGCCACAACAGCAGCGTGGTGGCCTTGAAGGGCGGCGCGTAGAGCACGAAGTCGCCATAACGGGCGACGAGGTAATCCACCACCTCGTTCTCGCTGCGGCCGGCGGCGAGTTGCTCGCGCACCTGGTCACGCAGGTCCACCGCCAGCGGCGCGTGGGATTCGGCGATGGACTGGTTCTGGCATACCAGGCAGCGCAGCTTGTGGGAGAGGTCCAGCACCCGCGCTTCCAGCGCCGGGTCGGCGGCCAGCGGCTGGGCGGTGGGCCCATCCGCGGCAATGGCGGCGGCGCCGAACAGACAGCCGCCGATGAGGGCGGCGCCACGCAGGGCCCGCAGGAAACGATCAGCCGGCACGCTTCAGCTCCTCGATCTTGGGCAGCAGCACCTTCTCCAGCGACTCCGGGGTGATCGGGCCGATGTGCTTGTAGCGCACGCTGCCGCGCTGGTCGATCAGGAAGGTTTCGGGCACGCCATAGACGCCGAAGTCGATGCCGACGCGGCCATCCAGGTCCAGCACCGACAGCTTGTAGGGATCGCCGTGGGCAGAGAGCCAGCCGCGCGCCCGCTCCACTGCCATCGCCAGCTCCTGTTCAGGCGCCAGGCGGCGGGCGTCGATGGCGCCGTCGCCGCGCACTTCCTTGTAGTTGAGGCCGACCACCGGCACCACCTGGCGGCGGGCGAGATCGACCAGCACCGGGTGTTCCTGCCGGCAGGCCACGCACCAGGAGGCCCAGACGTTGAGCAGCCATACCTGGCCGCGCATTTCCTCCAGGCCGAAGCGCTGGCTGTTGTCGTCCAGGCGGGCGAGGCTGAAGGCGGGCGCCGGCTTGTCGATCAGCGGCGAGGGCACTTCGCGCGGGTCCAGCCGCAGGCCGAAGGCGAGGAAGCCTACCAGCACCAGGAACAACGCCAGGGGAACGAGAAACTTGGCTTTCATGACGATGATTTCCTCAGGCCGCCTGCACCGCGGCGGCGGGCAGCCGGCGCTCGGCCAGGCGACGGTAACGGCGGTCGGCCGCGGCCAGGATGCCGCCCAGGGCCATCAGCACGCAGCCGGCCCAGATCCAGCTGATGAAGGGCTTGTAGTGGAGGCTGACGATCCAGCTGCCGTCCTCCAGCTGCTCGCCCAGGGAAACGTAGACGTCGCGGAACAGGCCGACGTCCAGGGCAGCTTCGGTCATCGGCATCTGCTGTGCCAGGTAGATGCGCTTTTCCGGCTGCAGCGTGCCGAGGTCCACCTCGCCGCGGAACAGTTCCAGGTTGGCCCGCGCGGCCGCGAAGTTGGGGCCGGGCGCATCCCGCACGCCGCGGAACAGCAGGGTGTAGCCGGAAAACTCCACCCGCTCGCCCTCCTTCATCTTCACGTCCAGGTTGTTCTCCAGGCTGCCGACCATGGTGACGCCGATGATGAACACGCCCACGCCCAGGTGCGCCAGCCACATGCCCCACCAGGCGGCGGGGATGGTAGCCAGCCGGGAGGTGGCGGAGGCGCCGGCGCGCTCCTTCAGGCGCGCCGCCAGCAGCTGCAGGCTGGCCAGCACCACCCACGCGGCCAGCGCCAGGCCGAGCACGGTGCGCCAGGTCACATGGCCGACGGCAAGCGCGATACCCAGGCCGATCAGGATGCTGGCGACGAAGGCGGGCGCCACCCGGCGCAGCGCCGGCATCAGCTCGTCGCCCTTCCAGCGCAGGAAGGGGCCGAACATCATCAGCACCACCACCGGCGTCATCAGCGGCACGAACACCGCCTCGAAGTACGGCGGCCCGACCGACAGCTTGCCCAGGCCCAGCGCATCCAGGAACAGGGGATACAGCGTGCCCAGCAGCACCGAGGCGGACACCACCGACAGCAGCACGTTGTTGCCCAGCAGCGCGGTATCCCGCGACACGAAAGCGAAGCTGCCGCCGCCGGCCAGCTTGGGCGCGCGCCAGGCATAGAGCAGCAGCGACACACCGATCACCGCCACCAGGAAGGCGAGGATGAAGAGGCCGCGGCGCGGGTCGGTGGCGAAGGCGTGCACGCTGGTGAGCACGCCGGAGCGGACCAGGAAGGTGCCCAGCAGCGACAGCGAAAAGGCACCGATCGCCAGCAGCACCGTCCAGCTGCGGAAGGCGCCGCGCTTCTCGGTGACTGCCAGCGAGTGGATCAGCGCGGTGCCCAGCAGCCAGGGCATGAAGGAGGCGTTCTCCACCGGGTCCCAGAACCACCAGCCGCCCCAGCCCAACTCGTAATACGCCCAGCCGGAACCGAGCGCGATGCCGGCGGTGAGGAACACCCAGGCGGCGGTGGTCCAGGGCCGCGACCAGCGCGCCCAGGCGGCATCCAGCCGGCCGGTGAGCAGCGCAGCGATGGCGAAGGCGAAGGCCACCGAGAAGCCGACGTAGCCCATGTAGAGCAGCGGCGGGTGGATGATCATGCCCGGATCCTGCAGCAGCGGGTTGAGGTCGCGCCCCTCGGCCGCGCCGGGAATCAGCCGGGTGAAGGGGTTGGAGGTGACCAGCATGAAGGCGAGGAAGCCCACCGCGATCCAGCCCAAGGTGCCCAGCACGCGGGCGACGAAGGCTTCCGGCAGGTTGCGGGAGAACACCGCCACCGCCACCGTCCACAGCGACAGCGTCAGCGCCCACAGCAGCAGCGAGCCTTCGTGGCTGCCCCACACCGCGGTGATGCGGTAGATCAGCGGCGTCGCGGTGTTGGAGTGCATCGCCACGTACTCGACCGAGAAGTCGTTGGCCACGAAGGCCCAGGTCAGACAGGCGAAGGAGAAGCCGGTGAACAGGAATTGGCCCAGCGCCGCCGGCCGGCCCACCGCCATCAGCGCCAGGCGGTTCCGATGCGCGCCGAGCAAGGGCACCACCGCCTGCACCAGCGCGATGACGAAGGCGAGGACGAGGGCGAAATGGCCGAGTTCGGGAATCATTGCGGGAGACTCCGGACCGGCGCGCCCACCGCGATGGCGGGCGGGGAATGCCGGTCCTGCTGGGGTTTCAGGAAAGGATGTACTGGCTTACTGCTTCAGCGTAGCCGCTGCCTTGTGCGCCTCGGCCACCGCGTGCGCCGCTTCGGGCGGCATGTAGTTCTCGTCGTGCTTGGCCAGCACCTCGGAGGCGCGGAACAGGCCGTCCGGTCCCAGGCTGCCCTGCACCACCGCGCCCTTGCCTTCCTTGAACAGGTCGGGCAGCGAACCCTGGTAGCTCACCGGGATCACCTTGGCGGTGTCGGTGATGGCGAAGCGCACGGTGATGCCGTCGGCGTCGCGGCGGATGGAACCCTCTTCCACCATGCCGCCGATGCGGAAAGTCTTGCCCAGCGGCGCCTTGCCCTCGACCACCTCGGTGGGCGTGTGGAAGAACACCAGGTTCTGCTGGAAGGCGGAAAGGACCAGCGCCACTGCGGCGCCGAACAGGACGACCCCGGTACCGACCAGGATCAGGCGTTTGCTACGGGCTTTCATCTTGCGTCTCCATCGCGCCGGCTCAGGCGGCGCGCTCCTTCTTTTCCTTGCCGACGGCACGGCGCCAGCGCAACAGCCGGCGTACCGTGTCCAGCCGGCGGCGGCGCACCAGGAAGAACTCCAGCGCCACCAGCGCGAAGGTGACGCCATAGCTGCCCCAGACGAAGGCCGCTGCACCACCCATGTCCCAGAAAGCGGACAGCGAATCCCACTGCATCAGCGCCCTCCTCCAGCCCTGGCGCCCTCGGCCTCCAGCACCGCGCCCACCCATTCGGTGTGGCGCTCGCGTTCCAGGATCATCGGCCGCACCCGCCACAGCGTCACCGCCAGCGTGTAGGCCCAGGCGGCAAACGCCATCACCAGCATGCCGGCCAGCATGGTGGAAGCCATCGACGGCGCCTTGGTCAGGCTCACCGACGCCCCCTGGTGCAGGGTGTTCCACCACTTCACCGAGAAATAGATGATGGGCACGTTCACCGCGCCCACCAGCGCGATCATCGCGCCGGCGCGGTCGGCACGGCGGGGATCCTCGATGGCGCGGGTCAGGGCGATGAAGCCGAGGTAGAGGAAGAGCAACAGCAGCTGCGAAGTCAGGCGGGCATCCCATACCCAGTAGGCGCCCCAGGTCGGGCGGCCCCACAGCGCGCCGGTCCACAGCGCAACGAAACAGAACATCGCCCCGGTGGGCGCCAACGCCTGGCTCATGACGAAGGACAGCCGGGTGTTCATGACCAGCCCGACCGCCGACCAGAAGGCCATCACCAGGTAAATGAACATGGACATCCAGGCCGCCGGCACATGGATGAAGATGACCCGGTAGACCTCGCCCTGGGTGGCGTCGGTCGGGGCGACGAAGAAACCCAGCCACATGCCGGCCAGCGTCAGCACCAGCGCGGCGGCGGCGAACCAGGGGGCAAGCCGGCCGGCCAGCGGGTAGAAGGTCTGGGGCGCGGCGAAACGGAACAGGGAGGCACGCGGCGCGCGCTCTGCGGCAGTCATCGCGTACAGGCTCCGGAGCCGGGGGCTGCGGCGGCGCCGCAGGAAGGGAAGGTTGTTCTGTTCATTCCATCGATATACGCAAAGAGGCGGCACATGCCCAGGGGGCGAGCGCCAGCGCACCGGCGCATCCGCCGCCGAGCAGCAGCAGGTGCGCCACCGCCCCGGTTCCGGACAACTCCGCCTCCACCGCGCCGGCGCCAAAGATCAGCACCGGCACGAACAGGGGCAACACCAGCAGCGCCAACAGCATGCCACCGCCGCGCACACCCAGCGTCAATGCCGCTCCAACTGCGCCCAGCAGGGCGAGAATGGGGGTGCCGAGCAGCAAACTTACTACCAACACCGGCAGGGCTCCTTGCTCAAGGTCAAGCAGCAAGGCGAGCCCCGGCGCCACTACCACCACCGGCAGGCCGGTGCTCAGCCAGAAGGCGAGCACCTTGGCGCCAACCCAGACGACGGCCGGCTCACTAGACAGAAGAAGCTGCTCCAGGGTTCCGTCTGCATGGTCCTGGGCGAACAGCCTGTGCATGGACAGCAGGCAGGACAGCAGCACCGCCACCCACAATACGCCGGGAGCGATAGCCCGCAGCTGGTTCGGCTCCGCACCGACGCCGAAGGGGAAGAGGCAGACGACGATGACGAAGAAGGCCAGCGTCACCAGCACGTCGGCCCGGCCGCGCCAGGCCAGCAGCAGATCGCGGCGCAGCACCGCGACGAAGGTGTTCAGCATGCCCACTCCCCGAGATCCAGCATCCGCGGCGGAGCAGCGAAGGGCGCGTCCTGGTGGGTGGTGAGCAGCACGGTGCCACCAGCGGCGCAGTGGTCCGACAAGGTCTGTGCCAGCTCCGCCACCGCCTTGACATCCAGCGCGGTGAAAGGCTCATCCAGCACCCACAGCGGCCGCTTGTCGGCGAGGAAGAGCCGCGCCAGACCGACCCGCCGCCGCTGGCCCTGAGACAGCACCCTCGCCGGCAAGTCCAGCTGGTTCGCCAGGCCGATGCGCACCAGCGCCTGCTCGCAGTCCTGCTCCGAGACCTGATCGCCGCCCGCCTCGCAGGCGAAGCGCAGGTTCTCCAGCGGCGTCAGCATGTCGTTGAGCGCCGGGGAATGGCCGAGGTAGCACAGGGCGCGATGGAAAGCCTCGCGGACGCGCCGTATCGGCTGCCCCTGCCAGCGTACTTCGCCCACCTCCGGCAGCGACAGGCCGGTAAGCAAACGCAGCAGGCTGGTCTTGCCCGCGCCGTTGGGACCGGCGATGCGCAGCATTTCATGCGGCGCCACGGCGAACGCCAATTCGCGGAACAGCAGGCGGTCTCCCTTCAGGCAGGCTAGATCTTCGACTTCAAGCATGGGGACGGATTGAACCACAGCGGCCGGACGTCGGCACCTACTCTGTGCAATATGAAGGAAACCTTACAAGGGCATGCATCCTTGTCACCTTCCTCCGGGAAAGGCCCCCAAGTGCGGCGAAAATCCGCCTTGCCCGGCCCCCTGCTACAGCCCGCACCGTCCCGTTCCGGGCTTGGCCCCGGTCTCTCGCACGGTTTTTGCCTTAGTGCCTGTGCCGGCCACGCGCCGCCATCCGAGGCAGCACGCCAACGGAATAAATCGAATGCCATTGGACTTAGCACTTTAGTAGCACCAAAAGACCTTATCCGGAAATGGTCAAATGACTTATGTTTCCTGGACTTCGGACAAATTCCTCGAAGTTTCCCGTCCTGAAGCCCCGCACCGTCCGACTGCTGACCCCCAGGCCGCGACGGACCCATCGTTCCCACCGGCCTGTGCGCGCAACGCCGCTGCCGCGCCCGGCCCCGGAGCCATCGCCATGCCTACAGCCGCCGCTGCGACCGCAATAGAAACCGTGATCCCGGACGGAGAGTTCATCTACTCGCTCACCGACCTCAAGGGCAACATCCTGGAGGCGAACGACGCCTTCGCCCGCATCAGCGCCTATACCCGGGAAGAAATGATAGGCCGGCCGCACAACATGGTCCGCCATCCGGACATGCCGCCGGAGGCCTTCGCCGACATGTGGAATGACCTCAAGGCGGGCCGGCCCTGGCGCGGTCTGGTGAAGAACCGGCGCAAGGATGGCGGCTACTACTGGGTGGTGGCGAACGCCTCCCCGGTACGGGAAAACGGCAAGGTGGTGGGCTACCAGTCGATCCGCGGCAAACCCTCGCGGGCGGAGGTCGAGGCGGCGGAGGCGGCTTACAAGCGCCTGCGCGAAGGCGACAAACGTCTGATGGTGTGGCACGGGCGGGTGGTGCGCAGGCGACCGGAGTGGCTGGCGCGGCTGTGCTCGGTGCGCGCGCAGACCAACTACATCGGCGTGGCCGCCCTGCTGCCGGCGCTGGCGCTGCTCGCCGCCGCCACCGGCCTCGGCAGCCTGCCGGCGATGACGTCCGGCGTGCTGGGCGCACTGGCGCTGCTGTATGCGCTCTACTACCTGCTGGTCTATGGCCCGCGGTTCAATCACGACCTCGGCGCCACCGCCGACTGGCTGGACGCCGTGCTGTGTACCGGCGACCTGCGCAGCCGCCACGGCCTGGACCGGCGCGACGTGATCGGCGCCATCTCGCGCCGGGCGGACAAGGTGGTGTCCTCGCTGCAGGCCACCTTGCAGGGCATGTCGGAGGTCGCCCAGCAGGTGGAAGGGGCCACCGGCCGCGTCGGCACCGGCGTGCGCGAGGTGCGCAGCGCCGCCCAGACCCAGCGCGTCGCCGCCACCTCGGCCGGCGCAGCCATCGAAGTAGTGGGCACCTCCATCGCCGAAGTCGCCACCCATGCCGACTCCACCCGCAGCGTGGCGGAGGAAACCAGCCGGGTGTCGGACGAAGGCGCCCGCATCACCCGCGACGCCAGCGCCAACATCCAGTCGCTGGCCGACCGCGTACGCGCCTCGGCGGAACAGCTGGAATCGCTGGGCAAGCGCTCGGACGAGATCGGCCGCGTCACCGGCGTGATCCGCGAAATTGCCGAGCAGACCAACCTGCTGGCGCTCAACGCCGCCATCGAGGCCGCCCGCGCCGGCGAGCAGGGCCGCGGCTTCGCGGTGGTGGCGGACGAAGTGCGCAAGCTGGCCGAACGCACCGGCCAGGCCACCCGCGAGATCGGCGAGATGATAGAGAACGTGCGCACAGAAACCCGCCAGGCGGTAGGCGCGATGCGCGAGGGCGCGGCCCAGGTCGGCGAGGGCGTCGAGCGCGTCAGCGCGGCGGAGGACTCGCTGCACCGGATCAACGACGAAATGGTGCGCACCATGGAGCGCGTCACCGGCATCACCCGCGCCTCCGCCGAACAGCAGGGTGCGATGGACGAACTGGCCCGCCACATCGAGGAAGTGGCGGCGATGACCGAGCAGAACGTGGCGGCGGTCGGCGACGCCGAGGAGATGGTGCGCCAGCTGGACACGGTGGTGGACCGCATGCGCAAGGCCGTGGGGCAATATGCGGTGTGAGGTGGGGCTGGTTTGGGGCGGGGCCGCGACGATCACGCCTTGATGGCCGGCGATTGAACTGCCGGCACACCACTTCCGCCCGAAGGCAGGTAGAAACGGGCGACTCCTGTGCGGGAGCCGCCCGTTTTTTCGCTCGTGGCCCGAGAAGACCCGAAGCCGGTGCGCCCAAGCCCAATCGCCCCCGCTCCGGCCCTCGCCGGCATACCCCTCTCCCCCCGCGGGAGAAGGCCGGAGAGAGGGGGCGCCCTGCGGGGGCGGCTGCGCGCCAGTCCGACCGCAGCTTGCCTTCTCCCGCCAAGGGGGAGAAAACCCGCCTGCCTCGTTTGCTGGACCTCATGCGCCTGGGGCGCTCGCGGCTCGGCCATGATCAGCCCCTCAACAATGCCTTCCAAGAATGCCGCAGGCATTGATTGCTGAAAAAGCCCCGCAAGAGAAAACGGGCGAGCCCGCCAGGCCCGCCCGCCTTCCAGCCAGCGGCTCGCGCCGCCCTCCCCTACTCCTTCTTCGGAGCAGGCGGGTGGAACACCTCCGGTGCCACGCCTTCGTGGGCCGCGCCGATGTCCTGCGCCACCGGAGGCAGGGAGTGGGCGATGCCCTTGTGGCAGTCGATGCAGGTCTGGCCGGCGGAGAGGCCGGCCTGGTGCATCTGGTTGGAGCGGCGGCCCTGCACCGAGTAATCGAAGTACTCGAAGTTGTGGCAGTTGCGGCACTCCTGCGAGTTGTTGGCCTTCATCCGCCGCCATTCGTTCTGCGCCAGCTGCAGGCGCTTGGCGTTGAACTTCTCCGGCGTGTCGATGGAGCCCAGCAGCTTGTGCCAGACCTCGTTGGAGGCCTTGATCTTGCGGATCATCTTCGGCCCCCACTCCTTGGGCACGTGGCAGTCCGGGCAGGTGGCGCGCACGCCGGTGCGGTTCTGGTAGTGGATGGTGTTGCGGTACTCCTGGAACACGTTCTGCTCCATCTCGTGGCAGGAGATGCAGAACTGTTCCCGGTTCGTCATCTCCAGCGCCCAGTTGAAGCTGCCCCAGAACAGGATGCCGCCGACGAAGGCGATACCGAGCAGGCCCCAACCGACCTTGCGTAACCTGGCGACCAGGCTGCTGCCCTTGCTTTCGCTCATGATCTTCCCCGTTTGCGTTAGCTCAGCGCAGACCGTCGGCGCGCTGGAACTTGTTGTTCACCAGCGGCGGCGCATCGGTCTGCGGCACGTGGCACTGGGTGCAGAAGTAGCGGCGCGGCGAGATGTTGGAGAGCTCGCCGCCGTCGCGGTCCTTGAAATGGGTGAGGCTGACCTTGGTGGCGCCGGTCTCCTGGTAGCGGCTCCAGGCGTGGCAATCCATGCAGCGGTTGAAGTTCTTGCTGACCTCGTAGCCTTCGATCTTGTGCGGGATCAGCGGCGGCTGCTGCACGTAGTCGCGCGGAATCGGCGCGCGGTCGGGAATCGGCTTGTAGATGCCCGGCGGCACCTCGGCTTCGCCGACGTCGTTGCCACGGATGCTCTTGACGCCTTCGGCGAGGGCCAGCGGCGGCAGCGTGCCGGCAATGCCGAGAACGGCAACCAGGGCCAGCGCGAGTTGGCGGATGGGTTTTTTCATGACTCGCTCCTGTTGAATCGGGTCGTAATGCGGAAAACGGACTTGCCGCAGACATCGATGCAGCGGCCGCAACGGGTGCAATCGCCATCGAGGATCAGGGGATGGTCCTGGCCGGCGGCTTTCAGCGCCGGGCGGATGACCTGGGGTTCGGGGCAGACCGCGAAGCAGTCCATGCAGTCGTTGCAGTCGCGCCGGCGGGCGGCGGAAACACCGAGCAGGCTGGCGCGGCCGAGCAGGCTGTAGAAGGCGCCCTGCGGACAGAGGTGGCCGCACCAGCCGCGCGGCGCGATCAGCAGGTCGTAGAGGAAGACGCCGCCCACCAGGCCCCAGGCCAGGCCGAAGCCGAACAGCAGTGCCCGATGCAGCATGGACACCGGGTTCAGCCACTCCCACGCCAGGCTGCCGCTCAGCGCCGCGGCCAACAGCACGAAGCCCAGCAGCCAGTAGCGGCTGGCCGCGGCCGGCGCCTTGCCGCCCTTGAGCCCGAGGCGGCGGCGCAGCCAGGCAGCGGCGTCGGTCACCAGGTTCATCGGGCACACCCAGGAACAGAACAGGCGGCCGCCAAAGGCGAGGTAGAAGGCAAACACGATGCCGCCGCCGATCAGCGCCTGACGGTAGGGCAGATGCCCGGCCGCCAGCGATTGCGCCAGCACGAAGGGGTCGGACAGCGGCAGCACGCCCAGCGTGAGACTGGAAGTCAGGTTGCCCTTGACGACCCAGCAGCCGAACCAGGGGCCGACGAGGAACAGCGCCAGCACCCCGAGCTGGCTCAAGCGCCGCAGCAGCAGCCACTTGTGCGCCCGCAGCCAGCCCTTGGCCGCCACCGCTTCGACACCCGGCCGCGCGGCAAGGCCGAGCTGGGCGGCGCCGCGCACGCTGCTGCGCGGCAGCGCCGGCCTGGCGCTCGCGGCGGACTGGGCGGACACCACCGGATCGGCCGCGGGAGCGCGTGGCGTGCTCATGGCTTCCACCGCGAATCCAGGCCGCTGCCAGCGGGCGCGGCGGGCACCGCTTCCGGCTGCGGCAGCGGCGTTTCGCCCGGCCGCAGGCGGGTATCGCCGTAGGCCTTGTCCTCCATGCCACGCACTGGCAATTCCACCTGCTCGCCGATCAGCGAGCCGCCGGCGGCCTCCTTCTCTTCCCAGCCACGGCGGTAGTGCTCTGCCCGGGAGCCCTGCGCCAACTTCAGCGGCAGCACCTTGATCGCCGCCTCGCCCGGCAGCACGCAGGCCTTCTCGCACTTGCCGCAGCCGGTGCAGTAATCGGAATGCACCGTCGGCAGCAGCATGGCGTGGCGGTCAGAGCGCGGGTTGTGGCTCTTCTCCAGCGTGATCGCCTTGTCGATCACCGGGCACACCCGGTAGCAGACGTCACAGCGCAGGCCGAGGAAGTTGAGGCAGGTCTCGTGGTCTATCAGCACCGCCAGGCCCATGCGCGCCTGGGTGATGTCGGTCAGCCCGTGGTCCAGCGCGCCGGTGGGACAGGCGACCACGCAGGGAATGTCCTCGCACATCTCGCAGGGCACGCCGCGCGCCTCGAAATAAGGCGTACCGGTGGCCGGCGCATCGCCCAGGCGGGCGAGCTTCAGCGTGTCGTAGGGGCAATCGCGCGCGCACAGGCCGCAGCGCACGCAGGCGGAGAGGAAATCGCCTTCGGCCAGCGCCCCCGGCGGCCGCAGCGCGGTGGCCGGCAGGGCTGCCGCCTGGCGCGCATACAGCCCGGCGCCCAGCGCCAGCAGGCCGGCGCCCCCGGCCACGCCGGCCGCTTCCTTGAGGAAGCGGCGGCGGGACGAGCGCGTGCCTGTCGTGGCCCTTGCGGGTGCCGGGGTGTCGTTGGCGTCTTTCATGATGATCTCGTCGCGCGGACATAGGGCGGCGGCGCCCGCCGGGCGTGCCGCGCCGTCCGCGCTGCGGAACTCAGGCCTTGGTGACCTTCACCGCGCACTTCTTGAAGTCGGTTTCCTTGGAGATCGGGCAGGTGGCGTCCAGCGTGAGCTTGTTCACCAGCCGGCCTTCGTCGAAGAAGGGCACGAAGATCAGGCCCTTGGGCGGCTTGTTGCGGCCGCGCGTTTCCAGCCGGGCGACGACCTCGCCGCGGCGGGAGGCGATCTTCACCGCCATGCCGCGCTGCAGACCGCGTTTGGTGGCGTCTTCCGGGTGCATGAAGACCTGCGCCTCCGGCACCGAGCGGTGCAGCTCCGGCACCCGGCGCGTCATCGAGCCGGTGTGCCAGTGCTCCAGCACGCGGCCGGTGCACAGCCACATGTCGAACTCCTTGTCCGGCATCTCCGGCGGATCCTGGTAGGGCAGCGCGAACACCACCGCCTTGCCGTCCTTGTGGCCGTAGAACTTCACGCCCTCACCCTGCTTCACGTAGGGGTCGTAGCCTTCGCGGAAGCGCCACAGGGTTTCCTTGCCCTCCACCACCGGCCAGCGCAGGCCGCGCGCCTTGTGATAGACCTCGAAGTCCGCCAGGTCGTGACCATGGCCGCGGCCGAAGCGGGCGTATTCCTCGAACAGGCCTTTCTGCAGGTAGAAGCCGAAGGCCTTGCCTTCGTCATTGGTGTAGCCGGGGATGGCGTGGCTGTTGGCCTTCTCGATGTCGGCCAGGGGGAATTTGTTGACGCTGCCGTTGGCGAACAGCACGTCGTACAGGGTCTTGCCCTTGAGCTCCGGCTTCTTGGCGATGAGTTCGGCCGGCCACACTTCCTCGACCTTGAAGCGCTTGGAGAACTCCACGTACTGCCACAGATCGCTCCTGGCCTCGCCCGGCGCGCTCACCTGCTGGCGCCAGAACTGGGTGCGGCGCTCGGCGTTGCCGAAAGCGCCTTCCTTTTCGGTCCACATCGCCGACGGCAGGATGAGGTCGGCCGACAGCGCGGACACGGTGGGATAGACGTCGGAGACGACGACGAAGGCTTCAGGGTTGCGCCAGCCGGGGTAGATCTCGCCGTTGATGTTCGGCCCGGCCTGCATGTTGTTGGTGGTGCTGGTCCAGTAGCACTTGAGCTTGCCGTCCTTCAGCGCGCGGCTCTGCGCCACCGCGTGCAGGCCGATCTTGGCCGGGATGGTGCCTTCCGGCAGCTGCCAGATCTCCTCGGCGATGGCGCGGTGCATCGGGTTGGCGACCACCATGTCGGCCGGCAGGCGGTGGGCGAAGGTGCCGACCTCGCGGGCAGTGCCGCAGGCGGAGGGCTGGCCAGTGAGGGAGAAGGGGCTGTTGCCCGGCTCGCTGATCTTGCCCACCAGCAGGTGGACGTTGTAGATCATGTTGTTCACCCAGGTGCCGCGGGTGTGCTGGTTGAAGCCCATGGTCCACAGCGACATCACCTTCTTGTCCGGGTCGGCATAGACCTCGGCCATCCGCTTCAGGCGCTCGGCGGGCACGCCGGAGAGCTTGGATACCTTCTCCAGCGTGTATTCGGAGACGAACCTGGCGAACTCGTCGAAGCTGATGTCGCGGGCGGCGTTGGGGTCGCCCTTGGGCTTGCCCTCGGCGCCGGGGTAGCCGTTGCTGCTGGCCTTGGCTTCCAGCTCGTGGTTGGGGCGGAGGCCGAAGCCGATGTCGGTTTCGCCGGCCTTGAACCTGACGTTGGCGTTCACGAAGGCGGTATTCACCCGCTTCGTCTGGATGATGTGGTTGCAGATGTAGTTGAGGATGGCGAGGTCGGTCTGCGGGTTGAAGACCATGCCGTTGTCGGCCAGCTCGAAGGAGCGGTGCTCGAAGGTGGACAGCACGTGCACCTCGCAGCCCTCGCGCGACAGCCGGCGGTCGGTGATGCGGGTCCACAGGATGGGGTGCATCTCCGCCATGTTGGAGCCCCACAGCACGAAGGCATCGGCGTTCTCGATGTCGTCGTAGCAGCCCATGGGCTCGTCGATGCCGAAGGTGCGCATGAAGCCAGTGACCGCCGAAGCCATGCAGTGGCGGGCATTCGGGTCGATGTTGTTGGTGCGGAAGCCGGCCTTGAACAGCTTGGAAGCGGCGTAGCCCTCCCAGATCGTCCATTGGCCGGAGCCGAACATGCAGACGGAATCGTTGCCATGCTGCTTGATGGCCGTTTTCCACTTCTCGGCCATGATGTCGAAGGCCTGGTTCCAGCTGATTGGGGTGAACTCGCCTTCCTTGTCGTACTTGCCGTTCCTCATCCGCAGCAGCGGCTTGGTGAGGCGGTCCTCGCCGTACATGATCTTGGACAGGAAGTAGCCCTTGATGCAGTTGAGGCCACGGTTCACCGGCGCATCCGGGTCGCCCTGGGTGGCCACCACGCGGCCGTTCTGCACGCCCACCAGCACGGAACAGCCGACGCCGCAGAAGCGGCAGGCGGCCTTGTCCCAGCGCACGCGGGTGTCGGCGCTGCCCGGCTGCGCCTGCACCGCCAGCGGCATGCCGGCGGTGGCGGCCGCCGCGGCGATCGCGTTGGCCTTGATGAAGTCGCGTCTATCCATGCTCATTTGCTTTCTCCAGTCGGTTGTCCCGGCCAGGCGGCGCAGGCTTCCCGCTTCGATTGGGTGGAGCGCCAGGCTCCGCGGATGCTGAGTTGGTGCCGCCGGTGCAGCGGCGGCGGCCGGTTCATGCGGTTTCCATGAGCGGCGTCTCCGCCAGCCCTTCGTCGGTGTATTCGTAGGCCAGGGTGGCTACCAGCACGTGCTGGGTCAGGCTCACGGCCAGGATGGAATCGCTGGTGGAGTAACCGTCGCCATCCTCCACGGTGACCACCAGGCGGCCGCTGTCGGCACAGCGGGAGTGCACTTCCACGCCAGGGATCTCGCCCAGGGTCTGGCTCAACTCGGCGAAATGCTCGGGCTTGGCCCGCAGCACCAGGCTTGCGATCTTCATGCGGCTTCCTCCAGGTTCGGAGCGGAGAGGGAAGAGGTGTCCGGCGGAGCGTCGGACGGGAGCGCGAGCGCGACCATCTCGATCGCGCTCCCCGGACAGGGGGCCTGGCAGGCGCCGCAGGCGCTACATCGGCTGGCATCCAGTTCGGGCAGCGCGACGCCACCCAGGCGCGGGCGGAAGCGGATGGCGGCGGCTTCGCAGGCTTCGCCGCAGACGCGGCACTCGATGCCGCGGCGGGACAGGCAGCCGTCGCCGATGGCGGCCACCCGCGCCCAGGCGGGGAGACCCTCCTGCCGGCGCAGGGCTTGCGGCCGGGAGGGCGCGCCACAGGCGGCGACACAGGCGCCGCAGAAGGTGCAGGCGCCCAGGGAGAAATCGGTGATGGGGAAACCGCCGCCGCCGCGGCGCAGCACGCCGGTCGGGCAGGCGGTAATGCAGGCATCGCAGCGGGTGCACAGCTCGATGAAGCTCGCTTCCGCCAGCGCCCAGGGCGGCCGCAGGGGCGATTTCCCCGCCTTCCCACCCGGCGTCCGCAACAGCGTGCGGCGCGACATCGACACGGCTTCCACGATCCTGCTCCCCGCAAAAGAACTTCTCGGCGGGGTCTATTGGATGCGTGCGCCCCCCGGCGCGTCATTGATGGCAGTCAAGACGAGAATCGCTCTCATCGCCCTGCCGGGGAAAGGGATATTCCCGCGCAGCCTCCGGCCCGCCGGCCGCCGGGACACGACCGCGGCTATTGCGCCTGGCCAGACGCGCGCAGGTGCTCCACCGCCCACACCGCCGCTTCCACCCGCGAGCGCACCGCCAGCTTGCGCAGGATGTGCTTCACATGGACCTTCACCGTGCCTTCGGCGATGTCCAGCTCGCGGCCGATGAGCTTGTTCGACAGGCCGTTGGCGATGTGGCCGAGGATGCGCAGCTCCTGCTCGGTGAGGCCGGCCGCCTCCACCGAGCGCGGCCGGGTTTCGCCGCGCAGCGCGGCCGCCATCAGGTGGGTGAGCTGCTCGGAGATGACGATGCGGCCAGCGGCGGCCTCGGCCAGCGCCTCCACCATGGCCTCCGGCTCCATGTCCTTCAGCAGGTAGCCGTCGGCGCCGGCGCGCAGCGCGGCGACCAGATCCTCGCCGGCGTCGGACACGGTGATCATCACCACGCGGGTGTCGAGCTGGGCCGCGCGCACGCCGCGCAGCACCTCCAGCCCGCCCATGTCCTTCATGTTGAGGTCCAGCAGCAGCAGGTCCGGCGCCAGCCGCAGGCACAGCGCCAGGCCCTCGCTGCCGCCGGCGGCCTCGCCGACGAGGTCGAAGGCCGGCACGGCGGCCAGCAGCTGCGCCAGGCCCTTGCGGAACAGGGGGTGGTCGTCCACCAGGATGACGCGCTGTCGCTCCTCGCTCATGCCGGCTCGCCTCCCCAGTTCATCGCCACCGCCGGGCCCTCCTCGTCCACACCCAGCGTGCCCGGCCGCGCCTGGAAGCGCAGGGTGACGCGGGTGCCGCAATCGCGGCCGGCGCTGACGTCCAGCTCGCCGCCCAGGCTGCGGGCGCGCTCGCGCATGATGGTCATGCCGTGGTGGTTGCGGCTGTCCAGCGGTTCGCCCGGCAGGCCGACGCCATCGTCCTCGACGACGACGGTGACCCGCTGCAACGCATTGCTGCTGAGGCTGACGGTGGCATGCCGGGCGGCGGCGTGGCGGACCATGTTCGACAGGGCTTCGCGGATGATGTGCAAGACGTGGATCTCCTGGTTGGGGCTGAGCGGACAGTCCGCCAGCCGCGTCTCCAGCCGGATGTCCACACCGCCCTTGCCGGCGTATTCCGCCACCGCGGCGCGCAGCAGGCTGGGGAAATCGCCGCTCATCTTCAGCCGGAAGGAGCTCAGCAGCTCGCGCAACTGGCGGTAGGCGGCGTTGATGCCGGTGCGCAGGTCGGCAACGATGGTGGCCGCATCCGCCTGCCGCGCCGGGTCGCCCAGCACCGGCTGCAGCAACGCCACCTGGATTTTCATGTAGGACAGCGCCTGGGCCAGGGAGTCGTGCAGTTCGCGGGCGATCACCGAGCGCTCTTCCTGCAGCGCCAGCATGCGCTCCTGCTCGTTGCGCCGTGCCGCGCCCAGCGCCATGCCGATGTGGCGCGACAGCGCCTCCACCAGCTGGCGCTGCCAGTCCTCCAGCCGGTGGCCAGCCGGCAGGGTGAAGCGCAGCATGCCGTAGTGGCGTTCGCTGTCGCGCAGCGGCACCCGCAGCAACTCGTGCCCGCCCTCGCGGCGGTAGGTCCAGGGCTGGACATCCTCGCGGCACAGGCCGCAGCCTTCGCCGTCCGCGCGATGGCGTTCCGGGCAGGGCCCCAGGGTGGAGGCCAGCACGGTGGCGGGGCCGTCGTGGCGCGGCTCTATGCAGGCGAAGCTGCCGTCCAGGCCCATCAGCTGCTCCATGTCGCGCAGGGTGTCGGAGTAGGCGTCGGCCGCCGCCGGCGCGTGGTACAGGCGGGCGATGGCGTGGTAGAGCAGCTCCAGCGAGCGGTTGCTGCGCTGCAGCTCCGCCGTCTTCGCTTCCACCCGCTGTTCCAGGTCGCGGTAGAGCTTGGAAAGCTCGCTGGCCATCAGGTTGAAGGCGGCGCCGACGCGGCCCAGCTCGTTGCGCCCGGTGTAGGCCGCCCGCGCGGAGAAATCGCCGCGGCCGATGCGGCTGGCCACCGCCAGCAGGTCGCTCAGCGGCAGCGACACCAGCCGGTGCAGCAGCAACAGCGCCACCGCGACCAGCACCAGCGTGCCGACGATGGCAATGGCCAGCGTCTGCCGCAGGTCGGCGATGCGTGCCTCGGTGTCGTGCTCCAGCACCGCCACCAGGGCGTTCAGCTGGTCTACGAAGGTGTCCACCTCGGCCAGGATGGTCTCGATCTGTGCCTCGTCCGGCACGCTGCCGGCCGTCATCAGCGCCTCGATGTGCGGCTTCAGACTGGTGCGCCAGCCGGCCTGCACGCCGCGGTAGGTGGCGGCGAACAGCCCGCCGGGCGCCCGCTCGCGCACCCGCAGCAGCTCGTCGTTGTCCAGCTGCGCCTCCAGCTGGGCGATGGCCTTTGCCACCCGTTCGCCGGGCACCGCGCCGCGGGCGACGTCGGCCGCCGCCAGGCTGGCGATGCGGTGAGTCAAACGCCGCAGGCTGCCAGCGACATTGACGGCACTGGCGCTGCCCTGCACGGTTTCGGCCACCACCACCGACACCGTCATGCCGGCCAGGCCGATCAGCGTCACCGCCGCCAACGCGAGCCCGACCAGCAGCAGGATGGAGCGCCGGGCCAGCGCATCACCGTATTTCCTTCGCATGCCGCGCTCCTTCTCTGCGGTTTCCCGGATGAATGTGGACATACCTCGATAGCGCCGCCGCACCGCTTCCGGTTGCAGGCGCCGCAAGGCAAGCCCCGATTAAACAAGACCTTACCCATTTCGTCTTATACCTCCTTGGAGGTATGCCGGTGGCTCTACCCCGGTTCTGCGCCACTTCCGCGCGATATTCGCCGCCCTACACTGGGCGCAAGTCAAAAGCTGGACAGGCAGTCACGGAGGTCAGGATGAGCGTCGATACGGTCGCGCCGCAACAGGATGTACTCGGCAGCATCGCGCCCTTCGACCTGCTGGATGGCAGCCTGCGCCAGCGCCTGCTGGAACACGGCCGCCCGCAGCAGCTGCTGCGCGGCGAAATGCTGCTGCCCACCGACGGGCATGACGACCAAGTCTTCGTCGTGCTGGAAGGCAGCATCAAGCGCTATCTGCTGTCGGCCACCGGCGCCGAGCTGGTAGTGCAGCTGGCCGGTGCCGGCGACAGCTTCGGCGAGGATGTCGCGCTGCTCGCCCGCGCGCCCCTGGTCACCAACCAGGCGGTGCAGGACAGCCGCCTGCTGCGCCTGCGCGGCAGCGACCTGCGCGCCGCCATGCACGCCAGCCCGGCCTTCGCCGCCGCGCTGAGCGCCCACCTGGCCGAAGCCATGTATGCCCTGCTGGAGAACCTGCAGCTGTGCTTCCAGCGCAACAGCCTGCAGCGGGTGGCGCACTACCTGGCGCGGCTGGCGCCGGCCAATGCCGAACGCTGCGAGATCCGGCTGGAAAGCGACAAGCAGACCATCGCCGCCCAGCTCAACCTGACGCCGGAGACGCTGTCCCGCGCGCTATCCCGCCTCACCCGCGACGGCACCATCCGGCCGCAGGGCCGGCGCGGCGTGGTGGTGAACAAGGTTTCCGAACTGCGGCTGTGCGCCGCCGGCTGAGCCGCCGCTGAGAGCCACCCGGTAGCAGCCGGCGCGCGCTCAGCGGGAAAGCGGCTGCACTCTGGCCGCGTTGGCCGGCACCGCCAGCCAACGCGACAGCAGCCGGTAGGCATCCAGATCGAAGGCGCGGGGCGTCGCCGCCAACGCGGGGAGCGCCGCTTCGTCGGCCACCGTGCCGAGATGGCACCAGGCGTCCAGCAAATGGAAGGCCGTCTGGCCGTTGTCCTCGTTGCGCTCCGCCACCACCACCGGCCCGTTCCAGGGCCAGGCTTTCAGCCCGACGCTGCCGAGCGCGCCCAGCAGGCGGGCGTCGTGCTCCTCCGGCCGCTCCTTGCCGGCGCACACGCCAGCGCAGCGCTTGGCACGATGCGCATCGCACGGCCCGCTGCCCGCCTCCAGCCCCAGGCGCTGCGGACACAGCCGGTAGAGCATGGCCAGCTCGCGCAGGCGGTTGTCCACCTCGGCGCGGTTGCGGAAGGCGCCGAGCACCTCGCCGGCCCAGCTGCGCGGATCAGTGCCGGCGATCGCCACCCGCTCCAGCACCGGCGGCCGGCGGCGATTCGGCAGCAGGCGCAGGCCGAAGGCGGCATCACCATCCGGAATGCGGTTGGCCAGCGGCCGATGGGACTTGAGCAGCGCCAGCTCCAGCAGCAGCGCCCCAAGTTCGCCGGGCGTCTCCACCCATTCCAGCCGGCGCACACGGGCGGCCAGTTCGGCGTCCTTGCCCTTGGCGGCGGCGAACCAGGCGGTGAGCTTGGCGCGCAGGCTGAGCGCCTGGCCGACCAGCAGCGGCGTATCGCTACGGCCGGGTTCGGCTTCCGGCGTGGCGTAGAAGAGGTAGACGCCGCTCGCGTCCGGCAGGCCGTCCAGCGAGCCTTCCGGCAAGCCGGCGGGCCGCTGCGGCGCTTTCATCGCCTTGACCACCGCCCGCGCCAGCACTTCGGCGGGAAAGGCCTCGCCGGTCATGGCGACGAACTGCTTCAGCACCTCGGTATCGCCCATCGCCCGGTGGCGGGCCGCGCAGACGAAGCCGTGGCGCGCTATCAGCGCATCCAGGCCGTGGCGGTGGTGCTCCGGGTAGAGGGCGCGGGAAAGCTTGACGGTGCATAGCACCGGCGCCTCGAACTCCCGCTGCACCCGGGCGAAGGCGTTCTTGATGAAGCCGTAGTCGAAGCGGGCGTTATGGGCGACAAAGACGCTGCCTTCCAGCCAACCCGCCAGCGTATCGGCAATGTCGGCGAAGGCCGGCGCCTGCGCCACCATCTCGTCGGTGATGCCGATGAGGTCCTGGATCATCCCCGGAATCGGGATGCCGGGATGCACCAGCGTTTCCCAGCGCCCGGTCTCGACGCCACCCTCGATGCGGATCACCGCGATCTCGGTGATGCGGTCGCGCACCGGGTGGGCGCCGGTGGTCTCGACGTCGACGATCACATAGCGGTCGGGCAGCGCCATCGGCAGAAACTCAGCGGGCGGCCGGCTTGCGCCCTACGTATTCGCGGAACACGCCCAGCGTCAGCGCGCAGTCCACCTCTTCGAAACCCGCGCGGCGCATCGCCTCCAGCACCCGTTGCGGCGGCACCGCGGCCTGGATGGTGTCCCAGTAGTACTCCCACAGCAGCGACACGTCGGCGCTGCAGCGGGCGATGCGGGAGAGAAGCGGCACTACCGCGCGCAGGTAGAAGCGCAGCATCTGCCGGCCAAGGGCGCTCTGCGGGCGGGTGATTTCCATCACGCACACCCGGCCGCCGGGGCGCAGCACCCGCAGGTATTCAGCGAAGGCTTGATCGAGGTCGGCCACATGGCGCAACGCGTAGCCCATGGAGACGAAATCGACTTCCGCCTCCGGCAGGGGGATGGCCTCGGCGCCGGCTTCCAGCGTTTCCACCGAAAGCTTCTTGCGCAGCTCGGCCAGCATGCCGGGCGAGGGATCGAGCGCGATCAGGCGGCCCTGCTCACCGATGATGCGCTGGGCCTCGCGCGCCACCAGGCCGGTGCCGGCGGCCGCGTCCAGGATGGCCATGCCGGGCTTCAGCCCGCAGCGCTGCAGGGCGCGCCGCCGGTACCAGGCGCCGGAGCCGAGGGCGGTGATGCTCTCGGCGCGGTCGTAGCCGCTGGCCGCGCGGTCGAACAGCGCGCGGGTGGCCGCGCGCCGCTCGCCTTCGGCGGAGAAGTAGCGTTGCAGCTGGGGATCGGCCTGCAGCGGGCTGTGTGCAGCGGCCGCTTGCGGAGCGGGCGCGGCGCGGGAAGCGGAATCGCTCATCGGCGCCGGCTGGCGGGATGTCCCGGGAAGCGACGGGACATCAGTGATTGTTGATGTCGTAGTAGTAGGCCTTCACCGGTACCTTGGAGTCGCGATTACGGCGCTGGGTCTCCAGGTCTTGCGGCTTGTCCCACCACAGGGCGCGGCCTTCCTTCTGTTCGACGACTTCCTGCGGGTGCTTTTCCATCCACTCGCGCATGAACTTGGTGTGCTCGGATTCGTAGATCGCCATGGTCGGCCTCGGATTCGCTCGGGATTCAGGACGGGCGCAATTCTAGCGCAGTACGGCACCGCCGCAGGCAGGATCAGCCAACGCGGCCGTCGCCCTTGACGCGGCCGATGCGGACCACGTCCGGCACGCGGCGCACGCCGCGCATCACCCGCGCCAGATGCATGCGGTCATGCACTTGCAGGGTGAAGCTCAGCGCGATGTAAGCGCCCTGCTCGTTGTCCATGCCGACGTTGAGGATGTTGCATTCCTCTTCGGAGATGACGCTCGCCACCTTGGCCAGCACGCCGCGCACGTTCTTGGTCAGCACGCGGATGGTGACGTCGAACATGCGGTCGTCGCCCGGCTCCCATTCCACGTCCACCCAGCGGCCGCGGTCACCACGCAGCTTGGCCACCACCGGGCAGTCGTGCAGGTGCACTTCCAACCCCTGGCCCTTGCGGATGGTGCCGATGATGGGGTCGCCCGGGATCGGGTGACAGCAGCGCGCCAGTTGCACCGCGATGCCCTCGCTGCCGCGGATGAGGATGGCGCCGGCGGGCTTGGGCTTGATCACGTCCGGCCGGCCGGACTCCTGGTCCTGCGCCTGCGACAGACGGCGGGCGACGATGACCGGCAGGCGCTTGCCCAGGCCGATGTCGGCGAACACTTCCTTCTTGCTGCGCACGCCGCGGTCGCGCAGGAAGCGGTCCCAGGCAAAGGTGGAGAGCTGGCCCAGCGTGAGGCCGTAGGGCCGCAGTGCCTGGTTGAGCAGGCGCTCGCCCAGCGCCACCGACTGGTCCTGCTGGGCGTTCTTGAGGAAGTGGCGGATCTGCGCCCGCGCCTTGCCGGTGCGTACATAGGACAGCCAGGCCGGGTTCGGGTTGGCGTGGGCAGCGGTGATGACTTCCACCTGGTCGCCATTGCGCAGCTCGGTGCGCAGCGGCATCAGGTCGCCATTGATGCGACAGGCCACGCAGCGGTTGCCGATGTCGGTATGCACCGCGTAGGCGAAGTCCACCGGGGTCGAACCCTTGGGCAGCGAGAAGATCTTGCCCTTGGGCGAGAAGGCATACACCTCGCCGGGGAAGAGGTCGATCTTGACGTGCTCCAGGAACTCGGTGGCCTCGCCGGAGGTGGATTGCAGCTCGAGCAGCGACTGCAGCCAGGAGTGCGTCTTCTGCTGCAGTTCAGTGAGCGTCTTCTCGTCTTCCTTGTACAGCCAGTGCGAGGCGACGCCGGTTTCGGCGATGTGGTGCATCTCGCGGGTGCGGATCTGCACCTCCACCGGCGTGCCGAAGGGGCCGATCAGCGTGGTGTGCAGCGACTGGTAGCCGTTGGCCTTGGGGATGGCCAGGTAGTCCTTGAACTTGCCCGGCACCGGCTTGTACATCGAGTGCAGCGCGCCCAGCGCGAGGTAACACCCGGGTATGTCACGCACGATGACGCGGAAGCCGTAGATGTCCAGCACCTGGGAGAAGGACAGGTGCTTTTCCACCATCTTGCGGTAGATGCCGTAGAGGTGCTTCTCCCGCCCCTGCACTTCGGCGGAAATGCCCCACTGCGGCAGCCGTTCCTCGATGGTGGACAGCACCTTGCCCACCACCTCGCGGCGGTTGCCGCGGGCGGCCTTGATGGCCTTGAACAACACCTTGTAGCGCAGCGGGTACTTGTGCTGGAACGAAAGTTCCTGCAGTTCGCGGTACAGGTTGTTCAGCCCCAGGCGGTTGGCGATGGGGGCGTAGATTTCCAGCGTCTCGTTGGCGATGCGGCGGCGCTTGGCCGGCCGCACGTAGTCCAGCGTGCGCATGTTGTGCAGGCGGTCGGCCAGCTTGACGAGGATGACCCGCAGGTCGCTCGCCATTGCCAGCAGCATCTTGCGGAAGTTCTCCGCCTGCGCCTCTTCCTGCGAGCGGAACTCGATCTTGTCCAGCTTGGAGAGGCCATCCACCAGCTCCGCCGCCGCCTTGCCGAAGCGCTCGGAGATCTCCTGCTTGGAGATGTGGGTGTCCTCCATCACGTCGTGGAGGAGCGCGGCGATGAGCGCCTGGGGATCGAGGTTCCAGTCGGCGACGATGTCCGCCACCGCCACCGGATGGGTGATGTAGGGCTCGCCGCTGATGCGGAACTGCCCTTCGTGCGCGGCGGTGGAGAAGTGATACGCCGCCTCGATGCGGGCGACGTCTTCCGGCTTCAGGTAGCTCGCGAGCTTGAGCTTCAGCCGTGCGAAATTCGCCGCCACTGCGCTTTCGCCCGTGGGCGGAGAGGCAGGCGGCTGGGGGACCGGAATGGCAGCGGCTTCCATTGCGCGTTCCCCCTGGCGCGGGGTCAGGCCTGGCCGCGGTTGAGCATCTCGAGGCCGACCTTGCCGGCTGCGATTTCGCGCAGGGCGATCACCGTGGGTTTGTCACGGTCGGCGGAATCCAGCTCGAGTTGCGGCGTGCCGCCGGCGGTCAGCTGGCGCGCACGGTAGGTCGCCGCCAGGGTCAGCTGGAAGCGGTTCGGGATCCTTTTCAGGCAGTCTTCGACGGTAATACGGGCCATGGTCAGTCCTGTTCGAGAAATGCGAAATACTGCGGATGCCGCAGGTGTTGGTTGCCGTAGCGTAGGCGCGCGGCGCGGACGACTGCAACGAGATCGTCCAATGCAAGTTGCAACTCGTTGTTAATTATAACGTAGTCGAACTCGCCCACATGCCGCATCTCGCCACGGGCGCCCAGCAGGCGGCGGCTGATGACTTCGTCGCTGTCGGTGCCACGGCCGCGCAGGCGGTGCTCCAGCTCCTCCAGCGAGGGCGGTAGGATGAACACGCCCACCGCCTCGGGGAAGGCCTTGCGCACCTGCTGCGCGCCCTGCCAGTCGATTTCCAGCAGGGTGTCGCGCCCGGCCTGGATCTGTTCCTTCAGCCAGACCTTGGAGGTGGCGTAGTAGTTTCCATGGACCTCCGCCCACTCCAGGAACTCGCCGCGGTCGCGCAGGGCGCGGAAGGTGGGCACATCCACGAAGTTGTACTCACGCCCATCCTGCTCGCCGGCGCGCGGCGCGCGGGTGGTGTAGGAGATGGAGAGCTGGACCTGCGGATCGCGATCCAGCAGCCCGCGCACCAGGGTGGTCTTGCCGGCGCCCGAGGGCGCGGTGACGATGAACAGGGTTCCCGGCATGGCGCCCCCTCCTACTCGATGTTCTGCACCTGCTCGCGCATCTGCTCGATCAGGACCTTCAGTTCCATGGCGACGCCGGTGACGTCGGTGGCGGCGGACTTGGAGGCCAGGGTGTTGGCCTCGCGGTTGAGCTCCTGCATCAGGAAATCCAGCCGCTTGCCGGCGGCGCCGCCGGCCTTGAGGATGCGCTCCACCTCGTCGAGGTGGGTGGACAGGCGCGACAGCTCTTCGGCGACGTCGATGCGCTGGGCGAACAGCGCCACTTCCTGGCGGATGCGGTCCTCGTCCAGCGAGGCGACCGCGTCGCGCAGGCGGGCGGTGAGCTTGTCCTGGTATTCGCCGATGATGGCCGGCATGCGCGGCTCCACCTGGGCGACCAGCTCGCGCATGCGGGTGACGCGCTCACGGATCATGTCGGCCAGCTTCTCGCCCTCGCGCCGGCGGGTGGCCACCAGTTCATCCAGCGCGGCCTTGGCCAGCGCGGCGATGGCCGGCTGCATCTGCTCGAAGGCCATGCTGTCGTCGGCCAACATGCCGGGCCAGCGCATGATCTCCGCCACTGACAGCGGCGCTGCATCCGCGAACTGCGCCTTCACCGCGGCCTGGGCATCCACCAGCTGGGCCAGCAGCGCGCCGTTCAGCGCCAGGCTGCGCGGCGCGGCATCGCTGGTGTGCAGGTTGAGGCGGCACTCCACCTTTCCGCGGGTGAGCCGGGCGGAAAGCTGCTCACGGATGGCCGGCTCGGCCTGGCGCAGGTCCTCGACGATGCGGAAGGTGAGGTCCAGGTAGCGGGAATTGACGCTGCGCAGCTCGAGATGGAGGCTGACAGGCCCCAGATCGCGGGTCTGCACCGCGAAGCCGGTCATGCTGTGGATCATGGGTAAGGGTCTCCGGGGACCTGCGATCGTTTACACTGCAGGGCCCATTCAGGATAAATGTGCCGCGGAAAGCCGAATCTTAGCGCCCCCCAAGATGCCGCCTCAAGCCAACTGCGCCCTGCCCCACGGCTTTCAGCTCGACCAGTACCGTATCGAGCGGCAATTGTCGCTGGGGGGCTTCTCCATCGTATACCTGGCTTTCGACCAGGACGGCCTGCCTGTCGCGATCAAGGAATACCTGCCCAACTCCCTTGCCCTGCGCAAGGATGGCGAGGTGGAGCCGCGGGTTCCGGACGAGAACATGCCGGCCTTCCGCTACGGCATGAAATGCTTCTTCGAGGAAGGCCGCTCGCTGGCCAAGCTGATGCACCCCAATGTCGTGCGGGTGCTGAATTTCTTCCGCGCCAACAACACGGTGTACATGGTGATGCAGTTCGAGCGCGGCCGCACGCTGCACGACTACATCCAGAAGCACAAGGGCGAGGTGAAGGAGCGTTTCATCCGCGCCATCTTCACCCGCATGCTGAACGGCCTGCGCGAGGTGCATGCGCACAAGCTGCTGCACCTGGACATCAAGCCTTCCAACATCTACCTGCGCAACGACGGCACGCCGGTGCTGCTGGACTTCGGCGCCGCCCGGCAGACGCTGGCGCTGGAGCAGCCGATGCTGAAGCCGATGTACACCCCCGGCTTCGCCTCGCCGGAGCAGTTCGCCAACCGCGAGGCGCTGGGGCCGTGGAGCGATATCTACAGCGTCGGCGCCAGCATGTACGCCTGTATCGTCGGCACCGCGCCGCCGCGCTCGGACGAGCGCGTCAAGCAGGACACCCTGCAGCCCATCGCCCGCCAGCAAGCCTCGCGCTACAGCCCGCAGCTGCTGGAGCTGGTGGACTGGTGCCTGCGGCTGGACCCGCTGGCGCGGCCGCAGAGCGTGTATACCTTGCAGAAGGCACTGATGCAGAAAGAGGCCGGTGAAGCCATGCCGGCGAGCTGGTTCACCGATCTGGGCTCGCGTCTGAAGTCCTTCATCGGCAAGCGTTAGGAGCGCGCCCTTGCGATTCACCATCTACCAGGAAAGCCGGATAGGCCGGCGCAAGACCAATCAGGACCGCATCGCCTACTGCTATTCGCGCGACGCGCTGCTGATGCTGATCGCCGACGGCATGGGCGGCCATCTGCACGGCGAGGTCGCCGCCCACCTGGCAGTGCAGTTCATCACCCAGGCCTTCCAGCGCGAGGCCCAGCCGGCGCTGCTGGACCCGGCGCTGTTCCTGTCGCGCACGCTGAGCCGCGCCCACAGCGCCATCCTCGACTACGCCTTCGACAAGAACCTGCCCGAAGCGCCGCGCACCACCATCGTCGCCTGCGTGGTCCAGGAGAACAGCGCCACCTGGGCGCACGCCGGCGACTCCCGCCTCTACCTGCTGCGCCAGGGCCGCGTCGCCGCGCAGACCCGCGACCACTCCCGCGTGCAGCTGATGATGGACCAGGGCCTGCTGGACGCCGAGGGCGCCGCCCGCCACCCGGGGCGCAACCGCATCTACTCCTGCCTCGGCGGCTCGCACCTGCCGCAGATCGAGTTCTCCCGCCGCACCCCGCTGCAGGATGGCGACCTCATCGTGCTGTGCACCGATGGCCTGTGGGGGCCGCTGGGCAACGAGGGCGTGGTGCTCGGCCTGCTCGGCGGCAACGTGATGGGCGCCGTGCCCAAGATGATGAGCCGGGCGGAGAGCATCGCCGGCGACGGCTGCGACAATCTCTCCATGATCGCCATGGCCTGGCACGAAGACGCCGGCCAACCGACGCCGGCAGCGGTATCCACCCAGACCATGGCGCTGGACGACTTCAACACCCGCATGGACACCTTCCAGCGCGGCCGTGGCAGCGCCTCCGGCGGGCCGGACATCGACCTCAGCGACGACGAGATCGAGCGCACCATCGCCGAGATCAACTCGACCATCCAGAAATTCAATCGCAACTGAGCAGGAAATTCCCGATGCGACCCAGCAAGCGCCAAGCCGACGAACTCCGCCCCATCCGCTTCACCCGGGGCTACACCCGCCACGCCGAAGGCTCGGTGCTGGTGGAGTTCGGCGACACCCGCGTCCTCGTCACCGCCAGCGTGGAGGAGAGCGTGCCACCCTTCCTGCGCGGCAAGGGCCAGGGCTGGCTCACCGCCGAGTACGGCATGCTGCCGCGCGCCACCCACACCCGCAGCGCCCGCGAGGCGGCCAAGGGCAAGCAGAGCGGCCGCACTCAGGAGATCCAGCGCCTGATCGGCCGCAGCCTGCGCGCGGTGGTGGACATGGCCGCGCTGGGCGAACGCCAGATCACCATCGACTGCGACGTGCTGCAGGCCGACGGCGGCACCCGCACCGCCGCCATCACCGGCGCCTGCGTGGCCGTGCACGACGCGCTGAGCCAACTCGTCGCCAAGGGACTGCTGGCGGCGAACCCGATGAAGGATTTCGTTGCCGCCGTGTCTGTCGGCATCTATCGCGGCGTACCCGTGCTGGACCTGGACTATCCTGAAGACTCGGACTGCGAGACCGACATGAACGTGGTCATGACTGGTTCCGGCGGGCTGGTCGAAGTCCAGGGCACAGCGGAAGGCGCCCCCTTCTCCCGCGCCGAACTCGACGCCCTGCTCGGCCTGGCCGAGAACGGCATCGCCCGGCTGATCGAACTGCAGAAGGCCGCACTGGCCGGGGCGTCCGCATGAGCCATTGCCGCACCCTGCCTACCCAGCGCAACCGGAGAAAGCCGCAGTGAGCGCCAAACGCCTTGTCCTCGCCAGCAACAACGCCAAGAAGGCGGTGGAGATGCAGGCCCTGCTGGCGCCGCTCGGCATCGAGGTGGTGGCGCAGGCCACGCTGGGCATCCCGGAAGCGGAGGAGCCGCATCCCACCTTCGTCGAGAACGCGCTGGCCAAGGCCCGCCACGCTTCCGCGCTGTCCGGCCTGCCGGCGGTGGCGGACGACTCCGGCCTCTGCGTCGCCGCCCTGGGCGGCGCGCCCGGCGTGCTGTCGGCCCGCTACGCCGGTGAGCCGAAGTCGGACATACGCAACAACGCCCTGCTGCTGGAGCGGCTGGCCGCCTACGAGGAAGCCGAGGAGCGGCGCGCCTACTTCTACTCGGCGGTGGTGCTGGTGCGCCATGCCGACGATCCGCGCCCGCTGATCGCCGACGGCGAGTGGCACGGCACCATCCTGCACGCCGCCCGCGGCGAGGGCGGCTTCGGCTACGACCCGCTGTTCTGGCTGCCGGACCTGGAACAGAGCGCCGCCGAGCTGGACGCCGCGCTCAAGAACACCCTGAGCCACCGCGGCGCCGCCATGCGCCACCTGCTGGACCGCCTCAAGTACCACCCCTTGTGAACGAACGCCGCATCATTCCCATCGCCCCGGCCGGACGGGGGCTGGATTCCCCCCTCCCGCTGCCGCAACGCCCCCAGCTCAGCGCCCCGCCGCCCCTGGCCCTGTATGTGCACTTCCCCTGGTGCGTGCGCAAATGCCCGTATTGCGACTTCAATTCGCACACGGTGCGCGGCGAGGGCAGCCCCTTGCCCGAGGCCGAGTGGCTGCAGGCGGTGGTGGCGGACCTGGAAGCCTCGCTGCCGCAGGTCTGGGGCCGACGGGTGCACAGCATCTTCATCGGCGGCGGCACGCCCAGCCTGCTCTCCGCCGCCGGCCTGGACACGCTGCTGACCGCCATCCGCATGCGCCTGCCGCTGGACCCGCTGGCGGAGATCACGCTGGAGGCCAATCCCGGCACGGTGGAAGCGGCGCGCTTCCGCGACTACCGGGCCGCCGGCATCAACCGCCTCTCTCTCGGGATCCAGAGCTTCGACGACGCCATGCTCGGCCGCCTGGGCCGCATCCACGGCGGCGACGAGGCCAGGCGGGCGATAGAGATCGCCCAGGCCAGCTTCGAGCGCGTCAATCTCGACCTGATGTACGCCCTGCCGGAGCAGAGCCTGGCGCAGGCGCTGGCCGACCTGGAGACGGCGCTGGCCTTCGGCACCGGCCATCTCTCCTGTTATCACCTGACGATGGAGCCGAACACGCCCTTCGGCCACAGCCCGCCGCCGGTGCCGGATGAGGACGCCGCCGCCGACATGCAGGACGCCATCGAAAGCCGGCTGGCCGCGGCCGGCTTCGAACACTACGAGACCTCCGCCTTCGCCCGCCCCAACCAGCACAGCCGCCACAACCTGAACTACTGGAGTTTCGGCGACTACCTGGGGATAGGCCCCGGCGCCCACGGCAAGCTTTCCAGCCACGAGGGCATCGTGCGCGAGATGCGGCACAAGCACCCGGCGCGCTACCTCGAAGGCGCGGCCAAGGGCGATTTCGTGCAGGAAAGACGGGAAGTGGGCGTGGAAGAGCTGCCCTTCGAATTCATGATGAACACGCTGCGCCTCACCGGCGGTTTCCAGACCAGCCTGTTCGCCAGCCGCACCGGCCTGCCGCTGGCGGCGGTGGCGGCGGAGCTGAAGCAGGCGCAAGCCCGGGGCCTGCTGGAGGTCGGCAGCGATTTCATCCGCCCGACCGAGCGCGGCCGCCACTTCCTCAACGATCTGCTGCAGCTGTTCCTGAAGGATTGAGCGCGCCCGGGGCTATTGACCCGGCCGCTGGATACGCGGCAACCGTTCAGACTGGGCGTGTCGAAGCCCCCTCCCCGCGAGGCCCTTCGGCAAACCCGGGGCGAACGGCGCCGCTTATCTGATGGCCGGGTTGATGACCACCCGGCGCAAGGGCCGCGCTGAAAACGGCCCGGTGACGGCACTGCCACAGCCTGCGGCAGCGCCTCCTGCTGCAAACCGCCTCAGGGCGCTTCGCAGAAGCAGTGGGTGTAGAGGTTCTGTGGATCGTTCCAGCGCAGCAGTTCCGCCGCCTGCGCCTGCAGCCCGTCGAGCATCTGGCCAAGGGCGGACCCGGTGGGCCCCGCCGGTACTTCCAGGCCGACGCTGGTCAGCAGGCGCTGCAGCAGCACCTGGCTGGTCGACGCGCCCACCATGGGCCACACCACCTCGTACTCGGTGAGCTTGGCGCGCTTGGCCGCCGCATCCACCGCCGCGTCCAGCCCGCCCAGGGAATCGACCAGGCCCAGCTTGGCTGCGGCTTCGCCGGTCCACACCCGGCCGCGGGCGACCTTGTCCACGTCCTCCGGTGACATGTTGCGGGCGCTGCCCACGGTTTCCAGGAAGCGCCGGTAGCCATGCTCGATGCCCAGCTGCATCGCCTGGGCGGCAGCCTCGTCCAGCGGACGGCGCGGGTCGAAGGCGCCGGCCAGCGGCGCGGTGGCGACGCCATCCACCGTCAGCCCCAGGCGCTTCATCGGCTCGGCGAACTCGGGGAAGATGCCGAAGATGCCGATGGAACCGGTGAGCGTGGTGGGTGCCGCCCAGATCTCATCGGCGCCGGTGGCGATCCAGTAGCCGCCGGAGGCCGCCACCGAGCTCATGGAAGCAATCACCGGCTTGCCGGCACGGCGGGTGAGCTCCAGCTCGCGGCGGATCAACTCGGAGGCCCAGGCGCTGCCCCCCGGGCTGTCGATGCGCAGCACCAGCGCCTTCACCGCGTCGCTCTCGCGCGCCTCGCGGATCATGCGGGCGAAGGTGTCGCCGCCCACCGAACCGCCGGGCTGCTCGCCATCGACGATGGCGCCCTGCGCCACCAGCACCGCCACCTTGGCCGGCGGGCGCGACAAGCCGCTGCGCACCGCCGCCAGGTAGCCGCCGGTGTCGATCTGGCGATAGTCCTTGCCGCTGCCATCAGCGCCGAAGCGGGCGATGAGGTCTGCATGCCACTCGTCGCGGGTATCCAGCTTGTCCACCAGGCCAACTGTCTTCGCCGCCTTGGCGGCGTCGCCGCCGGCCGCCGCCAGCACATCGCGGTAGCCGGTCACATAGCCGTCCAGCACGTCCGAAGAGAACCTGCGGGTGGCGGCCACGTCGGTGCGGAAGGCGTTCCACAGGGCGTCCAGCAGGTCGCGGGACGACTCTCGGTCTTCTTCGGACATGTCGCTGCGGGTGAAGGGCTCGGAGAAAGACTTGTACTCGCCGACGCGGAACACGTGCACCTTCACGCCCAGCGTATCCAGCGCGCCCTTGAAGTAGGTGTTGTAGCGCGCCAGCCCGCGCAGCAGCACGAAGCCATCGGACGACATGCGCACTTCGTCGGCGGCGGAGGCGAGGTAGTACTGGGCTTGGGTGTAGCGCTCGCCACGCACCAGCACCGGCTTGCCGGCGCCCTTGAAGGCAAGCACCGCAGCGCGCAGCTCGGCCAGCTTGGACAGGCCACCGCCGCTCAGGTCATCGGTCTCGATGACCAGGCCGGTGATGCGCTCATCGTCGCGGGCGGCGTTGATGGCCTCCAGCAGATCCGGCAGCACTGCCTGCTCGGTGGAAACGCCACCGCCGCGCAGCACGTTCAGCGGCTCCACCAGCGCCGCCTGCTCCACCAGCGCGCCGGTAGGCCGCAGCACCAGCGCGGCGCCCTGCGGCACGCCCGGCGCCGGCCGCATCAGCACTGCGACCACCGCCACCAGCACCGCCAGCAGGATCAGGTTAAGGGCGGTGCGGCGCACCAGATCCAGGGCCCACCACAGGCCCTTGAATAGACGACCTATCAATCGAAACAAGCTTTCCTCTCCCTACATAAAGCGCACCGGGGAGGGCGCGCCTGTTTCAACGGCGGTGGAACACCAGGTCCCAGACGCCATGGCCCAGCTTCAAGCCGCGGTTCTCGAATTTGGTCAGCGGCCGGTAATCCGGCCGCGGTGCATAGCCTTCGGCGGAGTTCTGTAGCAAAGGCTCCGCCGACAGCACCTCCAGCATCCAGACTGCGTATTCTTCCCAGTCGGTGGCGCAGTGGAAATAGCCGCCCGGCGCCAACTTGGCGGCAATCAGGGCGACGAAGTCCGGCTGCACGATGCGCCGCTTGTGGTGGCGCTTCTTGTGCCAGGGGTCGGGGAAGAAGAGATGCACGCCGGCCAGCGAGCCGTCCGGCACCATGTCGCGCAGCACCTCCACCGCGTCGTGCTGCATGATGCGCACGTTCTGCAGATCGCCATCCGCCACCAGCTTGCACAGGCTGCCGACGCCGGGGCCATGCACCTCGATACCGACGAAATCCTTGTCCGGCATGGCAGCGGCGATCTTCGCCGTGGTCTCGCCCATACCGAAGCCGATCTCGACGATGTGCGGCGCCTTGCGGCCGAAGGCGGCGTCCAGGTCCAGCTTCTCGGTCGTGCTGTACTTCAGCCCGATGCGCGGCAGCACCTCTTCCAGGCAACGTTGCTGCGCCACCGACATCCGGCCCTGGCGCAGCACGAAGCTGCGGATGCTGCGGCTGGAGAAGCGCTGCTCCGGGCTGTCCTGGCCGATCAGCTCGACCTTCTCATGCTCAACGCTCACGAGCCAATGAGTCCGCTGCTGGGCGAGCTGGGGTCCGCCGTGTAGAACTTGCGCGGCATGCGGCCAGCCAGGAAGGCCTCGCGGCCGGCCTCCACCGCCTTCTTCATCGCACTCGCCATCAACACCGGGTTACCGGCTTTGGCGATAGCGGTGTTCATCAGCACGCCGTCGCAGCCCAGCTCCATCGCAATGGCCGCGTCGGAGGCGGTGCCCACGCCGGCATCCACCAGCACCGGCACCCTGGCATTGTCGATGATCAGTCGCAGGTTCCACGGGTTGATAATGCCCAGGCCCGAGCCGATCAGCGAAGCCAGCGGCATCACCGCCACACAGCCGATCTCCTCCAGCATCTTGGCCTGAATGGGATCATCGGCGCAGTACACCATCACCTGAAAGCCTTCCTTCACCAGCGTCTCGGCCGCCTTCAGCGTCTCCGGCATGTTGGGAAAGAGGTTCTGCGCATCGCCCAGCACCTCCAGCTTCACCAGGGAATGGCCATCCAGCAGCTCGCGCGCCAGCCGCAGCGTGCGCACCGCCTCGTCCGCGGTGTAGCAGCCGGCGGTGTTCGGCAGGATGGTGTAGCGCTCCGGCGGCAACACGTCGAGCAGATTGGGCTCGCCCGGGTTCTGGCCGATGTTGGTGCGACGGATCGCCACGGTGACGATCTCCGCGCCGCTGGCCTCGATCGCCGCCTGCGTCTCGGCGAAATCCTTGTACTTGCCGGTCCCGACCAGCAGCCGGGAGGCATAGGCCTTGCCGGCAATCACCAAGGGTTCGTTCATGATGGGGAAACCTGTCTATGGAGTTTTGAGGGGCGGGCAAGCACCCGCTGGGCGGAAGGCGCGACGGCCGTCAGCCGCCGCCAACGGCGACGACGATCTCCAGCCTGTCGCCCTCGGCCAGCGCCGTCTCGCCATGCCGCGCCTTGGGCACGATCTCGCCATTGCGCTCGACTGCCAGCCGCTTGCCCGCAAGCTGACGCCGCTCGAGCAGCGCGAGCACGGTAATACCGTCATCCAGCACTTCTGGCTGGCCGTTGAGAGTGACCTGGATCATGCGGCGACCTGGAACTGTTGCGAGGCCGGATTTTAACACGCGGGGTAAGCAGGCCTGCCACCTATAAACCCGACAAGCGCTTGGCCTTCCTGCTAGTCAGCACGACCGAACACCGCCGGCTGCGCTCTGTTCGCGGCACAGAGAAGCGCTCCCGCCCCCTTTTTGGGCGCCCCCTGTGAAATTGCTCGCCGACCATTCATTAACGAGGCCGCCGCCTCCGATAATTTCAGTCCCCATCGGGACTATATCGAGGCTTATTCGATTGCCAGACTAACGGACAGGACATGGATTAATCATTTCATGAACAGGCTTTCTATTCACATATGGCACAGGCACAGTCCCGACTACGAGAAGTGAGGTTTGGTATTCTTTATCCCCCGTCTCCCTCACAAACTTCACTTCATCTCCAACAAATTTCTTAGCGCCCTCACCATTCAAATATTCATATATCTTTTCCCGCATCAATACGTTTGCCTTTCCGCTGGGCGTTATCGGCACCAACATGAACGACTTTGTATCAGTAAAAGCATAGAAGAGTCCGGGCACATTGTCGCCAGTCTGTATGTGCGTGCAACCAACATCCATGGCTGAGAGCGTAAAGACGCGGCTATAAATATTATCTTCGTACACACTGAGTATCAGGCCATTTTTGGCAAGCACTCCTAAACCTCTCGTTGGCTTGCACTGGGATATTTTCCCATAGTCGAATACACACCAATTTATTTCCGTGACCCCCAAGACATCCGAATCAAGCACCTTCAGATCTCGGATTATTCGTGAATGGGCTTCTGGTGCCTCATACGGAATCATGGAACAGGAGCTTAATAAAATCAGAGAAAACAACAGCAATGCACGCATTATTAGGATCAATTAAATTAATTTAGCAAAATTTACTTGTGCATAAAGAGATCGCAAAGAACTCCGCGCAAGCATTCCCTTTGATCAGATTGACTAATCCCTAAACTGACCAGAAGAGTCTTGATTAGTTAATGAGTGAAATCCGTCCGCTGCCCCCAAGGAGGCTCAAGACAGAAAATATCTCGAAGGGCCGCGGGAAAACCGACCGGCGGAACCGCGTAAAATCGATGCATCCTAGATGTGAGCACTGAATAAATCAATTAATCAGGCTTGCCCTAGCAATCCTTTTTCCCCGGAGAATCAGCATCAAAAGCCAAATGCACCCACTGCTTTTATTGCCGATGCGGTCGAGGTGACCGTTGCGTCAAAGAATCGTCTTCGCACTCCGTCGCGCCCTCTCCCCCTAACGAGCCGTAGAGTTCCTCGCTTGTCAGATCCGCACGGTCATACCACTGACCCTTGGCGCTTTCGCGAATCTGGCGCTCACGTCGGCGGCGGACAACAATTAGCGCCACCGCACCCAATACTCCATAAGCGCCAACAATTGCCAAGCCGATCACGCCGAAACGGTGCCACTGCTGCTCTCTTGGGTCGACCTTGGCAACAAGATCCTGCCATACAAAGAAGTCATCTATGAACCACGCCCCCCATAGGCCAACTCCATACATGATGGCAAACCGAAGCACTCCTCCATACGTTCGCAAATCCCAGACTTGCCCTTCGTCGAATGGGCTCCTCCTAAAGTCCCAGCCTGGCCACCACCTCATGGCTGTACTCCAGACTGCTTTGACGTATCCAGAAACGCCGGGATATTACTGATGAACGTGTCTGCGACAGAGCCAATCTGACCCGGCCTCGGATTGAGCACAGCAGGTGCTTGCAACAAGGCTGGCACCAAAGGATTCAATGGGGCTGTGCGCACCCATTGTGATACGAACTGTTGAGTAACCCACGTCCCGGCCTGCCCGCCAGCATTACCCAAGCCTGTAAAAGCCAGTCCAAGCCCATAGGGAACCGCTGATTTATTCGTCCGCCACCGCCCGGCTGGCGGAGTGCCTTTGAGATAATGGCGGCTGCTGGGCCACGACGAGACCTCAACCGATGCAATCGAGCTTTTCCGACCTGGAGTACGCCGCCAAGAAGAAGCAGA
>NZ_SNVV01000021.1 GCF_004361735.1 Azoarcus indigens | reverse complement strand
CGCAGCGCCGGGCCGGCGGGGTCGCCGCCGGCGGTGGCGTTGTAGAGGACGGGCCCGCCCTCGATCCCGCCCTGGCCCTGGAGGCTGTCGCCGTGCAGGAGGGTGCAGCCGTCGGCGTGGTGGTCGAAGCGGTGGAAGAGGCCTTCTTCGGCGGCCAGGCGCAGGAGGAAGTCGAGATCGGAGTCGCCGGCCTGCACGCAGTACTCGCGGGGGCGGTGGGGCTCGGTGAGTTGCTGGGCGTAGGCGGTGAGGCCGTGTTCGGCCATGAGACGCTGGAGGATTGCGGGCACGGTCTGGTGCTGGAAGATGCGCCAGTTGGCGCACAGCGAGAGGCGGGCGAGGCGGGGTTCGACCAGGGCGCGGTAGCGGGTGCGGCGAAAGCCGGTGTCGCCCTGTTCGAAGGTGGAGACCTGGCCCCAGAGGTGGCGCAGGGGGGTGTGGGCGTGCCAGAGGGTGAAGTGGGCGGGGGCGTCGAGGACGGTGGCGAAGTCGATGGCAGGGTCGGGGCTGGCGAGGTCCAGTTCCAGGCGGTAGCCCTCGGAGAGGCCTTCGTCGAGGGTGAATTCGATGACGTCGAAGGAAGTGTCGCCGAGGGTGACGGTGAAGCGCAGGGCGGACTGGTGGGGCATGGCAGGCTTCCCGTCAGTTGCAGGGTTCAGTGCTTGAGGATGCGGTCCAGGGACTGCAGAACGAGTTCGGTGGTGTCGTCCAGCTTCAGGGCGAAGAGGGCGTAGATGCATACCAGCGTGGCAAGCGCGATGACCCAGGGCATCCAGACTGGCCATTGGCGGCTGAGGCGATAGCGTTGGGAGGCAATGTTTGCCCGTGCGTCGGTCAGCTGTTCGGGGGCCTCCCCGCGAAGAGGGCGCAGCACCCGATGCAGCTTCACGATGAGGGTATTGAGCGATTCGGCCTGGTTATGCTGTATGCCGTACTTGCCCTTGAAACCCAGGCACAGGCACAGGTACTTGAACTCCAGCACGTCCCGGTAGCGCTCGGGTTCCATCTGCATGCGCGACAGCACAGTGAAGAACTTCTCTCCGCCCCAGGTCTCGTTGTGGAAGACGCTGAGCAGCGAGCGTTCTGCCCAAGGCGAGTTGGAGCCCCAGGGCGTGCTCATTACCGCGTCGTCGACGAAGCTGCACAGGGCATAGCGATAGGCCATCTGGGTGACCCTGTCGTAGCCGTGGAGGAAGATTTCCTCGTCGATTGCCTTGATCTGGTCGCGGACGGTGACGTGGAGCTCATTGATCTGGTTGTACGACTCCAGCCTGCGCAGGCGGATGACCAGGCCGAACAGGGGCATGGCGGCGTCTACCAGCGGATTGATGCTGTGCCCGCGCAACTGGAACGCCAGGTCGGCGTCCTGGTCCAGGTGGGCGACGGTGTCGAAGGCGATGTCGTCCTTTCGGGAGACGGGCGGGGAGGGCGGGGCGCGATGGAAATCGCTCTCGCGGTTGATGTCGACAGTGCTGCTCATCGCGTCGTCTCTCTAATGGCCCAGAGGTTCATGTTCAGCCCGGGGTAGTCGCCGGTGATGTGGAAGCCGATGCCAGCGGTGTTGTGCATCATCTGCCGCCAGGCGGGATGGTTCCTGTCGAGCTGGAAATAGGTGTATCCGGCGTGGAAGGGCAGCTGGCGTGGCGCTACCGGAAGCGGAGCCAGCGGGATGCCGGGAAGCTGGCGGCTGACGAGTTCGCTCAGGCGCTCCAGGGAGGCGACCTTGACCTGCTGCAGGAACAGTTGGCGCAGCCGCTCCACCGGGAGCTGGGCGGTGACGGCCAGGATGAAGTCGGCATGCTCCAGCAGCGTCGTGTCGGCCACCTGGGCGGTATGAATTCCGTACTGTTGCTTGACGAGAGGCAGGGAGACCGCGCGGGGCTGGAGGACGCTGCTGAGGTAGCGGCGCAGGGTGGCCTCAAGCTGCTGGAAGCTGGCGGCCAGGTCTTCATGGCGGTAGGCCGGGAAATCGGGGGCGAGGCGTTCCTGCTCCATGAAGGTGGCCAATTCGCCGATGGCTGCGAGGAAGGCGCGATAGAGCTGGCCTGGATGCGTGGCCGGCAGGCGGGAGAGGTGCAGGAACTCCGCGGACAGGCGGTTGAAGGCCTGGAGCAGCTGGAAGTCCGTGATGTCGGCGACCCCTGCCTGCCCCGGGCTGCCAATGCGCTGCGCAAGCGTGCGGGCCCGCTCCCGCATGAGGGAGCTGATTTCTCCGAGGAAGCGACTCAGCGGTGGAACCGCCTGCAGGGAGAGCGCCGTGGGATAGAAGCGTTCGTCCAATAGCAGGCCGCCATCGGCGCGGCGACCGCAGATGCGGGCGAAGGGAAGGCAGGCATAGGCGCTGCGGTCCTCCCGCTCCAGGGCCAGCTGCAGGTTGGGGACCGCGAGGTCGATGGACCGGTAGTCGCCGGCCTGGCTGTGGGTATCCAGCAACTCTTCCGCTCGCATGACGTAGCGGTGATGGGCATAGGTTTCCGGCCAGCGGACTTCCATGACGCCGTCGGAGCGATGCGGTAGCGTCAGGTAGACCACTTGGTTGTCGGCGGCGCTGTCGCCGATCACGAGCGGCTCCGGCGGCGGCTGATCGTTGGGGATGTTGAAGACGGTGCCGTCTGGCATCACGCCCCTGGCGTGGGTGATGGCGATCTTTCCGAAGGCCAGGTATTCCTGGTTGACCTGTAGGTCGGTGAATCCATGAGGGTACGAAGTCATGCCGTCGGCACGGCTGTTGAGCTGGTGCTCCAGTACGCGCACGAGCTGCTGGAAGTGCTGCGGCTCGAAGAAGGTTCCTTCACTGAGAATGATCTGGTTCTTGCTGCTCATGGTTTCCTGCTCGATCTCGATGACTGGGCCGGTGGATAACGTTCATCTGTGATGGCGACGTGCCTGCCGTGGAAGGAGATCAGCAGGGCGTGCTTCTCTCCGCGCGGGGGCACCCGCCGCACTTGCTTCCAGGTGGAGGCGTCCGGGTCACGGAAGTTGGCGACGACCGCGATGTAGTTGGCATCGGTCTCCAGGGGGCGGAAGTTGATGTACTTGAACTGGCCGGGAAGCAGCACATAGTCGTCAACGCTGAGGTAGGTGCTGCCGAGCGCCTTCCTGGTGTCCAGCCACAGTTGCTCGGCGCTGGCGTTGAGCAGCAAGGAGTCGTCCTTGAGCTGCAGCACCTTGAAGGCGATTGGGGTGGCGACTTCACTGCCCGGGGGGCTCGCCGGGGAGCTTGCTGACGGGATGTCCGGCAGGGTTGCGCCTGTCTGATATTGGCCCGGTGAGAGCGTCGGGGCGCCTCGCTGCCGCGGCAGGGGCCAGGGGGCGGTGGACTTGCTCCCTGTCGTCCTCTGGAGGATGGCATCCTGCATCGTGGCCGTACTGGGCGGTACCGACATCAGGAGCCCTGGGTGTGGGCTGACCAGGCCAGGCGTGAGGGGGAGGGAGGGGGTTTGCCCGCGCAGCCTGCCGGCAGAGATATCGGGTGGCGGGGAGTCGGGGTTCTCCTCGAGATGGGCCAGCAGGATGCGCAGGCTCTCGACCAACTCTGTCTGGTTCGCGCCATTCAAGCGGATGGCGTAGGGGCTGTCGTCCTCCTCATCCACGAGTACCGGTTGATGCTGACCGGCATCCGGCGCAGCCGGGACGGGGATGGCGCTTTCAGGGTTGGGGTTGACGTCCTGGCCAGCATAGAGGCTCAGGGCGATCTGTGTTGGCTGATCCGCTGTGGAGCCGACCTGGATTGAGGGATCCATCAGGACTTGGCCGGTTTTCCTGAGCACCTCGCCCACCGTGCCGCAGGCGGCGACCTGAAAGGTGGCCAGCAGGATGGTGAGCGCCCGCTTCATTACGCTTCCGCGCGCATGGCGCGGTCGACGTGCTGCTCGAACACTTCCCAGAACAATTTGGCGAAACCGCGTTGGCGGTTGGAGCGGAGCTCCCTGTAGTAGTGGGTGTACATCTGCCAGGCCCAGTCATCGGGCTGCGCTGGGGCGTCCGCGGCGGGTTGGTAGCGGTGGAAGCGCTGCAGCAACTGCTCGGGCGCGAAGGCCTGCAGCAGGGCGTTCAATCCGGCTTCGATGCCTTGCTGGATGGCGTACTGATGGCGGCCCAGCTCATCCAGGCTCTCCTCTACCGCCGCCTTGGGGGAAAGGTGCACCTGGCTGCGTTGGCTGGAAAACAATGCGCGCAGGGTGTCATCGCAGCTTTGGCCCAGATGCAGTGGGTTGTCCTCGATTGGCTGCAGGGTGCGGCTCTGGAGGCCAAGCCTGTTACCGTCATGGGTGTTGCTGCGCAAGGCGAGCAAGCCCTGCACGAAGGCTCGGATGGCCTGGCCGGAGTCGAACATCAGGCGGGCACTGTCCACGTCGGCGGTGGAGAGGCCCAGGCCTTCCAGGAGCGGGCCCAGCGGAGCCTGGGTTTCTCCTGGCTCATCGGAGGAGGAGGGGGGGAGGACGGGGCTGATGGAGAAGTCGTATCGAGACATTCGGTCATCTCCGAAGGTTGACGATGGGGCTGACGACAGAACGGCTTCGAGCGCGGGAGGCGCCTGCCCTGCGGATGCGATGGCCGTTGAAAACGATGAGTCGGGCACGGACGCCCGCATGGCCTGGGCCCGCTCCAGCGCCAGGAGAGGATCGAGCACGGCCGGCTCCGGTGTCTGGATGAGCGCCGCCAGCGCGTCGGGCGAGTCGCTGCAGGGGAAGGGGTGTCTTTCTCCTGGCCGATGGGGCAGGCCGTCCCGGTCCGCGGCATCGCCGTGTTCGGCACAGAGCAATTCCTCGATGCTGTGTTCGGCGAGGTGACGATCCGGGTCGGGCAGATGGCGGTGTGCCTGCTCCAGGTGCACCGCGACGCGAAATGGACCGATCTGGATGTGATCGCCTTGAGCGAGGCGGACGCTGACGTCTCTGCCCAGCGGCGCCGGGTTGTCGTTGATGCGGGTCTCACCGCTGCGGTCGACCAGGCAGAAGGCGCCATCGTCCCAGAGGATCTGGCAATGCAATGGACTGACGCTCCGTCGGCCATCGTCCAGGGACCAGTCCGCGTCGCGTGAGCCAATGAATCCGCCGTGCCGGTCGAAGTGATGTCTGGGCAGGCTGCCCAGCCGCAGGGCCTGGGGATTGGTGACGATCATGGCCACCCGGGAAAAGGTATTGAGACTGTTCATTGGCGGACCTTCACCCTAACCGTCGGCGGACGTTGTCCGGGCGCTTGCCGGAGGAAACTCGTCCAGCCCAGGTGGCTGCTACCGTCGCGGGCGATGTTGAAGGGCGGAACTTCATCCACCCGCAGGCCGAGTTCGATGTCGTAGGCATGTGGGTCGCGCAGCAGGAAATCGATGAGTTTCCGCAGGCGGGGGAATTCGGCGCCGCTGGGGAGAAAGTCGCGAAAGCGCTGCCGGCTCAGGGCAGGAATGCAGATGGTGAATTTGCTGTGGCGGGTCCTGACCCGCCTTCCAAGGACGAAATCCCGTGCAAGCGTGCAGTTCCTGCGTCCCAGCGCGTTGCGCTGGTCGTCGGGCACCGCGGTGTGGCGCAATTCGAACTGGCGGATATGGACGGCCTGCAGATCGAAGCAGTGGGCGATGATGCCGGCCACCATGCCGGAGGAGCGGCTGCGGCCCGCCACCATGCCGGCAAAGCTCAGGAGACGGCTCCAGGCGATGGGGGTCTCGCCGCGCAGGCGGGCGTCGCCAAGGCCGATCAGCGCGAACACGTAGCGTGAGAAGTGATCCCTTGCGCCCTGGCGGAATCGCATGTAGTAGCGGTACTTGCGCCAGGCCTGATGGAGTTGGATCAGCAGCCGGTGGTGAAAGACGTCCAGGAAGGCCGGACGTATGCCAATGCCCTGGCCGGCCTCGTAGGCCAGCCGATCCAGATAGTAGCCGGGCAGGGGCGAGTCGGGACCGTGCAGGCCGAGGAAGGTGGCCTGCACCAGGTAGTCGCTCGCCGATGGGGGCGGCAGGCGTGTGGCCAGCGAGACGTCTGCGGCGGGAAAGCCGAGGCCGGCGTACGAGGAGAGCCGCACGCGCTGGCGCCCAGGGCGCAGGCGGTCCTGCGCTTCGAGGTCATCATCGTGCAGGCGATGCAAGCGCTCCAGCAGGCTGAAGAAGTTGCTGCTGCAGGCTTCGGCCAGCAAGGTGTCGGCTAGATCAGGGGCTGTTTGCCGATCTGCATGGGCCATGAGTAGTGCTCGTTGTTGCTGGTATTGACCGCCTCCAGCATGTGGAAGGAATTGATGCTGGCGTAGAGCGAGAAGAACTGGCTCAGCACCGTGCAGAAGAGGTAGAGATCGCCCTCGCAGAGAAAACCCGAGCCGTCCACCCGCAGCTTCGTCCGCATGCCGCGGACGGGCAGCCCGCGGACCAGCCTGTCCGCGGGGGCGGTCCTGGCGTCGAGAATGGCCGCCACCCGTTTGTGGCTGGCCCTGGCCTGCCGGATGTCATGCAGGGCGGCGAAGTCGTAGGCTCGGACAACCGCGCGCAAGGGTTCGACGGAGAGCAGCGAGAGATAGTTGAGCGAGAGGTTGGAGATCAGGCTCCAGTGCAACTCGCCGTCCAGCACTGGCCGATAGGATGGTGTGGGCACGGTGATATTGCGGAAGCGGACGAAATTTGGCGTCTCCATTGCGCCCAGCGTGCCGAGGCAGATGTCGCCTGCGCCCAGCGACAGCGGCAGATCCCGGTTTGTGCAGGTGAGCGACAGGGAAACGGTCTCGCTCTCGCCGATGTACTCCGTCTCGTCGGCGCGAACGAAGGCGATGCGGTGCTGGATGCCGCTGCTGCCGTGGGAGTTCTCCAGGCGAGTGCGGTAGTAGAGCGCGGTGCGGCCCTGGCTGTGCTCGATCTCATGCTGCAATGACTCGAAGGGATGGTAGGTGCGCAGCCACCGTCCGGGTTTGCCGGGAGCGCCGTTCTGCCAGCCGCTGACCTCATCGATGCTGAAGACCTCGTAGGCGTCCGGACGCAGGCCGGCGGGAGTCAGCCGGTGGTCTGCGACGCGTCCATTGAGGAGGATGGGCTCGGCCGAATGGGGGAACAGATTGACCGCTGGCGCGCAGTACAGCGACAGGTCGCCGCTGTGCAAACGGGTGCCCGCCGGCATCGACCGGCTGAAGTGGAATTCCATCCGGACCCGGTGGCATTTGTGGCGGGGCCACAGGGACCGGAGTTGACCGAGTGCGAAGAAGTGGAAGCGCTGGGGAAAGACGAAGTATTCCTGCAGGATGCGGTAACCGTCGAAGACATTCTGCGGGTAGGGCAACAAGGCTTCCTCTGGACTGAAGCCGGGGAACTCCAGCACGTCCGGGCGCAGGTAGCGAACGGTGCCGTCGATGTCGATGCGGATCTGCTCCAGGTAGCGGGCAAGCCAGAGATAGAGGTTGCGGGCGGTGGTGTCGTCGCCACTCAGATGGAATTCGAGGCGTTCGCAATCCATGTCGCTGAGGACGAAATCCAGGCTCGTCGGTTCGAGCTCGACGCGCATGATGGATTTCTCCAGGGAATGGGCGTCGCTGATCGTGGCGATGCGCAGCGGAAAGATCTCCACGTCCTTGCATGTGCGGAACTGGCATTGCACGCCTTCGACCGCTCGCGACAGCAGCGGCGTGCCCCTGGAAATCCGCTTGCGGGTGGTGACCTCGCTCTCCATCGGCTCGAAGCGCACCATGGTCATGCTGGGCAAGGGGCGGAGGTAGTTGGGCCAGAGCAACTGCAGCAGGGAGTGGGTGAGTTCGGGGAGGTCATCCTCGATCTTCAGGCTCATCTTCGCCGTCAGGAAGGCGACGCCTTCGAGCAGGCGCTGAACGTCAGGATCGTTGGCTTCCTCTCCCAGGAAATGGGCCAGCTGCGGATTCTCGTGCGCGAACTCCCGGCCTATCCGGTGCAGGAACTCCATCTCTTCGCGGAATTTCGTTCTAAGCGGCATTTAAGCGGTCCTGCTCCGGGCCTCAGGGGACCTTCGCGAACTGATCCTGACAGTGGATCAGGAGGTCGATTTCGACCTGTTCCTTCACATCGTTTATCGGCATCACGCAATGAACGCGGAACTGCAGCAGCGCGGGAGCGCTTTCGTCCGGGCGTGAGCGCACTTCCACTTGCCGCACCCGTGGTTCGAAGCGGGTGATGAGTTGGTGAATGGCTTTGCAGACGGTCAGGCGCAGGTCCTCGCTGCCGATGGCGGCATCATTGAAATCCGGCAGGCCCAGCTCGGGGCAGCTGGGAGCGCTGCCCCGGCGGGTGTTGAGGATCCACTCGAGATGACGCTTGACCGCCTGAATGCGCTCTGTCGCCAGGTCCTGCGGTGAGCGTGTGCGATACGGCGGCAGCTCCGGGGCCAGCCGCTCGAACAGGCTGCCCCGGCCGGGAGTGCGTGGCATGAGGGTCTCCGGGGCTTACTCCTTGTCCAGCCGTCCGACCAAGGACAGTTCGAAGCTGGCGCCCATGTACTTGAAGTGCGGCCGTACCGACATGGAGACCTGGTACCAGCCCGGATTGCCCGCCACATCCCGCACTGCGACCCGGGCTGCCCGCAGCGGACGCCGGCTGCGCACGTCGGCGGAAGGGTTCTCCTGATCGGCGATGTACTGGCGTAGCCAGTTGTTGAGCTCCCGCTCCAGGTCCTGCCGCTCTTTCCAGCTGCCGATCTGCTCCCGCTGCAGCACTTTGATGTAGTGCGCCAGGCGGTTGATGATGAACATGTAGGGCAGCTGGGTGCCGAGCAGATAGTTGGTCTGCGCCGCCTCGCCTTCCGGGGTCTTGGCGAAGAGTTTGGGCTTCTGCACCGAATTGGCGGAAAAAAAGGCGGCGTTGTCGCTGTCCTTGCGCATGGTCAGCGGGATGAAGCCCTCGCCGGAGAGTTCGAACTCGCGGCGGTCGGACACCAGCACTTCGGTGGGTATCTTGGCCTGCAACTGCCCGAGGGATTCGTAGAGATGAACCGGGAGGTCATTTACCGTGCCGCCAGACTGGGGGCCGATGATGTTGGGGCACCAACGGTACTTGGCGAAGCTGTCGGTGATGCGGCCTGCCAGCAGGAAGGAGGCGTTGCCCCAGAGGTAGTTGGTGTGCCTGCCATCGATGCTCTCCTTGTAGTTGAAGCGGCGCACCGGGTTCTCCAGCGGGTCGTATGGCTGGCGGAGCAGGAAGCGCGGCATCGTGAGGCCGAGGTAGCGCGCATCCTCCGATTCGCGCAGCCCGCGCCATTTGGCGAAGCGGGGCCCCTCGAAGATGTCTTTGATCTCCTTGAGATTGGGCAGGTCCTGGAAGGACTCGATATTCAGCATCTCGGGGCCGGCCGCAGCCAGGAAGGGGGCGTGGGCCATGGCGCCGACTGCGGCGACATAACCGAGCAGCTTGATGTCGGTTGCCGAAGGGCCGAAGGTGTAGTTGCTCACCGTGCAGGCGATCGGTTTGCCGCCGAACTGCCCGTAGCCGGAGGTGTAGATGTGCTTGTACAGACCGCTGCGGGTGATGTCGCCCGCGCTCTCGAAATCCTCCAGCAGTTCCGTCTTGGTGACGTGGAGCACTTCGATCTCGATGTTCTCCCGGAAGTCGGTGTTGTCCACCAGGTGCTTCAGCCCGCGCCAGGCGGATTCCAGTTCCTGCAACTGCGGCTGATGGAGGATTGCGTCCATCTGCCTGCCAAGCTTCTGGTCGATCTCGGCGATCATGCTGTCGACCAGCAGCTTGTTGATGGGGCGTTCGCGTTCGTTGCTCTTGAGCATCTCTGCGATGAAGGTGGCTACGCCCCGTTCGGCGATGGCATAACCTTCCTGATCAGGCGCCAGGCGGGTCTGCGCCATGATGTTGGCAAGGAGGCTGCCGGTTTGGGGCGCGATGGCAAGTGTCTCTGCGGTTTGCTCTTTCATGCTGTTCGATTCCTTCCTGGCCGGGGCGTCGATGATTAAGAGGGGCTGCCGTCAGTGATCCCTGGCGGGGTTGAAGAGCTCGTCCAGCTCTTCGCTCAGCTTGCTGCGGGCGGCTTCGTCTTCGAGCAAGGTCTCGATCTTCTTGCGGAAGGCGGGGATGTTTCCCATCGGCCCTTTGAGCGCCACCAGGGCTTCCCGCAGGGCAAGCAAGGTGCTGAGTTCCGGGACCTGCTGGGCGATGGCGTCGGGGCTGAAATCCTTCATGCTCGCGAATGAGAGCCTGACGTTGAGCGTGTCGTCTTCCTTGCCATCCAGCCTGGAAGGCACATCCATGTTCAGCGTGAGACCGGCCTTCTCCATGACGCTGTTGAAGTTGTCCTTGTCGATGCGCACCGCGGTGCGCTCTTCCAGCGGCGTTGCCTCCTCATGACCCTTGAAGTCGCCGGTCACCAGCATCTTCAGAGGGAGCTCGACCTCCTCCTGCTGCCCTCCGGTGGCTGGGACGTACTTGATGTTGATGCGCTCCTTCGGTGCGACAGATCCATCTTTCTGCGCCATTGCGCACTCCTTGCCGATGAGTTGTTGATAAAAGCGGCCAGCCGATCCGACCTTCCCCGCTGCGCGTCCGCCGATGTGTCCTGCTCTGCTCCGGAGAGGGGCTCTACAGAGGGGGCGCGGATGAGCACTCCGGGGGAGTAGCACTTAGGTTTCCTTGGTCGCTTGTGCCCCTGTGGTTCTGCTGGCCTTTCACTGGAGAGCGGTGCGGTGAACCTGAACTTCAGTTTATATGATGAATTGATTATTGGAAATGCATTTGTATTATGATTTATGAATCGTGTTTAAATGACATTGTTCTTGATCTATGGTCTGGGCCGTGGGGCTCGGCCGAGGAGGGGGTGTGTCGTGCTGGTGGTCGATCTTCCTGCGCTCCTGGAGCGCCTCAATCCCTTCTGTCGACAAGCGCTGGAGAGCGCGGGGGCGTCATGCATGAGCCAGCGCGGCGATGAGGTGACGGTGGCGCATCTTCTATCCGCCTTGCTTGAACAGCCTCGGTGCGATGTCTCCACGGTGCTGGCTGCAGCCGGCCTGGATGCAGAGGATGTCAAGCAGGCACTGGCTGGCGCCCTTCCGGGGCCGGGAGGCGCGCTGGGCGCTTATCCCGCGTTTTCTCCCTTGCTGGTCGAGCTTGTCGAGGAGGCCTGGCTGTTGAGTTCGGTGGAGTTCGCGCAGGCGAGCATACGCAGCGGCGCCTTGCTGCTTGCCATGCTGCTCAAGCCGGTCCGCTATCTGCCTATGGCCGTTGTGCAGGTGTTGGATGCGGTAAACCGGGAGACGCTGCGCAAGCAGTTCTCCACGCTCCTTTCGGCCTCGGCGGAGGCGCTGGCTGCTGTGGAAACGACGGCAGATCGTCCATGCAGGCGGGAGGGAGAGGGCGCGCTGGGGAGGTATGGCCACGACTTCACGGCCCAGGCCCGGCATGGGCGGATCGACCCTGTGCTCTGCCGGGACCGCGAGATCGACCTGATGATCGACATCCTGTCGCGTCGTCGAAAGAACAATCCCATCGTCGTGGGGGACGCGGGTGTTGGCAAGAGCGCGGTGGTGGAGGGATTGGCACTGCGTGTGACACAGGGGCGGGTGCCGCTGGCGCTGCGTGGCATCCAGTTATGGGGGCTGGACCTCGGCGCCTTGCAGGCCGGCGCGTCGGTGAAGGGGGAGTTCGAGAAACGGTTGAAAGCGGTGATCGATGAGGTGAAGGACGCGCCCCAGCCGATCATCCTCTTCATCGACGAAGCGCATACCTTGATCGGTGCCGGCAATGCGGCGGGCGGCAGTGATGCGGCCAATCTGCTCAAACCCGCCCTGGCGCGCGGGGAGTTGCGGACCATCGCAGCGACCACCTGGTCCGAGTACAAGAAGTACTTCGAGAAAGATCCTGCCCTGACCCGCCGCTTCCAACTCGTCAAGCTGGATGAGCCCACGCCGGAGCAGACGGTGCACATCCTCCGCGGCCTGCGGCCAGTTTACGAACGGGAGCACCAGGTCTACATCGGCGAGGATGCACTGCAGGCGGCGGCCACGCTGGCTGCCCGCTATCTGTCCGGACGCCAGTTGCCCGACAAGGCCATAGACGTCCTGGACACCGCTTGTGCCCGGGTGGCGACTGCGCTCGCCGAGCCGCCGCGCCGGCTGGCCGCGCTGGAGAACCGGCTGCGGGAGATCGAAGCCGAGGTGACGCATCTGGAGCGCGACCAAGGAGCCGGTCGCAAGGTGACGGCGGGGCGCCTGGACACGCTCGTACAGGACAAGCAGCGGGTGTTGCGCGAGGTCGCCGGCGTGGAGGAGGCCTGGCGGCGCCAGCGCGTACTGGTAGACGAAATCCTCGCCCTGAGAGCGGAGGAGACCCGGCAAGGGCCGGCCATTGCGACCAGGGTCGCGGCGCTGGAGGCGTTGCAGCGAGAGGATGCGCTACTGCACGCCGACGTGGGCGCAGGGCAGATTGCCCAGGTCATCGCTGACTGGACGGGGATTCCGGCCGCCACGATAAGCAGCGATCAGATGACGCGTCTGGAGCGGCTTCCCGTCACCCTGTGCGAACGTGTCAAGGGACAGGAGGCCGCGCTGGCGCAGTTGCATCGGCACTTGCTGACGGCGATGGCGGATCTGCGCCGGCCCGATGTGCCGCTGGGCGCCTTCCTGCTGGTGGGGCCGAGCGGCGTCGGCAAGACGGAGACCGCGCTTGCCGTGGCGGAGGCGCTGTTCGGTGGAGAACGCTTCCTCACCACCATCAACATGTCCGAGTACCAGGAGCGGCACACCGTCTCACGCCTGCAGGGAGCGCCCCCGGGCTATGTCGGTTACGGCGAGGGCGGGGTGCTGACGGAGGCAATCCGCAAGCAACCCTATTCGGTCGTGCTGCTGGATGAGGTGGAGAAAGCCCATCCAGAGGTGCTCAACCTCTTCTACCAAGTATTCGACAAAGGAATGTTGACCGACGGGGAGGGGCGGCGCATCGACTGCAGGAACATCCTGTTCTTCCTCACCAGCAACCTGGGCTTTGATCACGGCTCCGAGGGGCTCGCCGACATTGGCCTCGAGGAACTGCGGGAACGCCTGATGCGCTTCTTCAAGCCTGCCTTGCTGGCCCGCATGCAGTTGGTGCCCTATCGGTACCTGGGCGAGGAAGTTCTGGCGGAGATCGTCGACAGCCGTCTGCAGCGACTGCAACGTCAGTTCATCCAGCGCTACGACGCGGTGCTCGACATCGGCGACTGCGCGCGTGGGGAGCTGCGCGCCCGTTGCACCCGGCATCTCCACGGCGCCCGCATGCTGGATGCGAGCCTGGACGGTGAGTTGATGCCGCCGCTCTCCCTGGCTGTGCTCCAGTCGCTGGCCGCGGGCAAGGCATTCAGCCAGGCGCGCCTGAGCTGGGAGGGCGGCCGTTTCGCCGCGGTGATCGAATGAAGCGGGAGCCAGATGGAGAGGCGCTGGCGCTCGCCGCCTTGATCCGCGACATGAGCGCGGCGACTACGGCGGCGGAACTCGCCGGCGTATTCGTCCGTGGTGCCATCGATGCCCATCGCTTGAGCTGGGGGGGCTGCTACTGGCGGGATGCCGCCGCCCGGAACTTGCTGCCGCTTGCCGGCGGTCATGCGCGGGCCGACGCGCTTCCCGCCCTGGCCCTGGACGAACTGGATAACCCCTTGGTCTACAGTCTGACTGCGGCGCAACCCTGCCGCGTGGAGCACCTCGGCACATTGGTGGATGTGGGAGAGGGGTTCGAGCGTCTGCGGGAGAGGCTGCCGCGGCGAGGGGTGCTCCATGTGACCCCCTTGTTCGATTCCAGCATGCGCGCGGCCGGCGTGCTGGCCGTGATGGGCGGGGCGGAAGAAGTCCAGGCCTGGCTGGTTTCCCTGCCCTGGCAGCTTCTGCTGCAGGCCTACGGGCAACTGCTGGCGCGCCTGCAGCAGGCAGATCCGGCGGCACGGTCCGAGCCGGCGAAACCGGGGCAGCGGGAACGGGCTGGCGCGGGCCGCCTGCTGGCTGCCGAGTTCATTGGTGTCAGTCCGGTGGCGAGGAGCGTGCGCAACGAACTGCAGCGCCTGGCGGATTCATCCCTGTCGTTGCTGCTCACCGGCGAGACCGGCGTGGGCAAGGACCACGCTGCCTGGTTGATCCACCAGGCATCCTCCCGGCAAGGGAGGTTCGTACCGGTGAACTGCGCTGCGATCCCGAAGGACCTGATCGAGTCGGAACTGTTCGGCGTCGTGCGTGGCGCCTATACCGGAGCAGCGCAGGCACGTGAAGGGCTGGTGGCGGCGGCGCATGGCGGCACGCTGTTCCTGGATGAAATCGGCGACATGCCGCTGGACTTGCAGGGCAGCCTGCTGCGGCTGCTCAACGAGAAGAAATTCCGCCCCTTGGGCGCCAGCCGGGAGCAAGGCTCGGATTTCCGCCTGATCTGCGCCACTCACCGCCCGCTGCAGGAGCTGATACGGGACGGGCGCTTCCGCGAGGACCTCTATTTCCGTCTCCGCCAGCAGGTGCTGCACCTGCCGCCGCTGCGCGAACGCAAGGAAGACCTTCCGGCGCTGGCGGCACACATCCTCTTGCAGTTCAATCGCGAGCACCATCGCAATGTCATGGGCCTGTCGGAGCGGGCCCTGGCGCTGCTGCAGGCTCATCGCTTTCCGGGAAACGTGCGGGAACTGCGCAGCTTGCTGCTGGTGGCCGCGGAGAGGACGGCACCGGGAGGCTGGATCAGCGCCCGCGCACTCGCCGATCTGCAGAGCGTGCCGCACGGAGTCACGTCGGCAGGAGACGAACTGGAACTCCTGAGGACGCTTTGGGGTACGAACAACCTGCCCGAAGCCATGACCTTGTTCGAGCGCCATCTACTGAGCGACAGGTTGCGCCGCGCGCAGGGGTCCCGTCGCCTGGCCGCCGAAAGCCTGGGCATTCCCAAGCGGACGCTGGCGCACAAATGCCAGAGCCATCGTCTGGATGTGGGGGAGCGGACGACATGAAGACCTACCCCAGCCTGCTTTTCTACCCGCTTGTGTGCCTGCTGCTGGCGCCCCTGGCCGGATGTGGTTCGGGCGAGTCGGCGGTCGCGGCGGCGCCCGGGGACTGCGTCCGCATCGTCTCCGCGATGGAGCGGCTTGCATGCTTCGATGCGGGGGCCGGCACGCCGCCCAGCCGGCCAGGCGCGGAAGATGCGAATGCCGAAGTGGCCGGCGTTTCCGCGCCGGTGCGGCAGGAGCCGGAGATCATTGCCCTGGTGCGGCGCCTGGAGATGGCGCGCTCCCCCGGCGAGGAGGGCTTCCGCCTGCTGCAGGAGGCGGACTCCACGCCAGCGCAGGCACGTGTCGTCCTGTCCGCGCCGGCCCTTGAGGCGCCTCCCGGCCAGCCCCGTATGGTGATCAGCTGCCTGTCCAACATCTCGCGGCTGCAATTGCTCGCCGACAGGCCCTTCGCCAGGAATCGGATGGAGATACGCCTCTCTCTGGATGGGCGCCCGCTAGGTGGCGTTCGCCCCTGGCAAGTGCTGGAGGACGGCAGGCTGGTGGACGCCGGACGCGGCCTGGTCGCCATCGAGCAGCTACGCCAGCTGGCCCAGCCGGGAGAGGTCCTGCGCATTGAAAGCGACGCTGCGCTGGTGGATGGCCTGCGGTTCGATGCCAGCCGGCTTCAGGGCTTGATCGCCGTGCAACGGGAGGCATGCCACTGGTGAAACAGCCGCCCCTGGATATCGAACTGCTGCTCGCGCCGCTGGACGCCCGGCAGCCCGCGGGTGTCTTCGACGAGGAGGACGAGACCTTCCAGGCCATAGACCACGAGATGGTCAAGCTGGGCGGCCTGCATGAAGCCGCCATGGACTGGGCCTACGTCGAAGAGTCCGCCTGCTCCTACCTGGCGCGCCAATGCAAGCACTTCCGCATCGCCGGGCACCTGATCACCGCGCGCCTGCGCGAGTGCAGCTGGCAGGGGTGGGCGGATGCCTCCGGCCTGCTCGCCGGCATGGTCGAGCACTACTGGGACAGCGGCCATCCGAAGCCTGGCCCCACCGGTTACCCGCACAAGCGCAGGCTGGTCGGATTGCTGGTGGAGCGGATGATGGCGGCGCTCCCTTCTCTGACCGCGGATGATGCGGCAGGGCCGCAGCAGCAGCGGGCGAGAGCGGCGCTGGACCAACTGCAGGCCTGCGCACTGCCAGCCCAGCTCGAAGTACCCCTGCTCACCCGCTTGGAGACCTCGTTCCAGCGGCGGCTGGAGGAGTGCCGTGTGGAGGAGGCAAGGCCAGCCGCCGGCGCAACGCCGCGGCCCGCCTCCGGCTCGGTGATCGACGCGGCCTATTTCAAGGAGGAGGCCCCCCTGAAGCTGGGCGACGAGCGCGAGGCAAAGCGTTCCCTGCTTGCGGTGGCCGACTTCATCAACCAGCAGGACGCCTACGACCCCACCGGCTACCTGCTGCGCCGCTTCGCCCTGTGGGCGCACCTGAACGCCGCGCCGCCGTCCCGCCGCGAGCAACGTACCGAACTGATGGGCGTGCCCCGCGACGTGGCGGAGGGCTACCAGGAGGCGCTGGCCGCGAACAAGCTGAGCCCGCAACTGCTGCAGAGGGTGGAGAGGAGCGTCGCCGGTTCTCCGTACTGGATACGCGGCAGCTTCATTGCCGCCGCCGTTGCCCAGCAACTGGAGATGGCGGAGGTGGCGTCCTCGATACGGCTGGCGTCGGAACGCTTCGTCGCCCGCATCCCCGGCCTGCGCAACCTGCAGTTCGCGGACGGCCGGCCCTTCGTCGACGGTGAAACCTTGGGCTGGCTCAGCGGTGCCGATGAGGAAGGCGGCGGCGCGGCGGTCGCCCGGCAGGAGTTCGGCGAACTGCGCGCCGGCCTGCTCGCCTGCCTGGACAGGGGCGGTGTCGAGGCCTTGCTGAGGCAGCTGGAAACGCTGCAGGGCGAGGCCACTGACCTGCGCGACCAATGTCACACGATGAGCATCGCCGCCGATCTGCTCAGGGCCAGGGAGTTCTCCTGGCTCGCCGGCAAGCTCTACCGCGCTGCCCACGAACTCATGCTCAAGGCCGTGGTGCAGGACTGGGAGCCGGCACTCTTCAAACACCTTGCCCGCCACGGGAGCGACGCAGCGGCGCCCGGTGGCGCGGGGACAAAGCTCTAAGCTAGGGAACTCGATATGTGGAAGAACTGGTCTTTCCTGAAGCGCGTCGGCCTGCCTGCACTGCGCTGGGTCGGGCAGGGAATGCCCTTGCTGCTGCTGCTCGGGCTGGCATTCCTGCTGATCGCCCTGTGGTGGCTGGGGCCGCAACTGATCTGGCGCGATCATCACCCGCTCGAGAGCCTGGCCGCCCGCGTGCTGGCAACCGTGGTCCTGCTCATGCTTCCCCTGCTGGTGTGGGCGCTACGGCTGCAGCGGCGCAACCGCCGTCTGGAGGCCGAACGGCAGCAGGATGTGCAGCGTGCCCAGGACCCTTGCCTGCGCTACGTCCATGCGCAGGAGCGTGCGCTGGACCGTAGCCTCGCCATGCTGCGTGCCAACCTGGAGGGACGGAACGCGCTCTACCGATTGCCGTGGTACCTGGTACTTGGGCAGGAAAACACCGGCAAGACCAGCCTCATCAACCGCAGCAATCAGAGCTTCTCCCTCACCGGCGAGGTCAAGGCCGGCAGCGGCCGCCTGCTGGATGATCCTGATCTGGCCTATCCGGTGGATTGGTGGATGGGCAACGAGGCAGTACTGATAGACCCGCCCGGCGAGTTCGTCAGCCAGCCACAGGATGCCGAGATGGCCTGGGACGATGATGCGGCCCACGGCGGAGAGCCGGAGTTCGACCGGTCAAGACCCGTGCCGGGCGAAAGCACTGGCGGATACCTGCCGGCCGGCACCCACGCCCGGCTGTGGTCGCACCTGATAGGCTGGCTCGCACGCAACCGCAGCCGGCGTCCGCTCAACGGCGTCGTGCTGATGGTGGACCTGGTGAGCCTGCTCGGCCTGCCGGCCAGCGACCGCAAGGCGCTGGCCATCCTGCTGCGTTCCCGGTTGGCCGAACTCTGCCGGCAACTGGGAATGCGGCCGCCGCTCTACGTGGTGCTGAGCAAGTTCGACCGCCTCGAAGGCTTCGAGGTCTTCTTCGCCCGCCTGCCGAAGGCGGTCCGGGAGGACATCTTCGGCTTCACCTTCACGCTGGACTCGGTACACGATTACGACGCCTGGTTGGCTGAACTGGGGCAGCGCTACGATGAGTTCCTGAAGCACCTGAACGAGCAGGTCTTCGATGCGCTGAGCGCTGCTCTGGCGCTGGAGGAACGGGAGGCGCTGTTCTGCCTGATCCGCCAGCTGGCCGGCATGCGGCAACTGCTGCTGGGCTTCCTGGCCGACGTGCTGGGCAGCGACCGCTACGCCACGCCGGCGCTGCCACGGGGCGTCTACTTCTCTTCGGTTTATCAGCAGGGCCTGCTCTGCAACGCCTTCGTCGGCAATGCCGCCCAGACCTACGGCATCGCGCCGTCGATTGCCGATGCCCAGCCCGGCGGGCGGGCGATGGTGTATTTCGCCCGGCAGCTGTTCCAGTCCGTCATCTACCCCGAAGCCGGGCTCGCCAGCGACAACCTCAAGGTGATCGCGGCAAAAAGGCGGGCGCTGGCCCTGAGCACCAGCGTGGCGGCCCTGGGCAGCCTGCTGGTCGTCGCCGGCTGGTATCACTACTACACGGTGAATCGGGACAGGACGGCGATGGTGCTGGAGCGCAGCGGCGGTTTCGGCGCGCACGTCATCGACGGCGGCGCGGACCCCACCGGTCGCAACCTGCTGGCTCCCCTCAACCAGATCCGCAGCGCAGTCCTGGTGTTCGGCGATTACCGCGAGTCCTGGCCGCTGGTGTCGGACATGGGGCTGTACCCGGGGCGGCAGATCGGACCCAAGGTGGACGAGGCCTACATGTCGCTGCTTTCCCAGCGCTTCCTGCCCCAGGTGGCTGGCGGCGTCATGGCCGCCATGGAGTCGCCGCAGGCCGGCAGCGACGCGCAGCTGGCGGCCCTGCGGGTCTATCGCATGATCGAGGAGCGGCCGAGCCGTCGCTCGCCCATCGTGCAGGAATGGATGGCGAAGCAGTGGCAGTCTGCCTTTCCCGGCGAGAACGAGGTGCAACTCGCGCTGCAGGGCCACCTGGATTACGCGATGGCGCATGTGGATACCGATCTGCCCCAGTACCGGACACGGGTTGCCCAGGTCCAGAACAAACTGCGGCAAATCCCGATGCCCCAGCGGGTATACATGAGCATGCGCGGCGAGGCCGGCCAGGTGCTGCGCACGCCGCTGGACCTGCGCAGCGAGATCGGCCCCGCCTTCGACATCGTGTATCAGACTTCCAGCGCAGCCGAAGAGCACGGCCTTCCCCCAGCCAACGGCAGGATAGATGCCCTGCTCACCGCGAAGGGCTACCTGCGGTACTTCGAGCCGAACAGCAAGGGCATGGCAGACCTGGCGATCATCGACCAATGGGCGCTGGGCGAGCGGCGCAACATCGACTACTCCCAGGCCGACCGGGATGCTCTCGCCGATCGCATCCGGGCCATCTACCACCGCGACTACATCGATACCTGGCAGCGCAATCTGAACCGGCTCGAGGTGCGGGATTTCGAGGACATCAATCAGGCCGTCAATGTGCTGGGCAGCGTGACCGGGCCGGCCGCGCCCCTGCGCCGCCTGCTGGAGACCGTCCGCGACAATACCGAGGGCCTGGTGGCCGCCGGCGACGACAAGAGCGAAGCGGTGACCGGGGCCCTGGTGGCGGCGACAGCGCCGCAGGCCGGCAACATCGTGCGCAGCTTCGCGCCGCTCACCGGGCTGCTGGCGGCCAAGGGCGACAAGGCGGCCTACCTGGACGAGACCCTGCAGCTCATCGTCAGCGTGCAGGAGCAGTTGAAGGGCGTGCATGACAGCCCGAATCGCGGCAAGGCAGCCCTGGGCGTGGTGCTGGACCGGCTGGCGCTGAAGGGCCCGGACCCGATAGGCAACCTTCGCCGCGCCGCCGCCGGTTTGCCGCAGCCCTTGAACAGGCAGGTCGGCAAGCTGGCGGACGAATCGGCCCAGGTGCTGATGATAGAGGCGCTGACCGAGCTGGAGCGGCGCTGGGATGCTGAGGTTTACCGCTTCTACAACGAGCGTCTGGCTGGGCGCTATCCCTTCAGTCCCGGCAGCCGCCAGGAGGTCTCCCTGGATGACTTCGCAGCCTTCTTTGGTCCCCAGGGCAAGCTGCAGCAGTTCAAGGCGCAGTATCTGAAAGTCTTCCTCGAAGACAATCTGGAGGCCTTGTACTCCGAACGCCTGGGCGGCTACCTGCTGCGCACCGACTTGTTGACGCAGTTGCAGGCCGCGGACCGGATACGCGATGCCTTCTTTGGCAGCCGGGGCAGCCTGGGGATCCAGTTCTCGGTCGAGCCCCTGGGCCTGACGACTACCCGGCGCAGCAGCGTGTTGAACATCGAGGGCCAATTGATCGGTTACAGCCATGGCGCGACGGCCCCTACCGCGCTGATCTGGCCCAACGCCCTCAGCGGCGCGAGCGGCGGCGGGGAGAGCCGCATCACCCTGGTGGGAGGCGAAGGCAACAGCAGCGGTGTGGCTTACCGCGGCCCCTGGTCGATGTTCAGGTTGTTCAGTCAGGCCCAGCTCAACGGCGCCAGCGAGACCTCGGTCGATCTCAGCTTCCTTGCGAGCGACGGCGGAATGCGTTACCGGGTGACGGCGGACAAGCGCGAAAACCCTTTCACCCAGCAACTGTTCCGGGGCTTTGCGCTGCCGCGAACGCTGTTGATGGACAACAGCATGCCGCGCAGGAAACAGGTCGGTAGTTCGACCACGGCGCCCGCGGGAGCCGCGGCGCGCGGATGAGGCAAGAGGAACTCGCCAATGGACATCGTTCGTAAGGGAGACGCCACCGATCACGGTGGCACCGTACTGGAAGGATTCGGCCAGACCGACCTCAATGGCCGGCCGATCGCTGGCCTGGGTCACAAGGTGAGCTGCCCGAAGTGCAAGGGCGTATTCCCCATCGTCGAAGGCAGTGCCTGCTACAGCGTGGACGGCGTGCCGGTTGCTTTGCACGGGATGAAGACCGCCTGCGGCGCCAGCCTGATCGCGAGCGGCCCCATGGGAGCGGTGCACCAGTAAGCAGCGGCGTAGCGTCGGGGAGGGCCCGCAGGCCGCGGCGCCCGGAACAGGGGAGCCAGGTCTCGCGCTGCCCGCGGCAGCAGGCGTAGCGATCGCCGCGCCAGCGCGGAGGGTGAGAACCCTCCACGAGGCGGAAGGTGCCTCAAGCAGTGATGCGTGCCGCGAGCGCGATGAGGCTGCGGTCGCTGCCGGCCGGCCCTATCAAGGAGAGGCCCAGCGGTGCGCCCAGGCGTGTTGCAAGAGGCATCGACAGCTGCGGGCATCCGGAAAGGCCGGCGAGGCTGAGCAGCCTGATCGAGGTGTTGCGGTACTCGTCCAGCGCCGCCTCCCCGGTGGTAAGCAGCGGGGCAATGTCCGGCATGGTGGGCAGCACCAGCACTCCGTCTTCTCCCAGCAGTTCGGCGATCTCCGCCTGGACCTCCCGCAGCACCTGCCAGCTTTCTTCCAGCTTCTCGTTACTGACGCTGCGTCCCCAGGCGAAGCGCTCGCGCACGCCGGGGCCGAGCACGAGGCCGTGCCGCTCTATCATTTCGCCATCGCTTTCCCAGGCTTCGCGACCCTGAATATGGCGGAAGGCGGAGAAGTTGCGGTCGATGCCGGCGTTGGCCATGCGGACCAGGCTCGCCCCACCGAGTGCGGCCTCCGCGCGTTCCAGGGCGGGCTGCAGGGCCTGTCGGACCGGGCCGTCCAGCAGGCTCCAGCCGTCTTCCGGGTAGAGCAGGCGCACGGTGTCGGGTAGCGCGGCGGTGTCCTCGCCCAGCAGCACGGCGCCGACACGCTCCAGCGTGGCGACGTCGCGGCTGAAGAAGCCCAGGGTGTCGAAGCTGGGGGCGAGATCCAGGCTGCCCTCCAGGGTAATGCGGCCGTGGCTGGGGCGCAGGCCGAAGAGCCCGCAGTGGCTGGCCGGGCAGCGGATGGAGCCGCCGGTGTCGGTGCCGATGGCGAAGTCCGCCAGCCGGTTGGATACCGCCGCTGCTGAACCGGAAGAGGAGCCGCCGGGCGTGCGCTCCGGCGCGGCGCCATTGCGCGGCACGCCGAAGTGAGCGTTGATGCCGCTCATGGAGAAGGCGAGTTCGTCGGTATAGGTCTTGCCGACGAAGCGCGCCCCCGCGTCCAGCAGCATCTGTACTGCCGGGGCGTTCGTGGCCTTGATGCCCGACAGGGCCAGCACATGGGGATTGCCACCCCCTGTGGGGTAGCCGGCGACATCGAACAGGTCCTTGACGCCGAAGCTGAGGCCGGCGAGCGGGCCGGTGGGGGCGTGCGCGACCGGCACTGCCGGGTAGGGGATGAAGGCGTGGGCGGGGTCTTTTTCGAGCAGCATGAGGGCTCCCGTCTTGAGGGGTCGGTTGGGGACGGACGCCGCCTGCGCAGGCGGTGCCGGTGCATATTATGCGTGGTATGCCTCAGTTGTTGTGCGCCGCAAGGAGAGGCGGGGGATGAAATGGAGGCCAGGCCTTCGGGGCGCTCCCGGAGCCGGGGAGCGGGCCATCGCGATTGCTGTTTTGCGGCGCCGGGCGGGGAGGGGAGAAAGACGCTGGTCATCGCGGTTGACCCAGGCCCCGCAACGGCAGGCAGAATGCGCCCCTTTCACCCTTTTCACCCCTTTTGCAGCCTTCCAGTTCCGATGTCGTCCGCTCAGCTTCCCGGTGCCTGGGGCCGGATCTTCCTGCCCTTCGCGCTCGGTTACTACCTCTCCTATTTGCTGCGCACCGTGAATGCGGTGATCTCGCCGGCGCTCTCCTTGGAGCTCGGGTTGTCCGCCTCCCAGTTGGGCCTGCTGACCAGCGCGTACTTCGTCGCCTTCGGCCTGATGCAGATTCCGATCGGCATCGCGCTGGACCGCTACGGTCCGCGGCGGGTGGAGGGCAGCCTGCTGCTGGTCACTGCCCTGGGCGGCGTTGCCTTCGCTACCGGCGATTCGCTGACTTCGTTGGGCCTCGCCCGCGGCCTGCTCGGGCTGGGAGTGTCCGCCTGCCTGATGGCGGGGCTGAAGGGATTTGCGATGTGGTACCCGCCGGAGCGCCAAGGCTCCATGACCGGCTTCATCATGGCCGCCGGCGCGCTGGGCGCGCTGACGGCCAGCGCGCCGCTGGAGGCACTGTTGCCGCTGCTGGGCTGGCGCGGGCTGTTCTGGGGCATCACCGCCTGCGCCTTGCTGGCCTCGGCCTGGATTTTCATTTCGCTGCCGGACGAAGCGCCGCATACCGGCGAGGACACGCTGACTGCCGCGCTGGCTTCGGTGGCCGGCATCTTCCGTTCGCGGGACTTCCTGCGCTACGCCGCTGCGGCGACCTTCTTCACCGGCGGCTTCATGGCCTTGCAGGGGCTGTGGGTGGTGCCCTGGCTGATGAACGTCAACGGACTGGAGCTGGCGGGGGCGGCCCGTTATCTGCTGATCCTCAACCTCGGCATGCTGGCCGGCCAGCTTGCGATGGGCCTGTTCGGTACCCGGCTGGCGCGCAGCGGCATCCGCTCGCCAACCATACTGCGGGCGGGCTACGCCGGCATGCTGCTGGTGGAGCTGGCGCTGCTGACCGATTGCCTGCCGCTGGGGCTGGCCTGGTGCCTGTTCGGCGTGTTCTCCGCCGTCAACTCCCAGTCTTACCTGGCGGCCGCCGGCTACTTCCCGCGGACGCAGTTCGGCCGGGTGAGCACGGCGGTGAACCTGATGGCATTCGCCGGGGCTTTCGCGGTGCAGTGGGGCATGGGGCTGGCGCTGGATGGACTGCAGCTTGCCGGGCATGCGCTGGACTGCGCGCTGAAGATCGCCTTCGGCGGTCTGCTGGCGGTGCAATTCTGCGCCTACCTGCCGCTGTTGCGGGTGAAGCGGGCGCCGGTCTAGCCAGCGAGCGCGGTCTCGTTTTCCTCGGAACTGACGGGTTTGGGCGGTGCCAGCAGAGCGGCCGGCCGGGTGTTCCATTCCACCAGTTCGAGCCGGCCATCCAAGTGCTCGACGATGGCGGTGCAGCTGTCCACCCAGTCGCCGCAGTTGATGTAGCTCATGCCGCCGATTTCCTTGATTGCCGCCCAGTGGATGTGGCCGCAGATCACGCCATCCACGCCGCGCTCGCGGGCGCCGCGCACCACGGAATCCTCGAAATCGAAGATGAAGCTCACCGCCGTCTTTACCTTGCGCTTGGCGTAGCCGGCCAGCGACCAGTAGCCGGAGATGCCCAGCCGGCGGCGGGCGCGAGACAGCCAGGTGTTGAGCCGCACCAGGGTGTTGTAGGCGACATCGCCGATGACGGCGACCCAGCGGTGGTAGCGCGTCACCTGGTCGTACTCGTCGCCATGCAGCAGCAGGAAACGACGACCGTCGGCGGTGTGGTGTATCCAGTCCGACTCCAGCCGGATCTCGCCGAAGGTAATGCCCACGTACTCGCGCAGCGCCTCGTCGTGGTTGCCGGGTATGAAGAACACCTGGGTGCCCTTGCGTGCGCGCCGCAGCACCTTCTGCACCACCGTGTTCTGGGTGGCGCTCCAGTGGATGCTGCGGTTCATCGCCCAGAAATCGACGATGTCACCCAACAGATAGAGGTACTCCGATTCGTAGTGGCGCAGGAAATCCAGCAGACGGTCCGCCTGGCAGCCACGGGTGCCGAGGTGGACGTCGGACAGGAAGATGCTGCGGACCTGCTTTTCTTGCATCTGCGGCGGACGATCAGGATGACGCCGCCAGCGTGGTCCCGTGCTGTGACAGGGTGATGACGATGCCGCGGGAACGGCTCGCCTTGCCCCGGCGGCGGCGCCGGGGGGAGGGCGGCTCAGGCGTGCTCGCCGGCCGCGTGGCCGGAGGCCCAGGCCCACTGGAAGTTGTAGCCGCCGAGGTGACCGGTGACATCCATCACCTCGCCGATGAAATACAGCCCCGGCTGCTTGCGTGCCTCCATGGTCTTGGACGACAGCGCCTGGGTATCCACGCCGCCCAGCGTGACCTCCGCCTTGGCGTAGCCCTGGGTGCCGGAGGGCGCCAGCCGCCAGTCGGCGAGGGTAGCGGCAACCTGGCGCAACTCGGCGTGGCGGAAGCTGTTGAGCGGCCGTTGCCAGCCATGCAGTTCGCACCAGGCATGGGCGAAGCGCCGCGGCAGGTGCTCCGCCAGCAGATTGCCGAGCAGGGCGCGCTCGCCCGCATGGGACAGCAGCCAGGATTCGGCGTCCACGTCCGGCAGCAGATTGAGGCCTACAGCCTCCCAGTCGCCATCCTCGTAAGCTTGTGCCTGCCAGTAGCTGGACACCTGCAGGATGGACGGGCCGGACAGGCCGCGATGGGTGATCAGCGCGGCCTCGCGGAACTCGCCACGGCCACAGCGCGCCTGCACCTCGAAGGAAATGCCGGCCAGCGGCGCCAGCCGCGCGAGGGTTTCCGGTGGCAGGGTGAGCGGCACCAGCGCCGGCCGCGGCGCCACCACCGTCAGGCCGAACTGCTCGGCGATGCGGTAGCCGAATGGCGTGGCGCCGATCTTGGGAATGGACAGGCCGCCGGTCGCGATCACCAGGCTGCGGGCGGAATAGTGGCCGGCGTCAGTCGTGATCACGAAGCGGATGGCGTCCGGCGCAGTCTCGCCAGTAGCTTCCACCGCCTGGATGGTGACCGGCGTGTTCCAGCTCACCTGGCCGTCATCGCACTCGGCGCGCAGCAGATCGATGATCTCCTGAGCGGAATCGTCACAAAAAAGCTGGCCCCAGGATCTTTCGTGGTATCGGATGCCATGGCGCTCCACAAGCCCGATAAAATCCCGCGGCGTGTAACGCGACAGCGCCGAGCGCACGAAATGCGGGTTGCGGCACAGGTAGTTGTCCGCCGAGACCTTGAGATTGGTGAAGTTGCAGCGCCCGCCGCCGGAAATGCGGATCTTCTCCGCCAGCTTCGTCGCGTGGTCCAACAGCAGCACGCGGCGGCCTCGCTGGCCGGCGGTAGCGGCGCACATCATGCCCGCCGCGCCGGCGCCGATGACGACGAGGTCGAAGGTCTGGTCAGCCAAGTGGGTGTCTGAAGCGTTGAAAGCGGCGCAGAATACGCGCCGCGCCGCGGTGCGGCAATCGAGAACACCGGAATGAGGCGGCAGCCACTGGCGGCCGCGGGCGGCCTGCGCCGCCACAATGGCAAGCAAGAACAGAAAACAGCTAGTCCTGTATGGAGCGTTTTGATGACTGAATCGACCCCCGACCCGATCTCCTCCGCCCGCATGAAGCGGTTCGTGCGCCCGGCGAAGTGGGGAGTGGGCCTGGTGGCCGCGGTTGCGGTGCTCGGCTTCGGCGTGGTGCCCCCGGTGGCGCGCCACTACGCGGTGCAGATATTGAATGACAAGCTGGGGCGCGAGGTTTCCATAGAGCGCATCGGCTTCAACCCCTTCACGCTGACGGCCGAGGTGCATGGCGCCAAGGTGATGGAGGCCGATGGCGGCGGCGAGGCGCTGTCCCTGGACCTGCTGCGCGCCAACCTGGAACTGGAGTCCCTGCTGCGGGGCGGGCCGGTGCTGCATGAACTGGCGGTGCGCGGCCCCCGCCTGCACCTGGTGAACGAGGGCGAGGGCCGGACCAACTGGTCGGACGTCATCGAACGCCTGGCCACGCCGCCTGAGGAGGACAGCGGCGAGACGCGCTTCTCCATCGGCAATATCAGCGTCGATGGCGGCCGGATCGAGATCGACGACAAGACCAAGGGCCTGAAGCACGAGATCAGCGAACTGAACATCGGCGTGCCTTTCGTCTCCAACCTGCCGGTCAAGGTGGATGTCTTCGTCGAGCCCAAGCTCTCGGCCAAGATCAATGGCGACGACCTGGTGCTCACCGGCCGCAGCAAGCCCTTCAGCGAGACGCGGGAAACCGTGCTCGACATCGTCCTCAAGGACTTCGAGGTGTCGCGCTGGCTGGCTTACCTGCCGTTCGAACCCGGCTTCCTGATCCCCTCGGGCACGCTGACCACCAATCTGGAGGTCGGCTTCTCCCAGCCGGCGGATGGCCAGCCGGCGGTGACGCTGAAAGGCCAGGCGCAGCTGAACGGCCTGGTGGTGCAGGACAGGAAGGGCCAGCCCGCCGTTTCCATCGGCGAACTGGGGGTGGAGTTCGCCGACGTCCAGCCGCTGGCCAACCGCTGGCATTTCTCCCGCTTGTTGCTGCAGCAGCCGGAGATCGACGTGGTACGCCAGGCCGATGGTTCGCTGAACTTGATGGGCTTGCTGCCCAAGGCCGACAGGGGAGCGAAGGACGGTGGCCGCAAGCCGGCGGCCAAGCAGGCCCCGGCCCAGGCCGAAGCGGCCCCGGCGGCGGATACCCCGCCGCTCAGCTTCCTGCTGGCGCAGGCGCGCATCCGTGAAGGGGTGGTCCGTTTCACCGATGAAGGCTTCAAGAAACCCTTCCAGGCCAGGGTGGAAGCGATCAACCTGGATCTGCGCGACCTTGCCAACACCGGCGACATGCCGGCCGACATCCGGCTGGATTACCACACAGACGGCGGCGAGAAGTTCAGCCATCAGGACCAGCTGCGGCTGGCGCCGAATGTCGAGCTGGAGGGTTCGGTGCTGGTCGAGACCCTGCAGCCGGCACGCTACGCCGCCTACTTCGCTGATGCGCTGCCGGGCGGCGAACTGCGCGACGCCAAGCTGGACGCGGCGCTGCGTTATCACCTGAAGCTCGGCGGCAAGGAGCCGGAGATCAAGGTGAATGCCGAGACCGTGGCCCTGCGCGACTTCGTCCTGGCGCTGAAGGGCAGCAAGGACGCGGCGATCAAGGTGCCGGCGGTGAAGGTGGCTGACGCCGAGGTGGATGTGTCCGCGCGTACCACCAGGCTGGGCGAGCTTGGCATCTCCGGCGCTTCGGTGTCCGCCGTCCGCCTGGCCGATGGCAGCCTGGATCTCGAGCGCCTGGTGGGCAAGAGCAGCGGTGGCGCAAGTGGTCCGGCCTGGACCGCCAACATCGGCCGCTTCAGCCTGACTGGCAGCTCGCTGCGCCTGGAGGACCGCACTGCCGGCAAGCCGGTGGTAATGACCGCCGACGGGCTCAGTTTCAAGGCCGAGAATCTCTCCACCACCAAGGGCGCGGTGGCGAAGATCGACCTCGACAGCCGCATCAACAAGAACGGCAAGCTGGGCGTTGAAGGCTCCTTCGGGCTGGAGCCGCTGAAGGCGGACCTGAAGCTCAACCTCAGCAAGGTGGATCTGCTGCCGCTGCAGCCCTATGTACTGGAAGAGACCAAGATCGCCATCTCCCGCGGCAATCTCACCACCCAGGGCCGGCTGCAATTGGCGAGCGCGCGCGGCGGCGAGCTGGAGGCCCGCTTCCAGGGCGACCTCGGCGTGGCCGACTTCGCTTCGGTGGATCGCCTCAATGCCACCGACTTCGTGCGCTGGCGCATCCTCAACCTGTCCGCCATCGACTTCCGCTTGGCGCCGTTCTCGCTCGGCATCGGCGATGTGGCGCTGAACGACTTCTACACCCGGCTGATCCTGAACGAGCAGGGCCAGCTGAACCTGCGGGAGATCCGGCCGGGCGCCGAGGCGGACGCGCAGGTCCAGCAGGGGCCGCTACCGGCGGCTGAGCCGGCCAGTGGTCCGGTGGCCGCCGCACCCGGCAAGGGCACCGCCACGGCGGAAGTGCCGCCGCCGGCCGAGGTGCCGCCGCTCAAGGTGAACCGCATCCGCATCCGCGGCGGCAACATCGCCTTCAGCGACCGCTTCGTGCGGCCCAACTACGACGCCAACCTCACCGGCATGAGCGGGGAACTGACCGGGCTGTCGTCCGATCCTTCCACCATCGCCAAGCTGGACCTCAGCGGCAAGGTGGACAATGCCGCGCCGGTGTCGGTGAAGGGTGAGCTGAACCCCTTCCGCCAGGACCGCTACCTGGACATCGTGCTGGCGATGAAGGATTTCGAACTCACCGGCATCTCCAGCTACTCCGGCAAATACGTCGGCTACGGCATCCAGAGGGGCAAGCTGTCCGCCGACCTGAACTACAAGATCGAAGACCGCAAGCTGACGGCGACCAACCGCATCTTCGTCGATCAGCTCACATTCGGCGACAAGGTGGACAGCCCGGACGCGCTGAACCTGCCGGTGCAACTGGCGGTGTCGCTGCTGAAGAACGGCCGTGGCGAGATCGACCTCAACCTGCCGGTCAGCGGCACCCTGGACGACCCCCAGTTCTCGGTGTTCGGGCTGGTGATGCGGGCGCTGGTCAACCTGGTGGGCAAGGCGGTTACCGCGCCGTTCTCGCTGCTGGGTTCGATGTTCGGCGGCGAGGAGTTGTCCTATGTGGAGTTCGCGCCGGGCGCACGCAAACCGGGCGGCGAGGAGGCGGAGAAGCTGGCCAACCTCGCCAAGGCGCTGAAGGACAGGCCGGCGCTGCGCCTGGATGTAACCGGCAAGGCCGATACGGCGGCCGACCTGGATGGCCTGAAGCGCACGCTGATGGAGCGCCAGGTGAAGGCGGAGAAGCTGAAGGCCATGGTCAAGCGCGGCCAGGAGGCGCCCTCGCTGGACGACATCCAGCTCGATGCCAAGGAATACCCGGCGCTGCTGAAGGAGGTCTACGACCAAGGCAAGTTCGAGAAGCCGCGCAACTTCATCGGCCTCGCCAAGACGCTGCCGGTGGCGGAGATGGAAGCGCTGATCATGGCCAACACCAAGGTGAGCGAAGAGAATTTCCGCAGCCTGGCCCAGGCGCGTGCCCAGAACGTCAAGGAATGGCTGCTGGGTGAGGGCGGCGTTGCGCCCGAGCGGGTCTTCCTGCTGGCGCCCAAGGTCGAGGCGGCCGACGGCGGCAAGGGCAGGCAGGTACAGTTTTCGCTGCGCTGACCGGGTGGGCCGCGCTGCGGCCATTGCCATGGAGGGTAAGCAGATGAGCGGACGTTTGAGCAGTACCGAGCGGAACGAGGCGCTGGGCGCCTTGCCGGCCTGGACGCTGGATGAGGACCGGGAGGCGATCCGGCGCAAGTTCCAGTTCGCCGACTTCAACGCCGCCTTCGCCTTCATGGCCCGGGTGGCGCTGCAGGCGGAGAAGATGGACCACCATCCCGAATGGTCCAATGTTTACAACAAGGTGGAAATCCTGCTCTCCACCCATGACGCCGGCGGGCTCACCCAGAAGGACATCGCGCTGGCGCATTTCATCGACGCGGTGGCCGGCTGAAGGGAAGGGCCGGCGCAGGAAAGCAAAACGGGCGGAAATCTCCGCCCGTTTTGCTTTCCGGGAGCTGCCGGGCTCAGACCGCGGCGAGGGCCTGCTCCAGGTCGGCGCGGATATCGTCGATGTGCTCGATGCCGATGGACAGCCGCACCATGTCTTCGGATACGCCGGCGCGCTTCAGCTCGTCCGGCCCCAACTGGCGGTGGGTGGTGGAGGCCGGGTGGCAGGCGAGGGACTTGGCGTCGCCGATGTTCACCAGCCGTGTCACCAGCTTCAGCGCATCCTGGAAGCGGGCGCCGGCCTCGCGGCCGCCGCGCACGCCGAAGGAGAGGATGCCGGAGGCGCGCCCGCCCATGTACTTGCTTACCAGGCCGTGGTCGGCGTGGTCGGGCAGGCCGGCGTAATTCACCCATTCCACCTTTTCCTGCGCCCGCAGAAATTCCGCCACTTTCACCGTGTTCTCGCAGATGCGGTCCATGCGCAGGGCGATCGTCTCTATGCCTTGCAGGATGAGGAAGGCGTTGAAGGGGCTGAGCGCGGCGCCGGTGTTGCGCAGCGGCACCACCCGGGCGCGGCCGATGTAGGCCGCGGCACCCAGCGCCTCGGTATAGGTTACGCCGTGGTAGGAGACGTCCGGCTCGTTCAGCCGGCGGAAGCGGGTCTTGTGCTCGGCCCAGGGAAACTTGCCGGAATCGACGATGGCGCCGCCGATGGAGTTGCCGTGGCCGCCCAGGTACTTGGTCAGCGAATGGACGACGATGTCCGCGCCGTGCTCGAAGGGCCGGCACAGGTAAGGCGTGGGCACGGTGTTGTCCACGATCAGCGGAATGCCGTGGCGGTGAGCGATCTCGGCCAGGCGCTCGAAGTCGGTGATGTTGCCCAGCGGGTTGCCGACGGATTCGCAGAAGATCGCCTTGGTGCGTTCGTCGATCAGCTTGTCGAAGGCGGCCGGGTCACGATGATCGGCAAAGCGGACTTCGATGCCCAATTGGGGGAAAGTGTGGGCGAACAGGTTGTAGGTGCCGCCGTAGAGGGTGGCGGCGGAGACGATGTTGTCACCGGTTTCGGCGATGGTCTGGATGGCGTAAGTGATGGCCGCCATGCCGGAAGCCACGGCCAGCGAGGCGATGCCCCCCTCCAGCGCCGCGATGCGCTCCTCCAGCACCGCGGTGGTCGGATTCATGATCCGGGTGTAGATGTTGCCGGCCACCTTGAGGTCGAAAAGGTCTGCACCGTGCTGCGTGTCGTCGAACGCATAGGACGTTGTCTGGTAGATGGGAACGGCTACCGCTTTGGTCGTGGGGTCCGGGCTGTAGCCGCCATGCACGGCGAGGGTTTCGAGTTTCATGGTGTCTCCTCTAAGTGGAATGAGGCCGGAGTATAGCCAGACGCAGTTCGATTACGAAATCAGCAAAACTGCATAAGGCATTTCCGGGAAGTGATTGAAAGAATATGTATTTTTTTGTGCGCTGCAGATTGCCGCTTTTCTCCTGGCGGGGATAATGACGCCTTCCACACCCTTCGCCGGCCCCGCTTGGCGGAGATGACGTAGCAATATAAGAAGGAGGGCTCGGGATGGAGTCTGTCGAGCGTGTTTCTACTTGGCTTGAGTTTGCATTTGCGCCCCTGCGGCAGCAGGCGCGAGTGAGGTTGCACCCGGTGAGCGGCCAGCGCAATGGCTGCTTCGCGCTGTCGCTGGACAGCCGGTGGCTGCATGCCGGTGATGGCCGGCTGACGCTGTTCGAAGGGCTGGGTGCCGCGCTGCACTTCCTGAAGGTCACCCGGGTGAAGGATTTTGAGCCGGGAGAGCCGGTGCCGGATTCCCTGTGTCGGGACAGCAGCCAGTACTGCCTGTGCGTGGACCGCCAGAAGGGTCTGAAGAACTGCACGCGCAATTGCCCGGCGGCAGCCAGACTGGATTCCTGATCGTTCGCTGCAAGCCCATGCAAAGAGGCGGCGCCACCTGCGGGGGAGCGCCGCCTTGTTTTTTGGGAGGCCGGAACTGGCCGGGGTGTGACTAGTAGTTGGCCTCCGGCTGGGGGCGATGGATGAGGATTTCCCGATCCGGCCGGCCCACGTGGTAGCCCTGCGCGTAGTCGATGCCGAAGTCCTCCAGCAGTGCCAGCACTTCGGCCGATTCCACGAATTCCGCCACCACTTCGATCTTCAGCGCCCGCGCCAGCTCGGTGATGCTCTGGACGAAGATGCGGTCACGCTCGCTGTGGATCATGTTGGCGATGAAGTCGCCCTCGATCTTCAGGAAGTCGAAGGGAAAGCGGCGCAGGTAGTGGAAGGAGGAGAAGCCGGAACCGAAATCGTCGATGGCGAGGCGGAAGCCCTCCGAGCGGAGGTCGACGATGAAGCGCTCCAGCAGCGACAGGTTCTTCACCGTGTCGCGCTCGGTGATCTCGAACACGATGCGTTCCGGCGCGATGCCGGAATTGCGCACCACGGTGCGCAGCGTGCGGGCGAACTCGGCCAGCACCAGGGCGCGCGGCGACAGGTTGAAGAAGATGTAGCCGCTGTAGTCGCTCTGGCGCACCTTCTCCAGCGCGGCTTCGATGACGATGGCGTCCAGCCGATGGATCACGCCTATCTTCTCGGCAATCTCGATGAACTGGTCGGCGCGCATCAGCTGGCCGCCGACTTCCAGCCGCGACAGCACCTCCACGGCCGCGATGCCGCCGGACTGAACCGCCATGATGGGCTGGAAGAAGGGAATCACGCGGCGCTCGTTCACCGCCGCCAGCACCGCCATGCTCATCTCGGAGACGTCACGGAATACCGCCATCACATCCTCGGTGGTCGGCAGCACCACCCGTTCCTTACCCTCGTTCTTGGCGCGGTACATCATGTTGTCGGCGAACAGGAAGAGGTCTTTGGCCGAGGTTGCATGGTCGGGGAACACCGCCAGGCCGATGGAGACAGTGGCGCGTATCGCGTCGCCGTTGGGGGCGTCCACCGTCAGCTGGCGGGTGGTTTCCAGCACCCGGCGCGCCAGGGTGTATCCCTGTTCGAGCTGGGTCTCCGGCAGGATGACGACGAACTCGTCGCCACCGTAGCGTGCCAGCACATCGCCGCTGCGCAGGGCATCGCGGATGGCGGTGGCGAACTGCTGCAGGTAGTGGTCGCCGGTGGCATGGCCGTAGTGGTCGTTGATCAGCTTGAAGTTGTCGAGGTCGATCACCAGCAGGGTGGCGGCGCTGTCGTGGCGGCGGCAGCGGTCCACCTCGTAGCCCAGCAGCTCCCAGAACACCCGCTGGTTGTAGAGGTCGGTCAGCGGATCCCGGGTGGCGTAGTACTCCAGGTCGCGGGTGTACTTGTGGATGGCCTTGATGGAGCCCACCACGTTGAGCAGGGTGGAGAGGATGGAGTCGATCACCAGGTTGTGCGTCTGCTCCAACATGCCACCGGAATGAACGCCGATGCCGACGATGCTGCCGATCTTGGGGCGATCGACAAAGAAGGATTTCACCCTCAGCGTGAGATCGCTGCTGCTGATGGTGGGGGCGTTGTCTGCGGCGTCGGGGTAGTGGTGATGGATGTTCAGCGTGGCCGGTTCGCTGAAGCGGGTGTCGGCGCGGAGGGTCTCGTGCACCGTCTGCTCGATGTGCTTGCGGATGGCTTCGTCCGGCAGTGCGTGCCAGAAAATCTCGATGTCGAACAGCTCGTCGTCGATCTGGAACACCGAGAACAACACCCGGGCGTCGACGATGGCGTTGATCTCCTGCAGCAGCTTGCCGACGTAGGCGCGCCAGTCGCGTATCACTTCCGAGGTGATGACGAATTTCTCCAGCAGGCCGATCTCGAACAGCAGGATGTCCTTGTCCACCGCGATGGTGCGCAGGCGGGCGGCGAGGCCGGCGATGGCGTCGTGCATGCGCTCGATCTCGGTGAAGCTGTCCGGCCGCGCACGCGGCATCAGATGGCGCAGATCGGCCACCTTGTTGATGGATTCCAGGCTGCGCTCGACCTCGCTGACGCTGCCGGCAATCCTGCGGCTGACCCACCACACCGCCGCGCCCGCCAGCAGCAGGCCGAACAGCAGGCTGGGCACCGCGGTGGTGTAGAAGCCGAAGCGCACGTCCTGCAGTACCTTGGCATAGGGCTGGGTCACCTCGATGGCGCCGAGCACATCGCCGCTGCGGACATTGTCGTGGCAGGCGAGGCAGCGGGGTTCCGCCTTCAGCGCGTGCACGCTGCGGAACTCGCCTTCTTCCAGCTTATCGGTGGACTCGCCGTATTCGAGGGCGCGCCGCACGAGCTGGCCGGGCGCCGGCTGGGCGATGCTGCCGTAGCGCGCTTCCACCGCGGGCCCGCGGAAGATGGCGACCCGCAGGCCATTCCCGACACCATCGCCGTGCACGCCGGCAAGAAACTCTTCCGCCTGGGCGCGGCTCCAGCCCTGGCTCATGACGACGTACATGGCGGCGAAACTGAGGCGGGCGGCCTCGTTCGCCTGGCTGCGGGCGTGGGTGCTGAACGCGGAATCGAAGGCCTGGCCTATCGCCAACCAGCTGCCGCCAAGGAAAACGATGCCGACGGCGGCGGAGGTGGCAAGGATGAAGCCTCTGAGATTCATGCGCGCTATTCCGGTTTGGGTAGGCCGGAAGACTAGCGAGGGGGAGATGCTTCGCATTTGCGAAATATCAAAACCAGGCCGTCCTCAAAAGCCCTGTCGCACGCATTGCTGCGGGGCAAGGTAGCGCCGGTTTTCGGCCTTATGGTATTACCCCATCCCTGGCTCCGCCCGATCCATGCCGTCAGGCTAAAGGGGAATCGGACCGGATAGACCTAAGGCAAGGAATCACAGGAGAGCTGACATGGCAGCGGAGAATGGCAAGGCGGCGGAGCAGGCCGCAGGACAGGACAAGCAGGCGGGCACCGCGACCGCGAAGAAGCGGCCGGCCAGCCCCAGGCCTGCTGCGCCAAAGGCGGATGCGGCAGTGAAGGCGGCGGGCAAGCCGGCCACAGCAAAGGCGGCGGGCAAGCCGGCCACAGCGAAGGCGGGGGCGCCAGCGGCCAAGGCGGCGGATGCTGCGGTCCAGGGTGCAGGAACCAAGCCTGTGGAGGCCGGCCAGGTGAGGCCGCCGGCTGCGGCTCAGCCTGCCGCTGCAGTGGCGGTCAAAGCTGCGGGGACGAAGGCGGCGACCACAGCCGTGCCGGCCAAAGCCAGCCCGGCCAAGCCCGCCGCAGGCAAGCCTGCCACGGGCGGGCGTAGCGCAGCAAAACCGGCAGCCTCCAAGATGCCCGCGAGCAAGGCCACGCCCAAGCTCCCTTCCACGGCTGCCGCCACGCCGGCCGCGAAACCCAACTCCAAGACTTCATCCAAGCCCGCTGCCGGAGCCTCCTCCAAGCCGGCGCCCCGGGCGGCGAAGGCGCGGCCCAACGGCGCCGAGGGCAAGCCGGCGGTGAAACCCGCGGTTCAAGCCACGTCGACACCTGGATCCAAAACGGCTGCCCCGGTTGCCCCGGCGCCAGCCAAGGCAGCCTCCGGCAATGGCGCCAAGGCTGCCGCCGCCGTGGGCAAGCCGGTCACTGCGGCTGCCACCGCGGGCAAGGCTGCCGCAGTGAAGAAGCCCGCCGCTTCCACCAGCACGGCCAAGAAGGCATCTACGTCTGCAGGGGCCTCGGCGAAGAGCGGCAAGGTGGTCAAGACTGCAGGCGTTGCCAGGCCGCAGCCCGCCACCCCGGTCAAGGCGCAGGCCGCGGAGGCGGGCGTGGTCACAAAGGCCAAGCCGGCTGACAAGGCCAAGGCTGGCAAGGCGGGCAAGCGGGAGAAAGTGGTGCGGGATTCTTTCTCCCTGCCCAAGCATGAGCATGCGCAGCTCAAGCAGTTGCGGGCGGATCTGCTGAAGGCCGGCCGCGAGAGCACCAAGTCCGAATTGCTGCGCGCCGGCCTGAGCCTGCTGGCGACGCGCGGTAAGGGCGAACTGCTGGCGCTGCTGAATGCGCTGCCGGTGGTACCCAAGGGCAAGAGCAAGAAGTAGGCACCGCTGCAGCTGCGACAGCGGTCGCTTTCCCGGCCGCGGTCTGGGGCGACCACGGCCGGATTAAGTATCGCCGGCGGTGGTCGCCCTTTCCTTTGCAGGAAATCCCGCCGTAACCGGAAGCCGCGCCATCATGATTCGACTCAACCTGGCTTCGCTGACCAGACAGCCCTTGCTGGACGAGGATGGGGTGGCGATGCCGCCGGCTTACGGCGGCAGGGAGTCGGCGCATATCGTCGACGGCATGGAACTGCTCGACGCGCTGGAAGCGCCGGTGATGTTCACCGCCGACCCCGGAGCCCGCCTGCAGATGCTGCAACAGCATGAACACGCTCTGCAGAGCGTGCTGCCGCCGCTGCTGGACGCCGCGCGTGCCGGACCCGCGGCCTCGGTGCTGGCGGCACGCCATGCGGCGGTGCTGGCGCAGCAACTGCTGCTTTGCCTACACACCAGTTACAAGCGGGTGGCGGTGGACCTTGGCCGCGACGCGGGCCGCTTCTTCCGGCGCAGCCCGGTGCGCCAGGCGCTGGCGGGTGCGCTGCTCAGCGCCTGGCGCCTGCAGTGTGCCCATGCGCGCAGCTACAGCGCCCTGCCGGACGGCTTCTGGCGCGATTGCCACCAGCTTTTCGCCTGCATCGCCGAACAGGGGTGGGAGCGTTATCGCAAGCCGGATGGCGGCGGCAGCGACGGTGCTCGGCTGGGCGAGCTGTACCGTCGCATCCTGTTGCTGGGCATGAACGCGGCCAATCGGCTGGACCCGCAATGGATAGAGAACCTGATCGCGCTGGTGGAGCGCGAGGCGCCCGGCTTGCGCCTGCAGCGCATCCGCGATGTGCCGGACATTCCGGGTGCCTTCGTTTTCCGCGATGACGCCGATCTGCCGCCGCAGTTCGTGGATGAGCTGCCAGTCGGCGGCGCCGAGGCGAGCTGGTGGCTGGTGGATCTGGCACCGGTGAGCCGCGCCCTGAGCGCACGGATGGCGACGCTGCAGAACGGCGAGTTCGCCTCTCCCCAGGAGTTGCAGTTGCTGTTGCGCTTGCAGCGGGAATGGCTGAGTCCGCCGCGGCGGCGTCACCCGCGCCGGCGCCAGTTGCGCTTGATGCAAGTGGAGTTGAGGGTGGGCCTGGCGCATTGCTGGCGGGCACTGCAGGCAGAGGCGGGCGAGGCGTCGCTGGCCTTCCAGGGACTACCGCTGGAGCTGGAGGGCGCCGGAGAAGATGAAACGCCGGCGATGCTGCAGGTGTGCAACGAGAGCAGTTCCGGCGTGCAGCTGGAAGGCGAGGCGCCGCAGCAGCCGCTGCGCGCGGGCGAGCTGGTGATGCTGCGTGAGGCTGGCGGTGCCTGGCGGCCCGGGTTGGTGCGCTGGGTCGGCTTCTCCGGCGAGGGGCTGCAGCTGCGTTGCGGCGTCGAGTTCGTCGGCGCGCAGGCGGAGGCGGTGAGGGTGATGCCGGTGATCTCGCATCCCAACGGCCGCTACCAGATGGCGCTGCGCCTGCGCCGTGGCCGGGTACTGCTGATGCCGGGCCGCCATTTCCAGCCACAGCGCGAGTTCCTGCTGGCCGACGGCCAGCGGCTGGTAAGCGTGCGCGCCCTGCGCCTGCTTGCCCAGGCGGTGCATTACCAGGTTTTCATGATCAAGCAGGGTGATGAGTTGCCGCTGCCGGAGCCCGTGCCGCTGGCGGGGTGAGGCGGCTGAAGCGGCTCAATGGAAATCCCGGCTGCGGGTATCCAACTGGCCAAGCAGGGCGGAGTGGTCCACCACCCGGTTGGCGATCAGCTGCACGACCTGGCCCTGCTTGCTGATCTGGCCATAGACGCCGAGCAGGCGGGCGCCGAGGATTTCCCGCCGTTGGCGCTCGATGAGCTCGGGATGGACGATGACGTTGATCAAGCCGGTCTCGTCCTCCAGCGTCACGAACAAGGTGCCCTTGGCGGTTCCCGGCCGCTGGCGGCAGGTGACGATGCCGGCGCCGCGCGCCAGCATGCGGTCCGGGCTGCCGGCGATGTCGCTGGCGCTGAGGAAGCGCTGGCGGCGCAGTGTCTCCCGCAGCAGGGCCAGCGGATGGCGACCCAGGGTGAAACCGAGGCGGGCATAGTCGGCCAGCAGTTCCTCCGCTTCCGTAGGTGCTGCCAGCGGGGTCTGGATCTCGCGGCCGGGCGCCTGCGCCAGCAGGCCGGGCAGCGGGGCGCTGCCGGCAGCCTGCCACAAGGCCTGGCGGCGATGGCCGGCCAGGGCGGCGAAGGCGCCGCCGGCAGCGAGATGGCGCAGCTCCAGCGCCGTCAGCCGGGCGCGGATGGCGAGATCGTCCACCGAACTCGGTACGGCCTGGCGGCGGGCGGCGGCGATGCGCTGGCCGGCCTCCTCGCCGAGGCCGCGTATCTGCCGCAGGCCGAGGCGCACCGCTGGTTTGGCGGGTGCCGGCGCGGGCAGGGCTTCCAGCGTGGAGTCCCAGTCGCTGATGCGGACGTCCGGCGGCAGCACCTCGACGCCGTGGCGGCGGGCGTCCTGTATCAGCTGCGAGGGCGAGTAGAAGCCCATCGGCTGGCTGTTGAGCAGGCCACAGAGGAAGGCGGCCGGGTGGAAGCATTTCAGCCAAGCGGAGAAATAGACCAGGATGGCGAAGCTGGTGGCATGGGATTCGGGAAAACCGTAGCTGCCGAAGCCCTGGATCTGCTGGCACAGGCGGGTGGCAAATTCTTCTGAATAGCCGTTCCTGGCCATGCCTTGCATGAGTTTGATTTCATAGCGCTTCAGGTCGCCCTTGCGGCGCCATGCGGCCATGGAGCGACGCAGGTCGTCCGCCTCGCCGCCGGTGAAATCGCCAGCCACCATCGCCAGCTGCATGACCTGCTCCTGGAAAATGGGCACCCCATGGGTGCGTTCCAGCACTGGGCGGATCTTCTCCTTCAGATCGGCCAGCGGGTCTTCTCCACGCCTGATCCGGGCCCGCGCTTCCAGATAGGGATGGACCATGCCGCCCTGGATGGGGCCGGGCCGGACGATGGCGACTTCCACCACCAGGTCGTAGAACGCCCGCGGCAGCAGGCGCGGCAGCATGGTCATCTGGGCGCGGGACTCGACCTGGAAGACGCCGATGGCGTCGGCCTTGCAAAGCATGTCGTAGACCGCCTTTTCCTCTTTCGGAATGTCCGCCAGCGTCAGCCGCCGGCCTTCCCAGGCACCCACCAGTTCCAGGCTGCGGCGCAGCGCGGTGAGCATGCCCAGCGCCAGCACGTCCACCTTGAGCAGGCCCAGGGTGTCGAGGTCGTCCTTGTCCCACTGGATCACCGTGCGGTCGGCCATGGCGGCGTTCTCGATCGGCACCAGTTCGTCCAGCCGGCCACGGGCGATGACGAAGCCGCCCACATGCTGGGAGAGATGGCGGGGGAAGCCGATCAGCTCGGTGGTGAGCGCCGCCAGCCTGTGCACCATGGGGCTGTCCGGGTCCAGGCCGGCGTCGCGCAGGCGCTCCGCCTGGATCTCGCTGCCGTCGAACCAGAAATGGTCGCGGCACAGGCGCTCGATCTGCGCCTCGCCGAAGCCCAGCGCGCGGCCGACGTCGCGCAGCGCACTGCGGGCGCGGTAGCTGATCACGGTGGCGGCCAGCGCGGCGCGTTCGCGGCCGTACTTGCGGTAGATGTACTGGATGACCTCTTCGCGGCGGTCGTGTTCGAAATCGACGTCGATGTCCGGCGGTTCGTTGCGCTCGCGCGAGATGAAGCGCTCCAGCACCAGGTTGCCGGTTTCCGGCGATACCTCGGTGACGCCCAGGGCCCAGCACACCACCGAATTCGCCGCCGAGCCGCGCCCCTGGCACAGGATGCCCTGGCTGCGGGCGTAGCGGACGATGTCATGCACCGTGAGGAAGTAGGCCTCGTAGCCCAGCTCCCGGATCAGCGCCAGCTCCTGTTCCACCTGCTGGCGGACGCCTGGCGGCGCGGGGTCGGCCCCGGCCAGTGGCGGGCTGGGCATGCCCGGCGGGATGGGGGAGGCGACCGCCGAGCGCTCGCCCATGGAAGGATCGAGATAGCGCCACGCCAGCCCGCCCTCGACCAGCCGGCGCAGCCAGGAGGCGGCACTTTCCCCGGGTGGTACCAGCTCCTCCGGATACTCGTAGCGCAGCTCGGTCAGGCTGAAGCGGCAGCGCCCGGCGATGGCCAGCGTTTCCGCCAGCAGGGCGGCGGGATAGCGTTGCGCCAGTGCCGCCCGCTCATGCAGGCGGCGTTCGCCATTGGCGGCGAGTCGGTAGCCGGCCTCGGCCACCGGGATGTGCAGGCGGATGGCGGCGAGCACATCCGCCAGCGGCCGGCGGGCGGCCTCGTGCATCAGCGCGCCGGTGGCAGCGACCGCCGGGACGCCGGCCTGCGCCGCAACCGCCTGCAGCAGCGCCAGCCGGGGCCGCTCATGCCCGTCCAGCGGCAGGTCCACCGCCAGCCAGCTGGCATCGGGGAAACGGTTGCGCGTCCACCGGCAGGCTTCCACCAGCTGCCCGGCGTCCGGCACGCCCGCTGGCGCCAGTACCAGCGCGAGGCAGCCGGGCAGGCCGGGGGCGAGGTCTTCCCGGCGCAGGCTGTAGCTGCCTTTCTCCGCCGCCCGCCGGCCGCGGCTGATCAGGCGGGAGAGGGCGCCATAGCCCTGGCGGTCGGTGGCCAGCAGTACCAGGCGAGGGCCGTCTTCCAGCGCGATCTCGCTGCCGACGATGAGTTGCAACGGCAACTGCTTGCTGTCGATCTCCCGGTAGGCCCGTACCACGCCGGCCAGCGAGCACTCGTCGGTGATCGCCAGCGCCCGGTAGCCGTAGGCGGCCGCCTGCTGTGCCAGCTCCTCCGGATGGGAGGCGCCGCGCTGGAAGCTGAAGTTGGAGAGGCAGTGGAGTTCGGCGTAATCGACCATGGCGGCAATGACTGTATACTCATACAGATGTTGCCGCCACAGCCGGCTAGGGTGTGAAAGGGCGGTGGAAGTTGTCCCCGCCCACCGTGGGTGAGGCTGTGGAAAACCTGTGGCGAGGCGATTCAAGGCGCTGTTTATAAAGGTTTCCGTGCCGCTGCCTAAAAAACGGGCACGGCCTGGAAAGACTTCTCCGCAGGCGAAGTGCGCTGCGATGTACCCGGTTTTCCCCAGCCGCCGTGGATGGCCCTGTGGATAAGGTGTGGGGGAAGCGGCTATTGCCTTGAGCGCAAAGGCGGGGTGCGGGTTGCCCGAAAATCGGGCAGCGGGTTTGAGGCGGCGGCTGCGGAGCGCCTAGAATCGCGGTCTTTGCCCACAGGTCCTGGTCCATGAGCGCTGCCGCCCCGATTCGCTACGTCATCCGTCCGGCCCGCCCCGAGGCCCATCTGTTCGAAGTGAGCTGCGCGGTGGCGCAGCCGGACCCCGCCGGCCAGCGCTTCAGCCTGCCGGCCTGGATTCCGGGCAGCTACATGATCCGCGAGTTCGCCCGCAACATCGTCAGCCTGCGCGCCGAGGCCGGCGGCAAGGCGGTGAAGCTGGAAAAGCTGGACAAGCACAGCTGGCGTGCGGCCCCGGTAGCCGCCGGCAAGACGCTGACGCTGCACTACGAGGTCTATGCCTGGGATCTCTCGGTGCGCGCCGCCCACCTCGACCAGACCCACGGTTTCTTCAACGGCACCAGCGTCTTTCTGGCGGTGGAAGGACAACTGGCCTCGCCCTGCCTGGTGGACATCCAGCCGCCGCCGGCCACCGCCGCCAAGGGCTGGAAGGTGGCGACCGCGCTGCCGCGTGCCGCCGGCGAGCGCGGCGCGGCCAAGGCCTATGGCTTCGGCCTCTACCGCGCGGCGAACTACGACGAGCTGATCGACCACCCGGTGGAGATGGGCCGTTATACCCTGGCCCACTTCGAGGCCGGCGGCGTGCGCCACGACATCGTGCTCACCGGCCGTCACGACTGCGACACCGCCCGCCTGGCCAAAGACCTGGAGCGCGTCTGCAACTGGCAGATCGAACTCTTCGGCGCGCCGGCGCCGATGGACTACTACGCCTTCCTCACCCTCATCGTCGGCGACGGCTACGGCGGCCTGGAGCACCGCGCCTCCACCGCGCTGATTGCCAGCCGGGGCGATCTGCCCTGGCCCGGCATGAAGGGCCTGCCGGACGGCTACAAGACCTTCCTCGGCCTGTGCAGCCATGAGTACTTCCACACCTGGAATGTGAAGCGAATCAAGCCTGCCGCCTTCACCCCCTACGATCTCTCGCAGGAGAACTACACCCGCCTGCTGTGGGCCTTCGAGGGCTTCACCTCCTATTACGACGACCTCGCCCTGGTGCGCAGCGGCGTGCTGCCGGCGGAGGACTACCTCGGCCTGCTGGGCAAGACGGTGTCCGCCGTGCTGCGCGGCCCTGGCCGCCTGAAGCAGAGCGTGGCCGAATCCTCCTTCGACGCCTGGACCAAGTATTACCGCCAGGACGAGAACGCCCCCAACGCCATCGTCAGCTACTACGCCAAGGGCTCGCTGATCGCGCTGGCGCTGGACCTGCAGTTGCGCGAGGCCAGCACCGGCAAGCGCAGCCTGGACGACGTGATGCGCTTGCTGTGGCGGCGCCACGGTCAGACCGGGCAGGGCGTGGCCGAGGACGGCATCTACGCCGCGGTCGCCGAAATCGGCGGCGATGCGCTGGCCGCCTGGCTGCGCAAGACGGTGGAAGGCACCGACGACCTGCCGCTGGCCCGTCTGCTGAAAGGCTTCGGCGTGGGCTACAAGGGCGAGGCCGCCGCCGCGCCGGTGCTGGGCGCCAAGCTGGCCGGCAGCGGCGAGGTGAAGCTGGCGAACGTTTACGACGGCGGCGCGGCCCAGGCGGCCGGGCTGTCGGCGGGTGACGTGCTGGTCGCGGTGGATGGCCTGAAGGCCGGCAGCGTGGCGGCGGTGGAGGCCATGCTGGCCCGCCGCCAGCCGGGCGAGCGCATCGAGCTCCACGCCTTCCGCCGCGACGAGCTGATGCGCTTCGAGCTGACGCTGGCCGCCGCGCCGGCCGAGAGCATCAAGCTCACCCTCGCGGACAAGCCCACGCCAGCGGCGCGGCGCCTGCGCAAGGGCTGGCTGGGCGCGTGACGCCGCGCCCGGCCACGCAACTGTTTCCTCTTTCGATACCCAGGAGCTTCCCGATGAGCGACATCCGCATCTACCACAACCCCCGCTGCGGCAAGAGCCGCTCCGCCTGCGCGCTGCTGGCGGAGAAGGGCGTCACGCCCGAAGTCATCGAGTACCTGAAGACGCCGCCGAGCAAGGACGAGCTGCGCGGCCTGCTGGCCAAGCTGGGCATGAAGCCGGAGGCGCTGCTGCGCAAGGGCGAGGCGGTGTTCAAGGAGCACTACGCCGGCAAGCAGCTGGACGACGAAGGCTGGCTGGACGCGATGGTCGCCCACCCCATCCTGATCGAGCGCCCCATCATCGTCCGGGGCGACAAGGCGGTGGTCGGCCGGCCACCGGAGCGGGTGAACGAGCTGTTCTGAGATTCGAGCTGGCCAGCGCCCGCTGCCTGCGGCGGGCTACCGGGCATTCAGGCCGCGGCGCGGCCCAGCCGGCGGGTTACCTGCCGCAGCAAGGCGCCGAACAACAGGGAGGCAAGCAGGGTCGCCAGCACGCCGGCCTCCCAGAAGCCGGCCACGCTGGGCGCTGCCACCCGCCAGGGCGCGTGGAAGCTCAGCCAGTAGCCGCAGCCCAGGCCCACGCCCCAGAAGCACAGCGTGTGCAGCAGCATGGGGGCGAAGGTGATCTTGTAGCCGCGCAGGGCGTGGGAAGCCACCGTCTGCACCGCGTCGAAGAGCTGATAGACGCAGATGAACACGATCAAGCCCAGCGCCACCGCCCGCACGCCCTCGTCCGCCGACGACAGCGCGATCACCGGTTGCCGCGCCAGCCACAGCAGCAGGCCGATGCCGCCTGCCAGGCCGGCGGTGATCAGCAGCGCCACCCGTATCGTCGCCCGCGCCCGGGCCCAGTCGCCGGCGCCCGCCGCCTGGCCCACCAGCACCAGCGTGGCGATCGACATCGACAGCGGCAGCATGTAGATCAGCGCCGCCAGGTTGGCGACGATGCGGTGCCCGGCCACCGCCTGCGCGCCCAGGCGGGCGACGAAGAGCGCGATCAGGGTGAAGGAGGTGATCTCGATGAAGGTGGAGAAGCCCATCGGCACGCCCAGCCGCAGCAGTGCCCCCAGCGCCTGCAGCCGCGGCGGCTGCCAGGCGGTGAAGATGCGGTAGCGCTGGTAGGCCGGGTTGCGGACGAGGTAGGCGAGGCCGCACAGCAGCGCCAGCCAGCAGACGATGGCGGTGGACAGCCCGCAGCCGGCGCCGCCCAGCGGTGCGAAACCGAGGTGGCCGTGGGTCAGCGCCCAGGCCAGCGGCACATGGATGGTGGTGGTGACGAAGCTGATCGTCATCAGCACCCGCGGCCGGCCCACCGCGTTGTTGAAGGCGTAGAAGGTGCGGTAGAGCAGCACCGCCGGCAGACCGATGGCAGTCGCCATCATGTAATCGGCCGCCTTTTCCGCCACCTCCGCCGGCACCCGCGCGAGTTCCAGCAGCATGCCGGGCTGCGCCAGCATCAGCGTGCCGGGCAGGGCCAGCATGGCGGCCAGCCAGAAGCCTTGCTGCAGCGTCGGCCCGATCTCCGCCATGCGGCCGGCGCCGTAATGGTGGGCGATGGTGGGCGCCACCGCCTGCAGGATGCCGACCAGCAGCATCACCACCGAGACATAGAGCCCGCCGCCTACTGCCACCGCCGCCAGGTCGGCGGTGCCGTAGGCGCCGGCGATCAGCGTGTCCGCCACCATCATGCCGATGGAGAGCACCTGGGCGACCAGCACCGGCCAGGCGTGATGGAACAGCCGCCGGGCGACGGTGGAGAAGGACTCGGGAGCGGACATCGGGGAACGGCGGCCGGTGGAGTTCAGCCCTTGCGCTGCAGCTTCGGCCGCCAGTAGCGCCAGGCGAGGAAGGCGAACAGGCCGGTGGCGAGGATCAGGAAGCCTATGCCCTGCCAGTAGGGAATCGGATCGGTGGCGAGGAAGTAATCGCGCGAGGGGCTGGGAAAATGCACCCGGCCCTTCAGCAGTGCGTCCACGATGGTCGCCAGGGTGGCCACCGCCGGGAGGAACCAGATCAGGAAGCCGAGGCCGACGATGAACTTGTCCAGCGCTGGCGTGCGCTTGTCGCGCGCCTGGTAGACGCTCTCCACGCCACACCACAGCGCGACCAGGAAACCGATCAGGCACAGCAGCGGCGCGAGGGCAAGCGCGGCGCCGAAGGCGGTGGCGGCACCCATGAAGGTGGCGCCTTCCAGCGGCATGATGCCGGTCCACAGCACTTCGGCCGAGCCGAACAGCCAGATCGACAGCGGCAGGGCGACAACGAACAGCAGCAGGGCGTTGCGGGCGCGGCGCCGGCTGGCATCGCCGGGCAGGCGGGCGGGGGCGGACGGGGAGGCGGTGGTCATGGGGACGGTCGCAAGGGAGGAAAGGAGCCGCAGCCGGTTCCGGCGCGGCCGGCGAGTGTACTACGCCCCCGAGTGGTGCGAGCTTAGGTTGGCTCGAGGCTGCGGCAGGTGGGGCCGGCGTTCAGGCGAAGTAACCATGCAAGTACCAGTCGCAGGGCGGGTCGAGTTCGCGGTACAGCCAGCAGCGCGCGCCCTGCGCGTCCAGCGCCTGGTAGTAGTCGCGGCGGATGCCGGCTTCGTCCCACCAGCCGCTCTCGATGCGCTCCGGGCCGGAGAGCAGGCGGAAGCCTTCGCCGGGCGTGGCATCGGCGGCCTTGCCCTGTGGCTGCAGGCGGCGTGCCTGTGGCAGCAGCCATAGCGGGCGCTGCTGGGTCGGCAACGGTGGCATGCCGCGCTCCGCGCGCGGGGCATCCGCCGGCGGTTCCGTCCCCCAGGCCCGCTCGGGGCGATGCTCGGCCAGCGGACGAAGCTGGCGGACGCTGTCCTCGCCCAGCCGCGCCCGCAGGCGATCCACCAGCAGGCGGGCGCTCTCCCGCGCGGTGCCGGGATCGCCGAACAGATCGTCGGAACGCGGCGCCAGCGGCGAGGGGGCATCCGCATGCAGGCGCAACTCCACCACCGGCTCCGGCAGGCTCAGCGCCGCCAGCCGCTCGCGGGCGAGCAGGCCGAGGCGGTCCTGGTCGCGGCTGGGGGCGCCGGTGACGATGTCCACCACGGTGTCCTCGCCATGTTCGTGCATCAACACCAGCCGGCAATGATCGGCCGCGGCCTGCCGGGCGGCGAGCCAGCCGGAAAGACTGGCGAAGAGCCGGCGGGCGGCGAACAGCAGGGGTTCGACCGCGATGGTGGGCGAGGGCATGACCAACCGGTGCTCGAAGCGTGGCGGCGGCTGGTAGGCGGAGCGCAGGTCGGGCGTTTCGCCATAGGCGAGAGCGAGCGTATGGGTGACGGCGGCGGCGTCCCGCCGGGCGAGACCGGCGCGGGGCAGGCGGCGGATGTCGCCCAGCGTGCGGGCGCCGATGCCGGCCAGCAGCTCCAGGTTGTGGCCGGCGACGTCGCTGCCGTCCAGGAGCACCGCCAGCGGCAGTTCGTCCAGCATGCCGCGCCAGTCGGGCGGCAGGGGCGCGCCGCCGCGGCCGGCGCGTGCCAGCCAGCGCGCGGCCAGCGGTGTCGGTGCGGTGGCGGCCACCGCATGCAACCCCAGCGCGGCCAGCCCGGCGAGCAGGCTTTCGCGCAGGCTGGATTCGCCGCCGAACAGGCGCAGGCTGGCGCCGATCTCCAGCAGCAAGCCGTCCGGTGGGCAGAAGCTGAGCTGCGGTGTGTAGGCGCCGGCCCAGTCAGCCACCTCCTTCAGGGTGGCTTCCTCCAGTTCCGGATTGCGCTCCCGCAGTTGCAGCGCGGGCGCGACAGCCAGCGCGCTGGCCAGGCGCTGGCCGCGTTTCACGCCGAGCGCGCGGGCCTGCGGGCTGGCGGCGCAGATGCGCCGGCCGGGTGCGCCCTCGGTCACCGTCAGCAGGCCAGGCTCCGCGCTACCGCGAGCAAAGACCTGCAAGGGCAGCTGGGGCAGGATCAGGGCGAGCCATAACATCGGAAGGCGGCACGGCGAGGTCGTCGCCGCGCAGGGGAAGCAAGAGGGGTGCGGCGGTTGGTGGGCCGCGGCGTTTCAGGATGTCGACGCGCAGATGCTTGCCGGCCGGGCTCAGGGCCAGCCGCAGGCTGGCGGGAGAGGACTGGCGGGCGGCGTTCTCCGGCCGGAAGAGGAAGAGCGGCGTGGCCGACTCCTCGGCCGCCAATTGCAGCCGGCGCAGCGCGGCGGTATCCGCCCGCTGCGGCCAGCACAGCACCGCGGCGCAGGCGGCGGAAGCCACTGCCTGGCGGGTGGCCCAGAGAATCTCGCCCGCGCTGGAAGGCGTGATCAGCAGCAGCCGGGACAGCGGCACGCCGGCTGCCGCCAGCGCTGGCGCATAGGGGATGAAGGGCGGCGCGATCCAGGCCAGCCAGCGGTCGTCGGGCGTCTGCCGGAGCAGGGGGAGCAGCAGGCCGAGTTCGCCGCAGCCCGGCTGTGCGACCAGCAGTTCGATCAGCGCCGAAGCCGGCCAGCCGCCGCCGGGCAGCTCCGCATCCAGCGCGGCGAAGCCGGTGGGGCGTACCGGCCCGCTGCCGCGCGCCATGCGGCTGGCCTGCCAGACCAGGCCGGTGGCGAGTCGGCCGGCAACGTCGACGGTGGGGTTCGCGCTGGCGCTCCTGGCGAGGGCGAGACCCATGATGTGCGCGGCCGGCGGCTGGGAGAGGAGGGCGGTGGCAGCCCTCAGTGGTCCTTGCGGATCAGGCCCACCATGATGCCCTCGATGACCAGCGGGGTATGCCGGGTATCGACGACGATGGGCTGGTAATCCGGGTTGGCGGGCAGGAGCTCCACCACCGCGCCCTTGCGTTGCAGCGTCTTCACGGTGACCTCATCCTCCAGCCGGGCGACCACGATCTGGCCGTTGCGGGCCTCGGCGGCGCGATGCACCGCCAGCAGGTCGCCGTCGAGGATTCCTGCGTCGCGCATGCTCATGCCCCGCACCCGCAGCAGGTAGTCGGCGCGGGGAGAGAACAGGGCGGGGTCTAGCTGGTAGTGCTGTTCCACATGCTCGGCGGCGAGGATGGGACTGCCGGCGGCTACCCGGCCGACCAGGGGCAGACCCAGCGCCTGTTGCACGAGGCGGATGCCGCGCGCCCGGCCGTCCTCCAGCAGGATGGCGCCTTTGGCCGCCAGCGTGCGCAGATGGCTTTCGGCGGCATTGGGCGAGCGGAAGCCGAAGGCGGCGCAGATGTCCGCCCGGGTGGGGGGGCGGCTGTCGTGCTCTATGCTCTGGCGGATGAAGTCGAGGATTTCCTGCTGCCTGGGGGTAAGGTGCTCGCTGCGAGCGCTCATGACGATCTCCGTGTAGAGCTGTAATTTTAAACAGCCCCGGGCTTCAAGGGAAGGCAAAGCGGTGGCGACGGGCGGGCATCAGGCGAAAGGCGCAGCGGCGGGAAGGAATGTGCAAGCCTGCTTGAGCCCGGCGTGCATCTGAACTATTCGTAATGGACGAGGCGTTCCACCGGAGCGTCGGTCCGTCGAAAAGGAGGATGCCGTGCCGTCCAGTCCTGCAGCGCTTCCAGGTAGTGTTCGCCCAGCCTCTCCGCTAGAATCGCCGCTACGTCAGGGGGAGCCCATGCTGCAAAGCGGAGACATCGCACCCACGTTTTCTTTGCCCGACGCGGACATGGCGGATTTCGATCTCGCTACCGAGAAGGGCAAGCGCCATGTGGTTCTCTACTTCTACCCGCGTGACAAGACGCCGGGATGCACCCTGCAGGCCGCAGACTTCAGCGATCACGAGGAAGAGTTCGCCCGCCACGATTGCGTGGTGGTGGGCGTCAGCCCGGACGATTGCCTGACCCACGCCGAGTTCCGCGATGAGCAGGGGCTGTCGGTCAGGCTGTTGTCGGACACCGACACCGAAGTGTGCCGGCTCTACCATGTCTGGCGGCCCAAGGTGGTCGATGGTGTGGAAAAGATGGGTGTGCTGCGCTCCACCTTCATCATCGACAAGCAGGGCGTGCTCAGGCACGCGCTCTACGACGTCACGCCTCGCGGCCATGCCGCCGCGGTATTCGAACTCGTCAAGGAACTGGAATCCAATGCAAACGGAAATCGTAAAGAACAGCGTGGTCACGCTTAACTACACCGTCCGCGATCCGGACGGCAACATGATCGACGATGGCCAGCATCCGCTGATTTACCTGCACGGCGGATACGACGGCATCTTCCCGAAGGTGGAAGAGGCGCTGCACGGCCGCAAGACGGGTGACAAGCTGCAATTGAAGCTGCAACCGGAAGACGCCTTCGGCGACTACGACGAGGAACTGGTGCTGGTCGAAGACGCCAAGCTCTTCCCGGAGAACATCGAAGTCGGCATGTCTTTCGAGCGCGTCACCGACGACGGCGAGGAAGAGATCCTCTACCGCGTCACCGACATCGCCGAAGGCAAGGTGGTGGTCGATGGCAACCATCCGCTGGCCGGCGTCGCGCTGGTGTTCGACATCACCGTCGCCGAAGTCCGCGCGGCGACCAGTGAAGAGATCACCCACGGTCACGTGCATGGCCCTGGCGGTCATCACCACCACTGAGCATTCCCCGGGGGCCGCGACAGCGGCCCCTGTCGCATCCGGCCTCTGTCAGCTTCTGAATCCTTCCTTTCGACTATCCAGATGAGCGCTTCCCCTCGCGCTGAAAATGCCCTGCTTGAAGTGGCGGACCTCAATGTCGTGCTGGATAGTCCGGCCCGGCGCCTGCATCCGGTGGATGGCGTGGATTTCTCCATCGCCGCCGGCGAGACCTTTGCGTTGCTCGGTGAGTCGGGCTGCGGCAAGTCGATGACGGCGCTGGCCCTGACCCGCCTGCTGCCGGAAAGCGGCCGAATCCACGCCGGTCAGGTCCGCCTGGGCGGTGACGATCTGCTGGGCCTGTCGGAGGCGGGGATGCGCGCGGTGCGCGGCGGGCGCATCGGCATGGTGTTCCAGGAACCGGCCACCAGCCTGAACCCGGTGATGACCGTAGGCGACCAGATCGGCGAGGTGCTGGCCCAGCACCGCGGTCTGGAGGGCGCGGCGCGCCAGGCCGAGGTGGTCCGCCTGCTGGCGGCGGTGGGCATTCCGGACGCCGCCAGGCGTGCGGCGGACTATCCCTTCCAGTTCTCCGGCGGCATGAAGCAGCGGGTGATGATCGCGATGGCGCTGGCCGGCGAGCCGGAGCTGCTGATCGCCGACGAGCCCACTACCGCGCTGGACGTGACCATCCAGGCCCAGGTGCTGGATCTGCTCGCCCGCCTGCAGGCCGAGCGCGGCATGGGCATGCTGCTGATCACCCACGACCTCGGCGTGGTCGCCCGCAGCGCTGACCAGGTGGGGGTGATGTACGCCGGCCAACTGGTGGAAACCGGCGCTCGGGACGATTTCTTCCGCGCGCCGCTGCATCCCTATTCCCGCAAGCTCTTCGCCGCGCTGCCCTCGGGCGCCCAGCGCGGCGGGCCGCTGGAGGCGCCGGAGGGCAGCGTGCCGGTACTGGATGGCGATTTCCCCGGCTGCCGCTTCGTCGAGCGCTGCCCGCTGGCTTTCGACCGCTGCGACGACGAGGCGCCTGACTGGGCCAGCGTGGGTGCGCAGCGGGTGCGCTGCCATCTGTACGAGGGCGTCAGCATTCCGCGAGCGTTGGAGACCAGGGAAGCGAACTACGCCGCCGCGGTTGCGCGCAAGCAGCAGGCGCCGGTGCTGGAGGTGCGCGATCTCAAGGTCCATTTCCCGGTGCGCAAGGGCGTGCTCAAGCGGGTGGTGGGCCAGGTGCGCGCGGTGGATGGCGTCAGCTTCAGCCTGGTGCCAGGGCGCACACTGGCCCTGGTCGGCGAGTCCGGCTGTGGCAAGACCACGGTGGGGAAGGCTCTGCTGCAACTGATCCAGCCCACCGCCGGCGAGGTGTTCTTCGACGGGGAGAACATGGTGGGGCAGCCGCAGAAGGCGCTGGTGGAAATGCGCAAGGCGGTGCAGATGGTGTTCCAGGACCCCTTTGCTTCGCTCAATCCACGCATGCGCATCGGCGACATCATCGAGGAAGGCATGGCCAGCCTGGGTGTTGGCGACAGCGCGGAGGCCCGCTCCCGGCGGGTGGATGCGCTGCTGGAACGCATGGGGCTGCAGGCGGCGATGCGCTGGCGCTATCCCCATGAATTCTCCGGCGGCCAGCGCCAGCGCATCGCCATTGCCCGCGCGCTGGCCGTGTCGCCGCGGGTGCTGGTGTGCGACGAGCCGACCAGCGCGCTGGACGTGTCGGTGCAGGCCCAGTTGCTGAACCTGATGCGCGAACTGCAGCAGGAGCAGGGGCTGGCCTATCTCTTCGTCACCCACAACCTTGGGGTGGTGGATTACCTGGCCGACGAGGTGGCGGTGATGTACCTCGGCCGCATCGTGGAGTATGGCGCGGTGGAGCAGGTGCTGGCGGCGCCGGCGCATCCTTACACCCGGCTGTTGCTGGCGGCGGTCCCCAAGGCGGATGGAGAGGGCGGGGCTGGAGGAGGCGCCGCGGCGAGCGCCGGCGAGATATCCAAGCCGGAGGTGGAGTTGCCTTCGCCCCTGAAGCCGCCCGCCGGGTGCCATTTTCATCCGCGTTGTCCGCAGGCCACCGACATCTGCCGGGTCACCTATCCCACTCCCACTGTGTCGCACAGCGGTCATGCGGTGAGTTGCCACTGGCCCCTGCAGCGTTTGTAAGACGCCCGCGGATTACTTTGCCGCGGGTTTCTTGGGCTGCTGTTGGGGCTTGGTTGCCCCCGAAACCGGTTTGCTGTTTTTCTGCGGCGTGGCCTTGGCCGCAGGCGCCGCAGCCTTGCCCGCGGGCTTGGCACTGCTCTTGGCGGGTGTAGCGCTCTTGGCCGACGTGGTCGCCTTCTTCGCTGTGTTCTTGTTTGCAGCCGCCTTTGTGGTCGGGGCGGTGGCAGGCTTGCCCGAAGCGGGAGCCTTGGCCGGGGTGGTCGGAATCTTGCGGATCGGTGTGGTGGTGTTCGCAGTGAGTTTCACCTGCGGCCGGTTTGGCAGCAGCCGGGTGACCTGCAGTGCGCCGCTGGGGTCCACGCCATCTGGCACCAGCAGGGAGTAGCCGGCGCCGACGCGGCTGCGGGCGTTCAGGCCGTTGAGCTGCAGCAGTTGGGCGAGGGTGAGATCGTGGCGCTGGGCGATGGCGGCCAGCTTTTCGCCGGGGCCGAGTTCATGCACCCGCCAGCCCTTGCCGTCTTCCGAGAGTTGCTCCAGGCCGGCCTCGAAGTGGCTCGCGCGTTCGGTGGGAACGATCAGCGTCTGGCCGGGCAGGGTGACGGCAGGGCGGTTGAACGAAGGGTTGAGCGCCAGGAACTCCTCCAGCGACAGGCCGGCCAGTTTCGCCGCCGCCGCCAGATCGGTGCCGATAGGCGCGGCCACCGCGACGAAGTTGGCTTCGTTCGGTACGTAGGGCAGTTCGAAGTGGAAGAGTTCGGGCTGGGAGACGATGTTCTTGATCGCCTGCAGCTTGGGTACGTAGTTGCGCGTCTCGTCCGGCATCCGCAGCTGGCTGTACTCGGCCGGCAGGCCGGCGTCCACGTTGCGCTGGATGGCCCGGGCCACTGCGCCCTCGCCCCAGTTGTAGGAGGCGAGGGCGAGATGCCAATCGCCATGCATCTCGTAGATGGTCTGCAGATAGTCGAGTGCCGCGTTGGTGGAGGCGATCACGTCGCGCCGCTCGTCCACCCAGGAATCCTGGGTGAGGTTGTAGTTCTTGCCGGTGGAGGGAATGAACTGCCACAGGCCGGAAGCGTGCGCCGGCGAGTAGGCCAGCGGGTTGTAGCTGCTTTCCACCATGGGCAGCAGCGCCAGCTCGGTGGGCATGCCACGGCGTTCCAGTTCGTCGACGATGTAGTAGAGGTAGCGGCCGCCGCGGGCGAAAACCTGTTTCAGGAAGCCCGGGCGGTTGAGATAGAAGAGTTGCTGGTCGGCAACCAGCTGGCTGTCCAGATCGGGCATGCTGAAGCCGCGACGGATGCGGTCCCAGATCTCGTTCGGGTTGCGTGTCAGGTCCAGCGTCAGCACCCGGGGCTCGTTGGTCATTTCGCTGGGGGCGTGCAGACCGATGGCCTCGGCCGGTGCAGCCGACGTTTCCTGGGCGGAGACCGATGCTCCGGAGAGCAGTACGGAGAGGGAGAGAAGGAGCGGCGCGAAGAACTTCGCCATGGCGGAAACCGGGCCGGGGGCGCTGCGTAAAGCGGGAGAGTCTAGCCAGCGGCCGGCTTTCGCGTCAATTTGGGTCTTGTCGAAGCAAGGGGGCGACTTTCACTGGTCATGAGGACTCAAACGAAAGTTATAATCCGGCCCAATACATGCGCCAGCGTGTCAAGTTTCCCTTTTTGGCGCCATTCGCCTTGTTAGGATGGCTGCAGTCCTTGGGGTCGAGGTCCCGCTTCCCGCCATGAAAGCCCTGGTCATCGAAGATACGGTCACGAGTGCCACCCTCGTGTGCAATCAGCTCACCAAGATGGGGCTGACCGCGCTGCATGCGCGCAATGGCGAGACGGGCATCGAGATGTTCAAGCGCGAGCGGCCCGACCTGATCCTGCTCGACATCATCATGCCGGGGCTGGATGGCTTCGAGGTGGCGCACCGCATCCGCCAGCTGGAGCGCGACGGCGAGTGGACGCCCATCATCTTCCTCACCGCGCGGACCAGCGACGAGGATCTGCAGCGCGGCATCGAGGTGGGGGGCGACGACTATCTCGCCAAGCCCGTTTCGGAGATGGTGCTGAAGTCCAAGGTGCGCGCGATGCAGCGCATCGCCCAGATGCGCTATTCCTTGCTGGTGCTGACCCGCAAGCTGGACGAGGCCAACCGGGAGCTGACCCGTCTTTCCTCGGTCGATGGCCTGACCGGCATCGCCAACCGGCGCCGCTTCGACGAAACCCTGCTGCGGGAATGGCGGCGCGCCTCCCGGGCCGGGAGCTCGATGGCCCTGCTGGTGGCGGACGTGGATGCCTTCAAGCAGTTCAACGATGGTTACGGTCACCAGGTGGGCGATGAATGCCTGAAAGCGGTGGCGCGGACGTTGGAGCAGAACCTGCGCCGCCCGACCGATCTGGTCGCCCGCTATGGTGGCGAGGAGTTCGCTGCCATCCTGCCGGACACGGCCGCGGAAGGCGCGGTGGGTGTTGCCGAGGCGATGCGCAACGGGGTGGAAAGCCTGCGCATCACCCATCGTTTCTCCAGCACCGCGCCGGTGGTGACGATTAGCGTGGGGGTGGCCTGGGTGCAGCCGGCACGGGGCGATGACCAGGGTTATCTTGCGCTGCTGAAGGCGGCCGACGATGCGCTCTATGCGGCCAAGCACGGTGGACGGAACCGCCTTGAGTTGCGCCACTACGAGAGCTTCGCCAGCCACTGAGGCTGCCGGGGTGCTTGCGCCTCATGCGCCGCAGGGGCGAGTCCCTCAAAAGACGTCTTTCCAGGCCCGCAGCGCTGCCAGACAGGCAACCGCATCCGCCGGCGGCGTCCCGGCATGCTGGGTTACCGCGGCGATCACCCCGGCCTCCTGCGTGCGCAGGAAGGGATTGATGGCGCGTTCCCGGGCAATGGTGCTGGGCAGGGTGGGCTTGCCGCCCGCCCGTTGCGCTTCGCACCAGTGGGCGTATTCGTCGCGCGCCGGGTTGTGGGGCTCGGCCGCGCGGGAGAACGCCAGATTGGATAAGGTGTACTCATGGGTGCAATACACCCGGGTCTCGGCTGGCAAGGCGTTGAACTTGGCCAGCGAGGCGGCCATCTGGGCCGGGCTGCCTTCGAACAGGCGCCCGCAACCGGCAGAGAACAACGTGTCGCCGCAGAACAGCAGCGTCTCCCCGTAGTAGGCGACATGGCCGGCGGTATGGCCGGGCACGTCCAGCACGCCGAGCGTAAGCTTCAGGTCCGGCAGCACGACGGTATCGCCCTCCATCACCGGCCGGTTCACGCCGGCGATGTTCTCCCGGCCGGGACCGAACACCGGTATTTCTTTGGCGCTAAGCGGTGCAGCGTCCAGCAGCTCGCCGAGGCCGCCGACATGGTCCGGATGGTGGTGGGTGACGAGGATCGCGCTCAAGGCCAGATCCTCGGCCTGGAGGTAGGCCTGCACAGGCGCTGCGTCGCCCGGATCGACCACGACAGCGTGGCGGCCGCGACGAAGAAGCCAGATGTAGTTATCGCGAAAGGCGGGAAGAGGGATAATGGCGTCCATAAGTCCCGATTTTGAAGCGCTGACCATCCATGTCAATCCTCAGCCTGTCTGACTGGCTGGCGACACCCCAGGGGCGATACCTGCTCGAATGGGAGCAGGCCAAGTTCGACATCCTGCTGGCCGATATCTTCGGCTACAACGCCCTGCAGGTCGGTCTGCCCGAGATCGATTTCCTGAGAGCAAACCGCATGCCCTTCCGCTTCCGCTGTGGCCGTAGCGGCGAGGTGGGCGTGTTCGCGCTCGAGGATGCGTTGCCTTTTGCCACCGCCAGCCTGGATCTGGTGGTGCTGCCGCATGTGCTGGAGTTTGCCCCCCGTCCGCACCAGGTTCTGCGCGAGGTGGAGCGGGTGCTGGTACCGGAAGGCAGCGTGGTCATCGCCGGGCTGAATCCCTTCAGCCTGTGGGGTGCCCGCCGGCTGGCGGTGCGGGGGCAGGGGAGTTATCCCTGGCGCGGTCAGTACCTGTCGGTAGGTCGAGTGAAGGATTGGCTGACCCTGTTGGGTTTCGAGACGCAATCGGGCAGTTTCGGTTGTTACGCGCCGGCGGTGACCAGTACCAAGTGGTTGGAGCGCTGGCGTTTCATGGACAAGGCGGGCGACCGCTGGTGGCCGGTCTGTGGCGGCAGCTACATGCTGCAGGGTGTGAAGCGGGTGCAGGGCATGCGGGTGATCATGCCGAACTGGCGGGAGAAGCGCGCTACCGCGAAACGCCTTTCCACCGTCGCCCAGCGGAACGAGGACGCCACACAATAGAAGAACTGGCGCGGCCAGAAAGGTTGGACGGAAAAGAGAATGGAAGAAGTCGATATCTATACCGATGGCGCCTGCAGCGGAAACCCGGGCCCGGGTGGCTGGGGCGCGATCCTGCGCTCAGGGGAGCACGAGAAGGAGATCTGGGGTGGTGAGCCGCAGACCACCAACAACCGGATGGAACTTCTGGCGGTGATCCGCGCCCTGGGCCAACTCAAGCGGCCGGTCATCGCCCGGGTGCATACCGACAGCCAGTACGTGCAGAAAGGCATTTCCGAGTGGATCCACGGCTGGAAAGCGCGAGGCTGGAAGACCGCTTCCAAGGAGCCGGTGAAGAACGCCGACCTGTGGCGGGCCCTGGATGAGGCGGCCAGCGCCCACCAGGTGAAGTGGCTATGGGTGCGCGGCCACAATGGCCATCCGGAAAACGAACGTGCGGACGCGCTCGCGCGCCGTGGCGTGGACGCGACGCGCAAGAGCGGCCGGCCGGTCGAGCCCTGAACGGCTCCCGGCGAAGATCAAGCAGAAACAAGCAAGGGGATCACATGCGACAGATCGTGCTCGACACGGAAACCACCGGCCTGGACTGGCGCAACGGCGACCGCGTGATCGAGATCGGCTGCGTGGAACTGCTCAACCGCAGCCTCACCGGCCGGCATTTCCATGTCTACATCAATCCGCAGCGCAGCATCGACGCCGAGGCGATCGCGGTGCACGGCATCACCGAGGAATTCCTGGCGGACAAGCCCACCTTTTCGGCCATCGCCGAAGAGTTCGAAGAGTTCGTGCGCGACGCCGACCTCATCATCCACAACGCCAGCTTCGACGTCGGCTTCCTCAACCATGAACTGAGCCTGCTCAAGCGTCCCAAGCTGGACGTGCTCTGCCGCGAGGTGATCGATACCTTGCGCATGGCCAAGGAGCAGAACCCCGGCAAGAAGGCATCGCTGGACGCGCTGTGCGAACGCTACGAGATCGACAACGGTCACCGTACGTTGCACGGCGCCTTGCTGGACTCGGAACTGCTGGCGGAGGTCTACCTGGCGATGACGCGCGGCCAGGAGAGCCTGATCATGGCGCTCGAGGAGCCGGCGCCGGGTGTGGTCGAGGAGGGCGGCCTGCCGATGGAGCGGCCGCCGCTGAAGGTGCTGCGCGCCACAGCCGAAGAACTGCTTGGCCACGACAAGGTGCTGGGCGAGATCGAGAAGGCCAACAAGGGCCTGTGCCTGTGGAAGGAACCGGCGCCGGCCGAGGAGGCGGCCGCCGCTTGAAGTGCGCCGGTAGCCGGGTTTGATCGGCCTGCCTGGAAAGCGTGGAGACAGAGGTGGCGCGTGGGCCGCTTCCCGGCGTACCTCCTCAGTCTTTCCCGGCCGCCTACAGCCGCAGCACCCCGCCGGGCACGCTGCCGGCGGCCTCCAGGCGACTTACCGTCGCCAGCAGATCCAGGCCGGTGTCCTGCTTGAGCCGGCTGGCCCTGCCGCGCAGTTCCTCCATCGGCAGGGCGATTTCCTCTCCGGTCGCCGCGAAGGCGACGACATTGCCGCTGTCGCAGGACGGGAAGGCCAGCGCCCTGTCTGCGAAGGTTTCGATGATGCGGCCCAGGCTGGTTTTGTAGCCCTTGGAGCGGCCGAACAGGTTCACCGAAAGCAGCCCCTGGGCGCTGAGCTTGTCCCGGGCGGCCTGGTAGAAGGCGAGCGTGTCCAGGCCGCCGGCGCGGGCATTGCGGTCGAAGCCATCCACCAGGATGTAGTCGTAGGGTTCGCCGGCGTAGCGCTCTATGTGCTCGGCGCCGTCGGCGATGTGGATGCTCAGGCGCTCGTCCTCCGCCGGCAGGCGGAAAAACTGGCGGGCAGCGGCGACCACCGCTGGCTCGATCTCGACTACGTCCATCCGGCATTGCGGGCAATGGCGGTGCATGAACTTGGTCAGGGACGCAGCGCCGAGGCCGATCAGCAGTGCCCGCCGCGGCCATCCCGAATCGACGCGCAGCAGCAGGCCGGCCATCATCTCCCGGGTGTAGGCCAGTTCCAGGTCATAGGGGCGGCGGATGCGCATCGCGCCCTGCACCCAGTCCGAGCCGAAGTGCAGGTAGCGCACGCCACTGCTTTCAGAGATATCGATGGGCGTGCCGCTCATGAGGACATCCGCTTCAGGGCGTAGAGGTGCTCCAGCGCCTCTCGCGGCGTGAGCGCATCCGGGTCGATCTCCGCCAGGCTGGTGAGTACCGGATGGGACAGCGGCTCCGGCTCAAGATCCGGCAGGCCGACGAAGAGATCCGCCTGCGGGCCGGCCTCTATCTCCCGGTTCTCCAGCGAGCGCAGGCGGCGCTTGGCGTCGCGGATGACGCTGGCGGGGATGCCGGCCAGCGCCGCCACCTCGATACCGTAACTCTGGCTGGCAGGGCCTTCCTCCAGTGCGTGCAGGAAGACGATGCGGTGGCCATGCTCCACCGCGTCCAGGTGCACGTTCGCGCATTCCGGGTATTCGCCGTTGAGTCGGGTCAGTTCGAAGTAGTGGGTGGCGAACAGCGTCAGGCTGCGGTTCTTCTCCAGCAACTGGCGGGCGATGGCGAAGGCGAGGGCGAGGCCATCGAAGGTCGAGGTGCCGCGGCCGATCTCGTCCATCAGCACCAGGCTGTGCTCGGTGGCGCCGTGCAGGATGGCGGCCGCCTCGGTCATCTCCACCATGAAAGTGGAGCGGCCGGAGGCGAGGTCGTCGGAGGCGCCGATGCGGGTAAAGATGGCATCCAGCGGCCCCAGCCGCGCCGCGTCCGCCGGCACGAAGCTGCCGACGTGCGCCAGCAGGCAGATCAGTGCCACCTGGCGCATGAAGGTGGATTTACCGCCCATGTTCGGGCCGGTGATCATCAGCATGCGGCGGGTGGCGGCCAGCCTGCAGTCGTTCTGGATGAAATTTTCGACCTGCCGTTCTACCACCGGGTGGCGGCCGCCGCTGATGCTGACGCCGGGCTGATCGGCGAAGCCGGGTTGCACATAGCCATAGCGCACCGCCGCATGGGCGAAGGCGGCGAGCCCGTCCAGGCAGGCGAGGGCGCGCGCGATGCGCTGCAGCGTCGGGATGTGTTCGGCGAGCTGGTCGAGAATGGCCTCGTACAGCATCTTCTCGCGTGCCAGCGCGCGTTCCTGGGCGGACAGCGCCTTGTCCTCGAAGGCCTTCAGTTCCGGCGTGATGTAGCGCTCGGCGTTCTTCAGCGTCTGGCGGCGACGGTAGTCGTCCGGCACTTTTTCGGCGTTGGCGCGGCTGACTTCGATGTAGAAGCCATGCACCTTGTTGAACTCCACCTTGAGGCCGGCAATGCCGCTGCGCTCGCGCTCGCGGGTTTCCAGTGCGAGCAGGAATTCGCCGCAGTTGTTCTGGATGCCGCGCAGCTCGTCCAGTTCGGCATCGTAGCCGGGGGCGATCACGCCGCCGTCGCGCACCATGGCCGCGGGTTCGTCGGCGATGGAGCGCGCCAGCAGTTCCAGCGCTGCGCCGGGAACGTCCAGCGTATTCCTTACCTGCAGCAACAGCGGGCTGCCGGTACTCTCCAGGGCGATGCTGAGCTCGGGCAGGCGGACCAGGCTTTCGCGCAAGGCGGAAAGGTCGCGCGGCCGGGCGTTGCGCAGAGCGATGCGGGCGGTGATGCGGTCTACGTCGGCGATGCCGCGCAGCGCGCCGCGGACTGCGTCGTTGCAGCGGCCGTCGCCAGTGCCGACGAGTTCGGCCACTGCGGCATGGCGCGCTTCCGGGATGTGCCGTTCGCGCAACGGATGGTGCAGCGCGTGGCGCAGCCAGCGCGAGCCCATGCTGGTGACGCAGCTGTCCAGCAGGGAGAGGAGCGTGGGCGAGGACTCGCCCCGCAGCGTCTCGGTGAGTTCCAGGTTGCGGCGGGTGGCGGCGTCCAGGCGCAGGTACTCCGACTCCCGCTCTACCGTCAGTCCGGTGATGTGCGCCAGGCTCTGGCGCTGCGTGGCCTTGGCGTACTCATACAGTGCCGCCGCCGTGCCCAGGCACAGGGAAGGGCCTTCGAGGCCGAAGCCGGCGAGGTCGCGGGTGCCGAAATGGCCAGTGAGCAGGCGCACTCCGGTCTCGGCATCGAACTGCCAGTCGGCCAGTCGGCGCAGGGCCGGGGAGAGCGTCTCCAGCAGCGGCAGGGAGAGGCCGTCGGGAATCAGCACTTCGGCCGGGCGCAGGCGCTCGAACTGGGCCTGGAGCGATTCGGCCGGGCACTCCATCAGCCGGAAGTCGCCATTGGCAAGATTGAGCCACGCCATCGCCAACGTGCCGCGATGCAGATTGGCGGCCAGCAGCAGGGAGTCGCGGCGGTCGTCCAGCAGCGCGGCGTCGGTCAGCGTTCCCGGGGTGACGATGCGGCTGACGGCGCGCTCCATCGGCCCCTTGGTCGCGCCCGGCTCACCTACCTGCTCGGCGATCACCACCGATTCGCCCAGCTTCACCAGGCGGGCCAGGTATTGCTCCAGCGCATGGAAGGGCACGCCGGCCATCTTGATCGGCTGCCCGGCGGACTGGCCGCGCGTGGTCAGGGTGATGTCCAGCAGCCGGGCGGCCTTCTCGGCATCTTCGAAGAAGAGTTCGTAAAAATCGCCCATGCGGTAGAAGAGCAGCGTGTCCGGGTGCTGCTCCTTGATGCGCAGGTACTGCTGCATCATCGGCGTGTGGCTTTCGATGGGTTCCCGTGCGGATGTCTGCTGGCTGTTCTTCACGGCTGTAACCGATTTATCCGAAATGTTCTGGCGCTGTTGTATTACCGGCGGGCGGCAGCCACAGGGCCGGGGCGGTTTCCGCTGCTCACGCGCGGCGCGGCGGGGAATGATATGTGATGCGCTTCACCTTTCCTGTCGGGGTGTCGGCGCCCGCTTCCCGCCGTTCAGCGTCTATTCTCGCGCGCCGGGGAATTTCCCCGCCGTCGGGAAGTCACCCCCAGACCTTCCCTTGAATCACGCTAAGGAGGTCTGAGATGGACAAGCCCCAATCCCGCGCGGACAGCGACTACGCCAAGGCCGAGATCCTGGCCGCGACCCTGGGAATCGGCGTGGAAGATGTTCTGCGCTGGGTGATCAACGACAGGCAGGAGCTGGACCGCAATGGCATGGTGGCTGGCTACCTGATCGAGTTTGCCGAAGGCACGCCGCCCTCGGTACTTGCCCGGGTGGGCGGGCGCTCCGGCCGCCATGTGCACGTCGGCGCGCTGACCGCCCGGCATTGAAGCCACGCGGGCCCTATGCAGGGGCCCGCTTCGTCAGGCCGGCAGATTGGCCGGCCGGTAAGCCTGGACGATGGGCAGCAACTGCCCGAACACCTTGGGCGTGCCGGCGACGAGGTTGCCGGTGGTCATGTGGTTGGCCTCGCCGGCGAAGTCGGAAACCAGGCCGCCCGCTTCCTGGATCAGCAAGGTACCGGCAGCCATGTCCCACGGCGCCAGCCCCATTTCCCAGAAGCCGTCCAGCCGGCCGCAAGCCACGTAGGCGAGATCCAGCGCGGCTGCACCCGGGCGGCGGATGCCGGCGGACTTCTGCGTCAGTTCCTTGAACGTGGCCAAGTAGGCATCCGCATGGTCGAACTTGCGGTAGGGGAAGCCGGTGCCCAGCAGCGCATCGGCGAGCCGGTTGCGGCGGGAGACGCGGATGCGGCGGTCGTTCAGGAAGGCGCCGCTGCCACGGCTGGCGGTGAAGAGCTCGTTGCGGATGGGGTCGTACACCACGCCATGCTCCAACGCGCCGCCCTTGGTCAGGGCGATGGAGATGGCGTACTGCGGGAAGCCGTGGATGAAGTTGGTGGTGCCGTCCAGCGGATCGATGATCCAGGTGAACTCGCTTTCCTCGCCGTTCGCCGGCCCGAGTTCGCCGGACTCCTCTGCTAGAATCCCGTGCCCCGGATAGGCGTCGCGCAACACTTCGACGATCGCGTCCTCTGCAGCCCGGTCCACTTCGGTGACGAAATCGTTGGGCGACTTCGTTTGCACAGTGAGCAGATCGAGTTGGGTGGACGCCCGGTTGATGACACTGGCGGCCCGTCGGGCTGCTTTAACTGCGATGTTCAGGGTGGGATGCATGCGAAGGTCTCGGCTAGGTTCGGCAGATCGTGCCGGGCGAGGCCGCAGCCCCTGTTCCCGTCGCGATCGAATACGAAAAACACCGGATTTTAATATGAACGGCGCTGACGCGCTCGACCGCATCCGTATCGTCCTTTCCCATCCCAGTCACCCTGGCAATATCGGGGCTGCGGCCCGGGCGATGAAAACGATGGGGCTGAAGTCCCTGTGGCTGGTGCAGCCGGCCGAATTTCCCAGCCCGGTGGCAGATGCCCGGGCCTCCGGCGCGGATGACGTGCTGGCAACTGCCCGGGTAGTGGGCAGTCTGGAAGAAGCGCTTGCTGGCACCGTGCTGGCTGCCGCAGTGACCGCGCGGCGGCGTGAGTTGAGTCTGCCGCGGGTTACCGCGAGAGAGGCTGCGGGCCAGGTACTGGCCTATACCCGGCGGGGTGACGTCGCCATCGTGTTCGGCAGTGAAAGCAGTGGCCTCAGCAACGAGGAAGTCGCCCTCTGCTCGATGCCGGTGACCATCCCCACGAACCCCGCTTTCTCCTCCCTGAATCTGGGCTCCGCCGTACAACTGCTGAGCTACGAATTGCGTATGAGCGCAATGCAGCCGGCGCCGGTATTCGGCGATGAAAATCCGGCTCAACCTGCCACGCACGATGAAGTCGAGGGCTTTTTCGGTCATCTCGAAAAGGCCGTCATCGAAAGCGGCTTCCACGACCCGGAGAACCCCCGCCGCCTGATTCCCCGCCTGCGCCGCCTGTTCGGCCGTGTGCGGCTGGAGAAGGAAGAGGTGGGCATCCTGCGCGGCATGCTGACTAGCTTTCAGCGTAAAGTCGATTAAAATAGTCGGAAATTAACCCTGCCAGTTTCAAGGCTGATAGGCCCGCCACGATGCGGGCCCGCTTTTTTGCCCCGCGGAGATTGCATTCCATGTTCGCCCAATTGCGTGAAGATCTGACCAGCGTCCGTGAGCGGGATCCCGCTGCGCGTTCGACCTGGGAAGTCCTCACCTGTTATCCGGGCATCCATGCATTGATGTTTCACCGCTTGGCGCATCGGGCCTGGAATCGGCGCTGGTTCTGGCTCGGCCGCTTCATCAGTCACCTCAGCCGCTTCCTCACCGGCATCGAGATCCATCCCGGCGCCCGGATAGGCCGGCGCGTCTTCATCGATCACGGCATGGGCGTGGTGATCGGCGAGACCGCCGAGATTGGCGACGACTGCACCATCTACCAGGCGGTGACGCTGGGAGGCACCTCGCTGTATCGCGGTACCAAGCGCCATCCCACGCTGGGCAGGGGCGTCGTCGTCGGCGCCGGGGCGAAGGTGCTGGGTGGATTCACCGTCGGCGATGGCGCCAAGATCGGCTCCAACGCGGTAGTGGTGAAGCCGGTGCCGGCCGGCGCGACGGCCGTCGGCAATCCGGCGCGCATCCTCGATCCCGAGCGCGACAGCGCCAGGGCGCAGAAGGCGGAGCAAATGGGCTTTTCCGCCTACGGTGTGACCCGCGACATGGACGACCCCTTGTCCAAGGCTTTGCACGGCCTGCTGGACCACGCGGTGGAAACCGACCGCCGCCTGCAGTGCCTGATGGACAGGCTGGAGGCTGCCGGAATCACGCTGGACGCCGCGGTGGAAAAAGCCGATTCCTTTGATGCCTCGAGGCTTTCGAAAATGGTTGATTGATCAGGGTTATCGGGGCGATAGTCTGTGCATTAGTTGACCGTTTTTGTCGGAATAACGTATAGTCGAGCGAAACGTTCAGGTATTGAGCTGAACGTGACATATAAAAAATTGCGAGGTATCCCCAGATGAGACTCACCACTAAGGGACGTTTCGCCGTCACGGCGATGATCGATCTTGCCTCGCGGCAGGCCGATGGTCCGGTTACCCTGGCCGGCATTGCCGATCGCCAGAAAATCTCCCTCTCCTACCTGGAGCAGCTGTTCGGCAAGCTGCGCCGCCACAAACTGGTTTCCAGCGTCCGTGGTCCGGGCGGCGGCTACCGTCTCGCGCGTGAAATGTCGGCCATTACTGTTGCCGACATCATCATCGCGGTGGATGAACCGCTGGATGCGACCCAGTGCGGCGGCAAGCAGAACTGCCACGACGAGCACCGTTGCAGCACGCACGACCTGTGGTCCAACCTCAACAAGCGCATGTATGCCTACCTGGATTCGGTGACGCTTGGCGCCCTGGTCAATCGCGAGATCCAGCCTGACCCGGACATGGGCGTGCTGAAGGAAGTGCGCCGCCGTGCGGCGGTCTCCCTGCGCGAGGCTGCTGCGGCCTGAAGAGGCTTCCATGTTTGCTCCCGTCTATTTCGACTGGAATGCAACCACCCCGCTGGATCCGGTAGTCCGCGAGGCGATGTTGCCCTGGCTGGGTGCGCGTTTCGGCAACCCTTCCAGCCGCCACGAGTACGGGCGGCAGGCTAGGGCGGCCATCGATGAGGCGCGGGCGCGGGTGGCGGCAGCGGTCGGTGCCCATCCTACCGAGGTGCTATTCACCAGCGGCGGCACGGAGGCAAACAACCTCTTCATCAAAGGTGCGGCAGCGGCCCGCAAGCCAGGGGTGATTGCAATCAGCGCCATCGAGCACCCCTGCGTGCGCGAGCCGGCCAGGCAATTGAGCCGCAGTGGCTGGCAACTGCGCGAGATCGGGGTGAATGCCCAAGGCGTTGTGTCCTCCGCAGACTGGGAAGCCGCCGTGATGGAGAAGCCGGCGCTGGCGTCGGTGATGTTGGCCAACAATGAAACCGGCGCCTTGCAGGACGTCGCGCAGTTTGCCCAGCAGGCCAGGGCGAAGGGCGTGTGGTTGCACACCGATGCGGTGCAGGCACTGGGCAAGGTCGAGGTGGATTTCCGCCGCCTGGGCGTGCATGGCCTGACGATCTCGTCGCACAAGGTCGGTGGCCCGCTGGGTGCAGGCGCCCTGGTGGTGGACAAGCGGGTGGAACTGGCACCGCTGATCGCCGGCGGGGGCCAGGAGCGCGGATTGCGCTCCGGTACCGAGAACGTGGCCGCCATCGTTGGCTTCGGCGTGGCCTGCGAGCGCGCGGCGGCAAGACAGGGTGAAGAGGCGAAACGGTTGAGCGTGTTGCGTGACCGCCTGGTGGAGTTGCTGGGCTCCTGCGGGGCGAGGGTGTTTTCGGCGCAGGCGGCCCGCCTGCCCAACACCGTGTTCTTCGCCATGGAGCGGATCGACGGCGAGACCCTGGTGGCCAAGCTGGACCGTGCCGGTTTTGCCTGCGCCAGCGGCTCGGCTTGCTCCAGTGCGAGTCCGGAGCCCTCGCATACCTTGCTGGCGATGGGCGTGGATGAGGAAACGGCCCGGGGCGCGGTGCGCCTGAGTCTGGGCAGGGATAGCACGGAAGACGAGGTGGCGCGCTTCGGCGAGGCCTTCGCCCGTCTCACCAGGGAACTGAGAAGTCTGACCGCGTTGGCGGTCTAAATGATCAAGTGGAGCAGATAACAATGTTGAAATTCCCCATCTACCTCGACAACGCAGCGACAACGCCGGTCGACCCCCGAGTGGCGGAAAAGATGATTCCGTGGCTGACGTCCCACTATGGCAACCCGGCCAGCCGCTCCCACTCCTATGGCTGGGAGGCGGAGAAGGCGGTCGAGGAGGCGCGCGAGAACGTCGCTCGCCTGGTCAATTGCGACGCCAAGGAAATCATCTGGACCTCTGGCGCCACCGAGTCCGACAACCTGGCGATCAAGGGTGCGGCCCACTTCTACAAGAGCAAGGGCAAGCACATCATCACTCTCCAGACCGAGCACAAGGCGGTACTGGACACCTTCCGCGAGTTGGAGCGCGAAGGTTTCGAGGCCACCTACCTGGCGGTGAAGGAAGACGGCCTGGTCGATCTGGACGTGCTGAAGGCGGCCATCCGGCCGGATACCGTGCTGGTGTCCATCATGTTCGTGAACAGCGAGATCGGCGTCATCCAGCCCATCGCGCAGATCGGCGAGCTTTGCCGCGAGAAGGGCGTGATCTTCCATGTGGACGCCGCCCAGGCCACCGGCAAGGTGGAGATCGACCTGGAGACGCTGAAGGTCGACCTGATGAGCTTCTGCGCGCACAAGACCTACGGCCCCAAGGGCATCGGTGCGCTGTACGTGCGCCGCAAGCCGCGGGTGCGCCTGGAAGCGCAGATGCACGGCGGCGGCCATGAGCGCGGCCTGCGCTCCGGCACGCTGCCCACCCACCAGATCGTCGGCATGGGCGAGTCCTTCCGCCTCGCCCGCGAGGAGATGGCGACCGAGATCCCGCGCCTGCGCGCGCTGCGCGATCGCTTGTACAAGGGCCTGATGGACATGGAAGCCGTCTATGTGAACGGCAACATGGAGCATCGGGTCGCCAACAACCTGAACATTTCCTTCGCCTACGTGGAAGGCGAGTCGCTGATCATGGCGGTGAAGGAAATTGCCGTCTCCTCCGGCTCCGCCTGCACCTCGGCCAGCCTGGAGCCGTCCTACGTGCTGCGCGCCCTGGGCCGCAACGACGAGCTGGCGCACAGCTCCATCCGCTTCACCCTGGGCCGTTTCACCACCGAGGAAGAGATCGACTTCACCGTGGATCTGCTGCACAAGAAGATCGGCAAGCTGCGCGAGCTTTCACCGCTGTGGGAAATGGTGAAGGAAGGCGTGGATCTGGATACGGTGCAGTGGGCCGCCCACTGACAGAAACGGATAGCAAGGAGAACGAAAATGGCATATAGCGAAAAGGTCCTGGACCACTACGAGAATCCCCGCAACGTGGGCTCCTTCGCCAAGGATGACGAGAGCGTGGCGACTGGCATGGTCGGAGCACCGGCCTGTGGCGACGTGATGAAGCTGCAGATCAAGGTCGGCAAGGATGGCGTCATCGAAGACGCCAAGTTCAAGACCTATGGCTGTGGTTCGGCGATCGCCTCTTCCTCGCTGGTGACGGAATGGGTCAAGGGCAAGACGCTGGATCAGGCGCTGGAGATCAAGAACACCCAGATCGCCGAGGAACTCGCGCTGCCGCCGGTGAAGATCCACTGCTCCATCCTCGCCGAGGATGCGATCAAGGCCGCGGTGGCGGACTACAAGAAGAAGCACAGCAACTGAACTTGCAAGCGGGAGCCTGAACGATGAGCGTTACCCTCTCTCCGAGCGCGGCGAAGCATGTGGCGAATTTCATCGCCAAGCGCGGCAAGGGTGTCGGAATCCGGCTCGGGGTGCGGACCTCGGGTTGTTCCGGCATGGCCTACAAGCTGGAGTTCGTCGACGAGCAGCAGGCTGAGGACATGGTCTTTGAGAGCCACGGCGTCAAGGTCATCGTCGATCCTAAGAGTCTTCCCTACATCGACGGCACCGAGCTGGATTTCGTCCGCGAAGGGCTGAACGAAGGGTTCAAGTTCAACAATCCCAATGTCAAGGACGAGTGCGGCTGCGGCGAGAGCTTCAACGTATGAGGTTGCAGGCCGCATGAGCATAGACCTGCAACAGGATTACTTCGCGCTCTTCGGCCTGCCGCGCCGCTACCGCATCGACGAAGCGGCGCTGGAGGCCGTGTGGCACAAGCTGCAGGCCGAGGTCCATCCCGACCGCCACGCCCATCTGCCGGATGCCGACAAGCGCCGGTCGATGCAGTGGGCGACCCGGGTGAACGAAGGCTTCCGCACGCTGCGCAAGCCCCTGTCTCGCGCCCAGTACCTGCTGGAACTCGCGGGCGTGGATACCGGCCTGGAGACCAACACCGCGATGTCGCCCGAGTTCCTCATGGAACAGATGGAGTGGCGGGAGGCGGTGGAAGAGGCACGGGTCGCCGCGCAGGTCGAAGAGCTCGAACAACTCCATCACCGGCTGCAGCAACACGCTCGTGAAGTACTGGCCGAACTCGAAGCCACGCTCGACCAGGCCAGAGACTATCCGGCCGCGGCGGACACCGTGCGCCGGCTGATGTTCATCGAGAAGCTGCAACACGAGATCGACGACGCCCTTGAGGCGCTGGAAAGCTGATGGCACTGCTGCAAATCGCCGAACCCGGGTTGTCCGCCGAGCCGCACAAGCACAGGCTCGCGGTGGGCATAGACCTCGGGACGACCAACTCCCTCGTCGCCACCGTGCGCAATGGCATCGCCGTCTGCCTGGCGGACGAGTCCGGCCGCACCATGCTGCCTTCCGCGGTGCGCTACCTCGCCGACGGCGGCATCGTCGTGGGTAGCGCCGCGCTGCAGGCGCAGGCGCTGGACCCGCGCAATACCGTGGTGTCGGTCAAGCGCTTCATGGGCCGTGGGCTGAAGGACGTGGCCCACATCGAGGCCGTGCCCTACGACTTCGAGGACGCCCCCGGCATGGTGCGGCTGCGTACCGTGCAAGGCCCCAAGACGCCGGTCGAAGTCTCGGCCGAGATCCTGCGCCCGCTACGCCTGCGCGCGGAAGCAAGCTTGGGCGGCGAGCTCACCGGCGCGGTGATCACCGTGCCGGCCTATTTCGACGACGCACAGCGCCAGGCCACCAAGGATGCCGCCACGCTGGCCGGCATCAACGTGCTGCGCCTGCTCAACGAGCCGACCGCCGCGGCCGTCGCTTACGGTCTGGACAATGCGGCGGAGGGTGTCTACGCGGTCTATGACCTCGGCGGCGGCACCTTCGACCTCTCCATCCTCAAGCTGTCCCGCGGCGTGTTCGAGGTGCTGTCCACCAACGGCGACGCGGCGCTGGGCGGCGACGACTTCGATCACCGCCTGTTCTGCTGGATGCTGGACAAGGCCTGCATCTCGCCGCCGGATGCCGCCGATGCCCGCCGCCTGCAGATGAAGGCGCGGGAGGTCAAGGAACTCCTTACCTCCTGCGAGCAGGCGCCGGTGAAGGTCAAGCTCTCCAGCGGCGAGGAGATCGACCTGGTGATCACCCGCGACGATTTCGCCGAGATGACCCGCCACCTGGTGCAGAAGACGCTGGCGCCGGTACGCAAGGCCTTGCGCGACGCCGGGCTGACGGTGGAGGACATCAAGGGCGTGGTGATGGTGGGCGGTGCTACCCGCATGCCCCACATCCAGCGCGCGGTGGCGGAGTATTTCCGCCAGGAACCGCTGACCAACCTGGACCCGGACAAGGTGGTCGCCCTGGGGGCGGCCATGCAGGCCAATGTGCTCGCCGGCAACCGTGCCGACGAGGACGACTGGCTGCTGCTGGACGTGATTCCGCTCTCTCTCGGCCTGGAAACCATGGGCGGGCTGGTGGAGCGGGTGGTGCCGCGCAACTCCACGCTGCCGATTGCCCGCGCGCAGGAGTTCACGACCTTCAAGGACGGCCAGACGGCGATGGCTTTCCACGTCGTCCAGGGCGAGCGCGAACTGGTGTCCGACTGCCGCTCGCTGGCGCGCTTCGAGCTGCGTGGCATCCCGCCCATGGTGGCAGGCGCCGCCCGTATCCGGGTGACCTTCCAGGTGGATGCCGATGGTCTGCTGTCGGTGTCTGCGCGGGAGATGTCCTCCGGGGTCGAGGCCAGCGTGCTGGTGAAGCCATCGTACGGCCTAAGCGACGATGAAATCGCCGGCATGCTGCGAGCCGGCGTGGAGCACGCGGGTGACGACATGCAGGCCCGCGCGCTGCGTGAGCAGCAGGTCGAGGCCGGCAGGGTGGTGGAGGCGACCGAGCAGGCGCTGGCCAAGGATGGCCAGTTGCTGAACGAGCAGGAGCGCGCCGAGATCGAGGCCGCGATCGCCCGACTGCGCGAGCTGGCACGGGGCCAGGATCACCGCGCCATCAAGACCGGCATCGACGCGCTGGCGCGCGCGACCGATGAATTTGCCGCCCGCCGCATGGATAACAGCATCCGTGCCGCGCTGGCCGGCCAGAAAGTGGATGAGATAGAGGTATGACCCAGATCATTGTGCTGCCCCATGTCGAGCTCTGTCCGGACGGGGCGGTGATCGAAGCCCAACCGGGCGAGTCCATCTGCAACACCCTGCTGCAGAACGACATCTACATCGAGCACGCGTGCGAGCAATCCTGTGCCTGCACCACCTGCCATGTGGTAGTGCGTGAAGGCTTCCAGTCGCTGAATCCGGCGGAAGAGGAAGAAGAGGATCTGCTGGACAAGGCCTGGGGCCTGGAGCCGAACTCCCGCCTTTCCTGCCAGGCGCTGGTGGGGGAGACGCCGCTGGTGGTGGAAATTCCGCGCTACACCATCAACATGGCCCGGGAGGGCAAGCACTGATGAAGTGGACTGACGTACAGGAAATCGCCATCCAGCTTAGCGACGCCCATCCGGACGCGGATCCCAGCAAGATCAATTTTGTCGATCTGATGAACTGGGTGATGGCCTTGCCCGAGTTCGACGACGATCCGAAGCGCTGCGGCGAGCGCATCCTCGAGGCCATCCAGCAGGCCTGGATGGACGAACTGGCCTGAGTTGTCCCGCCTGAACCGGTGACCCGGGAGCGCGAAATGAGCGAACCGACCGTTTTCGATTTCGAGACCCGCAGCCTGGACGGCGTGCTCATGCCGTTGGCGGCTTTCCGCGGGCAGGTCCTGCTGGTAGTGAATACCGCCAGCGAGTGTGGTTTCACGCCGCAGTACCAGGGCCTGCAAGCCATCCACGAACGTTACCGGGAGAAGGGCTTCAGTGTCATCGGTTTTCCCTGCAACCAGTTCGGCGGCCAGGAGCCGGGCGATGCCAAGGCGATAGCCGCCTTCTGCGAGCGCAATTACGGCGTCACCTTTCCCCTGTCAGAGAAGGTGGAGGTGAAGGGCGCGGGTGCCCATCCGCTGTTCGTGCACTTGACCAAGGCCGCGCCCGGCGTGCTGGGCACCGAGGCCATCAAGTGGAACTTCACCAAGTTCCTGGTGGACAGGGAAGGAAGGGTGGTGGACCGCTATGCGCCCACGACCAAGCCGGAGTCTCTCGCGGGCGACATCGAGAAACTGCTGTGAGCGCTGTGTCGATCCGGCGAGAGCCTGAGCGTGCGGAAAAAAGAAAAGCCGGCATCAGCCGGCTTTTTTGCGTTCAGAGGGCAGACTTCCGGCACACCACCCAGGGGGCTCGGGGGCCGCTCAATAAGGCGTGTTGGCCGCGCTTTCCACCGTCTCGTTCAGCGACAGCCAATAAACGCCCAACTGGCCGACTGCCTGGATGAAGCGCTCGAAATCCACCGGCTTGCGGATGTAGCTGTTGGCGCCCAGGCGGTAGGCTTCCTGGATGTCCTGCAGCTCGCGGGAGGTGGTGAGCACCACCACCGGCAGCAGCGCAGTGCGTTCGTCGGCGCGGATGCGCCTCAGCACTTCCAGGCCATCGATGCGGGGCAGTTTGAGGTCCAGCAATACCACCGCCGGCGTAACGGTGAGGTCGCGGCCTTCGTGCTCGCCGGTACCGAACAGGTAATCGATCGCCTCCACCCCGTCGCGCGCCACCACCACCGGGTTGGCGATGCGGTTCTTGCCGAAGGCGCGCAGCGTCAGCGCCTCGTCGTCTGGATTGTCTTCCACCAGCAGGATGGGACGTTCGCTTGCCATTCGTTTCTCCCTGGGCGGGGTCGGCTATGCCTGCGCGCCGGGCAGCTCCTCGCGCCGCAAGATAAAGATCATGTCATCGCCCCCGCGGGCCGGCAGCCAGGTGAAAGACAACTCGGGGAAGGCGCTTTCGACGATGGCGCGATTATGCCCGACTTCCACCGCCAGCAAGCCGCCGGGATTCAGGTGGTCGGCGGCCTGGGCAAGCAGGACGCGGACCACGTCCAGCCCATCTTCGCCGGAGGCGAGGGCCATGCGCGGCTCATGCAGGTACTCGGCCGGCAGGGCGTCCATCGCCTCGGCGGTGACGTAGGGCGGGTTGCTGAGGATGAGGTCGAAGCTGCGGCCTTGCAGGGCGCTGAAAACGTCGCTCTTCACCAGCTCGATGCGGTCTTCCAGTGCATAGTCGGCTACGTTGCGCTCGGCGACTTCCAGTGCATCGCCCGACAGGTCGGCGGCGACGATGTCGGCGTTCGGATAGGCATGCGCCATCAGCACCGCCAGGCAGCCGGAGCCGGTGCACATGTCCAGCGCGGAAACCACTTCCTCCGGATCCTCGATCCACGGTGACAAACCGTCTTCCAGCAGCTCGGCGAAGAAGGAGCGGGGCACGATGACGCGCTCGTCTACATAGAAGCGGAAGTCGCCCAGCCAGGCCTCGTGGGTGAGGTAGGCAGTAGGAACGCGCTCGTCGGTGCGGCGGTTGATGGCCTCGTACAGCGCCGGGCGCTCATCCGAAGGGATGCAGGCGTCGAGGAAGGGCTCCAGCCGGTCCAGCGGCAGGGCGAGGGTGGACAGCACCAGCCACACCGCTTCGTCATAGGCGTCGCCGCAGCCGTGGCCGAAGAACAGGCCACCGCGGTTGAAGCGGGTGACGGCGTAGCGAAGCCAATCGCGGACGGTGACGAGTTCGGCAAGCGGGCCGCTCTCGTGCTCGTGGTCATGATGGTGGCCGTCGTCGCCGCAGTGCTCGCAGTGCTCGGCGTCGTGGTCGTGATCGTGGCTCATGGCGGACTCCCCTGGGATCAGGCGGGCAGCAGCAGCTTGCGCAGCGTGCCGAGATAGACGTCGGAAAGCGGAGCGATGGCATCGACCGCGATGCACTCGTTCACTTTGTGAATGGAGGCATTTACCGGGCCGAACTCGACGACTTCCTTGCAGATGTCGGCGATGAAGCGGCCGTCCGAGGTGCCGCCCGTGGTGGAGAGCTCGGTCTCCACCCCCAGGCGCTCACGTATGGCTTCGGAGATGGCGCCGACCAGTTTGCCGCGGCCGGTGATGAAAGGCTTGCCGGACAGGTGCCAGTCGATCTCGTACTCCAGCCCGTGCTTGTCCAGCACGGCCTGGGTGCGTGCCTTCAACTCCTCGGCAGTGCTGACCGAGGCGAAGCGGAAGTTGAACAGTGCTTCGCAGACGCCGGGGATGACGTTGTTGGCGCCGGTGCCGGCGTGGATGTTGGACACCTGCCAGGTCGTGGGCGGGAAGAATTCGTTGCCTTCGTCCCACTGGGTCGTGGCCAGCTCGGCCAGTGCCGGCGCGAACTGGTGGATGGGGTTGCGGGCGAGATGAGGATAGGCCACATGGCCCTGCAGGCCCTTGACCCGCAGCGTGCCGGAAAGCGAGCCGCGGCGGCCGTTCTTGATCATATCGCCCAGGGTCTTCACCGAGGTCGGCTCGCCGACGATGCAGTAATCCAGCAACTCGCTGCGTGCGGCCAGTGCCTCGACCACCTTGACCGTACCGTGGGTGGCGATGCCTTCCTCGTCCGAGGTCAGCAGCAGGGCGATGCTGCCTTCATGATCCGGATGGGCGGTGACGAACGCTTCGATGGCGGTGACGAAGGCGGCCAGCGAGGATTTCATGTCCGCCGCGCCGCGGCCGTACAGCACGCCGTTGCGTATCGTCGGCTCGAAGGGCGGGCTCTGCCAGGCGTCCAGCGGGCCGGTGGGCACGACGTCGGTATGGCCGGCGAAGCACAGCACCGGCGAGGCGGTGCCGCGGCGGGCCCACAGGTTGGAGACACCGCCGGTGTCGATGCGCTCACAGTTGAAGCCGAGGGCGGCGAGGCGGCCGGCGATCAGTTCCAGGCAGCCCTCGTCCTCCGGGGTGACGGAGGAACGGGAGATCAGCTCGCAGGCGAGTGCGAGCGTGGGGTTGTCGAGTTGGGGCATTGAGTAGCAGCCGTTCAGCGAGACGGCTCGTCCAGGTGCAGGGTGAATTCGCGGAAGGAGGCGCCGTCGGTCTCGGTGGTCTCGAAATCGTGCAGCGTGTCGGTGCTGGCGGCCGGCACCGCCAGCTGGCCGTCGTCGAACTTGGCGTTGTTGATCAGCCAGGAGAGGTTGGTGGGCGAGTCCGCGTTGGCCAGGGCTTCATCCAGCGTGATGACTTTCTCGTGATAGAGGCGGAAAAGGTCCTGCTCGAAGGTCTGGGAGCCGGGCGCCAGGCTCTGCTCCATTGCCTCCTTGATGCTGCTCAGCTCGCCGCGCTCGACCAGTTCGGCAATGTGGCGGGTGTTCATCAGGATCTCGACCGCCGGGATGCGGCGGCCATCCGGCTTGCGCGCCAGCCGCTGCGAGATCACGCACTTCAGCGCGACCGCAAGGTCCAGGTAGAGCAGCGGCCGGTTCTCCAGCGGGAAAAAGTTAACGATGCGGTTCAGCGCGTGGTAGGCGTTGTTGGCGTGCAGCGTGGCCAGGCAGAGGTGGCCGGTCTGCGAGTAGGCGAGGGCGGCCTGCATGGTTTCGCGGTCGCGGATTTCGCCAATCAGGATGCAGTCAGGCGCCTGGCGCATGGCATTGCGCAGCGCCTCGTGCCAGCTCTGGGTGTCGATGCCCACCTCGCGCTGGTTCACCACCGATTTGCGGTGCTTGAACAGGTACTCGATCGGGTCTTCCACCGTCAGGATGTGGCCCGACTTGTTGCGGTTGCGGTGGTCGATCATGGACGCCAGCGTGGTCGACTTGCCGGAGCCGGTGGCGCCCACCACCAGCACCAGCCCGCGCTTCTCCATCACCACGTCCGCCAGCGTCTGCGGCAGGGTGAGCTCTTCCAGCGTGGGGATGTCGCCCTGGATGAAGCGCATCACCACCGCGACGGTGTTGCGCTGCCAGAAGACGTTGATACGGAAGTTGCCGAGATCCCGCCGGCCGAAGGAGAGATTGAGTTCGCGCTCGTGTTCGAAGCGTTCGATCTGCTCCGGCGTCATCATCTCGTAGATCATCCGCTTGATCATGGCGGGTTCCATGACCTGCTGGTTGATCGGCATCGTGTGGCCCTGGATCTTGATGTGGATCGGGGCGCCGGCGGTGATGAAGATGTCCGAGGCCTGCTTTTCGGCCATCAGCTGGAACAGCTTGTCGAAAATCATCGGTCTCGGAATCTCCGTCTGACGATGCGGGCAGGGCCGCGGCCCCGCCGGTGCTGAACGGTGCTCAGGCGCCGCGCAGCAGGTCGTTGATCGCGGTCTTGGCGCGGGTCTGGGCGTCCACCTTCTTGACGATGACCGCGCAGTACAGGCTGTACTTGCCGTCGGCGGAAGGCAGACTACCCGGCACCACGACGGCGCCGGCCGGCACGCGGCCGTAGTGGATCTCGCCGGTCTCGCGGTCGTAGATCTTGGTGCTCTGGCCGATGTACACGCCCATGGACAGTACCGCGTTCTCTTCGATGACCACGCCTTCCACCACTTCGGAGCGGGCACCGACGAAGACATTGTCCTCGATGATCACCGGGCCGGCCTGGATGGGTTCCAGCACGCCGCCGATGCCGACGCCGCCGGACAGGTGCACGTTCTTGCCGATCTGGGCGCAGGAGCCGACGGTGGCCCAGGTGTCCACCATGGTGCCTTCATCCACATAGGCGCCGATGTTCACGTAGGAAGGCATCAGCACCACGTTTTTGGCGATGTAGCTGCCCTTGCGCGCGACGGCAGGCGGCACCACGCGGAAACCGCCGGCGGCGAACTGTTCCGGGGTGTAGTCGCCGAACTTGGTCGGCACCTTGTCGAAGAAGTTGAGGCTGCCAGCCGGCATCACTTCGTTGTCGCGCAGGCGGAAGGAGATCAGTACCGCCTTCTTGATCCACTGGTTGACCACCCAGGCGCCGTCCTTCTTCTCGGCCACCCGCAGGCTGCCGGCGTCCAGTCCGGCGATGACCTCGGCCACCGCGTTGCGCACTTCTGCAGGCGCGGCGGAGGGAGATAGGCTGGCGCGGTTCTCGAAAGCGTCGTCGATGATCTTTTGCAGGGATGCAGACATGGGGTTTCCGTCGTGGTTGGTATCAGGGGCGGGCGGTCAGAGCGCCCGGCAGAATGCGGCGATGCGGCCGGCGGCCTCCACGCACTCCGCGGTGTCGGCGACCAGGGCGATGCGCACGAAGCCGGCGCCTGGATTGACGCCGTCGGCCTCGCGGGCGAGGAAGCTGCCCGGCAGAACCGTCACATTATATTCAGCCTGCAGGCGGCGGGCGAAGTCGGTATCCGGCAGCGGCGTGCGTGCCCAGAGGTAGAAGCCGGCGTCGGGCAGGCGGGTGTCCAGCCAGGGCGACAGAATGGGCGTGACGGCGGCGAACTTCTCGCGGTAGAGGCGGCGGTTCTCGGCCACGTGCGCTTCGTCGTTCCAGGCAGCGACCGAGGCGGCCTGTATGGTCGCGCTCATCGCACAGCCGTGGTAGGTGCGGTAGAGCAGGAAGTCCTTGAGGATGGCGGCGTCGCCGGCAACGAAACCGGAGCGCATGCCTGGCACATTGGAGCGCTTGGACAGGCTGGAGAACACCACGATGTTGCGGAAGTCGCCGCGGTCCAGCGCGTGCGCAGCTTCCAGCGCGCCGACCGGCCGCGCCTCGTCGTCGAAGTAGATCTCGGAATAGCACTCGTCGGCGGCGATGACGAAGCCGTAGCGGTCCGACAGTTCGAACAAGCGCTTCCATTCGTCCAGCGACAGCACCCGGCCGGTGGGATTGCCCGGCGAGCAGACGAAGACGAGCTGCACGTCGCGCCACACCGCTTCCGGCAGCGAGTCGAAATCGGAGCCGAAGTTGTTCTCCGGCAGATTGTTCAGGAACACCGGATCGGCGCCGGCCAGCAGCGTGGCCCCTTCATAGATCTGGTAGAAGGGGTTGGGACAGACCACCTTGGCCCCCGGCTTGCCGCCATCCACCACGCATTGGGCGAAGGCGAACAGCGCCTCGCGGGAGCCATTCACCGGCAGCACCTGGGTGGCGGCATCCACCCTGGGCAGCGCATAGCGGCGTTCCAGCCAGCCGGCGATGGCGCCGCGCAGCGCTTCCGAGCCCTGGGTGCTGGGGTAGGCCGCCATGCCGGCGAAGTTGTCGCTCAATGCCTGGAGGATGAAGGGTGGCGTCGGGTGCTGCGGCTCGCCGATGGACAGGCGGATCGGCTTGAGCTCCGCGGCCGGCTGGACGCCGGCGAACAGGGCGCGCAGCTTCTCGAACGGGTAGGTCTGGAGGCGGGCGAGATTCGGATTCACTTTGGAACAATTGGCCTCCGTCCGGGGCTGCGGGCGGGGCGGTCGTAAAGGGCGAAGATGTTATCATGGCGCGCCTTTCGGGCGCCGCCCGAGCCTGTAATACAGCCGACCTGAACTCGCCCCCGTGCGTCTTTCCAAGCTCAAACTCGCCGGCTTCAAGACCTTCGTCGACCCCACCACCGTGCTCATGCCGGGCTCCCTGGTCGGCGTGGTCGGGCCCAACGGCTGCGGCAAGTCCAACATCATCGATGCGGTGCGCTGGGTGCTCGGCGAAACGCGCGCCTCGGCGCTGCGCGGCGAGTCGATGCAGGACGTGATCTTCAACGGTTCCACCACCCGCAAGCCGGTGTCGCGCGCCAGCGTGGAGCTGGTGTTCGACAACAACGAAGGGCGTGCGGCCGGCCAGTGGTCGCGCTACGCCGAGATCTCGGTCAAGCGTGTGCTGGACCGCAGCGGCGAGTCCAGCTACTTCATCAACAACGTGCACGTCCGCCGCAAGGACGTCATCGACCTCTTCCTCGGCACCGGCCTGGGTCCGCGCGCCTACGCCATCATCGAGCAGGGCATGATCTCGCGCATCATCGAGGCCAAGCCGGAGGACATCCGTGGCTTCCTCGAAGAGGCGGCCGGCGTCACCAAGTACCGGGAGCGGCGCAAGGAAACCGAAGGCCGCCTCGGCGATGCCCGCGACAATCTCGCCCGCCTCGAAGACATCCGCGTGGAGCTGGGCGAGCGCATCGGCCACCTGGAAGGCCAGGCCGAGGTCGCCGAACGCTACCGCAAGCTCAACAGCGCCCATGTCGAACGCCAGCAACTGCTGTGGCTGCTCAAGCGCAACGAGGCGCGCGCCGAGCGCGACCGTGTCGCCGAGGAACTGAACCGCAACACCGTGCGGATAGAGACCGACAGCGCCCGCCTGCAGGAACTGGAAGCGGCGGTGGAAGGCGCGCGGGAAACCCACTTCGCCGCCTCCGAAGCGGTGCACCAGGCGCAGAGCGACCTGTTTGCCGTCACCGCCGAAGTCGGCCGCCTGGAAACCGAGCTGCAGCACCTCGCCGATGCGCGCAAGCGCCTGGAGGCGCGGCTGGCCCAACTCGAAACCGACCGCGCCCACTGGACCGCCCGGCGCGAGAGCCTCGCCGAGGATCGCGAGCGCTGGATGGAACTGGCGGAAAACGCCGCCATGCGGGCGGAGCAGGCGGAAGCGCGCCACATCGAAATCGCCGACCGCGTGCCGGAACTGGAGAGTGCCCGGCAGGCGGCGGACACCACCGTCGCCGCCGCCCGCCGCGAACTGGCCCAGACCGAGCAACAACTGCGGGTGGAGGAGACCAACCGCGCCAGCGCCAACCGCGCGCTGGACGCCCTGCAGCAGCGGCGCGCCCGGCTGGAGAGCGAAGGCGGTGCCATCCAGGCGCCGGACGCCGGGCTCATCGCCGAGCGCGAAGCCCGCGTCGAGGCCCTGCAGGACGCGCTGGAGATGCGCCAGCAGACACTGAGCGATCTGCAGGTGCGCCTGCCGGACGCCCAGGCTGCGCTCAAAGCCGCACTGGAGCAGGAGCGCGCGGTGCAGCGCCGCCTCACCGAGCTGCGCGCCCGCCGGGATGCGCTCGTGCAGTTGCAGGCCAAGGTGCAGGCGCAGGGCAAGCTGGGCGACTGGCTGAAGAAGCATGGTCACGCCGAGCGCGCGCCCTTGTGGCGTTCGCTGCGGGTGGCCGAAGGCTGGGAGGCGGCGGTTGCCGCGGTGCTGCGCGAACGCCTGGGCGCGCTGGTCGCCGACGGCGCTGACGGCGAGGCTCTGGCCCGCGATCTGCTGGACGAAGCGCCGCCCGAAGCCTTGGCGGTGGGTTTCGCCGACACCGAGGGCGGCGTTGCGCTGCCGGGGCCGGCGGGAAGCAGCCCGCTGGCGGAGAAGATAGACCTCGTGCCCGGCGCGCCGGCTGGCCTGGTGCAGGCCTGGCTACGAGGCTGCCATACGGTGGACAGTCTGGATGCCTGGCTGTCGCGGCGGGGCGAGCTTTCGCCCGGCGTCGTGCTGGTGGACAAGCGCGGCCAACTGCTCACCCGCGAAGGCATCAGCCACTTTGTGCCGGACAGCCGCACCCACGGCGTAATGGAACGCCAGCGCGAAATCGACGCGCTCTCCGGCGAGCAGCAAGCGCTGGAGGCGGAAGCTACCCGCGCCCACGACGCTTTGCTCGCCGCCGAAAGCCAAGCCGCTGAAATCCAGGACAGCGCCAACACCCTGCGCCGCGACATCCAGGCCGAGCAGAGCCAGCTCCACGCCGAGCAGGTCGAACTGCTGAAACTCACCCAGGCGCGCAGCCGCGCCGAGGAGCGGCGTGCCCAGCTGGACCGTGACCTGGGCGATTTGGTGAACCTGGAGTCCACCGAGCGCGAGTTGCTGGCACGGGCGGAACTGGAGCAGGAGCGCGCCGCCGAACTGGCCGAGCTGCAGCGCGGCCGGTTGGATGCGGCGACCGAGGTGTTGCGTGAGCGCGAGCAGGGGCTGCGCGAGCTGCGCACGCTGGAACAGTCCTGCGCCCGCGAACTGCAGGAAGCACGATTCTCCGAGCGGGAGTGCGCTGGCAAGTTGGACGACATTGCCCGCAACCTGCAGCTGGCCGCCGAGCAGATCGAACGCACCGTGGCCGAGGCTACGACCCGCCGCGAAGAACTGGAAGCCACCGATGACGAGCGCAGCCGCGAAGCCCTGCAGGCGGCGCTGGAACTGCGCCTGAGCCGCGAATCCGCGCTGGCGGGCCGCCGCGATGCGCTGGAGCAGGCCGCGAGTGCGCTGAAGCAGACCGAGGAGCTGCGACTGCGTACCGAGCAGGAAGCCGCGCCCATCCGCCAGCGCGTCGCCGAGTTGCGCCTGGCGGTGCAGGCAGCGGAGCTGGCAGCCGGCCAGTTCGAGGAACGCCTGCAGGAAGCGGCCGCCGACGAAGTCGCCCTGACACCGCTGCTGACGCCGGACCTGAAGGAAGGCAGCCTGCAGCGCGAGGTCGCCCGGCTGGCGCGGGAGATTGCCGAACTGGGGCCGGTCAACCTCGCTGCGCTGGATGAGCTGAAGTCCGCCAGCGAGCGCAAGGGCTACCTGGACGCCCAGTCGGACGACCTGCTGCAGGCCATAGACACGCTGGAAGACGCCATCCGCCGCATAGACCGCGAAACCCGCGAGCAGCTTCAGGAAACCTACAATACCGTCAATCGCCAGTTCGGCATCCTGTTCCCGCAGCTCTTCGGCGGCGGGCGGGCCGAGTTGGTGCTGACCGGAGAGGAAATCCTGGACGCCGGCATCCAGATCGTCGCCCAGCCGCCGGGCAAGAAGAACACCTCCATCCACCTGCTGTCCGGCGGCGAGAAAGCGCTGACCGCGATCGCCCTGGTGTTCTCCATGTTCCAGCTCAATCCGGCGCCGTTCTGCATGCTTGACGAGGTGGATGCCCCGCTGGACGATACCAACACCGAGCGCTACGGCCAGATGGTGAAGCGGATGTCATCGCACACCCAGTTCATCTTCATCAGCCACAGCAAGATCACCATGGAGATCGCCCAGCAGCTGGTCGGGGTGACCATGCAGGAGCAGGGCGTTTCCCGGGTGGTGGAAGTCGACATCGAAGAGGCGCTGCGGCTGGCTGAAGCCAACGCTGCGTGACACAGAGAAGAGGAAGCGCGAGAAGAACTATGGATAGCGAACTGCAGGTTGGGTTGATCGGTGCCGGCGTGGCCTTCGTGGTGCTCGTGCTGGCCTACAACAAGTGGCAGGAGCGCAAGCACCGCAAGCAGGCCGAGCAGGCCTTCAAATCCTCCCATCGCGATGTCCTCCTGGAACCGCATGAAGGCGGGGGGGAAGTGGAACGCGAAGAGCCGGGCCTGACCGAGGCCATGCCCCCCGAGCCGGCGCCGCGGCCGGTGCGCGAAGCACCGGTGAAGCGCAGCGCGCCGGAAGCGCCGGAGACGCTGGACCCGCGGGTGGACTGCATCATCCGCATCGAAGCCATCGAGCCGCTGGCGGCTTCCGCCCTGTGGCCGGTACAGCTGGAGCAGCTGGAAGGCCTGTCCAAGCCGGTGCGCTGGTTCGCCTTCGATGATCACTCCAACCTGTGGCAGCCGGTGAATGGCCACAATGCCGGCGCCCACCACTGGTACTGCGCCGCGATGCAGCTGGTGGACCGCCAGGGCCCCATCGGCGAGGCGGACTTCATGCGCTTCTCCGGCGGCGTGCAGCGGGTGGCCGACCACTTCATGGCGGTGCCGGCCGGCCTGCCGGCGCGGGCCGAGGCCCTGGGCAGCGCCACCTCGCTGGACCGCTTCTGCGCCGAGGTGGACGTGCAGATCGGCATCAACGTGATCGCCGCCAACCAGCCCTTCCCTGGCACCAAGATCCGCGGCTTGGCCGAAGCCCAGGGCATGGTGCTGAGCGACGACGGCAGCTTCCACGCCCGGGACGAGGAAGGCAATGTGCTGTTCTACCTGAGCAACCTGGAGCCGGGCGTGTTCGTCGCCGACAACATGCGCAGCCTGCAGACCGGCGGCCTGACGCTGGTGATCGACGTGCCGCGGGTGGCCAATGGCGTCGGCGCCTTCGACCGCATGATGCATTTCGCCAACCAGTTCGCCGATGCCCTGCACGGCATCGTCGTCGATGACAACCGTGCCCCCTTCGGCAGCGACGCCGCCGGCATGATCCGCAGCCAGATCGCCCAGTTCCAGGAGCGCATGGCCAGCCATGCCATTCCCGCCGGCAGCCCGCTGGCGAAACGTCTCTTCTCCGCCTGAAAAATGTCGATTCCCACCGCTGCCGAACGGGCGGCGCAACTGCGTGTCGAGCTTGAGCGACACAACCACGCCTATTACGTACTGGATGCGCCGCTGGTGCCGGACGCCGAGTACGACCGCCTGTTCCGCGAGCTGGAGGCTCTGGAGGCCGAGCATCCGGAACTGGCCACCGAGGATTCGCCCACCCGCCGCGTCGGCGGAGCGCCGTCGACAATGTTCGCCGAAGTGGCGCACCGCGTGCCCATGCTGTCATTGTCGAATGCGTTCGAAGACGAGGAAGTGGAGGCCTTCGACCGCCGCTGCCGCGAAGGGCTGGACCGGGAAACGGTGGAGTACGCGGTCGAGCCGAAGCTGGACGGCCTCGCGATCACGCTGATCTACGAGAACGGCATCTTCGTACGCGGGGCGACCCGCGGCGATGGCATGACCGGCGAGGACGTCTCGCCCAATCTCCGCACCGTCCGCTCCATACCGCTGCGGCTGCAAGGCGAGGCGCCGACGCGGGTGGAAGTGCGCGGTGAGGTGTTGATGCAGCGGGCGGATTTCGAGCGCCTCAATGTCCGCCAGCAGGAGGCGGGCGAGAAGGTGTTCGTGAATCCTCGCAATGCCGCCGCCGGCAGCCTGCGCCAGCTGGATTCGCGCATCACCGCCCGCCGCCCGCTGCGTTTCTTCGCCTACCAGATGGTGGACCTGGAGGGCATGCCGCCGCCCGCCACCCATTCGGAAACGCTGGACCTGCTCGCCGCCTGGGGTTTCGCGGTGGCGCCGGAACGCGATGTGGTTGCCGGCGCGGAAGGCTTGCTCGGCTACTACCGCCGCATCGGCGAGCGCCGCGCCAGCCTGCCTTACGACATCGACGGCGTGGTCTACAAGGTGAATCGCCGCGCCGACCAGCAGACGCTGGGCTTCGTCTCCCGCGCGCCGCGCTGGGCGGTCGCCCACAAGTATCCGGCGCAGGAAGAGATCACCGAGTTGCTGGGCATCGAGATCCAGGTCGGCCGCACTGGCGCGCTGACGCCGGTGGCCCGGCTGAAGCCGGTCTTCGTCGGTGGTGTCACCGTCACCAACGCCACGCTGCACAACGAGGATGAGATCAAGCGCAAGGGGCTGCTGATCGGCGATCAGGTCATCGTGCGCAGGGCCGGCGACGTTATCCCCGAGGTGGTCGCACCGGTGATGGACAGGCGTACCGGGCAGGAGCGCGAATTCCAGATGCCGCATACCTGTCCGGTCTGTGGCTCGCACGCGGTCAAGACCGAGGAAGAGGCGGTGTGGCGGTGCTCCGGCGGCCTGTTCTGCCCGGCGCAGCGCAAGCAGGCACTGTTGCATTTCGCCAGCCGGCGGGCGATGGACATCGAGGGGCTGGGCGACAAGCTTGTGGAGCAACTGGTGGACGGCGCCATCATCAAGACGCCGGCCGACCTCTACAAGCTGGGCGTGCTGGCGCTGGCCAACCTGGAGCGCATGGGCGAGAAGTCGGCGCAGAACCTGCTGGCGGCGATCGAACACAGCCGCAATACGACGCTCGCACGCTTCGTTTTCGCCCTCGGCATCCGCAATGTCGGCGAGGCGACCGCGCGCGATGTGGCGCGGCACTTCGGCAGCATGGACGCGCTGATGGCGGCGGATGCGGAAGCGCTGCAGCAGGTGCCGGACGTCGGCCCGGTGGTGGCGAAGAGCATCGCCGAGTTCTTCGCCGAACCGCACAACCGGGAGGTGATCGAACAGCTGCGGGCAGCAGGGGTGCGCTGGGAAGAGGGGGCGCCTGTCGCTCCGGCCAGCGGCAAGGCAACGGGCAAGACCTTCGTGCTGACCGGCACGCTGCCGACGATGTCCCGCGACGAGGCCAAGGCCTTGATCGAGGCACACGGCGGCAAGGTGACCGGTTCGGTGTCGAAGAAGACGGATTACGTGGTGGCGGGTGCGGAAGCGGGTTCCAAGCTGGACAAGGCGCAGGAACTCGGCATCGACATCCTCGACGAGGATGGTCTGCGCCGGCTGCTGGAGGAGGAGGCCTGAATCTCAGGCCTCCGCAACGCAGGAACAAGGAGTCGTACGCAATATGAAGAAAGTTACCAAGGCGGTGTTTCCGGTTGCCGGCATGGGCACCCGCTTCCTGCCGGCGACCAAGGCCAGCCCGAAGGAAATGCTGCCGGTGGTCGACAAGCCTTTGATCCAGTACGCGGTGGAGGAAGCGGTCGCGGCCGGCATCACCGACCTGATCTTCATCACCGGCCGCACCAAGCGCGCCATCGAAGACCACTTCGACAAGGCCTACGAGCTGGAAACCGAGCTCGAAGCCCGCGGCAAGAAGGAGCTGCTGGAGGTGGTGAAGAAGACGGTGCCCAAGGGCGTGAACTGCATCTACATCCGCCAGGCGGAAGCGCTGGGCCTGGGGCATGCAGTGCTGTGCGCCTCGGCGGTGGTCGGCGACGAAGAGCCCTTTGCCGTCATCCTCGCGGACGACCTGCTGGACAATTACGGCGGCGAGGCGGTGATGGCGCAGATGGCCAACGTCTACAACTACAACCGCTGTTCCGTGCTCGGCACCATGAACGTGCCGCGCGAGGACACCCGCCAGTACGGCATCGTCAGCACCGAGAACCAGAACGGCGACACCCAGCGCGTCACCGGCATCGTCGAGAAGCCCAAGCCTGAGGACGCGCCCACCACCCAGGCGGTGGTCGGCCGCTACATCCTCACGCCGCGCATCTTCGATCACCTGCGCGCGCTGAAGCCGGGCGCCGGCGGCGAGCTGCAGCTCACCGACGCCATCGCTTCGCTGCTGAAGGAGGAAGCGGTGCTGGCCTACCAGTTCAAGGGCGTGCGCTACGACTGCGGCTCCAAGCTGGGCTACCTGAAGGCGACGGTGGAACTGGGGCTGCGCCATCCGGAAATCGGCGGCGACTTCGGCGAGTATCTCGCCACCCGCGGCTGAGGCGGAGCGGGCTGGCGGCGCAGGGAGCGTCCGCCAGCTCCGCAAAAAGAAAAAGGCGCTGCCGCGGCAGCGCCTTTTTTCATCCCGCGCCTGGCGGGGATCAGCCTTCGGCCTTGGCGGCCCGCTTGCGGTCCACTTCTTTCAGGTGACGCTTGCGCAGGCGGATGTTCTTCGGCGTGATCTCGACCAGTTCGTCATCGGCGATGAATTCGATGGCGGATTCCAGCGTGAGCTGGATCGGCGGGATCAGGCGAACCGCTTCGTCGGTGCCGGAGGCGCGCACGTTGGTCAGCTGCTTGCCCTTGATCGGGTTCACGATCAGGTCGTTGTCACGGGTGTGGATGCCGATGATCATGCCTTCGTACAGCGCCTCGCCCGGGCTGACGAACATGCGGCCGCGGTCCTGCAGGTTCCACAGCGCGTAGGCGACCGCGTCGCCGTCGTTCTGGGAGATCAGCACGCCATTGCGGCGCTCGGCCATGCCGCCGGCCATCGGGCTGTAGTCGTCGAACACGTGGCTGGCCAGGCCGGTGCCGCGGGTCATGGTCAGGAACTCGCCCTGGAAGCCGATCAGGCCGCGGGCGGGAATGCGGTATTCCAGGCGGACGCGGCCCTTGCCGTCCGGCTGCATGTCCTGCAGCTCGCCACGGCGGCGGCCCAGCTCTTCCATCACGCCGCCCTGGTGGTCTTCTTCCACGTCCACCGTCAGCATTTCGTACGGCTCGCACTTCACGCCGTCGATTTCCTTGTAGACCACGCGCGGGCGGCCCACGGCCAGCTCGTAGCCTTCACGGCGCATGTTCTCCAGCAGGATGGTGAGGTGCAGTTCGCCACGGCCGGAAACTTCGAACACGTCGGAGTCGCTGGTGTAGTTCACCCGCAGCGCCACGTTCTTCAGCAGTTCCTTCTCCAGGCGCTCGCGGATCTGGCGGCTGGTCACGAACTTGCCTTCACGGCCGGCCAGCGGCGAGGAGTTCACCATGAAGTTCATGGTCAGCGTCGGTTCGTCCACCGCGATCGGGGTCATGCCTTCGAGGTGATCCGGGTCGCACAGGGTGACGCCGATGTTCACCTGGTCGATGCCGGCGATCAGCACGATGTCGCCGGCTTCGGCGACTTCCGCCGGCGAGCGCTCCAGGCCCTTGAAGGTCAGGATCTGGCTGATCTTGCCCTTGCCGCGGTTCTCGTCGCCGTACATCACGACCACTTCCTGGTTCGGACGCACGCGGCCGCGCTTGATGCGGCCGATGCCGAGCTGACCCATGTAGGTGGAGTAGTCCAGCGAGCAGACCTGCAGTTGCAGCGGGCCGTCCGCATCCACTTCCGGCGGCGGCACGTGCTTCAGGATGGCTTCGAACAGCGGGCGCATGTCCTTGCGCTCGTCGTCTTCGTTGATGATGGCGAAGCCGTTCAGGCCGGAGGCGTACACCACCGGGAAGTCCAGCTGCTCTTCGGTGGCGCCCAGTTTGTCGAAGAGGTCGAAGGTGTGGTTGATGACCCAGTCCGGACGCGCGCCCGGGCGGTCGATCTTGTTGATCACCACGATGGGCTTCAGGCCCAGCGCCAGCGCCTTGCGGGTGACGAAGCGGGTCTGCGGCATCGGGCCTTCGACCGCATCCACCAGCAGCAGCACGCTGTCCACCATGGAGAGCACGCGCTCCACCTCGCCGCCGAAGTCGGCGTGGCCCGGGGTGTCGACGATGTTGATGTGGGTTTCGCCGTACTGGATCGCACAGTTCTTCGAGAGGATGGTGATGCCGCGTTCCTTCTCGATGTCGTTGGAGTCCATGACCCGCTCGGCAACCTGCTGGTTTTCGCGGAAAGTGCCGGATTGGCGCAGGAGCTGGTCGACCAGCGTGGTCTTGCCGTGGTCGACGTGGGCGATGATGGCGATGTTGCGGATGGCGCGGGACATGGGGGCTGGGAAGTCTTTGAAAAGTCGTCGATTCTAACACGGGCTGTCGCGCCGCAGCATGGCTTTTCGATGACAGGCCGGCGGGGCGGGAGCCGGCGCCGGTGCTAGAATCCGCGCCGTTTTCATTCCCCGAGGGGATCACCATGCTGGCGATCATGGGCGGTACTGGCCTGACTCAACTCTCCAACCTGGAGATCGTGCGCCGCGAGGTGGCGCGCACGCCTTACGGCGAGCCTTCGGGGGCGCTCACCTTCGGGTCGCTGGCGGGCCGGCAGGTGGTGTTTCTCGCCCGCCACGGCTACGGCCATACGATTCCGCCGCATCTGGTGAATTACCGCGCCAACATCTGGGCGCTGAAGCACGCCAAGGCGACCGCGCTGGTGTCGGTGGCCTCGGTCGGCGGCATCCGCGCCGATCTGGAGCCGGGCGTGCTGGTGGTGCCGGACCAGATCATCGATTACACCTGGGGCCGCAAGAATACCTATTTCGATGGCGGCGACGAGCCGGTGCGCCACATCGACCTCACCCATCCCTACGACGCGGCGCTGCGCCAGCGCCTGCTCACGGCCGCGGCGCGCGCCGGCGAGGGGGCGGTGGATGGCGGCGTGTATGCGGTGACGCAGGGGCCGCGGCTGGAAACCGCGGCCGAGGTGAACAAGCTGGAGCGGGACGGCGCCGACGTGATCGGCATGACGGCCATGCCGGAAGCCGCGCTGGCGCGGGAGCTGGACCTGCCTTACGCGGCAATCAACGTGGTGGTGAATGCCGCCGCCGGCCGCGCCTCCAGCGCGGAGGGCATCCGCTTCGAGCGCATAGAGGACGTGGTGCAGGAATCCATGGGCCGGGTACGGCACATCCTGGAGGCGCTCTGCCAGGATTGAGCGCCAGCACAGCGGGGCAAGCAGGACGGAACGGCGGCGGCGCTCAGGCGTTGCCGCCGTTTTCCATCTGGCCGAGGTGACGCTTCAGGCGGTTGAGCAGTTCCAGCATCTGCATCTTCTCGCCGTGATCCAGGCCGGCGAAGAGGTCGATCACCCATTGCTCGTGGGCGCCGGCCATCTTGCGGAACAGGCGCTTGCCTTCGGGAGTGAGGTGCACCGTGTAGGCGCGGCGGTCGCGCGGATCGTCGCGGCGTTCCACCAGGCCTTCCTCGACCAGCTTGTCGGTGAGGCCGGTGACGTTGCCGCCGGTGACCATCAGCCGGCGTGACAGTTCGCGCATCTTGAGGCCGTCCGGATGGCGATCCAGCTGGGCCATCAGGTCGAAGCGGGGCAGGGTGGAGTCGTAGCTGGTGCGCAGGCCGGTGCGCAGCCGGGACTCGACGATGTTGGTGCAGGTCAGCAGCCGCAGCCAGACGCGCAGCGCTTCGTGGTCGTCATCGGTGGCACGGGTTTCGTGGTCTATGGTTTCCAGCAGGTCGGGCGGGTCTTCCGGTGCGGGTGTGTTGCTTGCGAGCGTCATGGCGGTGTCCCGTATTCATGGGGGCGGCTGGCGCCCCGGTCAGTGTTGGCGGGGATTGTACCCTTAGCTCAGCACTGACTTATTCATGTTTAAACATATCGTCCGCTGCAGTTCCCCTACTCGGGCGGCATGCCGCCTCAGCCATGCTCCTTGAGACGGAAGCGCTGCAGCTTGCCGGTCTCGGTGCGGGGCAGGCTGCTGACGTAGTCGATTGCTCGCGGGTACTTGTACGGCGCCACCGTGTTCTTGACGAAATCCTGCAGCGTGCGGGTGGTTTCCTCGCTGCCCTCGTAGCCGGGGGCCAGCACGATGAAGGCCTTGATGATCTGGCCGCGGTCCGGGTCGGGCACGCCGACCACGCCGCATTCGGCCACCGCCGGATGGGCGAGCAGGGCCCATTCCACTTCCGGGCTGGAGACGTTGTAGCCGGAGGTGACGATCATGTCGTCCACCCGGGCGTGGTAGTAGAAGTAGCCGTCCTCGTCCATGTGGAAGGCGTCGCCCGGCAGGTTCCAGCCGTCGCGCACGTAGTTCAGCTGGCGTTCGTCGGCGAGGTAGCGGCAGCCGGTGGGGCCCTTGATCGCCAGCTTGCCCACTTCGCCCGGCGGCAGCGGGTTCATGTCCTCGTCCACCACCATGCCGCGGTAGCCGGGCAGCAGCTTGCCCAGCGCGCCCGGCCGGTAGTCCTCCGGGCCGGAGGCGATGTAGATGTGGATCATTTCGGTGCCGCCGATGCCATCATGGATTTGGATGCCGCTGGCCTCGCGCCACTTGTCGCGGGTGTCGGTGGGCAGCGCCTCGCCGGCGGAGACGCATTTCTTCAGACTGGAGATGTCGTACTTGCCGACCAGCCCCGCCATCTGCCGGTAGGCGGTGGGCGAGGTGAAGCAGATGGTGGCCTTGTAGTCCTGGATGGCCTTCATCAGCGGCTCCGGCGCAAGCTTCTCCAGCAACACGGTGCTGGCGCGTGCCCACAGCGGGAAGCACAGCAGGCCGCCGAGGCCGAAGGTGAAGGCCAGCGGCGGGGTGCCGATGAAGATGTCGTCCGCACCCGGCTTCAGGCAGTGGCGGGGAAAGAGTTCGCACATCGCCAGGATGTCGCGGTGGGCGTGGATGCAGCCCTTGGGAACGCCGGTGGTGCCGGAGGTGAAGGCGATCAGCGCCGGATCGTCGGCGGCGGTATCCACCGCGATGTAGTCGGCGGGTTTCTCCGCCATCCGGGCCTCCAGCGTGCCGCCGGCGCCGTAGTAGCCGATTTCCTTCAACTGCGGGCAGTCCATCTGCGCGGCGATCAGCTCTTCCGCCAGCGCGGCCTCGCACAGGGCATGGCTGACCTGGGCGATCTTCAGCACGTCCTTCAATTCCTTGGCGCGCAGCAGCGGCATGGTGCCGACGGCGACGCCGCCGGCCTTGAACACCGCCAGCCAGGAAACGGCGAACATCGGGCTGTTGGCGCCGCGCAGCAGCACGCGGTTGCCGGGCACCAGGCCCATGTCTTCCACCAGTACCCGGGCTAGGCGGTTCACTTGGGCGAGCAATTCGCGGTAGGTCCAGCGCACGCTGGCACCGATGATGGCGGGGCGGTCGCCATGACCTTCGGTGATGGCGCGGTCCAGGAGTTCGACGGTGGCGTTCAGCCGCTCGGGGAACTGCAGTTCCGGGGTCTCGAACACCAGTTCCGGCCACTGGTCGGCGGGGGGCTGATGGGTGCGAACGAAATCGTCCACATGCGCGCTGGGGGTCATCTCGTCTCCTCTGTTCCGGTCCGCGGATGGAGCATGACCGGAGGGGTATCGCCGGTTTTTCGGGAGTTGGATCAGTTACTTCGGCGTCAATTTATTACCCGCTCCTCGACAATGTCAATGAATAAAAAGTTCAAATGTAAAGTATTTTGAGGTACCCCAAAATGGCGCTGCACTGCGGCAAGAACGGTGCATGCGAAAGCGCTGTCCGGAGGAGCGCCTGACGCAGGAAACCAAGGTGGTCCGCCCCAAGCAGCGCGGGGAGAGAAGGTTTAGCGGAAGGCAGAAATGGCGCAGCGCGCAAAAGGCGCGCACTGGAATGGGAGTGGAGAAGCAGCTGACAAGCCGGTCGGGCGGTCTGCGGTGGTCGCCGGGAAGGCCGGCTGGGGCGCTCAGACCAGCGCACGCACCGTGAGTATCAGGTTGGGTGGCTCGCCTACCAGTTGCTGCTGCTGGCCCCGGGTGCTCAGGGTCTGGTGGCACTGCTGCTGGCGCAGAGGCATGCGCTGCGGAAGTCGGTGGGTGCAGAGCTATAAACGAGAATCCTTATCTTGTAGAAACCAAGCGGCCCGGAGCAGCGCCAAAAAAAGCAGAGGGGCTGGAAAACCAGCCCCTCCCGTTCGACCGTTGCAGAGGCGCCATGCCGCGCAGGCGCCGCTGCCTGCGCCGCTCTTACCAGAGCTGCCCGCGCTCGGCGATCATCTTGCGCACCATGGCGTCGAAGAACTTCACCGCGAAACCGCTATCGCGGATCAGCATTTGGGTGAGGTCCGCACAGCGCTGGCCGATGGCGTCCGGCAGGTGGGTGTCTTCGCCCGGGATCTGGCCTGCGTGGCACTGGATCTCGGCTGCGCGCTGCACCGTCCACAGCAGGAAGAAGGTCTTGGCGATGTCCATCTCGCCGACGGCGACGCCGTGGTTGCGCAGCACCAGGATGTGCTTGTCGCCCAGGCTGGCGAGCATGCGCACCTTCTCTTCGGCGAACAGGGTGATGCCTTCGAAGGTGTGGTAGCCGACGCGGCCATACAGCTGGGCGCCGTAGAAGTTGTCCTGGCTGAAGCCGGCCTTCTTCTGCGCCACGGCGGACACCGCGTTGGTGTGGGTGTGGATCACGCAGTGGATGTCTTCACGTGCGCCGTGGATGGCGCTGTGCAGGGCGAAGCCGGCCGGGTTGGCGTCGTAGGGCGAGGGTTCCACCTTGTTGCCCTGCAGGTCCACCTTCAGCAGGTTGGCCGGGGTGACTTCGGTGTAGTTCAGGCCGAAGGGGTTCACCAGGTAGTAGTTGTCGCCGCCGGGCAGGCGGGCGGAGATGTGGTTGAAGATGGTCTCGGTCCAGCCGAAGTAGTCCACCAGGTGGTAGCAGTGGGCGAGTTGGATGCGCAGGGCCCATTCTTCATCGCTGCAGTTTGCCGGTTTGACGACGGCGGGCTTGATGGCGGCGTTCATGGCGGTTCCTTGATGAGAGAGTGGAGGGAGGGTTCAGGCGCTTGCGGCGGCAGCCTGAGTGGCGGTGGAGCTTGAATGCTTCTCGCCGTGGAAGCGGGCGAGGCCGATGACCTTGCGCGTCACCGTCATCGGAATGTCGAAACGGGCCGCAAGTTCGAGCACCGCGTCGCCGATGGAGCCCAGCTCCAGCGCGCGGCCGCGCTCGTAGTCCTGCAGCATGGAGGTGCGCACCGGGCCCATGGCGGCGCCGAGTTCGAGGAAGGTGAGCGGGTCGATCTCCACCCGCGCGCCGTAGCTGGCGGCCACCAGCAGCACCTCCTGCATGATGGCGACCACCGTGTCGCGCAGCGCCGGCCGGGTGTAGAGCTCCTCCAGCGTGGCGCCAGCGACCACCGACAGCGGGTTGGTGCTGGCGTTGGCGATGATCTTGGTCCACAGCTTGTCGCGGATGCGCTCCAGCGGCCGGGCCTCGATGCCGGCGGCGGCTACGACAGCGCACAGGCGCTGCAGGCGCTCGCTGCTGCTGTTGTCCGGCTCGCCGAACATCATCAGGTGCGGGTTCTTGGCTGTTACCTGGCCGGGCGCGCTGGCTTCGGCGGTGATGAAGACGACGGTACCCATGATCTGTCTCAGCGGCAGCAGGGCGCTCACGCTGCCGGCCGGGTCCACCGCTTCCACCGTGCTGCCGGCGAAGCGGCCGCCCTCGCCGTGGAAGTACCACCAGGGTACGCCGTTGATGGCCGGCACGACGACGGTATTCTCGTCCACCAGCGGCTTGATCTGCTGCAGCAGGGCGGCGATGTCCTGCGACTTGCAGCACAGGAAGATGATGTCCTGCACGCCGAAGTCGGCGGCGGAGCCGGCGTTCACCGGCACGGTATGGGTGCCTTCCAGATCGGTCAGGACGATGCCCTGGCTGCGCAGGGTTGCCAGCGTGGCGCCACGGGCGAGCACGCTCACTTCCTGCCCTGACATGGCCAGGCGGGCGGCGATGGTGCAGCCGATGGCGCCGGCGCCGGCGATGCAGATGCGTTGTTTGGGGGCTGGGGATGTCATGGTCGGTTCCATGGTTTTAGGCATGCAATGCGGCCTGTTTTGCCGGTCCGCCTGAGTGCCGCTGTTCTTGCCGGGATCGCCGGTCGCTTTGTGTCTTGGGGAAGGAGGCGCGGTCGGCGCGCTCCTTCCGGTCTTGAGTCAGGGTGGAAGGCCACCGGGCCGGCTCAGCTGGAGAGCATTTCCTGATGCTTGCCGCCCAGCCCCAGATACGCCTCGATGACCCTGGGATCATCCTTCAGCAGCGCCGCCGGCCCCTCCATCGCGATCTGGCCGGTCTCCAGCACATAGGCGTAGTCGGCCACCTGGAGGGCCGCGCGGGCGTTCTGCTCCACCA
>NZ_SNVV01000020.1 GCF_004361735.1 Azoarcus indigens | reverse complement strand
GGGTGACGCCGGAGCGGGTGCTGCCGGTGGCCGAAGCGAAGGCGGCGCTGGCGCTGGCGGCCGATACCTTGTCGGCCTGCGGGGTGGGCGCGCGGGGGCAGTGAGGCGGGCGATGCTCCGGCACGTCTGGGTGCCGCCGATAGCCGTGTGCGCCGGCCGCGGAATCTGCTCCTGCGGCATGGAACCGGCCCGGAGAGGGGATTTCCCGGTCCAGCTGGCGTGATATCCATGGACCGTGCCGTGCGCCCGGCGCTGGCGTCCGCGCCTTCCCGCACCCACAATCCAGCCTACATACAGGCCCAGGGAGGCACCCATGTATCCGGCTCTTACCGCGTTCTACGGCGCGCTGCTCGGCATCCTCTTCGTCGCGCTCTCCCTGTGGGTGTCCATGGCGCGGGCCAGGCACCGGGTGCATCACGGCGACGGCGGCCATGACGACTTGCAGCGTCGCATCCGCAGCCAGGCCAACTTCGCCGAGTACGTGCCGCTGGCCCTGTTGTTGATCGGTATGGCCGAAGTCGGCGGCATCCCGCCTGCCTGGATCAACGCCCTGTTGCTGGCGCTGCTGCTCGCCCGCATCGCCCACCCCTTCGGCATGACGGCTCGCGAAGGCTCGCCCCGCCAGTACGGACTGCGCGGGCTGGGCATGCTGGTGACCTGGGCGGTGATCCTCATCGCCGCGGTGCTGCTGCTGTTGCGTTGAACCGTTCAACGAGCGCGACCATGAACAGCGCGGCCATGAACCCCTTCCCCCTGCGCGGCATCCTGCTCGCGGCCGGTTACGGCCGGCGTTTCGACCCCGCCGGCGGGCGGGACAAGCTGCTGCAGCCGTTGGCCGACGGCCGGCCGGTGCTGTGGCATAGCGCGCGGGCCTTGTGCGAGGCCCTGCCTGGCAGCCTGGCGGTGCTGCGGCCGGGGCAGGCCGAGCGGGCGCGCTGGTTGCGCGAGGCCGGCTGCGAGGTGGTGGAGAGCGCCGCGGCCGAGGCCGGCATGGGCGCGGCGCTGGCGGCGGGCGTGGCTGCGTCCGCCGGGGCGGGCGGCTGGCTGATCGCGCTGGCGGACATGCCCTGGCTGCCGGCGGCGGCGATACGCGCGGTGGCCACGGCGGTGGATGGACCTGAGGTGGTGGCGGCCGCGGCCCACGGCGGCCGGCGTGGCCATCCGGTGGGATTTGGTGCTGCTTGGAGGGCGGGCTTGATGGCTTGCGCTGGTGATGCCGGCGCCCGCGAGCTGCTGCGCGGGACAGCGCTGCGCTTGCTCGAATGGACTGATGACAGCGTGTTGCGGGATGTGGATGTGCTGGCGGATCTGAAGGGCGAGGCGCAGGGAGGAGGAAGGTCGCGCGAAACTGGAATGTAGCCGCCCCTTTGGGGCCCCTCTCCCCGGCCCTCTCCCACGAGGGGAGAGGGAGCAAGGCAACTCACGCGGCGGGCAAAGCGGTGGGTGTCGCGATAAGCGCCCGAGCACCCGCCTGCCAGCCTCCAGTCCCAGAGCCCAACAGTCCCACGGTCCAACAGTCCCACTGCAGTGTGATCAGCCTCTGCTCCGAGACGAACTGGCGCTATTCCGCCGCTCACCTACCGTTTCTTCCAGTGCCTGCCGCAACCTTCTCACCGCCTCATCCATCTGTCCTTCCGGCGTTCCCCCATAGCCTAGTAGGAGGCCGCGACAGTCCAGTGGCGCTTGTGCGTAACGGCTGAGTGCTTGAACGCCCAGGCCCAACTGGCGGGCGTGGCGGGCGAGGGCGAGGTCGTCGGTGCTTTCCGGCAGGCGCAGCACCAGGTGCAGGCCGGCCTGGCCGCCATCCAGCGTGAGGGCGCCGAAGCCGTCGCCGAGGTGGCGGGCCAGCGCCTCGCGCAGTGCGGCCTGGCGGCGTTCGCCGCGGCGGCGGCTGCGGCGCAGGTGGGCGCTGTAGTGGCCGCGGCGGAGGAAGTCCGCCAGGGCGGCCTGTTCCATCGCCTGGCCTGGGCGGGTGGTCTGGCTGGCGGCGCGAGTGAAGGCTTCCGCCAGCACGGGCGGTACCACCAGGTAGCCGATGCGCAGGCCGGGGTAGAGCGTTTTGCTGAAGGTGCCGGCGTGGATCGCCGGCGCGCCGGGGCGCAGGCCGAACAGCGCCGGCAGGGCGGGGCCGCCGCGGCGGAATTCGCTGTCGTAATCGTCCTCGATGATCCAGCCGCCGGCGGCCTGCACGCCGTCCAGCAGTGCCAGCCGGCGGCGCAGCGACAGTTCCTGGCCGCTGGGGTATTGGTGGGTGGGGGTGACCAGCACCAGGCGCGGCGGGTGGCGGCGGAAATCGGCTGCGTCGAAGGCCATGCCTTCGGCGTCCACTGTCATCGGCCGCAGGCGCAGGCCGGCGAGGCTGAGGGCGGTGGCGGCGGGGGGATAGCCGGGGTTTTCCACCCAGGCGCAGTCGCCAGCATCCGCCAGCAGGCGGGCGCACAGCTCCAGCGCGGCATGCACACCGGCGGTGACGATGACCTGCTCCGGCGCCACCGCGAAGCCGCGCAGGCCGGCGAGGTGGTCGGCCAGCGCTTCGCGCAGCACCGGTTCGCCGCCGCCGGCGCTGTAGCCGAGCTGGCGCGGCGTGGCCTGGCGCCAGGCCCGTTCCAGGCAGGCGCGCCAGGCGCGGAAGGGGAAGTCGGCCAGATCCTGCATGCCGGGCGCCAGCGGCCAGGTGGAGGTGGCGCTGCGTTCGTCTTGATCCGGCCGCAGCACTGCTCGGGCGCGTTGCGACAGACGCGGTGCTTGCGCGGGGAGCGGGGGGCTGGCCGGCGCCGGCAGGGCCGCGACCCGGCTGCCGTGGCGGTCCGCCTGCAGGCAGCCTTCCGCCGCCAGCTGTTCGTAGGCGTGGAGCACGGTGTTGCGGGCGATGCCCAGTTCGGCCGCCAGCGCGCGGCTGGCCGGCAGGCGGCTGCCGGCGCTGAGCCGGCCTTCGGCGATGGCGGCGCGCAGGCGGCGGTAGAGCAGGTGCTGGCGCGGCACGCCGGCGGGCAGCGGGGGCGCCAGCAGCCAGGCGAAATCCATGGTGGCTCCATCTGGAGGCTGTCTGGTGGTGCTAGGGATGGTGCCACGGCGCGGGCAGCATGGGGCCTTTCCCCCGACTGGAGCCCGCGATGTCTACGCCTTCCGAACCTTCTTCCACTGCCTCATCCGCCCGCAGCCGGGTGCGCCGGCGGCCGGAGCGCGCCCATTACGATGCGGATACCGTCGCTGCCATCCTGGACAGCGCGCTGGTCTGCCACATCGCCTTCCAGTGGGAAGGCTCGGTGCATGCGCTGGGCACCGCCCACTGGCGCGAGGGCGATCATCTCTACATCCACGGCGCGCGCGCCTCGCGCATGCTGAAGGCGCTTGCCGCCGGCCAGGCCTGCGTCACCGTCACCCAGGTGGATGGCCTGGTGTTCGGCCGTACGCCGCTGCACCACTCGATGAACTACCGCTCGCTGGTGGCCTACGGCCAGTTCGAACCGGTGGAGGACGAGGCGGAGAAGGCGGCGCGGCTGCAGGCCTTCATCGAGCGCCTGGCGCCCGGCCGCTGGGCCACGCTGCGGCCGATGAACGACAAGGAACTGGCCGCTACCGCGGTGCTGCGCCTGCCGCTGGACGAAGTCTCGGCCAAGATCCGCGACCATGGCGTGATCGACGAGGCCTCCGACCTGGGCTGGCCAGTGTGGGCCGGCGTGGTGCCGCTGGCTTTGCGGCGGGGGGCGCCCGTCGCGGACGGGCAGAGCAGGGTGGCGGAAGCGCCGGCCAGACTGGGCGCAATCGTGCCGCCGGTGTGACGCATGCGGGTTCGCTGCGCTGCGGCATTCGCTTACACTCGCCCGGCATGAAAAGAACGGGACAGAGCACGTGACGCAGCCGCATGAGGACGTAGCCCGCTACCGGGCCAATCTGCAGGACGAGATCGACAGCGCCGCCCTTTACCGGGCCATGGCGGAGGAAGAGCGCTCCCCGGAGATCGCAGAGCTGTACCTGCGCCTGGCCCAGGTGGAGGAAAGCCACGCCGCCTTCTGGCGCCGGCGCATCGGCAAGCTGGTGGGCGTGGAACCGGCGCCCAGGCCGAGCTGGCGGGCGCGGGTGATGATCTGGGCCACCCAGCGCCTGGGAGTGAACGCGGTGCTGCCGACGGTGATGAACCAGGAGGCCACCAACCGCACCATGTACGACAGCCAGCGCGAGGCCCAGGGCACCGCCCTGCCGGCACAGGAGCGCTCCCACGCGCGGCTGCTGGCGCACCTGGCCAGCCGCTCCCGCCACGGCTGGAACGGCGCCCGCTACGCCCAGCTCGAAGGCCGCCACGGCGCCGGCGGCGGCAACACCCTGCGGGCGGTGGTGCTGGGTGTGAACGACGGGCTGGTGTCCACGCTGAGTCTGGTGATGGGTGTGGCCGGCGCCGCCTTTTCCTCCTCCACCGTGCTGATGACCGCCGCCGCCGGCGCGCTGGCCGGTGCCTGCTCGATGGCGATGGGCGAGTGGATCTCGGTGCAGAGCTCGCGCGAGCTGTACCAGCGCCAGATCGAGGCCGAGCGCGACGAGCTTGAGCATGTGCCGGCGGAGGAGAAGGAGGAACTGGTGCTGATCTACCAGGCCAAGGGCTTCTCGCCGGAAGAGGCGCGCACCATCGCCTCGCGGGTGATCAGCGACAAGGATTCCGCCCTGGACACGCTGGTGCGGGAGGAATTGGGCATCAACCCGGACGACCTCGGCGGTTCCGCCTGGGCGGCGGCCGGCTCATCCTTCCTCGTCTTCCTTCTCGGCGCCCTGGTCCCGGCGGCGCCGCTGCTGTTGCTGGAGGGTGAGCAGGCCATCATCGCCAGCGCAACCGCCAGCGGCGTCGGGCTGTTCGCCATCGGCGCTGCCATCACCGTATTCACCGGCGGCGGCGCTTTCCGCAGTGGCCTGCGGCAACTGGCGATAGGCGCGGCCGCCGCGGCAGTGACCTACGGCGCGGGGATGCTGTTCGGGGTGGCGATCCACTGAGGCATTGATGTGGCCGCCGGGGCTGCCCTCTCATCCCTTGAGCAAGGAGGAGGGGCGCTTGGCGAGGAGCGTTAAAGCGGGCTCAAGTGTGCTGTTTCCAGGGGGAGGGGCACTCCACAGGGCGGCTACGTTCACACGGTCCGCGCGAGCTACCCCAGCTCCCCCGGCCTCTCTCCCGCAAGGGGCGAGGGGAGAAAACCGGCTGCGATCGTGCTTGCTTGCATCGAGGGGATGGTTTCCAGGGTGCTGGCTGACGCGCTCCCATGATCGCGCGGCGGAGGAACGCCCTCTTCCCCTCGCGGGAGGGCAGGGGAGAGGGGGCGCCCCGGAAGGGGCGGCCGCGTCCAAATCCCGTGCCGCGGGTCCGCTCTCCTCCACGTCCCGCCCTCGTAGCCTGCCGGCGGCAGGGCATCCCGGGGCGCGAAGCGATGCCTCGCTTTTTCCACCCACGACCCGCGAGGGGAGAAGCCGGACGCGGCTTGCCTTCCCCTCAGGCGCGGAAGCGCCCCACCAGGTCGTGCATGTCGGACGACACCCGTTTCATCTCCACCGCGGCTGCCCGCGCTTCGCTCATTGCGGCGGTGTTCTCCTCGCTCATGGTGGCGATGCTCTCGACCTGGCGTGCCAGCTGTTCGCTGGCGCTGCTCTGCTCCTGCAGTGCCAACGCGATGTCGCCGGACACCTCCACCACCCGCTGGGAGCTTGCCCGGATGGCGGTGACGGCGTCGCCGGCAAGGTCGGCTTCGGTGCTGGCCTTCCCCACCTCGGCCACCATGCGGTGCATGTCGTCCACCGTGTCGCGCGTTTGCAACTGGATGGCCTGGATCTTGGCGCCGATTTCTCCCGTCGCCTGGGCGGTGCGTTCGGCCAGCTTGCGGACTTCGTCGGCGACCACTGCGAAGCCGCGCCCCTGCTCGCCGGCGCGGGCGGCTTCGATGGCGGCGTTCAGTGCCAGCAGGTTGGTCTGATCGGCAATGTCCTTGATCACCCCTGCGATGTGGCTGATCTGCTCGGTATGGCGGCCCAGTTCCTCCACCCGTTCCGAAGTCGCCCGTACCTGGCCGGCCATGGACAGCATGCCGCCCACGGTACGGGAGATGACCGCGCCGCCATTCTCCGCCTGCGCCTGGGAGCCATGCGCCAGTTCCCGGGCGGTGGTGGAGGATTCGGTGACGTGGGTGATGCTTACCGCCAGCTCTTCCACCGAAGCCGCCATCGATGAGGTGTACTCGTTCTGCTGCGCAACCGAGGCGTTGAGCTGGGTGAAGGAGTGGGAGAGGCCATCGGAAGCCTGGGAAACATGGTCGCCGGCGGCCTTCATGCGCTGTACCACCGCCTGGAATTCCTCCATCAGCTCGTTGACGCTGGCCGCGAGCTGACTCATCTCGTCCTGCCCGGAGAGGGGGATGCGGCCGGTGAGGTCCAGCGTGCGCTTGATGGCGGCGGTGGTGTCCTGCACCACCGCGATCTGGCGCCCGATCTGGCGCCGCGCCAGCGTGACCAGCACGGCAACCACCAGCAGGCACAGCCCGCCGAAGGCCATCAGCACCCGCCAGGCGGTGGCGTAAGCGGCCTGGGCGTCGGCGATCTGGGTGTGCACCCGTGCGGTCTCCAACTGCTCCAGTTGGGAGACGAGCTTGTTCATGGCCTCGGTGCTGGCGCGGTCGCGGCCGCGCAGCTGGCGGTCCAGCCGCTTGCCGGCTTCGCCGTCGGCCGGGTTGAAGCCCTCCAGCGCGCCGCGGTAAGCCTCTCCCAACTCGCGGTGGGCGGCCAGCACCGTGTCCAGGTCCGCCACGAGGGCGCGGTAGGCGGGGTCCGCATGGCTGGCGAAGGCGCCGCGGGCGGTGTTCAGGCCGGTCTGCACCCGGGCTTCCTCGTCAATGAATGACTGGCGGTAGCGGTCGAAATCCTCGCGTGCGTTGCCGCGCAGCAGGATGTTCTTCCACTCCTGCACCTGGGTCTTGAAGGCGAGGCTGGCTTGCTGGATGCGGATCAGCTCTTCCTGGCCGTGCCGGCTGTCCTCCAGGCTGCGCTCCAGTGTGTCGTTGAGGCGCGCTAGCTGGATCACACCGAAGGCGGTGGAGAACAGGATGCCACCGACGGCAAGCAGGCCGAGCAGCAGCAGGCGGGTGCGGATGGTGAGGGAGCTCATGGAGATGTCCTGTCGGATGTGAGGCGGCGGCACAGTCTTTTTATAGGCCGGGCGGCGGGTTCCGCTGCGGATGCGGGGCTGGCGGGTGAAAAGGGACGACGCGTGGCGCAATCGTTGCCATTCGTTGCAAGGGGCGCGGAGGGCAGGCGCGCGCGTGCGCTGCAGCAGAAGTCTGCCCGCGTGGCAGGGGTGGGAGATAAGGAAAAATTCCGCAACGTTCTCGCCGCCGGCGGACCGAACTGCCCGGACTAGGCTGCGCTGTTGCCGCTGACTAAGCATCGGCCCGAAACCCCGAGGAGCGCCCGTGAACCGCGTCGAACCCCTGGACTACGGCAGGTTTCTTGCCGCCATCACCGTGCTGGCCTACCACTATCTGGTGAACGGCATCCACAACGGCAAGATCGACTCGCTGGCGCCCGAGCCGGCCCTGGTCGCGTTCGCCAAGTACGGCTACCTCGGTGTCGAGTTCTTCTTCATGATCAGCGGCTACGTGATCTTCTTCTCCGCCCGCGGGAAGCGGGCGAGCGAGTTCGTGGTGTCGCGCGCACTGCGGCTGTATCCGGCCTTCTGGGTGGCGATGCTGTGCACCGCGGCGGTGGCGGTCTTCCTCGGCGATGGCCGCATGGATGTCACGCCGGCCCAGGTGCTGGTGAATCTCACCATGTTCTCCCGCGCGCTGGGCGTGCCCTTCGTCGACGGGGTGTACTGGACGCTGCAGTTCGAGCTCGCCTTCTACCTGGCGGTGCTGGTACTGCTGCTGGCCGGCCTGCAGGACAGGCTGGAGCCCATCTTCCTGCTGTGGCCCTTCGCCATGGCGGTGGCGCTGGCGCTGGGCCTGAGCGAGCTGCCCTACCTTGGCGGCCACTTCCCCTTCTTCGCCGCCGGCGCGGTGCTGGCGATCCAGAAAACGCGGCCGACCCGCTACTCGGTCGCCGCCCTGCTGCTGTGCGGCGCGCTGTGCGTGCTGTTCGCGGTGCGCAACCTGCCCGCCGGGCTAGTGGCGGACGGGGTGAGCTACTCCCGGGCGCTCATCGCCGCCATCGTCTGCGCCCAGTTCGCCTTCTTCCTCTTCCTCAATTCCCGCCTCGGCAGCCGCCTGCGCCTGCCGGGCTCGCGCCTGGCCGGCGGCCTCACCTACCCGCTCTACCTGGTGCATGCCCATATCGGCTACATGCTGCTGTCGCGCTTCGCCACCGAGGAGAACAAGGCGCTGGTGTATCCGGCGGTGATCGTAGTGGTGCTGGCGCTGGCCTGCGCCATCCACCTCGGCGTCGAACGCCGCGGCGCCGCTTTCTGGCGCGGGGCGATCGACGCCAGCCTGGGCAGCGCCACCCGCTGGCTGGAACGCCGGCTGGCGGGCGTGCCGAGGCTGATGGCGCGGTTGCGCCGGCCGGCCTGAGTGCCGGGTCTCGGCGACGCCGTGCGCCTGTAGCGCCCGCCGGTGGATGCGTTCGTGGGTGGGACCCGGGGGCGCGGGGAAGGGCGGTGCCGGTCCGCCTCCGTGGTGGCGGTTTGCACCATTACTCTTTCCGGCGACGGGGTGTGCCGCTACCTATACTCCCGCTGGAGTGCATTGCCGGTGCAGCGCGGCCTCCCCACGCCCATCTCTGCGGAACCGGCTCCCTGCGAGCCCGACTAAAAGGGGTGTTGCGTTTGCCGTGGGCGATGCGCCCGCGTTTCCGCCGCTGCGGCGGCTCAATACGGAGGTCATCTCATGAGCACTCGTCCCCTCAAGGTCGTTACCCTGGTCGGCAGCTTGCGCAAGGGTTCCTACAACCGCATGGTCGCGCAGTCGCTGGCGGAGTTGGCGCCGGCCGGCTTGAGCGTGGAACTGCTGGCGTCGGTGGGCGACATTCCCCATTACGACGCCGATGTGCAGGCGGAAGGTTTCCCCGGTGCGGTGGTGGCGATGGGCGATGCGATACGGGCGGCGGACGGGGTGATCATCGTGACGCCGGAGTACAACTACTCGGTGCCCGGCGTGCTGAAGAACGTCATCGACTGGCTGTCGCGGCTGGACAAGCAGCCCTTTGCCGGCAAGCCGGTGGCGATACAGAGCGCCTCCATGGGCGTGTTCGGCGGCGCACGGGCGCAGTATCACCTGCGCCAGATCCTGGTGTTCCTCGACGCCATCGTGCTCAACCGGCCGGAGGTGATGGTGGGGGCGGCGCAGACCAAGGTGAACGAGGATACCGCCACGCTGGGCGACGCCGGCACCCGGGATTTCATCGCCGGCCAGCTGAAGGCTTTCGAGGCCTTCATCCGCAAGCACGGCAGCGACGGCGCCTAAGCAGGCGCTTGCGGGACGCGGTGGCGCCCCGCGGCGTCGTTGAAGCGACTGGGGGAGAGGGCGTTCGCGCGGGGCCGCCTCGACCGGCCACTCGGACGGGCAGGCTTGCCGGTCCCAGGGCGAAGTTGCCCGTAATTGAGTGCCGGCTTAATAGAATGGCGCCCACAAAGGTTTTCCGGGAGGCGCGGGCGCGCTCATGAGTCGCTGGTACGAATGGCTGAACATGCTGGTGGGCCTGCTGGTCATCGTCAATCCGCTGCTGGCGGTGTCGGCCTTCTCGACGTTGAGCGGCGACGACGATCCGGCCCGCCGGCGCAATACCGGCCGTCATGCGGCAATCACGGTCGCGGTGGTGCTGACGGTGTCGGCGCTGGCCGGGGAGGCGGTGCTGGGCTTTTTCGGCATCCGCCTGCCGGAGTTCCAGGTTGGCGGGGGCATCCTGATCCTGCTGATGGCGCTGTCCATGCTCAACGCCCGCCCCGGCCCTGCCCGGCATACCGCGGAGGAGGCGGACGAGGCGCAGGAGAAGGCGCAGATCGGCGTGGTGCCGCTGGGCATCCCTTTGCTGGCCGGGCCGGGGGCCATCAGTACCGCCATCATCTATGCGCACCAGGCGCGCGGCTGGGTGGATGTGGCGGTGCTGCTGATCGCGGTCTGGCTGGTGGCGGCGCTGGTGTGGCTGTCCATGCGGCTGGGAGACGAGCTGGTGCGGCGCATGGGGGTGCTAGGCCTCAATATCGCCACCCGCATCATGGGGCTGCTGCTGGCGGCGATCGCGGTGGGTTTCGTCACCCAGGGGCTGCGCACCCTGTTGCCCGGGCTGGCTTGAGCCTTTACGGACCTGCGGATTGCATGCTGCGGTCCGCGTCGCGTAATCGGTGGCGGCGCTGCCGCCGGATTTTTTCATCGAGCAGGCGGTGAGGGTGCCGCCGCATCATGGGAGAGGACGATGACGGGAAGACATTGGATGAAGGCCATAGTGGCGGCCGCCAGCCTGCTGGTCCTGACGCCGGCGGTACTGGCGCAGGAGAGCCAGCCCATCAAGCTGGTGTGCGGCGGCATCGGGGTGGATGAATCGGCGAAGATGCGGGCGGAGATCAGCTCGCATTCTCTGACCATCCTCTATTCCACCCCGGACGGCAGCTATCTCACCGGCGTGCATACCCGGGTGGACGATCCGCTGAAGGATCGCAGTGCGGAATCCGACTGCGGCCCGGTGGGCCAGGTGGATGTGAGCGAGTCGGGGCGCTACCGGGTGACCGCCACCTTCGCCGGCCAGACCCGCAGCCAGTGGTTCGATCTCAAGCCGGGCGGTGGCGCGCGCACGGTGATGAGCTGGCGGGAGTGATCCCGGGCTGGTTTGCCGGGCGCTTCTTGACGCCCTGGGTGCCGCGCGGTGTTGCAGGAGGCCCGCCGCCTCAACCCGCCGGCACGATGATGGCGACCCGCCTGTTCTGCGCCCGGCCTTCGGCGCTGGCGTTGTCGGCGACCGGGTGGGCGCTGCCCAGGCCGCGCCGCACGATGTTGTCGTAGGGGATGCCGTATTCGGCGATGGCCTTTGCCACCGCGTCGGCACGCCGTTGGGACAGCGCCTGGTTGTGGCGCTCGCTGCCGGTGTTGTCCGCATGGCCTTCCACCCGCAGGTTGTCGATGTCCACCGAGCGCAGGGTTTCGGTGAGTTGCTGCAGCGCCTTGTGGGCGCGCTCGCTCAGCTGGTCGTCGTTGGAATCGAACAGGATGGGGCCGTCCAGGTTCAGGCCCCAGCCCTCGTCGGTGAGGGTGAAGCCGGCACGCAACAGCGCGGCGATCTGGCGCTGCTCCAGGCCGGCGGCCGGCGCGGTCGGCGGCGTCTGGCAGCCGAGCAATAGGGTGGTGGCGGCCAGTAGCATGGCGGCCATCAGGCGTCGAAGCGGCGTTTGCAGGGCGGAGGTGAGGGGGCGTGTCATGCGGTTTCTCACGAATTGGCGCGGTTTGCTGCCTCGGTGGGGGCGATCCGGTAGTGGCCGCGGCCGTTGCGCTTGGCCAGGTACATGGCGTGGTCGGCGGCGCGCAGCAGGGTCTCGCCGCTGCCGGCATGCTGCGGATAGGCGGCGATGCCGATGCTGAGGCCGGGCAGGACTTCCACCCCCGGCCGCAGCGCCACCGGCGTCGCCACCGTGGCGAGGATCTTCTCCGCCACCCGGCTGGCATCCTCCAGCCCGCGCAGCGGTGTCAGCAGTACCGCGAACTCGTCGCCGCCCAGCCGCGCCACCAGGTCGCTGTCGCGCACCGCGGTGCGCAGCCGCCGGGCGATTTCCATCAGCAGGCTGTCGCCGGCAGCGTGGCCGTGGCCGTCGTTGATTTCCTTGAAGCGGTCGCTGTCCAGGTAGAGCACGCCCACCTGGCTGCCGTTGCGCCTAGCCTCGGCCACTGCCTGCTCCAGCCGTTCGCCGAAGTAGGCGCGGTTGGCAAGGCCGGTGAGGCTGTCATGCAGCGCCAGGTGGGAGAGTGAGGCGTTGGCTTCTTCCAGGCTGGCCTGGCGGGCTACCAGCTCGGCGTTGCGGGCCTGGATCTCGTCGAACAGGGCGTTGAAGTCCTTGCCCAGCTCGTCGAACTCGGCAACTTCGAAGTGCGGCAGGCGGCGGGCGAAGTCCTTGTTCATGCGTGCGGCATGGGCGAGAGAGGAGAGCGCGTCCAGCTCGGCCACCAGCTTCTGCTCCAGCCGCCGCGCCAGATCGCGGGCGGTGAACAGGGCCAGTGCGAGGCCGACCAGCCCGGCGGCCACCGCTTTCAGGAAGAAGCCGGCGAACACGCCGCCGCTGCCGCGCAGCGCCACCTGGCCGAGCACCTTCTGCTCCTGCGCGATCTCGGCGGTGATGCGCTCCGGCACCGCCAGACGGCCGATGAGCGCGCTGAAGTTTTCCAGCGCGGCGCCTTGCTGCTCGTACCGGGCCAGTTCGCTGCCGTCCGGCAGCAGGATGCGGGCCTCCACCAGGTGCTCGCGCTGGCCGATCTGCTGCAGGATCTCGCGGGCGGTGGCGGCGTCGGCGAACATCACCGCCGCTTCGCTGGAGTAGGCGATGGTGCGCGCCACCAGCGCCAGGTTGGCGGTGTGCTGGGCGCGCAGGGTGAAGAAGGCTGCCGCCGCCAGCGCCAGCGCGGCGATCAGCAGCGCCAGCAGGGCGGAGCCGAAATAGGTGCGGCGCAAAGCCTGGAACAGGGTGCCGCGGGGTGTGCTGGGGGGATTCATGAGCCCGCCCCGCGCAGTTGGCGCGACAGCCGCAGCACCTGCGGATTGACGCGCAGGCCGGAGCGGGAGATGGCGTCGAGGTTGGCGGAGAAGCGCACTCCCGCAGCCGGGCTGGCGGCGTTGTCCTGGTCCAGGCAGAACATGCCGCCAGCGGAGCAGAAGCTGGCGCCTTCGCCGATGGTGAGCACGGGCGCGCCGGTGAGCTGGCCCAGCAGCCGGGTGCGCGCGGCCGGCGCCACCTCGCCGACGTAGAGCAGGTCGCAGGCGGCCGGATTGTCGCCGGGCTCCAGCTGGCGTACCACGCTGAGCCGCTCCGCCCCTATCCAGTCGGCGGTGCGGCGGATGGCTTCGGCATGGGCGCTATGGCCGGCGATGCAGACCTGCAGCACTTCCGGCTGCACCGGCCAGCGGGTATAGCTGACGATCCCCCACACGGTGGCGCCCACCGAGGCCTGGCTTTCGGCCAGCAGCATGCGCTCATCCGCGCTGCTGTCCGCAGCCTGCGCCAGCGCGCCGGCGAACAGACACAGGGCGGCGACGAGGATGCCGCGGCGGGCGGGGACGCGGCCCGGAAAGGAGGAAGGGGAAGATCGGGACATCGCTGGACAGGCCCGGCAAGGCCGGCTGGCTGCGCTCCGCGCGGGGTGGGAGAGCCGGCTGGCGATGTGCGCTGGCCCGCGCTTGAGCGCGCGTTTTCATTGGTTTCGGGGCTTGAGTCTAGCCCGCGGGCCGGATGGTGGTGCGGGAATATGTCACGTGCAGGGCCAGCCGAAACCGCTGGCATGCGGCCGCCGGCAAGGTTAGCGCGGCGCCGGCCCAGGCGCTAAACTCCCGCCCTTCAGCCCACATCCCAGGCATTTGCAGGCTTCCCATGCCCACGACCCGCATCCTTACTGGCATCACCACCTCCGGCACGCCCCACCTCGGCAACTACGCCGGCGCCCTGCGCCCGGCCATTGCCGCCAGCCAGCGCGCCGACGCCGAGAGCTTCTACTTCCTCGCCGACTACCATGCGCTGATCAAGACCGGTGGCGACCCAGCGCGGGTGCACCGTTCAACGCTGGAGATCGCCGCCACCTGGCTGGCCGCCGGCCTGGATACCGAGCGGGTGTGGTTCTACCGCCAGTCCGACATCCCCGAGATCCCGGAGCTCACCTGGCTGCTCACCTGCGTCGCCAGCAAGGGCCTGCTCAACCGCGCCCACGCCTACAAGGCGGCGGTGGACAAGAACCTGGCCGAGGGCGAGGACCCGGACGCCGGCGTCAACATGGGCCTCTTCATGTACCCGGTGCTGATGGCCGCCGACATCCTGATGTTCAAGGCGCACTCGGTGCCGGTGGGGCGCGACCAGATCCAGCATATCGAGATGGCGCGCGACATCGCCGCCCGCTTCAACCACCTCTACGGCGAGCATTTCGTGCTGCCGGAAGCGGCGATAGACGAATCGGTGGCCACGCTGCCCGGCCTGGACGGCCGCAAGATGAGCAAGAGCTACGACAACACGATTCCGCTGTTCTCGTCCTCCGCCGAGCTGAAGAAGCTGATCGCCTCCATCGTCACCGACTCGCGCGCGCCCGGCGAGCCCAAGGACCCCGAAGGCTCGGCGTTGTTCGAGCTCTACCAGGCCTTCTCCACGCCGGAGCAGACCGAGGCCATGCGCGCCGCCTTCGCCGGCGGTATCGCCTGGGGCGAAGCCAAGCAGGCGCTGTTCGAGCAGATCGACACCGCGGTGGCGCCGATGCGCGAGCGCTATCAGGCGCTGATCGCCCAGCCGGAGCTGATCGAAGCCAGGCTGAAGGAAGGGGCGGCCAAGGCGCGCAGCATCGCCACCCCCTTCCTTGCCGAACTGCGCCGCGCGGTCGGCCTGCGCAACCTCGGCAGCGCCATCGAACAGCGCGGCGGCGAAAAGGCCAAGGCGGCCGCCCAGCCGCAGTTCAAGCAGTACCGCGAGGGCGATGGCCGTTTCTACTTCAAGCTGGTCGCTGCTGACGGCAGCCTGCTGCTGCAGAGCGTGGGCTTCGCTTCGCCCAAGGAAGCCGGCCAGACCATCGCCCGGCTGAAGCAGGGCGCTGCGCCCAGCGAAGCCGCCGACGGCCTGCTGCTGGATGGGCGGCCGCTGGGCGTGCTGGCCGGCGGCGCCACCCTGGCCGCGGTGCAGGACGCGCTGGCCCGGCTCGCCGGCTGAGCTGTCCGAAGCCTGCCGGATTCGCATGAGCGCCGACGCCCGCCTGTTCGCCCCTGCCACCGCGCGCAACCGCGAGTTCATCCTCGCGGTGCTGCGGCGCCACCTGCCGGCCGCCGGCACGGTGCTGGAGATAGGCAGCGGCAGCGGCGAGCACGCGGTGTTCTTCGCCGCCGAGCTGCCCGGCCTGCGCTGGCAGCCCAGCGAGACGGAGGCCGGCGCGCTGGCCTCCATCCGCGGCTGGATCGCGCATGCCGGCGTCGCCAACGTCGCCGATCCCCTGCTGTTCGACGCCACCGCCGCGCAGTGGCCGCTGGCCGCGGCGGATGCGGTGGTGGCCATCAACGTCATCCATTACTCGCCCTGGGCAACCACGCCGGCGCTGCTGGATGGCGTCGCCCGCCTGCTGCCGCCCGGCGGTGTGCTCTATTTCTACGGCCCCTACCGCCGCAACGGCGCGCACACCGCGCCCAGCAACGAAGCCTTCGACGGCTGGCTGAAGGAGCGCGACCCGCGCTTCGGCGTGCGCGACCTGGAGGCGGTGGTCGCCGAGGCTGCCGCCCGTGGCCTGACGCTGGCCGAGGTGGCGGAGATGCCGGCGAACAACCTCAGCGTGGTGTTCCGCCGCGCTTGAGTTTGATGCGGCGGGCTTGCCGCCGCCGCTGGGCGGCGTCCGCAGCGTCGATCCCGCCTGGCGCCCTGCGCCTTTTCCCCTGGTTTTCCTGCTTGCTGGTGAGGGGCGCACAGCGCAGCTTGAGCAGCGCGGCGGCGCCCAGCATGGCCAGTGCCAGCAGCACGCACAGGCCGAGCGCGGCTCTGGCGCCCCAATGCTCGATGATGAGCGCGAACAGCAGCGGCGCCGCGGCGGCGACGAAGAAGCCGGGCGCCAGCAGGCGGCCGACCAGGGAGCCGTAGGTGGCCGGATCGAACAGCACCAGCGGCAGCGTGCCACGGGTGATGGTGAGCAGGCCGTTGCCGGCGCCGTAGAGGAAAGCGAAGGCCACCGCCGCCGTCAGCCACTGGCCGCTCGCCAGCGCGGCGAGGAAGCACGCCGGCAGCAGCGCGCTGGCGAACAGGTTGAGGCTGGGCGGCGGCAGCCGGCGGCCGAACAGCACTTCCGCCAGCCGCGCCAGCGATTGGCCGACGCCGCGCAGCGCGCCTATCGCCACCGCCACCGGCGCGGCGACGCCGAGGGCGACCAGCAAGGTGATCATGTGCGCCGACATCGCCGCGGCGAGAAAGCCGGTCACCGTGATGATGGCAGCGTAGAGCACTGCCGCCAGCCGGGCATGCCCGACCGGCGTGCGGAAGCCGGTCGCCGCGCCCTGGCTCGCCGGCTCTGGCGCATGGCGGCCGCGGGGCAGCGCCAGGTGCAGCGGGATGGCGGCCAGGGCGATGGCGGCGTAGGCCAGCATGGCGCCGCGCCAGCCGTAGCGCTCCGCCAGCGCGTGGCCCACCGGCCAGAACACGGTAGAGGCGAGGCCGCCCAGCAGGGTGATCTGCGCCATCGGCCGGCGCGCAGCCGGGCCGCCGACGCGGGCGAGGGCCGCGAAGGCGGCGTCGTACAAGGTGCAGCGCATCGCCAGTCCGAGCACCAGCCAGGCGACGTAGTAGGCAGGCACGTTGTCGGCCAGCGCCAGGCCGAGGCAGCCGGCGGCACCCAGCACCATGCCCCAGGCCAGCACCGGCCGGCCGCCATGCTCCTCGATCAGCCGGCCGACACGGGCGGAGCTCAGCCCCATCGCTACCAGCGCGGCGGAGAAGCCGCCGTGCACCAGCGCCAGGCTCCAGCCGAGATCGGCGGCCATCAGCTCGCCAAAGCCGCCGATGAGGTAGTAGAACAGCCCCCAACTGACGAGCTGGCCGAGGCCGAGGCAGAACAGCGGCAGGCGGCCGATCACGCCTGCGCCTGCCCGCCGCCCGCCTCGCCCTTGCCCAGGGTGCGCTGCATCTGCACTGTATCCACCCAGCGGCCGAACTTGTAACCCACCGCCTGCAGCGTGCCGGCGTGGCGGAAGCCGAGGCGGGTGTGCAGGGCGATGGAGCCGGCGTTGGCGCTGTCGCCTATCACCGCCACCATCTGGTGCCAGGGGCCACGCTCGCAGCGGGCGATCAGCTCGCCGAGCAGCGCCCGGCCGATGCCGCGGCCCACCGCCTGTTGCGCGATGTAGATGGAGTCTTCCAGCGTGTAGCGGTAGGCGGCACGCGGGCGGTAGGGCGCGGCGTAGCAGTAGCCGAGGATGCTGCCGGCTTCCTCCGCTACCAGCCAGGGCAGGCCCTGGTCCAGCACCGCGGCGCGGCGCCCGGCCATGGCCGCGGCGTCCGGCGGCGCTTCCTCGAAGGTGGCGGCGCTGTTGAGGACGTAGTGGCCGTAGAGGGCGGCGATCTGCGGCAGGTCGGCGTCCTGCGCGTCGCGCAGGGTATAGGCGGCAGGGGCGGGCATCGGAGTCTCTTCTGGGAGCAGGCGCAGGATGCGGATGGTGCCCGCTCGGGAGCCGTGGGAAAAGTCCTGCATTGCCAGCGGGCGGGCTCGGCCTGCGGCAAGGCGGCCTGTTGCAGGATGGGGGAGGCGGCTGGGCGCGGCTGATTCGCTCCGGCGGGGGCGCCGGAGACATCGGGCCGTCGTCAATGCGCCAGCGGGCGTGGCAGTGCAGGGCGGTTCCGCCGGCGCTGCCGCGCGGCGCTTGCCTCAGCCCGCGGTTTCCGCCGCCGCCCGCTTGAGCGGCAGCCGCACCCGTACCGAGCTGCCACCGTCCGGGCCGTCCTCGATGGTGATGGTGCCGCCGTGGCTGCGGGCGATCTCGCGGGCAATCGGCAGGCCCAGGCCGCTGCCGGAGGGTTGCGTGCCGGCCACGCGGTGGAAGCGCTCGAATACCCGCTCACGCTCGGTGGGCGGGATGCCCGGGCCGCTGTCGGCCACTTCGATCAGCACCGCTTCCTCCTCGCTGTGGCAATGCAGGGTGACCTGGCCGCCGGCCGGGGTGTACTTGAGGGCGTTGTCCACCAGGTTGGCAATCAGCTCGCGCAGCAGCGTGGGGTCGCCGATCAGAGTGGCGGGCTCGCGCTGCACGCCGAAGTCGATGTTGCGGGAGTCGGCCAGGCGCAGCCAGTCCTCCAGCATGTCGTCTATCAGCTCGGCGAGGTTCACCGGCGGCGCGTCGGCCAGCAGGCGGTCGCCGGATTCGGCGCGGGCCAAGGCAAGCAGCTGGTTGGCGAGGCGGGTGACGCGCGCCACCGAGTGGCGCAGCCGGGCCAGCGCGGCGGCGTCGGCATGGCCGTCGCCCATCAGCTCCAGCTGCACCTGCAGGCTGGCGAGCGGGGTGCGGAGCTGGTGGGCGGCATCCTGCAGGAAGTGGCGCTGGGAGGCGTTGGCCTCGCGCAGGCGGCCGAGCAGGGCGTTGAGGGCGCGTACCACTTCGCGGATTTCCACCGGCACGCCGGCGAGGTTGACCGGCGCCAGATCGGTGCCGGAACGGCCGGCCAGCTCGTGCTCCAGCCGGCGCAGCGGCGCCAGCCCGGAGGGGATGCCGAAGCGCACCGCCAGCGCGGCGGCGATCAGGATGAGGGTGGCGGCGGCGGCAAAGCCGAACAGCAGGCGCTCCATCGCCTGGCGGCGCTTGCCCAGGGTTTCGGCGACGGTGACGTAGAAGCCCTGGCCGCCGCTGTAGTGGTGCAGGCTGACACCGCGCACCGGCAGGCCCTGGTACTCGCTGTCGTAGAACAGCGGCGGCTCCTCGCGCCGCGGCTCCAGCGTGCCGGGAGGCGGCGCGCCCAGCAACACGGCGGGGGCGCGCTGGCGTTCGGCGTCCGCCAGGCCGAGGTCGCGGTCGCCGGCCAGCAGTTCGCCGCGGCTGTCGCGCACGCGGAAGAAGATGCGGTCCACCGTGTCGGTGCGCAGCACCGTCTCCGCTTCCGGCGACAGCGACAGCACCGGCCCGGTCTCGTCGTCGCTCAGGTGGGTGGCGAGACCGTGGGCGAGGTTGAGCAGGTTCTGGTCGTAGGTGTTGTTGATGACGTCCTGGGCGACGAAGTAGCTCAGGCCGCCGGCGGCGAACAGGGGGATGAGCGTGGGCCAGGCCAGCGCCCGCAGGATGTTGCGGGCGAGACTAGCCTGCATTGGGACGCGGCGGGTTGGCCAGTTCCAGGCGGTAGCCGAAGCCGCGCACGGTGCGGATCAGCAGGCCGGCGGGCTCCAGCCGGGGGCGCAGGCGGGAGATGTAGACCTCCACCGCGTTGCCGCTGCCTTCCGCCTGCAGTTTCTCCTTGGGCACGGTACGGCCGTCGGCGGTGGCCAGGGCTTCCAGCAGCTCCCATTCGCGCGCGGTGAGGGCCAGCGGCTGGCCCTCCAGTTCGGCGAGGCGGCCTTCGGTGTCCAGCGTCAGCGGGCCGAAGGCGATGCGCTGGGTCTCGGTATGGCCGCCACGGCGCAGCACCGCGCGCATGCGGGCGGTGAGTTCGGCGAGCTGGAAGGGCTTGGCGAGGTAGTCGTCGGCGCCCAGGTCCAGGCCGTAGATGCGGTCGTCCAGGGCATCGCGGGCGGTGATGATGATCACCGGCAGCGCCTGCTTGCGATTGCGGATGCGGCGTACCACCTCGTAGCCGCCCAGGCCCGGCAGGCCGACGTCCACCAGGGCGAAGTCGAAGTTCTCCTGCTGCAGCCGGCGATCCGCCGCCATGCCATCGTTCTCCACTTCGATGATGTCGCCCTGTCCCTGCAGGAAGGCACAGATGCCTTCGGCCAGTTCGGCGTCGTCCTCGACCAGTAGCACGCGCATTTGCTTTTCCATCCTTCGTTGCGTTCCTTTCGGGCGCGCCTGGCGCGCGCAGGCGACATCCTATACCGGTCGCGATTCTGCCGCCGTGCCGTGCTATCTGCCCACATTGGGTAGCGGTATGCTTGGGCTTGTCGGCCGCCGGCCGATATTCGTTCCAGAGCCCCGGCCAGAGCCGACTGGATCGGCCTTTTGGCATAGATTGTCGAAGGCGGGGGAAACCGGAAAAGCGCTACAGAGGGGAGCAAGAATGCAGTATCGGGATTATTCGGTCGGACGGCAGATCCTGTTGCCGGCGGTAGCGCTGCTCGTGGTGGTGTTCGCGGCGATGATAGGGCTGACCTCCCTGCTCACCGAGCGCGCTTCGCTGGCCCAGTCCAGGTTGGAGCTGGAAAACGAAATGAAGCTGATCACCGGCGCGCTCGACAGCGAATTCGAGAGCGTGAAGACGCGCGGCATGCGGCAGGTGAATTTCTTCAGCCAGTTCCTCGGTGGCGAATTCACGGTGAGCGACAGCCGGGTGGCGACCGGCGAGGTGGAGCTGCCGGCCATCACCCTGAACGGCGCCGTCATCAATGGCGACCACGCCATGCTGGAACGTTTCCGCCGCCTCACCGGCGATGATTCGGCCGTCCTGCTGCTGGTCGAAGGCAAGGTCTACCGCGCGGCCACGCTGCTGAAGAAGGACGGCCGCTACCTGGATGGCGTGCCGCTGCCGGACGACGACCCGGTGGCGAAGGCGCTGCGCAGCGGCGAAACCTACCAGGGGCTGGTGGTGCGCAACGGCGAGTATTTCTTCAGCAACGTGCTGCCGCTCAAGGACGGCGCCGGCAGGGTGTTCGGCGGCCTGTCGGTGCGCATCGGCCTGGGCGACGAGATGGAGCGCATCCGCAAGCTCTACGGCAGCGTCGTCGCCGGCAAGACCGGCTATGTGGTGATCGCCCGGCCCAGCGGCAACCCGGACACCATAGGCGAGTTCATCGTTCATCCGAAATTCCAGGGCAAGGTCATCGGTGAGGTGGTGCCTGCCGGCGAGGCGCGCCGCTCTGCCGAGGAGAACATGCGTTTCGAAGGCGGCACCCGGCACTTCCTGTGGCCGGACGGCAACACGCTGCGCGAGCGGCTGGCGGTGGTCGGCTGGTCCAGGCCGTGGAATTTCCAGGTGACGGTGGGCAGCTGGACCGACGAGTTCCTGCAGGAGAGCGTGCGCCTGCGCTGGATCCTGGCCGGGGTGAGCGTGGGCGGCCTGCTGGTGATCGCGCTGGTGCTGGCCTGGCTGGTGGCGCGCCGGCTGCGGCCGCTGGGCGGGGTGGTGAGCGCGGTGGTGGAGCTGGGGCGCGGCAACCTGCAGGTGAGCGTGCCGGATGCCGACGGCCGCAGCGCCAACGAGCTGCGCCAGCTGGGCGCGGCGCTGAATACCACGGTGGCACAGATGCGCGAGCTGGTGGGCGAGGTGTCGCGGGCGGCGGAAGAGGTGGGCGGCTCCGCCCGCCGGCTGGACGAAGGCTCCGTCGGCCTGCTGGAGAGCGCCGGCAGCCAGTCGCAGGCGGCCTCCGGCATGGCGGCCTCGGTGGAGCAGCTGTCGGTGAGCATCAGCCAGGTGGCGGACAACGCCCGCGAGGCTTCGGCCATGAGCGAGGAAGCGCTGGCGAGCAGCCACGACGGCCACCAGGTGGTGGGCCGCACCGCCTCGGAGATGGAGATCATCGCCGAGGACGTGCGCCAGACGGCGGATGCGGTGCTGGCGCTGGGCGAGCAGTCCAAGCAGATCTCGGCGGTGGTGGGCGTGATCCGCGAGATCGCCGAGCAGACCAATCTGCTGGCCCTGAACGCCGCCATCGAGGCCGCCCGCGCCGGCGAACAGGGGCGCGGCTTCGCGGTGGTGGCGGACGAAGTGCGCAAGCTGGCCGAGCGTACCGCGGTGTCTACCGAGGAGATCGGCCGCACCATCGCCGCCATCGTCGCCGACACTCAGGGCGCGGCCACCCGCATGGAGTCGGTGCGCGACCGCGTCGGCAAGGGCGTGGAACTGGCACGCCAGGCCGGCAGCGCGTTGGAGACCATCGACGAGCGTACTGGCCGCGCGGTCAGCGTGGTGCAGAGCATTGCCGACGGCACGCGCGAGCAGAGCGCCGCCAGCCAGGAGATCGCCCGCGCGGTGGAGCGCATCGCCCAGATGGCGGAGGAAACCAATGCCATCGCCGAGAACAACTCGGCCGACGTGCGCCAGCTGCAGCAGCTGGCAGGCCAGTTGCGCGAAGCACTGACCCGCTTCCGCCACTGACGGGCGAACAGGAGAAGGAGCTGCCATGAAAATCCAGACCCGCCTGACGACGCTGCTCGCGGTGCTGACGCTGGCCGGCTGTGCCGCGCCGGCCGATCCCGGCGCGATGGCGGTGCGGCTGACGCCGGCTGCCGACGCCAAACGCAGCAGCCAGGGCGTACGCATCAGCGTGCTCGGCGGGCGGCAGACCTCGCAGCTGGGGCCCTCCAGCATCGCGGACGAGGATTTCGCTGCCGCGCTCGGCCGTTCCTTGCTGGACGCCGGCGTGTTCCGGCGGCTGGAGCAGGGCGAAGCCAGCGGCTACGGCCTGCGGGCGGTCATCGTGAACCTGGAGCAGCCCTGGTTCGCGCTGCGGACCAAGGTGGAGATGGAGGTGAGTTATAGCCTCACCGACCAGGTGAGCGGCGCCGAAGTGTGGAAGCAGACCATACGCAGCAGCTACACCACGACGCCGCTGGATACGCTGGACGGCATGGCGCGGCTGCGGCTGGCCAACGAGGGGGCGGCCAGGCGCAATATCGCCGCCGCGCTGGTGGCGCTGGAGCGGGTGCCCTTGTACTAGGGCGCGAGGAGCGCCGGCGGGGCCGTCCTCGCCGGCCGGCGTCCGCCGCGGGCATCGACGAAAAAGCGCATCCCCGATCATGCCGGGGATGCGCTTTTGTCTTTTCGGGCGCGCGGCAGGCTGGCGGTCAAAGCGCGGCTGCGCTTGCCGTCGGGTCCGTTCCGCCGCCTTGCCGCGGCGGGGGGCCGCAGCCCGCGCTCGCCCGCGCGCCGGCGGCCGGCGCTGCGGTGCCCCTTCAGGCCGCGGTGCGCAGCGCGGCGGCGCTCGCGCTCGAGTCGCCCGCCGCCACCGGTGCCGCCAGCGCTTCTGGCGCAATGGTGGCGGCCACGCTGGCATCCACTGCGTCGAGGAAGTCCTGCCCCCAGCGGTGGATGTCGTTGTGCTGGACGATGGCGAACAGGCCGCGCAGCCGTGCCTCCGCCTCGGCAGCGTTCATGGCGATGCCGCTGTACAGCTTGGCCTCCAGGTCGGCGAGGTCATGCGGATTGGTGAGCAGCGCGCCATGCAGCTCGGCGGCGGCGCCGGCGAATTCGGACAGCACCAGCACGCCGCGGCCGTTGGTGAGGCCCTGGGTGGCGACGTACTCCTTGGCCACCAGGTTGAGGCCGTCGCGCAACGGGGTGATCCACATCACGTCGGCCATCGCATACCAGGCCACCACCTCCTCGAAGGGCAGGGCGCGGAAGAAGAACTGCACCGGTGTCCAGCCGACGCGGGAGAAGCGGCCGTTGATGCGGCCCACCGCTTGTTCGATGTTCACCTGCAGCTCGTCGTAGATGCGCATTTCCTTGGCCGCCGGCACGCACACCGTCACCAGCTGCACCCGGCCCTGCAGCTCCGGGTGATCGTCCATCAGCTTCTCGAAGGCCAGCAGCTTCTCCAGCGTGCCCTTGGTGTAGTCCAGCCGCTCCACTGACAGGATGACGCGCACGCCGGCCAGCTCGGCGCGCATCTGTGCCATGCGGCCGGTGGTTTCCGGGTTGTCCAGCACCTGCTGAACGCGGCCGACGTCCAGCCCCACCGGATGGGCGCCCAGGCCGATGCGCCGGCCGTGCACCTCGATGGCGGTGCTCACCTCGTCCAGCCCCACCGCGCAGCCATAGGTGAGGTAGCGCGGCGCGCAGGCCTTGGTTTCCAGCACCTTGAGCGGTGCCACGCCGCGGGCGACGTCCACGAAGTTCTCCGCCTGGCGCGGAATGTGGAAGCCGATGTAGTCGCACTGCAGCAGGCTGCCGATGATCTCGCGCCGCCACGGCAGCACATTGAACACGTCGGCGGAGGGGAAATAGGTGTGGTGGAAGAAGGCGATCTTGAGGTCTGGCCGCAGCTCGCGCAGGTAGGCCGGCACCATCCACAGGTTGTAGTCGTGCAGCCACACCACCGCGCCTTCGGCCGCCTCCATCGCGGTGCGCTCGGCGAACAGGCGGTTCACCTTGAGGAACACCGCCCAGTCTTCCTCGCGGAAGCGGGCGCGCTCCCAGAAGGTGTGCAGCGTCGGCCAGAAGGCTTCCTTGGAGAAGCGCTTGTAGAAGATGTCCACATCCTCGCGCTGCAGCGGCACCCGGGCGCAGACCAGCTCGGGGTAGCGCTCGCGGTCCACCTCGGTGTGGGTTTCGAAGGGCACCGCGTGCTTCGGGTCCTGGATCGCCCAGGCCACCCAGGAGCCGCGCTTGCCGTCGCCGAAGAAGCTCAGCAGCGTCGGGATGATGCCGTTGGGCGAGCTGGGCCGGCGGCGCGCCAGGTGGCCGTTCTCCCAGGCTTCCTCGTAGGGCAGGCGGTGATAGACCATCACCAGGTCGGCCTTGCCCGGCTCGTCCATCGCCCGCAGCTCTGCGTCTATGCCCTGCGGGCCGAGGAAGCCGAAGTGGCCGATGGCTTCCAGGATGCCGCCGCAGCCGGTATGCACCGAGTGCAGCACGCGGGCGCGGTCGCGGGTGGCGTCCAGCAGCGCCGGTTCGGACTCGCCGACGCAGACGCCGATGAAGCCCTGCTCGTACATCGAGAGGTCGTTGAGGGTGTCGCCGGCCACCAGCACGTCGTCCGGGTCCAGGCCCAGGTGTTCCACCAGCGCCCGCAGCGTGCTGCCCTTGTTCACCCCGGCGGGCAGGATGTCCAGGTAGCGGCCGGCGGAGTAGAGCACTTCGCAGCCCAGGCCGGCGGCAGCCGCGTGGATTTCGGGGTCGATGGCGTCGGCATCGCAGAAGTAGGAGCAGCGGCGCTGCTGCGGCACCTCCTGACGCTCCAGCCGCGGGAACTGCGCCATCGCCTCGGCGATGACCTGCTCACCTGGCCAGCGGGCGTCTATGCCGGCCTGCAGCGGCTGCACCGCGGCCTGGCTGCGGCCGTCGACCACGGTGCCGCCGACGTCGCAGACGATGTAGTCCGGAATGGGGATGGTGGGGTCCGAGAGAATCGGCAGCACCCCTTCCAGCCCGCGGCCGGTGACGAATACCAGCTTGATCTCCGGGTGGGCGGTGATGAGTTGATAGAGGCGCTGGCGGTTTTCCGGGTGTCCGGCGAGGAAGGTGCCGTCGAGATCGGTTGCAAGCAGCATGGCGGTTCTCTCCTTTCGGTGAAGCCGACGCGAGGGCCGACATGAGTCAGGGGTAGGTGGGTGGAAAAAGGGCGGGCGGCCTCAGGTGGCGGCGCCGCGCGGGGCGGCGTTCGGCTCCTCGGCCGGGGTCATCATCTCCAGTGCGGTTGGCGAGGTGCGCACCATGGGCATGCAGTGCGCGGGTTCTTCGACGATCACGTCCGTGGTGCGGCGCGCCTGCATCAGCGCGTAGGCAGCCAGCGGAGTGAGCATGCAGGTGAAATAGACCGGCAGCGCCGCCGGCCCCAGCCAGCCCATCAGCAAGCCGGCCAGCGTCGGGCCGATGGCCGCGCCCACGCCGTGCAGCAGCAACAGGCCGGCGCTGCCGGAGAGGATGTCCTCGTGCGAGAGGTGATCCACCAGGTGGGCGACCACGATGGGGTAGATGGAGAAGGCGGCGCCGCCGAACAGGAAGGCGCCCACCAGCACCGCCTTGCCGGCCAGCCCCAGCAGCGCCATCAGCACGCCGGCGCCGGCTGCGGCGGCGGCCACCCAGCCCAGCGCCAGGCGGCGGTCGGTGCTGTCGGAGAAGCGGCCTATCGGCCATTGCAGCGCGGCGCCGCCGAGAATGGCGAAGGTCATGAACAGCGCGATGCCGCTGTCGTCCAGGCCGATGCGGCCGCCGTACACCGCGCTCATGCCCCAGAAGGCGCCCATCGCCAGGCCGGAGAGCAGCGCGCCGGCACAGGCCACCGGCGCCGCCGCCCACAGCTGGCGAACCTGCAGCCGCGGCGTGTGCGGCAGCTGCGGCGGCGCCTGGCGGGTGGCGGTCACCGGCATCATCGCCAGGCAGACGAAGATGGCCGCCACCGCGAACAGGGTGAATTCGCTGGGCGGGGCGATGTGCAGCAGTTGCTGCGCCAGCGCCAGCGCGCCCAGGTTCACCGCCATGTAGACGGCGAAGATCTGCCCGCGCCGCTCCGGCGGCGCCTGCCCGTTCAGCCAGCTCTCGATCACGGTGTAAAGCCCGACCAGGCTGATGCCCATCGCCACCCGCAGCACGATCCAGAAGGCCGCGTTGACGATCAGCGCATGCAGCAGCATGAAGCTCGCGGCGGCGGCGGCGAAGAAGGCGAAGGCGCGCACATGGCCCAGGCGGCGTATCACCGGCGGCGCCACATAGGTGCCAAGGAAGAAGCCGAGGAAGTAACCGGAGCCGATCAGCCCCAGCGTGATGTCGGAGAAGCCTTCCTGCGTGCCGCGCAGCGCGAGCACGGTGTTGAGCAGGCCGGTGCCCAGCAGCAGCAGGGCAATGCCGACGAGCAGGGAGCCTATGGGCAGCAACAGGGGCAGCATGGGCGGTTCGCTCCTTCCGGCGCCGCCGCCGGTGAGGGCGCGTCGCCGTAACTGGGCTGCCGGCACTGGCGATGCGGAGGAGGCCGGCAGCACTGCCGCGGCCGGAGGAAGGGGCGGCCGCGGCACGTATGCCGCCGGCGCCAGGGTCGCCGCCGGTGCGGGGACAAGGGAAGAAGGCCAGCGGCTCTCAACAATATTTGTGCAAATATTGTAACCCAAGGAGGCGGCCTCCCGGGAATTTTCTGCTGCGATGCACAATTTGCCTTCCCGGCGAAGCCGCTCTATCTTCCGCTCTCTTTGGTGTTCCGCCTCCCCGGTTGTTCCCGTGTCTTCGCCGCAGCCCAAGCTCCGTTCCCTGGCCGACCGCGCCCGCCAGGTCGCCCTTTTCGAGGTCGGCGGCCTGCTGCTGATCACCCCGCCCTTCACCTGGGCCAGCGGCGTGCCGCTGATGGAATCCCTCGGCCTGCTGGCCGCCATCGCGCTGATCGCGGCGCTGTGGAATGCCGCCTACAACACCGGCTTCGACTGGGTGGAAGGCCGCCTCACCGGCCGCAGCGCCGACCGCCGGCCGTTCGTGCTGCGCTGTTGCCACGCCGTTGGCTTCGAGGGCGGCCTGCTGCTGATGAGCCTGCCGGTGATCATGCACTGGACCGGCATGGGCTGGCTGGAAGCGCTGCTGGCCGACCTCGGCCTCGCCAGCGCCTACGTGCTCTACGCCTTCGCCTTCAACTACCTCTACGACCGCTGCTTCCCCATCGCGCCGCCGGCTGCGCAGGACGGGCTGGCCTCGTGATCCGCAACGCCGACCTGCAGCCGCTCAACACCTTCGGCCTGCCCGGCCGCGCGGCTTTCCTGATCGAGGTGGAAGATGGCGACAAACTGCCGCAGGAACTCGCCAGCGCTGAACTGCGCGATCTGCCACGGCTGGTGCTGGGCGGCGGCAGCAACCTGGTACTGGATGGCGACTTCCCCGGCGTGGTGCTCAAGCTCGCGCTGCGCGGCCGCCGGCTGATCGCCGAGGAGGGCGATGCCCGCATCGTAGAGGCCGGCGCCGGCGAGAACTGGCACGACTTCGTGCGCTGGACGCTGCAACAGGGCTGGGGCGGGCTGGAGAACCTGTCGCTGATTCCCGGCACCGTCGGCGCCGCGCCCATCCAGAATATCGGCGCCTACGGGCTGGAGATGGCGGAGCGTTTCGATTCGCTGGACGCGCTGGACCTGCACGGCGGCCCGCCGCGCCGTTTCGAGCGCGCAGACTGCCGCTTCGGTTACCGCGACAGCGTGTTCAAGCAGCAGCCCGGCCGCTGGCTGGTCACCCGCGTGCGCTTCCGCCTGCCGCGCCACTGGCAGCCGCTGGCGCGCTATGCCGACGTCGCCGCCGAGCTGGGGGCGCGAGGCCTGACGCAGCCGACGCCGCTGCAGGTGTCGGACGCGGTGGTCGCCATCCGCCAGCGCAAGCTGCCCGACCCGGCGCAGATCGGCAACGCCGGCAGCTTCTTCAAGAACCCGGTGGTGGATGAGGCCGCCTGGCGCCGCCTTGCCGAGGCGCACCCGGGGCTGCCCCATTACCCGCAGCCGGATGGCAGCCACAAGCTGGCCGCCGGCTGGCTGATCGAACAGGCCGGCTGGAAGGGGCGCGACCTGGGCCCGGTCGGCTGCTTCGAGCGCCAGGCGCTGGTGCTGGTCAACCGCGGCGGCGCCACTGGCGCCGACGTGCGCCGGCTGGCCGCCGCCATCCAGGCCGACGTGCTGCGCTTGTTCGGCGTCGCGCTGGAGGCGGAGCCGGTGTTCGTCTGAGCCGCTTCCCGGGCGACGCTGCGCGCCAGCAGCCGGTGCCGCGCGACGCACTCGGCTGCAGACTGAATAAGCGCGTCTGGTCGCTGGCGCGCCGAACGCGCCGCAGGCGGCGCTTCGCCTGCTGCTTTCACTGAATCCGCCGGAGTTAACGCCATGCCCCATCCCGCCTTGATCGCCTTCGCCGACCCCGCCCCAGCCGCGGCCGAAGACCGCCCTGCGCCCGAGCGCGCCATCGGCACGCCGCCGCGCCGGCTCACCGCCGAGCGCTATGCCGCCGACGCGGGCGCCCTCTCCATCGGCGACTGGGCCTGCGAACCGGGCGCCTGGCGCATCCGCTTCCACCCCGGCCGCCATGAGTTCTTCCAGGTGCTGGAAGGCCGCATCCGCATCACCGACGAGCAAGGCGTGGCGCGGGAGTTCGGGCCGGGCGAGGCCTGCGTGATACCGGCCGGCTTCACCGGCGTGTTCGAAGTGCTGGAGGCAGTGAAGAAGCGCTATGTGATGATCGACCGTGCGGCGTGACGCCGGTCACGCCGAGGGCGAATCAGCGGTGCTAGCCTTGTGGCGGATAACAACGCCGTCATGAACAGGGCCGCATGTGCGGCCCGGAGTTAAGCCTCATGCTCCCCATTGCCGCCCGGATTCGCGCGGCCGCTGCACTGCCGCTCGCCGCGGCATTCCTGCTCGCAGCCCTCGCCGTTCCCGCCCAGGCCGCCGCGCCGGCCCCGGCCGCCGCGCCGGCCCCGGCCGCCGCGTCCCCATCGGCACCGCCGGCCTCGTCCGACAAGGCCAGCACCATCCTCGCCCGCGCCGCGGGCGACCCCGCCCAGGCCAGGGTGCTGGCGGAGGAGGGCGGCAAGGCCGCCTTCTTCTGTGCCAACTGCCATGGCGACGGCGGCATCAGTCGCTACCCGGAAGTGCCCAACCTGGCGGCGCAGAACCCGGCCTACCTGCTGGGCCAGATCGAAGCCTTCCTCAGCGGCCGGCGCAAGGATGAATTCATGCAGGGTCTGATGAAGGTGCTGAGCGAGCGCGACAAGGCCGCCATCGCCAGCTACTACGCCGCCGCCCGCCCCCTGCCGTCCGGCCCGCCGGGCACCGCCAGGGGCGCGGAGCTGTTCGCCCAGCTGTGCGCCACCTGCCACCAGCCGGATGCGCGCGGCGCCGAAACCTTCCCTCGCCTCGCCGGCCAGCAGCCGGAGTACATCCGCCGCAGCCTGCGTCGTTACCTCACCCAGTCCGGCGAGCGCATCTACGCGCCGATGACGGCGGCGGTCACCCGCCTCGGGGCGCAGAACATCGACACCATGGCCGACTACCTGGCCGGGCTGAAGTAGCGCGCTCCACGCGGCTTGCAGCAAGGCCTCGCGCGGGTGGGTGGGCCGCTTCGCGCATTCCTCCTGTCCTCACGGGATGGCGGGCGGGGCAGGGCGGAGGCCTAGGGTGCGAGCGGGCAGGAGGCTTGCTCGGATGGCATATCACCCTGCGCCCGACTCGCCCCTCTCTCCGCCCATGTTCCTCTTCTCATGCCGCAGCGATTGGCCGATGGACCTGATCGAGTTCATCCTCTCCGCCGTTGGCCGGCTGGTGCTGCGCTCGGTTCCATCCGGGCCAATAGGCGAGTGGGGCATCGGCGAATGGCTGTGGCTTGCGGGTTTGTGCCTCATCTCGTGGGCCTTGATCGAGCTGATCCGCCGAACCGTCCGGCAGCGCTGAATCGCCACCGAACCCCACCGCCGCACAGGCACCTCAGAAACTGGCGCCGGAGGCCTTTTCCCGGTAGGTGCCCTTCACTGCCGCAGGGGCAGCTCAGAAAGAAGACATCGGCCCCCAGGCCTCGGGTGGCTTCTTCACTGCCGCACAGGCAGTGAAGACGGCACCATCGCCACCACCGGCAACGTGTTTTTTTCTGAGCTGCCTGTGCGGCAGTGAAGGACAGCGTCAGCAGGATCGCCGCAATCTGCTCTTTCTGAGCTGCCTGTGCGGCAGCTCAGAAAGCGTCCTGAGTTGCGCCTGGCACAGCCGGCAAGCTCACTGCCGACCAGGCAGCTCAGAAACAAGGCGGAGCAGCCGATACCGCGCCGCATCCGCTCACTGCCGAACAGGCAGCTCAGAAATTAATCAAGATCGACGGGATCTCCAGCGCCGGCTCACTGCCGAACAGGCAGCCCAACTACACGCGCCACAAGAGGCCTCTGAGAGGCCACTTTCCTTCCTTGACGTCCGCTTGCCGCTCACAGCGTGCGCGGCATTTCATCCCGGCCGCTATGCCCGATATCGCCCCAGCCGTTCCGACACCCGTTCCGCGCAGGCGCTGACTTTGCGGGCGGTGGGGCCGTCCCAGTCGGGGTCGCAGGCGTTGGCGGGGCCCATGGCGGTGATGGCGAGGGCGAGGGCGCCGGTGCTGTCGAACACCGGGGCGGAGAAGGCGTTGATGCCGGGGATGGGGGTGCCGACGACGCGCGACAGGCCGTGCTGGCGGACTTCGGCCAGCACTTCGTCCACATGGCGGCGCGACAGGCGCAGCGCTGGCTGGGGGTTGGTGGCGTAGCGGGCGAGTTCTTCGTCGAGGATGGGGCGGGTGACGCGGTCCGGCATGAAGGCGGCGAAGACGCGGCCGGTGGCGGACAGCAGCAGCGGCGTCATCACCGTGCCGGGGCGCAGGTTTACGTGGATCTGCTTGCTGCATTCCTCGATGCGCACCATGGTCGGGCCGTGGTTGCCCCAGACGGCGATGGCGATGTTGAGGTCCAGCTCGTCGGCGAGGTGGGCGATCTCTGGCGTGGCGGCCTTGATCGGGTCCAGCTCGTGCAGCGCGGTGAGGCCCATGTGCAGGGCGAAGGGGCCGAGGCCGTAGCGGCCGGTGACCGGGTCCTGGTCCACCAGGCCGAGCTTGCCGAAGCTGACGAGGTAGGGGTGGGCCTTGGCCGGCGGCATGCCGGCTTCGCGGGCGAGGTCCTTGAGCATCATCGGCCCGCCGGCGCGCACCAGCGCCTGCAGCAGGGTGCCGCCGACTTCTATGGATTGAATGCCGCGGCGGTCGTCACCGCGGCGGTCGTCACCGCGCCGTTCCGCGCCCGGGCTGTCGCCGCCGTTTTCCCGGTCTTCGGCCTTGCGTTCCACTTCCAAGATGGTCCCTCTCCCCTGTTGGGCGGGCAATGGTAGCAGTTCGCCCGCGCCTGGCAGGAAGCTTGGCAAATCGAGGGATGTTTGGCAATAACGAACGTATTGACCATAGACGAACCTTGCCCTAGCATGAGCCGCATCCCCAAATAAAAGAGAGGAGACTGGCGAATGAATACCAAGGCATTTGCGTCCCAGGCGGACCTGGAAGAGAAGAAGATCAGCTGGGAGAAGTTGTCCGACAATGCCTACGCCTACACGGCGGAAGGCGACCCGAATACCGGCGTGATCATCGGCGACGACTCGGTGATGATCATCGATGCCACCGCCACCCCGGTGATGGCGCAGGGCGTGATCGCCAAGGTGCGCGAGATCACCGACAAGCCGATCAAGTACGTGGTACTCACCCATTACCACGCGGTGCGGGTGCTGGGCGCCTCCGGCTACAAGAGCGAAGGGCTGGAGCAGATCATCGCCAGCCAGGACACCTACGACCTCATCGTCGAGCGTGGCCAGCAGGACATGGATTCCGAGATCGGCCGCTTCCCGCGCTTGTTCAATGCGGTGGAGAGCGTGCCCGGGCTGACCTGGCCCACCATCACCTTCCAGAAGGAAATGACCCTGTGGATGGGCAAGCTGGAGGTGAAGATCCTGCAGGTGGGCCGCGGCCACACCAAGGGCGACACCATCGTCTGGATTCCCTCGCAGAAGATCTGCTTCTCCGGCGACCTGGTGGAGTACGAGGCCGCCTGTTACACCGGCGACGCCTACCTCGCCGACTGGCCGCAGACGCTGGACCGGCTGGCCGCGCTGGAAGCGAAGAAGCTGGTGCCCGGCCGCGGCCCGGCACTCACCGATCCCGCCCAGGTGGCCAAGGGCATCGCCTACACCAAGGCCTTCGTCTCCACCCTGTACCGCAGCGCGCAGGAGTCGGTGGCGCAGGGCTACAACCTGAAGGCGGCGATGGCGCACACCCGCAAGAACATGGACCCGGAGTTCGGCCATGTCTTCATCTACGAACACTGCCTGCCTTTCGACGTGACCCGCGCGCACGACGAGGCCAGCGGCATCCGCGACCCGCGCATCTGGACCGCCGAGCGCGACCAGGAGATGTGGCACGCGCTGCAGGCGTAAGCAGCGCCGCACCGCCGCGGGCTGGCGCCTCCAGGCGCGCCGCGGCAACCGGGCCTGCACGCCAGGCCCGGCAGTACCGGTGACACGCCCGCAGATGGCGGCGCCGGCCAGGCAAGAGACAGGAGGAGGAGACTGCCGTGCTCAGCACGTATTCGTACCCGAAGTTCGCCTATACCCGGCCGCCCGAGCTGGCCGAGGGTCGTGACGGCCATTACCCGGTGATCGTCGTCGGCGCCGGCCCGGTGGGCCTGTGCACCGCCATCGACCTCGCCCAGCAGGGCCAGCCGGTGCTGCTGATCGACAACGACGACACCGTCTCCATCGGCTCGCGCGGCGTCTGTTACGCCAAGCGCGCGCTGGAGGTGCTGGACCGCCTCGGCTGTGGCGAGGAGATGGTGCAGAAGGGCGTGTCCTGGAACGTGGGTCGCACCTTCTTCCGCGAGCAGGAGGTGTTCAACTTCAACCTCTGCCCGCAGCCGGACCACCACCGCCCCGGCATGATCAACCTGCAGCAGTACTACCTGGAGGACTACTTGGTGCGCCGCGCCCAGGCCCTGCCGCTGCTGGAGATGCGCTGGAAGAGCAGCGTCATCGCCGTCACCCCGGGCGACACCGGCGCCACGCTGCGGGTGGAAACGCCCGATGGCGCCTACACCCTGAGCACCGACTGGCTCATCGTCGCCGATGGCGCGCGCAGCCCCATCCGCCGCATGCTGGGGCTGGACATCGAGGGCAAGGTGTTCATGGACCGCTTCCTGATCGCCGACGTGGTGATGAAGGCGGAATACCCGGCGGAGCGCTGGTTCTGGTTCGACCCGCCCTTCCACCGCAACCAGTCGGTGCTGCTGCACCACCAGGCCGACAACGTCTGGCGCATCGACTTCCAGCTTGGCTGGGATGCCGACCCGGAAGAAGAGAAGAGGCCGGAAAACGTCATCCCGCGGGTGAAGGCCATGCTGGCCGCCGACGGCAATCCGGACCGCGAGTTCGAGCTGGAATGGGTCAGCGTCTACACCTTCCAGTGCCGGCGCATGAACCGCTTCAACCACGGCCGGGTGCTGTTCATCGGCGACGCCGCCCATCAAGTCTCGCCCTTCGGCGCCCGCGGCGCCAACTCCGGCATCCAGGATGTGGACAACCTCGTCTGGAAGCTCAAGCTGGTGATGGACGGCCGCGCGCCCGCCACCCTGCTGGACAGCTACACCGAGGAGCGCGGCTACGCCGCCGACGAGAACCTGCTCAACTCCACCCGCTCCACCGACTTCATCACCCCCAAGAGCGCGGTGAGCAAGACCTTCCGCAACGCGGTGCTGGAATTGGCCAAGGACTATCCCTTCGCCCGCGCGCTGGTCAATTCCGGCCGGCTGTCGGTGCCCAGCTTCCTCACCGGCTCCTCCCTCAACACGCCGGACGTGGATGCCTTCGCCGGCGACATGCTGCCCGGCGCGCCGATGGACGATGCGCCGGTAGACGGCGACCAGCCCTGGCTGCTCGGCCTGCTCGGCAACCGCTTCCAGCTCCTCTACTACACCGAGGACGCCACCACGCTGGACGCCGCCACCGTGCAGACCCTGCGCGCGCTGGCGGATGCGCCCATCCCGGTGGAAGCGCTGGTGGTCGCCCAGCGCGGCAGCGCCCCCGGCGGCCTCGCCACCACGCTGGACAGCAAGGGCCGGGTGCGTGAGCGCTACGACTTGCAGCCCGGCAGCTGCTACCTCGCCCGGCCGGACCAGCATGTGGCTGCGCGCTGGCGTCGGCTGGACCCGGCGGCGGTGCGCGCCGCCCTCTCCCGCGCCACCGGCAACGCCCCGGCGCACTGAGCCGGCGCATCACCACAAGAGGACGCAGACATGGCACTCAACACCGAACCCAATTTCCATGAGCCGGGCCAGCGCTACTTCCGCGCCTTCAGCCCCGGCGACGACTTCTACGAACTGCTGATCGAGAGCCACCGCGAGCTGGACGACGCCCGCAGCGCCGAGCTCAACGCGCGCCTCATCCTGCTGCTCGCCAACCACATCGGCGACATCAGCGTGCTGCGCGAAGCGTTGGCCATCGCCCGCAAGGGCGTCTGACAACCGCCCGACCGGGCATACGGACACACCGCCGGCCGCCCGCTCCCTGAGCGCGGCGCCGGCGGCACATGAAAGGAGACTGCCATGATCAAGCGCGTGCATCACGTCGCCTACCGCTGCAGGGATGCCAAGGAAACCGTGGAGTGGTACGCCAAGTACCTGAAGATGGACTTCATCCTCGCCATCGCCGAGGACGAAGTGCCCTCCACCAAGGAGCCGGACCCCTACATGCACATCTTCCTCGACGCCGGCAACGGCAATGTGCTGGCCTTCTTCGAGCTGCCGACCAAGGAGCCGATGGACCGGGTGGTGGACGCCGCCACGCCGAGCTGGACCCAGCACCTGGCGCTGGAAGTCGACACCATGGAAGAGATGCTGGAGACCAAGGCCAGACTGGAAGCGGACGGCATCAAGGTCATCGGCCCCACCGACCACACCATCTTCAAATCCATCTATTTCTTCGACCCCAGCGGCCACCGCCTGGAACTGGCGGTGAACACCGCCACGCCGGAGATGAACCATCGCCTGGACGAAGTGAAGTGGGAAATGCTCAACGAATGGGCGAGAACCAAGAAGGCGCCGCAGCACGCCCGCTGGATGCATGACGGCAGCCTCAACCACACGAGGGCCCCCCAATGAAGCTCGCCACCTTGAAGCAGGGCGGCCGCGACGGCACCCTGGTCGTCGTCAGCCGCGACCTCGCCTTGTGCCAGCCGGTGCCCGCCATTGCCGCCACCCTGCAGGCGGCGCTGGACGACTGGACACGCGCCGCGCCCGAGCTGCAGGCGGTGTACGACAGCCTCAACGGCGGCGGCACCGCCGCCAACCGCCACGCCATCGCCTTCGACCCGGCGCAGTGCCACTCGCCGCTGCCGCGCGCCTACCAGTGGGCGGACGGCTCCGCCTACATCAACCACGTCGAGCTGGTGCGCCGCGCCCGCGGCGCCGAGCTGCCGGAATCCTTCTACACCGACCCGCTGATGTACCAGGGCGGCTCGGACAGCTTCATCGGCCCGCGCGACGCCGTGATCGCCGAGGAAGCCTGGGGCATAGACTTCGAGGCCGAGGTGGCGGTGGTCACCGGCGACGTGCCGCTGGGCGCCAGCCCGGAAGCGGCGGCGCAGGCCATCCGGCTGGTGATGCTGGTGAACGACGTGTCGCTGCGCAACCTCATTCCCAACGAACTGGCCAAGGGCTTCGGCTTCTTCCAGTCCAAGCCCGCCAGCGCCTTCAGCCCGGTGGCCGTGACGCCGGACGAGCTCGGCGGCGACTGGCACGAAGCCAGGCTGCACCGTCCGCTGGAAGTCGCCTACAACGGCGAGCCCTTCGGCCGCCCCAACGCCGGCGTGGACATGACCTTCGACTTCGGCCAGCTCATCGCCCACGCTGCGAAAACGCGCGAGCTGGAGGCCGGCACCATCATCGGCTCCGGCACCGTCTCCAACAAACAGGGCGACCTGTGGGGCTCCTCCATCGCCAACGGCGGCGTCGGCTACTGCTGCATCGCCGAGGTGCGCATGTACGAGACCATCGCCGCCGGCAAGCCCACCACCGGTTTCATGCGTGCCGGCGACACCGTGCGCATCGAGATGAGGGATGCAGCCGGCCACAGCATCTTCGGCTACATCGAGAACAAGGTGGCGCTGCCGGCGCGCTGAGCGCTGGCGCCCGCCCCAAGGGCGGCGGGCGGTTGGGGAAGCACCTGGGTGGCTGGCGGCCCGGCGGGGCTGCCAGCCACCCAAGGACTGGGCCTCTTCCGCCGCGCCGCATGCCCCTTCCCGCCACCGGCGAGCACGCACCGTCATTCACCCCCGGCCGGTCGCGCGGGCTTGCTTGCGTGCCGGCCGCGTCGTTTCCGCAGCACCCCGCAGTCGTCTCACCCAGGCATCCCACCGCCCGACAGTAACCGATCCACGCCCTCCGCTGCCCCCATAGCCGGTAGCCGGAAACACACAAGAACGAGAGGAGATCACCATGCCACGCAAGCTCGCCACCGCCTTCATCGCCACCGCCGCCCTCGCCGCCACGCTGGCAGCGCCTGCCGCCCGCGCGCAGGAAGTGGTGCTCAAGGTCGCCCACTTCTGGCCCGCCACCGCGCTGTCGCACCAGAAGGTGCTGCTGCCTTGGTGCGACAAGATCGCCAAGGAGTCCAACAACCGGCTGAAGTGCCAGCTCTACCCGGCGATGCAGCTGGGCGGCACGCCGCCGCAACTCATCCAGCAAGCCATAGACGGCGTCGCCGATATCGTGTGGACGCTGCCCGGCTACACGCCTGGCCGTTTCCCCTCGGTGGAAGTGTTCGAGCTGCCCTTCATGAGCCGCAGCGCCGAGGCCACCAGCCGGGCGGTGTGGGACTACGTGCAGATCTATGGCCAGAAGGATTTCGGCCAGCTCAAGCCGCTGGCCTTCCACGTCCATGACAACGGCTACATCCACGGCAACAAGCCCATCGAGAAGCTGGCCGACTTCCGCGGCATGAAGATGCGGGCGCCGACGCGCCTCACCAACAAGATGCTGGCCGCCTTCGGCGCCACGCCGGTGGCGATGCCGCTGCCGCAGGTCACCGAATCCATGTCCAAGGGCGTCATCGACGGCTATGTGCTGCCCTGGGAAGTGATTCCGCCGGTGAAGCTGCACGAGCTCACCCGCTACCACGCCGAAACCGACCCGGCCGAGCCGGCGCTGTACACCGCCGTGTTCACCATCGCCATGAACAAGGCCAGGTACGAAGGCCTGCCGCCGGAACTGAAGCAGGTCATCGACGCCAACTCCGGCGCCGAGTTCTCCGCCATGCTCGGCCGCGTATGGGACGAATCCGCCGCGCCGGCACGGCAGAAGGCGGTGGACCACGGCAACCGCTTCAACACCATCCCCTCCGCCGAGCTGGCGAACTGGCGCACGGCCACCGACAAGCTCGCCGTCGACTGGGTGGCGGAGATGAAAGGCAAGGGCTACGACGGCCAGGCCATGCTGGACAGTGCCAAGGAGTTGATCCGCAAGTACGACAAGTAAGTCCCTGGCGAGCGGCAGCGGGCTGTCTGCCGCTCGCCGCTTACCTTACGGCCGACGGTGATGGGGCCGGCGAGCCACAGGGAGAAGGCGCTCGCCGGGGGTCCCGGGCCCTGGGCTTTTCCCGGCCCGGCCACCCAGCGGCAGCCCGGTTGGCCACCGCCCTCTCCGACCCCAAGCCCCAGACCAGCCCGACAACGATGAAGCTCTACACCTACTTCCGCAGCTCTGCCGCCTACCGGGTACGCATCGCCCTGGCGCTGAAAGGCCTGGATTACGAGGCGGTGCCGGTACACCTGGTACGCGGTGGCGGCGAGCAGCACCAGCCGGAATATCGCGCCCTCAACCCCGCCGGCCTGCTGCCGGCGCTGGAAGCCGGCGGCCAGGTGCTCACCCAGTCCCTCGCCATCATCGAATACCTGGACGAAACCCACCCCGAGCCGCCACTGCTACCCGGTTCCGCGCTGGACCGCGCCCGCATCCGCGCCATCGCCCAGACCATCGCCTGCGAAGTGCATCCGCTGAACAATCTGCGGGTGCTGAAGTACCTCAGCGGCACACTGGCGGTGGACGAAGCGGCGAAGAAGGCCTGGTACCACCACTGGGTGGGCAGCGGCCTGGCGACGGTGGAACGCCTGCTCGCCGGCGACCCGCGCACCGGCACCTTCTGCCATGGCGACACGCCCACCCTGGCCGACCTCTGCCTGGCGCCCCAGGTATTCAACGCCCGCCGCTTCGATTGCGACCTTTCCGCCATGCCCACGATCACGCGCATCGTTGCGGCCTGCGAGGCGCTGGAGGCCTTCATTCAGGCATCGCCGGCGCGGCAACCGGACGCGGAGTAGAACCGGCAGCGGCGACAGAGCAAGCCGGCTGCCGTATGCAACGCTGTGCCCGGCTATGTCTCGGGATGAGGCCAGGAGGGGAGGCGCAGCTTTTGGCGGCGGGCAAGGAGCGGCTCTTGGGGTATTCCGCGTCGCTCCCCTCCCAGGGGGAGAGGGAGAAAAACCACGCCCACCGGGTCGTCGGCGAAGTGGGAGGCCGAGGCTGGGCGTGAGGGCGAGGGCGAGGGCGAGGGGGCGCCCCGCAGGGGCGGCGACGCTCCAGTTCCGTGAGCCTCTCTCTCTGAACCCAGACTACCGCTCCACGCCCCGGCTGCCGGCCCCGTGGCCAGCCGGCCCCCAGGACGCTTCGGCCGGCGACGCAGTGCTTCCCTTTCCCGCCTACGCCCGCACGGAGAAATCCCGAGCCAGCCCTCGCCGGCGACCATGCGGCAAGCGACTGAAAAGTCAGCAGCGCTAGCCATGCAATAATTCAGGCATGAACCACCCCACTGCCGCGTTCGCCATCCTCATCACCAGCCTGGTCGCCATCGGCCCGCTGTCCACCGATTTTTACCTGCCCGCGCTGCCTTCCATCGCTGCCGCGCTGGGGACGGATTCCGCGGGGGCCCAGCTCACCCTCTCCGCCTACCTGATTGGCTTCGGCTTTGGCCAGCTGGTTCTCGGCCCGGTGTCGGACCGCTACGGCCGCCGGCCGGTGCTGCTGCTGTCCATGCTGGTTTATGTGGGCGCTTCCGCCGCCTGCATGCTGGCGCCGTCCATAGGCGGGCTGGTGGGCGCGCGCTTCGTGCAGGCGCTGGCAGCCTGTGCCGGGCCGGTGCTGGGGCGTGCCATCGTGCGCGATCTGTACGGACCGCAGGAGGCGGCGCGCATGCTGTCCTACATGTCGGCGGCGATGGCGCTGGCGCCCTTGCTGGCGCCGCTGTTCGGCGGCTGGCTGACGGTGGCCTTCGGCTGGCGCGCTACCTTCGCCTTCCTCACCGCCTTCTCGGCGATACAGGTGATCTTCGTCTGGCGCATGCTGACCGAGACCAACCGCCACCTGGATCCGCTGGCGCTGCGGCCGCGCAACATCATCGCCAACTATCGCTCGCTGCTGGCGGACCGCCTCTATCGCGGCGTGGTGATGGTGAACGGCTTCGGCTATGCCGGGCTGTTCGCCTTCATTTCCGGCGCCGCCTTCGTCTTCATCGACCATTACGGCTTCTCGCCGCAGGGCATGGGCCTGGCCTTCGGCTGCAACGTCACCGGCTTCATGCTGGGCACGGTGCTGTCCGGCCGCTATTCCCGCCGCCTCGGGCCGGGCCGGCTGCTGCGCCACGGCGTGGTGCTGGGCGCGGTATCCGGCGTCGCGCTGATGCTGCCGCCGCTGTTCGGCATCGACCATCCGCTGGCGCTGATGGTGCCGATGTGGTTCATCACCTGTTCGACCGGGCTGTCGCTGCCCAACGCCACCGCGATCGCGCTCTCGGCCTACCCGCACATGGCCGGCGCTGCCGCCTCGCTGATGGGTTTCCTGCAGATGGGGCTGGGGGCGGTGCTGGGCGTGGCGGTGGGGCACGGTGTGGGCGGCTCGCCGTTGCCGATGATGGTCGCGGTGGCGGGGTCGATGTGGGCGAGCGCGCTGGCCTGGCGCTTGTGGGTGCGGGGGCGGGAGATGGTGACGGAGTGAGCGGGCGGTGGTGATCTTGTATTCCAGCTGAGGCACACCCAGGATCCATGAAAAAGGCCGGCGCACCCTAAGGTGCGCCGGCCTTTTTTCCCTGTGGGATCGGGAGTGCCGCCCGCTGGCTCTCAGGCCTGGGCTTGCGCTGCCGGCTGGCCGCCGTAGCGGACGATGCCGCGCTGGCCGGGGCCGAGTTTGACCTGGTGGGTGGTGGAGCCGGCGGCGCTGCTGACTTCCACCGTATATTCGCCCGGCGGCAGGGCGCCCAGCTTGCTGCGGCCGTGCACCTGGGCGTGCAGCAGGCGTTGGCCGGTGGTGTCGAAGATGCCCACGCGCACCTGCTCGATCTCTTCCTGGCCGCCGGCGCTGGACTGCACCGGGGTCACGATCAGCGGGTAGTGGTTGTTGCGGGCGCCGATGGCCGGGGCCGGCGCGGCCAGGGTGATGCCCAGCAGGGTGGCGGCCAGCGCCAGCGCGCCGGAGCGCGAGCTTTCGCTGCCGTCGGCCTTCTTGCTGCGCTTGCGCGGCTTGGCTGGCGGGGCGACGTCGAGTGCGGTCGAGCTGGCCTGGAGGAAGGCGCCGACGACCTCGTTGTCGAGCTGGTCGGTCTTGCCGCGCGCCGATTGCGCGGCGGGAAGGGCGAGTTTGCGGATCTTCATCTCGGGTCTCGTTCTAGGCTGCGTTTTCAGGTCGGTCGATTAGATGGGGATTGGGTTGCAGAATTTCAACCCAGTTCCACCGGTACGAAGATTCGGGCGTCGTCGCGCTGCACCAGCAGGGCGATGTGCTTGCCCGCCTTGGACACCAGGGCGCGCAACTGTTCCACGCTCTCTACCGGATGGCCGTTGAGCGACAGGATGAGATCGCCGCGGCGGATGCCGGCGCGGGCCGCCGGGCCGGCGACGTCCATCACTACCAGGCCGCTCGCTTCCACCTGTCGCCGTTCGTCGGGCGACAGGGCGCGCACCGCCAGGCCGAGGCGGCCCTGGTCGGCCTTGCTGCCGGCATTGGCGACCACCGATTCGTCGGCGAACTCGCCGATCTTGATGTCCAGGTCGCGGCTCTCGCCCTTGCGCCACACTTTCAGCTTTGCGCTGGTGCCGGGGCGGATGGCGGCCACCCGCGGCGGCAGGTCGGAGGAGCTGGCGACCTTGTCGCCGTTCAGCTCCAGGATCACGTCGCCGACCTTGAGGCCAGCCTTCTCGCCGGGGCCGCCGCTTTCCACCGAACTGACCAGTGCTCCGCCGGCGTTCTTCAGGCCGAAGGATTCCGCCAGCGCCTGGTTGAGATCCTGCACCGCCACGCCAATGCGGCCGCGGGTAACCTTGCCGTGGGCGACGATCTGGTCGCGCACACCGGCGGCGACGTCGATCGGGATGGCGAAGGACACGCCCTGGTAGCCGCCGGAGCGGGAGTAGATCTGCGAGTTGATGCCCACCACTTCGCCGTTCAGGTTCAGCAACGGCCCGCCGGAGTTGCCCGGGTTGATGGCGACGTCGGTCTGCAGGAAGGGGACGTAGCCCTCGTTCGGCAGCGAGCGCGACTTGGCCGAGATGATGCCGGCGGTGACCGAGTTCTCGAAGCCGAAGGGCGAGCCGATGGCCAGCACCCAGTCGCCGACGCGGGATTTCTGCGGATCGCCCAGCGGCACGGTGGGCAGGTTCCTGCCGTCTATCTTCAGCACGGCGACGTCGGTGGGTTTGTCCACGCCCAGCACCTTGGCCTTGAACTCGCGCTTGTCGGTGAGCTTCACCGTGACTTCGTTGGCGCCTTCGACCACGTGGGCGTTGGTGAGCACGAGGCCGTCGGCGCTGACGATGAAGCCTGAGCCCTGGCTGCGGGTGGGCTGCTCGCCCTGCGGCCCGGCCTGCGGGCCGAAGCGGCGGAAGAATTCGTAGAAGGGGTCGTCCGGGCTGAGGCCGGGCATGGCGTTGGAGGTGCGCGTGGTGCCTTCGGTGCTGATGTTCACCACCGCCGGGCCGACGCGCTGGACGATGGTGTCGAAGGCGGGCAGGGCGATGGTGGCCGGCGCCGCGCGCGGCGGGGTGACCGGCTCGGCGTAGGCCTCGCTGGCGAAGGCGCCGGCGAGGGCGAGGATCAGGGCGGAAGCGGCGCTGGTGGCGCGCAGGCTGCGGTCTTGCATGCTCATCTCCTGGGTGTTGCTCGGGGGCTCGCTGTGGAGCCTTGCCAGCGGAAGCTTCCGCTGTGGGTGCCACCTTAGGAGAGGGCGACTTAAGCCAGACTTAAGAAATGGACTCCGAGGTGTTACCGGATGTGTTGCCGGCCGGCCCGGCAGCGCCGGTGAGCGTATCGGTAGGGGCAAGCGGCAGGCCGACGCGCACCCGCAGGCCGCCGGCGGGTGCCTCGTCCAGCACCAGCGTGGCCCGGTGGCTGTCGGCGATGGCCTTGACGATGGCCAGCCCCAGGCCGCTGCCGGCTTCGGTTTCGCCGGCGCGGCGATAGAAGCGGTCCAGCACGCGCTCGCGCTCCTCGGCGGGAATGCCGGGGCCGCTGTCGGCCACCTCCAGCCAGGCGCGGCCGTCGCCGGCCAGCACGCTCACATCCACCTTGCCGCCGGCCGGGGTGTAGCGGATGGCGTTGTCCACCAGGTTGCCGAGCAGGGTACGCAGGGCTTCGCGCTCGCCGCTGGCGAAGGTGCCGGCTTCCAGGGTGTCGGCGCCGAGATCTATGCCGCGGGCCTCGGCCAGCGGCTGCTGCTCGGCGATGACCAGCCCCGCCAGTTCGACCAGGTCCACTTCGGCCACGACGGCGGCATTGCCCGCTTCCGGCGACTGCCGCGCCAGCGTCAGCAGCTGCTGCACGACGCGGGTGGCGCGCTGCAGCCCCAGGCGCAGGTCGGCCAGGGCGGCGCGGCGTTCGTCCTCGCTCTCCGCCCGTTCGGTGAGCTGCAACTGCAGCTGCAGTGCGGCCAGCGGGGTGCGCAGTTCGTGGGCGGCATCGGCGACGAAGGCGCGCTGGTTGGTCATCGCCTGGTCCAGGCGGCCGAGCAGGCCGTTGAGCGCCTGCACCAGCGGTCGCGCTTCGTCCGGCACGCCTTCGGCGGCCAGCGGCGCCATGCTGTCCGGCCGGCGCGCGCCCACGGCGTGGGCGAGCCGCTCCAGCGGGCGCAGGCCGCGGCCGACGAGGTACCAGATCAGCCCGCCCATCAGCGGCAGGATGAGCAGCAGCGGGGTGAGGGTGCGCAGCGCGGCGGCGGCGGCGAGGCGGTCGCGGTGCGACATCGGCTGGGCTACCTGCACCACCCGGCTGCCCATCATCAGCGAGTAGGTGCGCCAGTCGCCCTCGGAGGTGGGCACGGTGGCGTAGCCCAGCTGGGCGCGGTCGGGCAGGGCGGTGTGCGGCCGCGAGAGGTAGAGGCGCAGGCCCTGGCCGTCCCAGATCTGGATGACCATGTCGAACAGCTGGTCATCCGGCCCCAGCGAGGGCTCGGGTTGCGGGCCGGGCAGCGGTGCGCGCAGCGACAGGGCGAGCTGGCGCAGGTGGTAGTCCATGATCTCGTCCACCTCGCCGCGGGTGGTGTGGTAGGTGGCGAGGCTGCCGAGCAGGAAGACGCCGAGGATGGCGCCGAGCAGCGACAGCAGCAGCTGGTGCCGCAGGGAACAGGACTGGATCATGCGTCCACCGGGATGAACCAGCCGACGCCGCGCAGGTTGCGTATGCGCTCGGCGCCTAGCTTGCGGCGCAGGGCGTGGATGTGCACTTCCACCGCGTTGCTCTCCACCTCCTCGCCCCAGCCGTACAGCCTTTCCTCCAGCTGGGCGCGCGACAGCGGCTTGCCGGGCTGGGCGAGCAGGGCCTGCAGCAGGGCGAACTCGCGGGCGGAGAGTTTCACCGGCTCGCCATCCACGCTCACCGCATGGCTGGCGGGGTCGACCACCAGCCCGGCCTGGCGCAGCAGCGGCGTGGCGCGGCTGCCGCCCCGCCGCAGCAGGGCGCGCACGCGGGCGGAGAGTTCGTCCAGATCGAAGGGTTTGACGAGGTAGTCGTCGGCGCCGGCATCCAGGCCGCGGACGCGCTCGGCGACGGTGTCGCGGGCGGTAAGCACCAGCACCGGCAGCGGGCTGCCACCGTGGCGCAGCTCGTTGAGCACGGCGATGCCGTCCTTGCCCGGCAGGCCGAGGTCCAGCAGCACCAGTTCGTAGGGCGCTTCGCCGCCAGGGGCGGCGGCGATGGCGGCGACGGCGGAAGTGCCGTCGCGCACCCAGTCCACCGCGTAGCCTTCCTGGCGCAGGCCGCGTTGCACGCCCGCGCCTATCATCGGATCGTCTTCGACGAGCAGCAGGCGCATCTCTATCCATCTGCACAGGGCCCGCGAGGCGGGCGGGCCACGATTCTAGCCCGGATCGGGCTTGGGCCCGGGCTGGTGGGGCGAATGGCCGCCCTCGTCAGTGGCGCGCGGCGGTGTCGACAGCATGAGCGCCGCTGGCGTCCAGCCTCTCCAACGGCAGGCTGAGGCGGGCTTCCAGGCCGCCGCCCTCGCGTGGCAGCAGCGCCAGGCTGCCCCCATGCAGGCGGGCGACGCGATCGACGATGGCCAGCCCCAGGCCGGCGCCCGGCGGGCCACCGCGGGCAGCCGAGCCGCGGGCGAAGGGGCGCATCAGCGCTTCGGCCTCGGCGGGCGGAATGCCGGGGCCGCGGTCCAGTACCGCGATATGCAGTTCCCCGCCTTCGCATCCGGCGCGCAGCACGAAGTCCGGCGCGCCGTGATGCAGCGCGTTGCCGAGGAGATTGCCCAGCAGGCGCAGCATCGCCTGCCGGCGCAGCATCAGCGTCGGCAGGCCGGGCTGGATCTCCAGCCGGAAGGCCTCGCCGCCGGCTGCGGCCAGGGCCGAGTGCAGCAGTTCTGCGATATCGGTGCGGCGCGGCGGCTCGCCGTCGTCGCTGCGGGCGAAGTCGAGGAACTGGTCGATGATGGCGTCGATCTGCCGGCAATGGCGCGCCATGTCGGCGGCCAGGCCGGGCGCTTCGGTGTCGCCGCTCAGCTCCACTGCCAGCCTCAGCTTGGCCAGCGGTGTGCGCAGGTCATGGGAGACGCCGGCCAGCATCAGCACCCGCTCGCGCTCGGCTTCGGCCAGCGCGGCGTTCATCTGGTTGAAGGCGCGGCCCACGCTGCGGATTTCCTCCGGCCCTTCCTCCGCCAGCGGTGGCGGGCGGTGGCCCTGGCCCAGGCTGCGGGCGGCGGCGACCAGTGCGCGCAGCGGGCGGTCCAGCCGGCGCTGGATGAGGAAGGCGCCGAGCACGGCGAGGGCGCCGCCCAGCGTCCACGCCAGCAGCGCGGCGCCGGGGATGGTCTGGCGGCGGAAGGGGCCACGGCTGGCGAGCCAGTAGTCCTCGCCGTCCAGCTTCAGCCGCAGGTAGAGCGTGCCGCCGCTGTCTTCCCGCCACAGCGCTTCAATGCCGTGCAGCGCCAGCTGGCTGGAGACCTGGCGCAGCATCAGCCGTTCCAGTGGCCGGCCGGGGCCGGCAGTGGCTTTGCCCTGGTGCTCGGTGCCGGCGTTGAAGGCGGTGACGAAGCGCTGGCGCGATTCCCCATCCAGCGCCTGCAGCGCGCCGGCAACGGCGGCGGCGTTCTCCGCCAGCGCGGCGGCGTAGCGCTCGGTGCGCGGTTGCTGGACGAAGAAGTAGAACACCAGCGCGCCCAGGATCTGACCGACGATGATGAGGGCGGCCAGCAGCAGCGCGTTGCGGCCGAACAGGCGGTAGGGGCGGCGGGCAGGGGGGGTCATGGGGTGCCAGGGGTGGCGAGGGCGGCGGTGGACCGGACGGAGGCCGCGCAAGGGCGCGGCGCGGAACGTGGGGCGACGCCGCTGCAACTGGCGAGGCCCCGCCTCATTCCATGCATCGCCCGCGGCTTCACTTTGGCTCGGCGGCGAGCATGTAGCCCTTGCCGCGCACAGTGAGCAGGTGGCGCGGATTGGCCGGGTCGTCCTCGATGGCGCGGCGCAGGCGCAGGATGCGCACGTCTATGCTGCGGTCGTTGATCGCGGCGCCGGGGCCGTCGGCGAGGCTCACCAGGCGGTCGCGGCCCAGCGCGCGGCCGCGGTTGGCGGCCAGGGCCTGCAGCAGGTCGAACTCGCCGGCGGCCAGCGGGATCACCTGCTCGCCATCCAGCAGCTGCCGGCGTTCGCCGTCCAGCCGGTAACGGCCGATGCGGACGGCGGCTTCCGGTTGTCGATGGACCTGGGCGCCGAGCAGGCGCTGGCGGCGGATCAGGGACTGGATGCGGGCGAGCAACTCGCGCGGCTCGAAGGGCTTGGGCAGGTAATCGTCGGCGCCGGTCTCCAGGCCGATGATGCGGTCCACCGGATCGCCGCGGGCGGTCAGCATCAGGATGGGGATGGCGTCGCCATTGGCGCGCAGCCGGCGGCAGGCGGCGAGGCCGTCTTCGCCCGGAAGCATCAGATCCAGCACCAGCACGTCGAAATGCTCGCGCTCCAGCAGCCGGTCCATGGCCGCGGTGTCCGCCGCCTCGCGCACCCGGTAGCCGCGGCTGCCGAGATAGCGGGCCAGCAACGCACGCAATTCAGCTTCGTCGTCCACCACCAGCAATTTGCCGGCTTCCTCCACCTCGTTCTCCGTCCATGACTTTACCGGCGACATCTTAGCCGCGCTGTCGGTGCCTCACCGCGGCCGCTACGGTTACCGGCGATTACCAGCGGGGCCGCCGGTAACCGCCGGTAATGAGGCCGATTCTCCAGGTAACCCGGCGGCAGGTCCGCTTCCGTAGAGTGCAGACGACCCGACGCGCAGGGCGGCGGGCATTGCGATCAGGAGGTTTTCCCATGACGACCCATCTTCGATTCCTGCGTACCGGCGGCGTGCCGGGCAGCGTGCTGGCCATGCTGCTGGCCGCTACGTTCGCGCTGCCGGTCCAGGCCGCCGGCGTGGCCGGATCGCGCGAGGTAACAGGCCCCAAGGGCGGCAGCATGGCGCGCCAGTACATGCGGCAAGGCGACGGCGCCGGCAACCGCAGCGGCCAGCGCAGCCGCAGCTGGAACAGGGCGGACGGCGGCAGCGGCGCGCGCAGCGCGCAGAACAGCCGCGGGGCCGATGGCAGCGCCAGCCACAGCAGCAGCGTGGCGGCCAGCAATGCCCGTGGCAGTGTAAGCAGCAGCGGCAGCGCCAGCCGGGATGCCGACGGCAACCTCAGCCAGAGCCGCAGCACTTCGGCGACCAGCGCCACCACCGGCAACTCGGTGCAGAGCAGCACCAGCTACAGCAAGGACAGCGGGTGGTCGCACAGCGCGACCTGCTATGACGCGGGCGGCAACACCATCGCCTGCCCTGGCCGTTGAGCCGGCACATGGATCAGGACGAGGAGCGGCAGATGAAGCGGATGATTTCAGGAGTGGCGCTGGCGGCGCTGCTGGGGCTGGCCGCCGGCATGGCGGCGAGCGGGGTGAGGGCGGCGGAGCCTGCGGCGCAGGAGGGAGCGGCGCGGATGAAGGAGCGGCTGCAGGAACGTTTCGCGGCGGCCGACACGAACCGGGACGGCAGCCTCAGCGAAGAAGAAGCGAAGGCAGGCATGCCCTTCGTCCATCGCCACTTCGGCGAGATCGACAACGCCGGCAAGGGCAGCGTGACGCAGGCGCAGGTGGAGGCTTACATCACCGCGCAGGCTGCATCGCGGCGGGGCAGCCGCTGAGTTGCGGCTGGGGGCTTGCCGGCGGGGCTGCCGCCTGCCGGGTTCAACTGCCCCAGGTCACCGGCACGCCGGCGCGGGCCGAGCGCTCCAGCATCTCCAGCAGCGGCCAGCCGCGCTGGGCGAGGCCGACCGGCGCCGCCATGCCGGTCTGGCCCTGTTCCCGGGCGGTCTCTTCGTCGGCGTCGCCCTGCCGGGTCTGGCGGGCGCGGTCTTCCTCGATGGCGGCATGCAGGCGCTCGATGGCGGCCGGCAGTTGCTCGACGGTGACGATGCCCTTGCTGTCCTGCGGGTCCTTGCCGAGGATGCCTAGCAGTGCCTTGGCGGCGTCGCCGAACATGATGACGTCGGCGCTTTCGTCGGAATGGAAGGTGATCAGCATGTATTCGCTCCCTCAGAGTCCCTTCACCGCGTAGATGCCCGGCGCATTGCGCCAGTAGCCTTTGTAGTCCATGCCGCAGCCGAACAGGAAGCGGTCGGCCACGTCCACGCCGGTGAAGTCGGCGCGCATGCCGGGGTAGGCCTTGCGCGTGTGGTTTTTATGTACCAGTACCGCTGTGAGTACTTCCCGCGCGCCTTCGTTCTTCAGGTAGTCGACGATGGCCGCCAGCGTGTGGCCTTCATCCAGGATGTCGTCCAGCACCAGCACGCTGCGGCCGCGCAGGTCCTGCGTGGGGCGCACCCGCCAATCCAGCAAGGTGCCCTGCAGCGCGTGGCCGTAGCGGCTGGCGTGCAGGTAGGAGGTTTCCAGCGGGAAAGGCAGGCGGGTGAGCAGGCGGCCGGCGAAGATCAGGCCGCCGTTCATCACCGTGTAGACCAGGGGGTTGCTGTCCGCCAGTCGGGTGGTGATTTCGTCCGCCATGCGGTCCAGCGCCTGCTCCACCGTCTGCGGGGAGGCGAGGCAGTCGGCTTCTGCGAGGATGAGGCGGAGGGCGTTGAGGTCGGTGGGCATGGATTGCTGCGAGGGCTCTCGGCCCGGGCACGGGAGGTCTGCGGAAGGCGCGCATTTTATCCCAGTGCGGCGGAAGCCACGCCGTTGGCGCAGTCGTCGGTAGTAAACTGCGGCGACCCTTCAAGGACCGCTTCCGATGCCCATTCACCAGATCGACCATCCGCTCGTGCGTCATAAGATCGGCCTCATGCGCGAGGCTGACATCAGCACCAAGAAATTCCGCGAGCTCACCGCCGAACTGGCGCGCCTGCTGGCCTACGAGGCCTGCAAGGACTTTCCGCTGGAAACCGTGACCATCGCCGGCTGGGCCGGGCCGGTGGAGGTGGAGCAGATCAAGGGCAAGAAGGTGACGGTGGTGCCCATCCTGCGTGCCGGCCTGGGCATGCTGGACGGCGTGCTGGACATGATTCCCAGCGCCAAGGTGAGCGTGGTGGGCATCGCCCGCGACGAGGAGACCCTGCAGCCGGCGCCTTACTTCGAGAAGTTCGTCGGCCATCTGGGCGAGCGCATGGCCTTGATCATCGACCCGATGCTGGCCACCGGCGGCTCCATGGTGGCGACGGTGGACATGCTCAAGCGCAACGGGTGTACCCAGGTTCGCGCGCTGGTGCTGGTGGCGGCGCCCGAAGGCATCGCCCGCATGGCGGCCGCCCATCCGGAGGTGGAGATCTACACCGCCAGCATAGACAGCCACCTCAACGAGCAGGGCTACATCATTCCCGGCCTCGGCGATGCCGGCGACAAGATCTTCGGCACCAAGATGAACTGAGCGCGGCTGCCGGCGCGGCAGCTGTTCGAGGCGGCGATGCCGCAGGCGCCGGGCCGGTCCTGGGCCGCTGGCGGTGCGGCAGCCGGCGGGCGGGCTGCCAGCGCGCGCAAGCCCGACGCCTCCCAACCCTTATCCATCACTTCCGCCCTCGGCGGGGAGCTCAACCATGCGTGAGAACGCAATTGCGCCGGCGGCCCCGGCGTGGCGCCAGGCGGTGGCCGGCGCGCAGATCCTGTTCGTGGCCTTTGGCGCCCTGGTGCTGGTGCCGCTGCTCACCGGCCTGAATCCCAGCATGGCGTTGCTGGGCGCCGGTGTCGGCACGCTGCTGTTCCAGGCGCTGACGCGGCGGCAGGTGCCGATCTTCCTCGGATCCAGCTTCGCTTTCATCGCCCCCATCATCTACTCGATGCAGACCTGGGGCCTGCCGGCCACCATGGGCGCGCTGGCCTGCGTCAGCCTGGCCTACTTCGCATTCGCCGGGCTGGTGAAGCGTTATGGCGCCCAGGTGGTGCACCGGCTGATGCCGCCGGTGGTCATCGGCCCCATCATCATGGTGATCGGCCTCGCGCTGGCCGGCGTGGCGGTGAACATGGCGATGGGCCTGAGCGGCGACGGCAAGCTCACGCTCATGCCGCGCGAGCAGGCGCTGCTGCTGGCGGTGGTTTCGCTGGGCACGACGATGGCGGCGGCGATCTTCGCCCGCGGCATCCTGCGGTTGGTGCCTATCCTGCTCGGTGTCGCCGCCGGCTATGTGCTGGCGGCGCTGATGGGCGACGTGGATTTCTCCAGGATCGCCAATGCGCCCTGGATTGCGATGCCGCACTTCGTCACCCCCAGCTTCGAGCTGGCGGCCATCCTGTTCATGCTGCCGGTGGCGCTGGCGCCGGCGATCGAGCACGTCGGCAATGTGATCGCGGTGGGCGGTGTTACCGGACGCGATTACACCCGCGAGCCGGGCCTGCACCGTACCCTGGCGGGCGACGGCCTGGGCGTGCTGTTCGCCGGCATGGTCGGCGGCCCGCCGGTGACCACCTATGCGGAGGTGACCGGCGCGGTGACGCTGACGCGCAACTTCAACCCGGTGATCATGACCTGGGCGGCGGTATTCGCGGTCGCGATGGCTTTCGTCGGCAAGTTCAATGCGGTGCTGCAGTCGATTCCGGCGCCGGTGATGGGCGGCATCATGATCCTGCTGTTCGGCTCCATCGCCGCCATCGGCCTGAAGACGCTGATCGCCGCGCGCACCGATCTGGAAGAGCCGCGCAACCTCGTCATCGTCTCCACCGTGCTGGTGCTGGGCATCGGCGGTTTCGGCTTCTCGATCGGCAGCTTCGTGCTGCAGGGCGTGAGTCTGTGCGGCGTGTTCGCGGTGCTGCTCAACCTCGTGCTGCCCGAGAAGCGCGCCAACGGCTGAACAAGCTGAGCAGTACCGGCACCAGGGGCGCGACAGAACCGCCGCGCACCCGACTCAACAGCATCCAGCCCACCCAGGCCCGCCGCACCAGCCACCAGGTGCGGCGCGGGCGGGCCATCAGCAGGAGCAGTGCGGCACCCGTCAGCAGGGGGGCTTTCTCCTTGGCCCAGTCCAGTTGATCACGCACCCGGTCCACCGTGTCCAGTGCGGACTCTATGCCTGCCAGCCGCCCCATCATGTCGTCCCGCTGCGCTTCGGCGCGGATCTGCAGCCGTTGCTTGCGCAGCGCCAGTTCGACCATCTGCGGGCTCATGCGGGTATCACCGTGCGCGGCTCATTCTTCGCGCTGCAGGGCCGCGCGGTCACGGCGGAGCTCGGCGAGGCTGGCGGAGAACAGGCTGCTGCCACGGCGTAGTTCGCGGGCCGCGTTGGCCGCGGTGAACAGGCCGCCGCCGAACAGGATGACGGTGGCGAGGCCGAGGGCGAGCAGGCGGTAATCGTCCCACAGCAGCACGGTGAGGAAGATCACCAGGAAGACGAGGCCGAAGCCCAGCAGCACCGCGGCGAGCACGGTGTTGAGCAGAAGTGCGGCCAGCCGCAGCTTTTCTTCCTGGAGTTCGACGCCCAGAAGTTCGAGCCGGGTCTGCACTGCGTGCAGCCCGGCATCGAGGATGCCGCGCAGGCTGTCAGCCAGGCGCGGCCGTCGCGATTCGCTCATGCGCCGGTTCAGCGGCGGCTGACCAGCAGGCCCAGCAGGAAGGCGACGCCGGCGGCAACGCCGACGGATTGCCAGGGGTGGGCGTGGACGTAATCGTCGGTGGCGTGGGCGGCCTGCTTGGTCTTCTCCAGCAGGGCGGCCTCGGCTTCGGCGATGCGCTCCTTGGCGCCGGCAAGGCGTTCACCGATACGGCCGCGAACGTCGTGGAGCTTCTCGCCAGCCTGGTCGGCGGTCAGTTTCAGCAGCTCTTCGGCGTCGGCGACGACGACCTTGAGATCGGAAACGAGTTTGTCCTTCGAGGGGTGCGTGGTGTCGCTCATTGAAGCCTCCGTGGGGGTGCTATGACATTCGCGGCGGGGCGCGAGGGCGGGTCAACGCTAATCCCAAATCCCGGTCGAAGCAAATGGCCCCGGCGGGCTCAGGCCGCGGGCTGGCGCGGCGTTGCGGCGGGGGCGACGCGGGGCAGATGGAGGGTGAAGACGGTGCCGGAGCCGGTATTACCGTTGCTCACGCTGCTCACTTCGATGCGACCGCCCAGCAGCTCGGTGACGATCTGATAGACCACATGCAGCCCCAGCCCGGTGCCGCCGTCGTGGCGCCGGGTGGTGAAGAAGGGGTCGAAGATCTGCGTCAACACTTCGGCGGGGATGCCGACGCCGGTGTCGGCGACGGTGAGGAGGACGCCATCTTCGCCTTCCGGTTCGGCGCGGATGGTGAGATTGCCTGCGCGGTTGTCGGGGAAACCGTGTACCAGCGCGTTCTCGATCAGGTTGGAGACGACCTGGCCGAGCGGGCCCGGGTAGCTGTCCATCTCGATGGCCGGGTCCAGTTCCAGCGCGAGGCTGACCGGCAGGCTGTGGTCCCACTTGTGCAGGCGGTGGTCGGCATCCACCAGGGTCTCGGCGAGCACGAAGCTGCGCCGTTCCATGGTGGTGCGGTCTATTGCCGTCTGTTTGAATCGCCGCACCAGCGAGCCAGCCCGGTCGACCGCCCGGGCGGCCAGTTCCATGCCTTCGCCGCAGTTGGCGAGGAAGGCAGTGAGGTCGGATTTCTTCAGCCCGGACTGGATGCGCTCCTCCAACTGCTGCAACTCCTGCCGCGCGGTGCTGAGCGCCATCATCGCGCTGCCCAGCGGGGTATTCAGCTCATGGGCGACGCCGGCCACCATGAGGCCGAGAGAAGAGAGCTTGTCAGCGCGGGCGAGGTCTTCCTGCACTGCGCGCAGGTTATCCAGCGAGTGCTGCAGGGCGGTGTTGGTTTGTGCCAGGGCGAGGCTTTTTTCCTCCTCGGCGCGCATGGCGAGGGCGAGGCGGGCGGAGAGGCCGACAGTGATTGCTACGGCCATCAACACCAGCAGGGTGAAAGTAAGTTTGCTGCGGGCGGCGACCGCGTCCAGTGCGGGCTCGGGGATGCGTACCAGTAAACGCCAGGTGAGCGGGTTGCTGCGCAGGCCTGCACCCGGCGTGGTATCGGCGCTGGGGTTGAAGGCGAGGTAGCTCCAGATGCCGTGCTCATCACGGTAGCTACCCCGGTCGTTCTCCTGCATCTGTCGCCACAACTGTGGGTAGTGTTGCGCCAGGCTGTCCTTTGGGCGGTCCAGTTGCCAGCCCCAGTTCATTTGCGCGTCAGGGTGGAGCAGCCAGTAACTGTCCTGGTTGATCAGTTGTATCTCCAGCCCCTGCTGCAGGCCAATGGCCATCAGGCGTTCGAGCAGGCGACCGGCGTGGTAATTGAGAATGACGATCCCGCGCTTGCGGCTCTTGTCGAATACAGGGGTAGCTACCCGCAGCGTCGGGCGCAAGGGCTGTTCGATGGCACCGTGCTCAATGTTGAGGTCCAGCGGGGAGTAATAGATGCTGCCACTGTTCAACTGCATGGTGTCGACGAAGTAAGGCCGATCAGCTTTATTTTGCAATTCTGCCCTGGGCACGAGCTCACTGTGCTGTGCCCTGTAGTTGATACGGATGCGCTCCATGCCGGTCTCGTCTATCCAGCGTACTTGGTCGTAGTAGCCGGAGCTCTCGGCGAAGCTGTGGAAGAGCTGTAGTTGCAAAGGGCCATCGGCAAGGCCGGTTCCGGGCAGGTGAGTGAAGAAGTCACCGAGGAACTGGATGTCGCGCTTCAAGATGGCCAGGCTACGCACCAGCACCTGGTTGCCTTCGGTCAGCGCGTCGGCTTGGGCACGCAGCAGTGGGGTGTGCAGCGTCTGGCGCAGGTCGTACCAGACCAGCGGGGTGCCGAAGCCGAAGACCAGCATCCAGGGTAGCAGCAGGGTGGCCAGCCGCCGGCGCACCAGCCACAGGCGGGCGAGGGAGGGGCTCGGCGCCAGGCCTGCCGGCGCGCCTTCTAGGGGTTCGCCTGCCATCCTCTTAATGTTGTCAGCAGATCGGACAGCGGCTGCGGTCGGCCGAAGAAGTAGCCCTGGGCCTGGTGGCACCCCCGGGCGATCAGCCATTCGCGCTGCGCGGGTGTCTCCACGCCTTCGGCGACCAGCCGCATGTCGAAACGTTGGCCGAGCCGGATGATCATGTCCGCAATCGCCAACCGTTCCGGTGTATTGCCGATCTCATGGACGAAGCTGCGATCTATCTTCAGCGTGGTGGCGGGCAGGCTGCGCAGGTAGGAGAGCGAGGAGTAGCCGGTGCCGAAGTCGTCGATGGCGAGCGGGAAGCCGGCATCGCGCAACTGTTCCAGCACGTTGCTGGTGCCGGTGCGCTCATCCATGGCGATGGATTCGGTCACCTCGATCTCCAGCAACGAGGCCGGCAGCCCGTGCAACTCCACGGTGGCGCGCAGGTCATTGAGGAAACCGTCGCGGGCCAGTTGCAGGGCGGACACGTTTACTGCCACCGGGATATTGCCGAAGCCAGCGGAGCCCAGGCGGGCGAGGGCGATGCAGGCGAGCTCGATGATGCGTCGGCCCAGCGGCACGATGAGGCCGTTGGCCTCCGCCATCGGGATGAACTCCGAGGGGGGGATGCTGGTGCCGTCGCGCTTGGTCCAGCGCGCGAGCGCTTCTGCGCCCACCACCCGGCCGCTGGCGAGGTCCACCTGCGGCTGCAGGGCGATGTGGATCTCGTCGCCCCGCAAGGCGTGGTAGAGGTCGTGGGACAGGGTGTAGCGCTTGTCGGCGGCTGCCTCCATGCCGGCCTCGTAGCCGATGACCTGGCTCAGTCCCTGGCGCCGCGCCTGCTTCAGCAGCAGCGAGCCGACCGCCATCGCGGAGCGCGCGGAGCCGGTGTAGCGGTCGAGATCGATGCGGGCGGCGCAGACGCTGATGAAAGGCGGAAAGTCGGGATCGTCCGGGTCTTCCGCTTCCAGGTGGCTCACGCACTCCATGCCCAGCATGGCGCCCGGGCCGAGGATGCCGAAGGTGTCGTCATGCAGGCGGGCGACCACCGCCGGCGAGGGAAAGCGCCGACGCAGGCGGTTGGCCATGCGGCGCAGCAACTGGTCGCCCTGGGAGATGCCGAGCGACAGGCAGCTCTCGGAGTACTGGTCGAGGTCGATCAACAGCAGGGCGCGGTCGCGGGGGGGCGGTACGGCGAGGAATTCCTCCAGCACCCGCACCAGGGCGTTGGCGTTGGGTATGCCCAGCAGCTCGTCCTCGAAGGCCATGCGGTCCAGCCGGCTGACGAGGGCGATGGAGACTAGTCCGGCGTTGATGTTGCTGGCGAACACCCGCAGCAGCTCGTGCTCGGTGGTGTCCAGCGGTCGGCGGGTGGCCAGGTAGGTTGCGCCATGCGGGCCTTCGGCGCTGCCAGGGAAGTAGAGCACCTGGCCGGTGTCGTCCTCCATGTTGCGGTGTTCTTCCAGCGCCCGCGACAGTAATTGGCGGATGCGGCCTTCCTCCAGCACTGACAACTTGCTGGCGACGAGCTGGCCGAAACGGCCGGCGGCGCCGACGATGGTGGCGGACAAAGGGTCGCCGTCGCTGCCTTCCTGCACGCAAACGATGCCTTCGGGTGTGAGGCCCAGCAGCCGGGCCAGTTCCTGCACCACGCGGGTGGAGAACTCCTGTAGGCTGCGGGCGTGGATCAGGCTGCTGCTGGCCTCCACGATCATCTGCAGGCCGCGGCGGGCGCGGCTGAGGGCGATCAGCTGTTCCCAGGCGCGCAGCGCGCTGGTGAGCACGCCGTAGAGGCGCTCGGTGGTGAGCTCGGTCTTGAGCCAGTAATCGTTGATGTCCAGCCGATCGAGCGCGGTCTGCATCGGCGCCATGCCGGGTTGACCGGTGAGCAGCACGATGCGGATCTCGGCGTTGCCGATGACTTCACGCAGGCTTTTCACCAGGCGCAAGCCGGCGTCGTCCGACTCCATCACCACGTCCAGCAGCACCACGGCGATGTCGCGGTCGCCAGCCAGCACCCGCGCGCCTTCGGCGGCGGAGCTGGCGGTGAGCAGTTCCACCGGCTGGCCTTGGTAGCGGAAGCGCGCCAGCGCATAGCTCAGGGTGCGCTGGAAGCTGGCGTCGTCATCGACCGAAAGCACCCGGAAGCGCTGTCCCGAGTTGGCCTCCGCGGCGGCCTGGCCGTCGTCTTCCGAGGCGAAGGCGAAATCCTCGTCCCCGGACGCCCCGCTGGGCGGCCGTGTCATCGAGCTGTCCATGTGGCGCTGCTCAGTGGTGTTGCGGCGGTGTGGAAATCGGCCGCAGCAAGGCGGGCGGTGCTTTCGCCGCGGTGCGTCGGGCGGTGCCGGAGTCTGTGCGCTGCGGGCGGCGGATATTCACCATTGGGGACCTCGCGATGCAAACGCTGCCCCATGAACTGGGGCTATATCGGAATCATAGACAGGCCAACGGAATATTCCAGACGCTCGCAGGGGCTTTCCCCATCAGGGGGTGAAGTCGTAATCCACCGTCAGCGGCGCGTGGTCCGAGAAGCGGGTGGTCTTCCATACGGCGGTGCTGCGGGCGGTGTCGGCGATGCCCGGGGTGGCGATCTGGTAGTCGATGCGCCAGCCCACGTTCTTCGCCCATGCCTGGCCGCGGTTGGACCACCATGTGTAGCACTCGTCGGTGGTTTCCGGGTGCAGGCGGCGGTACACATCCACCCAGCCCTGCTCCTCGAACAGCAGCGACAGCCAGGCGCGTTCTTCCGGCAGGAAACCGGAGTTCTTGCGGTTGCCCTTCCAGTTCTTCAGGTCGATCTCGCGATGGGCAATGTTCCAGTCGCCGCAGACCACCACTTCGCGGCCGCAGGCGCGCAGTTGCGCCAGGTGCGGCAGGAAGCGCTCCATGAAACTGAACTTCGCCAGCTGGCGTTCTTCCGAGCTGGATCCCGAGGGCAGGTAGAGGGAAATGACCGAGAGCTTGCCGAAATCCAGCTGCAGGTAGCGGCCCTCGGCGTCGATGTCGGCGATGCCCAGCCCTTCGACGATGTTGTCCGGCTCGTGTCGCGAATAGATGCCGACGCCGCTGTAGCCCTTCTTCTCCGCGTAGTGGAACCAACCTTTGTAGCCGGTCGGGGCGCGCATGGCGTCGGTGAGATCGGCGGCCTGTGCCTTCAGCTCCTGCAGGCAGACGATGTCCGCATTCTGCTGCGGCAGCCACTCCAGCAGCCCCTTGGTGACGGCGGAGCGGATGCCGTTGAGGTTGAGGGAGATGATGCGTAACATGGTCGAGTTTCCAGTCAACAGTAGCGATACGGGCAAAAGATCGTGGATTTTAGCCGGGATTTCATCGCGCTCGCCTGCCGCAAGGGCGTGCTGCGCTTCGGTAGCTTCATCACCAAGGCGGGTCGCAACTCGCCTTATTTTTTCAATGCCGGGCTGTTCGACGATGGCGCCTCCTTCCGTGAGCTCTGCGGGTATTACGCCCGTGCCATCCGTGAGTCCGGCCTCCGCTTCGACATGCTGTTCGGGCCGGCCTACAAGGGCATTCCGCTGGTTGCGGGCACCGCGATCCGGCTGGCGGAGCAAGGGGTGGATCTGCCCTTCGCCTTCAACCGCAAGGAAGCCAAGGACCACGGCGAAGGCGGCACGCTGATCGGCGCGCCGCTGGCCGGCAAGGTGCTGATCCTGGACGACGTCATTTCCGCCGGCACCTCGGTGCGCGAATCGGTGGAGATCATCCGCGCCGCCGGTGCGGAGCCGGCGGGCGTGGTCATCGCGCTGGATCGCATGGAGCGCGGCAAGGGCACGCTGTCGGCGGTGCAGGAAGTGCGGGAAACCTTCGGCATTCCGGTGATCGCGGTGGCGACGCTGGAAGACCTGATCGGCTTCCTGGCGGACAGCCCGCAACTGGTCGAGAACCTCGGAGCGGTGAAAGCCTACCGGGACACTTATGGGATTGCGTCGGCTCGCTGACATCGGCCTGGCGGTGCTGCTTGCGGCGCCGCTCGCAGCCTCTGCCCAGAGTGGCGGCGGCAAAAGCATCTATTGCTGCGACATCGGCGCCCAGCCGGTCTGCGGCGATGTGCTCCCCAATGCCTGTTATGGCCGGGCTTATCGCGAGATGAGCCCGCAGGGCGTGATACGCAGGCAAGTGGCGGCGCCGCTGACGGCGGAGGAGATTTCCCGCCGCAATGAAGAGGCCCGCGCGCGTGCCGAGGCCGAGGCACGCCTCGCGCGGCAGCGGCGGCTGGATCAGGCGCTGCTGGATACCTACCAGAGCGTGGCGGACGTTGAGTCCCGCCGGGACCGCGCGCTGGCCGACCTGGACAAGACCATCGCCGGCCTGCGCCTGCGCGAGGGCGAGTTGGTGGAGCGGCGCAACCGCATCGCCAAGGAAGTCGAGCCCTACCAGGGCAAGAGCGTGCCGCGCGAACTTGCCGACGATCTGGACAACGCCAACGGCGAGTTGAGCGCCCATCGCTCTGTCATCGACGCCAAGCAGCGCGAGCGGGAATCCATCCGCGCCCGGTTCGAAGAAGACCGGCGACGTTATATAGACCTGACGACAGGCGCCCCGCGTCGCTGAGCTTTGTGCGGCCCGGCCGCCCGGCTGGCGGGGCGCAGTCCCGAAACAGAGAGTTTTCCCATGAGTGCCGCGAACAGCACGGTAGTGCGTGCCGCCTGTCCCCACGACTGCCCCGATACCTGTGCCATGGAGGTGACGGTTGAGGACGGCCGCGCGGTGCGCCTGCGCGGCGCCGACGCCATGCCGTTCACCAACGGCGCGCTGTGCACCAAGGTGGCCCACTACCTGGAGCGGGTCTATTCCGACCAGCGCCTGCGCTACCCGATGAAGCGGGTAGGACGCAAAGGCGAGGGCCGCTTCGAGCGCATCAGCTGGGATGAGGCGCTGGACACCATCGCAGCGAAATTCCGCGACCTTGCCGCCGACGACCCCCGCGCCATCCTGCCCTACAGCTTCGCCGGCACCATGGGCCTGGTGCAGGGCGAGAGCCTGGACCGGCGCTTCTTCCATCGCCTGGGCGCCTCCTTCCTGGAACGCACCATCTGCTCCTCCGCTGGCACCGCCGGCTGGAAGGCGACCATAGGCGCCTCGGTGGGCGCTGACCCGGAGGCGGTCGTCAATGCGGAGCTGATCCTGATCTGGGGCGGTAACCCCATCGTCTCCAACCTGCATGGCTGGCGCTACCTGCAGGAAGCGAAGCGCAAGGGCGCGCGGCTGATCTGCATCGACCCGCGGCGCAGCGAGACGGCGGAAAAATGCGATCTGCACCTAGCGCCGCTGCCCGGCACCGACGGCGCGCTTGCGCTGGCAATGATGAACGTGCTGATCGCCGGGAACCTGCTGGACCGTGACTACATCGCCGCCAACACCCTGGGCTTCGACGCGCTCGTCGAACGGGTGGCGCAATTCACCCCGGACTGGGCCGCGCCGCTGACCGGTTTGCCGGCCGCGGCGATCCGCGAGCTGGCGCTGGAATACGGCCGGTCGCAACGCACGCTGATCCGCCTCAACTACGGCCTCAACCGCTGTGCCGGCGGCGGCATGGCGGTACGCAACATCGCCTGCCTGCCGGCGCTCACCGGTGCCTGGCGCCACGCCGGCTGCGGCGCGCTGCTGTCGACCTCGGGCAATTTCCCGCTGGACGGCCAGGCGCTGGCGCGGCCGGATCTCTACCCGGACGCGGAGCGCTTCCCGCCGCGCAGCATCAACATGTCCACCATAGGCGAGGCGCTGCTTACTGCCGGCGAGCCGCCGATACGGGCGATCTACGTCTACAACTCCAATCCGGTCGCAGTGGCGCCGGACAGCAACCGGGTGCGCGCCGGCTTCATGCGCGAAGACCTGTTCTGCGTGGTGCACGAGTTGTTCCAGACCGACACCGCCGACTACGCCGACATCCTGCTGCCTGCCACCAGCCAGTTGGAGCACCGCGACCTGCACACCACCTACGGCCACTACTACGCGGTGGCGAACACGCCGGCGATCGCGCCGCTGGGCGAGGCCAAGCCGAACACCGAGGTGTTCCGCCTGCTGGCGGCGCGGCTGGGCTTCACCGAGCCGGCGCTGTTCGAGAGCGACGAGGACATCGCCGCCGCCGCCTTCCGCCGGCGCGATCCGCGTGCCCTGGGGCTGGAGCCGGAGAAGCTGGCGGCGCGCGGCTGGGCGCGCATCAATCTGCCGCGGCCTTTCGCGCCTTTCGCCAGCGGCGAGTTCCGCACTGCCTCCGGCAAGTGCGAGTTCTATTCGGAAATGCTGGCCAGGCGCGGCCAGGATCCTTTACCGGCCTGGCATCCACCGTATGAATCGGTGCTCAGCAATCCGGCACTGGCGCGGCGCTACCCGCTGGCGCTGATTTCGCCGCCGGCGCGCAATTTTCTCAACACCAGCTTCGCCAACATGCCGCGCTTCCTGGAGCGCGAGGGCAGCCCCAGGCTGGAGATCCACCCGGCGGATGCCGAGCTGCGCGGCATCGCCAGCGGCCAGCGTCTGCGCATCCATAACGACAGGGGCGCCTTCCACGCCCTGGCGGTGGTTACCGACAAGGTGCGGCCCGGCGTGGTGGTGTGCCCCTCCATCTGGTGGCAGAAGCTCTCCGGCGACGGCGAGAATGCCAACGCGGTGACTTCCTCGGCGCTCACCGACATGGGCCGCGGCCCGGTGTTCTATGACTGCCTGGTGGAGGTCGTCCATGCTCCCGCGCCGGCGGCGGAGGCCGGCTGAGCGGCTCTCCGCCTTGCGGCAAGCCGCGCTGCCGCGGTTTCCAGGGCAAGCGTATGATCCGCCCGTACTGAATCCCGAACGCTCGCAGCATGACTCCCGACTACGATGCCGTCGCCGCCCTGGTGGCTGGCGCCCGCCGCATCCTCTTCATCACCGGCGCCGGTATTTCCGCCGACTCCGGTCTGCCGACCTATCGCGGCATTGGTGGCCTTTACCATGAGCGGCTGACCGCGGAAGGGCTGACCATCGAGGAGGCGATGTCCGGCAGCATGATGGAGGAGCATCCGGAGATCTCCTGGAAATACCTGGCTGAGATCGAGCGCAATTGCCGCGGCGCCGGCCCCAACGCCGCCCATCGCCTGATCGCCGAGCTGGAGCGGGAGAAGGCCGGCCATGGCGAGGCGGTGTGGGTGCTGACGCAGAACGTGGATGGCCTGCACCGCGCGGCTGGTTCGGCGAAGCTGATCGAGATCCACGGCACGGTGCATCACCTGCGCTGCACCGAATGCCCGCATGAGCGCGACGTGGCGGACTTCGCCGGTCTGACGCTGCCGCCGCCCTGCCCGCTGTGCGGCGGCGTGCTGCGGCCGGACGTGGTGCTGTTCGGCGAGATGCTGCCGCAGCGCGCGCTGGATCTGCTGCAGGCGCTGCTCGGCCAGGGCGTGGATCTGGTGCTCTCCGTCGGTACCACCAGCGTCTTTCCCTATATCGCAGGCCCGATCTGGTGGGCACGGCAGGCGGGCGTGCCCTCGGTGGAGATCAATCCGGGCGACACCGAGGTCAGCCACCTGGTGTCCCATCGCCTGCAGGTTGGCGCGGCGGAGGCGATGACGGAGATCTGGCGTCGCCTGCATCCGGACGCGGGGGCGGCTTAGGTCGGGCTGAAGCGGCAAGGCCGCCTCTTCGGCATGCTTTGGGGTTTAGGGGGTAGCCGCCATCATCCGACCGCGCGTTGAATCCCGCACCCCAAAGAAAAACGGCAGCCTTTCCGGCTGCCGTTTCCTTTATTACAGCAGCACCCGCTCGATGCCACCGCTGTTGGCCTTGGCCACGTAGTCCGGCATCCAGTTCTCGCCCAGCAGGTGCTTGGCCAGTTCGACCACGATGTAGTCCGGCTCCACGCCGCCGGCGTCGTCGGCGTAGCGCGAAAGACCCTGCAGGCAGCTCGGGCAGGAGGTGAGGATCTTGCTCGGCGCGTCCGGCTGCGCCTGCTGCAGCTTGGCCACGCCCTTCTCGATCTCTTCCTGCTTGCGGAAGCGCACCTGGGTCGAGATGTCCGGCCGGGCGACCGCCAGCGTGCCGGATTCGCCGCAGCAACGATCGGACAGATCCACCCGCGTGCCCATCAGCTCATTGGCCACCTTGATGCCGGAATGCACCTTCATCGGCGTGTGGCAGGGCTCGTGGTACATGTAGTTCACGCCCTGTATGCCCTCCAGCTTCACGCCCTTCTCCATCAGGTATTCGTGGATGTCGAGCAGCCGGCAACCGGGGAAAATCTTCTCGAATTCGTACTTCAGCAGCTGGTCCATGCAGGTGCCGCAGGACACGATCACCGTCTTGATGTCCAGGTAGTTCAGCGTGTTGGCGACACGGTGGAACAGCACCCGGTTGTCGGTGGTGATCTTCTGCCCCTTTTCTTCCTCGCCGGCGGCGGTCTGCGGGTAGCCGCAGCACAGGTAGCCCGGCGGCAGCACCGTCTGGGCGCCGACGTGGTAGAGCATGGCCTGGGTGGCGAGGCCGACCTGGCTGAACAGGCGCTCCGAGCCGCAGCCGGGGAAATAGAACACCGCCTCGGCATCCACGCCCGCCTTCTGCGGGTCGCGGATCACCGGGATGACCTTGTCGTCCTCGATGTCCAGCAGCGCGCGCGAGGTCTTCTTCGGCAGCTTGCCGGGCATCGGCTTGTTGATGAAGTGGATGACCTGCGCGCGCATCGGCGCCTTGCCCTGGGTGGCCGGGGGCGCCTTGGTCTGCGGCTGCACCAGGCCCAGGCTGCGGCCGACCTTGTTGGCGATGCGCTGCGCCTTGTAGCCCCAGTCGATCATGCCGGTGCGGATCAGCTTGATCGTGGCCGGGTCCTTGATCGTGAGGAAGGCCATGGCGGCGGCCTTGCCGGGGTTGAAGGACTTCTTGCCCTGCTTGCGCAGCAGGTTGCGCATCTTCACCGAGACGTCGCCGAAGTCGATGTCCACCGGACAGGGTTTCTCGCACTTGTGGCAGACGGTGCAGTGGTCGGCCACGTCCTCGAACTCGGCCCAGTGGGCGAGGGAGATGCCGCGGCGGGTCTGCTCCTCGTACAGCATGGCCTCGACCAGCAGCGAGGTGGAGAGGATCTTGTTGCGCGGCGAGTACAGCAGGTTGGCGCGCGGCACATGGGTGGAGCACACCGGCTTGCACTTGCCGCAGCGCAGGCAGTCCTTGATGTCGTGCGCGATTTCGCCGATCTCGGTGCGTTCCATGATCAGCGACTCATGCCCCATCAGGTTGAAGCTGGGGGTGTAGGCGTTCTCCAGGTTGCCCTTGATCGGGCCGCGCCGCATCAGCTTGCCGCGGTTGAAGCGGCCTTCCGGGTCCACCTTGGCCTTGTAGTTCCAGAAGCTGGTCATCTCCTCGTCGGTGAGGTAGTCCAGCTTGGTGATGCCGATGCCGTGCTCGCCGGAGATCACGCCGCCCAGCGAACGTGCCAGCGCCATGATGCGGTCCACGGCGCGGTTGGCGGTCTGCAGCATCTCGTAGTGGTCGGAGTTCACCGGCAGGTTGGTGTGCACATTGCCGTCGCCGGCGTGCATGTGCAGGGCGACGAAGACCCGGCCGCGCAGCACCTGTTTGTGGATTTCCTGGATGCGGGCCAGCACCGGGCCGAACAGCACGCCATCGAAGATCTTGTCCAGCCGCGGCTTGAGCTCGGTCTTCCACGAAACGCGGATGGAGTAATCCTGCAGGCGGTGGAACAGCCTGGGGTTGGCGGCGCGGTTGCTCAGCTCGCCGGCGACCACGCCGTAGGCGGCGAAGCGGCTTTCGGCCTCCGCCAGCGGCAGGTCCAGGTTCTCGAGCAGCCATTCCCAGCGCAGGCGCACCGCCTCGATATAGTTCAGCGCGGCCTCGCGGCGATCGCCGATGACGACCTCCTGCTCGAGGTTGGCGTCGCCCTGGTCCAGCGGCAGCGGGCCCTTCAGGAAGTCGGCCAGGGTGCGGCACAGCTCCAGCTTGTTGGAGATGGACAACTCGATGTTGATGCGCTCGATGCCGTCGCAGTAGTCGCCCATGCGCGGCAGCGGAATCACCACGTCTTCGTTGATCTTGAAGGCGTTGGTATGGCGGGAGATGGCGGCGGTGCGGGAGCGTTCCAGCCAGAAGCGCTTGCGTTGCTCCGGCGATACCGCGATGAAACCCTCGGCGCCACGGGCGTTGGTCATGCGCACCATCTCGGAGGCGGCGGCCATCACCGCGTTCTCGTCGAAGCCGACGACATCGCCGATCAGCACCATCTTCGGCCGGCCGTGGCGCTTGGCCTTGGTGGTATAGCCCACCGCCTTCACGTAGCGCTCGTCCAGGTGCTCCAGGCCGGCCAGCAGCACGCCGGCCTGGCTGCCTGGCGCGCCGGGCTTGAAGTAGTCGGTGATCTCGACGATGGCCGGCACCGCCTCGCGTACCTGGCCGAAGAACTCCAGGCAGACGGTGCGGGTGATGGGCGGCATCTTGTGCAGCACCCAGCGCGCGGCCACGATCAGGCCGTCGGTGCCTTCCTTCTGCACGCCGGGGATGCCGCCGAGGAATTTATCGGTGACGTCCTTGCCCAGGCCGTCCTTGCGGCAGTGGGCGCCGGGCATGGAGAGCAGTTCTTCGCCCAACGGCGCATAACTGAGGCCGTCGAAGCGGCGCAGGCGGAAGCGGGCGATGTGCTGCTCGTGGATCTTGCCGAAGTTGTGGTCCAGCCGCTCCACTTCCAGCCAGTTGCCGTCCGGCGTGACCATCTTCCACCACGCCAGGTTGTCCAGCGCCGTGCCCCACAGCACCGCCTTCTTGCCGCCGGCGTTCATGGCGATGTTGCCGCCCACGCAGGAGGCGCTGGCGGAGGTCGGGTCCACCGCGAACACCCGGCCGGCATTGCTGGCGGCCTCGGCCACCCGGTCAGTGACCACGCCGGCGCCGGTGCGCACGGTGGCGTAGGGCGAGGCCATCGGCTTGCCGTCGGCGTCCGGCAGCAGCATCTCTTCGACCGCTCCGATGGCGATCAGCTTCTCGGTGTTGATGACCACCGAGCTGGCGTCCAGTGGCACGGCGCCGCCGGTATAGCCGGTGCCGCCGCCACGCGGGATGATGGTCAGCCCCAACTCGATGCAGGTGCGTACCAGCGGCGCCATTTCCTCCTCGGTGTCCGGGTAGAGGACGACGAAGGGATACTCGACGCGCCAGTCAGTGGCGTCGGTGACGTGGGAGACGCGGGCGTGGCCGTCGAAGCAGATGTTGTCGCGGCGGGTGTGGTGGGCCAGCGCCTTCAGCGCCGTCTTGCGCCGGCGGGCGGTGTTCTCGAACCAGCACTCGAAGTCCGCCACCGCCTCGCGCGCCCGCACCAGCAGCGGGGCGACCAGGTCATTGCCCTGGCGGCGCTTTTCGATTTCGTTGAGGCGATGGTTGAGGGCGCCGATCAGCGCCTCGCGCCGCTCGCGGTTGGCGAGCAGGTCGTCCTCCAGGTAGGGATTGCGCCGTACGACCCAGATGTCGCCCAGCACCTCGTACAGCATGCGTGCCGACCGTCCGGTGACACGCTCCCCGCGCAGTTCGTCCAGCACCGCCCAGGCTTCCGTGCCGAGCAGGCGGATGACGATCTCGCGGTCGGAGAACGAGGTGTAGTTGTAGGGGATTTCGCGCAGGCGTTGGGTCATCGGTGTGCCGGGCAAACTGCTGCAGGGAAACCTGCAATTCTAACGGACCGGCGGCGGACTCGCAGCACAAATCAAGACCTTAAGCCACGCAGGGGCAAGCTTTCCGGCGAGTGCTTTGGTTGAATCCCGCTGCGCCGGAGCGGATTACGGGGCAGTTCAGGGCAGGGCTGCGGTCAGGGCGATCTCGATCTTCCAGCCCGGATCGACCAGCGCGGCAACCTGCACGCAGGCGCGGGAGGGGGCGCTGCCGGCGGGCACCCAGGCTTCCCACACGGCATTCATCGCGGGTGCCTCCGCGAGATCGGTCAGGTAGATGGTCGCCATCAGGATGCGGGCGGGGGAACTGCCGAGGCGGGTCAACTGGCGGGCCAGGCTGTCCAGTACCTCGGAGGTCTGCTGTGCGATGTCACCTTCGTTGCTGGCCGGCACCTCGACCAGATAGGCGACGCGGTTGTGGACAACGGCGTCTGCATAACGGGCGGTGACGCCGTGACGCTGGATCTCGTTCATCGGGAACTCCGGCGGGGCTGAGGAGGAAGGGGCGGAGTATAGGCGGGCCGCCGGCGCGGCGGTCAGCTCATCGCCCAGGCGATGGCGGCGTAGCGCAGCCCCTTGCCCACCGCCATCCACAACAGGCAGGCCGACCACGGCAGGCGAAGCAGCCCGGCACCGGCACACAGGGCATCGCCGATCAGCGGTACCCAGGACAGCAGCAGGGTGGCGCTGCCGTACTTTTCCAGCCAGTTCAGGCGGGCCGGCACTTCCTTGCGGGGCAGCAGGCGTGCCATCAGGTAGGTGGTCATGCCCCCCAGGGTGTTGCCCGTGGTCGCGAGCAGCAGCGCCGGAAACCATAGTTCCGGCCGTAAGGCGAGCAGACCGGCGAGCACCGCCTCCGAGCTTCCCGGCAGCAGCGTCGCCGAAAGAAAGGCCGACAGGAAGAGGCCGCCCAGGCCCGCGCTTGCGCCGGCGTCAAGCATGGACGAGGTGTCCAGAGCCTTCCAGCCGAGTCTGGGTGTGAGACTGGTTGTTTTTGCCTATAGCATATTTCATGTTGACGAATACATATGACATTTGCAGAATTGAGCGGCTTCCCTTCCTATCGCCTAAGGAGATACGCCATGAACAAGCCGTCCATTCTTGCTGTCGCGCTTTGCCTGCTGGCTGCTTCATCCTCGGTGGCCTGGGCCAATCCCCAGCATGAACGTATGAAACGCTGCAACCAGGAGGCCCGTGAGAAATCCCTCAAAGGGGATGAGCGCAAGCAGTTCATGTCCGGCTGCCTGTCGGGCAAGCATGAGGGGCAGGGAGACGTCGCAAACAAGGGCGCCAAGCCGGAGGCAGCGGCCAAGACTACCAAGAAGACGCAGCCGGCCGCGCCCGCCGAGAAGGCGAATGGAACGAATGGAGCGAAGCCGGCGGTGGTGCCGGTCGCTGCAAGCAAGGAAGCGGTGGTGGATCCGAAGGAGAGGATGAAGGCCTGCAACCGCCAGGCGACGGAGAAGACCCTGGCGGGCGATGAGCGCAAGCGCTTCGTCAGTGAGTGCCTGAAGGGTTGAGTGTGCGACGGGATGCGGCGGGTGGGCGCGGCTGAGGGGGCTCAGACGATGTCGAAGAACACCAGGTCGCGTTCCACTTCGTTGGCCGAGAAGCCGCAGCCAATGCGGCCCGGCCCGATCAGCGTCAGTTCCGCATGCTTCACGCAGTGTTCGGCAGCGCCGTCCATGGAAACGTAGGTGCCGTTGGTGCTCTGGTCGATCAGGATGAAACCCTCGCGGCGGCGCTCGATGCGGGCATGCTGGCGCGAGGCGCGGGGGTCGATGATGACCAGGTCGTTGCCCAACTCGCGGCCGAGCAGCAGCACAGGCCGCTGCTCTTCCACGAATACAACTTCCTGCTGGTGCCGCAGGCGCAGACGTTGGGAGACCCTGGCGGTCGGGGGCACCGAAGTCACCATGCCAACGCGGTGGCCTATGGTGAAGACCGGCCACTCCAGCGTGTCGAGCAGCGGATCGTGAACTGCTTCCGTGCCGGCGAAATGGCGGGTGGAAGGTGTTAGCAGCATGACGGCCGCGCCGCTGGCCAGGGCCTGGCCGGGCCGGCACAGGCCTGCCAGTCGGCGGGCCACATCCAGTCCGCCCTCCTCCTGCTCGGCCACGCCATAGTGCAGGCCCAGGCGGACGCTGAGCTGCGCGCCGCTGAGAGGTGGCAGGCCGAGGATGCGGTCCAGGATTTCGCAGGCGGCAAGCACGCCGGAGTCGCAGCGCTCGAAGCTCATCGCCACCGCGCTGCCGTTGCGCTCCAGCACCGCGCCTTCCTGGCTGGCTGCGGCGCGGTCGATACGATGCATGCATCGCTCCAGCGCATGTGCGGCTTCGGTGGCGGCGGTACGGTCGCTCAGGCGGTCTGCGCCGGTGATTTCGGCAACGAGCAGGCAGAGATTGCGGCGTTCGGGCATATCAGCGCCCCCTCCGGAGCCCGGTCTGCCGGCGGGCATGGGCCGGGCTGCAACAAAGGAGGGAAGCGGCGCTTTTCATCGTTGGCGGTCGGCGGGGTCGGGGATGCCGGCGGAGTCTTGTCGGTCCGGCTCTCGGCGCATGATGATCAAATGCCTTTGCGGAAGCAAGCCCTGAGCCGCGGCCTTATTCCCGTTCCGGTACGTGGGCGGCGATGCTGATGGAGTGGGCCAGATGGGCGGGCAGTTCCGGGCGATCGAAGGCGATGTCGCCCTCGTCTACCTGGGTGTTCCGGGTGAGTCCGCTGAAGTCGAAGAGCTTGTCGTCCGCGAGGTGGGAAGGCACGACGTTCTTCAGCGAAGTGGCCAGCGATTCGATGCGGCCGGGATGTTCCCGCGCCCAGCCCTGCAGCATGGCCTTGATCTGCTTGCGCTGGGCGTTTTCCTGCGAGCCGCAAAGATTGCAGGGGATGATGGGGTACTCCATCGTGCGGGCGAAGCGGGCGATGTCGTTCTCGGTGCAGTAGGCCAGTGGGCGGATCACCACATGATCGCCGTCGTCGCTCACCAGCTTGGGCGGCATGGCCTTGATCTTGCCGCCGAAGAACATGTTCAGGAACAGGGTTTCCAGGATGTCGTCGCGGTGGTGTCCCAGCGCGATGCGGGTGGCGCCGATCTCCTTCGCGGTACGGTAGATGATGCCGCGGCGCAGGCGCGAACAGAGCGAGCAGGTGGTCTTGCCCTCGGGAATCTTGTCCTTGACGATGGAGTAGGTGTCTTCGGTGACGATGCGGTATTCGACGCCGATGGACTCGAAGTAGGCCGGCAGGACGTCGTCCGGGAAGCCGGGCTGCTTCTGGTCCAGGTTCATCGCCACGATGCGGAAATCCACCGGCGCGCGCTCGCGCAGTGCCAGCAGGATGGACAGCAGCGAATAGGAGTCCTTGCCGCCGGAGATGCACACCATCACCGTGTCGCCGTTGCCGATCATGTTGTAGTCGGCGATGGCTTCGCCCACGCTGCGTTCCAGCTTCTTCTTCAGGCGCAGGAAGGTGTTGGAGAAGCGTGTTTCACCGGCCGCGGTGGCAGGCGCGGCGGCGGAAGCGGCCGGAATGGGGGAGGCGGTGGCTACGGACACGACGGTGGACTCAGGGAAAAAACGTGCCGGATTATACGCTTGGCGCTTCCCCGCGCCGTGCCGGCGTCGTTTCCGCCTGTTGCGGCCGGGCTTCAGAGGTGGGCGCTGCGGCCGCCGTCCACCGCCAGGATCTGGCCGGTGATGTAAGGCGCGTCGAACATCAGGAAGCGCACCGTGCGGGCGATGTCGGCCGGACTGCCTTCGCGTTGCAGCAGGGTGTGGCGGACGATGGCGGCGCGCTCGGCGCTGGGGAACTGGTCATCCTCCGGCCATTCGATGGGGCCGGGAGCGACGCCGTTCACCCGCACCGCCGGCGCCAGTTCCATCGCCAGTGCCCGCGTAAGCCCGGCCAGGCCGGCCTTGGCCGCGCAGTAGAGCGGGTAGTGCCGCAGCGGCCGTTCGGCGTGGATGTCGACGATGTTGATGATGGCGCCGCCGCGCCGGCTCAGTTCGTCCGCGACTGCCTGGGATAGGAACAGCGGCCCCTTGAGGTTGGAGCCGACCAGATCATCCCAGGCGGCGAGGTCTATCTTGCCCAGCGGCGTGGCGAAGAAGCTGGAGGCGTTGTTGACCAGGCCATCAAGGCGGCCGAAGGCGGTGATCGCTTGCCCAGCCACTGCTTCCGGTACGCCGTCCTCGCCCAGATCGCCGCCAACCGTCACCGCCGACCCGGCCCGCAGCGCATTCAGATCGTCGGCGAGCGATTGCGCCTCGGTAGCGGAATGGCGGTAGTGCAGCACCAGGCGGGCGCCGGTGGCATGCAGTTGGCGGGAGATTTCCGCGCCCACCCTGCGGGCGGCGCCAGTGACGAGGATGACGGGGGCGTCCGGGTTCATGGGGCGATTGTCGCTGCTCGTAGGGTTCCTTGGAAGCCGGTGCGGGCATGAGGCCGCCGGGGTGTCGGCTACAATGCGCGCCTTCCGACCGCGCCATCTCCGCCATGTCTTCCCTGCCCCAGCCTTCTGCCGACGCGCTTAAGCAAAGCGAGCGCCTGACCGAACTCGTGAAGCGGGAGATGACGGCCGCCGGCGGCTATCTGTCCTTCGCCCGCTACATGGAGCTGGCGCTGTATGCGCCGGGCCTGGGGTATTACAGCGGCGGCGCACGCAAGTTCGGTCCGGGCGGCGATTTCATTACCGCGCCGGAACTCACGCCGTTGTTCGGCCAAGCGCTGGCCGGGCAGGTGCAGCAGGTGATGGAGGCTAGCGCGCCGGCGGTGATCGAAGTGGGGGCTGGCACCGGGCTGCTTGCCGCAGACCTGCTGCTGGAGCTGGAGCACCGCGGCTGCGCGCCGGAGAGCTACGCGATCCTCGAGGTTTCCGGCGAGCTGCGGGAGCGCCAGTTCGACACCCTGGCGCAGAAGGCGCCGCATCTGGCCTCCCGGGTGCGTTGGCTGGACCGCCTGCCGGAGACCTTCTCCGGTGCGGTTGTTGCCAACGAGGTACTGGACGTGATGCCCGTACACATTATGGTGTCCCGCGCGGAAGGGCTGTTCGAGCGTGGCGTTGCCCTGGATGACGCCGGCCGGCTGTGCTGGGCGGATCGTCCGGCCAGCGGCGCACCCGCCGAGGCGACGCTGGCGCTGAACCTGCCGACGCCATCCAGCGGCGAATACGTGACCGAGATGAATCTGGCCGGCCGGGCCTGGATCACCGCCTGGGCGGAGCGCTTGCAGCAGGGCGCCCTGCTGCTGGTGGACTATGGATACCCGGGAGCGGAGTACTACCTGCCGTCCCGCAGCGGCGGCACGCTGCTGTGCTACTACCGCCACCACGCCCATGGCGACCCTTTCCTGTGGCCGGGGCTGAACGACATCACCGCCTTCGTGGATTTCACCGCCATGGCGGAGGCCGGCTACGAGGCCGGGCTGGATGTGCTGGGCTATACCAACCAGGCCCAGTTCCTGTTCAACTGCGGCGTGCTGGAATGCCTGGCCCGGCGCGGGCCGGAAGACAAGGCGGATTACGTGCGGGCGGCGCGCGCGGTGCAGCGGCTGACTGCGCCGCACGAGATGGGCGAGTTGTTCAAGGTGCTGGCGCTGGGACGCGGGCTGGGGCAGCCGCTGCTTGGCTTCAGCCGCGGCGACCGCCTGCATACGCTGTAACCCGGGCGCCCCCCGGCTGCGGCCCATTTCGCCCCTCCACCGGCCTGGGGCGCGAAGGGACGGAGTGCCAATCCACCCACGAGCTCACCGCAGGGAGCGGGTCCTGCCGGCATATCATTCCTGGCTGCGATACATCGCGTTCAGGAAGGCCTCGACGTCGACGGGCGGCAGCATCTCGCGGCGCGGGCGCTGGGGCTCGACGGCTTCCTGCAATTGCAGCGCGACCTCCGGTTGCGGCGGCAGCCAGCTGGCATTCAGCACTTCTTCGTCGTAGGGGGCGGGGTCGTTCATAGCCCGCCCCGAGCTCATTTGCATGACGATCATCATGATGGCCTCCACGCTCTCTGTCGGATCCGTCAGGTCCTTGGCTACTTTATCGGCGGCGGGCGGGATTCCTTGAATGCCGGCTCTGCCATCTGCCGCTCTCCGCGGCGCCCCCTGACAAAGGGACGCCGCTGCAGCCATCTTCCGCCTGCACTTTCGCTCCGGCGCGGAAATTCCTCACAGATCGTGTTCCGCCAGCCAGCCAGCGATGCGCTCGGCGACTCGTAGCCAGTCGCGCTCCAGCATCAGTCCGTGGCCCATGTCCTCGAAAATCTCCGCCTGGCAGCCATAGGTGGCGGCAGTCATCTGCACCTGCGGCGGCGGGATCAGCGTGTCATGCTCGGCGCCAAGCACCAGCAGCGGCGTGCGGCGCATGGCGGCCGGGTTGGGGAGGTTGAACAGCGTCATGTCCCAGATGGCGCGGTGGGATTCAGGCTGGCTCAGGCGGTAGTAGCGCTCCAGGTCGGCCCGGGCAACCGGCTGGTGGAACAGCGCTTCACGCAGGCTGGCGATGTCTACCTGATTGCCATTCATGATGCGGTTGAGGTCGCCGAGCAGGTTGGGTCGGGTCAGCGCCAGATGGAACATGGAGAAGCCCAGGCCCTGCGGCGGCACCGAGCACAGCAGCGCGACCGCCGGTGCGTCGTGGCGCTCAAGATACTTCTGCACTACCAGGCCGCCCATGGAATGGCCGATGAGGATGGGGGGCGCCGGCAGGGCGGCGACGACGCGGGCGACATCCGCCACGTAGTCGTCTATCGAGTAGGCATCCAGCTGCTGCCGGTCCGGGCTGGCGCCGTGGCCGGAGAGGGAGAGCGCGTAGCTGCTCCAGCCCTGTTTGGCGAACCAGGGCAGGAAGTGCTCTTCCCAGCACCAGGCGCCGACGTAGGCGCCATGGATGAAGAGCAGCGGCGCGGCGCGGCGGGGCTTGGCCGGCGTGTGGCAGAGGACTTCCAGGTTACCGAAGCGGGAGGTGTTCATTGCGGCACCTTGCGGCCGCGTTCCACCGCTGGGCGGGCGGCAATGGCCTGGAACCAGCGGTTCACCGCCGGGTAATCCTCCAGCGAGATGCCCTGCCATTCATGGCGGCCTATCCAGGGAAAGGTGGCGATGTCGGCGATGGAGTAGCTGCTGCCGGCCAGCCAGTCGCGGTTGGCGAGGCGGCTTTCCAGTACGGAATAGAGGCGCCTGGCTTCCTTGCCGTAGCGCTCCATCGGGTAGGGCAGACGCTCCGGCGCGAAGCGCAGGAAGTGGTGAGCCTGGCCCAGCATGGGGCCGATGCCGCCCATCTGGAACATCAGCCACTGCAGCACTTCGTAGCGCTCGCGGGCGTCCTGCGGCAGCAGGCGGCCGCTTTTCTCGGCGAGGTAGATGAGGATGGCGCCGGACTCCATCAGGGTGATGGGACGACCGCCGGGGCCGTCGCTGTCGACGATGGCGGGAATCTTGTTGTTCGGATTGATGGCGAGGAATTCGGGGGCGAACTGTTCGTCGCGGGTGATGTTGATGGGGCGCACTTCGTAGGGCAGGCCCAGTTCTTCCAGGGCGATGGAGACCTTGTAGCCGTTCGGCGTGCTCCAGGTGTAGAGGGTGATCATGGGCGGGTTCCGGTTCTGTCGTTCGAAGGGCGGGATTGCGGCGCCTGCTGCGCTGGGGGTCTAATCGCGCTTCGTCGCGCGGAGCGGGCAATGCTGAAGTGGGTGGTGGTGATCGTGCTGGTGGTGGTGCTGAGCGGGCTGATCCAGCCGGGGCTGGCGGGCCGCCTGCGGCTGGGCCATCTGCCCGGGGATGTGTCTTTCCGCCTGCGCGGTCGTCATTTCCATTTTCCTTTCACTACCACCCTCCTGCTTTCCTTGCTGGCGGGGGTGTTGCTGCGGGCCTGGTGAGTGCTCATTACCCGCTTGACGCCGGGCTTTGATCCGCGCCGCGGCGCAGGTTCTTCACCGCTTCTACGCGGGCCGCGTGCACCCGCTGCGGGATCTGCGCCTTGTCGGAGCAGGCCCGGGCGATCGCTCCCGCATCCACCGCCCGCACTGCCGCCAGCGCAGCCTGCCAGGCTGCAGCCGGCGCCCAGGGGCCGGCTGCAGCCCCGCCGCGGCCGCGGTGATCGCAGGCGCTGGCGTCCAGCATGGCGTGGAAGCGTTCCGGCCGTCGCAGGGCGTCGCTGCGCTCCAGGATCTTGACGATGGTATCCGGCCGCAGTTCGGCGATGCGCGGTAGTACGCCATGCTCGCGTGCGACCAGCACGGCCAGGTCGCGGCAGTCGGCGGGCGCCTTCAGACGTCCGGAGACGTCGCGGGCCAGCGTGGCGCTGCGGGCTTCGTGGCCGTAGTGATGCGGCAGCACGTCGGCCGGCGTCTCGCCCTTGCCGAGGTCGTGCAGCAGGCAGGCCCAGCGCACCGGCAGCGGCGTATCGGCCGCTGCGGCGACGTCGATGACCATCAGCACATGCTCGCCGGTGTCTATCTCCGGGTGGTACTTCTCCGGCTGGGGGACGCCGAAGAGCTTGTCCAGCTCGGGCAGCAACCGGGCGAGGGCGCCGCAGTCGCGCAGCACCCGGATCATGCGCGAGGGCCGGGCTTCCATCAGGCCACGGGCGAGTTCCTGCCATACCCGTTCCGGCACCAGGTGATCGACCTCGCCGTCGGCCACCATGGACTTCATCAGCGCCAGGGTTTCCGGCGCGACGGTGAAGTCATGGAAGCGGGCGGCGAAGCGGGCGAGTCGCAGGATGCGCACCGGGTCTTCGACGAAGGCAGGGCCGACATGGCGGAACAGTCGCGCCTGGAGATCGGCCTGGCCGCCGTAAGGGTCGATCAACGTGCCGGCTTCGTCGCGGGCGATGGCGTTGATGGTGAGATCGCGGCGCGCCAGGTCCTCTTCCAGCGTGACCTCCGGCGACGCATGGAAGGCGAAGCCGGTGTAGCCGCGGCCTGTCTTGCGTTCGGTGCGGGCGAGGGCGTATTCCTCCTGCGTTTCGGGGTGGAGGAAGACGGGGAAGTCCTTGCCCACCGGGCGGAAGCCGTGGGCCAGCATCTCCTCCGGCGTGGCGCCCACCACCACCCAGTCGCGGTCCTTCACCGGCAGGCCGAGCAGGGCGTCGCGTACCGCGCCGCCGACGATGTAGCTGCGCATCAACCGTACAGGTCCTCGGAGGGCAGGGTTTCGCTTTCCTGCCGCGCGGCTTCCGCCCAGGCTTTCATATGCGGATTGGCCAGCATGGTGGCGAGGTAGGCGCCGGCCTGGCCTTCCGGCTTCACGCCATAGGTGGCGAAGCGGAAGCAGATGGGCGCGTACATGGCGTCGGCGATCGAGAAGGCGCCGAACAGGTAGGGACCGGCGGCGCCAAAGCGGCTGCGGCAGTCGTTCCAGAGGGCGGTGATGCGGGCGATGTCGGCCTCCACTTCCGGGCTGCGGCCGTGGCCGGCGTAGTCCTTGCGGATATTCATCGGCATCTTGCTGCGCAGGGGTACGAAGCCGGAGTGCATCTCGGCGCTGACCGCGCGCGCCACCGCGCGCGCGGCGCGGTCTGCGGGCCATAGGGCAGGGTTCTGCTCCGCCAGGTACTCGTTGATGGCCATCGAGTCCCAGACCGCCAGGCCGTGGTCGATCAGGCAGGGCACCTTGGCCGAGGGCGAGTGCGCCAGGATGCGCTCGCGGCTGCCGGGGATGAACAGCGGGATGCGGATCTCCTCGAAAGTGAATCCGCCTTCGCGGGCGGTGAGCCAGGCGCGCAAGGACCAGGACGAGTAGTTCTTGTTGCCGATGATGAGCTTCATCTCGGGGCTTCCACGGTGAGTGCAGGGTGGCCGAACCTTAGCATCGGCGGCCACCCCCGGGCTACCCGGGCGTCTTAGCCCCGGTTGTGACGCAGGCCGCGCCGATAGCGGTCGTAATGACCGCGGCTGTTGCCGCCGGCCAGCCATGCCGGGGCGAGCGCTTCCAGCGAGCGGGGCGCGAGGCCGAAGGGCAACGGGTCTCCGCTGGCGACGTTGTCCACCTTCATGGAGCGGACGTTGTCGCGGCTCATCAAGGGCTGGGGCGCGAGCTCCATCAGTGCTGCCTGCGCCATGGCGAGGCCATCTGGCAAGGGGATGACCGGGCGTGGCGCATCCACCAGCCGCGAAACGTACTCGACCAGCTCCCGCAGCGTATAGACGGTGGGCCCGGCCACTTCATAGGTCTGGCCGTCGACCTGGTCTTCACTCAGGCAGCGCCAGATCACCTCGGCGACGTCTTCCACGTAGACCGGTTGGAAACGGGCCTGGGCGCCCGCCAGCGGCAGCAGTGGGAAGCGGCGGGCGAGCTGGGCGAAGAGGTTGAGGAAGCGGTCGTTGCGGCCGAACACCACCGAGGGGCGCAGGATGGTCCAGCTCAGCCCCGGCGGGGCCGCGCGTAGCGCCTCCTCGCCGGCGGCCTTGGAGCGCAGGTACTCGGAGGGGCCGTCGGCGCTGGCCCCCAGCGCGCTGATGTGCACCAGCCGGCGTACGCCGGCCTGCGCGGCGGCCGCGACGATCTTGCGCGGCAGTTCCACGTGCGCCTTGGCGAAATCCGCGCCGTAGGGAGAGCCGCTGCGGGAGTGCAGGATGCCGACCAGGTTCACCACCGCTTCCGCGCCGGCGAACAGCCGAAGCAGCGTTGCTGGGTCGTGCACATCGGCGGGAATCAGGTCCACCGTGGGCAGCAGTGCCAGCGGCGACGCGGTACGGGCTTGCCGGGTGGGGACCAGCAGGTCCAGCGCAGCGGCGGTGAGGCGGTTGGCGGTTGCGGCGCCGATGAAGCCGGTGCCGCCGACGAGGACGACGCGTCTGTTCATGACGAGCTCCTGTGGGCGGAAGGAAAAGGGCTGCCCTGCCCGCGGTATTACTGCGCGGTCGGGCGGGGGGCGATGACACCCAGGCGTGTCTTCAGCGATTGCGGCCGGCCTTCCAGCATGGCCGCGTAGATCACGGTGTTGGCCATCACCTTCTTCACATAATCGCGGGTTTCGTCGAAGGGAATGGTTTCGGTATAGATGGCGCCTTCCATCGGCTGGCCGTCGCGCCAGCGCTTGGCGCGGCTGGGGCCGGCGTTGTAGCCGGCACTGGCCAGCACCGGGTGGTTGTCCAGATCCTCCAGGATCAGACGCATGTAGCTGGTGCCGAGGCGGACGTTGGTGTTGGGCTCGGACAGCATGGTCGGGCTGTAGCCGGTCATGCCGATCTTGCCGGCCACCCACTTGCCGGTAGCCGGCATCACCTGCATCAGGCCCTGGGCGCCGGAACTGGAGCGGGCCGGTACCACGAAGCGGCTTTCCTGCCGCATCAGACCATACACCCAGCTGATGTCCAGACCTTGGTTGAGGACCTGCGGTTCGATCAGCTGGCGGTAGGGCGTGAGGAAGCGCAGGTCGAAGTTGCTGCGCGGGTCGGCGCGCTCGGCGGTATTGATGGCGCGGTCATAGATGTCGTTCTTCAGCGCCAGCCGGGCCGCGGCGAGGATGAAGCCGTCCTCCTGGTTGCGCAGTGCCCAGTTCCACTCGCGGGTGCCTTCTGTGCGCATGTCGATGCGGAACAGTGCCAGCGCCCGGCGCAGGCTGGGATCTTCCTCGGCCTGGCGCAGTTGCTCCGGCGTGATGTTGCCGCTGCGTACCGGCGGTGCGAACAGCTGGCCGCGTTCTTCGGCGGCGAGGATGCCGTAGAAATGCGGCTCGCCGGCGATGCGGGCGTACAGCGCATCCGCCTCAGCCTCACGCCCGCGGGCGGCCAGCGCGCGACCGCGCCAGTAGAGCCACTCGGGGTCAGTCTGCTCATTCACCGGCAGTTGGGCGATGGCCTCTTCCACCGCCGCCCAGTTGCCTGCCCGCAAGGCACTGCGTACTCGCCAGGCGCGTTGTTCGGCGCTCAGCGGCGTGCTGCCGGCGGCGCGGTACCAGGCCGGCGCTTCCGGCAATTGGCCGAGGGCGGCGCGCAGGGCGAGGTTGGCCCAGGCGTAGCCGCGCTCCTCGGCGTCCAGCCTGTCCTGGATGCGGACCAGGCGGCCTTCGGCGGCACGCACGTCCTCCCGTGCCAGGCGCACCAGTGCGGCCAGTGCCAGCTCCCGGCCGGCGCGGTTAACGGCGAAGTTGGGCGGCAGGCGGTCCAGGTACTGGGCGGGGCTGCGGATGGCCTGGTCGAAGGCAGCCGGGTTGGGCGCGGTGCCCGCCGGCAGCCAGGCCAGCGTCAGTTTGGCATTGGCCGGATTGCGGCCTTCCACCTGGCGGCGGATGCGCCACCACACATCTTCCGGCCCGACCTGACCGGCGGTGACGGTGGCGAGCAGCACCGGTTCGCAGGCGCTGTGGCTCTCCACCAGGTCCAGCCATTGCAGTGCGACTTCGGCGAGGGCGCTGCGGTCGCCGGTCATCATGCGGCCGGTCCAGCCCAGGCAGCGCAACTCCTGGTCAGGCGCGAGGATGTCCGGGTAGAGCTGGACCACGCCGCGCCAGTCGCCGTCCTTGGCGAGCCGGCGCACCCAGTCCCCGCGCAGGCGGTCGGCCAGCATGCTGCCGGCCTGTTCGACGAGGAATTCGGAGAGTTCGGTTGCCGGCGGGGGCTCGGGGCGCGCCAGCTTGTTGAACAGCAGCCAGTAGCGCACATAGGGTTCGAGTACATGGCCATCGCGTTGACCGGCGAGGCGTTCCAGGGTGTTGCGGTCTCCGGCACGCACTGCCTCACGGGCGGCGATGATGCGGCTGTCGTCCACTTGCCCGATCGCACAGCCCGACAGTGCCAGCAACAACGCTGCCACCACCCCTCCCCACAAACCCTTTTTCATCCCTTACCATCCTTCGTTCTGCACTGCCGACCTTACCACATGACTGCCGCCCCGTTCCCGCCGCCCAAGGACGTAGATGCGCTCCGCCGTCACCTGCGCGAGCACGCCCTGGCGGCGCGGGAGGCCCTGGCGGCGAGGCTGCGCGCCGAACTCACCGCCAGCATCGAGATGCACCTGGACGGACTGCTTGCGCGGCTGGCGCCGGACAGCCTGGCCTACTGCTGGCCGTACCGGGCGGAGCCGGATCTGCGGGGCTGGGTCGGACGCTGGCTGGCGGCGGATGCCCGGCGGCGGGCATCGCTGCCCGTGGTCCTGGACAAAGCAACGCCGCTGACGTTCCGCAGGTGGACACCGGATTGCGCGATGGTGCCGGACCGCCACGGCATCCCGGTGCCGGCGGAGGGTGAGGAACTGGAGCCAGCGGTGCTGCTGGTGCCGCTCAACGCTTTCGATGCGGCGGGCTACCGGCTGGGCTACGGCGGCGGCTACTTCGATCGCACGCTGGCGCAGAGGAAGGTGACGGCGATCGGCGTCGGCTTCGAGCTGGGGCGGGTCGAGTCGGTGCTTCCCCTGGCGCACGACCTGCCGATGGACTGGCTGGTGACCGAGGCGGGCGCTTTTCCTCGTCGCCAGTCGGCCCGCGCAGTGCGACCGGCGCCGGCCGCTCGACCGCTCAGCGAGTGACGGCGATGGGTTCCAGGCCGTGGCGCCGGGCGGCCTCCTGCAACCGGCCGTCGCGCTTCACCGCGGCAATGAAGGCATCCACCCGCTTCTGCCAGCGCTCGTCGCCGGGCGCCAGCGCCCAGGCGTAGGGCGTGACATGGTAGGTGCCCGAGGGCGAAACCAGTCGCGCCCACTTGGCCGTAGTGAGCATCCAGCGACTGTAGGGGTAGTCGGTCATGAAGACATCGGCGCGGCCGGCCTCGACTTCTTGCTCGCGGGCGTGGGGAGAGGAGAGCACCGAGAGCCTGGCATGACGCAGTTTGTCCCGCATCACCATCTCATGCAGCGTGCCGCGGGCAACCGCAACGGTGACCCCTGGCTGGTCGATATCGTCCCAGTTGCGGATGCGCTGGTTGTTCTGGGTGGTGATGGCGTAGATGTCGCTAGCCAGATGCGGCGCGGTGAAACGCAGCTTCTCCGCGCGCTGATTGGTGATGCCGATGGCGAAGGCGGCAACGTCGCAGCGGTTGCCGAGCACGTCCTGGATCAGCCGGGAAAAGCTGCTGTCGACGAACACCACCTCCGCCTCCAGTTCCTTCCCCAGTTCCTTGACCAGGTCTACATCCAGGCCGACGAGCTCCCGGCTGCCGGGCGCTCGATAGGAAATGCCGTAGTAGTCCGGCCAGATGCACACGCGCAGCTTGTGCTCGGCCGTAATGCGGTCGAGTCGGCTGGGAGTCGCATCGTTCGCTATGGCGTTCGCGAGAGAGAACGCACATAGAAAGTACGGAAGCAGGCGGGCAAGGCGGAGCATGGCTTAGCCTGGAAGTAATACGAAACCCTGCGTTCGCTGACCTTGGACAAGAATCAAACGCAACTGCAAAGACAGGGCTCTGGATCTCGGGAAGGCGAATTCGTCGCAACTTTTGCCGTTCTAATACAAACGGCTTAGTTATTCAACCGCTCCCCCGACGCTTGGCAGCGCGCGCCGGGCGTTCTTTGGCAGATTGCCGCAGAACGCCCTTCGATGCCAAGCGAATTTGCTCAGGATAGGAAGAGCTTGTAGGCCGGGCTATCCGTCTCCGCGCTGTACTCATAGCCCAGGCGCTGTAGGAACTCCTCGAAGGCCTGCTTATCCGAGGGCGGGACCTGCATGCCGACCAGCACGCGGCCGAAGTCGGCGCCGTGGTTGCGGTAGTGGAACAGGCTGATGTTCCAGTCCGAGCGCAGATTGGTGAGGAAATTCATCAGCGCGCCCGGCCGCTCGGGGAAAGTGAAGCGGTACAGCAGTTCGTTGTCCGCCTGCGGCGAGCGGCCGCCGACCATGTAGCGGACGTGGGACTTGGCCATTTCGTCGTCGGTGAGGTCTATCGCGTGCAGGTCGTGCTCGGCCAGCGTGGCGACGAGCTGGGTGACCTCTTCGCGAGCATTGACGGTGACGCCGACGAAGATATGGGCACGCTGCGGATCGGCGTAGCGGTAGTTGAATTCGGTAATGTTGCGGTTGCCCAGCGTGCCGATGAAGCGGCGGAAGGAGCCGGGTTGTTCCGGGATGGTGACCGCCAGCACCGCCTCGCGCTGCTCGCCGACCTCAGCCCGCTCGGCGACAAAGCGCAGCCGGTCGAAATTCATGTTGGCGCCGGAGGCGACCGCCACCAGACTGCGATCCACCAACTGGTGGCGCTTGGCGTATTCCTTGGCGCCCGCCAGCGCGAGGGCGCCGGAGGGCTCCAGGATGGAGCGGGTGTCCTCGAAGACATCCTTGATGGCGGCGCAGATGGCGTCGTTGTCCACCAGGATCATCTCGTCCACGTATTGCTGGCACAGGCGGAAGGTTTCCTCACCGACCTGCTTTACCGCGGTGCCGTCGGCGAACAGGCCGACCTGTTCCAGTGCCACCCGCTGGCCGCAAGCGAGCGAGCGGGTCATGGCGTCCGCGTCTATCGTCTCCACCCCGATCACCCGGGTTTCCGGGCGAAGGCGCTTGACGTAGGCGGCGATACCGGAGATCAGCCCGCCGCCGCCGACCGCACAGAAGATGGCGTGGATGGGCTTGGGATGAGCGCGCAGGATCTCGACAGCAATGGTGCCCTGGCCGGCGATCACGTCCGGATCGTCGTAGGGGTGCACGAAGGTGAGCTTCTCCGCCTTTTCCAGCTCCAGCGCATGGGCGTAGGCGTCGGAATACGACTCGCCGGCCAGCACGACTTCGCCGCCACGGGTGCGTACCGCGTCGATCTTGATCTGCGGCGTGGTACTGGGCATGACGATGACCGCACGGGCGCCCAGGCGTTGGGCCGACAAGGCCACGCCCTGGGCATGGTTGCCGGCGGAGGCACAGATCACGCCGCGCTGCAGGGCCGCCGGCGACAGCTTGGCCATCTTGTTGTAGGCCCCGCGCAGCTTGAAGCTGAACACCGGCTGCATGTCCTCGCGCTTGAGGTAGATGCGGTTGCGCATCCGGGCGGAAAGATTGGCGGCGAGGTCTAGCGGAGTCTCTTCGGCGACGTCGTATACCTGGGCGTTGAGGATACGCTCCAGGTAGTCCGGGCTGGCGGCGGTCATGATGGGCTTTCGGCGGCAAAGAGAACGAGGTTAGCAGCCGAGCCGCCGCCGCGGCAAGCCAGCCGGTCACGCCTGTGGTGTTACTGCTCGCCGGCGAGCAGGCGGGCCTGGCGATCGATGAAATCCTGGGTGGAATCGATGCCGCGTAGCTGCAGGATGGTGGAGCGTACCGCCGCCTCCAGCAGCACCGCGAGGTTGCGGCCGGCGGCAACGGGCAGCACCACACGGGGAATGCGCACGCCGAGGATGTCCTGGCCTTCCTGCTGCACCGGCAGGCGGGAGGGGTCGTCCTGCCCCGGCTGGCGCCTTTCCAGGTGGCACACCAGGCGCAGACGCATTTTCCGCCGGCAGGCGGTCTCGCCGAAGATGGTGCGGATGTTGAGGATGCCGAGGCCGCGGACTTCAATGAAGTCCTGCAGCAGTTCCGGGCAACGGCCTTCCAGCACGGTGGGGGCGATGCGGGAGAACTCGACGATGTCGTCCGCCACTAGGCCATGGCCGCGGGAGATCAGCTCCAGCGCCAGTTCGGATTTGCCCGCACCGGAGTTGCCGGTGATGAACACGCCGAGGCCGAGGACATCCATGAACACGCCATGCAGCGACAACTTGTCGGCCAGTTGGCGCGACAGGTAGAGGCGCAACTGGTCGATGACGCTGGCGGCCGGATGGGTGGTGGTGAACAGCGCGACGTTGGCTCCTTCGCAGACGCTGCGCACCATCGCCGGCAGTTCGCAGCCGTCTGCAAGGATGATCGCCGGCGGGCGGGCGGAGAGGATGTCACCCAGGTGGTGGGCGACCTTTTCCCGCGACTGCCGTCGGGCCCAGGCCAGTTCGGCATTGCCCAGCACCTGCAGGCGGGTGGGGTGGATCAGGTTGAGATGGCCGACCAGATCGGCGGGCCAGATTCTTTCCTCGGTGACCGAGAGGACAGCGTCGAGATTGCCGCTGACGTAGCTCAGCTGCAGGCGTTCGCGATGATCCTCATACAGCCGCGCGACGTTCGTCTGCCGCATCGGAGCCCCAGTTGGCGAACAGTGAGTGGATGGCCGTGGCATCCGGCGCGCCCAGCAGGGCTTCGCGGAAGCTGCGATCGCTGAACATCTGCGCCAGTTCGGAGAGCAACTGGAGGTGGGTCTCGTTGGCCTGCTCGGGCACCAGCAGGACGAATAGCAGATTGACCGGGCGGCCGTCAGGCGCATCGAACTGGACCGGATTGGCCAGCCGCAGGAAGGCGCCACAGGCGTCTTTCAAACCCTTGATGCGACCATGCGGAATCGCGATGCCCTGGCCCAGCCCGGTGGAGCCCAGGCGTTCGCGCGAGAACAGGCTGTCGAACACCGTGCTGCGGGCAATGCCCTGGTTGTTCTCGAACAGCAGGCCGGCTTGTTCGAACACCCGCTTCTTGCTGCTGGCGTCGAGGTCTACCACCACGTTCGAAATCGGGAGGAGTTGGGCGATCAGGCTCATGCGCTGGGGAGCTTGCGGCGCGGCGCCGGTACCGCAGGCGCCGCGGGAAGCGGTCTGTAGGTCCGGGGCGCGGTGCAGGCGTCTCTTGAAAACGCGCGAATTATAACCACACCCTAGACCTAAAGCCCTAAGGAAAAGCTCACGCTTCCGGGCTTTGATGCTTCAGCGCTTCACGGTCGTGATCGGCGCTCTTCTGCTTGTGCTTCAGGATCTGGCGATCGAGCTTGTCGATCATCCCGTCGATGGCGGCGTACAGGTCGGACTCCTCGCTTTCCACGAAAAGATCCTTGCCGCGTACATGCACCGTCACTTCCGCCTTCTGCTTCAGCTTCTCCACGGAGAGGATCACGCTGACGCTGGTGACGTTGTCGAAGTGGCGGATCACCTTGTCCAGCTTGGTGGTCACGTATTCGCGGATGCTTTGCGTGACTTCGACGTGATGCCCGGTGATGTTCAAGTTCATGATGACTCCTCTTCTTATTGCAGATCGTTCTTCAGATCGTTTTGCGCAGGCTGACCGGCGGGATATTGAGCGATTCGCGGTACTTGGCGATGGTCCGCCGTGCGACGACGATACCCTGCTGGCCCAACAACTCGGCAATCTTGGCGTCGGACAGGGGCTTCTTTCTGTCTTCGGCGTCCACCAGCTGGCGGATCAGCGCACGGATCGCTGTGGAGGACGCCGCTCCGCCGGTATCGGTGGCGACGTGACTGCCGAAGAAATACTTCAGTTCGAACACACCGCGCGGCGTGGCCATGAACTTCTGCGTGGTTACACGCGAGACGGTGGATTCGTGAAGCTCGAGCTGGTCTGCGATCTCCCGGAGCGTGAGTGGCCGCATTGCCACCTCCCCATGATCGAAGAACTGCCTTTGCTGGTCAACGATGGCCTGGGAGACGCGCAGGATGGTGTCGAAGCGCTGCTGCACGTTCTTGATCAGCCATCGGGCTTCCTGCAGCTGGCTGGACAGGCCGCCGCCCTGGCCGCGGTTCTGCTGCAGGATGCTCGCATAGAGCTGGTTGATGCGCAGGCGCGGCATCGCCTCCGGGTTGAGGCTCACCGTCCACCTGCCGCGCAGCTTGCGCACCACTACGTCCGGCAGCACGTAGCGGGTTTCCTCGGTGGAATGGCGGGCGCCGGGGTGCGGGTCCAGGCTGCAGATCAGCGCATGGGCGGCGCGCAGGCCGTCGTCGTCACAGCCGGTGAGCTTCTTCAGGCGGACGAAGTTGCGCTCGGCTAGCAGCTCCAGGTGTTCGTCCACGATCTGGCGGGCGAGGTCGCGGGTCGCGCCGGGCGGCATCGCCCGCAGCTGCAGGCTGAGGCATTCCCGAGGCGTGCGCGCGCCGATGCCGGCCGGCTCCAGGTTCTGCACGTGGCACAGGGCGATGGTGAGGTCGTCCAGTTCGACCTCCAGTTCCGGCGGCAGCAGTTCCAGCAGCTCTTCCAGCTCCTGGTGGAGATAGCCGTCGTCGTCCAGCGCCTCGATCAGGAAGCGCACCAGCGCGCGGTCGCGGTCGGACAGCGGTGAGAGCGCCACTTGCTGGTCCAGATGGTCGCGCAGCGAGGTCCCGGCAGCCTGGAATTCCTGGAAGTCGACGTCATCGTCATCGTCCCGGTTGCCGCTTCCGCTGCCCCCGGAGCCGGACCAGTCCATGCCTTCCTCGAAGCTGGCGGGTTCGGATTCGGCGCGGCTTTCGCCTTCGGGGGCGCTCTCGTTGCTTTCCGAGCTGCTGGTGGAGGTGGTGCTGGTCGTGCCTGGCGCCGGTGAGAAGTCCGGCCCGTCGTTTTCCTCGCGCTCCAGCATCGGGTTCTCGAGCAGGAAGCGTTCGATTTCCTGGTTCAGTTCCAGCGTGGATAGCTGCAGCAGCTTGATCGATTGCTGCAGCTGGGGCGTGAGCGTCAGGTGCTGCGAGAGCTTGAGCTGGAGTGTGGGCTTCATGGCTGGCGCGTCGGCGGATCAGAGGCGGAAGTGTTCGCCGAGGTAGACCTGGCGGACCTTCTCGTTGTCGATGATCTCGGCGGGGCGACCGCTGGCGAGGACGCGGCCCTCGCTGATGATGTAGGCGCGGTCGCAGATGCCGAGGGTTTCGCGCACGTTGTGGTCGGTGATGAGCACGCCTATGCCTCGCTCCTTCAGAAAGCGGATGGTCTTCTGGATGTCCAGCACCGCGATCGGGTCGACGCCGGCGAAGGGCTCGTCCAGCAGGATCAGCCGCGGGTCGGTGGCCAGTGCGCGGGCGATCTCGCAGCGGCGGCGCTCGCCGCCGGACAGGGAGACCGCGGTGTTGTCCCGCAGATGTGCGATGCCCAGTTCTTCCAGCAGTTCCTCCAGCCGCTCGGCGATGCGTTCGCTGCCCAGGCCTTGCAGTTCCAGCACGGCGCGGATGTTCTCCGCCACGGTGAGCTTGCGGAACACGCTCATTTCCTGCGGCAGGTAGGAGAGGCCGAGGCGGGCGCGCTCGTGGATGGGCAGGTGGGTAAGGCGGGCGGTGTCGAGGGAGATCTCGCCGCCGTCGGCGCGGACGAGGCCGACGATCATGTAGAAGCAGGTGGTCTTGCCGGCGCCATTGGGGCCGAGCAGGCCGACGACCTCGCCGGAGCCGACTTCGAAGCCGACGTCGTGCACCACGGTGCGGGCCTTGTAGCGTTTCTGCAGCCCGGAGACTTTAAGCAGGCTCATCGTGGTTTTCTTTCAGCAGTTTGCGGATGACTTCGGTGGAGAAACCGCGGCCGTGCAGGAAGCGCGCCTGCCTGGCCCATTCGCGGGCGTCCGCTGGCGTACAGGAGAAGCGCCCGCGCCAGAGGGCTCGGGCGCGCTCCAGCTCGGTGCCGCCCTCTTCGGCCGGACATTCGGCGGCGAGGGCTTCCTCTATGGTGTCGCGGTCCAGCCCGCGGCGGGCCAGTTCGCTGCGCAGCCGGGTGGCGCCGTAGCGCGCCGCTTTTGCGCGCACCCAGGCTTCGGCGTAGCGCCGGTCGGACTGCAGGTCGAGCTCGGTCATGCGGTCCAGCACGGCCTCCACCTCCTCGGCCGGGCCGTGGGCGGCCAGCTTGCGCGCCAGTTCGGCACGGGAGTGATCCCGCCGTGCCAGGAGCCGGATCGCGCGTTCGCGCAGGCTGGGCTCGCCCATGGCCGAAGGACGCGCCGGATCAGGCTTCCGCGGCGGTGGGTTGTTCGCCCGCCGCCGGCAGATCCTTCAGTCCGAGCGCGCCGCGCACCTTGTTCTCGATCTCGCGGGCCAGCGCCGGGTTGTTGCGCAGGAACTCGCGGGCGTTGTCCTTGCCCTGGCCGATCTTGTCGCCGTTGTAGGCATACCAGGCACCGGACTTGTCCACGATCTTCTGGTCCACGCCGAGGTCGATGATCTCGCCTTCGCGCGACACGCCTTCCCCGTACAGGATGTCGAAGTGGGCTTCCTTGAACGGCGGGGAGACCTTGTTCTTGACGACCTTGACGCGGGTTTCGGAGCCGACCACCTCGTCACCCTTCTTGATGGTGCCGGTGCGGCGGATGTCCATGCGCACCGAGGCGTAGAACTTGAGCGCGTTGCCGCCGGTGGTGGTTTCCGGGTTGCCGAACATCACGCCGATCTTCATCCGGATCTGGTTGATGAAGATGACCAGGGTATTGGTGCGCTTGATGTTGGCGGTGAGTTTGCGCAGCGCCTGGCTCATCAGGCGGGCCTGCAGGCCGGGGAGTTGGTCGCCCATCTCGCCTTCGATTTCGGCCTTGGGCGTCAGCGCCGCGACCGAGTCGATGACGACGATGTCCACGCCGCCGGAACGCACCAGCATGTCGGCGATTTCCAGCGCCTGTTCGCCGGTGTCCGGCTGCGAGATCAGCAGGTCGGTGATGTTCACGCCCAGCTTCTCGGCGTAGCCCACGTCCAGCGCGTGCTCGGCGTCGATGAAGGCGGCGGTGCCGCCCAGCTTCTGCATTTCGGCAATGACTTGCAGCGTCAGCGTGGTCTTGCCGGAAGATTCCGGGCCGTAGATTTCGACCACGCGGCCGCGCGGCAGGCCGCCGAGGCCGAGGGCGATGTCGAGGCCCAGCGAGCCGGTGGAGACGGTCTGGATGTCCTTCTCGACGTTGCCGTCGCCCATCCGCATGATCGAGCCCTTGCCGAACTGCTTCTCGATCTGCGAGAGCGCGGCGGCAAGCGCCTTGGCCTTGTTGTCGTCCATGAGCTGTCCTTCCTGAGTGAAGCGGCGATTATGGCACAGAGATTGCAGGGTTGTTGCCGTTATGGCGTGGTCCGGGCGAGGCGGATCACCTCTTGCAAAGCATGGATCACCGTGCTCCGCCGCACCGCTTCGCGGTCTCCGGCGAACAGCCGGGTTTCGGCCCGGCTGCGGCCGTCCGCACAGGCCCAGGCGAAGCAGACGGTGCCCACCGGCTTGCCTGGCGTGGCGCCGCCGGGGCCGGCGATGCCGGATACCGCGACGGTGACGGCGGCGCTGCTGCGGAGGAGGGCGCCGGCGGCCATTTCCCGCACGGTGGTCTCGCTGACCGCGCCCATGCTCTGCAGCGTGACGGCGGCGACGCCCAGCATGTCCTGCTTGGCGGCGTTGGAATAAGTGACGAAGCCGCGGTCGAACCAGCCGGAGCTGCCGGCGGTGGCGGTGACTACCTCGGCGATCCAGCCGCCGGTGCAGGATTCGGCGGCGGCAAGCATCCAGCCGCGTTGGGCCAGCGCCTCGCCGACGTCTCGGGAGAGGGCGTGGAGTTCCTTGTCCATCGTTCGCTCCTCAGCCGAAGAAATGCACCAGCACCGCCAGCACCAGAACGGTGTAGCCGGCGGCGAAGAGGTCGTCCAGCATCACGCCGAAGCCGCCCTTGAAGCTGCGGTCCGCCCAGCGCACGGGTGGTGGCTTGACGATGTCGAAGAAGCGGAAGAGCGCCACCGCCACCGCCTGCCACAGCAGCGTCTTGGGCGCGAACAGCAGCACCAGCCAGGTAGCGACCATCTCGTCCCAGACGATGGCGCCGTGGTCCGGCACGCCCAGCGCGCGGCCGGTGCGGTCGGCGGCAATGATGCCGGCGACGAACAGGCTGGCGAGCAGGGCGAGGAAGACGAACTCCGACACCGGCGTGCGCAGCAGCGGGTACAGCAGCCAGGCCAGCAGGGTGCCGAAGGTGCCGGGCGCCTTGGGGGCGAGGCCGGAGCCGAAGCCCAGCGAGATGAAGTGGGCGGGGTGGCTGAACAGCAGGCGGACGGTGGGGCGCATCTGGGCTCGCGATGGAATTGTTGTTTGGGAGGCGGCGGGCGCGCGGCCGGCTCAGGCGAAGTGGTCGTAGCCGCCGAGCAGCGGCGGGATGAAGCGGCCGTCGCTCTCGCGCAGCAGCAGTTCGCCCGGTGTGGCCGTTGTTGTGCCGATGCGGCTGAGCGGCAGGGCGAGATGTTCCGCCACGGCGGCGATGGCGTCGCGCTGCGCCGGCGGCGCGGTGAACAGCAGTTCATAGTCGTCGCCTCCGGCCAGCACGCAGCGGCGGGCGAGCACCGGGTCGATGCCGTGCTGCGTCAGCGGTGGCAGCGGCAGGGCGTCCAGTTCCACCTGCGCGCCGACGTCGGAGCGCTCCAGGATGTGGCCGAGATCGCCCAGCAGGCCGTCGGAGACGTCCAGCATCGCGCTGGCGAGGCCGCGCAGCGCCAGCCCGAGCTCGACGCGTGGCACGGGCCGGTGCAGCGCGGCCAGGCAGCGGTCGCGGAGACTGCCCGGCAAGGCCAGCTGGCCGCGCAGTTCGGCGAGGCCGAGGGCGGCGAGGCCGGGCTGGCCGGAGATCCAGATGTCGTCACCCGGCGTCGCGCCGGCGCGGGTGATGGCGTCACCAACCGGCAGTTCGCCGGCGATGGTGACGCTGAGTGTCAGTGGGCCGCGGGTGGTGTCGCCGCCGACGAGGTCTACGCCGTAGCGCATTGCACAGGCGAAGAAGCCATCGGCGAAGGCCGCCAGCCAGTCCTCGTCGGCCGCTGGCAGCGCCAGCGCCAGCGTCGCCCAGCGCGGCTCGGCGCCCATGGCGGCGAGGTCGGAGACATTGACTGCCAGCGTCTTCCATCCCAGCGCGTTGGCATCGGTATCCGGGAAGAAGTGGGTACCCGCCACCAGCATGTCGGTGGAGACCGCCAACTGCATGCCCGCACGCGGCCGCAGCAGCGCGGCATCGTCGCCGACTGCGAGGTCGGTGTGCACCGCGGCGCGGGTGAAATGGCGGCGTATCAGGTCGAATTCTGAAGGCATCGATTGTTGCCACGCGGATGGGCTGGCTCCCTGGAAGCACGGAGCTTACCGCAGCGGCGGCGTGGCAATGGCGGTCCGCGATGGAATGCGGACCGCCGCGGCGGCCGGGCGGCCTCCGGTGTTACAGCAGCTGGAAGGCGAGGATGGCCACTAGCGTGGGGGGGACCGCGGCCACGAACAGGCCGAGCGGATTGACCGCGCCTTCGTCGAAATGGCCGCGCAGGATGGACATGCCGGCCGGGTTGGGGGCGTTGGCGATCACCGTGAGGCCGCCGCCAGTGACGGCGCCGGCCACGACCGCGTACTTGAATTCCTCGGTGAGGCCCTCGACCAGCGAGGCGAGGTAGGTGAGCGCCGCGTTGTCGGTGATGGCGGTCAGTGCGGTGGCGCCGAAGTAGACGGTAGTGGCGTCCATGCTGCCCAGCACCGGCTGCAGCCACCACGCCTGCTGGCCGCCGAGCACGACCAGGCCGGCGAGGAAGAAGGCGACCATCAGCCCTTCGCGCAGGATCAGGCGTTCCTGGAACTGCGGGTAGGCGGTGGCCAGGCCCATGAACAGCAGGAAGACGCCGAGGAAGACTGGCGGATGGTGGGCGAAGCTGACGATGAGAAAGAGCAGGAAGAGGTGGCAGCCCACCATCACGGGTGGCACTTCGCCGCGCTGCGAAGCGGTGTCCAGCGACAGCGCCAGCAACTCGCGGCGGAAGATCAGCGTGGCCACCGCAGCGTTGATGATGACCGCGAGGGCGGACTTCCAGCCGAAGTGCGCCAGCATGTAGAAGGAGTCCCAGTTCCAGGTGGTGGCCACCATCAGTACCGGCGGCGCGGCGAAGCTCGTCAGCGTGCCGCCGATGGAGACATTGACGAACAGCGTGCCCAGGGTGACATACATGAGGCGCTGGGAGAGCCCGCGGCTGTAGTAAAGCTCGCGCAGCATCAGCGCCGCCAGCGTCATCGCCGCCGGCTCGGTGATGAAGGAGCCCAGCAGCGGCACCACCGCGACGATGGTGAAGTACACCGCGACCGACTCCGGCAGCGGCACGAAGCGCGCGATCATCCGCACCAGCGTGGAGGCGAACTGCATCACCGGCTTGCTGGCGGCCACCACCATGATGGCGAACACGAACATCGGCTCGGTGTAGTTGCGGCTGTCCAGGTATTCGACCGCCGGGTCCTTGCCGGCGCTGACGCCGATGAAGACGATCAGGACGATGGCCCAGAAGCCGAACACGGCCTCGACCTCGCCCAGCAGGTGCCACAGGCCGGCATGCGCCGGCCGGGTGTGGGCGAGGTGCTCGAAGAACTTGGTGGAGAAGGTGTGGAGGATGGCGATGGCGAAGAGGATGGCGCCCGCCAGTTGAATCGTCGTTGGAGTCATGCCGTGAGGGTCAGCGAGTGGGAGGGGCGCTGCCCTGGCAGCGCACGGGGGAAAGCGCGATCGAGCTGGCGGCCGGAAGCGCACGGCAGCCGCGGTTGCGGTGCGGCGCCGGCGGGGCATGGGCGTGCCCCGCCGGCGCGGTGGGATCAATCCTCGTCTTCGTCGTCCTCGGCGCCGCCGCGGCGCGGCACCTTGGTCGGATCGCAGGTGATGGGGCGGTAGATCTCGACCCGGTCGCCGGGGCGCAGGGGCGAATCCAGCTTGCTGACCTTGCCGAAGATGCCGACCTTCTGGTTCTCCAGGTCGATCTGGGGGAAGGTCTGCAGGATGCCGGAGAGCTCGATCGCCTCTTTGAGGGTGGCATTCTCCGGCACGTCTATCCGCAGCCAGACGGTCTGGGCGACATCGGCGTAAGCCACGCCTACACGCATGGTGCTCATCTGCTTCTCCTCAGGCGTGGGCGCCGTCGGGCAGCGGCGCCTGCGCGGCGGCGGCCCGCTTGGCGGCGCGTTGCTCGATCACCCGGTGGCCGGCGATCAGGAAGGCGATGACGAAGAAGGCGCCCGGCGGCAGGATCATCATCAGGAAGCCCTTGTAGTCGTGGATCAGCGTGACCTCCAGGACATGGAAGGCCGGGCCGAACATCTGGCTGGCGCCGGCGAACAGGGTGCCGCTGCCGAGGATTTCGCGGATGCCGCCGAGCACCACCAGCGTCAGGGTGAAGCCCAGACCCATGGCAAAGCCATCGACTGCGCCGGCGGTCACCGGATTCTTGCAGGCGAAGGCCTCGGCGCGACCGAGGATGGCGCAGTTCACCACGATCAGCGCGATGAACAGGCCCAGCACCTGGTAGAGCTCGTACATCCAGGCGTTCATGCTCATGTCGATCAGCGTGACCAAGCTGGCGATCAGGGCGACGAAGACCGGGATGCGGACGTTGGGGCTGACCAGGTTGCGGATGGAGGCGATCAGCATGTTGGACAGCACCAGCACGGCGGTGGTCGCCAGGCCCATGCCCAGGCCGTTGGTGGCGTTGCCGGTAACGGCCAGCGTCGGGCACAAGCCTATCATCTGCGCCAGCACCGGGTTGTTGGACCACAGCCCGTCCTTCATCAGCGCCCCATAGTTGGGGCCGGCGGGCGGCGTGGGTTTGGCCGGCACGCTGTCGGCGGCGGCGGAGGCGCAGGCTTCGCTCATGGTGGATACCTCGGACTGGCTCAGGATTGGGGGGCGGCGGAGGCGGCAGGCTCGCCCAGCATGGTGGCCTGCTGCGCGGCGTAGAGGTCGAGGCCGCGCTTCACCGCGTTCACCACCGCGCGCGGGGTGATGGTGGCGCCGGCGAACTGGTCGAAGATGCCGCCGTCCTTCTTCACCGCCCATTGGGCGGGGGCCGGGTTGTCCAGCGAGCGGCCGTTGAAGGACAACACCCAGGGAGTCTTGACGATCTCGATCTTGTCGCCCAGGCCGGGGGTTTCGGTGTGGCCGGTGACGCGCACGCCGGTGAGGCGGCCGCCGCGGTCCACGCCCATCACCAGCTTGATGGTGCCGGAGTAACCCTTGTTCTCCATGCCAAACACCACGCCCGTCACCACGCCGGCCTTGCGGGCGCGGTACACGGTGACCGTGCGTCCGTTGGTGTCCTTCACGGCAACCGTGTCCGCCATCAGGTCGTTGTCGAAACTGTTCCTGGGCAGCACCTCCGCCAGCGCGGCCTGGGTCTTGCGGGCCTGGGCTTCGGCGATGCGCGGGCCGGTTGCCTGGGAGGCGATGGCCAGGGCCGCACCGGTGACCGTCGCCACGAAGGCGAGCGAAGCGCCCTGATACCAGAGCGTGTCGAATTGTTTGGCGATATTCATCGGGCGCGGGCCTTGACGGTTTCGGCGGGGTTCAGGGAGCGACCGTCACGCTTGCGGCCGAAGATGCGCGGCCGGGTGTATTGGTCGATCAGCGGCGCGGTGGCATTCATCAGCATGATGGCGAAGGCGATGCCTTCCGGGTATGCGCCCCAGGTACGGATGATCCAGGTCAGCAGGCCGCAGCCCAGGCCGAAGATCCACTGGCCCAGCGGCGTGCTGGCCGAGGTCACATAGTCGGTGGCGATGAAGAAGGCGGCCAGCATCACGCCGCCGGACAGCAGGTGGGCGACCGGGCCCAGGTAGTGATCCGGCGCCACCGCGCTGGCGATCGCTGCCGGCACGACGACGCCGGCGAGGAAGGCCAGCGGAATGCGCAGCCCGATCACGCCCTTGATCACCAGGAAAATGCCGCCGGCGAGCAGCAGCAGCGCGCTGGTTTCGCCCAGGCTGCCCTGGCGTTCGCCCATGCCGAAGGCGGTGGCGGAGTAATGGCCGGGCAGGGACTGGTCCAGCAGCACACCCTTGGTGGCTTCGGCCTTGATGTGGCCGAGCAGGGAGGCGCTGCTCATGGCGTCGGGCGCGCCGGCGCCGAAGGTGATGGCGAGGGCGTCCAGTGCGCCGGGCAGCGCATCCGGCGTGGGCAGCAGCCACTGCGTCATCTCCACCGGAAAGGAGATCAGCAGCATCACCCGCGCAGCCATGGCCGGGTTGAACAGGTTCTGGCCCAGGCCGCCGAACAGGTGCTTGGTGATGGCGACCGCGAACACCCCGCCGACCACGCCTATCCACCACGGCGCCCAAGGCGGCAGCGACATCGCCAGCAGCCAGCCGGTGAGCACGGCGGAGCCGTCGAACACCGCCTTCCCGGCGGAGAGGCCGCGCAGCCGCACGCACAGCACTTCGGTGGCCACACAGGCCAGGATGGTGACCAGCCACAGGTAGACCGAGGGCCAGCCGAAGCGCCAGAAGCCAGCCAGCGTGGCCGGCACCAGCGCGATCAGGACCAGCCCCATCACGTTGCCGACGGAGCGGGCGCCGATGGCATGGGGAGACGAGAGTACGGTGTTCATGTGGTGCTTTCCTCTTGCTTGGCGGCTTCCTGCGCAGCCTTCTTGGCGGCCGCCTTGGCTGCGGCTTCGGCCTTGGCGCGTTCGCGCTCGGCCTTGCGGGCGGCGGCGGCCTCGGCCTTCTCGCGCGCCTCGCGCTCCATGCGTGCGCTGCGCTCCTCGGCGAGCTGCTTGATCGCGTCCTGGCGCAGCTTGCCTTTGTCCTGGCTGGCCAGTTCGCCCTTGGCGTAGTTGAAGTAGTGCACCAGCGGAATGTGGGAGGGGCACACATAGGAACAGGTGCCACAGGCGATGCAGTCCTTGAGGCCGATGTCCACCGAGGCCTTGAGGTCGCCGGAGCGGATCAGCGCCGCCATGTCCAGCGGCATCAGGCCGATGGGGCAGGCGCCGACGCAGGAGGCGCAGCGTATGCAGGGGCCCGCGTCGGCGCCGTCGGCGGTCTCTTCCTCGCGCAGCGCCAGCAAGCCGCCGCTGCCCTTGATGATGGGCACCGCCAGGTTGCTGACGGACAGGCCCATCATCGGGCCGCCCATGACCCAGCGGGCGACCTCGCCGGTGGTGCCGCCGCAGAAGTCCACCAGCGCCGACAGCGGCGTGCCGATGCGCACCTCCAGGTTGCGCGGCGTGCGGATGGCGCCGCCGGAAACGGTGACGATGCGGCGGGTGAGCGGCTCGCCGAAGCGCAGGGCGCGATGGATGGCCGCCGCGGTGCCGACGTTGTGCACCACCACGCCGATATCCGCCGCGCGGCCGTCCGCCGGCACCTCCTGGCCCGTCAGCCAGTTGATGAGCTGCTTCTCGGAGCCCATCGGATAGCGGCTGGGAACGGCCACCACCTGCACCTCTGCATGGCTTGCCGCGGCGGCCGCAAGGGCGTCTATCGCTTCGGGTTTGTTGTTCTCCACGCCGATCAGCACGCGCTCCCCGCCGATGGCGCGCAGGATGATGCGGGCGCCGTCGATCACCTCCGCGGCCCGCTCGCGCATCAGGCGGTCGTCGCAGGACAGGTAGGGCTCGCATTCGCCGCCATTCAGGATCAGCGTGGGGATGGGCTTCTTCTGCCCGAGCGCGAGCTTGACGGCGGAGGGGAAGGTGGCGCCGCCCATGCCGACGATGCCGGCCGCGGACACGCGGCGGGCGATCTCGGCCGGCTCCAGCGTCCATGGGTCGGCGCCCTCGGTTTCCAGCGCCTCGTCCTTGCCGTCCACGTCCAGCAGGATGGCCGGCCCGGTGAGGCCGGAGGGATGAGGCACCGGCACTTCGGCGATGCCAGCGATGGTGCCGGAGGTCGGCGCATGGATGGGCGCCGAGATGGGGCCGGCGGCTTCGGCGATCATCTGGCCGCGCAGCACGCGGTCGCCAGCGGCGACGATGGGCCGCGCCGGCGCGCCGATGTGCTGCATCAGCGGCAAGGTGAGCCGCGGCGGCAGCGGCAGCACGGCGATCTCGGTGCCGGCGGCCGGATGCTTGCGGCCGTCGGGATGCACGCCCCAGCGCCGCAGCAGGCGGCCCAGGCGGGAGGCGGCGGACAGGGGGATCTGGTCAGGCGAGCCCATGATGTGAGTTCCTCAGGCGGTTGCGGGCTTGGGCCAGACCCAGCTCTGCAGGGTGACGGGCACGGGAGCCAGGCTGATGGCGCCGGTGGGGCAGACGCCCTCGCATTTGGCGCAGCCGGTGCAGGCATCGCGGATGACCGAATGAACCTGTTTGACCGCGCCGAGGATGGCGTCGGTGGGGCAGGACTTGTAGCACTTGGTACAGCCGATGCAGATCTCCTCCTGCACGCCGGCGATGGTCGGCAGGCTCTCCGCCATGCTGGAGGTGTCGATGCTGATGCCCAGCTTCGCTGCCAGCGCTTCGGCCAGGGCCTTGCCGCCCGGCGGGCAGCAGGTGACTGGCGCCTCGCCGGCGGCGATGGCGTTGGCCGCGCCGGAGCAGCCGGGGAAGCCGCACTGGCCGCATTGCGAGCCGGGCATCATGGCCTCGATCTCGGCGACGACGCTGTCGGGTTCGACATAGAAGCGCCGTGCGGCCACGCCGAGGGCAACGCCGCAGAAGGCCCCGATCAGGGCGACGCTGGTGACCGCGATCAACATGGGGTTCTCCTTTCCTGTCGGGTCAGTGATTGGTCAGGCCGGCGAAACCCATGAAGGCGAGCGACAACAGACCGGCGGTGACGAAGCTGATGGGCGCGCCGGCAAAGCTGGCGGGCACGCGGGTGAGTGCCAGGCGCTCGCGCAGGCCGGCGAAGAGGATCATCACCATGGTGAAGCCGAGCGCGGAGCCGAAGCCGTAGAGCACGCTGCGCACGAAGCCGGCCCCTTCGCCGGCGTTGAGCAGCGCAATGCCCAACACAGCGCAGTTGGTGGTGATCAGCGGCAGGTAGATGCCCAGCACCTTGTAGAGGTCGGGTGCGCTTTTCTTTATCACCATTTCCACGAACTGCACGGTGGCAGCGATCACCAGAATGAAGGCGAGGATGCGCAGGTAGCCGAAGTCGTAGGGCACCAGCAGCAAGTGCTCCAGCAGCCAGGTGAGCGCACAGGCCAGCGTCAGCACGAAGGTGGTGGCCAGGCCCATGCCGATGGCACTGTCCACCTTCTTGGAGACGCCCATGAAGGGACAGAGCCCGAGGAATTTCACCAGCACCACGTTGTTGACCAGGGCGGTCCCCAGCAACAGCATCAACCACTCGCTCATTTCGGTATCTCCAGTGCCGTTTCCGGCTATTGGAATCGCTCATTGCAGAACGCATGCCACGCCCCGGAAGCGCTGCAAGCTGCTGATTGGAAAGTATTGTTGCGGCGCGACGCGGGTGTTCGGCTGTGTCGAGTGCTTCAGCCTTTCCGGAATTGTCGCAATGCCGACAAATGTCGAGCCTGCGAGCGTTTACACCCTGTTTACATGAGGTCGAGCGGAGAACCCGGGTGAGGGGGCCGGCCCGATGGCGGGGATGCGACGGCGCACCGGGAAGGTGCGCCCGATTGTCGTGTTTGGCACAACGCTTGCTAGGGTATGGGTGCCCGCATAGCACGAGATCATCATGTCCGCATCCGCCCAGATACCGGTCGTTTTCGCCGACGCGGTATTCCATTACGCGGTCGAGCAATCGGCGATCGCCATTTCGATCACCGACGCCAACGCCAAGATCCTGTATGTGAATCCGGCCTTCTGTGCGATTACCGGCTATGCCGCCGAAGAAGTCGTCGGGCAGAGGCAGTCCCTGCTGTCTTACAAGTCCACGCCGAAGGCGGTCTACCAGGAGTTGTGGGGTGCGCTGAAGGCGGGTGGTTCCTGGACGGGCCGGCTGCTCAACCGCCGGCGCGACGGTACGCCCTACGTCGCCGAATTGACGGTGACACCGCTGAAGACGCCGGACGCGGAGGAGGAAGACGGCCTGCGCCTCAACTACCTCGGCATGCACTGGGATGCCACCGAGGAGCACCGCCTGTCGCAGCAACTCACCAACCACAAGCAGCTCATCGAGTCGGTGATCTCGGTGGCGCCGGTGGCGGTAGCGCTGCTGGACGTGGAAGGCCATGTGGTGCTGGATAACCCGGCCTACAAACGCATCGTTGCCGAGATGAAGGTGGACGAGCCCGCGCATGCGGTGATGGACGCGCTGCGCCAGAGCCTGGGCGAGGCTTTCGATCACGCCTACGCCCACCGCCGCGCGCTGCTGAACCACGAACTGCGCTTCGACCGCGTTGGCGGCGAGCCGCGCTGGTACTCCTGTTCGCTGTCCTGGTTCGAAGAGCGCCACACCAGCCCGGACGCCTTCTATGGCGGTGGCTGCTCCGACTACCTGCTGCTGGTGATGCACGACATCAGTGCATCCAAGCGCCAGCAGGAGGCATTACGCCTCGCCGCGATGCGCGCCATGCTGTCCGAGGGCGAACTCAACCAGAGCCTGCGGGAGGCGCTGTCCGGCGCCATCTTCCAGTTGCAGGGGCCGGTGAACCTGATTGCCGCCGCCGCCAACCTGCAGCGCCGCCGCATCGGCAGCGGCGGCAGCGATCCGCTGGCGCGTGCCCTGTCCGACGCCCAGCGCGCCGGCGAGCACGCCATCGAGACCTTGCAGGCGGCAATGCCGCCAGAACCGGAGGCGCCCTCCGGCCCGGTCAATCTCAACGAGGTGCTGCGCGATGTGCTGATGCTGGAGACCGACGCCCTGCTGTCGGCCGGCGTCACGGTGGACTGGCACCCGGCGCATGTGCTGCCCTCCATCCAGGGCGATCCCACCGCACTGCGCACCCTGTTCCGCCAACTGGTGACCAACTCGGTGGAGGCGATGAACGTGCGCGGCTGGAGCGAGCGCGCCATCAGCCTCGGCACCTCGGTGCAGGACGGGCAGGTCGAGGTCGAGGTGGTGGATACCGGCCCCGGCATTCCGGAAGAGCTGCGGCTGAAGGTGTTCGAACCCTTCTTCTCCACCAAGCAGGTGCGCGCGGCCGGCCGCGGCGTTGGCCTGTCGCTGGCGCAGGAGATCGTCAGCCGCCACCGTGGTGTGCTGGAGATCGACCCCCACCACACCGGTGGCTGCCGCCTGCGGGTCAGTTTCCCGCCCAGCCGCAGCCTGTCCGCGTCCGAGATGGAGGCCCACGGATGAGTACTGAGGATCATCCCGAGCAAACCGATGCGCGGGCGGCCTGGCTGGAGTCGGCACTGGAGGCGCTGTACCGCGTCAGCCGGGTGCTGTCGCGCTCGCTGGAGTTGCGCGAAACGCTGTCCGAAGTGCTGCGGGTGCTGGATGAGGAGTGCGGCTTCAACCGTGCCCTGGTCACCCTGTCGGAAGCCGACGGCGAGTCGATGGCGATCTCCGCCCTGCACGGTGTCGATGCGCCCTACAACCCGGACATCCGCTGGCGTGCCGGCGAAGGCGTGATCGGCAGCGTGTTGCAGCGCTCCCGCCCGCTGCTGCTGGAGCGGCTGGCGGACGACAGCAACTACCTGTCGCGACGCGGGTTGTTCGATGGCGAGGCACCTTTCATCGGCGTACCCATACGCGCCGGCCACGAAACCGTGGGCGTGCTGGCGCTGCAGCCACCGCAGGCGGCGCGCGACCGCCTGGAGGACGACGCCCACTTCGCCGAGATGGTGGCCAACCTCGTCGGCCAGACCGTTCGGCTCTCCTGTCAGGTGCGGCAGGAACGCCGCGACATTGCAGAAGAACGCGACAACCTCCGCCGCACCGTGCGCAACCGTTTCGGCTTCGACAACATCGTCGGCCACACGGTGCGCATGCGCCAGGTGTTCGAGCAAGTGCGCCAAGTGGCGAAGTGGAACACCACTGTGCTGGTGCGCGGCGAGACCGGCACCGGCAAGGAGCTTATCGCCCAGGCCATCCACTACAACTCGCCGCGCGCGGCCGGCCCTTTCGTCAAGCTCAACTGTGCGGCGCTGCCGGAGAACCTGCTCGAATCCGAACTGTTCGGCCACGAGAAGGGCGCCTTCACCGGCGCGCTCACCCAGCGCAAAGGCCGCTTCGAGATGGCGGATTCCGGCACCCTGTTCCTGGACGAGATCGGCGAGATCTCGCCGTCCTTCCAGGCCAAATTGCTGCGGGTATTGCAGGAGGGGGAACTGGAGCGGGTGGGCGGCGCGCGCACGCTGAAGGTGGACGTGCGGGTGATCGCCGCCACCAACCGCGACCTGGAACTGGAAGTGGAAGCCGGCAAGTTCCGCGAGGATCTGTATTACCGCCTCAACGTCATGCCCATCATGCTGCCGGCGCTGCGCGAGCGGGTGGAAGACATTCCCGAAATCGCCCGCTTCCTCGTGGACAAGGTGGCGCAGATGCAGGGCAGGCCGCTGTCCATCACCGACAGCGCGCTGCGCATCCTGCTGCACCACGCCTGGCCGGGCAATGTGCGCGAACTGGAAAACTGCATAGAGCGCGCCGCGGTGATGAGCGAGGACGGCACCATAGACCGCGACCTCATCCTCATCTCCGGCATCGAGGAACGGGTTTCGCCGCTGCGCGGCGGTGGCGGCACGGTGGACCTGGACGATCCCGGCCTCGATGAGCGCGAGCGTGTCATTGCCGCGCTGGAGCAGGCTGGCTGGGTGCAGGCCAAGGCCGCGCGCCTGTTGGGCATGACGCCGCGCCAGATCGCCTACCGCATCCAGACGCTCAACATCAAGGTGCGCCAGATCTGATCCTGCCCTCCTGAGGCGCCCACGGGCGTCTGTTGCCGCCCCGCCCCCACAGGCCGGTCCTCCCCAGGGCCGGCCTGTGTCATTTCACCCCCTCAGGGGCATGCATCTTCCCTTCCGCGATTTCCCGCGCTGGCGTCCGGGAAGAAGGCGCCTGCCCCGCTCAGGCCCTGGACTGGATTAGGGTAAACACAGCCGAAAGCCCCGGATCAAAGATGGTAATTTGGCCGGCCCTTCGAATTTGCTGCAGGAGCACATCGGCTTCTGTCCAGCCATTTCGTAAAACCTCTTTCTTGTTTTTATTGAGTTTTGGAGGGCCTCCTCGATGCCATTGTTGCTAGGAGTCGCGTCGGAGACGCTCGCAGGCGAACGCCGCCTGCCGGTGGTGCCGGACGTGCTGAAGAAATACCAGAGC
>NZ_SNVV01000019.1 GCF_004361735.1 Azoarcus indigens | reverse complement strand
TTGCTCCTGAGATGAATCGACGACGTGGCCTTCCCAGAAGACCACGCCCAACATAGCATCGCGCATGACGGGGAAGAGGAAGGGGATCGGTTTGTTTGGCGACTGCCAATCTACCAACCTCCGAACCGTCAACCACTACTTCCCCCAGATTGCGCGAAGAACCGAAAGAAAGGCCGCTCCGAGCGGAAGCCCCGCTTCTCCACCCCTCTCGCATTTACGCTTTTTTTGCACCGCAGCATCGACTGTTTACCGGAATTAGCCATCGCAATCCCTAAGCTGGACTCATTCCCCATCCAGGAGCGAGTCATGGCCTTGAAGATAGATCCGCTGCAATGCACCAGCTGCGGCATGTGCGAATCCCTCTGTCCCACCGGTTCCATCGCGGAAAAGAAAGGCGTCTATCGCATCGACGCCGGCAGCTGCACCGAGTGCGACGGCGGCGACCCGGAGTGCATGGACAACTGCCCGGTCGACGGCTGTATTTCCTACGCCTGAGGAGCCCGCCATGCACAGCGTCGTCTGCATCAAGCAGGTACCGGACAGCGCCCAGATCCGGGTGCATCCGGTAACCAACACCATCATGCGGCAGGGCGTGCCCGCCATCATCAACCCCTACGACCTCTTCGCCCTGGAAGAGGCGCTGCGGCTGAAGGACAAGCACGGCGGCCGCGTCACCGTGATCACCATGGGGCCGCCGCAGGCCGAAGCCGCCCTGCGCAAGGCACTGTCCTACGGGGCCGACGAGATCATCCTCGTCACCGACAAGGCCTTCGCCGGCGCCGACACGCTGGCGACCAGCTTCGCCCTGGCCTCGGCCATCCGCAAGATCCACGAGAGCCACCCGGTCACCCTGGTGTTCACCGGCAAGCAGACCATAGACGGCGACACCGCCCAGGTCGGCCCCGGCATTGCCAAGCGCATGGAGCTGCAGCTGCTCACCTATGTGTCCCGCATCAACGAGCTGGATGAGACCAGCGGCACGATCACGGTGGAACGCCGCGCCGAAGGCGGCGTGCAGCTGCTCAAGACCGCCCTGCCCTGCCTGGTGACCATGCTGGAAGGCACCAACGAGATGCGCCGCGGCAGCCTGCCCGACCAGCTGCGCGCGGCGCGTCACGAGCTGACGCGCTGGGACCGCGTGGCCGCCGGCATCGAGGACGTCACCAAGATCGGCCTGAAGGGCTCGCCGACGGTGGTGAACAAGGTCTTCACCCCCAGCCCGCGCGCCGAGAAGGCGGAAATGGTGACGGTGGACAGCGGCCGCGCCGCCGACCTCGCCGTCGAACTCATCGCCCGCCTGGGCCAGCGCTTCCCGGTGGTGGAAGCCGAACTCGCCCGCCGCGCCGGCTAAGGAGACGAACATGAGCAATGACGCACCCGTGAAGAAGAAGCGCAAATTCGAACTGGACCCGCGGCTGGCCGCCTACAAGGGCGTGTGGGTCTTCATCGAGCATGAGCGCGGCCAGGTCCATCCGGTGTCCTGGGAACTGCTGGGCGAAGGCCGCAAGCTGGCCGACATGCTGGGCGTGGAGCTGGCCGGCGTGGTGCTCGCCGCCCCCGGCGACGATGGCCAGCGCTTCTGCCACGACGCTTTCGCCTACGGCGCCGATCTCTGCTACCTGATGGAAAGCCCGACGCTGCAGGACTACCGCAACGACCCCTTCACCCGCGGCATGACCGAGCTGGTCAACACCTACCAGCCGGAAGTGCTGCTGCTGGGCGCCACCACCCAGGGCCGCGACCTCGCCGGCTCGGTGGCCACCACCCTGCTCACCGGCCTCACCGCCGACTGCACCAGCCTCACCATCGACATGGACAACCGCAGCCTCGCCGCCACCCGCCCGACCTTCGGCGGCAGCCTGCTGTGCACCATCGTCACCCTGAACTACCGGCCGCAGATGGCCACCGTGCGGCCGAGGGTGATGGCGATGCCGGAACGCCAGAAAGGCCGCGGCGGCAGGATCATCGAGCATCCGCTGGCGATGGCGGAGGAGTCCATCATCACCAAGGTGCTGGACTACATCCCCGACGACAGCCGAGACAAGCCGCAGCTGCCCTTCGCCGACATCATCGTGTCCGGCGGCAAGGGCCTCGCCAAGCAGGAGAACTTCCAACTGGTGTGGGAGCTGGCCCGGGTGCTGAGCGCCGAAGTCGGCGCCTCGCGGCCGGTGGTGCAGGCCGGCTGGGCGGAGCTGGACCGCCAGGTTGGCCAGTCCGGCAGGACGGTGCGGCCCAAGCTCTACATCGCCGCCGGCATCTCCGGTGCCATCCAGCACCGCGTCGGCATGGAAGGCGCGGACTGCGTCATCGCCATCAACAACGACCCCAACGCTCCCATCTTCGACTTCGCCCACTACGGCATCGTCGGCGACGCGCTGCAGATCCTGCCGGCGCTCACCGAGGCCTTCCGGCAGAAGCTGGCCACCACCCGCCGCGCAGGCTGAGGAAAGCGACCATGTCCGAAAAATTCGATGTCATCGTGGTCGGCGCCGGGGCCTCCGGCAACGCCGCCGCCTACACCCTGGCCAAGTCCGGCCTCAAGGTGCTGCAGCTGGAGCGCGGCGAAACGTCCGGCGCCAAGAACGTGCAGGGCGCCATCCTCTATGCCGATGCGCTGGAGCGCATCATTCCCGACTTCCGCGAGGAAGCGCCGCTGGAACGCCACATCATCGAGCAGCGCATGTGGGTGATGGACGAGCGCTCCTACGTCGGCAGCCACTTCCGCTCGGACGACTTCAACAAGCCACCCTACAACCGCTACACCATCATCCGCGCCAAGTTCGACAAGTGGTTCTCCGACAAGGTGAAGGAAGCCGGCGCGCTGGTGATCTGCGAAACCACGGTGAAGACGTTGCTGCGCGATGACGCTGGCAAGGTCATCGGCGTCGAGGTGGATCGCATCGACGGCAAGATATACGCCGACCTGGTGATCCTCGCCGACGGCGTGAACTCCACCCTGGCGCGCAAGGCCGGCTTCCGGCCGGAACTGGATCCCAAGCATGTCGCGCTGGCGGTGAAGGAGATCCACTTCCTGCCCAAGGACGTCATCGAGTCGCGCTTCAACATCCAGGATGAAGAAGGCGTGGTGATCGAGATGATGGGCAAGATCACCCACGGCATGATGGGCACCGGCTTCCTCTACACCAACAGCGATTCGATCAGCGTCGGCGTCGGCTGCCTGCTATCCGATTTCATGACGCAGAAGATCACCCCCTACCAGTTGCTGGAACAGTTGAAGGCACATCCCTCGGTCGCGCCCATGCTGGAAGGCGGCGAGATGAAGGAATACGCCGCCCACCTCATCCCCGAAGGCGGCTACCACGCCATCCCGCAGATCTACGGCGATGGCTGGATGATCGTCGGCGACTCCGGCATGTTCGTGAATGCGGTGCACCGCGAAGGCTCCAACCTCGCCATGACCACCGGCCGCATCGCCGCCGAAACCGCCATCGAACTCGGCCGCGCCGGCAAGGCCATGAGCGCCGCCAACCTTGCGCTCTACCGCAAGCGGCTGGACGACAGCTTCGTCATCAAGGACCTGAAGAAATACAAGGATCTGCCCGAGTTGCTCGACAACAACAAGCAGTTCCTCACCACCTACCCGGAACTGCTCAACCGCTCCGCCTACGCCATGCTCAAGGTCGATGGCGAAGACAAGCGCAGCAAGCAGAAGGACATCTATCGCGGCTTCCGCGCCGAACGCAGCCTCTTCGGCCTGCTCGGCGACGCCTACAAATTGTGGAGGGCATTCCGATGAGCGACAAAGCGGTCAGCATCAAGGTCGAAGACAAGCTGTACCAGAACCGCTACCTGGTCGACGCCGAGCGCCCGCACATCCAGATCAAGGATGAAGCCCTCTGCGCCAGTTGCACCACCCGCCAATGCACCGTCTGCTGTCCGGCCGGCTGCTACGAGGGCGCGGCGGACAAGGTGGTGCTGACCACCGACGGCTGCCTGGAATGCGGCACCTGCCGGGTGATCTGCACCACCCACCGCAACGTGGAATGGGAATATCCGCGCGGCGGTTACGGCATCCAGTTCAAATTCGGCTGACGAAGCAGGCCGCCGACGCTCCCGCAACCATGGATCACGGCGGGAGCGCTGGCCGCCGGGCCCGGCCACGCGCCTTCCCCTGCGCGCTGCAGGAGAGCGGGCAGCCCCGGGTCCCGAACGACGCGAAAGGGCAGCGCCGTGACAAGACCTGGACGCAGACCCAGCCAGCTTCACCGCCGGCCACCGGGCAAAAAGCCGGGAACCGCATCCATGCGGACAACATGATTCAAAGGCAATGAGCGCGAAGAACCAGAGGCCGGCAACGGCAAGAGCCGCCCCGCCCCCTCCCGGAAGCACTTCTGCTGAGCTTCCGCACGGGATGCAGCTCACCGACGCCGATGCCACTTTTCTGTGCAGGCCGCGTGGTAACATCCGCTTTTAAAAACCACGCGTTTCGAGCCCCCCATGTTCTCCTCGCAAGACACCCTCGCCAAGGTTGATCCCGAGCTCTGGTCCGCCGTCCAGGCCGAGAACCGCCGCCAGGAAGATCACATCGAACTGATCGCCTCGGAAAACTATGTCTCCCACGCGGTAATGGAAGCCCAGGGCTCCCAGCTCACCAACAAGTACGCGGAAGGTTATCCGGGCAAGCGTTACTACGGTGGCTGTGAACATGTGGACGTGGTCGAACAGCTGGCCATCGACCGCCTGAAGGCGCTGTTCGGCGCCGAGGCCGCCAACGTGCAGCCCAACTCCGGCTCCCAGGCCAACCAGGCGGTGCTGATGGCCTTCGCCAAGCCGGGCGACACCATCATGGGCATGAGCCTGGCCGAAGGCGGCCACCTCACCCACGGCATGCCGCTGAACATGTCCGGCAAGTGGTTCAACGTCGTCGCCTACGGCCTCGACGAGAACGAAGAGATCGACTACGACGCGATGGAAGCGCTGGCCCGCGAGCACAAGCCGCGCATCATCGTCGCCGGCGCCTCCGCCTACTCCCTGCGCATCGACTTCGAGCGCTTCGCCAGGATCGCCAAGGAAGTCGGCGCCATCTTCTGGGTGGACATGGCCCACTACGCCGGCCTCATCGCCGCCGGCTACTACCCGAACCCGGTGCCGCACGCCGACGTCGTCACCTCCACCACCCACAAGACCCTGCGCGGCCCGCGCGGCGGCATCATCCTGATGAAGGCCGAGCATGAGAAGGCGATCAACTCCGCCATCTTCCCCGGCCTGCAGGGCGGCCCGCTGGAGCATGTCATCGCCGCCAAGGCGGTGGCCTTCAAGGAAGCGGCGACGCCGGCCTTCCGCAACTACCAGGAACAGGTCATCGCCAACGCCCGCGTCATGGCGCGGGTGCTGGGCGAGGAGCGCGGCCTGCGCATCGTCTCCGGCCGTACCGAGAGCCACGTCTTCCTGCTCGACCTGCGGGCGATGAAGATCACAGGCAAGGAAGCCGAAGCCGCGCTGGGCCGCGCCCACATCACGGTGAACAAGAACGCGATCCCGAAGGACCCGGAGAAGCCCTTCGTCACCTCCGGCATCCGCATCGGCTCGCCGGCGATGACCACCCGCGGCTTCACCGAGATCGAAGCCGAGAAGATCGCCCACCTGATCGCCGATGTGCTCGCCGCGCCAGCCGACGAGGCGGTGCTGGAGCGGGTGCGCGGCCAGGTTGCCGAGCTGTGCGCCAAGTTCCCGGTCTACGGCGCCTGAGCCGGTCGTAATACGCCGGCACGGGACGGCCCGCGATGCACGCTGCAGTGGCAGTCCCCTCCCCGTCAGGCCCCACGGCTCCACGTCCATGAAGTGCCCTTTCTGCGACGACCCCAACACCCAGGTCACCGACACCCGTGAGAACGAGGACGGTGACGTGGTGCGTCGTCGTCGCCGCTGCGTGAAGTGCGACAAGCGCTTCACCACCTACGAGCGCATCGATCTCAAGATGCCGCACATCGTCAAACGCAACGGCAGCCGCAGCGAGTTCGACCACCGCAAGCTCACCGCCAGCATGCAGCTGGCGCTGCGCAAGCGGCCGGTGACCACCGAAGACGTGGAGGCCGCGGTGGACCGCATCGAGGCCCGCCTGCTGTCGCTGGGCGAGCCGGAAGTCCCGAGCGAGAAGATTGGCGAACTGGTGATGAAGGAGCTGAAGAAGCTCGACAAGGTCGCCTATATCCGCTTCGCCTCGGTGTATCGCAACTTCGCCGACGTGGACGAGTTCGCCGAAGTCGTGCGCGAGGTGCAGGCCAGGCCCAAGCGCAGCCGCGGTAGCGGTCCGGCCACCCCGGACCCCGAGCATGACCTTTTCGGCGGCTGACCATGCCGCGATGGCGCGCGCGCTGGCGCTCGCCGAGCAGGGCCTCGACACCACCACACCGAATCCACGCGTCGGCTGCGTACTGGTACGCGACGGCGTCATCGTCGGCGAAGGCTGGCACCAGCGCGCCGGCGAACCACACGCCGAGATCCATGCGCTGCGCATGGCCGGCGAGGCCGCCCGCGGCGCGACCGCCTACGTCACCCTTGAACCGTGCTCCCACTTCGGCCGCACCCCGCCATGCGCCGATGCGCTGGTGGATGCCGGTGTCGCCCGGGTGGTCGCGGCGATGGAAGACCCCAATCCGCTGGTCGCTGGCCGTGGCCTTGCCCGCCTGCGTGCTACCAGCATCATTGCGGAAAGCGGGCTGATGGAAGCCCAGGCGCGGGATCTGAACATCGGCTTCGTCTCGCGCATGACCCGCGGCCGCCCCTGGGTGCGGCTGAAAGCAGCCAGCACCCTGGATGGCAAGACCGCGCTGGAGAATGGCGTCAGCCAGTGGATCACCGGCGAAGCCGCGCGGCGCGACGGCCACCGCTGGCGCGCGCGTGCCTGCGCCGTCCTGACCGGCATCGGCACCGTCAGGGAAGACAACCCCCAACTCACCGTGCGCGCCGTGCCCTGCGAACGCCAGCCGCTGCGCATCCTCGTCGACGCCAGGCTGGCTATCCCTTCCACCGCGCGCCTGCTGGCGGGCCCCCCCATCCTGATCGCCACCGCCGGCGGCAATCCGGCGCGCGAAGCGGAACTACGGGCAGCCGGCCATGAAGTGCTGCCACTGCCGAACGCCGCTGGCAAGGTCGATCTGCCGCAGCTCTTCCGCGCCTTGGGCGAACGCGGCCTCAACGAAATCCACGTCGAAGCCGGCTTCAAACTCAACGGTTCGCTGCTGCGGGAAGGCTGCGTGGATGAGTTGCTGCTCTATCTCGCGCCCCTGCTGGTCGGCGATGCCGCGCAGGGGCTGTTCAACCTGGCGCCGCTGAGCGCGCTGGACCAGGCCCTGCGCCTGGACATCCGCGACCTACGCCAGTTGGGCGACGACTTCCGCCTGCTGGCGCGACCGCGTCAGGCCTGAGCCCTCGCGCGCTCGGCGCACACCGGGCAAGCCGGGTCGCGCCCGAAGGACACGCTGCGCCAGTTCATGCTCAGGCTGTCGAGCAACAGCAGGCGGCCATCCAGCGTGGCGCCGCAGCCGCTGAGCAGCTTCAGCGCCTCGGCCGCCTGGGTGGCACCGACGATGCCGGTCAGCGGTGCAAACACCCCCATCACCGCACAGCGCACCTCCTCCACATCCTCCCCTTCGGGGAACAGGCAGTGGTAGCAGGCGCCATCCGGCTGACGCAGGTCGAACACCGAGACCTGGCCATCGAAGCGGATCGCTGCGCCTGAGACCAGCGGTCGTGCGTGATGAGCGCAGGCGCGGTTGATGGCGTGACGGGTGGCGAAGTTGTCCGAGCAGTCCAGCACCACATCGGCTGCAGCCACCTCCGCCTCCAGGGCCTCGCCCTCCAGCCGCAGCGCCCGCGTTTCCACCCGCGCCAGCGGATTCAGCCGGTGCAGGGTATCCCGGCCAGACTCCACCTTGAGCCGCCCCACCCCTTCCGCGCTGTGCAGAATCTGGCGTTGGAGGTTGGTGAGGTCCACCGTGTCGTCGTCGGCCAGCACCAACGTGCCTACGCCGGCCGCGGCCAGGTACATGGCCGCCGGCGATCCCAGGCCGCCGGCGCCGACGATCAGCGCGCGGGCAGCCAGGATGGCCTCCTGCCCCTCGACACCGATTTCAGGCAGCAGGATATGGCGGCTGTAGCGCAGCAGTTGATCGTCGTTCATGGCATCGGAAAATGAAAAAGGACCGCGGTGCGGTCCGGTGTTCTCCACTCCGGCAGAGCTGGTTTACTTGTAGCCCCGTAGTTCCGGCGGAGTGGTGTCGTGGTCGCCGTGGGGGTGGTGCTCCCAGGCATGCACATACACTTTGTGGGATTGCTTGAGCAGACGCTCGGGCGACCTCAGATTGCGGCGCTGGGTCTCCTCGCTGAAATACACCAGCCAGCGGGCAATCTGCCAGCGAAACCGCTCATCCAGCACCAGCCCTTCAGTTCGAAGTCCAGCTTCCAGCCCTTGCAGCGTATGGTCCAACACCGAATAGACCACCAGCAGTTCGGAAGCCGCCTGCCCCTGCTCCACGCAGGCAACCCCCAGCGCTTCGAGCACCGCGACCGCCCGTTCACGCCCTCCGGGACAGCGGGGATGCAGCCGCAGCACCCGCCGCTTCAGCAGACCGCCCCCCGGAGTGGGATGGTGGTGACGCCTGCCGGCCAGCTTGTACGCCGTTTCCCTCAGCATCACCCACCTCCATTGCCTTACTTCTTGTTCTGGACGATCTGCAAGCCCTTCAGCAGATTCACCGCCTGGGCAAGCTGGTAGTCATCCTTGCCCGCCAGTTCGAAGCGGGGCGGCATGTCTTCATCGTCGCCCCCCTTGCCGCTGTTCTGCAGCAAGCGCTCGGCGTCCGGATCGCGATCATTGCCCAGATGACCCTGCAGATCCGCCTCACGCACGCGGCGGGCAGAACCGTTGGTGCTCTCCTCGACCACGATGTCCGGTTCGATGCCCTTGGCCTGGATGGAACGGCCGCCCGGCGTGTAGTAGCGCGCGGTGGTGAGCTTGATCGCAGTGTTCGCATTCAGCGGGATGATGGTCTGCACCGAGCCCTTGCCGAAGGTCTGAGTGCCCATTACCACCGCGCGCTTGTGGTCCTGCAGTGCGCCGGCAACGATTTCCGAGGCGGAGGCGGAACCGCCATTCACCAGCACCACCATCGGCAGATCCTTGATGCTGGGCGGCAGGGACTTCAGGAAGTCGTCGCGGGTGCCGCGCAGGTAGTCTTCCGGCGCGGCGCGGTATTCGCGCTTGGCATCCTCGGTGCGGCCGTCGGTGGAAACGACTACCGTATTGGCCGGCAGGAAGGCTGCGGCGACACCGACGGCCCCATGCAGCAAACCGCCCGGGTCGTTGCGCAGATCGAGCACCAGGCCCTTCAGCTGCCCTTCCTTGACCAGCTTGTCCAGGTGCTGGACCAGCGAGGAGGCGGTGTTCTCCTGGAACTGGGCGACGCGCACGTAGCCGTAGCCGGGCTCGACGATCTTCGACTTGACGCTCTGCACCTTGATGACTTCACGCGTCAGCGTGATCACCACCGGCCGGTTCTCGCCCTTGCGCATGATGGTCAGCGTGATGTCGGTCTTGGGCTTGCCACGCATGCGCTTGACCGCGTCGTTCAGGCTCATGCCCTTGACCGGGGTGTCGTCCAGCTTGACGATGAGGTCGCCCGCCTTGACTCCGGCGCGGAAGGCCGGCGTGTCCTCGATCGGGGAAATGACCTTGACGAAGCCGTCCTCGGTGCCAACCTCGATGCCGAGGCCGCCAAACTCGCCCTGGGTGCCGACCTGCAGGTCCTTGAAGGCCTCCGCATCCAGGTAGGCGGAGTGGGGATCCAGTCCGGACAGCATGCCGCTGATCGCCTGGGTGATCAGCTTCTTGTCCTCGACCGGTTCGACGTAGCCCTGCTTGATCGCATTGAACACATCGGCGAAAGCGCGCAGTTCTTCCACCGGTAGCGGCGCCGGCGTGACCTTGTCGGCGTTGGCGGAGAAATTGAGGCTGATCATCACACCGGCGAAAACGCCGGTCATCACCAGGCCGACTTGCTTCAGCTTGCTGCGCATAAGGACTCCATCGGGGCGCGTCCCGGCCTTCCGGGCCGCATCTTCATTCGTTTCGTCAGTTGAGCCTGACCCACAGCATCGGGTCCAGCGGCCGGCCTTGGTGACGGATTTCAAAGTATAAACCTGATTCCGCCGCCCCCCCGCTGGCCCCCACGCTGGCAACCGCATCGCCGCCACCCACCTTGTCACCGACCTCTTTCAGCAGGGCATCGTTGTTGCCATAGACCGAAAGGTAGTCGCCGCCGTGGTCGATGATGAGCAGATTGCCATAGCCGCGCAACCAGTCGGAGAAGACCACTTCACCGCCCGCCACCGCGCGCACCTCGCTGCCATTGCCGGCGCGGATGAACACGCCCTTCCAGGTGGTTCCGCCTTCGGCCCTTGGAGCGCCGAAGCGCCCAACCAGTTCTCCCCGCACCGGAAATCTGAGCTGGCCGCGCAACTGGGCGAAGCTGACGCCAGTGGGCGTGGCGCCCGCGGCATGGCGGACCTCGCCCACCACCGGCTCGGACCGGCGCGGCGCCTGACTGCCCTGCGACGGCGGGTTGGCCGCCGCAGCGGCCCGCTCCCGCGCCGCCTGCTGCTCTGCAGCCCGACGTGCGGCGGCCTGGCGCGCCGCAGCTTCGCGCGCGCGCTGCACCAGGGTATCGATGAGCCGGCCCAGGCGCTGCTCGTCCTGACGCAGGGCGCTCACCTCTTTCTGCTGGGTCTTCAGTTGATCGGAAATCAGCGCCAGGGCCTGTTTGCGGGTTTCATGAACCGAGGCCAGCTCGGTCTGGCGTGCCTGCTGCTCCGCCGCCAAGGTGACGACGCGGTCACGACGCTGGCCGATCTCGGCCGCACGCAGCGCCTTTTCCTTGAGGTCCGCGCGCAGGGATTCGATCAACCCCAGGCGGGCGCGGCCAAGGTGTTCCAGGTAATGGGCATCGCGGGCAAGCTGGTTGGGATCGCGCGCCGACAGCAGCGGCGCCACACCGTCGGCCGCGCCGTGCATGTAGTGACGGCGCAGCCACTCCGCCAGTTCGTCCTGGCGGGCGGCGATGCGTCCCTCAACTTCACGTTGTTCCGCCTCCAGCAACGCCAGCTTGCGCTCGGCATCTGCCCTCTCGCTGCCGAGCCGGCGCACTTCGCGCTCCACCCGGGACACCGCGCGCTCGGCTTCCGCCAGCGCGGTCGCCGCGCCGGAGCGCGAGGCCTCGGTCTGCGCCATGTCCTTCTGCAACTCGCGGATGCGGCGCTTCAGGTCGTCCAGGTCGGAGCGCTTCTCGGCCAGATCGCCGGCCTGCTGCGCCTGCGCCGGCCCGGCAAGCGACACCGCCGCCGCAACCAGCAGGCAGCGCAGCACGCGGCGTGATGTCATCATCTGGCGAAGCGGAGGGAAAGTCAGGCCTTGGCCTTGCCCTGGCTGGCGACCGCGGCCTGGGCGGCGCGGATGGTCTCTTCGTCGGCGAGGTAGTAGTGCTTCACCGGCTTGAGGTCTGCATCCAGTTCATAGACCAGCGGCTGAGCGGTGGGGATGTTGAGGGCGACGATGTCGTCGTCGGAAATCCCGTCCAGGTACTTGATGAGCGCACGCAGGCTGTTGCCGTGGGCGGCGACCAGGACGCGGCGACCGGCCAGGATCTGCGGCACGATCACGGTTTCCCAGTAAGGCACCACGCGCGCCACCGTGTCCTTCAGGCACTCGGTGCGCGGGAACTGCGCCTTTGGCAGGCCGGCGTAGCGCGGATCGTCCACCGTGAGGCGCTCGTCGCCCTCGGGCAACGGGTCCGGCGGGGTATCGTAGGAGCGACGCCACACCAGCACCTGCTCGTCGCCGAAGCGGGCGGCGGTTTCGGCCTTGTTCAGGCCCTGCAGCGCGCCGTAGTGGCGCTCGTTGAGGCGCCAGGAGTGCTCGACCGGCAGCCACAGGGAGTCCAGCTCTTCCAGGACGATGTTCAAGGTCTTGTTCGCGCGCTTCAGCACCGAGGTGAAGGCGAGATCGAAGCCGTAGCCCTCGGCCTTCAGCAGCTTGCCCGCGCGATGCGCCTCTTCCGTGCCCTGCTCGGTAAGGTCTACATCGGTCCAGCCGGTGAAGCGGTTTTCCTTGTTCCAGGTGGATTCGCCGTGGCGAAGCAGAACGATCTTGTACATGGGGGGATCGAGTCCGGTTTAGGGGGGTTGAACGGGGGATGACGGCTCGGGCGGCAGCCAGGGCGGCTGCCGCCCGAGCAAGACCTCGGCGCGATATTTTATACTAACGGTTTTGCCCGCCCGGCCCTCACGTGAACAAAGAAGACATCTTCGAGCTGATAGACAAGCATGAGCACATCGAGATGGCCGCCCGGGCGCTCAAGGCGATCGCCCACCCGCTGCGGCTGAAGATCCTGTGCGTGCTGGGCGAAGGCGAGGTCTGCGTGCAGGACATCGTCGAGGCGGTGGGCACCTCGCAGAGCAACATCTCGCAACATCTGGCCATCCTGCGCGACAAGGGCGTCCTGCAGACGCGCAAGGATGCCAACCGGGTCTACTACCGCGTGGGTGACCAGCGCACCCTGCAACTCATCGTGCTGATGCGTGAAGTATTCTGCGGCGTGCCACCCAAGCACTGAACCCGTCCATCGATTTTCCCAACCCAACCGGAGCGACGTTTTCGTGGAATTCCTGCAACAGAACTGGTACTGGGCCGCCCTGGCGGTGGTCAGCGGCGCTTGGCTGCTCGTGGAAACCGTGCGCAGCGGCAACAACAAGACGCAGCTCTCGCCGGTCCAGGCCACGCTGCTGATCAACCGCGAAGACGCCATCGTCGTCGATGTGCGGGACCAGGGCGAGTATGCCGCCGGCCACATTGCCGGCGCCCGCCACATCCCGGCAGGCGAGCTGGAACGGCGCAGCGGCGAACTCGACAAGTTCAAATCGCGTCCAATCATCCTCTGCTGCGCCACCGGCAACCGCTCTGCAGGCGCGCTGGCCCAATTGCGCAAAGCCGGTTTCGAGAAGGTGTACAACCTGCGCGGCGGCATCATGGAATGGGAGAAGGCGGGCCAGCCGCTGAGCCGCAAGAGGAAATGACCATGCCCCACATCCGCATGTACGCTACCGGCACCTGCCCCTACTGCCATCGCGCCGAGCATCTGCTGCGCAGCAAGGGGGTCGGCGACGAACTGGAACTGATCCGGGTGGACATCGACCCCTCCCGCCGTGCAGAAATGATGCAACTCAGTGGACGACGCACGGTTCCGCAGATCTTCATCGGCGATTACCATGTCGGCGGTTGCGACGACCTGCACGACCTCGACCACCGGGGCGGCCTGGATCCATTGCTTCAAGGCCGGGGGGCCTGAGTCCCCCGGGACATCCGCTGCAACACCCATCCTCACCAAAACACCACCGAACAGGCTTTCCGAAATGACCGAAAACGCGCAACCCGTATTCTCCATCGAGAAGATCTACGTGAAGGATCTCTCCCTCGAGGTCCCCAATGCCCCGCAGGTTTTCCTCGAGCGCGAGACGCCGCAGATCAACGTGCAGCTGCGCACCGAGGGCAAGGGCATCAACGACGGCCTGTTCGAGATCGTGCTGACGGTGACCGTGTCCGCCGAACTGCCGGAATCCAAGACGGTGTTCCTGGTCGAAGTGGCCCAGGCGGGCGTGTTCCAGATCCGCAACATCCCGCAGGAAGACCTGGAGCCGGTGATGATGGTGGGCTGCCCCAACATCCTGTTCCCCTACGCCCGCGAGGCGGTTTCCGACGCGATCACCCGTGCCGGCTTCCAGCCGGTGGTGCTGGCGCCGGTGAACTTCGACGCGCTCTACCAGCAGCAGCGCGAGCAGGCCGCCGCCCAGCCGGGCGAGGTCCCGGTCCAGTAAGGACGTGCAGCCATGATCGCATCCCGCCTGCGCCTCTCTCTCGGGCTCGGGCTGGCGCTCGCCTGCGCCAGCCCGCTCGCCCAGGCCATCGAGTTCCGCTCGGTCGCCGCGCCGGCCATCCTCTACGACTCGCCCTCCAACCAGGGCAAGCGGCTGTTCATCGTCGCCCCCGGTACGCCGGTGGAGGTCGTGGTGGCGCTGGACAAATGGGTGAAGGTGCGCGACCCGGCGGGCGCGATCAACTGGATAGAACGGGGCGCGCTGACCGACAAGCGCACGCTGATGGTCACCGCTCCACGCACCATGGTGCGCCAGCAAGCCTCCGAGGAGGCCCCGCCGGTCTTCGAGGCGGTGCGCGACCTGGTACTCGAGCTCGTGGAAGCGCCCGCCAATGGCTGGGTGAAGGTCCGCCACCAGGACGGCGCCAGCGGCTATATCCGCGTCGGCGAAGTCTGGGGGCTGTGAGCCGGATGCGGATAGCCGTATTCGGTGCCGGCGCCTGGGGCACCGCACTCGCCCAGGCGTTCTCCTCCGCCCACGAGACGACACTGTGGGCGCGCAATCCTGAACATGTTAATGCCATGCAGCAGTCGGGCGAAAACGCCCGCTACCTGCCTGGCATTCCGCTGTCTCCGGCGCTGTCGCTGAGCGCGGATTTTGCTGCTACCGCCCGTGGCGCCGATCTGCACTTGGTCGTCACTCCGCTCTCCGGACTGCGCACCACGGTCAGAAGCCTGCGCCAGTTGCAGCCGGATACGCCGCTGCTATGGGCCTGCAAGGGTCTGGAGGCCGGCACCGGCAAGCTCCCGCACGAAATCGTCACCGAGGAACTGGACGCAGACGCGGCCTGCGGTGTCCTCACCGGCCCCAGCTTCGCTGCCGAGGTCGCCCGCCTGCAGCCCACCGCGGTAACGCTGGCCGCGGCGGATACGACCTTCGCCCAGTTCTGGGTGAACCAGCTGCACCAGCCGCTGCTGCGCATTTACGCCAATACCGACCTCGTCGGCTGCGAGATCGGCGGCGCGGTCAAGAACGTCATGGCCATCGCCGCCGGCGTCTCCGACGGCATGGGGTTCGGCCTCAATGCCCGCGCCGCGCTCATTACCCGCGGGCTCGCGGAGATCGCCCGCCTGGGCGCCGCCCTCGGCGGCCGTCCGGATACGCTGATGGGCCTGGCCGGCATGGGCGATCTCATTCTCACCTGCACCGGCGACCTTTCGCGCAACCGCCGTGTCGGCCTGGCACTGGCTGCCGGCAAGACGCTGGACGATATCCTGCGCGAGCTCGGCCATGTCGCCGAAGGCGTGTCCACCGCACGTGAAGTGGTCGGCCTGGCCGGCCGGCTGGGCGTGGAGATGCCGATCTGCGAGGCAGTCCATGGCCTGCTGCATGACGGCCTGATCGCCCGCGATGCGGTGGAGCAGTTGCTGTCCCGCGACCCCAAGCACGAATAAAGCAGGAAAACAGGGCGCAGACGGCGCTCCCGCCTTCACCCTGCCGGCTCAAGCCCCGCCGGCAAAACCCTGCTGCCGCCAGGCCTCCAGCACCAGCACCGCCACCGAATTGGACAAGTTCATGCTGCGACAACCCGGCCGCATCGGAATCCGCAGCCGCCGCTCCGACGGCAGCGCGTCCAGTATCTCCGCCGGCAGCCCGCGACTCTCCGGACCGAAGACGAAGACGTCCCCCGGCTGGAAAGCAACCTGATCGTAGCGCGCCCTCGCCTTGGTGGTCAGTGCGAAGAAACGACGCCCGGACAGGGCCGAGACGCAGCTATCCCAATCCTTGTGCACCGTCACCTGGGTCATGTCGTGGTAGTCCAGCCCCGCCCGCGCCAGCGTCCTGTCGGTGATGACGAACCCGAGCGGCTCCACCAGATGCAGATGCGCGCCGGCATTCGCCGCGAGGCGGATGACGTTGCCAGTATTCGGCGGAATTTCGGGCTGGAACAGGACGATATCGAACATGGACCGGGCGGGCGGAACAACGGAAAGCGCGCACTTTAGCCCAGAAGCCGGGCGTCGTTCTGCCCCGCTGCCTCAACCCGGCGGCGGAGTCCGGGCCACCACCAGGTTCTCCACCCGCGATGCACCGCTGCGCTTGAGGCAGCGCGCCAACTCGTCCAGCGTAGCGCCGGAAGTCATCACATCGTCCACCACCGCCACCCGGGCGCCGGCCAGATCTCGCCCGCAGGCAAAAGCGCCACGCAACGTCGCCCTGCGCTCCTGGCGCGACAAGCCCTCCAGCTTGGGCGTAGCGCGCAGCCGCAGCGCTCCGTCCAGCGCCAGCGGCACTCCCGCGAGGCGAGCCAGGGGCCGGGCGATCTCAACCGCCTGATTGAAACCGCGTTCGGCTAGGCGGGAGCGATGCAATGGCATGGGCAGGATCAGGTCCACCTCGCGCGGAAACATCGCCGCCACCATCTCCTCGGCAAAGAAGCCCGCCAGGGAAAAGCGCTGGTGATACTTCAGCCCTTGCACCAGCCCATCCAGGGGAAAGCGGTAATCGAAGACGGCCTGGCTGGCATCGAAGGCCGGCGGCCGTTTCAGGCATTGCCCGCAGACGCCGCCGCCAGGCAAGGGCTGGGCGCAGACCGAGCATCTGCCGCTGCGGACATGGGGCAGATCGGCCGCGCATTCCGGGCACACTGGCGCACCGCCCTGCTCCCGCCCGCAGATGCAGCAACGCTGCGGCAGAAGCGCATCCACCGCCGCGCGCAGGCCGCGACGCCACGCGCTTGGCCCCCCTGGCGTATTTGACAAGTTTTCCGCCCTTGAATGAACATGCTGGATTGCCACATTTAAGTCCGGAACGCACCTCATGACAACAACATTGACCGCTCCTCCCGCCGCCAGCCAGAACCATCCGGAACAGGCGCAGCGCAAGAAATGGGCGGTCGCCGAGGTGCAGGCGCTGTTCGAACTCCCCTTCCTCGATCTGCTCTTCCGCGCGCAGCAGGTGCATCGCGCCCACTTCGATGCCAACGAGATCCAGCGCTCCACCCTGCTGTCGATCAAGACCGGCGGCTGCTCCGAAGACTGCGGCTACTGTTCCCAGTCCGCCCGCTACGACACCGGCCTGGAGCGCGAGCGCCTGATGCCGATCGACGAGGTGCTGGAGCATGCTCGCGCCGCCAAGGCCAAGGGCGCCTCCCGCTTCTGCATGGGCGCCGCCTGGCGCGGCCCCAGGGAGAAGGACATGGAGCCGGTGCTGGAGATGGTGCGCGAGGTCAAGAAGCTGGGCCTGCAGACCTGTGTCACCCTAGGCATGCTGCGCGACGGCCAGGCCGAGCAGCTCGCCGACGCCGGCCTCGACTACTACAACCACAACATCGACACCGCGCCCGAGTTCTACGGCCAGGTCATCACCACCCACACCATGCAGGACAGGTTGAACACCCTGGACAAGGTGCGGGATGCCGGCATCAACGTCTGCTGCGGCGGCATCATCGGCATGGGCGAAGGCCGCAGCAGCCGCGCCGGCCTCATCGCCCAGCTCGCCAACATGGAACCGCCGCCGGATTCCGTGCCCATCAACAACCTGGTGGCGATCCCCGGCACGCCGATGGCCGAGAGCGAGCAGCTGGACCCCTTCGAATTCGTCCGCACCATCGCCGCCGCCCGCATCACCATGCCAGCCAGCTACGTACGCCTGTCGGCGGGCCGCGAGCAGATGAGCGACGAACTGCAGGCCCTGTGCTTCATGGCCGGCGCCAACTCCATGTTCTATGGCGACCGCCTGCTCACCACCAGCAACCCGGAGGCTGACCGCGACGAGAACCTGCTGGCCCGCCTCGGCCTGAAGGCCGTCTGATCCGCCCGCTCAGCCTTCCGTGACAGCAGCAGATTTCCAGCTCGACCGCAGCCTGCTGCGTCGGCGCTACGGCCGCGCCGCGGCCACCAGCGACGGCGCCGATGCCCTAGGCCGCGAGATCGCCCGGCGCATGGACGAGCGCCTGGACTACATCCGCATCACGCCCAAACGCATCCTCGATCTCGGCTGCGGCACCGGTCAGGACTTGCTGCGCCTGGCCGAACGCTATCCGGAGGCCGCGGCCTTCGGCGCCGACTTTGCGCTGCCGATGCTGGCCCGGGCCAACGCCCGGGTCACGCCGCAGGCCGGCCTGCTGAAACGCCTCATGGGCGCGCGACCGGTGCCGCCGCTGCTCGCAGCCGACGCGCTGGCCTTGCCGCTGGCGCGCAGCAGCATCTCGCTGGCCTGGTCCAACCTCATGCTGACGGCGCTGGACGATCCGCTGCCGGCGCTGCAGGAAATCCACCGCGTGCTGGAAGTCGATGGCCTGCTGATGTTCTCCACGTTGGGCCCGGACACGCTGAAGGAACTGGGCGACGCACTGCCCAAACACGCCGGCGAGCGCATCCACCGCTTCATCGACATGCACGACCTGGGCGACGCGCTGGTCAAGGCCGGCTTCGCGGATCCGGTCATGGACATGGAGATGGTGACGCTGACCTACGCCGAACTGGATGGCCTGCTGGACGATCTGCGCGCCACCGGCAACGCCAACGCCAGCCGGGGGCGCCCGCGCGGCCTCTCCGGCCGTGGCGGCTGGGACCAGGCCCGCGCCGCTTACGAGAAGCAGCGCCGGGACGGCCGCCTGCCGGCCACCTTCGAAGTCATCCAGGGCCACGCCTGGAAGGCCGCGCCCAAGACCACCGGCGACGGCCGCAGCATCATCCACTTCCAGCCGCGCCCCCAGCGCTGAACACGACACCGCATGCCCGCTCCACCCGTTTGGCTTTTCGACCTCGACAACACGCTGCACAACGCCAGTCCGCATATCTTTCCGCATATCAACCGGAGTATGACGGCCTACCTGGAGCAGCATCTGTCCCTGAGCCATGAGGCCGCCAACTCTCTGCGCATGCACTACTGGCAGCGCTACGGCGCCACGCTCTCAGGACTGATCCGCCATCACGGCACCGATCCGCATCACTTCCTGCGTGAAACCCACCGCTTCGAGCAGTTGCATGAGCTGATGGTGTTCGAACGCGCGCTGGGCGCCATGTTGCGCCGGCTGCCGGGGCGCAAGATCGTGTTCTCGAACGCACCGCGGATGTATGCGGACGCGGTGCTGGAGGCGATGGGCATCGCCGGTCGCTTCGACAGCGTCGTCGGCATCGAGCAACTCGGCTTCCATCCCAAGCCCGGCATCGAGGGCTATCGCCGGCTGCTGCACCATTTCGGCCTGAATCCGCGCCAATGCGTCATGGTGGAAGACACCGCAGTGAACCTGAAAACCGCGCGCCGCCTGGGCATGCGCACCGTCTGGGTCAGCCGCAGCCTGCGGCGGCCGTCCTATGTGGACATCAAGATTTCCAACGTGCTGGGCCTGCGCCGGGCCTGCGCCCACTTACTGACTGCGGTCTGAATCTGCGGTCGCAAGCAGCAGCGACATGAAGGCAGCGCCTGCGCCATAGCCCTCCGGCGAACCCGCTGGCTGCGCCCTGAAGCCGTGGCGTTGCCAGTAAGGAATGGCATCGGCCAGCGCCACCAGCGTCAGGCAAGGCAGGTGCCTCACCGCCGCCTCGGCCGCCACCTGCCGGAACAATGCGCCAGCCGCGCCGACACCACGCAGCGCCGGCATCACTGCGACGTCGTGGACGAACAGGCAGTCTGCAGCCCGAGGCAAGGACTCCATCCGGCTGTGCAAGGGCGGCGGCGCCTGCCGGCGCCAGGGATGGGCGAAGACATAAGCCCCCACCTTTCCCTGCTGCTCCACCACCCAGCAGCAGTTCGGCGCCAGCGCCAGCTTCGCCCCAAGGACTTCGGCCGACTCCTGATAACCATCGCCATAAGCGGCGCGCTGAACCTGCAGCACCGCGGACAGATCAAGCGCCCGCATCGGCCGCAGGCCTTCCAACGTAATACTCAAACGCCTTCCTTCAGCCAGCGGGCCGCATCCAGCGCGTAATAGGTGAGGACGCCGTCGGCGCCGGCGCGCTTGAACGCCAGCAGGGACTCCAGCACGCAAGCACGCTCGGAGAGCCAGCCATTCAATGCGGCCGCCTTGAGCATCGCGTACTCGCCACTGACCTGGTAGGCGTAGGTTGGCACCTGCAGTTCGGCCTTCACCCGGCGCACGATGTCCAGGTAGGGCATGCCGGGCTTCACCATGAACATGTCCGCGCCTTCGGCAATGTCCAGTTCCACTTCGCGGATGGCCTCGTCGCTATTCGCGGGGTCCATCTGGTAGGTGTATTTGTTGCCCTTGCCGAGATTGGCGGCGGAGCCGACCGCGTCGCGGAACGGACCATAGAAGCTGGAGGCGTACTTTGCCGAGTAGGCGAGGATGCGGGTGTAGATCAGGTCGTGCTCGTCGAGTATGGAACGGATGCGACCAATGCGGCCATCCATCATGTCGGAAGGCGCAACCACGTCCGCACCGGCCTGGGCGTGGCAGAGAGCCTGCTTGGCCAGCGCCTCCAGCGTCTCGTCGTTCATCACGTAGCCGCGCGGATCCTTAGGGTCGATCAGCCCATCCTGCCCATGGCTGGTGTAGGGATCCAGCGCCACATCGGTGATCACGCCCAGCTCGGGGAAACGCTGCTTCAGCGCACTGACCACACGCGGCAGCAGCCCGTCCGGGTTCCACGCTTCCTCGGCGCCATCGCTCTTGCCCTCCGCTCCCACCACCGGGAACAGCGCCAGAGCCGGAACGCCCAGGGTAAGCGCCTCTTCGGCCACCGCCAGCAGCTTGTCCAGCGAGACGCGGCTCACGCCCGGCATGGAAGGCACCGCTTCGACGTGCCCCTCGCCCTCGAGGACGAAAACCGGGTAGATCAGATCGGCAGTGGTCAGGACGGACTCCTGCATCAGCCGACGGGAAAAGGCATCGCGGCGCATGCGGCGCATGCGTGTGGCGGGAAAGGCTCCAGTGGGTCGCATGATGATCTCGAAAACGATACGGAAGGGGCAAAACGGGCAGGAAAGACAGGCTTCTCCGTGACTCCAGTGGCCTGAAGAAAAGCGGCAAAAAGGCCTGAAACCAGACACATCCGGTAACGAATTGCGCTGGGAACTTCCCGTTTCGGCTCACTATCTTATCAAGCAGATGGTGCTGAGCCGTCTCCCGCTTCACCTCCCTGAGCGGGTGCCTTAATCTACTTAAGGCATTTTTACCCCCGGCTTTATCCCCTTTAGCCGGGGGTTTTTGTTTACTCGAGCGTCGCGTTCTCTTCGCCTGCTTCAGCCGCCAGCCAGCGTGCCACCACTGTCTCGGTTTCTTCCACACCGGTCTTCTTCAGGCTGGAGAAGAGTTGCACCGTCACCTTCTCGCCCAGCGGTGCCAACTCCCGCTTCACCGCCTGCAGGGTGGCAGTGGCCGGGCCGCGGGTGAGCTTGTCGCTCTTGGTCAACAGGATGTGGATGGGACGGCCGGAGGGCGCGAACCAGTCGATCATCTGCCGGTCCAGCGGTGTCAGCGGATGGCGCGAATCCATGATCAGGACCAGGCCGATGAGGCTCTCGCGGTGCTTCAGGTAGGACTCGATCAGCCCCTGCCATTGCTTGCGCACCTTCTCCGGCACCGCCGCGTAGCCGTACCCTGGCAGGTCCACCATCAGCGCGCCGCAATTGAGGCGAAAGAAATTCAGCAGCTGGGTGCGACCGGGCGTCTTCGAAACATATGCCAGGCGAACATGCCCGGCGAGTGTATTGATGGCGCTCGACTTACCCGCATTGGAACGACCGGCGAAGGCAATCTCCGGGCCGGAAGGCGAGGGAAGCCCGGAGGGCTTGGCAATGGAGGTTTCGAAACGGGCGTTGCGGAAGAGCGGCATGGGGCTTGAATCAGCGAAGCGCGGCCTCTCGGGAAAAACCCTGCTGGCGTCGCGCAAATCCAGGTTGATGTTATAGAATACCAAGTTTGAGACAACCACTGACGGCTTTTCCGAGGACATTATGATCAAGCGTTCCCTGCTGCTTCCGCTGCTGCTGGTCGCAGGCGGTCTTCAGGCTCAGGAGCAAGCTCCCGACCTGGACAAGGCTAAACAGATCGCCGAAACGATCTGTGCCGCATGCCATGCGGCAGACGGCAACAGCCAGCTCCCGGCCAATCCGAAGCTCGCAGGACAGATCCCGGAATACCTGTACAAACAGTTGCGCGAGTTCAAGGCGCATGACGGCAAGAAGCCGGTACGTGACAACGCGGTCATGAGCGCAATGGCCGCCACCTTGGAAGACGGCGACATGAAGGCGCTGGCCCATTACTTCTCGAGCCAGACCCAGAAGCCGGAACCGGCCAAGAGCCTCGCCACCATCGAGGCCGGTCAGAAGATCTGGCGCGCCGGTATTGCGGCCAAGGGCGTTCCCGCCTGTGCGGCCTGCCACGGCCCTGCCGGTGGCGGCCTGCCTGCCCAGTATCCGAAGCTCTCCGGCCAGTTCGCCGAGTACACCGAAGCCCAGCTCAAGGGTTTCCGCGACGGTGTCCGGACCAATGATCCGAGCCGCATGATGCAGATGATCGCGCTGAAGCTGACCGACGCCGAGATCAAGGCCGTCGCCGACTACGCGGCCGGCCTGCGCTAAGCGGCCCTGCGGCGGGAAGGCCAGCCCTTTCCCCTACCGCCATACGAAAGCCCGGCTCACGCCGGGCTTTTTCTTTGCCCTCGGCGCTCTCCGGCCCATCCTTGCGGCCCCGTCACTTGCGAACCAGGGCGTAAAGCTCGGCCTCACTGAAGCCGGCAGCCAGCCGGGCCTCGCGATGCAATGGAGGATGCGGCCGTGGCGCCTCGAAATCCTCGATCAACTGCAGATAAGTCCGCTCCGGTTCCAGACCACGGGCCGCACACAGCAGGCGGAACCAGCGGTCACCGATGGCGACGTGGCCTATCTCGTCGCGCAGGATGATCTCAAGCACGCCGACGCTGGCTCTGTCGCCTATCGTGCGCAGTTTTTCCATGATGGGCGGCGTCGCATCCAGTCCGCGGGCTTCCAGCACCCGGGGCACCAGGGCCATGCGAGCCAGCAGATCATGGGCGGTGCGGCAGGCCATCACCCAGAGGCCGTCGTGCGCGGGAAAATCGCCGTAGACATGCCCAAGCGCCTCCAGCCGTTCCTTCACCAAGCCGAAGTGATACGCCTCCTCCGCGGCAACGCGCACCCAGTCGGCGTGGAACCCGGCCGGCATGCTGCGGAAACGGTGCACGCAGTCCAGCGCGAGATTGATGGCGTTGAATTCGATGTGGGCGATAGCGTGCAACAGAGCCGCATGCCCTTCGCGGCTGCCAACCTTGCGTTGCGGCAACTGCTGCGGCGGGATGAGTTCGGGCCGCGCCGGACGGCCGGGCTCAAGGACGGGGGCCGGATCATCGCCGCCGGGAAGGCAGATCAGCGCGCCGCTTTCCCAATCGGCGGCGAGGCAGGCGGTGGCGGTGCATTTCGCCGCCGGATCGGCGCACATCAGGGCGGCCAGGGCAGCTTCATGAAGCGACTGTTTCATGGGAGAGAGTTTAGCCGGGTGCACCGACGCTGGGGGTTCCCCCACCTTGCGCCCTGCCGATTGCTGTTCCAAGCTGAGCCAGGGAGGAAGACGTTCCGGCGCCGCGATCCACTCGAACGGCAACGGCGCCGCCATCGCACAGGAGGAACGACAGGCATGACGACCACGGTACAGCAGATACTGGAACAGAAAGGCAGCGCGATCCACACGGTGACGCCAGAGGTGTCGGTGTTCGAGGCCCTGGCGCTGATGGCCAAGTTCGACATCGGCGGCGTGCTGGTCACCGACCAGGGCAAGCTGGTGGGGATATTCACCGAGCGGGACTACGCCCGCAAAGTGGTCCTGAAGGGCCTGGTATCCCGTGATGTGAAGGTGGGCGACCTGATGACCACCAATGTGCGCACCATCACGCCATCGGAGACGGTGGACGAGGTGATGGCGCTGATGACGGAGCGCCGCTTCCGGCACCTGCCGGTGGTGGAGGACGGCCAGATCGCCGGCATCATCACCATAGGCGACGTGGTGAAAAGCATCGTCAGCCAGCATGAGAACACCATACGGCAGCTCTCCAGCTACATCGCCGGCGACATCGCCGCGCATTGAACCGCTGGCCGCCTGGCCCTGCGCCTACAGCCGTGGGCGCCAGGGCCGATCAAAAAGGGCCTCCCATTGCGGGAGGCCCTTTTCATGTCAGTCCTGCAAGGCCTTGCCTATCACCTCGCTGACGTCGGGGGACAGCCCCTTGGTCGCCAGCACACGCTCCAGCTGCGGCCGGATGCTGGCCTGCAGCGCCGGCGTGTAGCGCCGCCAGTTCTCCAGCGCGCGGGCCATGCGGGCGGCAACCTGCGGATTGCGCGCATCCAGCGCGATCACCATGTCCGCCCAGAAAACGTGTCCACTGCCATCGGCGGCATGGAATTCTGCCGGATTGGCGCGGAAGAAGGTGCCGAGCAGGGAATAGACCTTGTTGGGGTTGGAGAGGCTGAAAGCCGCATCGTCCAGCAGGGCCTTGACCCGCAGCAGCGTGCCCGGCGCGTCGTCCTGCCAGCGCCAGGCGCCGGCCTGCAGCGAGAACCACTTGTCCAGCACCAAGGCATCGTCCTTGTAGCGGGCGTGGAAAGCCGCCAGCGCATCTTCGCGGGCGGGGCTGGCGCTCTGCACCAGCGCCGCCAGGGCGCCAAAGCGGTCCGTCATGTTGCCGGCGGCGCCGAAGCGCTGCCGCGCCAGCGCCAGGCCGGCCTCGTTGCCAGCAGCGGCAAGGTAGCGCAACGCCAGGTTGAGGAGCGCGCGGCGGCCGGCATCCGCCGGGTGATAGCGGTATTCGCCCGCCACCGGCAGACGCTCGCACAGCGCCAGCCAGTCCGCCGCCAGGCGTTCGCCCAAGGTGGCATAGAGCAGGCGCAGCGCCGCCCGCAGCGCAGCGGGATCGGCCGGGCTCATGCGCTCCAGCAGATAGCCTTCGGCCGGCAGCGCCGCGGCCTGGGCGCGGAAGGCCGGGTCCAGCGCTTCATCAGTGGCCAGGCTGCGGAAGGCGCGAATGAAGGCTTCCGGCACGGCAGCGGCGCGGCCCTGGCCGAGGTCGGCCGCCAGCGCCAAGATCACCCGTTCGGCGTAGCGCTGGGCGGCGTCCCAGCGGTTGCAGGGATCGCTGTCCTTGGCCATGCGGAAGGCGAGGCGCTCGTCATCCTCTTCCAGTTCCAGCAGCACCGGCGCGGAGAAGCCACGCAGTAGCGAGGGCACCGGCTCGGCGCTCAGGCCGACGAAGCGGAAGCGCTGCTCGGCAGTCTTGAGCTCCAGCACGCGGGTGCTCGCGCCCGGCTGGCTCTCGCCTTCAAGCTGCAGCGGCAGATCGCTGCCGTCCGGCGCGATCAGGCCGACGGCGACCGGGATCACCAGCGGCAGCTTCTCCGCCTGGCCCGGCGTCGGCGGCGTGTGCTGGGTCAGCCTGAGCGTGTAGCTGCCGTCGGCGGCATTCCATTCGCCGCGGGCGCCGAGGCGCGGGGTGCCGGCCTGGGCGTACCAGCGCATGAACTGGTCGAGATCGCGGCCATTGGCTTCGGCCATGGCATCCACGAAATCGTCGCAGGTCACCGCCTTGCCGTCGTGGTAGCTGAAGTAGAGGTCCATGCCGTTGCGGAAACCCTCGGTGCCCAGCAGGGTGTGCAGCATGCGGATGACTTCGGCGCCCTTCTCGTACACCGTGGCGGTGTAGAAGTTGTTGATCTCCTGGTAACTGTCCGGGCGGATGGGGTGGGCCATCGGGCCGGCGTCCTCCGGGAACTGGGCGGCGCGCAACACGCGCACGTCGTCGATGCGCTTGACCGCCCGCGCCGAGGCGGCGTCCTCCTCGCCCGCCGCTTCCGCCAGCATGTCGGCGGAGAACTGCTGGTCGCGGAACACGGTGAGGCCTTCCTTCAGCGTGAGCTGGAACCAGTCGCGGCAGGTGACGCGGTTGCCGGTCCAGTTGTGAAAGTACTCGTGCGCGACCACGCTCTCGATGTGCTCGTAATCGACGTCCGTGGCGGTGTCCGGCTTGGCCAGCACGTACTTGGTGTTGAAGATGTTGAGGCCCTTGTTCTCCATCGCGCCCATGTTGAAGTCGGCCACGGCGACGATCATGAAGCGGTCCAGGTCCAGCTCCAGGCCGAAGGTGCGCTCATCCCAGCGCATGGAGTGGATCAGCGAATCCATCGCATGGCCGGCGCGGTCCAGATTACCCTCCTCCACCCAGACCTGCAGCAACACCTCGCGCCCGGAGGCGGTCTGCGCCTTGCGCTCCAGCACCACCAGCCTGGCTGCGACCAGCGCGAACAGGTAGGACGGCTTGGGGAAAGGATCTTCCCAGCGCGCGTAATGGCGGCCGCCAGGCAGCTCGCCCTGCTCCAGCAGGTTGCCGTTGGACAGCAGCACCGGGCAGCGCTCGCGGTCCGCCTCCAGGGTGACGGTGTAGCGCGCCATCACGTCCGGGCGGTCGGGGAAATAGGTGATGCGGCGAAAGCCCTCCGCTTCGCACTGGGTGAAGAAGCCGCCGTTGGAGAGGTAGAGACCGGACAGCGTGGTGTTGGCCTGCGGGTCGATGCGGGTGTGGATCTCCACCACCGCGCGCTCTCCAGCCAGATCCACCTCCAGGCCATCTTCCAGCTCGCGCAGCGCGGCGGCAGCCGGCTCGGCGCCGTCCACCGTCAGCAACAGGCACTCCAGGGTGTCTCCCCACAGCCGCAGCGGGCCGGCCTCCACTTCCGGATTGCGCACACAGTTCAGCCGGCTGGTGACCACGGTGGCGGTCGGGTCGAGATTGAAATGCAGGTCGATGCGCTCCACCGTCCAGGGCAGCGGGCGGTAGTCGGCACGGTGGATGGTGGGGGCGTGTTCGGTTTTCATTCTGGCTCCAAGGGCATCTCGGGCCCCGTTTCGGCTTGGGGACAGCACTCAGTTTAAGGCGGCGGGGCAAGGCCGCCCAAACAGCCCGCCCGCTTTCCTCACACCCTGGCCTGCGGCCTGGCTTTCAAGACGTGGCGCAACAGCGCCTTTTCCAGCTCGACGATGAGCAGCACGCCAAGGCCGAAGGCCAGGATGCGCCACCAGGAGTCCATGGCCAGCGCCGCGCTGCCGAACAGCGACTGCATCGCCGGCAGATAGGTGAACAGCAGCTGGCACAGCACCAACACCCCGGCAGCCAGCAGCACGTAGCGGTTGCCCAGCAGCCCTTCGCGGTTGAGCACCGGGGCGGTGAAGCTGCGCATGTTGAAGAGGTAGAACAGCTCGCCGGCAAACAGCGTATTGACCGCCGCCGTGCGCGCCAGCTCCACCGATGCGCCCAGCCGCAGCTCCCAGGCGAAGATCGCCATGCTGCCGGCCACCAGCAAGCCGCCGACGAACAGGATGCGCCAGCCGATGAAGCGGTCCAGCAACGGCTCGCCCGGGCTGCGCGGCGGCCGCCGCATGATGTCGTCCTCCGGCGGCTCGAAGGCCAGTGCCAGTGCCAAGGTAACGGCGGTGATCATGTTCACCCACAGGATCTGTACCGGGGTGATGGGCATGATCATGCCGAACAGCACGGCGAAGAACACCATCGCGGCCTGGCCGAGGTTGGTCGGCAGGATGTAGGCGATGGCCTTGCGCAGGTTGTCGTAGACGGTGCGACCTTCCTCCACCGCCGCCGCCACCGAGGCGAAGTTGTCATCCGCCAGCACCATCTCCGCCGCCTCCTTGGCCGCCTCGGTGCCCTTGCGCCCCATGGCGACACCGACGTCGGCGCGTTTGAGCGCAGGAGCATCGTTCACCCCGTCGCCGGTCATCGCCACCACCTCGCCGCGCGACTGCAGGGCCTGCACCAGCCGCAGTTTGTGCTCCGGGCTGGCGCGGGCGAAGATGTCCGTGTCCTGCACCGCGACGGCCAGCGCGGTGTCGTCCAGCGCTTCGATCTGCTCGCCGGTGAGCGCCTTCACCTCGTGCCCCAGACCGAGTTGGCGGCCGATGGCGCAGGCGGTGGCGGCATGGTCGCCGGTGATCATTTTCACCCGTATGCCGGCATCCAGGCAGCGGGCGACCGCTTTCACCGCCTCTTCCCGCGGCGGGTCGGACAAGCCGCAGACCGCCAGCAGCGTGAAGCCGCCCGCCTCCACGCCGGCGAAGTCCAGCCCGTCCCCGCCCGCCGGCTCGGTGCGCTCGGCGATGGCCAGCAAGCGCATGCCCTCGGCGGCCATCCCGTCCATGCCGGCGCGCAGGGCGTCGCTCTCCAGGGGCTGCGCTTCGCCACCCTCGCCGCGCAAGCCGTCGCACAGCGCCAACACCCGCTCCGGCGCCCCCTTCAGGTAGATGCGCAGCGGCCCCTGGTGGCTACGGTGCAACGTGGCCATGAAGCGGTGCTCGGATTCGAAAGGAATGACGTCCACCCGCGGCAGCCGCTCCCGCTCCAGCGCGAACTCCAACCCGGCCTTGCCCGCCAGCCCGAGCAACGCGCCTTCGGTGGGATCGCCGAGCAGCACCCAGTCCGCGCCGTCCTGCCGCACCGAGGCGTCGTTGCACAGCAGGGCGGCGCAGGCGATGTCGCGTAGCAGCGGCAGGCCGTCGGCGTCGAGGTCATCGCCCTGGCGGGAGAAACCGCCCTGGGGCGCGTAGCCGGGGCCGGAGACTTCGATGAGGCCGGCGCCGGTCAACAGGCGGCGCACCGCCATCTCATTGCGGGTCAGCGTGCCGGTCTTGTCGGAGCAGATCACCGTCACCGCGCCCAGCGCCTCCACCGCGGGCAGGCGGCGCACGATGGCGTGCCGGCACGCCATGCGCTGCACGCCGATGGCCAGCGTGATGGTGACGATGGCCGGCAACCCCTCGGGAATCGCCGCCACCGCAAGGCCGACCGCGGCGAGGAACATCTCGTCCAGCGCATAGCCGCGCGCCAGCACGCCGAAGCCCAGTGCGGCGGCAGCAACCACCAGGATGATCCAGGTCAGCATCCGGCCGAAGGCGGCCAGCTGACGCAGCAGCGGCGTACTCAGCGCTTCCACCGAATCCAGCAAGGCACCGATGCGGCCGATTTCGGTGGCAGCGCCGGTCGCCACCACCACCGCACTGGCCTGGCCGCTCACCACCAGCGTGCCCGAGTAGGCCATGGAGCTACGGTCGCCCAGCGCGGCCTGCGCTCCCACCGGCGCTAAGCCCTTCTCCACCGCCAAAGATTCTCCGGTGAGGGCAGATTCATCCACGCGGAAATTGCGCGCCTCCACCAGCCGCAGGTCGGCCGGTACGCGGTCCCCGGAGGCAAGGAAGACGATGTCGCCCGGCACCAGCTCGCTCGCCTCGATCTCCCGCCTATGGCCGTCGCGCCGCACCGCTGCGTGCGGCGACAACATGTCGCGGATCGCGTCCAGCGCCTGCTCGGCCTTGCCCTCCTGGATGTAGCCAATGATGGCGTTGATCACCACCACGCCCAGGATTACGCCGGCATCCACCCAGTGGCCGGTGAGCGCAGTGACACCGCCGGCGGCCAGCAATACGTAGATGAGAACGTTGTGGAACTGCAGCAGGAAACGCTTGAGCGCGCTGCTGCGCTTGGGCGCCGGCAGCGCGTTCGGACCGTGCCGCGCCAGTCGCGCGGCAGCCTCCTCGGCGCTCAGGCCCTGGCGCGGCTCGACCGCGAGGCGGGCCAGAACCTGCTCGCTGGAACACGCATGCGGCGGCATCTCCGCCACGGCTTCTTCGGGACGATGGACGTCCATGACCTCTCCTCTCTTCCGCATGAGGGAACAGGGAATGCGAGCAGGAGGCCGGGAGTGAAGTTCCTCGCCGACACCCCGCCCCATTGCCCTAGCATACGGAGCGGGTGTTGCGCCGTCATGATGCGGATCAAGCCGCACGCCGGCAGGCTTGCGCGGATTACGCGGGATTACTTGCGCGGCATCACCGGCAGCAGCACGACGCGGCTGCCGATCAGGCGGTCATGCAGGAACTGGCGATCACGGTCGACCAGCGCCCACAGCAGGCCGATGCCGAAGCCGAGCACGGAAGGCCAGGCCAGCGCGTAGCGCAACCAGCAGCGGCCCAACCCGAGGCTGCGGCCATCCTTGGCGGCCACCAGCTTCAACCGCCAGGTCTGCATCGCCAGCGTCTGCCCACCACGGCGCCAGTACCAGACGAAATAGGCACCCAGCACCAGGAACACATGCACCCAGGCCAGCCAGCCCGGCGGCGCCACCTGGAAGGCAAGTCCGAGTATCAGGTAGGGCACCATGAAGGTCAGCGCCAGCACGCCCAGCAGCAGCAAGGATTCATAGAGCAGGCTCGCCAGCCGGCGCCGGAAGCCCGCCAGTTCCACCAGGGTGCGCGCCGAGGGCGCAGCAGGACCGGCGGGCGCCTCCGCGCCGACCGCGGAAGCGCGGCGTTTCGCACGTACGTTCATTGATTGGATTGCTTGTCGTTTTCGGAGATGGCTGCGCCGGGGCGGCGCATCTGGGCGGCATTCACCACATCGCGCCGGCTTTCCGGCGGCAGGCTCTGGAAGCGTTCCCACTCGGCATTGAGATTACCGCGCACCTCGGCGGGAATGTCGCGCAGGCGGAGGTAACCCTCGCGCGCCTTCTGCCGCTCGGCTGGCTGCAAGCGGGCCCAGTCGCGCATGCGGGCCTGCATGCGGGCCTGCTCGTCGGTGGAGAGCTTGTCATACCGGTCGGCGATCCCCACCCACTTGCGCCGGCTGGCGGCCGACAATTCGCCCCATTCGTCCGCCAGCGGAGAGAGGATCTCCTTCTGGTGCTGGCCAAGTTCACGCCAGCTGGGCGCCAGGACCGGAGCGGCGGAAACAGCCTGGGCGGCGACCAAAGCGAGGATCAGGACTGCGTAGCGTGGCGCAGCCATGCCCCGAAGTCCTCATCCAGATATGCATCGATGGGAAGCTCATCCACCAGCAAGGCGGCGTCGATCTCTTCCAGCTCAGCCAGACGGACGGAGGTGGCCCACATGTCGCCGACCGCCACCACCACCAATACGGCAGCCACCGCACCGGCTTGACGCAGCACTGCCGCTGGCGACACACCAGCCCTCGCCCAGCCGGCAATACGGACCAACAGGCCACGCTTCGGTTGATGCGCCGCCAGCGCGCGCTGGCGGGCAGCCCGCAAGCGGGCCAGCGTGTCGTCATCGACTTCATGGGCGGCAACGGTGAGATGCGCGGCGATACGCCGCGCGAACGCCACGCCATCGTCCGCGTCACCGGCCAGCTTGCAGGCCCGTTCGTTCATGGCACGATCCCCCTTGCCTTCAAAGCCGCGGCCAAAGTGTGCGTGGCGCGCGAACAGTGGGTTTTGACGCTGCCCTCCGAGCAGCCCATGGCCTCGGCCGTCTCGGCGATATCCATCTCTTCCCAGTAACGCATCAGGAAAGCCTCCCGTTGACGAGCCGGCAGGCGCGAGATTTCCCTTTCCAGGAGCCCCAGCAGGTGCTTGCGCTCGAAACAGCCGTGGGGCGTCTCGCCTTCGGCCGCCTCACGGTTGTCCGCCAGGGTGTCGAGCGGATCGGCTTCGTCTTCGGCCTCGCCGGCAAACACCGACAGCGGGGAAAGCCAGAGCCGGCGCACCTTTTGCCGGCGATGCACGTCGAGGATGACGTTCTGCAGGATGCGCTGGAACAGCATCGGGAACTCCGCCACAGGCCGGTCGCCGTAGCGGGCGGAGAGTTTCATCATGGCATCCTGCACCGCGTCGAGCGCGGCCTCCTCGTCCCGGAGTGACCACGAGGCCTGCTTGAACGCGCGCTTTTCGACGCTTTCGAGAAACGCGGAGAGTTCGACCCGGGAAGCCAGCTGGAAGTCCTTGAGAAATCCGGCCCTTGGGCTCTTCTTCGCGGCCTAGCCGCAGCCTTGACCTACGCCCCCGTGCCCGGTAACGTTCGCTGTTTCTTCGAACGAAATACAGAGCGAGTTTGCGATGGTGCTGACCGGAGCCGAAATTGTAATCAGGAGCCTGCAGGAAGAAAAGGCCGAGTATGTGTTCGGATATCCGGGTGGTGCGGTACTGCATATCTACGACGCGCTGTTCCAGCAGGAAAACGTCCGCCACGTACTCGTTCGGCATGAGCAGGCCGCCGTACACGCCGCCGACGGTTACTCCCGCAGCACCGGCAAGGTCGGCGTTGCGCTGGTGACCTCCGGCCCGGGCGCCACCAATGCCGTGACGGGCATCGCCACCGCCTACTGCGACTCCATCCCGCTGGTGATCATTTCCGGCCAGGTGCCCACTGCCGCCATCGGCCAGGACGCTTTCCAAGAGGTGGATACGGTCGGCATCACCCGCCCCTGCGTCAAGCACAACTTCCTGGTGCGCGACGCCCGCGACATCGCCAGCACGATCAAGAAGGCCTTCTACCTCGCCCGCACCGGCCGCCCCGGCCCGGTGCTGGTGGACATCCCGAAGGACGTCACCGCCGCCAAGGCGGAATTCGAGTATCCGGCCGAGATCTCGATGCGCTCCTATAACCCGGTGGTCAAGGGCCATCACGGCCAGATCAAGAAGGCCGTCCAGCTGCTGCTTGAAGCCAAGCGGCCGATGATCTACACCGGCGGCGGCGTGATTCTGGCGGATGCCGCCGAAGCGCTGACCAAGCTCACCCGCATGCTGGGCTTTCCCATCACCAACACGCTGATGGGCCTGGGCGGCTATCCCGCCTCCGATCGCCAGTACCTGGGCATGCCGGGCATGCACGGCACCTACGAAGCCAACATGTCCATGCACTACTGCGACGTGCTGCTGGCCGTGGGCGCCCGCTTCGACGACCGCGTCATCGGCGACCCGAACCACTTCGCCTCCGAGCCGCGCAAGATCATCCACGTGGATATCGACCCCTCCTCCATCTCCAAGCGGGTGAAGGTGGACATCCCCATCGTCGGCGACCTGAAGGAAGTGCTGGAGGAGATGATCCGCCAGCTGGAAGCCGGCACCCAGCGGCCGAACGCCGAGCAGCTCGCGCCGTGGTGGAAGCAGGTCGAAGAGTGGCGCAGCCGCGAGTGCATGAAGTTCAAGAACTCGGACGAGATCATCAAGCCGCAATTCGTGGTGCAGAAGCTGTGGGAAGTGACCGGTGGCGATGCCTTCGTCACCTCCGACGTCGGCCAGCACCAGATGTGGGCCTCCCAGTACTACCGCTTCGACCAGCCGCGTCGCTGGCTGAACTCCGGCGGCCTCGGCACCATGGGTGTCGGCCTGCCGTACGCGATGGGCGCGCAGCTCGCCAACCCCGGCCGGCCTGTGGCCTGCGTGACCGGCGAAGCCTCCATCCAGATGAACATCCAGGAACTGTCCACCTGCAAGCAGTTCCGCCTGCCGATCAAGATCTGCAACCTGAACAACCGCTACCTCGGCATGGTGCGGCAGTGGCAGCAGCTCTTCCACGGCGGCCGCTACTCCGAGTCCTACATGGACTCGCTGCCCGATTTCTCCCGCCTGGCCGAGTCCTATGGCCACGTCGGCATGAAGATCGAGCGGCCGGGCGATGTCGAAGGCGCGCTGCGCGAAGCCTTCGCACGCAAGAACGATCTGGTCTTCCTGGACTTCCAGGTGGATCCGACCGAGAACGTGTATCCCATGGTCCAGGGCGGTAAGGGTCTCACCGAGATGATCCTGTCCGCCGAGGATCTGTAACCTCCCGACCACCAGGACGGGGCGCGGCGGCCATCCCCTGCCGCGCCGGCGCGAGCCTCGCCCACCGGCGGGGCCGTGCCGCGGATGCCGGCCCCCGGCAGTCCGTGACGTCAGGGCGGACGGCTCAACGTCCCCTCCAGCACACGAGCGCAACATGAGACACGTCATCTCCCTGCTCATCGAGAACGAATCCGGCGCGCTGTCGCGCGTCTCCGGGCTGTTCTCGGCACGCGGCTACAACATCGAGTCGCTCACCGTGGCGCCCACCGAAGACGCCTCGATGTCGCGCATGACCATCGTCACCGTCGGCTCGGACGAGATCATCGAGCAGATCACCAAGCAGCTGAACAAGCTGGTCGAGGTGGTGAAGGTCGTGGACATCTCCGAAGCCGCCCACATCGAGCGCGAGCTGATGCTGATCAAGGTGCGCGCCACCGGCAAGGACCGCGAGGAGATGAAGCGCACCGCGGACATCTTCCGCGCCCGCATCATCGACGTCACCGACGCCTCCTACGTCATCGAGCTGACCGGCAACCAGTCCAAGCTCGACGCCTTCCTCGGCGCCATCGATTCCAGCCTGATCCTGGAGACGGTGCGTTCCGGCATCTGCGGCATCGGCCGCGGCGACCGCGTGCTGAAGATCTGACGTTTTGCAGCCGGCCGCCGTGCCGCTATCATGGCCGCCGCCGGCACTCCCTGCCACAGAAAGAAAAGCTGAAAGGAAAAGCATGAAAGTCTATTACGACAAGGACGCCGACCTCTCCCTGATCAAGGGCAAGAAGGTCACCATCGTCGGCTACGGCTCGCAGGGCCACGCCCACGCGCAGAACCTGGCCGACTCCGGCGTCAAGGTCACCGTTGCCCTGCGCAAGGGCGGCGCCTCCTGGGACAAGGCCAAGGCCGCCGGCCTGAAGGTCGAGGAAATCGCCAAGGCAGTGAAGACCGCCGACGTGGTCATGATCCTGCTGCCGGACGAGAACATCCCGCAGGTGTACAAGGACGAAGTCGAGCCGAACATGAAGAAGGGCGCCGCCCTGGCCTTCGCCCACGGCTTCAACGTCCATTACAACCAGGTCGTGCCGCGTGCCGACCTCGACGTCATCATGATCGCCCCCAAGGGCCCGGGCCACACCGTGCGCTCCGAGTACCTGCGTGGCGGCGGCGTGCCCAGCCTGATCGCGGTGTACCAGGACAAGTCCGGCAAGGCCAAGGACATCGCCCTTTCCTACGCGGCGGCCAACGGCGGCACCAAGGGTGGCGTCATCGAGACCGATTTCAAGGAAGAGACCGAGACCGACCTCTTCGGCGAGCAGGCCGTGCTGTGCGGCGGCGCCGTCGAGCTGGTGAAGATGGGCTTCGAAACCCTGGTCGAAGCCGGCTACGCGCCGGAAATGGCCTACTTCGAGTGCCTGCACGAACTGAAGCTGATCGTCGACCTGATGTACGAAGGCGGCATCGCGACGATGAACTATTCCATCTCGAACAATGCCGAGTACGGCGAGTACGTGACCGGCCCGGAAGTCATCAACGAGCAGTCCCGCGAGGCGATGCGCAACGCCCTGAAGCGCATCCAGACCGGCGAATACGCCAAGATGTTCATCCTGGAAGGCAAGACCAACTACCCGAGCATGACCGCCCGCCGTCGTCTGACCGCCGAGCATCCGATCGAGAAGGTCGGCAGCCAGCTGCGCGACATGATGCCGTGGATCAAGGCCAAGGCGCTGGTGGACAAGTCCAAGAACTGAGCACCGCCAGTTCATCCGGGCCGGGGATCGCTGCATGCGGGCCCCGGCCCTTTTCGTTGAGGGCGCCCCATGTCCGACAAGCAATACCCCCATCCCATCCTGGCCCGCGAGGGCTGGCCTTTCATCGCCATCGCACTTGCCCTGGCGCTGGTCGTCAATGGCGCCGCCGGCTGGGCCTGGGCCCTGCCGTTCTGGATCCTGCTGGTTTTCGTGGTCCAGTTCTTCCGTGACCCGGCCCGGCCGATCCCGCAGGATCCCAAGGCGGTGCTGAGCCCGGCGGACGGCCGCATCGTCGCCATCGAGCCGGTGCGCGACCCCTGGCTGGACCGCGACACGGTCAAGATCAGCGTGTTCATGAACGTGTTCAACGTGCACTCCAACCGCAGCCCGGTGGATGGCGAAGTGAAGCAGCGCTGGTATCACCCCGGCCAGTTCGTGAATGCCGCGCTGGACAAGGCTTCGGTGGAAAACGAGCGCAACGCGCTGCATATCCGCAGCCGCGACGGCCATGACATCACCTGCGTGCAGGTCGCCGGCCTGGTTGCCAGACGCATCCTCTGCTACGTCGAGGCCGGCGCCAAGCTGAGCCGCGGCCAGCGCTACGGCTTCATCCGCTTCGGTTCGCGGGTGGACCTCTACCTGCCGGTAGGCACCCGCGCCCGCGTCACCATCGGCGACAAGGTTTCCGCCAGCAGCACCATCCTCGCCGAGCTCCCCTGAGCCCGGCCAGCCATGCGGCCGCGCGGGCCCGCGGCCGCATGAGCTAGAATCAGACTTTACCCAGCCCGATCCTGTCATCGTGGACCATCCCGATCACATGCCCCTGATCTCCCTCGAAAAGCGGCGCCGCGGGATCTACATCCTGCCCAACCTATTCACCACTGCCGCCCTGTTCGCCGGTTTCTACGCCATCGTGCAGGCGATGAACCAGCGCTACGAATACGCGGCCGTCGCCATCTTCGTGGCGATGATCTTCGATGGCCTGGACGGCCGCGTTGCCCGCCTCACCCACACCCAGAGCGCCTTTGGCGCCGAGTACGACTCGCTGTCGGACATGGTCTCCTTCGGCGCCGCCCCGGCGCTGGTCGTCTATGAATGGGCGCTCAAGGACCTCGGCAAGCTGGGCTGGATCGCCGCCTTCATCTACTGCGCCGGTGCGGCGCTGCGGCTGGCGCGCTTCAACACCAACATCGCGGTGGTGGACAAGCGCTACTTCCAGGGCCTGCCCAGCCCGGCCGCCGCCGCCCTGGTGGCCGGCCTGGTGTGGGTGGTGTTCGACAACGGCCTGCACGGCGAGGATGTCAGCTGGTATGCCTGCGTGCTCACCATCTTCGCCGGCATCTCCATGGTCAGCAACGTGATGTTCTGGAGCGGCAAGGACATCAACCTGCGCAAGAGCGTGCCCTTCATCGTCGTCATCGCGCTGGTGATGGCCTTCGCGCTGGTTTCCAGCTATCCGCCAGGCGTGCTGTTCGCCCTCTTCCTCGCCTACGCCTGCTCCGGCTACGTGCTGTGGCTGTGGCGCTGGACGCGGCGCAAGAAGCGCCAGGCACTGCTGCGCGAACGCGACGGCGGCACGCCGCCCGAAGCCTGATCCCTGAATCCCGGTTGCCGATATCCGGCGCGAGGACACGATGGCCGTCCGCCTGCTGCTGATCGAAGACAACCGGGACATCCTCGCCAACCTGGCCGACTACCTCAGCCTCAAGGGCTTCGAGGTTGACTGCGCGCAGGACGGCCTTGGCGGCATCCACCTTGCCGCCATCCAGCATTACGACCTCATCGTGCTCGATGTGATGTTGCCGGGCATGGACGGCTACAGCCTGTGCCAGCGCCTGCGCGAAGGCGAGCGCAACGACACCCCGGTCATCATGCTCACCGCCCGCGATGCGCTGGACGACCGCCTCAGCGGCTTCCGCGCCGGCGCCGACGATTACCTCACCAAGCCCTTCGCGCTGCCCGAACTGGCCGCCCGCATCGAAGCGGTGCTCAAACGCAGCCGCGGCGGCGGCCGGCGGCGGCTGCAGGTGGCAGACCTCAGCTACGACCTCGACACACTGGCAGTCAGCCGCGCCGGCCAGGCCCTGCACCTCGGCCCCATCGGCCTCAAGCTGCTAGCGACCTTGATGCAGCGCAGCCCCGGCGTGGTCCGCCGCGAAGTGCTGGAGAACGTACTGTGGGGCGACGAACCGCCCGACAGCGATGCCTTGCGCAGCCACATCCACGCCCTGCGCCAGCAGATCGACAAGCCCTTCGCCAGCGCACTGCTGCACACGGTGCATGGCGTGGGCTACCGGCTGACGCCGGCTGAACATGAGCGCTAGCCAGCCCACACCCGCCTTCCAGCGCCACGGACTGGCGAGCCGCATCGTCATCGCCTTCACCCTGATGGCCACCACCGTCGCCGGCCTGTTCTCGGTCGGCGTCATCCTCGCCATCGGCATGGCCGAGCAGGAACTGGTCACCGAAGGCATGAGCCGGCAACTGGACTTCGTCATCGCCAGCGGCGAGGACAGCGCCTCGCGCCAACTGAGCGCCGGCCTGCACCTCTACCGCAGCGGAGCGCCGGGCGATCCTCCGCTGCCGGCCTGGCTGCAAGGCTATGGGCCCGGCTTTCACGAGATCATCCACGACGGCGTGGAATACGAGACGCTGTTCAGCGAGCACGGCCCGACACGCTACGTGCTGCTGCTCGACCAGGAGGACTTCGAGCGCCACGAGCGCACGACCTTCCTCATCGTCGGTGCCGGCTTCCTGCTCAGCGCCTTGACCGCGCTGGTGCTCGGTCTGCTGACCGCGCGCCGGGTCATCGCCCCGGTGGTTCGGCTGGCCGGCCAGGTGCAGCACCGTGACCAGCTACTGCCGCTGGCGCCCCCCCTGGCGCCGGACTATCCCGCCGACGAAGTCGGCCAGCTCGCCGCCGCCTTCGACAGCACCCTGGGCCAGCTGCGCCAGGCCCTGCAGCGCGAAACGCTGTTCACCAGCGACGTCAGCCACGAACTGCGCACCCCGCTGATGGTGATCGCCAGCTCCTGCGAACTGCTGCTGGAAGAACTGCCCGTCGGTTCGCGCGAACACACCCAGTTGCTGCGCCTGCACCGCTCCTGCGGCGAAATGCGGGAACTGATAGAGACCTTCCTGTGGCTGGCCCGCGGCGCCAGCGGGCGCAATCCGCTCGCCAGCGACACCACCCTCGCAGCCGTCGCCGAGGAGCAGCGCGAGCGCTGGGCGCAGGAGGCCGCGCAACGTGGCCTCGCCTTCCACCTGGAGGGCGCGGCCGCCCACCCCGATGCACCACATTACCCGGCGCCGCTGTTGCGCGCGGTGATGTCCAACCTGCTGCGCAATGCGCTGCATTACACCGACCGCGGCTCGGTACGGCTGACCCTGCATGCGGACGGATTCGACGTTGCGGACACCGGCGCCGGCATTCCCGAAGCGGAACGCCTGGACATCTTCCGGCCCTTCATCCGCGGCAGCACCAGCCGGGGCGACGGCATCGGCCTCGGGCTGTCGCTGGTGCAACGCATCTGCAGTCAGCAAGGCTGGCAGGTATCGCTGGAAGCCAACCCGGGCGGCGGCTGCCTCTTCCGGGTAAACCTGCAGCCGCGCTGAACACCCGGTTTCACGAAATTCTCACAACAGGTTGACGCGGCGCTGACGCCCACCCCGCCAAGCTGCGGGCTCCTCACACCAGGAGCCTCCGATGAGCAGCCCCGCGCCACATCCGATCTCACTGCCCTTCTCGGACAAATACGACCAGGCCCACGCCCAGGCCTACTTCCGCAAGCACCGTAACAGCCTCGCCCGCCGGCTCTCCCACCTGCGCGACGAGCAGATGGCCCGCCGCGCCCTGCGCCTGGCCGACGATCCCACCCTGGTACTCGACCTGCCCTGCGGCGCCGGCCGCTTCTGGCCGGTGCTGGCGGAGCAACCCAACCGCGTCATCATTGCCGGCGACAACTCCGCCGACATGCTGGCCGTCGCCCGCAGCAACCATCCGGCCAGCCTGCTCCGCCGCGTTTCCCCGCTGAAGACCTCCGCCTTCGACATCGACCTGCCCGAGCGTGCGGTGGATTGCGTGTTCTGCATGCGCCTGCTGCACCACATCGGTGATGCCGGGCACCGCCTGGCGATGCTGCGGGAATTCCACCGCGTCACCCGCGACACGGTGATCCTCTCCCTGTGGGTAGATGGCAACTACAAGGCCTGGCGGCGCGCCCGGCTGGAGCGCGAGCGCAAGACCGGCGCCTACCAGAACCGCTTCGTCATCCCGGCCCAGACCGTGGAACAGGAGTTCCGCGAAGCCGGCTTCGACATCCTTGGCCATACCGACTTCCTGCCGCGCTACGCCATGTGGCGGGTCTACACGCTGCGGAGGAGCGCCTGATGAGCACCCACATCCTGGGCGCCGGCGCGCCCGTCCCTGCCAGCGAGGGCGCCGACGCCTTCGCCCACTGGTGGACCTTCCCGGGCGAATGGGTGGAGCCGGTCAACCGCCGCCGCGCCGGCTGGAGCGGCGTGCTGCGCGCAACACAAGGCGACAAGGTGCTCTATATCAAGCGCCAGTGCGGCCACCTCTGCCACACCCCCACCCGCCCGCTGGGCTGGCCCACCGCCAGCCGGGAGTGGCACTACCTCGGCCGCCTCGCCGCGCTCGGCATTCCCGCGCCGCAGCCCCTTTTTCACGGCTCCCGCCGCGGCGGACAAGGGCCAGAGACGGTGCTCGTCACCGCCGAGCTGCAGGGGTACCGGCCGCTCGCCGAACAGACGGCCTTGTCGCCCGAGCAACGCAGGCAGCTCGCCGCCGAGGTGGGCAAGACGCTGGGCCGCCTGCACCGGGCCCGCCTGCAGCATGGCTGCCTATACGACAAACACATCATGGTGCGCTGGCGCGACGGACAGGCCGACGTCGCCCTGCTCGACCTGGAAAAAATGCGCCCCCGCCTGCGCCGCAGCCTGGCCGCCGGCCACGACCTGGAGCAGCTCTCCCGCCACCAGACCCTGTGGCAGGCCAGCGACTGGCAGCACCTGCTGACCGCCCACGCCCAGCACCTCGACCCGCGCTGAACGCGCCGCCCCCAACTGGAACGGAATCCATGAGCACCCTCCTCCATACCTACCGCGGCCGCTTCAAGTACGACGAAGCCACCGCCCACGCCTACCAGAACAAGAGCAGCAGCCGCCACCGGGCGGAGATGAAGCTGGTGGAGCGCGCCCTGCGGCAGATCCCGCATGGCCACCGCCTGCTGGATCTGCCCTGCGGTGGCGGCCGCGCCACCCTGCATGCGGCGGCGCTGGGTTTCAACGTGAGTGCCGCCGACTACTCGGATGCGATGTTGGAAATCGCCCGCCGCCGGCTGCGCGAGCAGGGTCTGGAATGCCCGGTGGAAAAGCAGGACATCGAGAACCTGGAGTACGCCGACGACAGCTTCGACAGCGTTCTGTGCTTCCGCCTCTTTCACCACTTCCCCACCCCGGAAGTGCGCGAGCGCGCCGTCGCCGAGCTTTGCCGCGTCAGCCGGCAGTATGTGCTGCTGTCCTACTTCTCACCCTTATCCATCACCTCGATCAAGCGCCGGCTGCGGGTCTCGCTCGGCGGCAGGCAATCGGAAAAACACGCCACCCCGCTGCGTGAAGTACGCAGCTACTTCGAACGGCAGGGCTTCCGTCTGGTGCGGGACTTCGCCGTGCTTCCGCTGCTGCACACCCTGCACCTGGCGGTTTTCGAGCGGAATCCCGCCGCGGCGCGCTGAGGCGGTGAAAAGGCCTCCGCCCGTTTGTGCCGCTCCCATGCCGGGCGCCGGCGCGATAAGATTCCGCTTTTCCCCCGCCGGCGCGACTTCCGCGCCGACACGCCGCGCCGGAATCGAATCCGCAGGAGCCCCTCATGAGCACGCCGCACTCCCCCAAAGACTCGCTGATCATCTTCGACACCACCCTGCGCGACGGCGAGCAGAGCCCCGGCGCCTCGATGACCCGCGAGGAGAAACTGCGCATCGCCCGCCAGTTGGAGCGCATGCGGGTGGACGTGATCGAGGCCGGCTTCGCCGCCGCCTCCAACGGCGACTTCGAATCGGTGCGCTCCATCGCCGAAGCGGTGAAGGAATCCACCGTCTGTTCCCTGGCGCGCGCGAACGAGAACGACATTCGCCGCGCCGGTGAAGCCATCCGCCCGGCCGCCCGCGGCCGCATCCACACCTTCATCGCCACCAGCCCCATCCACATGGAGAAGAAGCTGCGGATGACGCCGGACCAGGTGGTGGAACAGGCGGTGAAGTCCGTCGGCTGGGCGCGCGAATACACCGACGACGTCGAGTTCTCCGCCGAGGACGCCGGCCGCTCCGAGCTGGACTTCCTCTGCCGCATCTTCGAGGCGGTGATCAAGGCCGGCGCCAGGACCATCAACGTGCCGGACACCGTCGGCTACAACGTGCCGGAGCAGTACGCCGGCACCCTGCGCAAGGTGATGGAGCGCGTGCCCGGCGCGGACAAGGTGATCTGGTCGGTGCACTGCCACAACGACCTTGGCCTCGCCGTCTCCAACTCGCTGGCCGCGGTCATGGCCGGCGCCCGCCAGGTGGAATGCACCATCAACGGCCTGGGCGAGCGCGCCGGCAATGCCTCGCTGGAAGAGATCGTGATGGCGGTACGCACCCGCGCCGACATCTTCCCGGTCGAAACCCGCATCGACACCACCCAGATCGTGCCCGCCTCCCGGCTGGTGTCGCAGATCACCGGCTACCCGGTGCAGCCGAACAAGGCCATCGTCGGCGCCAACGCCTTCGCCCATGAATCCGGCATCCACCAGGATGGCGTGCTCAAGCACCGCGAAACCTACGAGATCATGCGTGCCGAAGACGTCGGCTGGGGCGCCAACAAGCTGGTGCTCGGCAAGCACTCCGGCCGCAACGCCTTCCGCGCCCGCCTGCAGGAGCTGGGCATCGCGGTGGAGACCGAGGAGCAGCTGAACGCCGCCTTCGCCCGCTTCAAGGAACTGGCGGACAAGAAGCACGAGATCTTCGACGAAGACCTGCACGCGCTGATGAGCGACGAAGCCGTCACCCCGGAGGTGGAGCACTACCGGCTGGTGGCCTCGCGCTTCCACTCCGAGACCGGCGAGACGCCGCAGGCGGAGCTCACGCTGACCATAGGCGGCCGCGAAAGCCGCAGCCAGGCGCAGGGCTCCGGCCCGGTGGATGCCGCCTTCAAGGCCATCGAAGCGGTCGCCGCCAGCGGCAGCGAGCTGCTGCTCTACTCGGTGAACGCGATCACCACCGGCACCGACGCCCAGGGCGAAGTCACCGTCCGGCTGGCCAAGGACGGCCGGGTGGTGAATGGCCAGGGCGCGGATACCGACATCATCGTCGCCTCCGCCAAGGCCTATCTGAACGCGCTGAACAAGCTCAGTGGAAATGCGGAAAAGCTGAATCCGCAGCTGTAAACGCGGAACGGGGAGCCGTCAGCTCCCCGTTCAGTTCTCCCGACGCCCGGCGGCTCAGCCCCCTGCCCCCTGGCGCGACGGCGCGGTCAGCCGCGCATACGCCACCGTGCTGCAGAACAGCAGCACCGACAGCACCACCTCGGCCAGCGCCAGCGCGCCGCCCGGCGCCGCATCGGCAGCCCGCATCACCCCTTCGGTGAAGTACAACAGAGACAGCATGGACGTCCACTGGTAGGTGTAGCGGCGGCCGCGCAGGATGCCGAACAGCGCACCCATCAGCGGCAGCGCCTTCAACGTCATCCACGAACCGCCCGGCCGCAGCGGCGCCAGCCAGCCTTCCCACAGCACGCAGAGCACGATCAGCGCGATCAGGCTGGCGCTGGCCAGCAGCCACAACCGCCGCACGGTAGCATCCCCGCCGCTCATCGCCCCCTGCCCCCCAGCTTCTGCGCGGTCTGCGCCAGCCGGCGCCCCAGCGCCTGCGCCAGCACGGCCTCCTCCTCGCTCAGCCGCGCCACGCCATCCGCGCCGGCCACATGGCTGGCGCCATAGGGCGTGCCGCCGCTGCGGGTAGCGTTCAGCGCCGGCTCGGTGTAGGGCAGGCCCATCACCAGCATGCCGTGGTGGAACAGCGGCAGCATCATCGACAGCAGCGTGCTCTCCTGCCCGCCGTGCAGGCTGGCCGTGGAGGTGAACACCACCGCCGGCTTGCCGGCCAGGGTGCCGTTGGCCCAGGCGGCGCCCAGACCATCGAGGAAGTACTTCATCGGCGCCGCCATGTTGCCGAAGCGGGTCGGGCTGCCCAGCGCCATGCCGGCGCACTCCTCCAGGTCGCGGAGCTCGACATAGGGCGGCCCCTCGGCAGGAATGTCGTCCTCCACCGCTTCGCAGACGGCGGAAACCCGGGGCACGGTGCGTACCCGGGCGGCGGAGCCGGGAACCTGCTGGATGCCGAGCGCGACCTGTTCAGCCAGAGCGCGCACCGAGCCGCGAAGGCTGTAATACAACACGAGGATTTCCTGCATGAAGGGGAGGACTCGATAGAATGCGTGGATTATACCTGCCGCCCCCCGGCGCCCCCGCCGCAACCCCATGCCCCTCCAGCCTTCCCGCGAATTCGTTCGCCTGCTCGCCGAACGCTTCGCCGCCGCCCGCTGCCCCCAGGTGGCCGGCAGCCTCGCCTTCACCACCTTGCTGGCGCTGGTACCGCTGATCGCGGTCACCCTGGGCGTGGTCGGCAACCTGCCGGGAATGGACCGCGTCAGCGAATCGCTGCGCGACTTCCTGCTGGAGAACCTGCTGCCGGAGCGGGCCGGCAAGATCATCACCACCTATGCCCTGCAGTTCTCCCAGAAGGCCGCCCGGCTCACGCTGATAGGCACCGCGCTGCTGGCCATCACCGCGCTGATGCTGCTGTCCACCATCGAGGGCGTGTTCAACCAGATCTGGGGCGTGCGCCGGCCGCGAGCGCTGCTGCTGCGCATCACCGTCTACTGGTTCGCGCTCACCCTAGGTCCGGTGGTCCTGGGCGGCAGCGTGGTCGCCACCGGCTACCTGGCGAGCACTTCGGCGGAACTGTCCTCCCACCTGCCCTGGCTGGGCGAACTCGCCGCCCGCCTGCTGCCGCCGCTGTTGCTGGGCGCCCTGTTCTCCTTTCTCTACTTCGCGGTGCCCAACCATCCGGTGAAGGCGCTGCACGCGCTTGCAGGCGGCCTGGCCGCGGCGCTGGTGTTCTTCCTCATGCAGCGCGCCTTCGGCCTCTTCATCGCCCGCTTTCCCACTTACACGCTGATCTACGGCACCTTCGCCGCGCTACCCATCTTCCTGGTCTGGCTCTACCTGTCCTGGCTGGTGGTGTTGATGGGCGCCCTGGTGGCAGCCAGCCTGCCGACCTTCCTGGAACGCCGGCTCGTCGCTCCGGCCTTCCCCGGCGACCGCGCCTGGGCGGCACTGCAGATCATGATCACCCTGGCGCGGGCGCAGCAGGACGGCAAGGCCGCCGCCTTCGACGAACTACGCCGCCACACCGGCCTGCCCGAGCATGTCGCCGAGGAACTGCTGGGCACCTTGTGCGAAGCCGGCTGGGCCGCACGCAGCGAGGAAGGACACTGGCTGCTGACGCGCTCGGCGGACGACATCGGCACTGCCGCGCTGATCGCGCGCTTCGCCCTGGACCCCCTAGCCTGGACCGCGCACGCGAACGATGCCTCCACCCGGAATATCGGCCAGTTGCTGCAAACCGGCCTTGAAGGCGCCGATCGCCGCCTGGGTGAGCTGGCCCGTACGGAGCCTGCGGGCGAGACCGCCGCGCGGACGACCTGAAGCCTCTGGCCCACTCCGCACGCAAACGCCCAGAGGAAACAAGAAAAGTCGCCGGCGGCACCGTCAGCGGCTTAAGCCTTCCTGCCGGCCACGGCCTCAGATCGGGTAGGGATCGATCTCGTACTGGAACAATTCGACCGCCGCCGTCTGCATGTCCAGCCCGAGCACGCGCGCCTGGGCCACGTAGAGGTGGCTGCTCTCGTGCACCAGGATGAAGCGGCGCGAAACGTAGGAGCCAGCCGGCGCGAGGATGGCCTGGTTGCGCCGCACCGCCGCCATCGGCGGCAGGATGAGGGCCGGCGCGGTGCCCCGCATGTCGCTGCCACGGAAGCCCACCGATACCGGCGTGAAGGCCTGCGACAACAGCTGCAGGCCCAGTTCCACTTGGTCCGGGTTCTCGCTGCGCAGCCAGCGCACGATGCAGATGGACCACGGCTGCGAAGCATCCCGCCTCAGCGCCAGCGCCATGCCGGCGGAGAGCACGCCCTCGACCCCGGCCACGCACATGATGGCGTAGCCCCCCGGGCTCTCGTTGAACACCATCCACTCGGCAAGGGTGACGTTTTCCTCGCCGCGCCGCGCCATCTCCCAGATGGCTCTGAGCCCGGTGCAGACCTGCACCGTGTATTGGTGTTTGCGTCTAGGCAGCTCACGCATGGGAGGCAAGGTCCAGCGCCCGCGCAGGCGGCGCAACAGGGTCAGGGCCTCCACCGGGGTCAGCCCCTCGGGCAGGCCGGAAACGTCCGGAGCCAGCAATTCGCCGTCGCGCTCCAGGCCCACCACTTCCGCTTCCAGGATGCGGCTCTCCAGCCAGGTCATCTGCTGGTCCACCAGGCGGACCAGCGGCACCGGGGTGAAATGCAGCACCCGCACGTCTTCCGGCGCCTGCCGCCTGGCCGCCGCGACCGGCGGGCCATCCTGGGCGCAGTCCATCCAGTAGCTCATCTGCTCCGGCTGCAAGGGCGACAGGGACAACTCGGCGGGGACGGCGAAATCGCCCAGGTAGTCGAACAACCAGGCCAACTCGCGCGCGGTCAGGCTCTCCGGCTGGGCCACCGCGATCGCCAGTAGGCGCTTGTACTGGGTGGTGAGCCGCGCTGCCGCGCCGCTGTCGGCCAGCAGATCGGAACCGTTCAAGTTTGCCATCAGGCCATGCGCATGCAGCCACAGCCCGGGCGGGGCGACCGCGCCCGCCATGCACCCAATGAGATAGGCCTCGCCGACCAGCAGTTGCGCCCAGGCGGCGGACTCCAGCGGCTCCCCGCTGGACACCAGCCGCCACCGGCCACGGCCATCCTCGGCCAGACGCTGGCAGGCCGCGGCAATTTCCAGCAGCGCATCCACCAGGCTGGCGGCAGCCAAGTGCATCTCCCGCGCCAGCGGAAGGGATGCACTGATCAAACGCGGGCCGAAGCGGCCGCAGACATCCAGCGCCCGTGCGCTGAAGGCATCCAGCAGCTCCTGCCGCTGCAACGCACTTGCATCCGCCCGCGACACCTGACCGAAAAGCTCCCGCAGCGCGGCCAGATCAGCTACCGGATCGTCGGCCGGCTCGGCTGCTAGCCACTCCATCGCGGCTGCGACGGGATCGGAAGAACGATCGGGTTCGGACATTGTGTCGGTATTGAGATGAACGGCTGACAATTGTAGGCAAGATTCACGGCGCCCCCTAATCCGGGCGCTCGTTCCGCGTGAAGCACGTCACTGCGACATTGCGCATGCGCTCGCATCTCCCCTTCCAGCAGCGGGACTTGCCGGAAAGGCTTGTCCCCGGCTTCCCTTTGACTTATAGTTTCGGGCTTTTCGCATCTACCGATCACAGGATAACCACATGGTCGTCATTCGCCTTGCCCGTGGTGGCGCCAAGAAGCGCCCGTTCTACAACATCGTTGCCGCCGATTCCCGCAATCGCCGCGACGGCCGCTTCATCGAGCGCGTCGGCTTCTACAACCCGGTCGCCTCCGGCGCCGAGAAGACCCTGGTGGTCAACACCGAGCGCCTGGCCTACTGGGAGCAGAACGGCGCCCAGCTGTCGCCGACCGTTGCCCGCCTGGTGAAGCAGGCCGCCAAGGCCGCCTGATCCGCCGGCAGCTGAAGCGATGATCGTACTGGGGCGCATTGTCGCCCCTTTTGGCGTTCAGGGCTGGGTCAAGATCCATCCTTTTGGAGACGACCCCGCCGCCTGGCGCTCGATGAAGCACTGGTGGCTGTCCGCCGACGCGGACGCCCCGGCCGAGAGCTGGAGCCAGTACGAACTGCGCGGCTTCCGGCCTCACGGCAAGGGATTCGTCGCAGCCTTCGTCGGCGCGGATGACCGCTCTGCGGCGGAAGCGCTGGATGGCCGTTTCATCGGCGCGCCGCGCGAAGCCCTGCCGAAGCCCGGCAAGGACGAGTATTACTGGGGCGACCTGGTCGGCCTGAGCGTGGAAGACGAAGCCGGCGACACGCTGGGCACCGTCACTGGCCTGCTCTCCACCGGCGCCCACGACGTGCTGCAGGTGGTGGATGGCGAAGGCGAAGCGGCGCAGGAGCGCCTGATCCCCTTCGTCGCCGCCTACGTGCTGGATGTAGACCTCGCCGCCCGGCGCATCCGGACGGCGTGGCAGAAAGACTGGTAAGCGCGGTGGAGCAGGCGTGAGCACGGTGGCCGGCGGCAAGCGCCGCTACGACATCGTCACCCTGTTCCCGGAGATGTTTGCAGCCCTCACCGGCAGCGGCATCACTCGGCGGGCGCGGGAGCGCGAACTCTACGAGATCGGCTTCCACAACCCGCGCGACTTCGCCACCGATGTGCATCGGACGGTGGATGACCGCCCCTACGGCGGCGGTCCCGGCATGGTGATGCTGGCGGAACCGCTGCAGCAGGCGATCAGCCAGGCCAGGCAGGCCCAGCAGCACGCACTGGGGCAGGCCGGCCGGGTGATCTACCTCTCGCCGCAAGGCCGCACGCTGGACCATGCGCGAGTGCTGGAAATCGCCGCGGAGCCGGGCACCATCCTGCTCTGCGGCCGCTACGAAGGCGTGGATCAGCGCCTGATCGACCGCTGGGTGGATGAAGAGATTTCCCTCGGGGATTTCGTCCTCTCCGGTGGCGAACTGCCGGCGATGGTGCTGCTGGATGCCATCATCCGCCAGCTGCCCGGCGCGCTGAACGATGCAGACTCGGCGGTGGAAGATTCCTTCGCCAACGGCCTGCTCGACTGCCCGCACTACACTCGCCCGGAGATCCACGAGGGCGTGCGGGTGCCGGAAGTGCTGATGTCCGGCAACCATGCCCTGATCCGCCGCTGGCGGCTCAAGCAGGCCCTGGGCAACACCTGGCGGCGGCGGCCGGAACTCCTGGCCGGGCGTACGCTGAGCAAGGAAGAATTGAAACTGCTTGAGGAATTCAAGCGGGAGCAAGACGGCATCGACGGCGGCAGCATCGCCTGAGGGCCGATTCATAAACGGCGCGCATCAGGTGGCGACCTGCTCTGCCGCCAGGCCAATGGCCATTGACCATATGGAGTCAAGCACATGAACCTGATTCAGCAGCTCGAACAGGAAGAAATTACCCGCCTCACCGAAGGCAAGACCATCCCGGCGTTCGCTCCCGGCGACACCGTCGTGGTGCAAGTCAAGGTGAAGGAAGGCAACCGCGAACGTCTGCAGGCGTACGAAGGCGTTGTGATCGCGAAGCGCAACCGCGGTCTGAACTCCTCCTTCATCGTCCGCAAGATCTCTTCCGGCGAAGGCGTGGAACGTACCTTCCAGACCTACTCCCCGCTGGTCGCGACCATCGAGGTGAAGCGTCGCGGTGACGTCCGTCGCGCCAAGCTGTACTACCTGCGTCAGCGCTCCGGCAAGTCCGCGCGCATCAAGGAAAAGCTGGACTACAAGTCCGCCGCCGCGAAGAAGCAGCAAGCCTGATCGCCACTACGGCATCGGATACGGAAACGGGCCTTCGGGCCCGTTTTCTTTTGGCGCGCCACCGGCGAAGGCATACGCGTTACCAGGAAGCTGAGGGAGCGCGGTCGGCACAAGGGCGCCTCCGATACACCCTAACACGGGCCCGTCAGCGCCGCTCCACCGCGTAGAGCATGACGGCGGCCGCGGCCAGGAACAGCATGCTGGGCGTCAGCGCCGCCAGCGCCGGCGGCCAGGCGTTGATCACGCCGAGGTTGGATAGCAGGCCGTTCAGCAGATGGAAGCCTATGCCCAGCATCACGCCGAGGAAGACCTTCACGCTGACGCCGCCCATGCGATCGTGGCTGAAGGCGAAGGGCAGGGCCAGCGCCATCATCACCAGCGCGGCGAAGGGATAGACCACCTTCTTCCACAGCGCGATCTCGTAGCGGTCCGAGTTCTGCTGGTTCTCTTTCAGGTGGCGGATGTAGGCCCACAGATTGGCCACCGACATCCGCTCCGGCACCACCATCAGCACGCTCAACACTTCCGGCGTCAGCTCCGAATGCCAGATGAACTCCGGCAGCGAGACCAGCTCCGTCCGGTCGCCGTGGAAGCGCGTCTGCTGCACCGACTCCAGCCGCCAGCGGTGATGGCCGTCATAGACGCCCTTCTCCGCCTCGCTGAGGAAGCTCAGCGCGTAGTGCTCGTCGAAACCATAGATGCGCACCTTCTCCATCGTGCGGTCCGGCAACAGCGTGCGCACATTGATCACCAGCGGGCCGTCCTTCACCCACAGGCCCGACCGCAGCTGCTGCGACACCGCGGAATTGGTCGCCGTCAGCCGCCACTGCTGGGCAGCGCTCTCGGCCGGCGGCGCGATGTACTCGCCGAAGACGAAGGTCAGCACCACGAACACGCTGCCAATGGCCGCCAGGATGCGCATCAGCCGCCAGGTGGACAGCCCCGAGGCGCGCATCACCGTGATCTCGGAATGCCGCGCCAGCGTGGTCAGCGCGTACAACGTGCCGATCAGCACCGCCACCGGCATCAGCTCATAGACGCGGCCCGGCATGATCATGGCGACGTAGATCAGCGCCTGGTGCAGTTCGTAACCGTCCTTGCCGACGCTGTCCAGTTCGTTGATGAAGTCGAAGAAGGCGAACAGCGCCAGGAAGGCGAGCAGCACCAGCAGCGTGGCGCTGAAGACCTCGCGGGCGAGATAGCGCGACAGCGTCCTGCTCATGCGCGCGCCCTCCAGAAGGGCGACACCGCGAGGCGGCGGTAGAACATCGCCGCCATCAGCAGCAGCACACAGAGATGTGGCAGCAACACCGCCAGCTCGAAGCGGATCCGCCCCTGCGACACCCAGGCCTGCGAGACGGTGATGGCATTGCTGTAGATCAGGTAGGTGAACACTGCAATCAGCAGGTTGTTGGTGCGGCCGGCACGCGGATTGACGAAGGACAGCGGGATCGCCAGCAGCGCCAGCAGCAGCGCCGCCACCGGCGTGCCGATGCGACCCACCAGCTCCCCAAGGTTGCGATCATCCGGCGTCCTCAGCAGCTCGGCCGTCGACTTGCTGCGGGTCTTGGCCGGTGCGCCGGCGAGCTGCTTTTCCTCGATCTGCACCACATAGCGCTCGAACTCCATCACCCGGAATTCCGGCGTGCCCGGTTTGCCGTCGTAACGGCGGCCCTTCTCCAGCACGACGAAGCGGCTGCCGTCCGGCTCGGTGCGGATGAAGCCCTGATCGGAAGCGATCACGCTCAGGCGCTCCTCGGTCTCGTCGCTGACGAAGACGTTGCGCACCCGCCCGTCCGCACCGGCGCCGACCTCGACAAAGAATACCCGCCGCGCCCCCGCCGACTCGCGGAACACGCCCGGCGCCACCCGCTGGGTGTCGTCACGGCTGTCCAGCCGCTCCTGGTACTCGGCGCTCTTGCCCTGCGCCCAAGGGCCGAGGAAGAGCGTCACCGCGCCTATCACCAGCACCAGCGGCAGCGCGAAGCGCAGCACCGGGCGTATCCAGGCGGTCAGCGGCACGCCGGCGGCGAACCACACCACCATCTCGGAATCGCGGTAGCTGCGCGACAGCGATAGCAGCACGGCGACGAACACCGTCAGCGTCAGCACGATGGGCAGTTCGGTGACCGCACCGAAGCCGATCAGCGCCAGCACGGCATCCGAGGGCACGCGGCCGCCGGCAGCCTGGCCGAGCAGGCGGATCAAAACGGTGGTGATCAGGATCGCGAACAGGGCCACGAAGACGGCTGCGGCCGAATGGGCGAATTCACGCTGAAGGGCGCGGCGGAAAATCATCGCGCGTAGGACCGGTTATGCAATTGAAGTAGCACGAAAGAGGAGCTCGAAAAGGGAGCCCGGCAGGGGCGCAGCAAGGGCCGAAACGGCAGCGGGCCCGTTTTTGACGGCCTCGCCGGCTAAGGGCCATAATCGCCAGCAGTCCGAACGACGCGTCTTTCCGAGGAGCAAGTCCCGTGGAATTTACCATAAAGGCCGGAACGCCGGAGAAAGTCCGGGCCGGCATTCTTGTCGTCGGTGCCTATGCCGACGGCGCCCTGCCGCCTTCCACCCAGGCGCTGGACAAGGCCGCCAAAGGCAAGCTTTCCGCCCTGCTGAAACGCGGCGACCTGGACGACAAGGCCGGTGCCACCCTGCTGCTCCACGACTTCTCCGGCGCCGCTGCCGAGCGGGTGCTGGTGGTCAGCCTGGGCAAGGCCGAGGACTTCGGCGACAAAGCCTTCCGCGACGCCCTCACCGCCACCGCCAAGGCCCTGGCCGGCACCGTCGCCAAGGACGCGGCGGTTGCCCTGGCGGATGCGGCACCCACCTCCGGCCGTGACCTCGCCTGGCGCCTGCAGCAGGCCGCCCGCCTGATCGCCGACGGCGCCTACCGCTTCGAACCGAAGAAAGCCCCCTCCAAGGAAGCCAAGAAGGAACGCGGCGCACGCAAGATCACCCTGCTGACCGGCGAAAAGAGCAGCGCCGCGCTGGAGGCCGCGGTCAAGCGCGGCCAGGCCATCGCCGCCGGTATGGCGCTCACCCGCGATCTGGGCAACCAGCCGGGCAACGTCTGCACGCCGACCTATCTGGCCGAAACCGCCCAGGCGCTGGGCAAGGAGTTCAAGTTCGGCGTCGAGGTGCTGGAACGCGCCGACATGGAGAAGCTGGGCATGGGCTCGCTGCTGTCGGTGGCCCGCGGCTCGCACCAGCCGCCCAAGTTCATCGTCATGCAGTACAAGGGCGGCAAGGCGAAGGCCAAGCCGGTGGTGCTGGTCGGCAAGGGCGTCACCTTCGACACCGGCGGCATCTCGCTGAAGCCGGCCGCCGAGATGGACGAGATGAAGTACGACATGTGCGGCGCCGCCAGCGTGATCGGCACCTTCAAGGCCGTCGCCAGCCTCGGCCTGCCGATCAACCTCGTCGGCATCGTGCCCGCCACCGAGAACATGCCGGGCGGCAGCGCCACCAAGCCGGGCGACGTGGTCACCTCCATGTCGGGCCAGACCATAGAAGTGCTCAACACCGACGCCGAAGGCCGCCTCATCCTGTGCGATGCGCTGACCTACGCCGAGCGCTTCAAGCCGGAATGCGTGATCGACATCGCCACCCTCACCGGCGCCTGCGTGGTCGCGCTGGGCAAGATCCCCAGCGGCCTGCTGGCCAATGACGACGATCTCGCCGCCGAGTTGCTCAAGCGCGGCACCGAGTCCGGCGACCGCGCCTGGCAGCTGCCGCTGTGGGAGGAATACCAGGAGCTGCTGAAGAGCAACTTCGCTGACATGGGCAACATCGGCGGCCGCTACGGCGGCACCATCACCGCCGCCTGCTTCCTGTCGCGCTTCGCCAAGGCCTACAAGTGGGCGCACCTGGACATCGCCGGCACCGCCTGGATCTCCGGCGACGCCAAGGGCGCCACCGGCCGGCCGGTGCCACTGCTGACCGAGTTCCTGATCGCCCGCGCCGGCGGCCAGGCAGGCTGAGGCTGGTGACCAAGGTCCAGTTCTATCACAACACCCCGGACCGGCTCGCCCTGGCCTGCGAGCTGGTCGCCCGCGCCCATGCCGGCGGCCGCCAGGTTGCGGTGCGGCTGCCGGATGGGGTGCAGGCGCGCAAGCTGGATCTGATGATGTGGACCAGTGATCCGCTGGCCTTCCTGCCCCACGTCTCCAACAACTCGCCGCTGGCGGCGGAAACGCCAGTGGTGCTGGGCGTGCCCGGCAGCGATACCGACTGGCCGCACACCGACCTGCTGGTGAACCTCGCCGAAGACCTGCCGCCGGGCTTCGACCGCTTCCGCATGGTAGTGGAGATCGTCGGCCAGGCAGAAGCCGAGAAGGCGCCGGCACGCCATCGCTGGATGCAGTACAAGGCGCGCGAACTGCCGCTGAAGGCCTTCGACGCCGAGCGCCGGGTGGCCCTATGAGCAACTGGCCGCCCCGCGCCGATGCCGAGGAGGAACTGCAGCGCGCCGACGCCCTGCTGGGCCAGGCCGACGCCCTGCTGAACCGTCACCGCGGCGAGACCACCACAGCGGCCGACGACGACCTGCCCATCCTCACCGACGTGGTGGATGAGGACGAACTGCCGCCGGAAGCGCTGCTGCCACCGAAGAGGGCGCCGTTGCCGGGCATCGCGCCGGCGGTACAGCCGGCCGTGGCTCCCTTGCCGCCACAGCCTCCAGTTCAGCCCGCCCAGACTTTCTCTGCGCCCACGCCAACACCACAAGCGGCGCCAGCCTCCCCGAATCCGCACCAGGTCGAGCAACTCGTCCGCCTGGACACCGAGATCTCCCGCGAGGTCGAGGCCTGGCTCGCCAGCGAGCTGCCGCAAATTCTCTCCCGCGAGCTGGACAGCCTCGCCGAACGGGTGCGCACGCAAGCGCTCGCCCACCTGCGCGCCACCCTGCTCCCCACGCTCTCCGAGCGCATCGCCCGCCGCCTGGACGGCGGCGAAGAGTAATCCCGCCCCTCCCCAGCCGGCGCGCACCCTTGCAGGGCAGGCCGGTGGCATCCGCTATAATCCGCGTTTTGCCTGAAAGCGCGCTAAAACAACATGGAACTGGCCAAGAGCTTCGAGCCGGCAGCGATCGAATCGCGCTGGTACCCCCAATGGGAAAACAGCGGCTATTTCGACGCCGGCCTCGACACGACCAATCCGGACGCCTTCTGCATCCTGCTGCCGCCGCCCAACGTCACCGGCACGCTGCACATGGGCCACGGCTTCAACCAGACCATCATGGACGCGCTCACCCGCTACCACCGCATGCGGGGCGACAACACCTTGTGGCAGCCGGGCACCGACCATGCGGGCATCGCCACCCAGATCGTCGTCGAGCGCCAGCTGGACGCCCAGGGCGTGTCGCGCCATGACCTCGGCCGCGACAAGTTCCTGGAGAAGGTGTGGGAGTGGAAGGAATACTCCGGCGGCACCATCACCCGGCAGATGCGCCGCCTGGGCACCAGCCCGGACTGGAAGCGCGAGCGCTTCACCATGGACGCCGGCCTGTCGAAGACCGTCACCGAAACCTTCGTCCGCCTCTACAACGAAGGCCTGATCTACCGCGGCAAGCGCCTGGTGAACTGGGACCCCAAGCTCGGCACCGCGGTGTCCGACCTGGAGGTGGTGTCCGAGGAAGAAGACGGCAAGCTCTACCACATCCTCTACCCCTTCACCGACGGCCCCATCGGCGGGCTGCGCGGCCTCACCGTCGCCACCACCCGCCCGGAAACCCTGCTGGGCGACGTCGCGGTGATGGTGCATCCGGAAGACGAACGCTACGCCAGCCTGATCGGCAAGACGGTCGAGCTGCCGCTCACCGGCCGCCGCATCCCCATCATCGCGGATGACTACGTCGACCGCGAATTCGGCACCGGCTGCGTCAAGGTCACCCCGGCGCACGACTTCAACGACTATGCCGTCGGCCAGCGCCACAAGCTGGACATGATCGTGGTGCTGACGCTGGAAGGCGCGGTGCCCGCGGACGCCGAGGTGTTCGACACCGCCGGCCAGGCCAAGGGCAGCGTCGCCATGCCCACCTCCGTCGCCGGGCTGGACCGGGTACCGGCGCGCGACCAGGTGGTCGCCGAGCTGGAGGACGCCGGCCTGCTGGTCGAGGTCAAGGCGCACAAGCTGATGGTGCCGCGCGGCGACCGCACCAACGTCGTCATCGAGCCGATGCTGACCGACCAGTGGTTCGTCGCCATGAGCAAGCCGGGCGCGGACGGCAAGAGCATCACCGAGAAGGCGCTGGAGGTGGTGGCATCCGGCGAGATCAAGTTCTACCCGGAGAACTGGGTCAACACCTACAACCAGTGGCTCAAGAACATCCAGGACTGGTGCATCTCACGCCAGCTGTGGTGGGGCCACCAGATTCCCGCCTGGTACGGTGACGATGGCCAATGCTGGGTCGCCCGCGACGAGGACGAAGCCCGCGCCCTGGCGGCGCAGGACGGCTACACCGGCGCGCTGCGCCGCGACGAGGACGTGCTGGACACCTGGTACTCCTCCGCGCTGTGGCCCTTCTCCACGCTGGACTGGACGCCGGAATGGCCGCAAAAGAGCAACCCGGCGCTGGACCTCTACCTGCCGTCCACCGTGCTGGTCACCGGCTTCGACATCATCTTCTTCTGGGTCGCCCGCATGGTCATGATGACCAAGCAGATCACCGGCAAGATCCCGTTCAAGCACGTCTATGTGCATGGCCTGATCCGCGACGCGGAAGGCCAGAAGATGTCCAAGTCCAAGGGCAACGTGCTCGACCCGATCGACCTGATCGATGGCATCGCCCTGGACGAACTGGTGAAGAAGCGCACCTTCGGCCTGATGAACCCGAAGCAGGCGCAGAGCATCGAGAAGAAGACGCGCAAGGAATTCCCCGACGGCATCCCCGCCTTCGGCACCGACGCGCTGCGCTTCACCTTCGCCTCGCTCGCCAGCCCCGGGCGCGACATCAAGTTCGACCTCGCCCGCTGCGAGGGCTACCGCAACTTCTGCAACAAGCTGTGGAACGCCACCCGCTTCGTGCTGATGAACTGCGAAGGCCAGGATTGCGGCGTCGAGGCGGCTGAAGCCGATCTCGACTTCTCCTTCGCCGACCGCTGGATCGTCTCCCGCCTGCAGCGCACCGAAACCGAGGTGGCCGAGCAGTTCGCCGCCTACCGCTTCGACATGGTGGCGCGCTCGGTCTACGAATTCGTCTGGGACGAGTACTGCGACTGGTACCTGGAGTTGGCCAAGGTGCAGGTGCAGGGCGGCACACCGGCGCAGCAGCGCGCCACCCGCCGTACCCTGCTGCGGGTGCTGGAGACCGTGCTGCGCCTCGCCCATCCGCTGCTGCCCTTCATCACCGAAGAGCTGTGGCAGACGGTGGCGCCACTCGCCGGCCGCAAGGATGCCGACAGCGTCATGCTGGCGCGCTACCCGACGGCCGACGCCGCCCGCATCGACGAGGCCGCCGAGGCGCAGGTCGCCGAACTGAAGGCCATGATCTACGCCTGCCGCAACCTGCGTGGCGAGATGAACATCTCACCCGCCCAGCGCCTGCCGCTGGTGGCCGCCGGCAAGCCGGAGACGCTGAACGCCTACGCGCCTTACCTCGCCGGCCTGGCCAAGCTGTCGGAAGTGGAAGTGGTCACCGAGATCGGCGCGGACGAAGTCGCGCCGGTGGCGGTAGCCGGCGAAACCCGGCTGATGCTGAAGGTGGAGATCGACGTCGCCGCCGAACGCGATCGCCTGGGCAAGGAGATCGCCCGCCTCGAAGGCGAGGTGGCCAAGGCCGAAGGCAAGCTGGGCAACGCCAGCTTCGTCGAACGCGCGCCGGCGGCGGTGGTGCAGCAGGAACGCGAGCGCCTGGCAGGCTTCCACTCCACGCTGGAGAAGCTGCGGCCGCAGCTGGCCAAGCTCGCCAGCCGCTGAAGCACGACGTGCGGCTCGCCTTGCGGGCCGCGCAAATGGAACGGGCCGCCCCTGGGGGCGGCCCGTTCCGCATCCGGCAGCGCCAGGCTTACTTGCGCTTCATGTAGAACTCGAAGGCCTTGTCGGCGGTTTCGCTCTGCTGCAGCAGATCGTTGCCGGTCTGCTTGGCGAAGGCCTGGAAATCCTTGACCGAACCGGGGTCGGTGGCGACGATCCGCAGCACTTGTCCCGGCTGCATGTCGGCCAGCGCCTTCTTGGTGCGCAGAATGGGCAGCGGACAGTTCAAGCCACGCGCATCCACTTCCTTGTCGAAGTCCATTGCTCGTCCTTTATCAGAAAACCCGCGGATATTAATGGAATCGCCGGCCGCGGGAAAAGCCGCAGCCAGCCGCGCGGGCGCTGCTGCGCCTAGCGCTGGTCGCGGTCGCGGCGCTCTTCGGTAAGGCGGATCTTCAGATCGCGCAGCCGCGCATCCACCGCCGACAGCTCGTAGAAATCGCCATCGCCGGCCTTGCGCGCCAGCTCCAGTTGCTCGATCGCCGCCGGCAGCGTGCCCTGCAGCACATAGACCTCGGCCTGGGCGCGGTGCTGGGCGGTGCGCTTGCCCAGCTCGGAATTGGCGCGCGACAGCAGCTGCCACAGGCGCACGTCGTCGCCGCGCGCCTGTATGCCTTCGCGCGCGCCAGCGGCGGCATCCGCCGGGCGATGGGCCTGGATCTGGGCATCGATCAGCGCGTAGCGCAGGCTGGTGCTGGCGGGGAAGCTCTTGCGTGCGGCGCTGAGCAGCGTCACCGCGCCGGCGGGGTCCTTGCGCGCCGTCCGCAGTTCCGCCGCCAGGGTCTCGATGAAGGGGGAAGGTGGCGCTTCCTTGCGTGCCTGCGCCAGCGTGGCTTCCGCGTCGTCCAGCCGGTTGGCGCGCAACTGGGCGCGGGCGAGCCCGTAGCGCACGGTGAAATCGGACGGCGTCTGCGCCACCCGGCTCTCCATGTCGCGGAGGGCGTCGGTCGGGCTGCCGGCCTGGGCGCGCAGCTTGGCGCGCACGAAGCGGAAGTCGTCGGAATCCGGCACCTGGCGGTAGCGCAGGGCGCTGGCGCGGTTCTCCATGTCGGAGATCCGCTCGGAGGTCAGCGGGTGGGTGCGCAGATAGGCCGGCGCATTGTTCTCATACAGCCGGCTGGCGCGCTGCAGGCGCTCGAAGAAGCCGGGCATGCCGCGCACGTCGAAGCCGGCGGCATCCAGCGTCTGCAGGCCGACGCGGTCGGCCTCGCGCTCGAAGTCGCGCGAGTAGCCGAGCTGGGATTGCAGCGCACCGGCCTGGCCAGCCGCCAGCGCCGCCTCGCTGACCTGGGAGTTGCTGCGCGCCGCCAGCACCGCCACCAGCAGCGAAGCCAGCATCACCATGCCGGCCTGGCTCTGGTGGCCTACCATCTGGGCGATGTGGCGCTGGGTGACGTGGGCGATTTCGTGGCCCAGCACCGAGGCCAGCTCCGACTCGCTCTCTGCCGCCAGGATCAGCCCGGTATGCACGCCGATGTAGCCGCCCGGCAGGGCGAAGGCGTTCAGCGTGCTGTCCTTGACGACGAAGAAGTCGAAGGCCTGGCCGGGGTTGTTGCTGACCGCCGCCAGCTTGCGGCCCAACCGGTTCACGTATTCCTCGACTTCCGGATCGTCCAGGTAGGCGGCGTCGCGCCAACGGATCTGGGCGATGATTTCCTCGCCGATGCGGCGTTCGGCGGCGGGTGAAAGGTCGGACGCGCCGACGTCGCCGAGATCCGGCAAGGTGGCGGCGGGAGCGGGGAAGGCCAGCGCGAGGCTGAGCAGGAGGGCGAGAGGTCTGCGCATCATGGGCTGCTATGATAACGGCCCCCACGGACCCGTTCCGTGTGGCCTGTTTCCACTTGTAGCAGCATACCCCGCGCCTCCGAAATGAGCGACTTGCCCCCCTCCCCCAGCCCCCACTCCACCGCCGACTCCGGCCTGACCCACTTCGACGCCCAGGGTCAGGCCCATATGGTGGATGTCGGCGCCAAGGCGGAAACCCGCCGCGTCGGCGTCGCCACCGGTCGCATCCTGATGCGGCCGGAAACGCTGGCGACCATCGTCAGCGGCAGCGCCAAGAAGGGCGACGTGCTGGGCGTCGCCCGCATCGCCGCCATCCAGGCCGCCAAGCGCACCAGCGACCTGATCCCGCTGTGCCACCCGCTGCCGCTCACCCGCGTTGCAGTGGAATTCGAGGTGGACCAGGCCGCCAGCGCGGTGTCCTGCACCGTCACCGCCGAAACCGTGGGCCGCACCGGCGTGGAGATGGAAGCGCTCACCGCGGTCAACATCGGCCTGCTCACCATCTACGACATGTGCAAGGCGATAGACCGCGGCATGCGCATGGAAGGCATCCAGTTGCTGGAGAAGCAGGGCGGCAAGTCCGGTCACTGGGTGGCCGGGCGGGACGGCTGAGGGCGACGCCCTCCCGGCTGCTGGACTGGAGCGGCGGCCCCTCCGCGCGCCGCAAAGCCCACGCGCCTGCGCCCACCACATAGCCGCAGCAGCCACTCCCGAAAAGGCGCAGCGCCAGGGGTGAGGTAAACCGCCCCGCCACACGTCTTACGTTCGTCCTGCCCTGGCGGCCAGCTCCGCGCCGCCGCTTCCGGAGTCCGAACGATGAATCGATGGCTGCGCCCGCTTGCCCCCCTGCTGTTCCTGCTCGCCGCCTGTCAGGGCGACGGCCCCAGCCGGCCCGCGGCCACTGCCGCACCCACGACGGCGGAGGACAGCGTCGCGCGCTTCGCCACCGGCCCCGCCTGTACGCTGGATCGCAGCACCGGCCTCAGCTGGGAGCGCGACGCCGCCGACGCCACCCGCCTGCCTCAGACCGATGACGCCCGGGACTGCCCCTCCGGCGCCTGCAGCGTCGCCGCCCACTTGCGCCGCGCCCAGCAGCAGCGCCTGTGCGGCCATGACGACTGGCGCGTCCCCAACGAGCGCGAGCTGCGGACGCTGCTCCAGCCCGAACTGGCCAGCGGCGGCAAGGCAGCCATAGACCACGAGGCCTTCCCCTACGCCCGGCCCGGCCCCTACTGGAGCAGCCGCAGCTGGCGCGCCGAAGGCATCGTCGCCGTCTGGTTCGACGGCGAACACGCCAGCCTGCCCACCGCGGCCCTGTCGCGCCGCGACACCGCTTTTGTCCGCCTGGTGCGCGGTACGCCGCTGAAGGATGCGCCGGCCATCGCCTCCCGCCTCGGCCCGCCCTACATCCGGCTGGATGCCGCCGGCCGGCCGATCAGCGAAGACGCTACCGCCTGGGAATGCGTAGACGACGCCCGCCTGCCCGACCTCCTGCGCCACAGCACGCTGTGGCTCGCCCCTTCCACTGCCGCGGCGAGCCCCAATCACCCCCACGGCCACGCCGCCGTGCAGACCCTGATCGACACCGCCCGCCGCCAGCAGCGCTGCAACACCGCCGCCTGGCGGCTGCCCACCGCCGCCGAGCTCGCCCGCCTGCAGCAAATCGCCACTGCCGCAGCCGAGGCAGCCGGGGCAAAAGCGCCCGCCACCCCGGAGGTCCGCCAGTTCCCCAGCGCCTTCCCCCACTTCGCCGCGGACCAGGCCTACTGGATCGCAGGCAACAACGGCGAAGTGCTGCAGCAAGGCCAGCCCCGCCCCGCCGAAGCCGGCGAACGCGCCCGCGTGCTGCTGATCGCCACCACGGACCGCCCCCCCATGCCCGTCCGCCCCACGCCGGACGAAACCCTGCCCACCCAGGCCGAACTCGACGCCCTGCGCGAGCGCTACCTGCGCTACCGCCCCGGCCAGGCGCAGCAGCCGGACTGGCCCGCCCCCACGGTGGACGCCAGCGTCGCCGACGGCTTCAGCGACCTCGGCCTGCTGCCGCCGCCGCCCTTCCCGGCGGACAACTCCTACTCCGAGGCCAAGGTCGCCCTCGGCCAGGCGCTGTTCTTCGACAAGCGCCTGTCGCACGGCGGCAGCCTCGCCTGCGCCGGCTGCCATGACCCCGCCACCGGCTGGACCGATCGCCGCCCGCTCTCGCCTGGCGACGCCGGCCAGCTCGGCGAGCGCAACGCCATGACCATCCTCAACACCGCCTACGCCACCAGCCTGTTCTGGGACGGCCGCGCCGCCACGCTGGAAGAACAGGCGCGGGGCCCCATCGCCAACCCCTTCGAGATGCACCAGCCGCTCGACCGCGCCGCCGCCGCCATCGCCGCCGCGCCGGAATACCCGCCGCTGTTCGCCGCCGCCTTCGGCGACGCGCGCATCGACATCCAGCGCATCGCCCAGGCGCTGGCTACCTTCGAACGCACCATCGTCAGCCGCGAAAGCGCCTTCGACCGCTTCCTCAAGGGCGAGCGCCACGCCCTGTCGGACGACGCCCTGTGGGGCCTGCACCTGTTCCGCACCAAGGCGCGCTGCATCAACTGCCACAACGGCCCGCTGTTCTCCGACAACCGCTTCCACAGCAACGGCCTGCATTACTACGGCCGCGAACTGGAGGACCTCGGCCGCTACACCGTCACCGGCCGCGCCGCCGACATCGGCCGCTTCCGCACGCCCTCGCTGCGCGACGTGATGCACACCGGCAACTACATGCATAACGGCGCCTTCCCGCTCACCGAGAACCAGGGCGTGATCGCCATGTACGACGCCGGCATGGTACAGACGCCGCCAGTGGGCCTCGCCAAGTACGACCCCGACTACCCGCGCACCTCGGCGGAGATCCGCCCGCTGGGCCTGTCCGCGGCGGAGAAGAAAGCGCTGTTCGCCTTCCTGCAGTCCATCTCCGCGCCGCCGCGGCAGGGGCCGGCCAGCGCGGCGGAGATCGGCCAGGGCGGGGAAGCTGCACGCTGAGCCCGCGCGGGATGGCACAGCCCAGGGCGAGGCGAGGCTGGGCGCCGCAGAACTACGCCTTTCGTCATAATTCCTTGCGCACACAAATGATAATCATTACCATCATCGCCAATTCAACGACGCCGCAAGCCGCGCCCGGCCTTACTCCCGGCGGCGGCCCTGCCCTTCTCTGCCATGTCCCCGCTCGCCGACGCCGTACTCGACCACTACCGCGAACTGGTCGATTTCCTCGCCCGCCGCACCGGCTCGCGCGACATCGCCCGCGACTGCGCGCAGGACACCTGGCTGCGGCTGGCCGGCGCCCGCCCCGCCACCGAGCCGGCCAATCACCGCGCCTATGTGTTCCGCGTCGCCGCCAACATCGCCATGGACTGGCATCGCCGCTGCGCCCGCGAGCAGACGGTGCTAGGGGAATACGCCGCCGGCCTGGCCGAGCAGAACGGCGCGCCGGACACGCTGGAGATCGCCGCCCTGCGCCAGACGCTGCGCCGGCTGGAGGCCGCCATCGCCGCGCTGCCGCCACGCAGCGTGGAAGTCTTCGTGCTGCACAAGCTGGACGGCCTCAGCTACGCCCAGACCGCCGCCAGCCTGGGCATCTCCGTCAGCGCGGTGGAAAAGCACATGATGCGGGTGCTGCTCGCCTGCCACGCCGTACTGCCCGACTGAGGGCCGCATGAGCATGGCCAAGCGCGGCGCCGACGACCCGGTCGCGGTGGAAGCCAGCCGCTGGCTGGTGCGGCGCGGCCGCGGCGCCCTCAGCGCCGCCGAGGAAAACGCCTTCGACAGCTGGTACGCCGCCCACCCCGACCACGCCGCCACCTACCGCAAACTGGAACGCCTGTGGCAACAACTCGGCCAGGTAGACCGTAACCGCCTCGCCCCGCGCCGGCGCAAGAGCGCGGTGCTGGCGCTGCTGCTCGCCGGCAGCCTGCTGGCCGGCGGCCTCGGCCCCGCCGCGGTGCTGCACCTGCGCGCCGACCACATTGCAGCCACCGGCGAAATTCTCACCCTCACCCTGGCCGACGGCTCCACCGCCATCCTCGACAGCGACAGCGCCATCACCTACCGCGAGGATGGCGGGCGGCGCGAAGTCCGGCTGCTGCGCGGCCGCGCGCTATTCCAGGTACGCAGCAGCGCCGGCGGCCTGCCGCCCTTCGTCGTCCTCACCAACACCGCCAGCGCCACCGCGCTGGGCACCCGTTTCGAAGTCGAACGCACCGAGGATGCGACCCGCGTCGCGGTGTACGAGAGCCGGGTCGAAGTGCGCTGCCTGCCCTGCGATCCACCCGCCAGCCGCGTGCTCCGCACCGGCGAGTCGGCCACGGTGGCAGACGCAGGCGCCCTCGCCGCGGCCCAGGCCAGCGCCGCCGGCGAAAGCTGGACGCATGGCATGCTGGGCTTCGACGACGTCAGCGTCGCCGAGGCGGCGGAGCGGCTGGGCCGCTACACCCACAAGCCGGTACTAGTGCTGGGCGACGTCGCCCGCCAGCGCCGGCTCTCCGCAGTGGTGGATGCGCGCGACCCGGACGCCGCCGCCGCCGCGCTGGCCGCCGGCAGCGGCCTGCGGGCAAGCCTGCTGCCCGGCCTCATCCTGTTGCGCGAGTGAGGCGGCGGCCCTGCCGGGCGCCGCACCCGCAGAACGCTCACAAAGGAAAAATGAAGCAAGGGGGTGAGGTGGCCGGCGCGGCCATGCGTCCTACGGGTACTCAAGCCCATTCGAGGACGTTCCACATGCCCGCCGCCGGCGCCCGCCGCTCCCCCCTTGCCCCCCTGGCCCCGCGCCGCATCGCCCCGCTCGCGCTGGCCCTCGGCCTGAACCTGGGTCTGACCCTGGGCATTGCCACCCCCTCCTCCGCGCTCGCCCAGGCCGCCGCAACGGCGCAGCATTTCGACCTCCCCGCGCAGCCGCTGGCACAGGCCCTGTTCTCCCTTGGCGACCAGGCCAGGCTGCAGATCGTGTTCGATCCGGCGCTGGTGCGCGGCCGCAGCAGCCCGGCGCTGAAAGCCATGCTGACCCCGCTGCAGGCGCTGGAGCGTCTGCTCGAAGGCAGCGGCCTAGGCTTCGCGCTGCGGCCGGGCAACGTGGTAGTGGTGGAGGCCGGCAAGGAAACCGCCTTGCCGCAGGTGGACGTCACCGCCGGCCTGCTGCCGGAGGTGCGGGTGGTGGCGCAGGCGGAGTCCATGGGCAGCATGAGCCTGGACCGCGAGAAGATCGACGCTCTGGCCGGCGGCAATGGCGACATCACCAGCCTACTGCGCATCCATCCCAGCGTGCAGTTCGACAACAACCAGCTGGCGAGCGGCAACCAGGGCGAGATCGCGCCGGCGGACATCAGCATCAACGGCGCCAAGTACTACACCAACCTCTACCGCATGGATGGCATGTCCATCAACAACGACATCAACCCGGCCAACCGCACGGCAGACGGCACCAGCGGCTCCAACAACAACGCCGCGCCGCCCTCGGCCAGCCAGGGCTTCGCCATCGACAGCAGCCTGCTGTGCAACATCACCGTGCGGGATGCCAACGTGCCCGCCGAGTTCGGCCGCTTCTCCGGCGGCGTGGTGGAGGCGGATACCTGCGCGCCCACCCGCAGCTTCGGCGGCCAGGTGTCGGTGGAGCACACCCGCTCCGAGTGGATGAAGCAGTACCTCAGCCCGGCGCAGGAGGAGATCGCCGCCTGGTCCGCCACCGAGAACACCCAGCCCGATTTCGAGAAATGGACCTACCGCCTGGCGCTGCAGGGCAAACCCACCGAGAACCTCGGCCTCATCGGCAGCGTGGTGCGCCGCACCTCTGAGATTCCGCTCAAGGGCTACAGCCGCGGCAACAGCCAGGGCGACGACAGCGACAAGGTCCAGTCCCGCTATAGCGACAACTACTTCCTGCGCGGCTTCTGGACACCGGGCGGCGAGCTCGGCGGCGACTTCTCGCTGCTCTACGCCCCGGCCGGCGGCAGCTACTTCATCGCCGACGCCAGGAACAGCGATTTTGATCTGCGCAGCGGCGGCTACGGCGTCAATCTCGGCCTGCACCACGCGCTCGGCAAGGCCACGGTGAACCACCGCCTCACCTGGAACAAGATGGAAAGCTCACGCGAATCCGACGGCACCACCTGGAAGGGCTGGCGCTATTCCGCCGACAAGAACTGGGGCCTGCAGACCAGCGCGAGCAGCGCGACCGGCTGGATGAGCTACGAAGGCGGCTTCGGCGATGTGGACCAAACGCAGGAAACGGTGAGCTACCAGGCCAAGGCCGATTGGGAAGCCTTCCGGTTGCTCGGCCTGGAGCACCGCATCCAGGCGGGCCTGGAACTCAGCCACCAGCGTTTCGACTACGAGCGTAAAACCCAATACACCCAATACACCACCTCCGCCGACACCAGCACCTGCAACATGGTGGGCGGCGGCGTGGATACCGAAACCTGCTCGCTCTCCACGCCCTGGAACAGCAGCGCCGCCGGCCAGTACCTGCGCTCCCGCCTGATCTACTTCGCCGGCAGCTTCGCGGTGGAGAACACCAGCCGTGCCTTCTACCTACAGGACGACATGAAACTGGGCGACGTGCGCCTGCGCCTGGGCCTGCGCTATGACGCCGACCAGCTCGCCCCCGAGGCCACCTGGTCGCCACGCTCCGCAGCGTTCTGGGACGTTTTCGGCAATGGCTCCACCCGGCTGGAAGGCGGCCTCAACCGTTACTACGCCCGCAACTTCATGGACAACTACACCCGTGCCGAGCGGCTGGCGCTGCAATCCACTACCCAGGTCCGCAGCCTCAGCGGCGGCCTGCTCACCGACTGGGCCGCGCCCGTACAGTCCACCACCTGGAGCATGTGGAAGACCGGCGACATGAAAGTGCCCTATGTGGACGAGAAGATGCTGGGCCTGAGCCAGAAGTGGGCCGGCACCACCTGGAGCCTGAAGCGAGTGCTGCGCGAGAGCCGCGACGAACTGGTGATGCACCTGCGCTCCGCCGCCAACTATTACGCCGACAACGTCGGCTACTCCGACGCCCGCAGCTGGACCCTCACCGCCGAAACCGACCAGCCCATCCGTTTCAGCGGCACCGCCACCCATGTGCTGCTGGCGGTCGACAAGACCAGCGTCACCACTTCGCATACCAATTACAGCGACGTCATCAGCGAACTCACCGGCGGCGTGGATCGCACCATCATCTATGACGGCAAGGCCATGGCCTACGGTGACCGCCCGGCGGACAACTACGCCCGGCCGTGGACCGCGCGCCTGCTGCTCAACACCCAGATTCCCGCCTGGCGCCTGACCGTGGGCAACTTCTTCCGCGTGCGCGACGGCTTCGAAAAGATGGTCAATACCGGCACCAGCGTGCCCTATGACGGCGGCACCGCGCAGGTATGGGAGAAGCACAAGTTCGGCAAGGCCATCGCCTGGGACATGCGGCTGAACTGGAGCCTGCCTGTGGCCGCCGGTCAGGAAGCCTTCGTCGCCCTCTCCATCGACAACCTACTGAGCCGCAAGAACGAGATCGAAGACGGCGACTACGGCGTCAAGTACGAGAAAGGCCGGCAATACTGGCTGGAACTGGGCTACCGCTTCTGAGCCTGCGCCCGCTTGCCGGGCTGCTCTGCAAGGCTTGCGACATCCTGCGCACAATGTCGCAAAACCGCCGAAAGCAGCGGCCTGGCAAGCTTCAACAAGGCGCAGGATTCGCCATAAGCTTTTGTTTTTATTGAAAACAAAAAAGGAGCGCAAAACCCGCTCCCGACGGCATCAAATTTGCAGAACGGCGCCCGCCGGCGTTCGCGCGTCGGTGGGGCGCCTGGCGCCTCCCGTCATCAATGCAATCGAGAATGGACGATATGGCAATCAAGGACATCAAGGCCTTTTCGGACAAGGCCCGCAGCGACGCGGCGCTGGGTGAGCAGCTGCGCTCCTGCCAGAAGATCAAGGAACTGCTGACCCTGGCGCGCGAAAGCGGCTACCCGCTGGACGAAGTCGAACTGTACCCGCCCAACGAACCGCAATTCACCGCCGACCAGCTCTCCGAGCGCCTGGTCAAGGCGCTGCTGCGCGCCTGAGCTTGCGCCGGCCTTCCCTTGCGGAAGCGCCGGCGCCCGGCGTGCCGCGGGGCGTCACCATCGGCTGCACCACTCCGCAGCCCTCCCTGCCCGCGGCGCGCCGGGCTTTTTTCTGCTCGCGCAGCCTCCCGGCCGCCTTTGCAGGAGCTTCCGGCCACTGGCCGACCATGCAATTGCCATCGCGGGCAATCGCCTCTGCCCCCGGTACCACCGCCACGCCGGCGCGTTCAGGGATTCCTTCCCAGCTTGCGGTACAGCGTGTTGCGGCTGATGCCCAGCCGCCGCGCCGCCGCCGACACATTGCCGCCCACCTCCTGCATCACCGCGGCGATGGTCTCCCGCTCCACCTCGTCCAGGCTGCGCCCCACCGCCGCCCCGCCGCTGGCCGGCCGGCCATAGCCGGGCAAGGGTGACTCGGCCAGCGCCGCCGGCCTGCGCAGGTCGGCCGGGTCGGCGCCGAACAGTTCCTCCGGCAGGTGCTGCGGCAGGATCTCGGTCTCATCCTCATCCAGCAGCGCCACCGCGACCCGGATCACGTTGTGCAGCTGGCGCACGTTACCCGGCCAGGCATAGCCCTCGAAGAAGCGCATCACCTCCTCACCGACCACCACCTTGCGGCGGAAGCCGGCATCCGCCAGCTCGTCGGCCAGCAGCTTGTCCACCAGCGCGCCGATGTCGCTGCGCTCGCGCAGCGGCGGCAGCGTCACCGTGAGGCCGTTCACCCGGTAATACAGATCCTCGCGGAAGCTGCCGTCGCGCACCGCTTCGCGCAGCAGGCGATGGGTGGCGCAGACCAGCGAGATATCCACCGCCACCTGGCGGCTGGCCCCCACCGGCGTCACGCAACGCTCCTGCAGCACCCGCAGCAGCCGCGCCTGCATGCCCAGCGGCATGTCGCCGATCTCGTCCAGGAAGAGCGTGCCGCCGTGGGCCTGCTGGATGCGGCCAACCGCGCCTTCCCGCCGCGCGCCGGTGAAGGCGCCGCCGGTGTAACCGAACAGCTCGGACTCGATCAGGTTCTCCGGGATGGCGGCGCAGTTCACCGCGACGAAAGGCCCGTCGCGACGCGGCCCGCTGTTGTGCACCGCGCGGGCGAACAGCTCCTTGCCGACGCCGGATTCGCCCTGGATCAACAGCGGGATGTCCTTGCCCAGGGTGCGGGCGGCGCGGTCCAGCGCACGCTGCAGGCCGGCATCGCCGGTGGCCAGGGTATGCAAGGTGGTGGCGGCGACGCCCTGGGCACGCGGAGCCTGGGCGGCGGTACCGTTGCGCTCGCCTGCCGGCCGTTCGCTGCGACTGCCCGGCCACAGCAGGGTGGTACGCAGCCGGGCATAGACGGTGGCGCCGTTGCGCAGCTCCAGCGCCAGCAGGGAGGAGGGATCGCGCGCGCCCCTGTCCATGGCGATGCCGAAGGCGGTCTTGAACACATTGCCGAAGGCGGTGCCACGGCCGCTGGCGAGCAGCGGCCCCAGCAGCTCGCGGGCGGCGGCGTCGGCGGCGATGATCTCGCCGTCGGCGGCCACCGCCAGCATCGCCTCCTGCAGGCCGCCCACGCATTCCGGCCGGGAGTGGAAGCCGAGCAGGATCTGGCGCGCATGCTCGGCCTCGAACAGGCGCCGCTCCAGCAGCCGCACCGCCAGCCGTACCAGCCCCAGGGTATGGCGCTGGTAATTGCGGTAGTCAGCCGAGATGTCCAGCACCCCCAGCAACAGGCCGGAGGGATCGAACACCGGCGCCGCGCTGCAGGTGAGCACGCCGTTGCGTTCCAGGTAGTGCTCGTGGCCGAACACCTCCACCGCGGCGCCTTCGGCCAGCGCAGTGCCAATGGCATTGGTGCCGCGATCGGTCTCGCTCCAGCTCGCGCCCGGCTGCAGTGCAACCCGGTTGGCGCGGCCGACGAAGTCCGGATCGCCCAGCCCGTGCAGGATCAGACCCTCTGCGTCGGCCAGCAGCACCATGCTGCCCGACGCGCGGATCTGCTCGAAGATATGCTCCATGATGCCGCTGGCGTGATTCAGCAGCGACTCGCTGCGCTCCCGGGCTTCCGACAACCCGGCGCGGCCGGTGCCGCCCTGCTCGTGGCGGTCGCCGGCGGCAACCCCTAGCTCGCGGCAGCGCTGCCAGGATTTCAGCACCGTGGGCGTCAGCCCGTCTTCCGGCACCTGCCCCAGCTCGAGAAAACGTCGTCGCAGCTCGGCCAGACGCATGACCTGCGTCTCCGGCGTGGGAAACTGCCCCATCTCCTCCTCCTCCTTTCCTGCCTACGGCGCTTGTCTTTTTTTGTCCGGCTGCCGCAGGTGTTCCAATATGACACGGTTGCTCCAGATTGTGGCAACCGGCGTCCAGCACACCGAAACGGAAAGTAGCAAGGAGCTTGCCATTTCCTTGCAACATGGCCGCTTTTTCCACAGCAACCCCGCCCCGTCCCTCCACGGCGTGCAAGTGCCCGCTTCAGGCAGCGGCCGCGCCCTGGCCGCGCCCCCGTTCTGCCCCGCTTCTGCCACGGTGGCACGGAGCTTGCCCTTTCCCCCTCGAACCGGCCCCGCCGGGATCGACACCATGCCCCTTAAGAGGAACAGGAAAGTGAGCAAAAAAGAGATGAAGGAGACTCCCCGCCTATTCACCCGCGCCCGGCTCGCCGGTGCGCTCGCCGGCACCGTGCTGGCCCTGGCCGGCGGCTTCGCGCATGGCCATGGCGACGTGGTGCCGCAGGCGGTAGACACCTCCAAGCTGAAGCAGCTGGGCGAACCCTGGCTGGAAGCCAACCCCTACCGGGGCAACGCCGAGGCGGTACGCATCGGCGACTCCGCCTTCAATCAGAACTGTGCCCGTTGCCACGGCATCGGCGCGGTTTCCGGCGGCATCGCGCCCGACCTGCGGCTGTTGCCCAAGGGCAACGAGGGCGATGAGTACTTCATCCAGCGTATCCGCCACGGCGTGTCGCGCAACGGCGCGGTGTACATGCCGCCCTTCGAAGGCACGCTGACCCAGGAGGCGATGTGGGCCATCCGCGCCTGGCTGGAAACCGTGCATGAAGACTGAGCCGGGGTGGCCATGAGCAGCCCGGCCCTCCCGGGTCGGGAGGCCGCGGCCGCCGGAGCCGGCGCGGCGCCCCCTGCGGCGCCGCGCTACTCCGGCGGCGCCATCGCCCTGCACTGGCTGCATGCGCTGCTGGTGCTGGCGCTGATCGGCATCGGCCTGGCGATGGGCGAGATGCCCAAAGGCGCCGAGCGCAGCGCCGCCATCGCCCTGCACAAGTCGCTGGGGCTGCTGGCGCTGGCACTGCTGCTACTGCGCCTGGGCTGGCGGCTGCGCCACCGGCCTCCGGTGGACAACCGCCTGGGGGCGCTGGAACGCAAGCTGGCCGGCCTGGGCCACCGCGCGCTCTACCTGCTGTTGCTGCTGACGCCGCTGGCGGGTTATCTCTCCAGCAGCTTCACGCCCTATCCGATGCGCGTCTTCGGCATCGTCATTCCCAAGGCCGGCTGGCCGGACGAAGGCTGGAACGCCTTGTTCAACGCCCTGCACACCGGCTGCGCCTGGACGCTGATCGGGCTCATCGCGCTGCACCTGGGCGCGGTGGTACTGCATGCGCTGAGCGGGCGGAGCGTGCTGGGGCGGATGCTGCCAGGGCGCGGCAGACGCTGATCGCGGCCGATGGCGCCCGGCTGCGACCGGGTTCAAGCAAGCTTGAGCAGCAAGCGAAGCGGCCCGGCGGGCAATCCGCCGGGCCGCTTCTTTTTCTCTGGCCTTTCCTGCCCCTTGCTGCCCCCTGCTTCCCTCTCCTGCCCACCTCCCCCCACCCCGCCTTTTCCCGCCTGCGCTGGACAGCCGTGGCAGCGGGAAAGGAGGCCGGCTGGTGCGCCCCAGGGCCAGTGAGATAACAGGCAGGCCCGGTGCACGACGAATCCGCCGGGCGAGTCCGCCAAGCTCACCTCGCCAACGCCAGCCCGGCCCTCCATGCACCGCCGGCGGGCAAAGGCCGCGCTGCTGCTTCTCTCCCCCGTTCAGCGCCCCAGCCGGGCGTCCTCCGCCGCGATCTCCGCCCACTCCGCATCCTCGAACAGCCGCGAGCGGGTCAGGAAGCGCAGACCCTCCGGGTTCTCCAGCGAGAACATGCCGCCACGGCCTTCGACCACGTCGATGATGAGTTGGGTGTGCTTCCAGTATTCGAACTGGGGGCGGCTGATGTAGAAGGGCGCGCCGCCGATCTCGCCCAGTTGCACGTCGCTGTCGCCGACGAGGAACTCGCCGCGCGGGTAGCACATCGGCGAGCTGCCGTCGCAGCAGCCGCCGGACTGGTGGAACATCAGCGGGCCATGCTGGGCAGCCAGTTTGTCGATCAACGCCAGCGCAGCCGGCGTCGCAGTCACTCGCGGAACCATCGCTTGCCTCCGTGGAAAACGCCTTCCGGAAAACAAAAAGGGCGGCCGTTCCCGGCCGCCCCAAGCCTGCTCACCAAGCAGGAGGGAGGAGCATCAGAAGAAGCCGAGCGCCTTCGGGCTGTAGCTCACCAGCAGGTTCTTGGTCTGCTGGTAGTGGTCCAGCATCATGCTGTGGTTCTCACGGCCGATGCCGGACTGCTTGTAGCCGCCAAAGGCCGCGTGCGCCGGGTAGAGGTGGTAGCAGTTGGTCCATACACGGCCCGCCTTGATGGCGCGGCCGAAGCGGTAGGCACGGCTGCCGTCGCGGGTCCATACACCGGCGCCCAGGCCGTACAGGGTGTCGTTGGCGATGGCCAGCGCTTCCGCTTCGTCCTTGAAGGTGGTGACCGACACCACCGGCCCGAAGATCTCTTCCTGGAAGATGCGCATCTTGTTGTTGCCCTTGAACACCGTGGGCTGGATGTAGAAGCCCTCCGCCAGATCGCCGCCGAGCTGGGCGCGGCCGCCGCCGGTGAGGCACTGGGCGCCTTCCTGGCGGCCGATGTCCAGGTAGGAGAGGATCTTCTCGACCTGCTCGTTGGAAGCCTGGGCGCCGATCATGGTCTCGGTGTCCAGCGGGCTGCCCTGCTTGATGGCCTTCACCCGCGCCAGGGCGCGGTCCATGAAGCGGTCGTAGATGGATTCGTGGATCAGCGCGCGTGAGGGGCAGGTGCACACTTCGCCCTGGTTGAGCGCGAACAGCACGAAGCCCTCGATGGCCTTGTCGAAGAACTCATCGTCGGCGTTGGCCACGTCGGCATGGAAGATGTTGGGCGACTTGCCGCCCAGCTCCAGCGTCACCGGGATCAGGTTCTGGCTGGCGTACTGCATGATCAGCCGGCCGGTGGTGGTTTCGCCGGTGAAGGCGATCTTGGCGATGCGCGAGCTGGAGGCCAGCGGCTTGCCGGCTTCCAGGCCGAAGCCGTTCACCACGTTGAGCACGCCCGGCGGCAGCAGGTCGGCGATCAGCTCCATCAGTACCAGGATGCCGGTGGGCGTCTGCTCGGCCGGCTTCAGCACGATGCAGTTGCCCGCCGCCAGCGCCGGCGCCAGCTTCCACGCCGCCATCAGGATGGGGAAGTTCCACGGGATGATCTGGCCGACCACGCCCAGCGGCTCGTGGAAGTGATAGGCCACGGTGTTCTCGTCCACCTCGGAGAGGCTGCCTTCCTGGGCGCGCACGCAGCCGGCGAAGTAGCGGAAGTGGTCGATGGCGAGCGGGATGTCCGCCGCCAGCGTTTCGCGGATGGGCTTGCCGTTGTCCACCGTCTCGGCGTAGGCCAGCACTTCCAGGTTGGCTTCCATGCGGTCGGCGATGCGGTTGAGCACCTGGGCGCGCTCCGTCACCGAGGTGCGGCCCCACTTGTCGGCGGCGGCGTGGGCGGCATCCAGCGCCAGGGTGATGTCTTCCTCGGTGGAGCGGGCCACCTGGCAGAAGGCCTTGCCGGTGATCGGGGTGACGTTGTCGAAGTACTGGCCGCGCACCGGGGCGACCCACTTGCCGTTGATGAAGTTGTCGTAGCGGCTCTTGAACTGGACCTTGGCGCCGGCCTGGCCGGGCAATGCGTACAGCATGGTGTCTCCTCCTGTTTTCACCGTTGCGCCAGCGCGTCCGGGGCTTGGCCGGGCGCGGCAGGCACCGCGTTTGTGGAGCCGGGGGCTCCGCTGATGATGGCGGGCACGTTCCGGCACTGCTGCCTGAGCGACTCGCTGATGTCGAACGCTGAGCGTCGCCCCACCGGTTCAGCATGGACCATGCCATCAGCGCTTGCCCACGCCGGCTGACCGGCGGGAAACAGCCCCCCGCGAAGGGCGGAGCAGGGGACGCCCCGCGGAACGCACAGCGCAGGCAAGGTATGCGAGACGCCTGCTGCCGGTTGCACCAGGGTGTGCAGGCGCCTGTTCCAGTTCTGAACACCTGTTCCATTTCGTCGCAACACCGTGGAGCAATCGCTGCCCGGCCGGCATTGCTGCGCTACGGCATGGTTGTTGCGTTCGCGCTCGCATGGCCGCCTCCAGCCCCCCCTGCCCTTTGCCGGCGGCATCGGCGACGCCGGAACGCAATCCCTTCCGCGCGCTGGCCCTCTCCCCGATGCCCGCCACGCCCCCAGCCCCTGCCGCGGATTCCGACGGCAGCCGCGCGCACCTGCTCGCCTTTGCCCTGCCGGCCGCCGAGCAATTGCACCGACTGGCGGACAGCCCCGATCTCACCGTGTTGCTGGCCGACCGCGACGGCCTGGTGCTGGCCGCCATCGGCCACCTCGCCATCGCCCCCGGCAGCGCCCGCATGGAAGCCGTCGCCGGCGCACCAGGCGGCGGCAGCGGGCTGTGCCTGGCGGAGCCCATCGCCACCCGCACCCGTGGCCTGCTCGGCCTGGCCGACGCCTCGGCACGGCTGTCCCACGGCGGCATTGTCAGCCTGCTGTCCCTGCTGCGCACCACCGCCGAGCTGATAGAACACCGCCTCACCGAAACCGCGCCTGGCGGCTGCATCGCCTTGCACCTGCACAGCCACCCGGAGCTGCTGGGCACGCCGCTGGAAGGGCTGATGGTGTTCGACGCCGAGGGCCGGCTGCTGGCCAGCAACCGCCACGCCCGCCGCCTGCTGGCCCTGCCCACCGAGGCCGAGGGCAGCACTTGCCTAGACTGTGTCGGCCAGCCCTGGCCCGCCCTGCGCGCCCGCCTCGGCCGCTTCCCGGCGCCGCTGCTGCTGGACGGACGGGACGGCCAGACGCTGGCGGCGCTGGTGCGGGTTATAGGAAGCGTTGGCTGAGGGGCGAGGTGGCAGGCTGATGGGCGCGCTCTGCCGTGATGCGTTGCTTGCCTGATCCAGTTCTGCGTTCTCCCCGGCAATCCCGGCCGTCTCAGCCCCTCTGGAACACTGCTCCATTGCGCCACACCTGCCGCTCCATTTCGTGACACCTGGCGCACCCCGGCTCCGATATGCAGGGCGAAAGCCGCCGTTACCCCTGCGGACCAGCCGACTGGCACGCGCTTTGCAGAAAGGGAGCCCGGGCAGCCCGCCGCACAGGGCGCCGAAACCGCCCCGGCTGCGGCATGGCGGACAAATAAAACCATGATGGAGACAAGTCACAGATGAACTCGCGCCAATTCCTGCGTCCGACGCTGAAGACCCTCGCCGTGCTCACCGCGGCCAGCCTCACCGTCGGCGCCGCCTCCGCCGCCACCAATGCGGGTGGCACCATCAGCAACGTCACCTGGGAAGACATCCTCAACGACGACAAGACGCCGGGCGACGTGCTCAGCTATGGCCTGGGCGTGAAGGCCCAGCGCTTCAGCCCGCTCAAGCAGATCAACGCCCAGACGGTGTCGCAGCTGGTGCCGGCCTGGTCCTTCTCCTTCGGCGGCGAGAAGCAGCGCGGCCAGGAAGCCCAGGCGCTGGTGCGCGACGGCGTGATCTACGTGTCCGCCTCCTACTCCCGCTTCTTCGCCATCGACGCCCGCACCGGCAAGCGCCTGTGGGCCTACGAGCACCGCCTGCCGGACGACATCCGCCCCTGCTGCGACGTGGTGAACCGCGGCGCCGCCATCTACGGCGACAAGATCTTCTTCGGCACCTTGGACGCCGCGGTGGTGGCGCTGGACCGCAAGACCGGCAAGGTGGTGTGGCGCGAGAAGTTCGGCGACCACAAGGTCGGCTACACCATGACCGGCGCGCCCACCATCGTGAAGGACCAGAAGAGCGGCAAGGTGCTGCTGGTGCATGGCTCCTCCGGCGACGAATTCGGCGTGGTCGGCTGGCTGTTCGCCCGCGACCCGGACACCGGCAAGGAAGTGTGGGCGCGGCCGCTGGTCGAAGGCCACATGGGCCGCCTGGACGGCAAGGACAGCACCACCACCGGCGACGCCAAGGCGCCGTCGTGGCCGGACGATCCCAACTCGCCCACCGGCAAGGTCGAGGCCTGGAGCCATGGCGGCGGTGCGCCGTGGCAGAGCGCCTCCTTCGACGTCGAGAACAACACCGTCGTCATCGGCGCCGGCAACCCGGCGCCGTGGAACACCTGGAAGCGCACCGCCAAGGGCGACGATCCGCGCAACTGGGACAGCCTGTTCACCTCCGGCCAGGCCTATGTGGATGCCAGCACCGGCGAGCTGAAGGGCTTCTACCAGCACACCCCGAACGACGCCTGGGACTTCTCCGGCAACAACTCGGTGATCCTGTTCGAGTACAAGGACCCGCGCACCGGCAAGGCGGTGAAGGCCTCCGCCCACGCCGACCGCAACGGCTTCTTCTTCGTCACCGACCGCGAGAAGCTGGCCAAGGGCGCCGGCTACCCGAACAAGCCGACCTCGCTGATCGGCGCCTGGCCCTTCGTGGATGGCATCACCTGGGCGAAGGGCTTCGACATCGAGACCGGCAAGCCGATCGAGAACGACAACCGTCCGCCCGAACCGAAGGAAGGCGAGGACAAGGGCGCCTCCATCTTCGTCTCGCCGCCCTTCCTCGGCGGCACCAACTGGCACCCGATGTCCTACAGCCCGGATACCGGCCTGTTCTACATCCCGGCCAACCACTGGGCGATGGACTACTGGACCGAGCACCTGACCTACAAGCCGGGCTCCGCCTACCTCGGCCAGGGCTTCCGCATCAAGCGCCTGTTCGACGACCACGTCGGCATCCTGCGCGCCATCGATCCCAAGACCGGCAAGATCGCCTGGGAGCACAAGGAGCAGTTCCCGCTGTGGGCCGGCACCCTCACCACCGCCGGCGGCCTGGTGTTCACCGGCACCTCCGACGGCTACGTGAAGGCCTTCGACGCCAAGAACGGCAAGGAGCTGTGGAGCTTCCAGACCGGCTCCGGCGTGGTCTCGGTGCCCATCACCTGGGAAATGGACGGCGAGCAGTACGTCGGCATCCAGTCCGGCTACGGCGGCGCGGTGCCGCTGTGGGGCGGCGACATGGCCGAACTGACCAAGCAGGTCACCCAGGGCGGCTCCATGTGGGTGTTCAAGCTGCCCAAGGTCGCCCGCCGCTGATCCGCGCCCGCGGCCGGTTCGCGCCGGCCGCGGCAGCTCAGCCCGGCCGCGCCGCGAGGGCCTCAGCGCCCTCGCGCCGCGGCGCCTTCCGTAGACACCGGAGCGCCCTGCCATGCCCTCACTCCCGCACCGCGGCCTCATCGCCGCGGCTCCCGCCGCACTCGCGCTTGGCCTGCTCGGCGCTGCCGGCGCCGCCCACGCCGAACCGCCCATGGTGGAACCGCTGGTCATCAACGGCTGCGGCATCTGGCCCCACGCCCGCTGCCCCGGCGTGGACCTGCGCCATGCCGACCTCGTCGGCAAGAACCTCGCTGGCGCCGACCTGCGCGGCGCCGACCTGTCCCGCGCCGACCTGCGCGCCGCCAATCTGGCCGGCACCAACCTGGATGGCGCCAACCTCACCGGCGCGCGGATGAACAAGGTCAACGCCCCGGCCGCCACCTTCCGCAACGCCCGCCTTATAGGCGCCGACCTGGAGTTCGCCCGCATCATGCGCGCCGACTTCACCGGCGCCGACCTCACCGGCGCCACGCTGGAAGCGGCACGCGCCCAGTTCGCCTGGTTCGTCGGCGCCAAGCTGATCTCCGCCAACCTGCAAGAGACCAAGTTCGTCACCGTGAACTTCAAGGATGCCGTCATGGAGGGCAACCTGATCCGCTACACCATTTTCCCCGACAGCTATTTCGAAGGCTGCCAGGGCTGCCCGACCGACTGGTGAGGAGGCCGCATCCATGTCCCCGACCCTGAACGCCCGCCGCACACGGGCCCGCGCTTCCGCCGCTACCGGTCCGCGCCGCCTGCTGCTTCACCTCGCCACCTTGCTGCTGCAGATCGCCCTGCTGGCCGGCTTCATGTCCCCGGCCCGCGCCGAGGTGGCGATTCCGCCGGTGGTGGACATCTCGCCGCTGCCGCCGCTGGGCGAAACCTGGCTGGCCGCCAACCCCTACCGCGGCAATCCGCAGGCGGTGGAAATCGGCCGCTCCGCCTACAACCAGTCCTGCGCCCGTTGCCACGGCGTGGACGCCGACCACCAGGGCAACGCCGCCGACCTGCGGCGGGTGGACGCCTACTGCCGCCGCATCGCCGACACCGGCCTGCGCGCCGCCTGCATGCTGGACAACGACGCCTTCTTCAAGGAATCGGTGCTGCATGGCAAGGTCCGCGTCGGCGTGGTGCACATGCCGCCGTGGGAGGGCCTGCTGTCGCAGGAAGTGGTTTGGGCAATCCAGACCTTCGTCGAGTCGCGTGCCGGCTCCGCGAAGTAAGGGCGCGGGCTGAGGCAGGACGGCGCTTGAAGTAGCGAAGCAATACCCGGTCGGGCCCCCGGAAAACCGAGGCGCGGCCACACACGCAGGAGGCAGCGGCAACGCTCCGCGCCCCGCGAGGAGGAGACATGAAACACACGCCAGCGCGGTCTAGGGCCGGGCTCGATAGAGTGAATCTGATAGGCGCGCGCGATTTCCCCCTCCTCCCTTGCGGGGGAGAGCCGGGGAGAGGGGGCGCCCCGACGGGGGCGGCTGCGTCGAGCACCCGCGGGCCCCTCTCCCCCAACCCCTCTCCCACGAGGGGAGAGGGAAGCCCAACCGCCCTTGCGCCGCGTTCGGCTTGTCTGCGGCACCTCGCCAGCCGGCAGGCCGCCACCACCGCGCGGACCAGCGTACTTGCCGCCCGACTGAGGGTCGCCGCGCTAGCCACCATGCTTTCCATCACCCCGCTGACCGCCCACGCCACACAACCAAGCAGCGGGCCCACCACCCCGGCGACAAGCACCGCCACCAGCCCCGAGAACCCGAACACCGCCGATCCCCTCAACTCCCCCCGCTGGGATGAACTGCGCCGTGCCTGGCTGGGCGACGCCCCGGCCGAGTTCGACAGCCGGGTCCAGGTGCAAGCCCCAGCGATGGCGGAAGACGCGCTCAACGTGCCGGTGCGGGTCGACGCCAGCCGGCTGCGCGGCCAGCGCGTCGAGGAGATCCTCATCCTCGCCGACTTCAACCCCATCGTCCGCGCCCTCTCCTACTCGCCCGGCAGCGCCGAGCCGGTGCTGGGTTTCCGCCTCAAGCTGCAGCAGTCCAGCCCGGTGCGGGCGGCGGTGCGCACCGCCGACGGCCGCTGGCACGTGGGCGGCACCTGGGTGGCGACCACCGGCGGCGGCTGCACCCTGCCCTCCACCGGCTCCGCCTCGCCGGAATGGCAGCGCCAGCTCAACCACACCGAGGTGCGCGCCTGGCCGCGGGTGGATGGCGGCCAGCGGCTCAAGCTGCGCATCGTCCATCCGATGGACACCGGCCTGGCCGACGGCATCCCCGCCTTCCACCTGGAAGAGATCAGCCTGCTCGGCAAGGAGGCCCCCACCGGCGCTGCGCTGGCGGTGCTGCGGCCTTACGAGCCGGTGGCGGAAAACCCGGTATTCACGCTGGACCTGCCCGCCGGCGTGGTCGCCTCCGGCGTCAGCGGGCGTGACAACAACGGCAACCGGCTCACCGCCGAGCTGCGGCCATGAGGGCGCCCAGCCTCCCTCGGCCGGTTCTCTGCCGGCCACGACTCGCCGCGCTGCTGCTCGCCGCGCTGCTCGCGCCCTCCCTGCCGGCGGAGGCGGACACCGTCGTGCCCGGCGCCGCCCACGCCTTCGACTACCGCCTGCAGCCGCGCCGCATCACCGACGGCGTCTACGTGCTCATCGGCCGTACGGAAGACTTCGACACCCGAAACGGCGGCAACATCGTCAATACCGGCTTCCTCGTCGGCAGCAGCGGCGTGGTCGTCATCGACAGCGGCCCCTCGCGCCGCTATGGCGAGCAACTGCGCGCCGCCATCGCCGCCGTCACCCCGCTGCCGGTGGTGCTCACGCTGAACACCCACGCCCACCCGGACCACTTCCTCGGCAACCAGGCCTTCCCCGCCGGCACGCTGGCCGCGCTGCCCGCCACCCGCGACGCCATCGCCCGCGAAGGCGAAGACCTCTCCGCCAACCTCTACCGCCTGGCCGGCGACTGGATGCGCGGCACCGAGGCACGTCCGCCTGGCCGCAGCCTCGCCCCCGGCCGGCTCCATGCCGGCGGCCGCGAGCTGGAGCTGATCGCCCTGGACGGCCACACCGGCGCCGACCTGCTGGTGCTGGACCGCGCCAGCGGCACCCTCTTCGCCGGCGACCTGGTGTTCCATGACCGCGCCCCCACCACGCCGCATGCCGATCTCGACCACTGGCTCGCCGCGCTGGAACGCATCGCCACGCTGGACGGCGTGCGCCAAGTGGTGCCTGGCCACGGCGAAGTCGCCAGCGGCACTGGACTGCAGACGCCGCTACGCCAGACCCAAGCCTGGCTGCGCTGGCTGCAACAGCGCCTGGACACATCCGCCGCCCAGGGCCTGGAGACCAACGAGGTGCTGGCCTTGCCCTTGGCCGCCGAATTCGCCACCATCGCCGAAGCAGCCACCGAATACCGGCGCTCGGTGCTGCGCCTCTATCCCCAGACAGAACACAAGGCACTACAACAACATGGCGCCCGCTGATCTCCGCCCCGCGCGCATGCCGCGCACGCCCCGCCTCGCCGGCCGCCTGCACCGCCTGCTCGCGGTGCTGCTCGGCCTCGGCCTGTGCGCCAGCGCCGGCTGGTGGATCACCGAGAGCCGCCACGGCATCGCCGAGGAAATCCACGGTACCACCCGCGTCGCCGAGCAGATGCTGGCGGTGCTGGTGGCCGAAGCCGCCGACGACGGCGACGACGGCGCCCGCCTGGAAGCCCACCTGCGCACCCTGGGCCGGCTGCGCGCCAACGCCATCACCCTGGAAGCGGCCGACGGCGCGCCGCGCTACGTCTCGCCGCCGCCGGTGTACAAGGCCGGCCGCCACGCCCCGGCCTGGTTCACCGCGCTGATGGCGCCGCCCACACCCACCCGGCTCTTCCTCTCCGGCGAGCTGACGCTGCTGCTGCAACCGGACGCCTCGCGCGCGGTGCTGGACGCCTGGGACGACCTCGTCGCCGCCTCCGGCTGGGTTCTGGCACTGAGCCTGCTCGCCTGGAGCGCCAGCCGCGCCGCCCTGCGCCGCGCCCTCACCCCGCTCGCCCGCCTCAACCGCGCCCTGGCCGGCGCCGCCGACGGCCACTTCCATGCCCTGCCCGCCAGCGGCGTGGCCGAGCTGGACCGGGTGGTGGCCAGCTACAACCGCCTGGTGGAGAGCCTGCAGCGCAGCCATGCCGACAACCGCCGGCTGGAAGACGACCAAGCGGTCGCCCTGCTGCTGCAGGCGCGGCTGGAAGAAGAGCGCCGCGCCATCTCGCGCGAACTGCACGACGAACTCGCCCAGGGCATCACCGCGGTGCGCGCCATCGCCGGCGCCATCCGCCAGCGCAGCGACGGCAACCCCGGCGTGCACGGCAGCGCGCAGGCCATCCTGGCGATGACGGAGCGCATGCAGGAAGGCGTGCGCGCCATCGTCCAGCGCCTGCGCCCGCCCCAGGTCGGTGACGGCTGCCGGCTGGACGAAGCGGTGCGCGACTGGTGCGCCCACTGGGCCACGCTGCACCCCGGCATCCAGGTGGAATGCCACGGCACGCCGCCCGCCGGCGCGGTGGACGAGGCCCTGGGGCTGGCGGTGCTGCGCCTGCTGCAGGAGAGCCTCACCAACGTCGCCCGCCACTCCGGCGCCAGCCGGGTGGACGTGATCCTGGCCGGCGACGAGGACGGCCTGCGCCTGGTGGTGGCCGACGACGGCCGCGGCAGCGAGCACACCGAAACCTCGCCCCCTGGCCACTTCGGCCTCACCGGCATGCATGAGCGGGTGGCCGCCCTGGGCGGCCGCCTGCTGCTGGACACCCCGCCCGAAGGCGGCCTGCGGGTGCATGCCCGCCTGCCGTGGGCGCCCGCCAATACCAGCGAGGCAGCGTCGTGAAGCCGCGCCCACCTCACCCGCAACAACGGCCAAGCCGCCGCCCACAGCCGGCCGCCCCCACGAGCACAAGAACGAGCCCGCGAACGCAGACGAACGCACGACCCCAGCCGAGGACGCCGACATGGACATGACCGCCCTGCCCGCCAGCCTGCGCATCGTGCTGGCCGACGACCACGCCGTCGTCCGCATGGGTTTCCGCCTGCTGATCGAGGGCGCCGGCGCCCAGGTGGTGGCCGAGGCCGGCTGCGGCGAGGAGGCGCTCTCCGCCTACGAGATGCACCACCCCGGCCTGTTGCTGATGGACGTTTCCATGCCGGGCATGGGCGGGCTGGCGGCGCTGGAGCGGCTGCGCGCCCGCCATCCGCAGGCACGGGTGCTGATGCTCTCCGCCCATGACGACCTGCAGATTCCGCGCCGGGCGCTGGCCGCCGGCGCCACCGGCTACCTCTCCAAGCGCGCCGACCCTGAAGAATTGCTGCGCGCGGTGGGCGACACCAGCCGCGGCCGCGCCTACCTGGACCCCGGCCTTGCCGCCCAGCTCGCCCTCGCCCAGTTGCAGCCGGCGGGGCAGTCCGACCCGGTGTCCGCCCTCACTGCGCGGGAGTTCGACGTCTTCCTGCAACTGGCGCGCGGCCGCTCGGTGAACGAGATCGCCGCCACGCTGAAGCTGGGGCCGAGCACGGTGGGCAGCCACCTCTACCACATCAAGCAGAAGCTGCAGGCCACCAACGCCGCCGAGCTGGCGCTGATCGCGGTGCGGGCGGGGCTGATCGAGGCCTGATTCGAGGCCTGATTCGAGGCCTGCTTCGAGACCTGACTCCGGGCGGCGGGACAGGCGCACGACTTACCCGGCAACTGGATGCATGACGGCCGTTCGGGCTGAACGTGCCCGAAGTCCGCGCCCTGCGCTGCCCTTCGACAGGCTCAGGGAGGACGGCATCTCTTGGTTGATTGCCGGGGGAACAGGAGAAGCCCGGAAGAAGCCTGCCGGGCACAGCACCGCAAGCCCTTGCGAGCCCTCAGGGAGCAAATACCGTTCGCCCTGAGCGAAGTCGAAAGGCTTAGCACGCGGCGCCTTCGGCGGGCATCCGCAGGTGCGCTGCCACGACAGTCGAATACCCGCCTGCCGTTCGGACTGAGCCTGTTCAGCCCATTCCGGCACAACGCCCGGCCCGGCGGCCGGGGCAGGCGCCCCGGCCGCCGTCCGCGATCAGAAGAAAATGATGCCGCCGAAGGAAATCGTGCGCGTCTTCAGGTCGCCATTGCCGCCGGAGTTGATCGCGTCCGGCCCCTTGGCACGCTCCATGTTGTACTCGCCAACCAAGGTGATGTACTTGTTCAGCGAGTGATAGATGCCCAGCGTGGTGGAGCGGAAGCGGTTGGTGCCGATGAGGTTGCCGCCGCTGTCGCGGTTCTCGCCGAAGTTGATACCCACCTTGGTCTTGCCCAGCTTGTAGGTGCCCTGCAGGAACCAGCCGCGGCTCTTGGTCTCGCCGTAGGGCGAGTAGAACAGTGCGCCCACGGTGGACAGCCCCAGGCCCTTGCCGGTGAAGCCGTAGGCCACCGCCTCGAAATCGCCCAGGCCTACCTTGGCGCCCAGCTCGGCGCCGCGGGCGGCGAAGGTATCCACGTTGTTGTAGCCGCTGTCGGTGTTCTGGTGGATCAGGCCGCCCCACACCGAGCCGGGGGTGCTGCCCTTCCAGTCGTAGCTGGCGATGGCCTGGACGCCGGGCGTGGAGGTTTCGCCGCTGCCGATGAAGTCGCTGGGCTGGAAGATGCCCACCCCGGCCTGGAAGCCGTCGAAATTGGGCGAGGTGTAAGTGATCTGCGGCTGGAAGCCGGTGTACATGTAGCCGTGGCCGATCATGCCGAAGGTGGTGTTGAAGGGCGTGGAGGCATAAGTGTTGCCGCCCAGGCCCAGCAGCGTCATGTCGGCGAGGATGATCTTCTGGCCGAACAGGCCGATGTCGCGGCCGAACTTCAGCGTGCCCGCCTCCGCCTTGCCGAACTGGAAGTAGAGGTTGCGGGTGTCGATCTGGCTGTAGGGCTCGCCGCCGCCGCCCAGCGGCAGGCCGACGGTGGAGGAATCGTTGTTGATGCCGGGCGCGAAGCCGACGTGGGCCTTGATGTCCAGCCCTTCCACCTGGGTGGTGAACACGAAGTTGATCCAGCCCGGCAGCAGGCCGTTGGTGATGCCGGAGTTGTTCACCTTCCCACGGTCGTCCTCGGTGGTGCGGAAGGAATAGAAGCCGTTGACCGTGCCGTTGATGTCCAGCGTGGCATCGCCATTGGAGAAGCTCACCGCGTGGGAGCCGGTGGACAGGGTGGCCAGGGCCAGCGCGACGGCGGCCGTGAGAGAACGCTGCTTCATGGATTTGTCTCCGTATCTTTTGTTGTCTGGATGATTCCCTGGGCACACCTGAAGGGCGTACCGGGCGGGGCTCCAGTGCCAAGGCCGTGCCAGCCCCGGCCGGCGCCGCGAACACGTGTGCAGGCGCATCGACCTCAACGGCATATATCCACGGAATGCGCGCGGACAAAAGGAATACGGCGACGCAGCAACGCCTTTGGCATAAATCGAAAGTGACAGCGGTGCTGCTCAGAAGGGAGACAGCTGTTCCTTGCCGGCACACCCGGAACGGAACAGGCCAATGTCATCTCATGAAAATCATGAGATGAGCGTGGCGATTCGACGGATGCGGCGCAGGCGGCAGCACCACTAAAGTTGGAGCCGCAAAACTGCAGCATCCCAATACATCAGGGCGCGGGCCACGTACCCCACACGCCCAGCCACCACACCTGGAATCCGCCATGCGCCGCGTCTCCCCCCGCACCCAGCCCGCCCTGCGCCCCATCTCCGCCCTGCTGCTGTACGCCCTCGCCGCGCCCGCCTTCGCCACCAGCGAAGCGGTGCTGGCGCCGGTGGTGATCACCGGCAGCCGGGTGGAAACCTCCAGCTTCGACCTGCCCTACTCGGTGGACGCGGTGCAGCTGAACCAGGACGGCACGCCGGCGTTGCGGGTGAACGTTTCCGAAGTGCTGGGCGCGGTGCCCGGCGTGGTGGTGCAGAACCGCCAGAACTACGCGCAGGACCTGCAGATCTCGGTGCGCGGCTTCGGCTCCCGCGCCGCCTTCGGCGTACGGGGCGTGAAGCTGATCGCCGACGGCATCCCCGCCACCAACCCGGACGGCCAGGGTCAGGCGGCCACCTTCAACCTCGATACCGCAGAGCGCATCGAGGTGTTGCGCGGCCCCTACGCCACCATCTATGGCAACCATGCCGGCGGCGTCATCCAGCTCTTCTCCCGCGACGGCAAGGGCGACCCGCGGCTGCGCGCCAGCGTGGTCGGCGGCGAGCACGGCACGCTGAAATACGGCCTGGGCGCCGAGGGCGAGAAGAACGGCGTCGGCTTCGTGCTCGACACCTCCCATTTCGAAACCGACGGTGCCCGCGACTACAGCAGCGCCAAGCGCGACCAGGCCTTCGCCAAGATCACCATCAAGCCGGACGAGGACAGCCGCCTCACCCTGCTCGCCAGCAGCCTGCACCAGCCGGACACCGACGACCCGCTGGGCCTCACCTGGGCCACCTGGAAGCGCGATGCCAATGCGGTTGAGCCGGTGGCGCTGCAGTACCGCACCCGCAAGAGCATCTCCCACCTGCAGGGCGGCGCCACCTACGAGCGCCGCTTCGGCGAGGACACGCTGCAGGTGCAGGCTTATGGCGGGCGTCGCAGCGTGACGCAGTACCAGGCGATTCCAAACACCGCGCAGATAGCCGCAGGACAAGCTGGGGGCGTGATCGATTTCGATCGGAATTTCTACGGCATCGGAGCGCGCTGGATCATGGAACGCGACCTCGGCCCCGGCCGCCTGACGCTGACCACCGGTATCGACTACGACCGCGCCGAGGACGACCGCCAGGGTTATCGGAACTTCATCGGCAGCGTATTTGGAGTGAAAGGAGAGCTGCGCCGCAACGAGATCAACATCATGACCAGCACCGATCCCTATGTGCAGGCGGTGTGGCGCCAGGGCGATTTCGACTGGTCGCTGGGCGTGCGCCACAGCCGGGTGAAGTTCGAGGTGGACGACAAATACATCGTCGGCACGAATGGCGACGATAGCGGCTCCGTCACCTATCGCCGCACCACCCCGGCTGCTGGCGTGCTGTGGCGCGTCAGCCCGCTGCTCAATCTCTATGCCAGCATCGGCGCCGGCTTCGAGACGCCAACCATGACCGAAGCGGCCTATTCCGCTAACGGCGGCGGCTTCAACTTCAAGCTCAAACCCTCGCGCAGCCGCCAGGCGGAAATCGGCCTCAAGGCCTACCTCGGCGAATCCACCCGCCTCAACGCTGCGGTGTTCCAGATCGAGACGCGGGACGAGATCGTCGTCGCCGGCTCCAACGGCGGCCGCACTTTCTACACCAACGCCGGCCGCACCCTGCGCCAGGGCCTGGAACTGGCGGCGGAAGCCGACCTCGGCCACCAGCTCAGCACCCGCGCCAGCTTCACCCTGCTGCGCGCGGTGTATGACGAAGCCTTCGGCAGCGTGCCCGAAGGCAAGCGCCTGCCAGGCGTGCCGGCGGTGTCCGCCTACGCCGAACTGGCGTGGAAACCGCTGGCGGGCGTGACAACCGCGGTGGAAGGCGTCTACCGCAGCAAAGTCCAGGTGAACGACCTCAACAATGGGGAAGCAGCGCCGGCCTATGCGCTGATGAACCTGCGCCTGGCCGCCGAGCAGCAGTCCGGCGACTGGACCTTCGGCGAGATGCTGCGGCTGGATAACGTGTTCGATCGCAAGTACATCGGATCGGTAATTGTTAACGAAACTAGTCCTGTCCCCCGATACTACGAGCCCGGCCCCGGCCGCAGCCTCTACGGCGGCGTCCAGGTCAGCTACCGTTTCCGTTGATGCCCACACGCCAACACAGCGCTTCGCACGCTTCCACGTCCATCGCAACAGCCGGCAGGCCCAGCCCTCGCCGGCCACGCCCTTTCCGCCAACTGCTGGCCGCGGCCGCGCTCGCGCTGCTCGCCGCCTGTCAGCAGTTGCCGCCGCAGCCATCGGCATCCCGCGCCGACGCCAGCGCCGAAATCCGGGTCAGCGCCATCGACATGCCCTGGGAAGACCTGCGCCTGGCGCTGGAAGACGCCATCGCCGCCGAGGGCCTGACCGCGCCGACGGTGAGCCACTTCGGCGACATGCTGGCCCGCACCGCCCCCGACCTCGGCCACCGCGCCGACCTCTACACCCACGCCGAAATCCTCAGCTTCTGCAGCGTGGGCGTCGCCGCCCGGCTGGTTACCGAAGCGGCGGAACAGATCGCGCTCTGCCCGCTATCCATCGCCGTCTACGCCCTGCCCGGCGAGCCCGGCCGCAGCTACCTTGCCTACCGCCGGCCACCGCAGACCGGTGCCGGCAGCGCCACGGCAGAAGCGCTGATGCAGCGGCTGGTGAAGCGGGCGGCGGAAGGCGGCTGAACTCGCCCTCAGCCCGCAATCCCGCAAAGCCCGAACCGCCCTCTCACTCCACCGCCAGCCACACCCTCCCCCCTTCCACCCGCACCGGATAACACCGCAGGTTCTCCGTAAGCGGCGCGCACAAGGCCTTGCCGTCGCGCACGTCGAAGCGGCCCTGGTGCAGCGGACATTCGATCTCGTGGCCTTCGAGGAAGCCGTCGCACATGCGGGCGCGGCCGTGGGTACAGAGGTTGTCGGTGGCGTAGAGCTCGCCCTCGACGTCGTAGAGGGCGATGTCGCGGCCGGCGACCTCGACGCCGATCACGTCGTCGGCCGGCACCGCGTCGCGGGCGGCCACATCTATCCAGTTGCTCATGTCTCGCTCCGGGCTCAGATGGGGTAGATGAGGGAGTTGGCGATCATCTCGCTGTCGTACACGCACAGCCGCGAGGCGAAGCGCAGGCCGCCGGGCGTGGTGACGATCTCGTCGCGGTAGAAGCCGGCGTTGAACACGGTGGATTCGCCGTCCAGCTTGGTACGGATCACCGCGTAGTTGGCTTCGGCCAGGATGCGCTCGCCCTCCACCGCCAGCACCCGCGGCGTGCCGACGATGTGCCGCTGGTAGTAGGGGTCGTGGTACATGGTTTCCTTCACGCCGAACACCCGGTCGCGGATCATGGCCTGGCTTTCCAGCGCCAGCAGGCACAGCGGCAGGCCCTGCTCGTAGTTCTCCCGCGGCTGCAGGCGGTAGCGGCCGTCTTCGGTGAAGAACTCCGGCCAGCGCGCCCAGTCGGCGGAATCCACCACCACCGCGTAGTCGGCGTAGAGGTTGAGCAGGCTGAAGTAGGTGGCGAAGTCCAGTTCGCCCACGGTGCGCGCGCCGCTCATGCCGTCTCTCCCATCACTTCGCGCCAGTAGGCGTACATGCCGCGGATGAGGGTTTCGGTGACCATGTGGTCGGCATCCTCGGTGTCGCGCCCGCCCATTTCCAGCAGGGTGCGGTGGAAGGGCTTCTGCTCGAAACTCTCCTGCGACCATTCGATGACTTCGCCATCGTCGGCGGAGACGAAGCCGGCGGGGCCGAAGAGGTTGGCCTGGATGAGGCGGCGCTGGACCATGGCTTCGTCGTCATCGTCGAAGGCGAAGTGGGTCCACACGAAATCGAAGCTGCCGTGGCCATTTGGCTGGATGTGGCGCATGGAGACGCTGTTCACCTGCTGCTGGATGATGAGGCTGGGAAACACCGTGGTCATCACCGCGGTGGGCCCGCCCCACCAGGGCTCGGGCACGATGTCGAGCAGGCGCGGATCGTTGAGCTGCATGTGCTCCTTGAAGCTGTCCACCCCGCTGACAACCTCGGCCACCTTGCCGCCAGTGCCACGGGTGGAAATCATCGCGGCGTGGCGGTGGCGGGCGTCCATCTTCAGCTCGGAGCGGTTGTCCGCCCGCCACAGCCCGAAGGTGGAGAACCAGGTGTGCAGCAGGCCGGGGTGGTAGGGGTCCTTGATGTTCTCCTGCATCAGCTTCCAGTTGCCCGGGATGCGCTGGCGGCGGTAACCCAGCACCTTCAGGCCGCGGCCGTCGAACACGCGGTCGAAGTAGCGCAGGATGACCGGGCCGAGGAAGTCTTCCAGCGGCTCGACGTCATGGTCGAAGGAGGCGAACACCACGCCATTGCGCACCGCCACCTTGAGCTTGGTGAGGCCGTGGTCCTCGACGCGGAAATCCGACGGCATGCCGCCATTGACCTTGCCGTCCTGCTTCACGCCGCGACGGAAAGGCACGCCTTGCAGGTTGCCCTTGAGGTCGAAATTCCACTGGTGGTAGGGACAGAGGAAGTCCTTGCGGTTGCCGTGGCGCTCGCGGCAGAAGCGCACGCCGCGGTGGCTGCAGACGTTCTCCACCACGTTGATGGCGCCGTCCATGTCGCGCACCAGGATCACCGAGCGCTCGCCCACCGCGCTGCGGCGGAAATCGCCCGGATTCGGTACCTCCGCCTCCAGGCCGATGTAGCACCAGTGGCCCTTGTAGAAGAAGCGCTCCAGTTCCTCGCGGTAGAGGTCCTCGCGGGTATAGGCCCAGAAGGGCACGCGGCTGCTGTCCGGCGCCCGCCAGTGCGGGTCGCGCGGGAATACGCGGGTGGCGTCGTCCATGTTCGTCTCCTCCGTTTTGTTTTTGGTCGGGTGTTATTGGCTTGGGTTTGCTCAGCCGGATTGGGTGTAGAAGGCATCCGCATGCAGCGCTGCCGGGGGCAGGCCGAGGCGGCGGGCGACCAGCGCCATCGCCTCCACCATCGCTGGCGAACCGCAGAGGTAGGCGCGCCAGTCGGAGAGATCGGGCAGGTCGGCAGCCACCGCGTCGGTCACCAGGCCGGCACGCATGCCCGGCTCCGGCCGGCCGGTGGCGGCCACCACCTGCAGCTTCAGCTGCGGATGGGCGTCGCACAGGGCGTAGAGGCGGTCGAGATCGTAGGCATCGGCGGCGGAGCGCACGCCGAAATAGAGATGGATGGGGTTGCTCATGCCGCCTTCCAGCGTGCCGCGCACGATGCCCAGCACCGGTGCCAGCCCGGTGCCGCCCGCCACGCACAGCATCGGCCCCTGGTGGCGGCGACGCAGGTAGGCGGTACCCAGCGGCCCGCTGACGCGCACCGCGTCGCCCACCGCCAGGCGTTCGAACACATGGCTGGAAACGCGGCCGCCGGGCACCCGGCGGATGTGGAATTCCAGCAGTTCGTCGCTGTCCAGCCCGGCCATGGAGTACGGCCGCGCCAGCTCAGCCCCGAACTGCAGGGTGGCGTACTGGCCGGGGGCGAACTCCAGCCGCTTGGCCGGTTTCAGCAGCAGGCGGCGCACATCGGCGGCGGGCGCTTCGATGGCGGCCACGCTGGCCTTGAGGATGCGCGCCGGATGGACGACCACTTCGTCCGGCTCCGGGATTTCTATCGTGCAAGTCTCGGTCAGTACGGCCTGGCAGGCGAGCACCCAGTCCTCACCCTCGGCTGCCGCCGCCCGCAGACTGCCGCCGGCATCGAGAACCCGACCTTCCAGCACCCGACAGCGACAGGTTCCACAGCGCCCGGCCATGCAACTGTGCGATAAGGGCACCGCATGTTCGCGCAGGGTGTCCAGCAGGTTGGCGCCGGCGCGGACATCGAGCACGCGGTCCAGGGGACGGATGAAGAGCTGCATGGATTGCCACCGGCAGTCGTGATGACTTCATGATGGACAGGGCAGCGCTATAAATGAATAGAATCCAGTGAATTAGATGAATCACCAGAATCAATAAAGGTGACGAATGGAACTGCGGGAAATCGACCTCAACCTGCTGGTGATCTTCAACCAGCTGCTGGTGGAAAAGCGCGTCTCGGCGGTGGCGGAGACCCTAGGCCTGAGCCAGCCGGCGGTGAGCAACGCCCTCAACCGCCTGCGCCGCCTGCTGGGCGACGAACTCTTCCTGCGCACCTCGCGCGGCATGGAGCCCACGCCCTTCGCCACCCAGCTGGCCGAACCAGTGGCCTACGCCCTAGGCACCTTGCATGGCGCCCTCAACCAGCAGATCGCCTTCGCCCCGGAGAGCAGCAGCCGCCACTTCACGCTGGCGATGACGGATATCGGCGAGATCTACTTCCTGCCCCGCCTCGCCGATGCGCTGGCCCGCCAGGCGCCCGGCATCACCCTGGGCACGGTGCGCACCGACGCCATCCAGCTGCGGGAGGAGATGGAAGCCGGCCACATCGACCTCGCCGTCGGCCTGCTGCCACGGCTGCAGGCGGGCTTCTTCCAGCGGCGCCTGTTCCGCCACCGCTACGTCTGCATGTACCGCCAGGGGCATCCGCTGGACGGAAAGCTGAACACGGTAGAGGCCTTCAGCGCCGCCGAGCATGTGGTGGTGCTGTCCGGCGGCACCGGCCACAACCAAGTGGATGCGCTGCTGGAGCGCAGCGGCGTGCGCCGCGAGGTGAGATTGAAAGTGCCCCACTTCGTCGCCGTCGGCCACATCCTGCAGGGCAGCGACCTGATCGCCACCGTGCCGGAGCGCTTTGCCGAACGGTGCGCCGGCCCCTTCGGCCTGCGTTATTGCCCACACCCGGTAGCGCTGCCTGAGATCGCCATCAACCTGTTCTGGCACGCAAAATTCCATCGCGACCCGGGCAATCGCTGGCTGCGCCGCCTGATTGGCGAGCTCTTCGCCGACCCGACGACCGTGCCATGGACGGCAGGCGAAGACGGCGAGGACCTGGATGGTGAAGTTGAACCCTTGAGCAGGACAAACTAGCCCCCCGCGCACAGCGGCATGGTCGGCCATTCATGCCGCCGCTGCCTGGCAGCGGCTTCTTCGAACCTGGAGCCGGAAAGCAAAAAAGCCACTCGATTGAGTGGCTTTCCGGCGGGATGTTGGTCGGGGAAAGAGGATTCGAACCTCCGGCCCCTGCGTCCCGAACGCAGTGCTCTACCAGGCTGAGCTATTCCCCGAATCTTCGCTTTTTGTGTTGCTTTCGACCGCTTTTTACTTAGTGGTTTCTGGCAACTGCAAAGTCCGACAATTGTAGCAGTGAGTCCTTAAAAATGGAAGGGGGCAATGAGGCCAATGCGTCGATGGCGAGTTGGGCCTCTGCGCGGGCGTAGCGCCTCGCCTCTTCCAGCGCGCCAGTGGCCTGGATGGCGGCCAGCACGCCGGCAAACTCGTCACGGCCGCCGTTCTCGATGGCGCCTCGCACCAGCGCAGCCTGCTCCGGGCTGCCGTTCTGCATCACATGGATCAAGGGCAGCGTCGGCTTGCCTTCGGCGAGATCGTCACCCAGGTGCTTGCCGGTGGCGGCTTCATCGGCGGAGTAGTCGAGCACGTCGTCGATCAGCTGGAAGGCGGTGCCCAGGTGCATGCCGTAAGCGGCCAGGCCGCGCTCCTGCTCTTCGGTGGCACCGCCGAGGATGCCGCCGAGACAGGTCGCCGCCTCGAACAGCTTGGCCGTCTTGTAGCGGATTACCCGCAGGTAATCCTCGACGCCCACGTCAGCGTTATGCACGTTGAGGAGCTGCAACACCTCTCCCTCGGAGATGATGTTGATGGCGTCCGCCAGCACCTGCATGACCCGCATATTGTTCACGCCCACCATCATCTGGAAGGCGCGGGTGTAGAGGAAATCGCCCACCAGCACCGAGGCGGCGTTGCCGAACAGGGCGTTGGCGGTCTTGTTGCCGCGGCGCAGTTCGGACTCATCGACAACGTCGTCGTGCAGCAAGGTGGCGGTGTGGATCAGCTCCACCACGGCAGCCAGATCGCCATGGGCAGTGCCGCCATAGCCGCAGGCCCGCGCGGTGAACAGCACCAATGCGGGGCGAAGGCGCTTGCCGCCACCATTGATGATGTACTCCGCCACCTGGCGGATGAGGACAACATCGGAGTGGAGCGACTTGCGGATGACCGCATCCACCGCCTGCATGTCGGCGGCGATCGGCGCGAAGAGCTGCTGGACGGACAAGACAGGACCGCTCGCGGAAAAAGCGGAATGGTAGGTGGCCGCCGAAGACCGCGTCAAGGACGCTCGCCCTCGGCTGGCGCGGCCTCGGCGAGCAGATCAAGGCGGCTGCGCAGCATTTCCCGCAGCAGTTGGACTGCCGGGTTGAGCCGCCGCCGGTCGGGACAGATCAGATTCAGCGGAGCCGCCTCGCCCTTCCACTCCGGACAGAGCTCGATCAGCCGGCCGGCGCGCAGGTCCTGCACCACGTCCAGGCGCGACTTGTACGCCAGCCCATAGCCCGCCACCGCCCAGCGCCGCACGGTGTCGCCGTCGTCGGCCACACGGTTGCCGCGCACTGTCACCAGCAGTTCTTCCTTGCCGCGGTGGAAGCGCCAGCGGTCGTGCACGTAGTCGCTCAGCATGTAGCACAGGCAGTTATGGCCAGACAGTGCCTGCGGCGTGGCGGGCACGCCGTGGCGTTCGAGATAGGCTGGCGAGGCGCACAGCACCCGGCGGTTGGCCGGCGCCAGCGGCAACGCAACCAGGCTGGAATCCGGTGGGTCGCCATAGCGCACCGCCAGGTCCACCGGCTGGCGATAGACGTCGGCGAGGCGGTCTGAGATCTGCAATTGCAGTTCGATGCCAGGGTAGTGGCCGAGGAATTCGTCCAGCCAGGGCAGCAGCAGGTTGCGGCCGACGTCCGAGGGCATGGACAACCGCAGCGTGCCGCGGATGAGCGCGCGGCCGGAGGCGATGGCGTCGCGGCCATCGTCCAGCAGTTGCAGCGCCTGCCGGCAGTGCTCCAGGTAGATCTCGCCCTCGGCGGTCAGCCGCATGCTGCGGGTGGAACGCACCAGCAGCACCACGTCCAGCTCGGCCTCCAACCGTTTCAAGGCGGCGCTGGCGGCGGCCGGCGTCAGGTCCAGCAGGCGGGCGGCGGCGGAAAGGCTGCCCAGCTCGGCCGTACGGATGAAGAGCAGCAGATCCTGCAAAGCCTTCATTTTCAAATTTCCTTTGAAACAGGTTTGCTTTATTGCCGCTTTTTCCTCGCAGGGCAAGCGCAGATCATGTGCTCCCTCGTCAGCCCCGCCCTGCAAGGAGAAAAGCATGAAAGCCGTTGCCTATTACCGGTCGCTCGCCATCGACCACCCGGAAGCGCTGCTGGACCTCGAACTGCCGGCACCTCAGCCGGGCCCGCGCGACCTGCTGGTCGAGGTGCGCGCCATCTCGGTCAATCCGGTGGATACCAAGATCCGCAGCAAGGTCCAGCCGCCGGCGGGCGAGGCCAAGGTGCTGGGCTGGGACGTGGCTGGCGTGGTGCGCGAGGTCGGCGAGGCGGTGACGCTGTTCCGGCCGGGCGATCGCGTCTGGTACGCCGGCGCGCTGGACCGCCCCGGTGCCAACAGCGAGCTGCATGTGGTGGATGAACGCCTGGTCGGCCGCATGCCGCAGAGCCTGGAATTCGCCCAGGCGGCAGCGCTGCCGCTGACCGCCATCACCGCCTGGGAACTGCTGTTCGACCGCCTGGCGGTGCCGGCCGGCAAGCGGCCGGACGCCCGCACGCTGCTGGTGGTGGGCGCGGCCGGCGGCGTCGGCTCCATCCTGGTCCAGCTCGCCCGCCGGCTCACTGGGCTGACGGTGATCGGCACCGCTTCGCGGCCGGAAACCCAGGCCTGGGTGCAGGCACAGGGCGCGCATCAGGTCATCGACCACCGCCAGCCGCTGGCGCAGGAACTGGCGCGCGTCGGCCTGCCGCAGATGGATCTCGTCGCCAGCCTCAATGCCACCGAGCATCACTTCCCGGCGCTGGCGGAAGTCATCGCGCCCCAGGGCAAGCTGGCCTTGATCGACGATCCGGCGCAGCTGGACGTGGGCCTGCTCAAGCGCAAGAGCGTGTCGCTGCACTGGGAGTTCATGTACACCCGCTCGATGTTCCAGACGCCAGACATGATCGCCCAGCACCGCCTGCTCACCGACGTGGCCGCGCTGGTGGACGACGGCGTGCTGCGGACGACGGTGGCGGAGCACTTCGGCCGCATCGACGCGGCCAACCTGCGCCGCGCCCATGCGCTGCTGGAGAGCGGCAAATCGCGCGGCAAGATCGTGCTCGAAGGCTTCTGAGCGCGATCCGCGGCAAACCGGCCCCGAAAGCAAACGTCCCCGGCCGGCCGATGGCCGTAACCGGGGACGTTTCAGACCGGCTGCCGCTGGCGCTCAGGCGGCGCGGCCGGCCCGGATAGCCGTGTCAGCGGGCCTCAGTTCGCGCCCGCGCGCAGCACCGCGGTATCCAGTGCTTCCTTGGCCGGCTTGCGGTCGGCCCAGACGAAGGCGAGTTCCTCGTCCAGGATGCGGCGCACGCGCTCGCGTTCCACCACCGGCTGGGAGGAGGAATCCGAGGTGACCGGCTTGTTGGTGAGCTGGGCCACCGCCACCCGCACGTTCTCCAGGTCGTCGCCCAGCAGATCGCTCTGCGAGGCCAGCAGGCCGGCGCGGTTCAGCGGCAGGTAGCCGGTTTCGCGCTGCCAGGCGACCTGGTTCTCCGGCTGCAGCCAGAAGCTGACGAAGCGTGCCGCCGCCTTGTAGGTGGCTGGCTTCTTGCCGGCCGCGGCCCACAGCGCCGGACCGTCGGCCAGGGTGTTCTGCGGCGCGCCAGGGAAATCGTCGTAGTAAGGCAGGCGCGAGACGCCGACGTCCACCGTCTGCTGGCGGCGGAAGTCGGTCCAGTCCGCCGACGAGGCGGCGATCACCGCGCAGTCGCCGGCGGCGAAGCGCCGCTCGGCCTCGCCGCGGTCGAAGATGCGCAAGTAACTGGCGCGATGCCAGCTCGCCATCATCGCCACATGCTTGACCTGGAACATGCCGTTGAAGGACGGCGCCAGCGCCTTGCCGCGCACAGCGGCGACCGGCTCGTTGTGCCAGGCGCTGAGGTTCTCCACCATCACCCGGCCGGGCTCGGCCACGGTGTAGGGGCAGGACTGGCCGGCATCCGCCAGCCGGCCCAACGCCTGCTGAAGATCGAACCAGGTGGCGATGGGCGTAGCGTCCGGATTCATGCCGGCGCGGCGGAACGCATCCTTGTTCAGGAACAGCACCGGAGTGGACAGGCCGACCGGCAGCGCCAGCAGCTGGCCCTTGGTGTCCACCGGCGTGCGGGTCATCATCGCAGGCGGGCGCAGGGCCTGCAGCGGCACGCCAGCTTCGCGCATCATCGCGTGCAGCGGCTTGTAGCGGGGCTTGCCGGCGACGAAGGCGTCTTCCTCGGCGCCATCCAGGATCAGCAGATCGGGAATGGTGCCCACGCGCCAGTCGCGGCTGACGATCTCCACCTTCGCGTCCTTGCTGCTGGCGTTGAAGCGCTCCACCAGCTCCTTCAGCGCCGCCGCACGGGCCGGCGGCAGTTGATGCACGATCTCCAGCTGCACCGGCTCGGTGGCCTTGGCCGCCGGTTTGGCGGGCGCTTTCGATGCCGGGGCAGCGGCATGCAAGGGGGCGGCCAGCGCGAACAGGCCAGCCATCGCGACACTCAGGGCGCCGCGCTTAAAACCTTTTGAATTCATGGTGTTACGTACTCTCGTGAGCATGTAGGAAATCCGGAACCGGATCGGCGGCGATTATAGACTTCCGCCGTTTGGCGCGCGCGGGCGGAAAATGTAACGCGGCCCGCTGCCCATGCGCCCGCCGCCGGATCAAGATTTCCCCGGGTAGTGACGTTATGCTTCCCAGGTCACCGCCCGGAAACACCGAAGCCATCATGCGCACCTCACTTGCCACCTTTCTGCTGCTCCTTGCGCCTGTACTGGGCGGCTGCGACCAGATAGGCGCCGCGCTCGAACTGCCGAATCCGAAGAAGGAGGCCGCCGAGGCGGAAGCCGAAGGCCGCGCCATCGGCAGCGCCTGCCGCTATTCCGGCCGCTCGCTGGAAGACTGCTACGTGCTCAACCCGTCGGCGCAGAAGTCCTTCGTCTTCGCCGGCTGGAAGGACATGAACGACTACATGATGGAGCACAAGATAGACGTCGTTCCATCGCAGCTGCCGCAGACGGTGCCGCCGCCGAAGGCGGCACCGGCGGCACCGGCCGCCGCGGCACACTGAACAGGCTCAGGCACAGTCCGGCTCAACGAATTGAGTGGTGGCAGCAAGGCGGCACAGCGCCGCCCTGCCCTGGCCTCAAGGCGCCGGATTGGTATAGCGCAAGTGGATCGCGTCTATGGCCGCCGCCAGTTCCGGCGTGACGTCCACATCCCAGGCATCCAGGTTCTGATCAAGCTGCGCCAGCGAGGTGGCGCCGATGATGGTGCTGGCCACGCACCAGCGCCGGTAGGTGAAGGCCAGTGCCAGCTGCGTCGGGGTCAAACCGTGCGCCGCCGCCAGCTCGGCATAGGCCTGCACCGCCGGCGCCACATTCGGCTTGCTGTAGCGCTGGCCAAAGCCTTCGAACAGGGTGATGCGGCCACTGGCGCCGGTGTCCTTCAGGTACTTGCCCGACAGCAGCCCGAAGGCCAGCGGCGAATAGGCCAGCAAGCCGACCTGCTCGCGGTGGCAGGTTTCCGCCAGCCCGTACTCATAGACGCGGTTCAGCAGGCTGTAGGCGTTCTGGGTGGATACCACCCGCGGCAGGCCATGCTCCCGCGCCAGGCGCACGAACTCCATCACCCCCCAGGGATGCTCGTTGGACAGGCCGACGTGGCGCACCTTGCCCTCGGCCACCAGTTCCGCCAGCGCCTCCAGCTGAGTGCGGATGGGCGTGCAGTCCCGCTCCTTCTCCGGCTCGTACTGCCACTGGCCGAACATCGGCTGGTTGCGCTCCGGCCAGTGCAGTTGATAGAGGTCGATGTAATCGGTGCGCAGCCGCTTCAGGCAGGCCTCCACCGCCGCCCGCAGGTTATCGCGGTCCAGCGCCAGCGGGCCGCCGCGGATCCAGCCCAGGCTGCGGGCGGGGCCGGCGGCCTTGGTCGCCAGCACCACCTTCTCCCGCGGCTGGCGCGCCAGCCAACTGCCGACGATGCGCTCGGTGGCGCCGCTGGTTTCGGCGCGGGTCGGCACCGGGTACATCTCGGCGGTGTCGATGAAATTGATGCCGCGCTCGAAAGCGCGGTCGAGCTGGGCATGGCTTTCCGCCTCGTCGTTCTGCTGGCCGAAGGTCATCGTGCCCAGGCAGATCGCCGACACTTGCGGCCCATCCTGCCCCAGCCTGCGATACCCCATTGCGCGCTGCGCCATCCGTCTGTTCCTCCCGTCGGGTAAAGCCGCGGCTCGCCTGGCGGGCCGCGGCGACATATCATTCGCGCCTTCGCCCGATGATACTTCAGCGCCTCCAGGCGCCCTGCCGATGTCCCAATCCCCTCTCTCCAGCTTCTCCATCTCGGGCCTGCTCGCTTATTGCCGCCCCGGCTTCGAGAAGGAAGTCGCCGCCGAGATCGACGACCTCGCCGCCGACGCCGGCCTCATCGGCTACGTCCGCGCCGAGCCCAACACCGGCTACGCGGTGTTCGAAACCTTCGAGCCGGTGCCGGTATTCGCCCTAGGCGAGCGCGCCGACTGGCTGCGCCCGGTGTTCGCCCGCCAACTGCTGCTCTGGTTCGACCGCGTGGAAGACCTGCCGGAGCGTGACCGCGCCACGCCGCTGGTCACCGCGGTGAAAGGCTGCGGCCAGCGCTTCTCCGGCGTAGTGCTGGAAACGCCGGACACCGACGAAGCCAAGCAGCGCTCCGGCTTCTGCCGCCGCTTCACCGAACCGCTCACCCGCGCGCTGGAAAAAGCCGCCGCGCTGCGCCTGGGCAAGCCCGGCTTCCCCGAACTGCATGTGATGTTCCCGGACGCCAACACCGCCTGGCTGGCCGCCGCCCTGCCCGGCCGCGCCTCGCCGTGGCCGATGGGCATTCCGCGCCTGCGCATGCCTTCCAGCGCCCCCAGCCGCTCCACCCTCAAGCTGGCCGAAGCCTTCATGACGCTACTGAGCGACGAAGAGCGCGAAAAGCATCTGCGCGCCGGCATGCGCGCGGTGGACCTCGGCGCCGCACCAGGCGGCTGGACCTGGCAGCTCGCCAGCCGCGGCATCCGCGTCACCGCGGTCGACAACGGCCCGCTGCGCGACAGCGTGATGGCCACCGAGATGGTGGAGCACCTGCGTGCAGACGGCTTCACCTGGCGGCCGCAGCGCACGGTGGACTGGATGGTGTGCGACATGGTGGAGCAGCCCTCGCGCATCGCCTCGCTGATGGCGGAATGGATCGCCACCGGGCGCTGCCGCCACACCATCTTCAATCTCAAGCTGCCGATGAAGCGCCGGCTGGACGCGGTGGAACAGTGCCGCGAGCTGATCCGCAAGCGGCTCGCCAGCATCGGCCCGTACGAGCTGCGCATCAAGCAGCTTTACCACGACCGCGAAGAAGTCACCGCCTATCTCACGCTGAAGAAATAAGCCCGTCGCCGCGGCCCCGGCGGGCAGGAGTTGGTGCCGCTGCAGCCGATTCCGGCCCCCGCCGCGGCATTCACCACGGATACCGACCGCGGGCCGTGTATAATCAGCGCTTTACCTGCACCCGGCCTGCCGGCTGGCGCGAGTCCTTCCGAGGCGTTTCCTGTCCCGGTCTGCGCTCTGCGGCATCCGCCGCGTCCTGCGCCGCGCCCGCGGCCGGTCACCCAACAAGAAAGCGCCCATGAGTTTCGCCGACCTCGGCCTCATCCCCGAACTGCAGCGCGCTGTTGCCGACGCCGGCTACAGCGAACCCACCCCCATCCAGCGCCAGGCCATCCCCACGGTCATCGCCGGCCACGACGTGATGGGCGGCGCCCAGACCGGCACCGGTAAAACCGCCGGCTTCACCCTGCCGCTGCTGAACCGCCTGGCGCGCCACGCCAGCACCAGCACCTCGCCCGCCCGCCACCAGACCCGGGCGCTCATCCTGGCGCCGACCCGCGAACTGGCGATGCAGGTGTTCGAATCGGTCAAGACCTACAGCAAGTACCTGCCGCTGCGCGCCACCTGCATCTACGGCGGGGTGGACATGAACCCGCAGATCCAGGAACTGCGCCGCGGCATCGAGATCGTCATCGCCACCCCCGGCCGCCTGCTGGACCACGTGCAGCAGAAGACGATCAACCTCAGCCAGGTCGAAGTGCTGGTGCTGGACGAAGCCGACCGCATGCTGGACATGGGCTTCATCCCGGACATCAAGCGCATCCTGTCGCTGCTGCCGGCCAGCCGCCAGAGCCTGCTGTTCTCCGCCACCTTCTCGGACGAGATCAAGAAGCTCGCCGACCAGATGCTGAAGAACCCGCAGCTGATCGAAGTCGCGCGCCGCAACATGGTGTCGGAAACCATCACCCACCGGGTGCATCCGGTTTCCGCCGGGCTCAAGCGCAATCTGCTCGCCCACCTGCTGCGCCACCAGCCGGACACCCAGGCCTTGGTCTTCGTCGACACCAAGCTCGCCTGCGGCCGCCTCGCCCACTTCCTGACCCGCCATGAGATCTCCGCCGATGCCATCCACGGCGACAAGGGCCAGCAACAGCGCACCGAAACGCTGGAAGCCTTCAAGAGCGGCCGCCTGCGGGTGCTGGTGGCCACCGACGTCGCCGCCCGCGGTATCGACATCGACGAGCTGCCGTACGTGATCAACTTCGAGCTGCCGCATACCGCCGAAGACTATGTGCACCGCATCGGCCGTACCGGTCGCGCCGGCCACCAGGGCAACGCGGTGTCGCTGGTCTGCGCCGAGGAGAAGCAGCGCCTGGCCGAGATCCAGAAGCTGATCAAGCTGGAGATTCCGCAGGAGATCGTGCCCGGCTTCGAGCCGGAACCCGAATTCGCGGAAGCCGGCAGCAGGGGCGGCCGCGGCCGCCGATCTGCAACCCCGGCCACGGAAGAAGCCGCGCCTGAGCGCAGTCGCACCCCGCGCAACGAAGGTGCCGCGGCCCGGCCACCGCGCAGCGAGAACCGCCGGCAGCGCTCCACCATCGCGGCGGATGGCTTCGATTTCAGCAAGCCCTACGAACCGAAACACAGCCCTGTGACCACCCAGGCCAGCAACACTGTTACTGAGGGCCAGCCCTCCGGCAGTGTCTCCGGCGCAACAGCGCCGCGCCGGCAGCAACGGCCCCTCGCCTACCTGCTGGGCGGCATCGGGCGGAAATAAGGCGGGCTAAGCCCGGCTATTCGCCGGCTTGAAACAAGGGGCTTCAAGTATTCTGGTCACCCGCCGTTAAGTGATCAGACACTTGGAATGCTGCCGCCGATGAACCCTGCAGGCCATCACAGAGGCAAGGAAAACCCCGAAGAGCCCTTCGTGCCCGACCTATCGGAAGGCGCGGAAACCGGGGTTTATCTCGCCCTGCTAGAACTGCTCGACGAGGGCCTGATCGTCACCGGCGACGAGGTCATCATCGACGCCAACAGCGCCGCCTGCCGGCTGCTGGAGCGGGACTACCGGCAGATCGCCGGGCAGCCGCTGTCCGAGCTCTTCCTCTCCGAACGCGCCTTCCTCGACGCCCGCGCCCGCCTTTTCATCCAGGGCGAGATGCGCGGCAGCCTGCGCGTCGCCCTGCCGGGGGGCCGCCACCGCGATTTCCGCTTCGTCGCCGCCGCGCGCCTGCGCCCCGGCATCCATGCGCTGATCCTCAGCCCCGACCTGCTGGCCGAGACCGCGCCGGAAGTCTCCAGCCTGGACCCGACGCCGCCCGCCGACACCGTCTGGCCCCGGCTGGCCGCCGCACTGCTGCAGCCGGTCATCGTGGTGGATGACGGCGACCGCATCTGCGCCGCCAACGCCGCCGCCATCACCACCCTGGGCCTGGGTCGGGAAGAACTGGTCGGCCGGCTGGCCGGCGAGCGCCTGGGCCTGGAGTGGCCGGCGGCGGATGCCCCGCCGCTAGCCCGCTTGCGCCCGCAGGCGGGTGACGAAGAACTCACCGCCCGCGTGCTCGCTGGCCCGCAGGCCGGCTGGCGGCTGCTGGTGCTGCCGCCGCTCGGCCAGGCAATCCCCACGCTGCCCGCGCCGGCACCGGAACCCTCCCCTGCCACCCCGCAAGGCAGCGCGGTGCATGTGCCGCTGGACGTGTTCGACGCCGCCAGCCAGGCCATCCTCGTCAGCGATGCCAACAACCGCATCGTTGCCGTCAACCGCGCCTTCACCGATATCACCGGCTACAGCCGCGAAGACGTGCTCGGCAGGAATCCCGGCCTGCTCAATTCCGGCCGCCAGGAGCCGGAGTTCTATGCCGCCTTGTGGCAATCGCTGCACGAGACCGGCCAGTGGCAGGGCGAGATCTGGAACCGGCGCAAGAATGGCGAGATCTTCCCCGAGTGGCTCACCATCACCGCCGTGCGCGACGACGAGGGCGCCACCCGCCACTACATCGCGATGTTCACCGACCTCACCGCCAAGCGGCAGGCGGAATCGCGCACCGAGTACCTGGCCCACCACGACATCCTCACCGGCCTGCCCAACCGCCGGCTGTTCGAACGCCGCTTCGACGATGCCGCCGAACGCGCCCGGCAGCGGCGCTGCAGCGTCGGCGTGATGCGGCTGGACATCGACAACTTCAAGGCGGTCAACCGCGAATACGGCGACAACGTCGGCGACGCCTTCCTGCAGCAGATCGCCCGCCGCCTGCTCGCCGCCCTGCCGCGCGGCTGCATTGTGGCGCGCGAACGCAGCGACGCCTTCCTCGCCCTGCTACCGGACCTCGATCTCAGCAGCGAATGCGGCCGGGCCGCCGAAGCGCTGCTCGCCACCCTGTCGCTGCCTTTCGAAGCCGAAGGCCATAACCTGCAGCTCACCGCCAGCATCGGCATCGCCCTGCTGCCGGAAGATGGCAACACCCTGGACGCCCTGCTGCGCCACGCCGACGCCGCCCTCGCCCACGCCCGCCGCCTGGGCGGCAACAACCACCAGTACTACGTGCTGGAAATGGACGATGCCGGCATCGAGCGCGAGGCCTTCGAGAGCAAGCTGCGTTACGCCATCGAACGGGAAGAACTGGAAGTGCATTTCCAGCCGCTGATCGACGCCCGCGACGGCAGCATCCGCGCCGGCGAAGCGCTGCTGCGCTGGCACCACCCGGAACTGGGCCTCATTCCCTTCCGCCGCTTCATCGGCGCCGCCCGCGACGGCGGCCTGGTCGCCCGACTGGGCGACTGGGCGCTGCGCGCCGCCTGCCGCGCCGCGGTAGGCTGGCCGCTCGAAGGCGGGCGACAGCCCATGGTGACGGTCAATGTCGCCATCGAGCAGATCATGCAGGGGGATTTCGTCAGCCGGGTCGCCACCGCGCTGGCCGACAGCGGCCTGCCCGCCGACCGGCTGGAACTGGACCTCGACGAACAGGTACTGCAGGAAGACAACAGCCGCATCGTCGCCACCCTCACCGAACTTGCGGGCATGGGCATCCACCTGGCGATAGACGACTTCGGCCGCGGCCTCACCGCCATCCCCAAGCTCAAGCGCTACCCGCTGCAGGCCCTGAAGCTGGACCCGGCGCTGGTGCGCGACGTGGGCAAGAGCGAGGAGAGCGAAGCCATCGTCGAAGCCATCGCCAACCTCGCCACCTCGCTCGGGCTGGCGATCTTCGCCCGCGGCGTGGAGGACGAAGCCCAGCAGGCCTTCCTCTCCGCGCTGGACTGCCACCTGCAGCAGGGCCCGCTGTTCGGCCGCCCGCTCACCGACGCCGAATTCGCCGCCTTCCTCGCCCGCCGTCAGCTGGAAAACGGGCTGCAGTAAGCCTGGCGCGGCGGCGCAGCGCCGCCTCAATAATCCATCAGCGTCCGGCAGCTTTCCTCGCGGCCGGTCATGGCACTGAAGCGCGCCAGCCTGTCCTTGACGAAATCGTCCGGAATCTTGCGGTTGGAGCAGTACTCGCGCAACGTCAGCGCGTACGCCACATGCTGCAGATCCTCGGTGGTGCGTGCCACCGACTGGAAGACATAGTTGCTGGTATCCCGCCAGCTCACCTCCGGCCGGGGTGTCGGCGTGGGCAGCGTCGGCGGCGCGCCCGCCTGGCCTCCGCCCGCAGCAGCCTGTGCGGCGCCCGCAGCGGGCTGCGCCGGCGCCTGAGCCAGGGCTCCCAGGGGCAGCAGACACAGCAGCAGGATGACGGAGCGGCGCATGGCGATCAGAGCGACGAGAAAAGCGGCGGTAGCCAGTCTACGTCCAGCAGGCGGGTTTACTTGAGCATCCTTCGCTCGATAGCCACGCTGCGGTCCCCAGGGTTTTCCCCAGCCAAGGTGTACAGCGCACTGGAGAAGCTGTGGACAACTGCGCCAAGCCCCTGAAGGCAAAGCGCTGTAAGGCACAGCCTAAAAAAGCGGCAGCAAACCACGTGCCCGGAGACCGGCTGCGCGCAGCCCGGCCGCCCCGCAAGCAAACGGCCCCGCCCCCGGCTGGGAACAGGGCCGCCCAGGCGCTTGCGCCCGCAGCCAGCCCGGTCTCCCGGGCCCGCGTCTGCGCTTACCCCTCCAGCGCCTTCACATGCGTAATGACCTCGGCAATCGCCTGCTGCGCGCTGCCGTAGAGCATGCGGCAGTTGTCCTTGTAGAACAGCGCATTCTCGATCCCCGAGTAGCCCGCGCCCTTGCCGCGCTTCACCACGATCACGTTCTGCGCCATATCCACGTTCAGGATGGGCATGCCGTAGATCGGGCTGCTCTTGTCGGTGCGCGCCACCGGATTGACCACGTCGTTGGCGCCGATCACCAGCGCCAC
>NZ_SNVV01000018.1:4604-104276 GCF_004361735.1 Azoarcus indigens | reverse complement strand
GGCTGTTGCTCACGCAGCGCGCGCTTCGGGCACTGCTGCCGCTACCGAGCGGACTCACTGTCCTGGAACTGGACACGCTGGCGCTGACGGCCGAGTTGGCGCACAACCCGGACGTGCCGCTGAGCGGCGAGAACCTGGCCTATGTGATCTACACCTCGGGCTCCACCGGACGGCCCAAGGGCGCCGCGGTGCGGCATGCGGCTCTCACCAGTTGCATGTGCTGGATGCAGGACCACTACCGGCTGCAGTTCGCCGACGTCGTCCTGCACAAAGCCCCCTTCGGCTTCGACGTCTCCGTCTGGGAGATCTTCTGGCCGCTGAGCGCCGGCGTCAGCCTCGCGGTGGCCATGCCGGAAGAGCATCGTGACCCGGAACGCATCATCGCCCGCATCCGCGAACACGGTGTCACCACGGTGAACTTCGTACCGGCGATGCTGCAGGCCTTCCTCGCCCACGACGGCGTCGAGCAGGAAACCCGGCTGAAACACATCCTGTGCGGCGGCGAGGCCATGCCGGCCGGCGTGCAGGAAGCCTGCGCCCAACGGCTGCCGGGTGCCGGCCTGTACAACCTGTACGGCCCCACTGAAACCACCATCCATGTGACCCACTGGCGCTGCCGTGGCGACGGCCGCAGCCTGGTGCCCATCGGCGCCCCGATCGCCGGCACCCGCACCCACGTCCTGGATGGCGAACTGAACCTGACGCCGGCCGGCGTGGCCGGCGAGCTCTACCTGGGCGGCGTCGGCCTCGCCCGCGGCTACCTGAACCGCCCCGGCCTGAGTGCCGAGCGCTTCATCGCCGACCCCTACGACGAGTCCGGTGGGCGGCTGTACCGCACGGGTGACCTGGTGCGCTGGAACGCGGAAGGCGAACTGGAATACCTGGGCCGGATAGACCACCAGGTCAAGATCCGGGGCTTCCGCATCGAACTGGGCGAAGTGGAAGCGCAGCTGCTGGCCCAACCGGAAGTACGTGAAGCGGTGGTGGTGGCCGACGAAGGCCCGGGCGGGGCACGGCTGGTGGGCTACGTGTCGGCCCAGGCGGGCGCGGAAATCGACACCGCGGAACTGCGCACCAAGCTGGGCGAGCAACTGCCGGACTACATGGTGCCGTCGGTGCTGATGGTGCTGGACGCGCTGCCGCTAAACGCCAACGGCAAGATAGACCGCAAGGCGCTGCCGAAGGCGGAGGCGGGCAGCGAGCAAGCCTACGAAGCGCCGCAAGGCGAAGTCGAAGAACGGCTGGCGGCGATCTGGGCTGAAGTGCTCGGAGTAGAGCGGGTCGGTCGGCAGGACAGCTTCTTCGAACTCGGAGGGCATTCCTTGCTGGCGCTCGGGGCGCTGCCGCGTACGCGGGAAATCCTCGGGCTGCCCGAAATGGCGCTTGCGGAACTGTTCCGCCATCACCGCCTTGCCGATCAAGCTGCCCTGGCCGCTGCCGGGCCGGAGATGCTGGACGTGGTCGTCCTGGCCGAAGGTGGTCGGGGCATACCTCTGTACTGCTTTCCCGGCCTGATCGTGAATTCATCCGAGTACCGCCAGCTTGCGGAAGCGCTGCAGGGAACCAGGCCCGTCCATGCCTTCGTCAGCCATGCGCTCACCTCCCGGCGCTGGAAACACAGCTCTCTGGAGCGCCTGGCGGCTGGGTATGCCGAGCACATCAGGCGCGAGACCCGGGGCGGCCCCTGCGCCCTGCTGGGCTGGTCATTCGGGGGCGATCTGGCGTTCGAGACCGCTCGTCAGCTTGCGCACGATTTGCCGGTGAATTTCCTCGGCCTGGTCGACGTGGCCGTTCCGGCGCTGCCGTCCCCGCCGGCCTTGACCGCTTTGCAGCAGGACGCGGCCCGCAAGCGCCTGGACGCCTGGCGTGACAGATCGGAGATGGCCGTGCAGTGGCAGGCCCTGCTGGATCGTCTGCCCTCCGGCTTGCGCGATCAGATACTGGCCAATGCGCTCGCGGCGGAAGATGACATGCCGCTGGATGGCCCCGGCTACGCTTCGAAAGAGTACTTGCAGTGGGCTTTGCTGGACGCCGAGAGGATGCTGATGGAGTACGACTACGGGACGGTCGGCGTCGAGATGGATGTGTGGCTGGCCGCCGATGCATGGGAAAGGCGCCATGTCTTTCCCCGTGATTGGACTCGGCACGGGACGATACGGACACAGACGGTGGTTCCTGGGACAGGACACCTGACGATAGTCCGCAGCGCGGCTTTCATAGAGGCGGTCAGGGATCGGCTTCTGCAGTTGGATGGGTGACGCAGGAAGCGCGACGAAGAAACCGGCCGCCCCAGGGCGGAGGGGGCCGGGAACAGGAGGAGCGGCGCCACCCGGCCACCGCTCCTCCCGGGGGCACTTACCAGCGGTAGGTGGCGGTTGCGATGAGCTTGCGCTCGTCTCCAAAGTAGCAAACCGTGGAGCTGCACTGGCTGTAGTAGGTCTTGTCGGTGAGGTTCCGCGCGTTGAGTGCCAGGCTCCAGGGACCATAGTCGTAGCCAACCATGGCGTCGAAGATGGTGTAGCCAGGAACGGTCTTGGGGGCATTACCGTCGTAGCCGCTGTTGGGGCCCATGTAGCGCGCTCCCAGGCCGAACCTCAAGCCGAAGGGAAAGCGGTAATCCGCCCAGGCCGCGGCTTGATTGCGTGAAACCGGGTTCGCCTGCTTGCCGACTTCGCTCGGGTCTATGCTCCGGGTCACGTCGGCTTTCGGGGTGTAGGAATAACTGAGGTTCACATTGAGTTGCGGCAGCGGCTGGATATGGGCTTCGAGTTCCAGGCCCCGCACGATCACTTCGCCCCGCTGGCTGGGAACGAACGAAGCGTCGGTGGTGATGTTGTTGCGCCGGCGCAGATCGAAGGCCGCGATGCTGTAGCTGTCGTTGCGGCCAGGCGGCTGGTAGCGCAAGCCGATTTCGTACTGGACGCCGGTCTCCGGGTCGAAGGCCTTTCCGGTCGCGGGGTCGACGGCCACGTTGGGAACGAAGGACTCGGCATAGCTCAGGTAGGGCGCCAGGCCATTCTCGGCGAGGTAGACCAGGCCGGCGCGGCCGGTGAATTTCTCGTCGGTCTGGCGCGATTCGGTATGGGTGAGATGCTCGTCGCTCTCGACCTTGGCCCAGTCGTAGCGTCCGCCCAAGGTGGCCACCCAGCGCCCGCCGAACTTGATCTGGTCCTGGAAGTAGAGCCCGGTTTGCCACAGCCGGATGTCGGAATCCGTGTTAGGCGCCGGAATCGGCAGGACAGCGCCATAGGTCGGGTTGTAGATGTCCATCGTCAGCGTAGTGCGTCGAGAGTACGAAGCTTCGTCGAAGTGGGTACGCTGATAGTCCAGGCCGAGAAGCAGAGTGTGTTCGGTTTCACCCAGCTTCAGCTTGCCTTCCGCCTGGTTGTCGATGACGAAGCTGGAGGCCTCGGACTGGGTGCCGCTCACCGTCAGGTAGCGCCTGCGGTAGTTGGCGGCGCTGCTCGGGTTGCTGGCGTCCACCTGGACGAAGAGCCTCGTGCCAGCCTGCCAGTAGTCGACTTCCATATGGCTGTAGCGTGCGTTCTGCCGCAAGGTCCAGTTCTGGTTGGGCCGATGTTCGAAGGCATAGCCCAGCATCCATTGGTCCTGGTCGAACTGGTTGAAGTCCGGTTCGCTGAGGAAGTTGGAGGAGGGAATCTTGCCGTTCGGGTTGTAGAGCAGGGTGCCTTCCACCGGCGCGATCCGGGTATAGACGCCGGCCCGGTCGCGCATGACGCTGGAGAGCACGGTCAGGCTCGTGTCGCTGGATGGACGCCACGTCAGCGAGGGGGCGAGGAAGTAGCGGTCGTCCGCCATGCTCTCGGCTGGGAGCTCGGCGTCCTTGACCAAAGCGGTCAAGCGATAAAGCAGTTTGCCGTCCTCATCGACCGGACCCGAGAAATCGCCCGCAAGCTGTTTCCGGGAGTCCTCGCCAAGTTGCAGCTGGAGTTCGTGCAGTGGTTTATCCGTGGGGCGCTTGCTGACGACATTCACCAGCCCGCCCGGGCTGTTCTGGCCATAAAGCACGGAAGAGGGCCCGCGTAATACCTCGAAGCGCTCCAGGTTGTAGTTTTCCGTGCGCCACACGCTGAGAGAGCCCGTATTGCGCAGGGGGAGGCCATCGAGATAGAGACTGCTGTAGCCGTCGAAACCGCGCAGATAGATCCAGTCGTAGCGTGAGTCGCTGCCATACGGGGAGATCGTGATCCCCGGGGTATAGCTGAGGGCTTCCTTGAGATTGGTGGCGCCTATCGCTTCCGCATAGTCCGCGGTCACCACGGAAATGGACTGGGGCGTCTCGATGATTGCTGTGTCGGTCTTCGTACCGGTGGCGCTGCGCCGGGCCAGGTAGCCTTCGACCGGCCCCCAGGCGTTCTCCTCGTAGGCTGCCTGAACCCTGACTTCCTGTAGTTCCCGCTCCACGGCACCGGTTTGCCGAGGCCGGATGGTCACGTTGCCATTGGCGTTCGTAAGCGCCGCCAGGTCGGTGCCGGCCAGCAGTCTGTTGATGGCTTCGCGTGCGCTCATGCGGCCGCTGACGGCTGGCGCGGTGAGGCCGGTTACCAGGTCGCTGGGCGCATAGACCTGGACCCCGGTCTGCGTCGAGAGCATCGTCAGCGACTGGCTCAGGGCCTGGGCCGGCAGGTTGACGGTGAACAACTGTTCGGCCTGCTGCGACGGTGCCTGGGCCAGGGCGTGCAGAGGCGGCAGGGCGCCGAGAATGGCAAGACTGCTGGAGATTGTTGCGGCCAGCAGGCGTTGCCGCGGGGGGAGGGAATGCATGGAAATGTCTCGCTTAGGGAATAGGAAGGGTTGCGGGATGACAGGACAGATTGATGAGAATCATTTCCGTTGACGTACGGCCCCCAAAGAGTGGGACAAGGGAGGCTTGTCGTCCGAGTATGCCGTTTGAAGTAGCGCCCGCTGCCTGGCGTCTGTCATCGCCAAATCCGGCGTGCTGGCAGAGGAGCGTGCCGGGCCTGGCGGTCGCGCTGCAGGGGAAAAGTCCAGGGCGAACCTGAAGTGGTGAATCCACCTGCGGCCATCGTGATGGACCCGTCGGAACTCCTCGCGAGCGCCATGAGCTTTCAAAGCCGGCGCGACAACCTTCCGAATCGAGTCCTGCTCTGGGGCGGCTCCGGGGGCCGCGTTCCGGGCGTCGGACGAACGCCGCAGGAGATGAAGGACAGTGAGGGGCGAAGGACAGGGATGGGGGCGGGCCCGCTCGCGAGGGCAACAGGAGGCTGTCCAAAACGCGGGCTCGGGATGCGGCGGTTCTCGCCCTGTTCTGCGAGAACCGCCGGATTGCTGCCATGCGGCCGTGAGGTGGAGGCGTGTATCAGGCCTGCAGGGCTGCGGCCCGGCTACGCGCCGGCGCCTGGGCCCGCCCTTCCTCCAGCGCGCAGCGGATCTCCTCCGTCCGCACCGCCGTCACCGACAGCAGCGTGTCGCTGAAGCCGTGGGTAGCCTCGCAGGCGCCCTGGAGGAAGACCTGGGGGCGGAAGCCGGGGGTGCTGCGGACGCGGTAGTTGCGGTCCACCGTGAAGTCGCCGAGGTAGGGGGCGAGGGGGGCGAGCACCGCCTTATGCTGATGGCGCACGTAGCCGGTGGCGAGGATCACCGCGTCGTAGCGGTTGGCGTGTTCCAGCTGGCCGTCGGTGTCGAGCAGGCGCAGGTGGAGGCCGTCGGCGCCGGCGCGCACTTCCTGGACCTGGTGGCGGCGCAGCAGGCGGTGGCGCTGTTTGCCGGCGACTTTCTGCTCGTACATCACCTTGAAGATCTGCTGCACCAGTTCGAGGTCGGGGGCGGAGTAGTTGGTGTGCCAGAACTCCTTGAACAGGTGGGTGCGCTCGTCCTCGCTGCGGTCGTAGACGTAGTCGGTGAAGTCGGCGTTGAAGATCTCGTTGACGAAGGGGCTGTCGTCCGAGGGGCGGATGGCGCGGGCGCGCATGATGAGGTCCACCTGGGTGCTGGCGTCGCGGCCGTGCAGTTCCATGAAGATTTCGGCGGCGCTCTGGCCGCCACCGACGACGGCGACTTTCTTCAGCGGGCCGAGCTGGTCGATCCGGCTGAGGTAGTTGTGGGAGTGGAAGACGCGCGGTTCGTCCTTGAAGGGCCGGAAGGCTTCCGGGATGTTGGTGGTGCCGCCCATGCTGACGACGAGGTTGCGTGCCAGGCGCTCGCGCACGCTGCCGTCGGCGCAGCGGGAGCGCACCCGCAGCAGGCTGACTTCATCGCCTTGCCGCTCGGGCAGGATCTCGAACACTTCTTCGGCATAGGCGCAGCGGTCGGCGAACTGGGCGGCGGCCCAGCCGAGGTAGTCGCTGAATTCCTGCCGGCTGGGGTAGAAGGTCTTGAGGTTGATGAAGTCCGGCAGGCGCTGTTTTTCGTGCAGGTAATTGACGAAGGTGAAGCGGCTGGTGGGGTTGCGCAGGGTGGCGAGATCCTTGAGGAAGGAGATCTGCATGTGCGCGTGGTCCAGCACCATGTCCGGGTGCCAGGTGAAGCCGGCCTGCTTCTCGATGAAGAGCGCGTCCACCGGTTGCCCGGTATGGCGTTTTTCGTCCAGCGCGATGGCCAGGGCGATGTTCGAAGGGCCGAAGCCGATGCCGATGAGATCGTGGGTCTGCATGCTCAACTCCTTTGCGGAGAGACGTGGGTGGGTGCGGCGGAGGGAGGGGTGGCTGCTTCGGTGCGTGGCCACCACAGGGTGTCGGCGAAGTAGTGCTCCCGCAGCATCACCACCAGTTGGGCGTGTTTGTGCGGGAAGTCGAATTCCTTGAGCTTGGCGTAGCCGGAGCGGTCCAGATTGCGTATCTGCTGGACATGGTCGATGCGCGGTTCGCCGACGATGCGGCGGGTACGCGGATCGCTGAGGAAGAGGTAGTGGGAGATGGAGGTGAGCCAGGCTGTGGCGTAGGCCTTGCCGCGCCACGCCGGTTCGCCGATCAGCACATGCCAGCCGCGGTCGTAGTCGTCCGCGTCGCAGAAGGGCGAGATGCGGTTTTCCTTGGCCCAGTAGGCTTCGAAGTAGCCGAAGGGCTCGCCGTCCAGGCAGCAGATCATGGCGTGGATGTGCGGGTCCGCGGCCAGCTCTTCCAGGTAGTGGCGATGCTTGTCGAGATCGCCTTCCTCCGACCACACCTTGGCCACTTCCGGATCGTTCATCCAGCGGTTGAAGCGCGGGAGGTCGCGCTCGATCTCCAGCGCGCGGAAGGAGAAGGTCTTGCCCAGCCAGGGGATGAAGCGCTGGTAGATCAGGCCGCTCGGCTTGGGCCGGCGCAAGGGGTGGCGGCGGCCCTGGGTCAGTTCGTAGCGGAAAGGGAAGGGCGGCGGCACTTGCGCCAGCCAGAGTTCCGGCCGCTGCCACAGCATGTCCCGCCGGGCGATGTTGTCCGTCGGAGTGGCGATGAGGATGCCGGCATCCAGCGCCTGCTGCGCCAGGGCTGGAGGCAGGGAAACCCTGGCCTGCTGCTGCCCGGGATGGAAGGTGAACAGCGCTTCGAGCACGGCCAGCAGATGGGCGAGTGCAGGCGCAGGCCCATGCGCCTGGTGTTCCAGCGTCAGGCCACTCGTTGTTTCGGTGCTGACCCAGCGGGAGAGGGCGCCGTCTTCTCCGCTGTTTCTCGGCTCGACCAGCAGGGTCTTGCCGTCCAGCAACACCTGGTGGGCTGTGCCGCCAGGATAGGAAAGGAGGCTGCGCAGGCCCTGCCAGTCCAGGGCGCTGGCAGGCGGTGTGGATGGGGTGGACATCGAGTGGTCCTCATGCGGTGTTTGTCGTCGCCGGCCAGCCATTGCGGGCGGGCCTCGGTCCTGGAGGCCCGCCCGCTGCGTGGGCAGGCCTATGTCATGAGTCGAAAACCCTTGCCTCGCGACCGAGGCTGGAATGGCTCATGTTCTGCATGACGAGTTCGATGGCGGGATGTTTAGTCGATGCCGGCACGGGGGCATGGGAAGTGACCGCCTGGCGCGGCCCAGGGGGCAGCGAGGCCGCAAGCCGGTCTCGCCCCGCCTAAAAAAAAGCCGAAGCGAATCGTCTTCACTGCTTGAAAGGGGATGGGCCGGCCACGGCTGCCGGCCGGTCCATTCCTGCCCGAACCTCTGCCCCTATCGGAAAGCCATGTCGAAGATGCGTCTGGTTTACATGTGGTCACTGCGCAACGCTGCCGCCGACAGGGCGGGCCAGCAGGTCGCCTACAAGGGCGGCCAGCGCTACATGAAGTCGCCGCTGCAATACCTGGCGGAGTTGCTGGACGGCACGCCGCTGGGCGAGCGCTATTCGCTGGAGGCCGTCATCTCGGACGATGACCCCGATTCCGACCGCGATTGCGACAAGCTGGCCGGCTACGGTTTCACCTGCGGCGAGGGCGAGCACTGGTTCTATCCGCCGCAGCTCACCGTACAGGGGCGGCGCATGGAGGGCCTGCGCTATACCGTGGCTTCGTCCTACCGCAGGCTGCCGTTGACCGACGCCGGGCGCGTCGACGGCAAGCGGGACTACGAGCAGCGGGTGCTGGAGATGCTGCGGGAGGTGAAGGCCGACCTGGTGCTGCTGGACGGGCTGCTGGTCATCCTCGACGAGCTGGTCCGCCCCGGCAGCCCCTTCCACCGCCGCATCGTCAACATCCATCCCGGCATCACCCGCATCGAATCGCCTTACGAACGCCGCGGCGCCTACGCCACGCTGGACGCCCTGCACGGCGCCCGCGGCGAGCGGAAGAACTGGCAGACTGGCGAGGTGACCGCGGCGCCGCCTGTGAACATGACCGGCGCCTCCTTCCATTACGTGGACAACGGCATCGATTCCGGCGAAGTGATCGCCGACGTGCTGGCGACCCCCATAGACCCGGCCGATACCATCCTCGAACTGCGCTGGAACAACTTCAACAACAGCCTCTTCCCCGCCATGCGCCGCGGCCTGGAGATCCTGGCCGGCATGGATGCGGCAGGGAACGGGCGGATGGAGGAACGCGGCTGACGCCTGCCCCGCTGGCCTGCCCGCACGTTGCATGATCACTTTCTACAACGCCAGCCACCTGCGCCACCAGGGCAGGCTGGAGATGTTCCGTGGCGAGCTGCTGCCCTGTTTCGAACGGGCGGACAGGGTCGAGACCGTGCTGGCCGAATTGCGCGCCCGCCGCCTCGGCCCCATCGAGGCGCCCGAGCCTTTCGACGACGCGCCGCTCGCCCGCGTCCATACCCAGCGCTACCTGGATTTCCTGCGTACCGCCTGGCAGGAGTGGATCGCGCTGGACCCGGCCAATGCCGGCAAGGATGCCTTGCCCTCCTTCTGGCCGATACGCGGTTTCCGCAGCGACCGGCTGCCGGACAACTTCGCCGCCCGCTTGGGCCTGTTCTCCTTCGACGCCGGCACGCCGCTCACCGCAGGCAGCTGGGCGGCGGCCCGCGGCGGCGCCTGCTGCGCCCTGTCCGCAGTGCGGCGGGTGCTGGCCGGCGAGCGCGCGGCCTTCGCGCTGACGCGGCCGCCGGGCCATCACGCCGGGGTAGACTTCTTCGGCGGTTACTGCTTCCTCAACAATGCCGCCATCGCCGCCCAGGCCTTGCGCGACGGCGGCGCCGCCCGGGTGGCGGTGCTGGACATCGACTACCACCACGGCAACGGCACCCAGGCCATCTTCTACGAGCGGCCGGATGTGTTCTTCGCCAGCATCCATGGCGACCCGCGCACCGAATACCCCTTCTACCTCGGCCATGCCGACGAGCGCGGCGCCGGAGCTGGGCTGGGCTGCAACCTCAATCTGCCGTTGCCGCGCGGCACCGCCTACCCCGAGTGGCAACAGGCGCTGGCCCAGGCCCTGCAGGCGATCAACGGCTTCTGTGCCGATGCGCTGGTGCTCTCCCTCGGCATGGACACCTTCGAGCACGACCCCATCTCCGGCTTCCGCCTCAAGCGCGACGATTACTACCGCATCGGCGAGACCCTGGCGGCGCAGGGCCTGCCCATCGTCATCACCTTCGAGGGCGGTTATGCGGTGGACGAGCTCGGCATCAATACCGCCAACCTGCTGCAGGGTTTCGAGCAGGCTGCCTGAGGCCACGAGCTCCGAGACGCCGTGTTCCGGCGCGATGCGGAAACGCCTTGCCGCAACGGTGAGCCGGGTATTTAAAGAAGGTCCCCCACAAGGGCGTTTCAAGGAAGCCGCATGTCCTCAGCCGCTGTTTGGCCTTGGCGCACGCATCTGCGGATGCGTGCCTGCTCCGCCCGTTTCCGGGGCTGGCCCGCTCTCGCGCTTGCCCTGCTGCTGGGGGCACCTGGCGGACCGGCCACTGCCGCAGTCGAGATCCGCCGCACAGCCGATGGCATTCCCCACATCCTGGCTTCTGGCTGGCGCGAGCTCGGCTACGGCTACGGCCACGCCCAGGCGGAGGATGCCTTGTGCACGCTGGCCGAAGCCTTCGTCACCTACCGCGGGCAGCGCTCCTTCCACTTTGGCGCCAAGGGGCGGCCGGCGCGCAATTCCACCTTCGGCCGTGCCACCAACCTGGAACTGGACTTCTTCTTCCGCAGCCTGGTGGCGGATGAACAGGTCGCCGCCTACCGGCAGCACCAGCCTGCCGACCTACAGGCCCTGTCCGAGGGCTTCGCCGCCGGCTACAACGCCGCGCTGCGGCAGCTCAAGGCACAGCAGAGCGCGCAGCGGCGCGCCTGCGCTGGAGAGCCCTGGGTGGCGGAGATTGGCGCCGACGACATCTACCGCCGCATGTATGCCGCCGGCCTGGCGGGCGGCTACAGCCGCTTCATCCCGCAGATCGTCAACGCCAGGCCGCCAGGCGGCCCCGACACCGGCGCGCTCGCCGACGACGTGGCCGAGCGCCTGGCGCATGCGGTCGGAGAAATGCCGGGCCTGGGCAGCAACGTCATCGCCCTGGGGCGGGAGGCCAGCGGCGAGGACGCCGGCGTGCTGTTTGGCAACCCGCACTGGTTCTGGGGCGGGCCGGACCGTTTCTACCAGGCCCACCTGACCATACCCGGCCGGCTCAACGTCGCCGGGGTGTCCTTTCTCGGCGTGCCGGTGATCGTCATCGGCTTCAACGAGCACATCGCCTGGAGCCACACCGTTTCCGCGGCGCGCCGCTTCGGCCTGTTCGAACTGGCGCTGGATGCGGCCGACCCCACCGCCTACCGCTACGACGGCGCGGTCGAGAAGATGCAGCGCCGGCAGGTCACGGTCGGAGTGCGTCAGGCGGATGGCAGCATCGCCACCGTCAGCCGTACCCTCTACCGCAGCCGCCAGGGGCTGCTGGTGGATTTCGGTGCCCGCTCGCCGGCCTTCGCCTGGGGGCGGGAGCGCGCGCTGGCGCTGCGCGACATCAATGCCGGCAACTTCCGCAGCTTCGAGACCTTCTTCCGCTGGAACCAGGCGAAATCGCTGGACGAGTTCGCCGCCATCCAGCGCGAGGAGGGCGGTGTGCCCTGGGTGAATACCGTCGCCATCGGCCGTGGCGACGGCCGCGTCTGGTTCGCCGACATCGGCGCGGTGCCGAATGTGTCGGACGCGCTGCGCCAGCGCTGTGCCGGCGCGCTGGCGCCGGCCTTCGCCACCCTGGACCGCAACGCCCCGCTGCTGGATGGCAGCCGTTCCGACTGCGCCTGGGCGACGGAGCCGGCGGCGCCGGTGGCCGGCTCCCTGCCGCCGGCACGCATGCCGGCGCTGTTCGCCACCGACTACGTCGCCAACATGAACGACAGCTACTGGCTCACCCGGCCGGTGCAGCCGCTGGAAGGCTATGACCGCATTCTCGGCGGTGAGGGCGAGGAGCTGTCGCTGCGCGGCCAGGCCGGCCATGCGCTGGCGGGCGGGTTGCTGCGTGCACGGGCGGGTTCTGCCCGCGAACTGGCGCGCATGCTGCGCCGGGAGGTGCTGGACGCCCGGGTGCATTCGGCCATCCGCTTCAAGCAACCCTTGCTGGCGGCGGCATGCGCCTCGCCGGCGGTGACGGTGAAGCGCGACCTGCTCAGCGGCGAGGCGCTGGCATCGCCGGCGGAAGTGAACACCGCCCCGGCCTGCCGGCTGCTGGCCGGCTGGCAGGACAAGGGCGGGGCGGAGGATCGCGGATCGCTGCTGTGGGATGCCTGGTGGGCCCGCCTGCGGCGGATTCCGGCGGCCGAGTTCTACCGCGTGCCCTTCGACCGCACCCGCCCGCTGGATACGCCGGCTGGGCCGGCGGCGGCCGACCCGCGGGTGGCGGAGGCGCTGGGCGCGGCCATCCTCGCCCAGCGGAAAGCCGGGCTGGCGCTGGATGCACGGCGCGGCAGCGCGCTCACGGTGGCGACCGCGCGCGGTGAGGTGGCGCTGTTCGGTGGCTGCGATCTGCAGGGCTACTTCACCATCGCCTGCGCCGGCGCGGCCAGCTACCGGATGAATGCCGACAGCCACGGCAACAGCTACCTGCAGGTGGTGCGCTTCGTTGGTGAGGGCGCGGCCGGCCGTGGCGTTGAAGCCCACACCCTGCTGCCGCACGGCAACGACGAGCGTGCGCTGCAGGGCGGGCCGGGTGCGGCGCCGGTGCTGCGCTACGCGCGGCAGGACTGGCTGCGCTTCCCCTTCACCGAGGCGGAGATCGCTGCCGATCCGGCGCTCAGGCGCATCAGGCTGCATCCTTGAGGGCGCTGCCCCGCGCCCGCCGCAGCGCGGGCGAAAGCGGGCAGGCGCCGCAGTGGCTTTCACCCGGCAGGCGGTAGTAGAGGCAGCACTGGCGGTGCAGCAGGATGGGCTTGCCGTGGCCGCCCGGCGGAGTGCCTTGGGGAGCGGCGTGCTTGCGCCGGCCGAACAGGGGATTGCGCCGGCCATCCGGCCACTTCTCCTGTTCCAGCAGGTAAGCGTGGTCGGCGGCCACCAGCGCGGCCAGCGGCGGCAGGCCGGCGGCGGCTGCGGCGGCCTGTTCCAGGATGGGCTCCAGCCAGCGCGACACGCTGCCCCACAGCAGTTTTTCCGGCAGCCCCGCCCCTTCCGAGAGGCGGGCGATGAGGGGCGCCAGGTGGCCGTCCAGCAGGGGGCGGTAGCGGCTGGCGCTGTCCTGCCCCGGTGCTGCATGGCCCAGCGTGGGGATGACGACCGCGCGCACCCTGGCATGTTCGTCCAGCTGCAGGGCGACGCTGCCGGCGGCCACCGGAAAGAGGTGCTGCAGCACGCTGGCGCCGGCCACCACCGCCGGCAGCAGCACGCCGGCGTAATCCAGCATCCAGGCGGAGGCGACCGGCCGCAGGTCGTCGCAGCGGCGGAAGGCGGCATGCCGGGCGAGCAGCGCATCCAGCGCCGCCGGCGAGGCCAGCAGGGCGGCCAGCGGCTGCAGGCCGGGCGCGGCCGGATCGCCGCACACCAGCGCTTCGCCAAGGGCGGCCAGTTCGCCGCGGAACAGGGGCTTCAACAGCTCGATCACATATTGCTCCAGCGCAGTCTCCTGCCTGGATGACGAGCCGCCGCGCCCGCTGTTTACCCTGGGCGACTAAATCTCCCGGCGCGCCAATCGTCTGTCTCTTGTGTTCCCCTGACTGTCGAGGCCGACGTGCTTTCTCACCTCATCCAGCAATCCCGCTGGCTGCTGCTGGCTGCCGCTGCCGCCAGCGTGATTTCCGGCGTCTGCGGCGTGCTGCTGCTGGCGCAGATCACCACCGCGCTCACCGCCGATGCCAGCCGCTACGGCAGCCTGGCGTGGACCTTCGCCGGGCTGGCCCTGGCCGCCATGCTCACCCGCACGCTCTCGGCGGTGCTGTTCGAACGCCTGGGCCAGCACGCGCTGGCCGAACTGCGCCACTACATCTCGGCGCGGGTGCTGGCGGCGGATTTCCGCCGGCTGGAGCTGGCTGGCGGGCCGCGGGTGCAGTCGGCGCTGTCGGAGCACAGCAACAACGTCGCCCAGTTCTTCGTCAGCGTGCCGGCTATCCTCACCAACGCGGTGGTGGTGGCCGGCTGCCTGGTCTACATGGCGCTGCTGTCATGGAAGATCTTCCTCGCCGCGGTGGTGGCCATCGGCCTGGGCTCGCTGGGCTACCACCTGGCGCACCTGCTGGCGATCCGCCACCTCAAGACCGCCTCGCAGGAGCAGGACAAGCTGTTCGGCCATTTCCGCGCGCTCACCGAGGGCGCCAAGGAGCTGCGGTTGAACCGCGCCAAGCGGCGCACCTTCGGCAGCGAGGTGCTGGGCAGCTCCATCGAGGCGGTGCGCAGCAGCCGCGCGCTCGGCATGTCCATCTTCGTCGCCTCGGCGAGCTGGGGCAGCTTCCTGATCTACGCCTTCATCGGTCTGGTGCTGTTCGTGCTGGTGGGCGACGTGCCGGACCGGACCACCATCATGACCGGCTTCGCGCTGGTCTTCCTCTACATGGTGACGCCGCTGGAGGTGCTGCTGCTCAACATTCCCCGCGCCAACCTGGCCAAGGTGGCGGCCGACCGCATCGAGGAGATCACCCGCGAGATTCCCGGCGCGGCGATGGCCGAGGCGGTGGGTGTGCCGCCGCCGCTGCGGCTCAACAGCCTGCTGCTGAAGGGCGTGAAGCACCGCTATTACCACGAGCAGAGCGACGACTTCTTCGAGCTGGGGCCGCTGGACCTGGAGTTCCGCCCCGGCACGGTGACCTTCCTGGTCGGCGGCAACGGCAGCGGCAAGACCACGCTGGCCAAGCTGCTGGTGGGGCTGTATGCGCCGGAGGCCGGCGAGGTGTGGCTGAACGGCGAACGCATCGAGGATTTCAACCGCGACCGCTACCGCCAGCTGTTCTCGGCCATCTTCTCCGATTTCCACCTCTTCGAGCGCCTGTTGGAAGCCAGCCGGCCGGACCTGGACGAGGCCGGCAACCGCCTGCTCGCGCGCTTGCATCTGCAGCACAAGGTGAAGGTGAGCGGCGGCGCCTTCAGTACCCAGGCGCTGTCCCAGGGCCAGCGCAAGCGCCTCGCGCTGGTGGTGGCCTGCCTGGAGGACCGGCCTTTCCTGATCTTCGACGAATGGGCGGCGGACCAGGATCCGGTGTTCAAGGATGTGTTCTACCGCGAGCTGCTGCCGGAGCTGCGCGCCCAGGGCAAGGCGGTGCTGGTGATTTCCCACGACGACCGCTACTTCGGCCTCGGCGACCGCTTGCTGCGGCTGGAGAATGGGCGGCTGGTCGAAGGTGCCGCGGCGTCGCCGCAGGCGGAGCGGCCGGTGCTGCAGAGCACCGTCGCCTGACGGGCCGGCGGCGCTGCCGCCGGTGGGCGAGGCCGTGGAGGCGGGGACGGTCCCTCAGTCTTCATCCAGGTGGATGGCGCCGTCCGGCCCCCAGCGCACCCGGGTGATGCCGGGTTCCTCCGCCTCCAGGCGCTGCTTCTCCAGTTCCTCCGGGCTGAGGTGCCCCAGTTCGGCGCGGCGCTCGTCGGCCAGCCGGCGGGCTTCTTCCTCGCGCAGGTGGGCCATCGCAGAGTCGCGCACCGCGGCGACGATCTCCTGGTCCTCCCACGGCTTGATCAGGTAGCGGTAGAGGCCGACCTCGTTCACCGCGTTCATTAGCACGTCGAAGTCGGTGACGCCGGAGAGGATGAGGCGCGGCACCTGGGGCTGGATGTCGCGGAAGGCCTTGAGGAAGGCGACGCCGTCCATCTCCGGCATGCGGTAGTCGCACAGCACCGTGTCGAAGGGCACCTCGGTGGCGCGGGCGAGCGCGGCGCGTGGCGAGCTGTGGGATTCCACCTGCGCCGCTTTCGGCAGCGCATGCCGCAGCAGGCGGACCAGGGCGGCCAGCACATGGCTCTCATCGTCGACCAGCAGAATACGCATCGCATTCTCCTTCCATGCCGTGGGGGCAGGGCCGTTCCCGCTGCGGCGGTCCGTGCGGGGGCAGACTGTGTGCGCCGGCCGAAGTTCGGCCCGCGGCGACCGGCCGTCGGCAGGACAGGCGGGCGCGCTCATGCCGCGCCCGCCGCGCCGTCGCCGCGCCGCACCGGCAGCATCACGCGGAAGCGGCTGCCCTGGCCTGGCTCGCTCTCCACCTGCAGCTCGCCACCGTGCTTCTTGACGATGCCATAGGCGAGCGACAGGCCCAGGCCGGTGCCCTTGCCGATGGGCTTGGTGGTGAAGAAGGGGTCGAAGATGCGCTTGATCAACTCCGGCGGAATGCCGACGCCATCGTCGCTCACCTCCACCCAGACCTTGCCGGCCGCCGCATCGTGGCCGGTGCGGATGAGGATGCGGCCCATGCGGCCGTCCGGAATGGCATGGGCGGCGTTCACCAGCAGGTTGAGGAAGACCTGGTTGAGCTGCGAGGGCAGGCATTCCACCTCCGGCAGCCGGGCGTACTCCTTCACCACTTCGGCGCGGTACTTGATCTCGTTGTTGACGATGTTGAGGGTGGAGTCCAGCCCGGCGTGCAGATCGGACCATTGCCAGTCCTGGCCGCTATCCACCCGGGAGAAGTCCTTCAGGTCGGCGACGATCTTGCGCACCCGGTCCACTCCCTCGCGCGATTGGCGCAGCAAGGCCGGCAGGTCTTCCATGATGAAGTCGTAGTCATGCGCCTCCCGCGCCTGCCGGGCGGCGATGGCGGCGGGGTGCTCGGGGGGCAGCTGTGCGGCGGCGGCAGCCAAGGCGCTGGCGACCGCGCCGAGGCCGGCCAGGTAGCGCTCCAGCGTGCCGAGGTTGGATTGCACATAGCCGATGGGGTTGTTGATCTCGTGCGCCACGCCGGCGGCGAGCTGGCCGATGGAGGCGAGTTTCTCCGATTGCAGCAGCTGTTGCTGGGCGTCCTGCAGGCGGGCGTTGAGCTCGGTGAGTTCGGTGTTGCGGCGCAGGGCCTCCTGCTCCGACGCGGCACGCCGGCTCACGTCCGCCTCAAGTTCGGCCTTGGCGCTGGCGAGCTGGGCAGTGCGCTGCTCCACCTTGCTCTCCAGCTCGGCGCGGGCGCGGCGCAGGGCCTCCTCCGCCTGCTTGCGCTCGCTCATGTCCACCAGGGTTTCGATGGCGCCGATGATGCGGCCGTCGAGGTCGCGCAGCGGCGCGGCGGTGAAGAACAGCCAGCGGCCGTGGTCGCCGGAGCGGGGAAAGAACAGCTCCGCCTCGTAGGCGCCGGGGATGATGGGCGAGCGGCGGACGTTGCCGTGGTAGTAGCTGTCGATGCGGCGCTCGATGTCGCCGGTGACGATCAGTTCCGCCAGCACCGGCCGCTCGTACTCGTAGAAGGCCTCCCAGGCGGCGCCGCGGCCCAGCATCTGGCTGGCCGGGGTGTCCGTCACCAGCTCGCAGGCGTGGTTCCAATGGGTGACGACACCGGCGGAGTCGATGACGAAAGTGGGCACCGGGCTGCCCTGCACGATCTGCTGCAGCACCTGCTGGATATGCTGCTGGGCGGCCTCGGCCTGCTTGCGGCCGGTGACGTCCAGCGCGGTGGCGAGCAGGGCATGGCCGGTTTCGTAGGCGATGCGCACCACCGTCACGTCCAGCCAGCGCAGGTCGCCGCCGCGGGTGAGGATGGGCACCTCGTGCAGCTCTGCCTCCGCCTCGCCCTCGCCGCGCAGCATGGCGGCGCTGCGCTGGCGCAGGGTTTCGCGCTGGTCTTCGCGCACCAGGTCGAAGAAGGCGCACTCCAGCAGCTCTTCCCGGCGGTAGCCGGTGCAGCGCTCCAGCGCGCGATTGACGTAGAGCAGCTTGCCGCCCCGGTGCAGCATGATGGCCGCGCCCACCGTCTCCGCCAGGCCCTGGAAGCGCTCGGCGCTGCGCCTGGCCTGGCGCTCGGCGCTCACTACCCGGGAGATGTCCTTGCCGATGCCGAGGAAGCGGTGCGGCAGCGCCCCGGCGGCCGGGCCGGTGCCCGTAGCCTGCCCGCCGCCGCCTTCGGGCGCGGGTGGCGGTGCGCAGCTTGTCCGCGTCACCGGCAGGATGGTGAGCTCTATCCAGTACTCGCCGCCGTCACGGTTGCGGTTGCTGAGCTCGCCCTGCCAGGCGGCGCCGGCGCGCAGCTGGTTCCACATGGCGGTGAAGAAGGCGGGCGGCTGGCGGTTGGAGGCAATGAGGCGGTAGGGCTGGCCCAGCAGTTCCTCGCGGGTGTAGCCGCAGGCACGGCAGAAAGCCTGGTTCACATACAGGATGTTGCCGTTCTCGTCGGCCAGCGACAGTTGCAGCGAATCCATCAGCAGCGCCGGATCGACGCCCAGGGCAATGAGTTCGGTCAGATCCTGTTCGGCCGGGTGGGGCATGCGGGCTGTCCTTGATCAAGGCTGCCGTGCCGGTGGCGGGGGCCGCGCGGCTGCGGTGGCCGGGCGGGGGCGTTCAGCGATGGATGTCATCCGGGTCGTCCCCAGGAATCAGCAACACCGTGCGGCCGCGGCCGGGCGGCTGGTGGGCCAGGCGGCGGACGTGGGCGAGGAAGCGCCGGCCGTTGAGCTGGATCTGGCTGTCGCCCTGCAGGCTGGCGAGCAGGCCGGCGTGTTCCGGCAGCGCCTGCGCCAAGGGCCGGCCGAGCGGGCCGGCGGTGGTGGAGAACAGCGCTGCGGCGCGGCCGTTGAGGGCGACCACCAGTTCATCCTCGTCCACGCCCACCACCGGCCAGGGCAGCAACTCGGTAAGCTCTTGCAGCACCGCCAGCGCGTTGCGGTGGCGGGTGATGCTGTGCTCGCGGTCGTCCAGCAGGCGTTGCAGCTGCAGGTTGGCCTCCGCCAGCTCCTGGTTGCGCTGGGCCAGGGTGTCGGTCAGGCGGCGGTTTTCGTCCAGCAGCGCCTTGTGGCGGAAGGCCTCGGCGATATTGGCGCGCAGTTGCTCGTCATCCCAGGGTTTGGTGAGGAATTTGTATACCGCGCCTTCGTTGATGGCGCTGGTGACCGACTGCAGCTCGGTGTAGCCGGAGAGCACGATGCGCACCGTGTGAGGATGGCAGAGGCGGGCGCGGCGCAGGAACTCGACGCCGCTCATGCCGGGCATGCGCTGGTCGGAAACGATGACGTCCACCGCCTCGCGGTCCAGCAGGGCGAGGGCCTCCTCGCCGCCGGCGGCGCTGAGGATGCGGTAGCCGTCGCGCCGCAGCAGGCGCTTCATGGCGGAGAGGATGTTGCCCTCGTCATCCACCAGCAGCAGCGTGGCCTGATGAGCGGGCGGCGGGTGGGAGGCGGGGCTGGGAGGCGTGTGGCCGGGTGTTTCCACTGTCGCTTTCTTCCTCCGGAAGACGGCGGCAGAGCAGCGTGGAACCCGTTGGAAGGCGGTCGCCGGCGCCCTCCGACAGGCGATCTTCCCTCCGTGGCGGCGGCCGGGGCAAGTACGGACCTACCCCAAGCATGCGACGCCGGCCGCTGTTGCCGTCAGCCGCGGAGCGCGCGTGCGGCCAGCCGCCGCAGGCGGGACATCATCGCCTGCATGTAGCCATGCAGCTCGTGGAAGGGGATGGGCTTGCCGTAGATGGTGACGTCCGCGGGCAGCCCGCCGGCGGCCTCGATCTCCTGCTGGGACAGGGTGGAGACGGCGACGATGGCGACGTCGTCGGCCAGCGGGTTGTCGCGCAGGCGGCGGATCATGTCGAAGCCGTCCATGCCGTGGATGTGCGGATCGGTGATCAGCAGGTTGGGCGGCTGGCGGCCGACGGCGACCAGAGCGTCCAGCGGATGGTCGTACTGCTCGATTTCCAGCGGAAGGTCCCAGCTGGAGAAGGTCTCCCGGTAAGCCTGCTGCAGCGCCGGGTGGTCGTCCACGATGAGGATGCGCAGGTGGTCCGAGAGCGCCTCCTCCAGCGCGGGCGCGGTGCCGCTGCGCCCGGCGAGCAGGGCATCCACCGACGCCTGGCGGATGCGGCGATGGCCGCCGGCGGTTTTCCAGGCTTCCAGCGTGCCGCTCTCCACCATCTGTTGCACCGCGCCCAGAGACAGGCCGAGCTGCTTCGCAGCCTGGGCTGTGCTGATGAATTCCTGCGCGGCACGGGTTGTTTTGCTCATGGCGCCATCCGGCTGAATTTGCTTGAATTGGCATTATCGACAAAAATGAATTCAGCGCCAATGCCACCGTTCCGTTATGAATGACGGCTGTTCAGATGTTTTTGGCACAACATATTGAAATTGCGTGAAGGTGCGGCAGCGTCATGCTCCGCGCCGGCCGGGGGAAGGCCGCGGGGAGCCGAACCTCCGGTGTTGCCGCCTGTCGGAGACGCGCACGGCCTTGCGCATCCCGCGCGGGCGCAATACACAACACACCATGGAAAGGCGATGACGAGCTCGCGCAATGTTCTCGGTGGTCCGCTGCTTGCCTGCAGCTATGCACCGCTGACCGGCTTTTACCGCACCGGCTGCTGTGAGACCGGGGTGGATGACCTCGGCCGTCACTTGGTATGCATCCGGGCGACGGCGGAATTCCTCGCTTTCTCCCGCTCGGTCGGCAATGACCTCTCCACGCCACGGCCGGAGTTCCGTTTCGCCGGCTTGAAACCCGGAGACCGCTGGTGCCTGTGCGTGCTGCGCTGGAAGGAGGCGCTGGCCGCCGGGGTGGCGCCGCCGGTGGTGCTGGAGGCTACCCACTCGGCGGCATTGCGGGTGGTCGAACTGGAAACCTTGAAGGCGCACGCAGTGGTGAGCCCGGCGCGGCCCGCGGACTAGCTGGCCCGCCCGCGCTCGCCGCGGCGCACCCGGGGAGAAAGGAAACCGGCCGCGGAGGACGCGTTTCCCCATGGCGGCTGCGTTTTGCCGTCTGCGACTTTCGTTGTGCTTTGCACAACTTCTGCCCGGCCTGGCACCGGGCGCAGGAGCAGGGAATACCCGAGCGGCGGTTGCCGCGAGCCGAATTGGTGCCTGCGTGCCCCAAATCAAGGCTCAGGCGTGCTGCGGGCTTGTCCCGGTCGCCTGGAAAGCGGCGTTCCTGTTCGGGATACGCCGGCCGTATATACCGGTGGTGGACCACTTTCCCGCACCTGCTTGGTGCCCTGCAATAGGGCTCGTTTCCGGCGTTCCAGGGGCTCGAAAAAACGCATGGACACTAAATTTTAGCCCTGATATGTTTAGGCATGAACAAACCATAACTATCACGAACAGCCAGCACAATAGAGAGGTTAACCATGGCGTTGCAAAGCGCTGCGGCCGAGGGGCCTGCGCCGTCCGGAGCCCCGTCCGGGGGGATGTACCACTTCCTGATGATTCTCTGCGGTGTTGCCGGTGCCATGCTGTTCGCCGCCATGGCCGTGCTCGTCTGCGTGGATGTTTTCATGCGCAACGTCGGCATGGGCAACATCAGCTGGGGCGTGGAGATGACCGAGTACATGCTGATGGTCGCCACCTTCCTGGCAGCGCCCTGGCTGCTCTATCTGAATGATCACATCCGGGTGGACATCGTCGTGCGCGGCGTCTCCGCGCCAGTGGCGCGTGGGCTCGAGCTGATCACCGATGCTTTCGGCTTCGCCGTCTGCGCGGTGCTGGCGTGGCAGTCCGTGGTGGTGGCGCAGGACGCGGCGGCCCAGGGCAGCATGGTGTTCAAGGTGCTGATCTTCCCCGAGTGGTGGCTGAACGTGCCGATGGGACTCTCCTGCACGCTGCTGGCCATCGAGTTTGCCCGCCGCTTCCAGCGCGGCCTGCGTGCCCCGGAGCGTAACTGACATGGAATGGTATTCCGCCCTCCTGCTGATGCTGGGGCTGATGTTCGCCTTCATGGCCATCGGCATCCCGGTCGCTTTCACCTTCCTCGGCGTCAATCTGGTCGGCGCCTGGCTGTTCCTCGGCGGCGAGGCCGGCCTGGGCCAGTTGGTGCGCAACTCGGTGGGCTCCATCACCAGTTTCTCTCTGACGCCGATCCCGCTCTTCGTGCTGATGGGCGAGGTGCTGTTCCACACCGGCCTGGCCTTCCGCGCCATCGAGGCCATCGAGCGCCTGATCAACAAGCTGCCCGGCCGCCTGTCGGTGGTGGCGGTGCTGGGCGGCACCACCTTCGCCACGCTGTCGGGCTCCACCATCGCCAACACCGCGATGATGGGCGGGGTGATGCTGCCGCAGATGCTCAAGCGCGGTTACCACCCGACGATGGCGATGGGCCCGATCATGGCGGTCGGCGGCATTGCCATGCTGATCCCGCCCTCCGCGCTGGCGGTGATGCTGGGCAGCCTGGCGGGCATTTCCATCGCCGAGCTGCTGATCGGCGGCATCCTGCCCGGCCTGTTGATGGCGCTGTGCTTCCTCGGCTACGTCATCATCCGCTGCCATATCAACCCGGAACTGGCGCCGGCCGACGAGAGTGCCACCAAGGCCGAGGGCTGGGAGCGCTGGAAGCCTTTCATGCGCGACGTGGTGCCGCTGTTCGCCATCTTCGTCGCGGTGGTGGGCAGCATGCTGGCCGGCTGGGCGTCGCCCACCGAATCTGCCGCCATCGGCGCGGTGGCCTCGGTGATTGCCACCGTGTTCTACCGTGCCCTGACCTGGCAGGCGCTGTACAAGTCGCTGATGGAAACCGCCCAGGTTTCTGTGGTGATCCTGTTCGTGCTGGTGGCTTCCACCACCTTCGCCCAGCTGCTGAGCTTCTCCGGCGCCACCAGCGGCCTGCTGTCGCTGATCAACGAGCTGCAGCTGTCGCCGTTGATGCTGGTGCTGGGCATGCTGGCCATCCTGCTGGTGCTGGGCTGCGTCATCGACCAGATCAGCATGATGATGATCACGCTGCCCTTCTTCATGCCGCTGGCCCACGCTGCCGGCATCGACCCCGTCTGGCTGGGTGTGATGATGCTGGTGGCGATGGAACTGGGCCTGCTGACGCCGCCCTTCGGCTTGCTGCTGATGGTGATGCAGTCGGTGGCGCCGCCTTCCATCCGCCTGCAGCAGATCTACGGGGCAGCCATGCCTTTCATCATCATGGAAGTCGCAGTGCTGGGCCTGGTCATCGCCGTTCCCTGGCTGGCCATTGGCTTGCCGCGGATGATGAATTGAGCGCCAAGCCCACACCCGCAATCCGTCTTACTACCAAGTACCAAGGAGAGAACAGCAATGACCCCTAAAACCGCCAAGATCGCAGCCGGCGCCCTGTTCGCCCTGTTCGCCTGCGGTGCGCAGGCTGCCGAGATCACCCTGAAGGCGGTCACCGCCTTCGGCCAGGACACCTTCTTCAACCAGCGCTTCAAGGCCTTCGTCGAGAAGGTGAACACCGAAGGCAAGGGCATCATGAAGATCCAGGTCATCGGCGGCCCGGAATCCATGCCGCCGTTCGAAGTCGGTAACGCCCTGCGCGCTGGCGTGGTCGATATCGCCAACAGCACCGGCGTGTTCCACGCCAACATGGTGCCGGAAGCGCTGGCCATGACGCTGGCCGAGAAGAGCATGGCCGAGCTGCGCGCCAACGGCGGCTATGCGCTGCTGGATGAGATCCACCGCCAGAAGGCCAACATGGTGTGGCTGGGCCGCGTTTCCGACGGCCTGCAGTACCACGTTTATTCCAACAAACCGGTCAGCTCTTCGGATCTCTCCGGCCTGAAGCTGCGCAGCGTGCCGGTGTACCGCTCCTTCTTCCAGGCAGTGGGCGCCACCCCGCTGCAGGTGCCGCCGGGCGAGGTCTACACCGCGCTTGAGCGCGGCGTGGTGGACGGCTACGGCTGGCCCTCCATCGGTGTGTTCGACCTGGGCTGGCAGGAAAAGACCAAGTTCCGCGTGGAGCCGGGTTTCTACAACGTGGAAGTCAGCCTGTTCATGAACCAGAACACCTGGAAGAAGCTGGATGCCGCGCAGCGCGCCTTCCTCGAGAAACAGGTTGCCTGGGCCGAGTCGCAGAACGCGAACGACCTGAAGGTGGCCGAGGAAGAGAAGGCCCGCCAGGCCAAGGCCGGCATCCAGACCATCAACCTGCCCGGCGAGCAGGCGGCCATCTTCCGCGCCAAGGCCTACGATGCCGGCTGGAAGGGTATCGAGCAGGCCGCGCCGCAGAACGCGCCCAAGCTGAAGGCGCTGTTCAGCAACGGTCGCTGAGCTTTTTCCCGCCCCGGGGCCGCTGCTGGGCTGGAGTACCGCAGCGACCTCCGGCTTGATTCCGGCGTTGATCCGGCGGCGCGGGCTCTCCGATCCACCTACCTGGTCGATTCAAGCCCCTACCAGCTCAGGCCGCCCCCCGTTTCAGCTCGACAGGGCCTGCAGCAGACCAGCGCCCAGCACTGCGGCGGACTGGGCGCCGGAGAGGGTGAATTGGCGATCCACGATGTAGAAGGGCACGCTGGTCACGCCAAGCTTGCGCACCTGTTCGGCCATGCGCTTCACCGCATCCGTGCCTTCGCTGCCGTTCAGGTAGGCGACGACGGCTTCGCGGCGGTCGCCACAGGCGGCGGCGATGTCGGCCAGGGTCTCGGTGTCGCCGATGTTGCGGCCTTCCTCGAAGTGGGCGCGGAACAGGGCGTCGGTCAGGCTGTGGACGCGCTCCGGCGTATCGCCGCGGGCCTGGGCGCGATAGGTGAGGCGATGGGCCTTGAGGGTGTAGGGGCGCACGGCGATGCGGTCGAAGGCGAAATTCACTCCGTCCGGCGCGCCGGCGGCTGCCACCTTGTCATGCAGCGCATCCACTTCGCGCGGACCGCCGAATTTCTTCTCCAGGTAGGCGCGGTAGGGCTCGCCTGCGGCCGGGGTGTCCGGGTTGAGGAAGAAGGGCAGCCAGTTGAGGCGTACCTCCAGGCCGGGCTGCTTCTGCTGCAGGTCGGCAATGGCTTGGTTGAGGCGGGCTTTGCCGATGTAGCACCAGGGACAGACGAAATCGGATACGAGGTCTACGTTCAGGGTCATGGAAGCGTGGTGTGATTGGAGGCATGCCATGGTAACGGCGGCGCGGTGAAAGTGTCTGCGGCGCCGATGCGTTCGGCCGTGCCGGCGGCTGGCGCCGGGCAGGAAAACGGGAAGCTCTGCATTTCCTCGCAGCCGAGTTCGATGAGACGCGCCTGCTGCGCTTCGGTTTCCACGCCCTAGGCGACCACCCGCAGATCCAGCGAGTGGACGAGCTGATGACGCCCGCCACCAGCGCCAGCGCATCCGGCTTGCCGACCATGTCGGCGGTGAAGCGGCGCAGGTCGGAGAGGCTGAATGGCCGGTGTCGAAGTCGGCGATGGGGTGCGCAGACCTTGCTGGTTCAGCCGCTCCACCAGCGCAGGGGGGGCGTCGGCATCCTCCACCACCAGCGCTTTGTCATTGAGGATGGCGTGGCCGTAGAAGGACACCTCGCGGGGCGTTTCGGTCACGCTCGGCCCGCAGGCCGACTTGAGCCGCTGGCGGTTCTCGTCCACCAGGCTGACGAGCGCGATCGGCACGTGGGCTGCTGCTGCGGTCACGGGGGTGAGGGCGTCGAAGCGATGTTCCGCCGGGGGTATCCAGGCTGCGCAGTGCGTGCAGGCGGGCGAGGCGCTCAGGCGGCCGTGGCGGTGGAGTGCCCGGCGTTGTTGCCGTCGCCGTCCGAGCGGGCCTGCAGCAGCTGCGCTTCCACTGCCTGGGCGCGGCGCAGGCCCTCGCGCCCGGCCAGGGCTGCGAGATAGCGCTCGAACACCGCGCTCTCCGGCAGCCTGCGCCAGGCCTGCAGCCACTGCAGCAGAGAGCCGGTGAGGATGTCGGCGGCGGAAAAATCCTGGCCCAGCAGATAGGGGCCCTGGCTCAGCGCGTCTTCCACCCGCCGCAGTGCGGCGTCGTAGCGCGGCCAGCCCAGGGCCAGCGGTGGCGGTTCGCTCTGCCGGGGGAACATCAGATCGGCCATCGCCGGCTCCAGCGCCCCGGGCACATAGGCCAGCCAGGTGGCGTAGGCGCCGCGCAGCGGCGAGTCCAGCGCGGGCGCCAGCCGGGCCGCCGGCAGCATGTCCGCCACATAGGCACAGATGGCGGCGCTCTCGCACACCACGGCGGACCAGTCGCCGGTCGGGCCGTGGTCCACCAGCACCGGCAGCTTGCCGACCGGGTTCAGCGCCAGGAAGGCAGGCGCCTTCTGGGTGCCCCTGGAGAGGTCATGATGCACCAGGGAATAGGCCGCGCCCGCTTCCTCCAGCAGCCACAAGGCGCGGAAGGCGCGGGAGCGCGGGGCGTGATGCAGGACGAAGCGTGCTTGCGCCATGGCGGTTTTTCCGTTTTCGATTTGCATGATTACTTTTAGGTCCGGTGGCCAAGGGTAGCAAGCCAGGTGGCAAGCCGTTGCGACGGGCAGGAGATTTCGTTTAGTCTAGATGTTTCGATATCGAAATTCTTGTCATGGAAAATTCTTTGCCAGGGCAGATGCCCGACCAGGTGGACAAGGTGCTGGCCCAGTGGGCGGCGGCGGCGCCGGCGGTGGATGTATCGCCGATGGCGGTGATGAGCCGGCTGTTCCGCCTGGGCAAGCGGGTGGAGAAGGAGATGGCGCGGCGCTTCCGCGATCACGGCCTGCAGGAGGGCGAGTTCGACCTGCTGGCCACGCTCTACCGCGCTGGCCCGCCTTGCGCGTTGACGCCGCAGCAGCTGGTGCAGGCCATCCTGCTCTCTTCCGCGGCAATGACGCACCGGCTGGACCGGCTGGAGGCGGCCGGTTTCGTCCGCCGCGAGGCCAACCCGGATGATCGCCGCAGCGTGGTGGTGGTGCTGACCGCGGCCGGGCAGGCGGCATTGCTGGGCGCGCTGGGCGACTATCTGGACGTGATGGAGTCCTTTCTCGCGCCGCTGGACACCGCCGGCCGCGCCCAGCTCGCCGGCCTGCTCAAGACCATGCTGCTGCACCCGGATGGCGACGGAGGTGTGCTGTGAGCGGACCGGCGTTGAAGCTCCCGCCGGCGCCGCTGTCGCCGCTGTTCCTGCTGGCGGTGGTGGTGGCGGTGGGCCTCAACCTGCGGCCGCCGCTGGCCACCGTCGGCCCGCTGCTGGAGTCGCTGCGCGCGGCCACCGGCATGTCCTACCAGGCCGCCGGCCTGCTCACCACCCTGCCGGTGATGGCGATGGGCGCGCTGGCGCTGGGCAGCGCCTGGGTGCTGCGCCTGGGCATGCGGCGCGGCATGAGCATCGGCCTGGTGCTGATCCTGCTGGCCAGCGCGCTGCGCGGCGTGTGGGCGGAGCCGGCCGGGCTGCTGCTGTCGGCGCTGGCGGTTGGCATCGGCATCGCGCTGGTGCAGGTGCTGCTGCCGGGGGTGATGAAGGCGGGCGCGCCGGCCGCGGCCGGGCGGCTGATGAGCTTGTACGTGACTGCCATCATGGCCGGCGCGGCGCTCACCGCCGCGCTGGCGCCGCTGCTCTCCGCCGGCCTGGGCTGGCAGGCGACGATGGCGCTGTGGGCGCTGCCGGTGTTGCCGGCGCTGCTGCTGTGGCGGCGCTGCGCTCCGGCCCTGCCGGCGGTAGCTGTCGCCCCGACGGCCAGCGGCGGGGTGGCGGTGGCGCGCCGGCTACGGGCATGGACGCTGGCGCTGTACTTCGGCATCGGCACCAGCGCCTACACCCTGATCCTGGCCTGGTACGTGCCCTACTACCAGCAGCTGGGCTGGAGCGCGCAGCAGGCCGGGCTGCTGCTGGCCGGCCTCACCGCCTGCGAGGTGGCGGTGGGCCTGGCGGCTTCCTGGGCGGTGGCGCGCTGGCACGACCGCAGGCTGCTGCTGGTGGCGGTGATCGCCGCCAGCCTGGCGGGCCTGGCCTGCGTGGTGCTGGCCCCGTTGGCGCTGGCGATTCCGGCGATGGTGCTGCTGGGCTTCGGCATCGGCGGCTTGTTTCCACTGACGCTGGTGGCAACGCTGGACCACGCCGGAAGCCCGCGTGAAGCCGGGGTGCTGGTGGGCTTCGTGCAGGGCGTGGGCTACCTCATCGCCGGCTGCATGCCCTTCCTCGCCGGCGGCCTGCGGGATGCGCTGGGCGGCTTCGAGCCGGCCTGGATGGCGATGGCCGGCATGATGCTGGTGATGCTGCCGATGACCTGGCGCCTGTCGCCACGCAGCGTGCTCGCCTACGGCGCGGCGGCAGCGGCCACCGCGGCCGCCTGAGGGTTCAGTCCGCCGCGGCGCAGCGCCGCAGCGCCTCGATGTCGCCGCCAACGATCTCTGCCAGGTGGCGGCTGATCTTCTGCACCGGCCAGTTCCACCAGGCGATCTCCTCCAGCGCGGCGACGATGTCGGCCGGGAAGCGCTGCTTCACCGGCTGCGCCGGGTTGCCGGCCACCACGGTGTAGGCCGCGACATTGCGGCTGACGACCGAGCCGGCGGCGATGATGGCGCCGTTGCCCACCTTCACCCCGGGCAGGATCATGGCGCCATAGCCTATCCAGACATCGTTGCCGATCACGGTGTCGCCTTTGTAGGGTAGTTCGCGGGCGTCCGGCATCACCTTCTCCCAGCCCTGGCCGAAGATCTGGAAGGGGTAGGTGGAGAAGCCGGACATCTTGTGGTTGGCGCCGTTCATGATGAAGCGCACCCCGCGCGCCAGGGCGCAGAAGCGGCCTATCACCAGCTTGTCGCCGATGAAGGGGTAGTGGTAGAGCACGTTGCGCTCGAAGTGCTCGGCGTCTTCGGGGTCGTCGTAATAGGTGTAGTCGCCGATGAGAATGTTGGGGCTGGCGACGGTGTTGCGGATGTAGCACACCTGCGGGAAGCCGGGCATGGGGTGAGGGGTCAGCGGATCGGGGCCGTTCATGGCTGGGCGTCTCCGGAAAGTTCCAGGTGCAGCAGCGGGTAGGGGCGGCCGGCGCCATCGGTGGCGGAGCGGCCGCGCTGGCGGAAGCCGTGGGCAAGGTAGAAGGCGGTGGCGGCCGGGTTCTGCTCGTTCACATCCACGCGGCGAATGCCGAGCTGTTCGACCGCATGGCGCAGCAACTGGCTGCCCACGCCCCGCCGGTGCCAGTCCGGGGCGACGAAGAGCATTTCCAGCACATCGCCGGCGGTGCCGGCGAAGCCGAGCAGGCGGCCCTGGCCGTCGAGGGCACCGAAGAGCGCCACTGCCGGCAGGTAGGCGGCGGGCAGGGCCGCGCGGATTCCGGCGATGTCGGTCTCGGCGAGGAAGCCGTGGGTGGCGCGCACTGCGGCTTCCCACAGTTCGACGATGGCCGGGTAGTGGCCGGCGGCCAGCGGCTCCAGCCGGAGGGGCGAGGCCACGGGCGTGGCCGGCGGCTGCGGGTTGTGAGGGTGGCCCATGGCGTCATCATCCGGTGGAGGGGGCGCCGAGGCTAGCGGGGTGGAACCTTGGGCGTCAAGGTGGTGGCCGGCTGCCGGGCGCGCGCCGCGGCCCACGGGCGGGAGGACGGGGGCTGCGGGTGCGGTGTATCGCCGCCGGCCCGCCGCTCAGCCGGCGCGCTGGGTGAAGTCCAGCGGTATCTCGGCGCTGTCCTGGCCGCGGTGGATGCGCAGCACCGCGGCGGCGGTGTCGCGCGGCAGCAGGAAGAGCAGCTCGCCATCCTTGGCGGCTTCGCCCTCCACCAGTTCGCCCAGCGGCTCGGCCGGCGGCGAAGGCAGGCTGTCCACCAGCAGGCGGAAGTCGCGGTCCCAGAAGGGCTGGGGGAAGCGGTCGCGGTTGTGCATGCGCAGCCGCAGGCGGAGGGTGTCCTGCTCGGGGTTGCGCGGGGACAGGGTGGCGGCCAGCAGGGTGAAGGCGACGGTGTCCAGCCGGTATTCGCGCTGCACCGGCAGCGCCACCGCGCGGGCAGCGGGCACCGCCTGGTCGGGCTGGCTGGGCTGTTCCAGGGAGCCGCCGGCATCCGGCGGCCCGCCCGGGGTACGGTGGCCGGCCGCGGTTGCAGGGGCGGTGTCCTCCGCTGTGGCGGCGCGGCCGTCCAGCCAGCCGCCCTGGTGCACTGCCGCCGCCAGGGCGGCCAGTGCGGAAATCACCGCCGCCACGCCGGTGAGGACGCCGGGGAGGGTGTGCCACCAGTTGGGCGAGCCGTCCTCATCAGCCATCTCCGCCTCCCTTGCGCCAGCCGTTCATCCAGTCTAGGCAAGCCGCCGGGGGGTGGAGGGGGCTGTGTTTTTCCCGGGCGACGGACGGGGCTGCACGAGCGGGCGCCGCGGGGGGAGGGCGGGTCAGGCGGCGCCCGCCTCGCTGAGCACTGGCCGTAGCAGCGGCGGCTCGCCGGACAGTGGCGGCAGCAGGCGTTCCGGCAGTTCGGCGGAACGGGCGAGGCGGTGGCGCAGGCGGCGGCTGGAGAGCACCACCAGGATGCCGTCGCGGCCCTGGCCGGGGTCGGGCCGCACCACGCTCTCGGCGAGCGCCGCATGGCCGGGGAACAGGGTGGAGATGGGCTCCACATGCTGGCTGGCCACCTCCAGGGTTTCCGCCAGGCCGTGGGCGAGGATGCCGAAGGGCGCGCCATCGCCAGCGTCGTTATCGCGGCCGCTGCCTTCGCCGGCGCGCACGATCACCACCTGGCGGTAGCCGTTCTCGTCCACGCCGCGGCCGAAGCGCAGCTCGTGCTTGAGGTCGAACACCGGCACCGGGTTGCCCTGGTACATCAGCACGCCGCGCACCGCCGGTGGCATGCCGGGCACGGGGGTGATGCCACCGGCGTCCACCGCTTCCAGCACCTCGCTGCAGAGCAGGCCCAGCCATTCCTCGCCGATGTGGAAAGTGGCGATCTCGGTGGTGGCAAGGCCGGGCTCCAGGGCGCGCCGCGAGCTGGCGCGCAGGCGGCCGGCCGGCGCGGCGGCGCTGTCGGCCATGACCTGGCCGAGGGGAATGAAGACCAGCGCGAACACCTCGTTGCGGTAGGCATCCTCCGCGCCCTTGTATTCGCGGTAGCCGGTGGAGAGGCGGCTGCCCACCGCGTAATAGGCGCCCTGGTGACTGACGATGCCGGAGCGGCCATCGGCGAGGAACTCCGCTGCCACCGGCAGCAGTTCGCCAGCGCTGAGGCCGGGCAAGGTGCTGGCGATGATGCGGTGGTTGCCCTCGGCGAACACCGCGAAGCTGCCGGCCAGCGGCTGGCCCTGGGTGTCGCGCGGCAGGGCGTCCTGCAGCATGGCGTCGAACTGGGGGGCGGCGTCGAAGACGATGCCGATGCCGCCCACGCCGGCGCCGTCCGGCGAGAAGATGGGCGCGGCGTAGATGTAGGTGTGGCGGCCGGCGTAGAGCGGCGTCGGCTCGAAGGCGGACACCGCGTACTGCTGGGAGTCGCCCAGCGCCAGCGTGCGCCTCACCCACTCGTCGCCGAGGCTGCTGCCGACCTGGCCGGCATGGGCCGGGTTGGAGACGGCGACGACGCGGCCGTGGCGGTCGAACACCACCAGGTTGTCGTAGACCGTGTAGAGGGCGTTGATGCCGGTCAGGATGGCGCCGATGCGCTGGCGGCTGGCCTCGCCGTGGGGATCGCTGGCGAGCAGTTCGCGGAAGGCGGTGGTGAGCGCCCACCAGCGGCAGTCGTTGGCGCGCTCGTAGAGGTTGCGGTCCATGATGTCTATGGCCAGCGCGGCGAGGAACTCGCTGTCGCCGAGGATGGCGGACACCACCGTCTGGTGCAGGTTGCCGATGGACCGCTCGAACACGTCGCGCGTCTGCAGGCCGGTGTGGCCGATCTCGCCCAGCAGCACCTTGGAGAAGCCGGTGTTGAGCGAGCCCTGGGCGCGGCTTTGCTGCACGCTGCCGTTCCATACCGAGCGGTTGAGCTCCTGCTGGATGCGGTCGGCGTGCTCCGGGATGCTGCGCATCTCGGCGGAGAACAGCGTGGGGCTGCGCATCACGCCGGCCACCAGCGCCGGCGGCACGCTCGAGAGGCGGTCGGCGCCGTCGTCGGTGAAGGCGTGTTCCAGCGGCACCATGACGTGGCCGAGCCAGCCGGGGCCGGTGTAGCCCTGGTAGCCGGTGGTGGGCCGCGTGGCGGCGAGGTACTGGCGGCCGCCGTGGCGCACCACCCGGCAGTCGGCGTCCAGCACGGTGTCGACGCGGGCGGCCAGCGGCAGCTGTTGCTGGTCGGAACTGGCGAGCACCCGGCCGTCGGCGTCCAGCAGAGCGATGACATGCCAGTCGCTCTCGCGTCGCAGGTTGGCGAAGATGCGCGCCATCTCGTTGTCGAAACGGAAGCTGAGGCAGAGCACCGCCAGCGGTGTGCCGTCCTCGGCGGTGACGCGGTAGGCGTAGAGCAGCACCGGCCCGCGGCCGGGGTAGAGATCGCTGGGGCGGAAGTGCTCCAGGTAGGCGGCGGTGGTGCCCAGGGCTTCGGCGATCAGCGGGTCGCCGGAGTGTTCGACCGGGCAGCGCTCGTCCAGCCGGGCGAGTACTTCCCCGTCCGGTGCCAGCAGCACGATGTCGTCATAAACCGAGTACTTGCGCACGTAGTCGCGGAAGCGGGCGACGATGGCGGCGCGCGAGGGGGCATGTTCGCCGCCGGCGGCGTGGCGGCGGAGATCGTCGTCGGTGGCGAGGAAGCCGATGTCGGCGGTGCGCTCGAAGAGGTTGCGGGTGAGGATGTCCACCGCCACCTGGGCGCGGGCGCGCATCTCCTGCACCACCTTGCGCCGGGTCTCCAGGCCGAGGTTGTTGAGCAGGCTGGTGGTGAGGTCGGCGAAGGCCTGGCGGGTGCTGCCCATGTCGGTGGCCATGCCGGAGAGCTGGCCGAGCAGGGCCAGGTTGTCCCACACCGCCTGCAGCCGCTGCAGCATTTCTCGGTATTCATCCACGCTTTCCATGTGCCGGATCAGCGGGCGCAGGCCGGGGGCTATCTCTATACCTTTGTATGCAGTCATGGCGGGGCGCTTCCGGCGGGTCTCATGATGTTGCACTGCGGGGCCCGCCTGGCCGTCCTGGCGGGAATATAAGCAGGAAAAGCAAGCAGAAAACATACCGCCGGAGCGGCCGCGGGCGGTGACCAGGGCGGGCGTCCCGGAAGGCCGCGCCGCCTATTGCTTTGGGCTTAGAGGTGGCCGCCGGGCCGGGGGCGGGCCGACGAGGACGGGAGCGCCATCCTGGTGCAGAAAGGGTGGTGGCGGGGCGCCGCTGCGCCGAAGTGGTGCTGCGCCGGTTCGGTATCCCCCGCCGTGTTGCTGCAGCGCCACAAGCAGGGCGGGGCGTGCGCCTCGCCGGCGGCGCGGCCGGCGGGAAGAGGCGGCGGTGGCGGTCGCGCCGGGGGCTCAGACGCTTTCCAGCTGGGGCTGGATGATCTCCAGCCAGCGGTCCACCCGCTCTTCGGTGAGGTCGGCCTGGTTGTCGTTGTCCAGCGCGAGGCCGACGAACTGGTCATCCACGACGGCCTGGGAGGTCTTGAAGTGGTAACCCTCGGTGGGCCAGGCGCCGATCACGGTGGCGCCGCAGGTGGCGATGGTGTCGTGCAGCAGGCCCATGGCGTCGCAGAACTCGTTGCCGTACTTCTCCTGATCACCCAGGCCGTAGATGGCGACCAGCTTGCCGCTCATGTCGGCGCCATCGAGCTGGGGCAGGAACTCGGCCCAGCTTTCGTTCTGGGCGCCGGACTCCAGGCCGGGCAGCTCGCCATCGCCCAGCGTCGGCGTGCCTAGGATGAGGGCATCGTAGGAGAGGAAGTCGTCCACCGTGGTCTTGTTGATGTTCACCGGCTCGGCGGCGAGTTCGCCGAGCTTTTTCGCGATGGACTTGGCGACGCGCCGGGTGCGGCCGGTGTCGGTGCCGAAGAAGATGCCGATCTTTGCCATGAGACGGAACTCCGTTGGGGGATCAGTGGGGCGAGGGGACCCGGCGGTGCCGGGCCGTACAGGCGCGGGGTTTCATGCGTGCTCGGCGAGATCGAAGTGGGTGCGCAGCACGTCCAGCAGGCGTTCCAGGCTGAGGTCTTCCTGCACCAGCGGCACGCCGGCGGTGGCGGCATCGGCGGCTTCCGGGAAGTCCAGGTCCACCCCGTAGCGGCCGGGGCCCTGGCCGTAGGTGAAGACGAAGGCGCTCAGCCTGGAGTCGTCCGGCAGGTGCAGGCCCAGCGCCTGTTCGTTGTCGCGCCATTGCTGGCTGAGCACCAGGCGGCCGGCGGCGATGGGCGTGGCCAGCGCTTCGAGCAGGAGGGTGAGGGAGCGGTACTTGAGCGGATGCAGGACGGCCATTGGGGTGAGCGGAAGGAGTGGGAGGGTGGGGCGGGGCTGCGGTTCTTGTCGGGTCCGCTCAGTGGGCGGAGGCCGCCGGCCGCAGGGTGTGGCGCAGCAGTTCCAGGCATTCGCGGGTGGCGGCGAGATCCACCGCGCGGGCGTCGTCGAAGTTCGGGATCTGCGGGTCGGCGCCGCATTCGAGCAGCAGCGCGACCATTCCCGGCTTGCCGGCGGAGGCGGCGTACATCAGGCAGGTGGCGCCCATGTCGTTGCGGTTGTCGACGTCGATGCCGGCGGCCACCAGCTGGCGCACGATTTCGGCCTTGCCGGCGACGCAGGCCAGCCACAGGGCGTTGTTGCCGTCCATGTTGCGGCGGGCGACGGAGACGCGCAGCGTGAGCAGGTCGCCGACGATGTCGGCATCGCCTTCCAGTGCGGCGCGCATCAGCGGGGTGAGGCCGTGCTCGCGCGGGGCGTCGAGGTCGAAGGGGTCGAAGCGGTGGCGGGCGAGGAAGGCGGCCAGTTCCGGGCCGGGCTTGCGCGGGCCGGCGGGCAGCTTTTGGCCGGCGGCCTGGGCGGCGATGGCGGCGGCGAAGACTTCGTAGCCGCCATCCACGCTATACACCTCCGGGTAGCGGAAGTCGGCGAACATCTGCGCGTAGGTCTTGCTGGCATTGCCGTGGTAGCAATAGACCAGCACCGGCGTGGTCTTGGGCAGGCTGCGGGCGACGGTGAGGAAGCCGGCCTCGGTGAGGTGCAGCGCGCCTTCCACGTGGGCTGCGGCGTAGCGGGCCGGGTCGCGTACGTCGAACACCGCCAGCTCGGGCAGCACGCCCTCGCGGTGGCGGGCCACCATGTCGGCGGCGTCTGCGGCGGAGATGCGGTGGTCGGCGCGGCTGGTGAGCGGGGCGGTGGTGGTCATGGCGGGCTCTCGGGGTGGCGTTGGGCTAGGCGGATGCGGCCGGCGTGGCGCGGTCGGCATAGGCCGGGGTGGTCTCGATGCGGTTGTCGACCACCGGCAGGCCGATGGTGAAGTGGTAGAGGCTCTGGTAGCTCTCGCCCTCCAGGCCCAGCGCCTCGTGCACCGGATCGTCGAAATAGCAGCCGATGCCGGTGCCGCGCAGGCCCAGCGCCTCCGCCTGCAGGTAGAGCACCTGGCCGATCAGGCCGGCTTCGCGGAACAGGCTGCGGTAGGCGGCGGGCTCGGCGCCGATGCGGCTGTCGAAGGGCGCCAGCAGGCCGACGGCGAAGCAGGCGTTGGCGGCGATGTCCTGGTGGCAGTGCAGGCTGCGGGCGAGGCGGCGCAGTTGCACCGGCTCGTATTCCTGCAGCAGCCGCAGGTCCAGCTCCGGCGGCAGGCCGGCCACCCGCTCCGGCGCGAAGCGCTGCTGCAGGCGGGCGAGCAGCGGGGCGGCGGCGGCGCTTTCGCGGACGAAGACGTAGATGCCCGGCCGCAGCCCTTCGACGCGATGGACGAAGAGCACCGGGGTGAGGCGGCTGACGTCGGCGAGTGCATCCCAGGGCGCGGCGCAGTGCGGCTTGATCGCCTGCAGCAGGGCGGCGAAGCGGTCGCGCGGCAGGATGTGGTCCGGCGCGAAGCGCTGGGCGCTGCGGCGGCCGAGGATGATCCCGGCGACGCTGGCGTCCGTGGCCGGCTGCGGGCGCAGGCTGGGCGGCGGCAGGGCCTGCGCCGGCGCGGCGTCGCCATCCTCGCGGCGGGAGGCGGCGGCCACTTCGCCGATGACCGGCCAGCGGAACATCGGATAGGGGTCGATGGTGGAGGCGGTGCCCTGCCAGCGGGCGGTGGCGGCGGCCTCGCGCAGCTCGCTGCCGCAGGCGGCGGCCGGGCGGCTGCCGTCGGTGCCGATGGCGAACAGCAGCTCCGGCTCTTCCAGTTCGCTGACCTGGTAGCGGCGGTAGGGGTAGTCGGCGCTGCGGTCCAGCCCCAGCCGGGCGGCCAGGCTGGCGCTGCCCACCCCCGGCTGCTCCGCCAGCGTCCACCCCAGCACCGCCGCGGCCTGGCGCAGCGCGCCGGCGGCGTGGCCGACATCCAGCTGGCAGTAGCGGAAGGCGCGTTCGCCGTACTTCCAGGCTTCGCGCCACATCACCGAGGACAGGGCGATGGCCAGGCGCGGACCGCCGCGGGCACGGCCGGGCGCATCGGCGGCGCGGCATTCCAGCGCGTGGTCTTCCGGCCGGTAGTGGTGCACGCCGTCGGCCAGGCCGGGGAAGTCGCGGCAGATCACCCAGGCTTCAACCGGGTGCAGGTTGCCGCTGGAGGGGTTGGCGCGCACCGCCCAGCGGTCCGGCCCCAGGCTTTTCCAGCCGGTGAGGCCGAGGGAGAGCTGCAGCAGCGCGCCCAGGCCGGCGAGGTCGGCCGCCAGCGCCGGGCGCGGCTCGGTGAGGCCGGCGTAGGGCGCGGCCAAGGCATCCTGCAGCGGCGAGCCGGCGGGCGCATCCGCCAGCAGCGGCAGCAGCACCGCGGGGGCGCCGGTGTAGTGGCGGAAGGGGGCTGGCTGGCTGTCCCAGTCCAGCGTGCTGGGGCTGGCGGCGTAGGCCTGGAAGCGGTGCTTGGTGCGGCGGTGGTAGATGCGCACCACCAGCGCTGGCGACAGCTCCACGCCGGGGACCGGCGAGCTGGTGTGCGTGGCCGGCGGCGTGGCGGCCTGTTGCGCCGGGGGCAGCGCGGCGGGCGGTTTTTCCGCCAGAGGGGCGAGTTGGGCGGTCGGGGTCATGGCCGCCTCCATGCAAGTCCGATACCAGCGCCAAAGCGCTTGTTTCACAGCAACTTGCAGGAAAACGGCGGTGTGGCGTGGGGACGAGTGCGACGCAGGCGGCGGGCTTGTCGAACTTGCGACAAGCCCGCCGCAGGATCAGGCTGGGCTGGCGCCGAAGAAGTCGTCGAACACCCGGTAGGCGAGTTCGTGTATCGCTTCGAAGGGGGCGTCCTGCGCCAGCATCTGTTCCGGCGTCTGGGTGCTGGGGCCGCCGTCCAGCTCGCCGGCGCATTCGGCGATCAGCTCGGTGAGGCCGTGGCGGGTCATCTCCAGGTGGAAGAGCAGCGCCAGCACGTGGTCCTGATAGCGGAAGCCCTGCAGTTCGCAGGCGGCACTGCTGCCCACCGGGCGGGCGCCCTCGGGCAGGGTGAAGACGTCGCCATGCCACAGCAGCGGAGTGAAGACCTCGCCTTCGCCTATCACCGGGTCGCTGCTCGTGACCGGAAACCAGCCGATCTCCTTCTGCCGGCCACGGAATACCTTGGCGCCCAGCGCATCCGCGATCAGCTGCGCGCCCAGGCAGATGCCCAGCGTCGGCAGGCGGCGCTGCAGCGCCTGGCGCAGGGCGGCCTTCTCGGCGGCGAGCCAGGGCAGGGTGGCGTCGTCATGCACGCCCATCGGCCCGCCCAGTACCACCAGCCCCTCGGCGCGCTCCAGCGCCGGCAGCGGGTCTTCGAGGTCGGTGCGCACGGTGCTCATGCGGTGGCCGCGGGAGGCCGCCCAGAAGGTGAGCAGGCCGGGGGTTTCGAAAGCAACGTGCTGGAAGCAGACGATGTTCATGGCGTGGTCCTCAAAGTGCGGGCGGGGGCTGGTTTGTCGGGTGCAGGGTCGGTTCGGGCAGCGGGCTCAGGCGCCGGCGGCGTGCGCTGGGCCGGGGCCGTCCAGCCGCTTGTCCCAGGATTCGATGCCGCCGCCGGCCAGACGTTTCTCCAGCGTGTGTCGCCAGCTGGCGGCCAGGCCCTCCGCCGCCAGCAGCTCGCGCCAGGCGCCGGGCCCGGCGGTGCCGCCGTACATGATGCGCATTGCTTCGTGCACGCTGGGTCCCTTGCCCCTGCGTTCGAGTGCAAAGTCCGCGCCCGGGGTGATCCGCCCCGGCTGCAGCACCCGGTAGAGCCAGCCGCAGCGGGCTTCCTGTTGCATCAGCCGGGCGAGGCCGGGCAGGCCGAGGTGATGGTCCAGCTTGAAGCAGGGGGAGCGCGGCTGGCTGAGCTGCAGCAGCGCCTCGCCCCAGCGGAAGACGTCGCCGATGTGCACCATGTCTTCCCGCCAGCCGGCCAGGGCGAGGTTCTCGCCGAAGCCGCCGGGCTGGAAGCGGGCGGCGGCGCCCGGGTAGCGCTGGCGCCACCAGGGGTAGTGCTCCGCCGGGTAGTGGTGCAGCGCGCGGTCCGGCCCGCCGTGGTGCTGGCTGTCCGCCTGCTGGTCGCCGGCGAGGCCATCGGGGCCCAGCCACAGAGGAGCGTCCGCGGCCTGCTTGACGATGGCGCTGGATACCGTGGGCGCCGTGGCCAGGGGCGCGATCCGGCCGACGAAAACCTGGACGCGGTCCATAATCGTTTCCTTGGAAAAGCGGTCTGCCGCTGAATACGGAGATGGGGCGGGATGGCGCACGATAGTTCGTCTTCATCCGCTTTGTCCAAGACCGTTGCCGAATCGAATCGATAAGGAAAGCCAATCGATGCTGGAAATCCGCCTGCTGCGCTATTTCGTCGCCGTGTTCGAGGAGGCCCACATGGGCCGCGCGGCGGAGCGGCTGCATGTATCGCAGCCGGCGCTGTCGCAGCAGATCCAGAAACTGGAGGCGCAGCTGGACGCCAGCCTGTTCGATCGCGCCCACCGCCAGTTGCGGCCCAGCTATGCGGCGCATGTGCTCTACCGCCACGCGGTGGACCTGCTGGCCCGGGCGGCGGCGGCCGAGACGGAGGTGCGGCGCTTCGCCGGCAGCGGCGAGCGCAGCTTGACGCTGGGCGTGCTGCAGTCGGTTAACGCGGCGGTGGTGCCGCGGCTGGTGGCGCGCATGGGCGAGCTGTGCCCGCAGCTGCGGCTGAACATCGCCGAGATGAGCGGCGACGAGGTGGAGCAGGGCGTGGCGGCGCGCCGGCTGCAACTGGGCATAGGCTTCGCGCCGGCGGGCGAGGCGGCATCCCGGCTGCTGGCGGAGCCGCTACTTACCGACCGTTTCTGCGTGCTGATGCCGGCGGAGCACCGCCTGGCGAGCTTTCACAGGCTGGCGCTGCATCAGGTCTGTGCCGAGCCGCTGATCCTGCTCAGCGCCAATCACACCCTGCGCCGCTTGTGGGATGCCGCGGTCCGCGAGCATGGCCTGCTGCGGCCGCCGGTGGCGGAGATGAACCGCATCGCCGCCATCGCCGAAGCGGTCCGCCTGGGCCGTGGGTTGACGGTGCTGCCTGAGTTCAGCGCCCGCAGCGTGATGGACCCGGCGCTGTGCTGCCGGCCGCTGGCGGAGCCGGAGATCCGCCGCACGGTGAGCCTGCTGCGGCATCCGGCGACGAATGAGTCGGAGGTGGAAATGGTGGTGCAGGAGGTGAGGAGCTTGGTGGCAGAGGTGGGTTTGGGAGGTGAGCTGGGGGTTTAGGGACTGGCGGTTTCGCACGGATCGGGGTTGAGCAGGAAAGCTGCGAAGGCAGGCCGCCCCGCCGGGGGAATGGGCATGAGTCCGGCTTGCTGTTTCTCTCATTTCCTCGCGGGAGAGGGGATGGGGCGCCTGAGTCGCTGCTATTGACGCCCCTTCGGGGCGCGCTTCCTCTCCCCGGCCCTCTCCCGCGAGGGGAGAGGGGGAAAAACGTTGCGCATGGCGCGAGCGGTGGTATTACCGCAACCCGCAACCAGGATTCCGGAATCCGGAGTCGACTTGCCGCCAGCCGCCAGCCGCCAGCCGCCAGCCGCCAGCCGTGCTGGCCGAACCTCTCTACAGCGACGCCAGGAAGGCCAGCAGCGCTTCGCGTTCCGCCTTCGCCATCGCGCGAACCGCTTCGCGTGAGGCGCTGGCCTCGCCGCCATGCCACAGGATCGCCTCCAGCGGACTGCGGGCGCGGCCGTCGTGCAGCAGGGTGCCGTGTTCGCTGGCCACCGGCAGCAGGCCCAGGCCCCACAGCGGCGGGGTGCGCCACTGGCGGCCGCTGGCGAGGTAGTCGGGGCGGCCGTCGGCGAGGCCGTCGCCCATGTCGTGCAGCAGCAGGTCGGTATAGGGCCTTATGGTCTGCCCGGCCAGTGCCGGAAAGGGCGGGAAGGGGCCGGTGCGCAGTGCCGGGCGGTGGCAGCTGGCGCAGCCGGCGGCGGCGAAGAGCTGCTCGCCGCGCTGCACTTCCGGCGCCTCGGTGCGGCGGCGGGCGGGCACCATCAGGGCGTAGTGGTAGAGCGTCATGTCCTGCAGCGCTTCGGCGGAGAGCTCGGGATGCCGGTCGGCGCCCCAGGCGGCGCAGGCGCTTTGCGCCGGCGGGCAATTGGGCTCGGGGAAGAGCGCCGAGGTGATGCCCATGTCGCCGGCCAGCGCACCGGCCACCTGCTGGCGCAGGTCGGGCTGGTTGGCTTTCCAGCCGAAGCGGCCGAGCACCGTGCGGCCCTGGGCTACATCCCACACCCGGTTGGGCATGCCGGCCACGCCGCGGCCTTCGCGCCGCTGCTCCTCGGCGATGGCGAGGATGTCCGCCTCCGGCACGGCCTCCAGCAGACCGAGGCCGAAGATGGCCGGGGCGACCCGCGGCGAGCTCAGGGTGTCCGCATGCAGCGGGCCGAAGGCGAGCTTGCGGAAGGCAACGGTGGGCCGGCGCAGTTCCACTTCGGTGCCGTCGGCCAGCCGTTCCACCTGAGTCTGCCACTGCAGATAGGCCTCGCCTTCGCCGGGCACGCCGGGTACGCCGATCTCGTTCAGTTGCTCGCCATAGACCGGCTCGGGTCGCGGACCGCCGTGGGTGTCCAGGCCGGGAATGGAGAGCCGGACCAGCATGGAGCGCATCGGCTCGTCGGCGGAGGCGGGCGGTTCGCCACGCCCGTTGCGGGCGTGGCAGGACAGGCAGGAGGGGCGGTTGTAGGTCGGCCCCAGGCCGGCGATGCTGGGATCGACCGAGGGCGAGATCACCCAGGTCTGCCGCACCAGGCCACGGCCGTTGGCGATGGCTTCGCGTTGGGCGGCGGGCACTTGTTCCCAGGCGATGCGGGTGTAGGCCTCGCGGCCCTGGTCGTCGGTGGTGAAGTCGCCGCCGGGGCGCTTGTCGAGGTTGGCGCCGGCGGCGAGGGCCAGCAGGGGAAGGGCGGAGAGGGTGGCGGTGCGCAGGAGGGTACGAAAGGGGCGACGGTGGTTTGCGGCTGCCTTCGGGGCCTGTGCGTTCGCTGCGTTGGCGAGGGTTGCCTGGGCACCGCTTGCTTGAGTGCGATTGTTGTTGGTGTCGTTCTGGCCAGTCGGAAAGCTGTCCGGGCCAGTTGTCCGCGCCGCGGTTGAGGCCGTGCTCCCTCCCTCCTCGCGGGGGAAGGCCGGGGAGAGGGAGCGCCTCGGAGGGGCGTCAGCGGTGAGGTGAGCGCCGTCGCTCCGCGCTCCGGCCCGGCGGTCTGCATGCCACGGGGGGCTCCAGCGGGCGAAGCCCTGCTTCGCCTGTCTGCTTTCGCCCCGCAAGCGGGCGAAAAACACTGCAGGTTCGGAGGTGGCCGCGCGCTCCTTGCGCTCTGGCATATGCTGGCTCATCCCTTCTTCCCCGTTGCTTGCAGCACGTTTCGCGCGGCGGTGATGCGGGCGTCCAGCTCGGCCGCCCAGTAGGCCTCGATGTGGTCGCGCAGCGGATTGCTCACCGGTGCCGCGGCTTCCTCGCGTGTTGCGCCGGGCGTGCGTTCAGGGAAGGCGAAGCTGAGGCGCAGGTCGGCGTCGGCCTGGGTGGCGTCCGGGATGGGCGGCGCGGAGAGCAGGGCGCGCGCTGCGCGGATGGCGGGATGCCGCTTCAGCCCGGCGGCTTCGGCGCGGTGCACTTCGGCCCACAGCCCGGCCAGTTCGGCGTGGCGGCGTACGAGCGCGCTTTCGAACAGCGCGGCGACCAGGCCCTGGCGGGCGCGGGCGAGCTTGCCGTCGTAGCCCAGGTTGCCGGCGGCGAAGGGCTGGGCGGGCAGTTCCGGGTGGGCGTCGTACAGCGCCTTGCGCACCGGCAGGCGGCGCACGTCCGGGTGCAGCAGCAGGCCCTGGCCCTGGGCGGAGAGGACGAAGTCGACGAAGGCGCGGGCGTTGGCCGGGTGCGGCGCATCGGCGAACACCGCGACCTGGGCCGGGTTGTAGGCGGTCTTGCGCGGGTAGGCGAAGCCCATGGGCGCGCCGTTGGCGATGGCGGTGGCGGCGAAGAAATCTATGGTCATGCGCGCCGCCTTGCGGCCGCTGGCGACTTCGTCGGCGGCCGGGGTGTTGTCGCCGCTGCCGCCGAAATCCGCATTGCCGGCGATCTCGCCGAGCAGCGCCCAGCCGCGCTCCCAGCCATAGCCCTGCAGCACGGTTTCGATCAGCACCGGGGCGAAGCCGATGCGGCCGGGGATGGGGACCTGGATGAGGCCGGCGTAGGCGGGATGGGCGAGGTCCGCCCAGTCCCGCGGCGCGGGAAGGCCGAGGCGGCGCACGGTGTCCTTGTTGTAGGCGATGCCGTGGCCGGCAAGTTCGAAGGCGGCGAAGTAGCCTTCAGGGTCGGAGATGGGGCTGCCGCCGATGTTGCCGGGCAGGGCCTTGGGGTCCAGCTTCAGGCGGGCGAAGCGGCCTTCCTCGCGCAGCGCGGCGAAATTGCCCGGCGCTGGCGTCCAGTAAACATCCGCCTCGCCACGGCTGCGCTTGAGGTAGGCCATGGCGTCGGCCGATTGCCGCCACAGGATTTCCACCCGCTTGCCGGGGTACTGGTGCTCGAAGGCGGCCTGGAAGCGTACGGTGAGCTCTTCCGGGTAGCTGGTGAGCACCACCACCTTGTCGATGGCTTCGCCGGCAGCGGCATGGCCGGCCGCATGGGGCGCGGTCGAGTCCGCCGCGATCGCGCCCACCGCGCCCAGCTCCAACCCGGCCGCGAGGGCCAGGCCGGCGAGGCGGCGGAGGGCGTCTTTAGAGGAAAGTCGCATTTCGCCCTCCGTGGATCAGAACTGCAGCCGGGTGGCGAGCACGAAGTTGCGGCCTTCCTGCGGGTAGCCGTCGACCACTTCGTAGTTCTTGTCCAGCAGGTTGCGGCCGGTGAGGGAGACGTCCCAGCTCGGCGTCAGCTTGTATTCCAGCTTGAGGCCGAGCAGCTCGTAGGCGCCGGTCTGGGTGTAGCCGGTGCCGACCGCGCGGCTGGACCAGCGGTTGTCGCTGATCTCCAGGCTGGGAATCACCGTCAGCTTCTCGACCGGCCGCCACTTGGCGTAGAGGAAGCCTTTGTTGCGCGGCGTGGTGGTCAGGCGGGCGGCGGAGTCGTTGGGATTGTCCACATCGGTGTCGATGTAGCTGTAGTTGCCGCCGACTTCGAGCTGGTGGGAGAGGCGGGCGGTGAGGCTGAGTTCCAGGCCCTGGAAGGTGGCCTTGCCGACGTTCTGGCTCTGCGAGTAGGTGTTGCCGTTGTAGATGATGTTCACTGACTGGATGGCGTCATCCACTTCGCTGTGGAAGAGGGCTGCGCTGCCCTGTACGCCCGGCAGTATCTGGTCAGCGATGCCCAGTTCCAGATTGAGCGCGCGTTCCGGTTTCAGCCAGGGGTTGGAAAGGGCGCCGCCGAAACGCGAGGAGAAGCGCTCGAACATGGTGGGGAAGCGGGTGCGGTCGGAGGCGGAGAGATAAGCCTTGCCGGTGTCGCTGTAGCGATAGATGACGGCGGCCTGGTAGTTGGTGGCCCAGCGATCCGAGCGCGGCTGGTCGAACAGCACGTTGCTCGCATATTCCTCCGCCTTGCGCGAGAGGCGCGCGTCGCGGCTGATGCCGGCGACTAGGTCCCATTTCGGCGTGATGTGTACCGTGTTCTCGAAGGCGGCGGAGAAGACTTCCTCGGTGGTCTCCTGCTTGGGCTCGGTGAATCCGCTGCTATGAGTCAGCTGCCATTCCTTGTGCTGGTCGCGCCGCCAGTGCACAGCCGCTTTCATCGTGTTGTAGGGAACGAGGTCGGTGCCGAACTCCACGCTGACGCCGCTGGCGTTGTCGTCGTAGTAGCTGGTCCAGTTCTTTGCGCTCAGGCTGGCGTTGGTGTAGGCCACCAGGTCGTTGTCGAACTTGTTGTAGTAAGCCTTGGTATTGAGGTAGCTCTTGCTGCCGAGCTGGGTGTGGGACAGCCAGTACAGGTTCCAGGTATCCCAGGTCGGCCAGTCCCAGGTGCTGACGGGTGAAGTGCCGGTGACCGAGCCGGCGCCGTGCTTCTCGCCGCTCTGCTTGACGAAGTTGAGTGAGTACTCGTCGGTAGCGTTCGGGGTGAGCGCCGCCTTCAGGTTGACGCGCCAATCTTTCTTGGAGGTGTTGTTGCGTTCGCCCTTGTCCTGTACGGCGGTGGGCTTGAAGTCGTCGGAGAGCGACCAGGAGCGCGAGTCGCGCTGCTCGACGCTGCCCTGCACGTAGAACATCTCCTGCCGGCTGCCGACGCTGGCGTAGGTGGTATTGCCGTTGTAGTCGCCATCGTTGGCGAACGCGGCGGAGCTGCGCAGTTCCGCTTCGAAGGGCTTGACCGGCTTGCGGGTGACGAGGTTGATCGCGCCGCCCATGCCGTCCGGCCCGTTCAGCACCGAGACGTAGCCCTTGGAGACCTGGATCTCGGCGAGATCGGGGGTCAGGAAGCGGTCGAAGTCGATGCGGTTGTCGGCCGGCAGGTAAAGGCGGATGCCGTCCAGCAGCAGCGGCACCTGCCAGCGGTCGAAGCCACGCACGCTGATCAGCGCCTCATTGCGGTTGCCGGCGCCGGCGGTGGTGCTGACGCCGGGGATGAGGTTGAGCGCCTCCGCCAGGCCATCCTTGTTGAAATCCCACATCTCCTCGCTGCCCAGGGTGGCGGTGCCCAAAGGGGCTTCGTCCTCGGCGGTGGAGGTCACCGTGATCTGGCCCAGGGTGAAGACCTTCTTGTCGCTGGACGAGCTTTCGTCGGCGGCACAGGCGGGGCCGGAGAAGCCGAAGGCGATGGACAGCGCCAGCAGGCTGAGGGCGGGGAGACGATTCATGCTTGTCGAGTCCTTGTGAGGATGGGGCCGGAAGCCGCTCATGCCATCCGCTCTGGGGCATGCCACGGGTTGAAAGCAATTTCGCAATATATGTGCCAATACAACGGTAGGCGTGCCGGGTCCAGGCCAGGTCCCGCCGCGGGAGCGGCTTGGTCGTGCCCTGCTCTTATTGCGCATTGGCGCCATTCATTGCCAGCGGGCGGAGTCCAGATGGCAATGCGAAGGGACGCTCCGTGGCTGCTGATTCCTATGTCTTAGGGACAATGGAACCGGCATCGGAAGCATCACCCTTCATGGCTGGCGGAAAGGCGACATTCTAGAAGGATCGTTGTTAACTTTGATACATAGCGATGAAGGTATCCCTCGTGACGCCCATGCCACGAAGAGCATGACGAAGGTGGAAGAGCGCCATCTGGGAAAAATGCTGCGGGTTTCTGCCAATGCCTGCCGGACGAGCCAAATGCAAAGCCCGCTATCACCAACAGGCAACAGCGGGCTGAGTGCGACCGGAGGCGGAGAGCCGCCGGACGAGGCGTATTACTGGCCGGCGATCTTGGGAAATACCGCCTCGCGGATCTTGGCCTCGGTGAGCGCGGGGGCGCAGCACTCGATGAAGCGCAGGGCGTAGCCGCGCAGGTAGTGGCCGCGGCGCAGGGCGACGCGGGTGGTGTTGAGTTCGAACAGGCCCTTGCCGTCGATCAGCGTCAGGCCGGCGTCGCGCTGGGGGTGGAAGGCCATGGCGGCGATGATGCCGACGCCCAGCCCCAGCTCCACGTAGGCCTTGATCACGTCCGCGTCCAGCGCCGACATGACGATGTCCGGCACCAGCCCGGAGCGGGCGAAGGCGGCGTCGATGCGGTTACGGCCGGTGTAGCCCTCGTGGTAGGTGATGATGGGGTACTCGGCCACCGCATCCAGCGTCAGCGGGTTGAGGCGGGTCAGCGGATGGTCTGCCGGCACCGCCAGCGCGTGCTGCCACTGGTAGAAGGGGAAGGTGACTAGGTCGTCTTCGTCGCCCAGCGCCTCGGTGGCAATGCCGATGTCCACCTGGCCGCCGCGCAGCAGGGAGACGATCTCCTTGGGGCCGCACTGGTGCAACTCCAGGTGCACCTTGGGAAATTCCTGCTTGAAGCGCGTCACCACCGGCGGCAGGGCGTAGCGCGCCTGGGTGTGGGTGGTGGCGATGGCGAGGTGGCCCTTGTCCTTCTGCGCGAACTGCTCGCCCAGGCGCTTGATGTTCTGGGTGTCGAGCAGGATGCGCTCGACGAAGGGCAGCAACTCCTTGCCTGGCTCGGTGAGGCCCAGCAGGCGCTTGCCGCGGCGGACGAAGAGCTCGATGCCGAGCTCGTCCTCCAGGTCCTTGATGTGCTTGGAAACGCCGGATTGCGCGGTGTAGAGCGCGTTGGCCACCTCGGTGAGGTTGAAGTTGCGCTTCACCGTTTCGCGCACGATGCGCAGCTGCTGGAAGTTCATGATCAGGCTGCCTCGCGTGGGAATACGCGCAGTTGGGAGGGCACCAGGCGCACCCGCTGGCCCTCGGTGAGCGCCAGCTCGGCCAGGCGCTCGCGGCCCAGCACCACTTCGTAGTGGCGCGGCTGGCCTTCGGCGCCGGCGATGGCGTCCAGTTCCACCCGCACGCTGGCGCCGAAGGCCAGCACGCGGGCGACGGTGGCCTCGACGCCCTGGGACGAGCCGAGGTCGGTGACGATGTCCAGTTCATGCGGGCGGGCGAAGCCGACCACATCCACGCCGTGGGCGGCATCGCGGCCGTCGTGCGGCAGCACCGCCTCGCCGACGCGCACATGCTCGCCGTCCACCCGGCCGTGGAAGAGGTTCACCGCGCCGAGGAAGCCATAGACGAAGGGCGTCGCGGGATGCTCGTACACCTGCTGCGGGGTGCCGACCTGCTCGACCTTGCCCTTGTTCATCAGCACCACCCGGTCCGCCACTTCCAGCGCTTCTTCCTGGTCGTGGGTGACGAAGATGGAGGTGACGTGCAGCTCGTCGTGCAGCCGCCGCAGCCAGCGCCGCAGCTCCTTGCGCACCTGCGCGTCCAGCGCGCCGAAGGGCTCGTCCAGCAGCAGCACCCGCGGCTCCACCGCCAGCGCGCGGGCCAGTGCGATACGCTGGCGCTGGCCGCCGGAGAGCTGGGCGGGGAAGCGGTCGGCCAGCCAGTCCAGCTGCACCAGCTCCAGCAGGCGATGCACCCGCTTCTTGATCTCCGCTTCGTTCGGCCGCTCCCTGCGCGGCTTCACCCGAAGCCCGAAGGCCACGTTCTCGAACACCGTCATGTGGCGGAACAGGGCGTAGTGCTGGAACACGAAGCCCACCTGGCGCTCGCGCACATGGGTGCCGGAGGCGTCTTCGCCCTCCAGGATCACGCGGCCGGAGTCGGCGGTTTCCAGCCCGGCGATCACGCGCAGCAGCGTGGTCTTGCCGCAGCCGGAGGGGCCGAGCAGGGCCACCAGCTCGCCGGTGGGAAAATCCAGGGAGACCTGGTTGAGGGCGGTGAAGGCGCCGAACTGCTTGTGGATGTTTTCGACCTGGATGCTCATGGCGGACTTCCTTATTCGCTTTCCCTGGACTGCTGGCCGGCCTTCCACTCGATGAAGGACTTCAGGCCCAGCGTCACCAGCGCCAGCAGCGCCAGCAGGGAGGCCACCGCGAAGGCGGCGGCGAAGTTGTATTCGTTGTAGAGGATCTCGACGTGCAGCGGCATGGTGTTGGTCTGGCCGCGGATGTGGCCGGAGACCACGCTGACCGCGCCGAACTCGCCGAAGGCGCGCGCGTTACACAGGATCACCCCGTACAGCAGGCCCCACTTGATGTTGGGCAGCGTCACCCGCCAGAAGGTCTGCCAGCCGGAGGCGCCGAGCACGGTGGCGGCTTCCTCCTCCTCGCGGCCCTGGGCTTCCATCAGCGGGATCAGCTCGCGGGCGACGAAGGGGAAGGTGACGAACACCGTCGCCAGCACGATGCCGGGCACCGCGAAGATGATCTTGATGTCGTTGGCCGCCAGCCAGCCGCCGAACCAGCCGTGGGCGCCGAACAGCAGCACGTAGATCAGGCCCGCCACCACCGGCGACACCGAGAACGGCAGGTCGATCAGCGTGGTGAGGAAGTGCTTGCCGCGGAACTGGAACTTGGCGATGCACCAGGCGGCGGACACGCCGAACACCAGGTTGAGCGGCACCGCGATGGCGGCGGTGATCAGCGTGAGCTTGATCGCCGACAGCGCATCGTCGTCCGACAGCGCGGTGAGGTAGGTCACCCAGCCCTTGCGCAGCGCCTCGGTGAACACCGCCACCAGCGGCAGCAGCAGGAACAGCGCGAAGAAGGCCAGCGAGATGCCGAGGAGGGTCCACTTCACCCACGGGGCTTCGCGGGTGGCGGCATTGTTTTCGTAGCGGCGGGCGTCGGCCCGGCCGTGCAGTACGCCTGCGGCAGCCATCAGCGGTTCCTCCCGGTGCGCTTGGCGCTCCATGCCTGGAGCAGGTTGATGACGAGCAGCAGCGCGAAGGAGAACACCAGCATGACCGCGGCGATGGCGTTGGCGCCGGCGTAGTCGTACTGCTCCAGCTTGGTGATGATCATCAGCGGGGTGATCTCCGACACCATCGGGATGTTGCCGGCGATGAAGATCACCGAGCCGTATTCGCCCACCGCGCGGGCGAAGGCCAGCGCGAAGCCGGTGAGCAGCGCCGGCAGCAGGATGGGCAGGATGACCCTGGTGAAGGTCTGCCAGCGTTGCGCGCCCAGGCTGGCGGCGGCCTCTTCCAGCTCCGTCTCCAGGTCTTCCAGGATGGGTTGCACCGTGCGCACCACGAAGGGCACGCCGATGAACACCAGCGCCACCAGCACGCCCAGCGGGGTGAAGGCCACCTTGAGGCCCAGCGGTTCCAGGATGCTGCCGACCCAGCCGTTGCCGGCGTACAGCGCGGTGAGGGCGATGCCGGCCACCGCGGTGGGCAGGGCGAAGGGCAGGTCCACCAGGGCGTCGATCAGCTTCTTGCCCGGAAAGGTGTAGCGCACCAGCGCCCACGCCAGCATCAGGCCGAATACCGCGTTGATGGCCGCGGCCAGCAGCGAGGCGCCGAAGGAGAGCTTGTAGCTGGCGACCACCCGCGGCGCGCTCACCACCGCCCAGAACTCGGACCAGCCCAGCGTCGCCGTCTTGAGAAAGACCGCAGACAGCGGGATCAGCACCAGCAGCGACAGATAGACCAGCGTGTAGCCCAGCGACAGGCCGAAGCCGGGCAGCACGCGGGTCTGCCGCGTCGGGTTGAACAAGGTGGCAGCGGACATCAGCGATTCACCACGATCTGGTCATAGATGCCGCCGTCGGCGAAGTGCTTCTTCTGCACATCGGCCCAGTTGCCCAGCAGCTGTTCCACATAGAAGGCCTTGATCGGCGGGAAGCGGTCGGCGTTGGCCTTCAGCACCGCTTCGGAACGCGGGCGGAAGAAATGCTTGGCGATGATCTTCTGGCCCTCGTCGGCATAGAGGAAATCCAGGTAGGCCTTGGCTTCGGCGGCGGTGCCGCGCTTGGCGACCACGGTTTCCACCACCGCCACCGGCGGGCTGGCGTCGATGGTGATGGAGGGATAGACCACGTCGAACTTGCCCTCGCCCAGTTCCCTGGCGATCTGCGCGGCCTCGTTTTCGAAGGTCACCAGCACGTCGCCCAGGTCGCGCTGGGTGAAGGTGGTGGTGGCGCCGCGGCCGCCGCCATCCAGCACCGGCACGTTGCGGAACACCTTGGTGACGAAATCGCGCGCATCGGCCTCGGAGCCGCCCTTGGCGATCACGCTGCCCCAGGCGGCCAGGTAGGTGTAGCGGCCGTTGCCGGAAGTCTTGGGGTTGGGAACGATGACCGCCAGCCCGGGGCGGGCGAGATCGTTCCAGTCCTTGATGCCCTTGGGGTTGCCCTTGCGCACCAGGAACACCGAGTAGGTGGTGTAGGGCGTGGCGTCGTGCGGGAAGCGCTTGCGCCAGTCGGCGGCGACCAGGCCGCCGCGATCGACCAGGATGTCGATGTCGGTGGACTGGTTCATGGTGATCACGTCCGCCTCCAGCCCGGCCGCCACCGACAGCGCCTGCTTGCTGGAACCGCCGTGGGACTGGTTGACGGTGACTTCCTTGCCGGTCTTGGCCTTGTACCAGGTGGTGAAGGCCGGGTTGATGTCCTTGTACAGCTCGCGGGTGACGTCGTAGGAAACGTTCAGCAGCGTGGTCTGGGCCTGCACGGCAGGGGCGATCAGCAGGGCGGCGAAGCCGGCGGCGGCGATCAGGGAACGGAGACGCGGTTTCATGCATAGCCTCTTTGTATGGGGTTCGCGCAAGGCTATTGCGAGGGGAAAAGAACAGGAATTGATATGGCGGAATTTCTATAGACTCAAAAAAGAATATAGATGTAGGGCGCCCAGCGTCGGGCCGATGCGCAAGACCAGAAAGCCATTTAAAACATGCGCTTATGCCTTCATGGGGAGCGCCATGCTGGAAATGAAGAAAATCTGCGAAGAAAATCGCTTCCGTTGATATGGGGCGATGAAGCCGGGCAGGACGCTTCCTGGCGCGCAACTTGCACTGCCTTTCCGCAGGATCGTGAAAGGGCGCTTGCACGGCAGCCGGCGTGCGCGTGGCCGCCCAGCCTCTCCGCGCCCGCGTCCGCTTCACGACAACATCGCCCCTTGCCTCAGGAAACCGCCATGTCCGGAAAGCTCGAAACCCTGTCCGACGAGAACCTCAGCGAAGAAACCATCGCCCGCCTGGTGCAGGTCTTCTACGACCGCGCCCGCCTGCATGACGACCTCGGCCCGCTGTTCAACGCCGCCGTCGGCGACTGGGACCACCACCTCGGCATCGTCGCCGACTTCTGGTCGCAAGCCTTGCTCGGCACCGGCCGCTACAAGCGCCATGCCTTCCCGGTGCACATGAACCTGCCCATACAGCGGGAGCACTTCGACCACTGGCTGGCGCTGTTCCGCGAAGCGGCGGAGGAAGTGCTGCCGCCCAACGCGGCACGCACCGCCATCGGCCGCGCCGAGTTCATGGCCGAGAGCTTCCGCGCCGGGCTGTTCCCGTTCGATACCCCGCTACCGCCCCGCAGCGGAGGCTGAGCAGAGCGGCTGCGGCGAGCGTTGGAGGCCGCCGCCCCTGGCGGGGCGCCCCCTCTCCCCAGCCCTCTTTCGCGCGGGGAGGGGCCGGGGGAGAGGGGGGCCGCCGCTGAGCGCGCTCGGGCCCTTCTCAAAATCGCCCGACCGCCAAATGCGCACACAAAAGCTATATAAAAAAACAGTGTAAAGTCGCGCGATGTTCTTCCCGCTTTCCCCCGCGCTCTACTACCTGGCCAACTTCCATCGCGCGTTGGAGTGGCTGGGCCGCCATCACCTGGATCTGATGGATGACGCCGAGCGGGATTTCCTGCGCCGCTTCCCCGCCTTGCCGCTGCCCGCCCAGGCCCTGCTGGTGCGCATGGTGATGCGCAAGGGGCCGCACTTTCGGGCCGGCAAGCTGCGCTACGCAGAACTGGGCTGTCCGCTGCGGGCGGCGGAGGCGCTGCTGGGGGCCGGCTGGGTCAGCCGGGAGGCGCTGCTGACGGTGGCGGAGGTGGCCGGGCTGCTGCGGCGGGAGGAATTGCTGCAGCACTTCGGTTCCCATCTGCCGCGCCCGCCCCGATCCAAAGCCTTGTTGACCGCCACGCTGGCGGAGGCGCTGCCGGGCAGCCGCCCCTTTGCCGACTGGTGCCCGGCGGCGACGGAGGTAGTGCTGAGCCTCACCGTCGCCGGGCTGTGCGAGCGCCTGCGGCTGATGTTCTTCGGCAACCTCGCCCAGGACTGGTCCGAGTTCGTGCTCGCCGACCTCGGCATCTTCCGCTACGAGACGGTGGAGATGGCGCCCGGCGCGCGCGGCTTCCGCAGCCGGGCGGAGGTGGAGGCGCACCTGCATCTCTACCGCTGCCGGGAGCGGCTGGCGGCGGGCGAGGCGGTGGCTGCCCTGTGGCCGGAACTGGGGCCGCGGCCGGTGGACAGCCCCCATCTCGCCCGCCGCCACGGCCGCCTGGCGCTGGCCCTGGGGCGGCAGCTGGAGCGCGAGGGTGAGCTGGAGCAGGCGCTGGCCCTTTACCGCGAGGCGGGCGGCGAGGGCAGCCGGGTGCGACGGATTCGGGTGCTGGAGCGGCTGGAGCGGCATGCGCAGGCGCATGCGCTGGCGCTGGAGGCGATGGCGGCTCCCGAGAGCGGTGCCGAGGCGCAACTGGCCGCCCGCGCGCTGCAGCGGCTGTCGCCACGGCTGGGCCTGGGGCGGCTGCCGCGTGCGCCCAGGGCGGAGGAAGTGCGCATCCCGCTGCGGCTGCCCAGGGCGGCCGGCCGGGTGGAGGAGGCGGTGCGGGCGCATTTCCACACCGCAGAGGCGCCGGTGTTCTACGTCGAGAACACGCTGATCTGCAGCCTCTTCGGCCTGCTGTGCTGGGAGGCCATCTTCGCCCCGGTGCCGGGCGCCTTCTTCCACCCCTTCCAGGCGGCGCCCGCCGACCTGCACGACGGCGCTTTCCGCCAGCGCCGCGCTGCCCTGTTCGATGCCTGCCTGGCCCGGCTGGCGGATGGCAGCTACCGGGATGCCATCCGCCACAACTTCGCCGCCAAGCAGGGCATGCAGTCGCCCTTCGTGTTCTGGTCGATGCTGACGGAAGAACTGCTGGAACTGGCGCTGGCCTGCCTGCCCTCCGCACAGCTGCGCGCCTGCTTCGAGCGCCTGCTGCTGGACCTGCGCGAGAACCGCGCCGGCATGCCGGATCTGATCCAGTTCTGGCCGGCGCAGCAGCGCTACCGCATGCTGGAGGTGAAAGGGCCGGGCGACCGTCTGCAGGACAACCAGAAGCGCTGGCTCGCCTTCTGCGCCGAACAGGGCATGCCGGTGGCGGTGTGCTACCTGAGCTGGGAAGGCGAAGGCGGGGAGGCGGAAGCGTGAGCGCCGCCGTCGGGCCGGCGCTGTCCGCCGTGGCGGAGCCGGCCTGCGGGCAGCACCGGCCAGCCGAAGCGGCCTCCGGCCAGCCAGCCCCTCCCCCCGAGCCTGCCGCCGGACTTGGCGCTGGGGAGGAGGCCGGCGCAGCAGCGCTCCTGCGCGTCGCCGTGCGCGAGCTGTGCGAATTCACCGCCAAGGCCGGCGACCTCGATCTGCGCTTCACCCCGTCGCCCACCGCGCAGGAAGGCATCGCCGGCCATGCGGTGGTGGTCGGCCGGCGCGGCGCGGGCTATCTGGCCGAAGTTCCGCTGCGCGGCCGCTACCACGAACTGCAGGTGAGCGGCCGGGCGGATGGCTACGATCCCGCGGCCGGCGTGCTGGAGGAGATCAAGACCCACCGCGGCGATCTCGCCCGCCTGCCGGACAACCACCGCCGGCTGCACTGGGCGCAGCTGCGCATCTACGGCTGGCTGCTGTGCGCCGAGCGCGGGCTGGCCGGCATCACGCTGGCGCTGGTGTATTTCGACATCGCCAGTCAGCGCGAGACGGTGTTCCGCGAACAGGCCGACGCCGCCACGCTGCAGGCCTTCTTCGACGAGCACTGCCGCCGCTTCATCGCCTGGGCGCGGCAGGAGGCGGCGCACCGCGCCGGGCGGGATGCAGCGCTGGCGGCGCTGCGCTTTCCCCACGCTGAATTCCGCCCCGGCCAGCGCGCGCTGGCGGAGGCCGCCTATCGTGCCGCCCGCGACGGCCGCTGCCTGATGGCCGAGGCCACCACCGGCATCGGCAAGACCCTGGGCACGCTGTTCCCGCTGCTCAAGGCCATGCCCACGCAGAAGCTGGACCGCCTGTTCTTCCTCAGCGCCAAGACGCCCGGCCGCCAGCTGGCGCTGGATGCGCTGGACCAGCTCGGCGCGCAGTGGTCCGCCAGCCGCCCGCGGGTGCTGGAGCACATCGCCCGCGACAAGGCCTGCGAGCATCCGGACAAAGCCTGCCATGGCGACAGCTGCCCGCTCGCCCGCGGCTTCTACGACCGCCTGCCGGCGGCGCGCGAGGCGGCCTTGCGGACCGCTCGGCTGGATCGCGCCACGCTGCGGCAACTGGCCGCCGCCCACGGCCTGTGCCCCTATTACCTGGCGCAGGAGCTGTGCCGCTGGGCCGACGTGGTGGTGTGCGACTACAACTACTACTTCGACGCCGGCGCCTTGCTCCACGGCCTCGCCCAGGTGCGCGAATGGAGGGTGGCGCTGCTGGTGGACGAAGCCCACAACCTGGTCGAGCGCGGGCGCGCGATGTACAGCGCGGTGCTGGAGCCGCGCGACTTCGACCTCGCCAGGAAACTCGCGCCGGCAACGCTCAAAACCCCGCTGCGCCAGTTGCAGCGGCAATGGAGCGCGCTGGCGCGGGAGCACGCCGAGGCCAGCCACTGCGTGCTGGCGCAGCCGCCGGCCCAACTGCTCGATGCGCTGCAGCAGGCGGTGGCGGCGGTGGGCGAGCAGCTCGCCGAACAGCCGGAGGGCATCGCGCCGGAACTCCTGCGTTTCCACTTCGACATGCTGCGCTTCTGCCGCCTGGCGGAGGATGCCGGCGAGCACTCCTTCTTCGACCTGGAGCCGCGCGCGGCGGCCGGTGGCCGGGTGCAGGCGCGCGTCGGTTTGCGCAACCTGCTGCCGGCGCCTTTCCTCGGCCCGCGCTTGCGCGGCGCGCATTGCGCGGTGCTGTTTTCCGCCACGCTGCAGCCGGCGCACTACCATGCCGACCTGCTCGGCTTGCCGGCGGACCACGCCCGCATCACGGTGGAGTCGCCCTTCCGCGCCGGGCAGCTGGATGTGCGGGTGATCGCCGACCTCTCCACCCGCTACCAGCACCGCCAGCGCAGCCTGCCCGGGCTGGTCGGCTTGATGGCGGCGCAGTTCGCCCGGCGGCCGGGTAACTACCTGGCCTTCTTCAGCAGCCACGACTACCTGCGCCAGGCGCATGAGGCCTTCGCCGCCGCCTGGCCGCAGGTTCCCGCCTGGGCGCAGGTGCCAGGGATGGACGAGGCGGCGCGGGCGGCATTCCTGGCCCGCTTCCGGGAGGGGGGCCGCGGCATCGGCTTCGCGGTGCTGGGGGGCGCCTTCGGCGAAGGCATAGACCTGCCGGGCGAGCGCCTGGTGGGCGCCTTCATCGCCACCCTGGGCCTGCCGCAGATCAACCCGCTGAACGAGGAGATGCGCCGCCGCCTGCAGGCGATGTTCGGCGCCGGCTACGACTACGCCTATCTCTACCCCGGCCTGCAGAAGGTGGTGCAGGCCGCCGGGCGGGTGATACGCACGCCGCAGGATCGCGGCTGCGTCCATCTCATCGACGACCGCTACTGGCAGCCGGCGGTGCGCGGGTTGCTGCCGGCGTGGTGGAAGGTGGCGCGCTGCAGGGCGGCGGAGGTGGGGCGGCCAGGCTCGGCCGACGCCGCGTGTGGCGACGGCGGATCAGGGGGATAGGGCGCGCGGGGCAGGGGGAGCGAAGGTCGCTCCCGCCAGGCACCGCCCGGAGTTCAGTGCCGCCTGTCCTTGCCCTCGGTGGCGTAGAACTCGCGCTTGACGGCGTACATCTGCGCATCGGCGGTGTGGATGGCCTTGGACAGGGGCTGGTCCTGCCCGCAGGTGCCGACGCCCAGTGAGAAGCTGAGCGGCGCACCGGTGTAGAACTGGTTGTTCAGCGTGGTTACCGCGTTGATGCGGTTCACTACTTCCTGCACGCCACGCTCGTCCACCCCGGGCAGCAGCACCGCGAATTCGTCGCCGCCTATGCGCGCCGCGCACACGCCGTCGCCCACCGCTTTCTTCAGCACCTCGCCGGCACGCCGCAGCAGGCCGTCGCCGGCGGCGTGGCCCATGGTGTCGTTGGAAGTCTTGAGGCCGTTGAGGTCGGCGATGACGACGCTGATCGGGTAGGGGCCCTTGCGTGCCAGCCGCATCAGTTCCTCGTCGTAGTAGGCGCGGTTGTACAGCTTGGTGAGGGCATCGTGGCGGCCGAGGAATTCCAGGTAGGCCTCGGCCTTCTTGCGCGCGGTGATGTCGGTCAATGCAATCAGCACCCGGTCCCAGCTGTCCTCGTGGCCGGGCAGCACCGAGAACTGCAGGAAGACGTTCACCTCGCTGCCGCCCAGGGCGTAGTTCACCGTCTCCCGCTGGTGCATCAGCTTGCCGTTCCACAGGTCCAGCAGCTGGCCGGTGAAATGCTCCAGCATGTCGTCGCGGAACACCTTGTCCAGGTTGGCCAGCAGTTCCTCCTTGCTGCGGGCACCGAACAGCGTCAGCGTCTGCTGGTTCACGTCTATTACCTGGATTTCCTGGATGCAGCGGCTGACGAAATCCGGGTGTACGTCCAGGAAGACGCGGAAGTCGGTGATGCCGGCGTCGCGCACGCCCTGCAGCAGGTGGCGTACGCCGCTGAAGTTCTCCACCCACAGCGACACCGGCGAATGCTCGAACAGGCCGCGGGCGTACTGCTCGGAGAACTTGAGCCCGCGCTGGGCGGAGACCTTGTCGGAGATGTCCTCCAGCGAAATCATCACCCGCTTCCAGTCGTGCTCATGGCCGGGGAGGATGCGGGCATTCACCTGCACGTCGATGCGGCGGCCGTCGAGCGCGTAGTTCACGCTCTGGCTGTTGAAGCCGGCGTGCCCTTTCCACAGCGCGGCCATGTCGCGGGCGTGCTGGTCATGCATGTCGTCGCGGAACACCGCGCCCAGGTTGGCCACCAGGTGGGCGAGGTCGCGGGCGCCGAACATCTGCAGGGTGCGCTGGTTCACGTCCAGCACCCGGATCGCCGCCGAGCAGGCTTCCACCTGTTCCGGGAAGGCGGCGAAGTAGGCGTCGATGTCGGCGATGCCGGCGGAGCGCCAGTCGTCGAACAGCGCCTTGATCGCCGAGAAATCCTCCAGCCACAGCGAGATCGGCGCCAGCTGGAAGAGATCGTGGAAATTCACATCGTGGGTGGAGACGGGAGAAACGCGGGGGGAGGTACTCATGGCCAGGGAGACTTTCGGAAAGGGCGGCCGGCAGAGGCTGCACGGTGATGATTTATATCACTTTCGGTCGATTCCGAGCGCTTATGTTCGTTTTGCCGGGAGGCGGCGCAAGGGCAGGGTAAGGCCGCAAGGGCCGGCGTAATCCCTCCCCAGGCCACCAGCGTGCCGGCCATCCCGCCCGATGGCGCTGACCTCAGCAAAACCCATTCCTGTATATCCACGCGCCTCCGAGGTGGTATGCGGTTGCAATTGAACCGTGGGCCGCGGCGCCCACCTAACCTGTGGCTTTTCCCCGATGCAGCGGGCACTTGCGCGAAGCAAGCCGCCTGCTGACGGCACGCCGCCCCACCGCAGAGGAGACCCGCCCATGTCCAGCCCCTTCCCCCGCCATCTCGCAGGCGTCATCCGCACCGCTTCCGTGGCTTTCGCCATCACTGCCAGCACCACCGTCTTGGCCCAGGCGGTGCCGGACGCGCCCATCGGCTACGGCCCGGCACCCGAGCTGCCCGCCCCGGAGCGCTCGCTGTTGCCCACCATCAACGTCGCCCCGGCCAAGGGCTGGGCAGGCGACACCCAGCCGGTGCCGGCTGCCGGCCTGCAGGTGGGGGCCTTCGCCCGCGGCCTGGACCACCCGCGCTGGCTGTACGTGCTGCCCAACGGCGATGTGCTGGTGGCGGAGACCAACCGCCCGCCCAAGGAGAGTTCCGGCGGGCCGATGGAATGGGTGCGCGGCCTGTTCATGAAGCGCGGCGGCGCCGTCACCGAGAGCGCCAACCGCATCAGCCTGCTGCGGGATGCGGACGGCGACGGCGTGGCCGAGCTCAAGACCGCCTTCCTGCAGAACCTGTCCTCGCCCTTCGGCATGGTGCTGGTCGGCGACGCCTTGTACGTGGCCAACGCCGACGCGCTGATGCGCTTTCCCTACCGCGAGGGCCAGACCGAGATCAGCGCGCCGGGCGAGAAGGTGGTCGACCTGCCGGCGGGCATCAACCATCACTGGACCAAGAACGTGGTCGCCAGCAAGGACGGCAGCAAGCTCTACGTCTCGGTCGGCTCCAACAGCAACATCGCCGAGAACGGCATGGAGGCGGAGGAGAACCGTGCCGCCATCCTGGAGATCGACGCCGCCAGCGGCCGCAGCCGGCTGTTCGCCTCCGGCCTGCGCAACCCGGTGGGCATGGACTGGGAACCGCGCACCGGCACCTTGTGGACCGCGGTGAACGAGCGCGACGAGCTGGGCAACGACCTGGTGCCGGACTACATGACCTCGGTGAAGGACGGCGGCTTCTACGGCTGGCCCTACAGCTATTTCGGCCAGCATGTGGATGAGCGGGTGGAGCCGCAGCGGCCGGAGCTGGTGGCCTCGGCCATCGTGCCCGACTATGCCCTCGGCTCCCACACCGCCTCGCTGGGCCTGTGCTTCGCCGCTGGCTCGCGGCTGCCGGCGCCCTTCACCGAGGGTGCCTTCGTCGGCCAGCATGGCTCCTGGAACCGCAAGCCGCACAGCGGCTACAAGGTGATCTTCGTGCCCTTCGCCGACGGCAAGCCGCAGGGCATGCCGGTGGATGTGCTCACCGGTTTCCTCAACGCCGAGGGCGAGGCGCTGGGCCGGCCGGTGGGCGTGGTCATCGACGGGCGTGGCGGGCTGTTGGTGGCGGACGATGTCGGCAACGTGGTGTGGCGGGTGAGCGCCGCCGCGCGTTGAGTTCCCCCTCCCGGCCCGCCCCGGGAGATCGTAGGTTTTTGGATATAAGTCAAACGCTTGTGCCAGCTCCTCGGCTACTCTCCTGCCCCCAATCGGCATTCTATTTGCTTTATGCCGGGCGGGACGGAGATCGCGGGAGATGCTGACGTATCGGTAGATCTTCGCCCCGGAAACGGAAATCCGCCAACAGCCGGCCGTGATGTCCACGGCCGGCGCCGGTTCGAGGCAAGAATCTGCAATGAGAAAGAATACGACGCTGGTGATATGGCAGGACAGCTACGCGCTGGGCCTGGAAGAGATCGACCATCAGCACAAGATGTTGTTCGACATCATGAACCGCCTGTGGGTGGCCATCCTCGACCATGCCGAGGGGCGCCGCCTGGCCAACATCCTGGAGGATCTGGAGCGCTACACCGTGCTGCATTTCACCGAGGAAGAGACCTTCATGCGCTCCATCGACTATCCGGACTTCGACGGCCACGTGGCCTACCACCGCAAGTTCGTACGCAAGCTGATGGAGGAGAAGGAAGCGGCGCATGCGGGGCGCACGGTCAGCCTAGAGCTGATCCATTTCCTGCGCGACTGGCTGGTGAATCACATCCTGGTCGAGGACAAACGCTACGCGGCGCAGTTTCGCAGCGAGAAGCGGAGCAGTTCGCTGCTCGGGCGTTTCTTCGCCCGCCTGCGCTGAGCGCCGGCGCCGTGTGGCAAAACGGACAGCTCATGCCCGCCGCATGGCGGGTGCCGCGCAAGAAGCCGTCATGACGTTGTCCCGGTTGCCGGGCGATCTTCAAACCGGGGCCGGCCTGTGAACGCCGCCTTGCCACCTTCGTCGCCTGGAGGAGCGCTGGCACCGTTGCCTCCGTGAACGCCGCACTCCCCCTTTCCCCGATTCCCAGGCCAGCCTGCGCAGCCGCCTCACGCTGTGGTTCGCCGGCCTCCCCCATGCTCACCCTGCGCAGCACCGGCATCTATGTCGTCCGCATCGCCACCGGGCTGATGAAACAGGCCTGCGGCGACGCGCCGCCGGGTATCGCCGAGGTGGGTGGCATCACCATCAGCGTCGGCTTGGCGCTGGCCTCCGGCCGGGACGGCGAAGCCGGCGTGCCGCTGAAGCGCGTCGACCATGCGCTGCGCCAAGCCCAACATGCCGGTTGCAACCGGGTGGTGAAGGCGCCGCCGCCGGTGCAGGAAGCGGTGCTGAGCGACTGAGGCGGCGCTGGCGTTCCTGCCCGCCCGCGGGCTCAAGCCCTCGCCCGGTGCTTCCGTCCCAGGCGTGCTGCCCGGGGACCGGCGTTCGTCGTCTTTGTTGCCGGCAGGCCCTTCGGCTCCGCTTGGCATGGCGCCTTCGTCATGCCTGGCCGAGCTGGCCAGGGGGCGATCCGGCAGCCAGGCCGCCGTTCCCGTGCCCACTCGCCCTCAGGCCCTCGCCAGTTTCACCACCCAGCTCACCAGCTCGCCCTGCCGGTGGGCGCCGGTCTTGCGGAAGACGGACTTCAGCTGCGCCCGCACAGTCTCCAGCGCCACCTGGCGTTGCTCGGCGATGCGCTCCAGGCTGTCGCCCTGGGTCAGCATCGCCGCCAGCTCGGCCTCGGCGGCGGTAAGGTGGTAGAGGCGCTGCAGGCGGGCGCGCAGGCCGCGTGGCTGGCCGTGCACCGCGGTGAGCCGCAGCAGCGCGAGGCCGGGTTTGCCTATCAGTGGGCTGGCGATGGCGACCCAGGTGCCGGCGGCACCGCTGGTCTCGATCAGTGCTTCGGCCTCGCAGCGGCCGCGCAGGCTCTCCAGTACCAGCTGGCGCAGCGGTCGCAGCAGCATCTCCTCGCCGCGGCTGCGGCTGGCGTGCTTGCGCAGTCCGCTCCACAGCTCGCCGTTTTCCTCCAGCGCGGCGAGGTTGGCCCAGATCACCGACAGGTGGGCGTCCACCACCACCAGCGGCGTCGGCAACTGGGCGGCGATGTCGCAATTGCGCCGGCGGGCCCCGGCGCCGCTGTCGTCGAAGCCCAGTGGCTGCGGCATGGCGTTGCCGATGCGCCAGTGGTGGATGAGCTTGTCCAGCTCGCGGCCCTGGTCGACGCTGAAGGGCGCGGCGCCGGCGAAGCGCTGGAAGCCGAGCAGCCGCAGCGAGCCGTCCGGCAGCTGCCAACGGGCGGCGGCTACATGGCGGATGCCGTTGGGGCGGATGTAGCCGTCCATCAGCTCCCGCTGCGCCAGGTAGGCGGGATGGTTGTCGGTGTCCAGGATGAGGGCGCGGCCGGCCGGGCGGATGGCGAGCAGGCTGGCGAGTGGGTCCAGCCGGGAGTAGTGGTCGCGGTAGGCCAGGGCGGCGCTTTCCTCGTGGCCCCGGGAAATCAGCGTCTGGGTGCCGTCGGGGTGGCGGGTGAGCATGCCGTGTGCTTCGGCGCCCAACATGTCGGCGATGTGCGCCAGCCATTCGGCGGCGGCCTCGTCACGTAGCGTGAGGCTGTCCATGCTGTTCTCATCTGCGGGGCTGATGCCTAACCGTAGCGCTGGAGAGGAACGAAGGCATCTGACTTTATGCATAGTGCGTCGGCCAAGAAACCCGTTCTGGGGAAATGGTCAAGCAGGGTGGATGCGCTGCAACGGGGCAGGCCGCCCGTCCGGGGAAAGCAATCTGGCTGCACGCGGCGCTTGGCCGCTGCCGCTTAAGAGGTATGACACCTATCGTGGCAGGGACGCCTGCCGGGCGGGTGTTGGCAGCGGGAAGGCGCTCGGCCGGCGGCTAGTGGTCTGCGGCCAGTTGTCAGTGCAGCCTGCCGCGGCGGCGGCAGGCTTCCACCCTTCAGCTGCGGGGCCGCAGCTTTCTGGCGGCGAGCAGGGCGCCGCCGAGCAGCAGCAGGCCGGCGCTGCCGGGTTCGGGCAGGGTGCGGGGATCGGGGAAGGGGGTGGCGGCCACATCCAGCCAGTTGCTGGCGATCTCTTCGAAGCCGTCCGGCGTTTCCCGGTACCAGAAGAAATCGACGCGGCCGGTATCCAGCGCAGGGATGTCGGCCGGCAGGGCGCTGCTGTCCAGGTAGCTGTGCAGCACGCTGGCGGGATCGCCGGACAGCCAGTTGCCGAGCAGGATGAGGGTGATCTGCTCGCCCAGCACGTCGAAGCTGAACATGATGCGGTCCGCTTCCGCCTGGTGTGGGGCCGCGCAGCCGCCGTCCGCGGTGGGATGGATGCAGCGCAGGTAGTCGTTCCACACCGCGATGTGGCCGTTGGTGACGGTGCGGGAGACCAGGCCGGTGTCGAAGGTCCATTCGGCGATGGCGTTGCGGTAGAGCAGGCGGTCGCCGAGATCGCCGGGGCCGCGGGAATCGACGATCTCGCTGGCGGCGGTGTCGTAGGTGATGCTGCCGGCCACGTGCCGGCCGATGCCCTGGTCGGCGATGCGGCCGCCGAAGTAGAAGGTCACCGGTGCGGCCTGGGCGGCGCCAGCGAGCAGCATGAACATGGCGGCGGCGCCCAATGCCCGGCCGGATCTTTTTTTCAACATTGCCTCCCTCCTGATGGTGGCGGCCGCCGGCGGCGGCCGTGGCTGCGATATAGCAGCGGATGGAGCCGTCATGGCGCGGAATGGCAATGTGTTACGACTGGGCTGCCTGAAGTGGGGCGTCGGCGCCGCGGAGCGCCGCATCCAGGCGCTTACGGCAGGAAGCGGTAGCCGACGCCGGTCTCGGTGATCAGGTGGCGGGGCTGCGAGGGATCGGCCTCAACCTTCTTGCGCAGCCCGGCCATGAACACCCGCAGGTACTGGGTGTCCGCCTCATGGGCGGCGCCCCATACCGCCTTCAGCAGCTGGCGGTGGGTGAGTACCCGGTCCGGATGGGCGCACAGGTGGGTGAGCAGGCGGTATTCCAGCGGGGTGAGGTGCAGCGGCTCGCCGGCGCGTTCCACCAGCCGCCGCGGCAGATCGATGCGGATGTCGCCGAAGCTGAGGATGGCGCTGTCGTCCACGCTGTTGCGAGCGCGGCGGCGCAGCAGGCTGCGTACCCGGGCGAGCAGTTCGCCGGTGCCGAAGGGCTTGACCAGGTAGTCGTCGGCGCCGCTGTCCAGGGCCTTGATCTTCTCCACCTCGGCGCTGCGGGCGGACAGCACGATGACCGGCATCTCCGACCAGCCCCGCAGGTCGCGGATGAAATCCACGCCGTCGCCATCCGGCAGGCCCAGGTCCAGCACCACCAGGTCGGGCCGGCGGGTGCCGGCCTCGATCAGGCCGCGCTTGAGCGAGGCGGCTTCGAACACCTGCAGGCCCTCCGCCTCCAGCGCCATGCGCACGAAGCGCAGGATGCCGGCGTCGTCCTCGACGATGAGCACCCGGATGGAGGCCTCGCTCATGCGGCGCTCCCCGGCTCGTCGGCCTCAACGGGAGCCCGCAGTGCCGGCGGCTCGCCACGCGGCAGGCGCAGGGTGAAGCGGGCGCCGCCTTCCGCGCGGCTGGCGCCGGTGATGTCGCCGCCGTGGGCGCGGGCGATGGCGCGGCAGATGGCCAGGCCGAGACCGACGCCGCTGGTGGCGCTCTCCCGGGTGCCGCGCTCGAACTTGTTGAACAGCGCTTCCTCGCGGCCGGCCGGCAGGCCGGGGCCGTGGTCGTCCAGCCACAGCAGCACGCTGTCGCCGGCCACGGCGGCGGCGATCTCCAGCGGTGTACCCGCCGGTGTGTATTTGGCCGCGTTCTCCAGCACGTTAACCAGCACCCGTTCGATAAGGACGGCGTCGATATACACCAAGGGCAGCGCGTCCGGAAGGGCGACGCCGACGCTGCGCCCGGCCAGCGCAGGCCGCGCCGCCGCCAGCGCGCTGCCCACCACCTCCTCCAGCGGCTGCCACTGCCGGTTCAGTTGCACCGCGCCGGCTTCCAGCCGGGCCATGTCCAGCAGATTGGAGACCAGCGCGTTCATGCGCAGCGCCGAATCGCGGATGGCGTCGGCGATCTCCAGCGCCTGGCCGGCCACCGGCGGCCGCGCCAGCGGCAGCGCTTCGGCGAGGCCGACCAGCGAGGCCAACGGGGTGCGCAGATCGTGGGAGATGGCGGCGAGCAGGGAGTTGCGCAGCCGCTCCGACTCCATCTGCAGCGTGGTGCCCTGGGCGACCTCGATGTAGTGCAGCCGCTCCAGCGCCAGCGCCAGCAGCGAGCCGCAGGTCTCCAGCAGGCGGCGCTGCTCCGGCGTCGCCAGCCGGACGGCGTCGGGCGCCTGCAGCGCCAGCACGCCGCGCACCCGCATGGAGGCGCGCAGCGGCAGGTAGAGGGTGGCGCCGGCGGGCAGGGTGTCGGTGCCCGGGCCGGCGGCGCTCTGGTGGTCGTAGCACCACTGGGCGACGGCCGCGTCCAGTTCCGGCGGTTCGCCGGCGCTCAAGGGCGCTTGCAGCGCATCCTTGTCGTCGGCCACCAGCAGGGCGGAGCGGGCGTCGAACTCCGCCGCCAGGAAGCGGCCACCGATCTCCGCCACCTGCTCCGGCAGCAGCGCGGCCGACAGGCTGCGCGACATCTCGTACAGCGCCCGCATGCGGTTCTCGCCTTCCTGGGCGACGCGGGCCTGGAAGCTGAGGCGGGCGGTGAGCTGGCCTATCACCAGGCCGACCAGCAGCATCACGCCGAAGGTCACCAGATACTGGATGTCGCTGACGTTGAAGGACAGCCGCGGCTGGACGAAGAAGAAGTCGAAGGCCGCCACCGACAGGAAGGCCGCCAGCACCGCCGGCCCGCGGCCGCAGCGCAGGGCCACGCCCACCACCGCCAGCAGGAAGAGCATGACGATGTTGGGCAGCTCGAACACCGGGAACAGCAGGCCGGCGAGCAGCGCCGTCAGCCCGCAGGCGGCGGCGCTGACGGCATAGGGGCGCCAGCGCCGGCCGCGCGCCGCTGCACCGGCCTCGTTGCGGGCACCGTCCGCCGGCGTATGGCGGCGAGGCGGGCGGGCGATCTGCATCACGTCCAGCTCCGCGCCCAAGTCGCCGAGGCGCTCCGCCAGGCCGCGCCGCCAGGGCGGCAGCCGGCGCCGGCGGCGGCCGATCAGCACGCGGGCGAGGTTGTGCCGGCGGGCGTACTCGACCACCGCGCCGGCCACCTCCTGGCCGGCCAGGGTGGCGGTTTCCGCGCCCATCTCCTGCGCTAGCCGCAGCAAGCGCAGGGCGCGTTCGCGGGCCGCCTGCGGCTGGCGCTGCACCGCCGGCGTCTCCACGTGCACCGCATGCCAGGGCGCATCCAGTTGGGCGGCGAGGCGGGCGGCGGAGCGCAGCGTCTTGTCGTCGTCCTCGGCGGTGCCCAGGCAGACCAGCAGCGCCTCGCGGTTGCCGTAGGCCGGCGGCGGCGCGCCGCGCTGGCGGTAGCGCTGCATCTGGCTGTCCACCCGGTCGGCGGTGCGGCGCAGGGCGAGTTCGCGCAGGGCGATGAGGTTGCCCTTGCGGAAGAAGTTGCGCACCGCCTGCTCGGCCTGCCGCGGCAGGTAGATGCGGCCTTCCTTCAGGCGCTGCAGCAGGTCGTCCGGCGGCAGGTCGACGATGACGACTTCGTCGGCGGCGTCGAACACCCGGTCCGGCACCGTCTCCCACACCCGGATGCCGGTGATGCCGCCGACGATGTCGTTCAGGCTTTCGAGGTGCTGGACGTTCATCGTCGTCCACACGTCGATGCCGGCCGCCAGCAGTTCCTCCACGTCCTGCCAGCGCTTGGGGTGGCGGCAGCCGGCAAGGTTGGAGTGGGCAAGCTCGTCCACCAGGATCAGCGCCGGGCGGCGGGCGAGGCCAGCATCCAGGTCGAACTCCCCCAGCTCGCGGCCCTTGTAGGCGATGCGCCGCGGCGGCAGCCGGGCGAGGCCGGGCAGCAGGGCCTCGGTTTCGGCGCGGCCGTGGGTTTCGACGATGCCGATGAGGATGCCGCCGTCCGCGGCGCCGCTGGTCTCACCGGGCACCGCGGCGAGCGCCCGGGCGGCGCTCAGCATGGCGTAGGTCTTGCCCACGCCGGCGCAGGCGCCGAAGAAGATCTTCAGCCTGCCGCGGCCTGCGCGGCCGCTGGCCTCCTGCACCTGGGCGAGCAACTGGTCGGGGTCTGGGCGCTGTTCAGGCATTTGCGGTCATCCTACGCCGGGGCGATTGTGGCGGGGATTGCATTGGCGGCATCAGTTCCGCGCGGCGCGCTTGCCCGCAGCCAGCTCGTCCAGCGCCAGGTTCAGCTGCAGCACATTCACCTGGGCTTCGCCGAGGAAGCCGGACAGCGGCTGCTCGGCGTGTTCCGCCAGCAGGCTGCGCAGTGCCTGCGGCGGCAGGCCGCGCGCCCGCGCCACCCGTTCCAGCTGGTAGCCGGCGGCGGCCAGGCTGATGTGCGGGTCCAGGCCGCTGGCGGAAGTGGTGGCCAGGTCCGCCGGCACCGGCCCCGGCTGTTCCGGGTGGGCGGCGCGCAGGGCGGCGACGCGCGCCTCCACTGCCCGCAGCAGCGCCGGATTGGTCGGCCCCTGGTTGGCGCCGCCGGAGGCGGCGGCGTTGTAGGGCAGGGGCGCGGTGGCGGAGGGCCGGCTCCAGAAATATTCCGGCCCGCTGAAGGACTGGCCGATCAGCGCCGACCCCACCGGCTTGCCCTCGCGCAGCAGCAGGCTGCCGGCGGCCTGGGCGGGGAACAGCGCCTGCGCCAGCGCGGTGATGAGCAGCGGATAGGCGAGGCCGGTGAGCAGCGAGAGGGCGAGGAAGAGCACGAGGGCGGGGCGCAGCAGGGAGCGGTGGGGCAGGGTGGACATGGGGTGACTCCGTGGGATCCGGCGAGGGGAGGAAGGCGGTTTCGATACGGGGCGAGCGGCCTGGGCCCGCCTTGGCTCAGGCCCAGCCGGCCGCTGCCAGCCCGAGGTCGATCAGCTTGATGCCGGCGAAGGGCGCCACCAGCCCGCCAGCGCCATACACCAGCAGATTGCGCCGCAGCAGCGCGGCGGCGCCCACCGGCCGGTAGCGCACGCCCCGCAGGGCGAGCGGAATCAGGGCGACGATGATGAGGGCGTTGAAGATGACCGCCGACAGGATGGCCGAGCCGGGGCTGGTCAGCCCCATCAGGTTGAGCGTGGCCAACTGCGGATAGGTGCCGACGAAGGCGGCCGGGATGATGGCGAAGAACTTGGCGATGTCGTTGGCGATGGAGAAGGTGGTGAGCGAGCCGCGCGTCATCAGCATCTGCTTGCCGGTCTCCACCACTTCGATCAGCTTGGTCGGGTTGCTGTCCAGGTCCACCATGTTGCCGGCCTCCTTGGCCGCCTGGGTGCCGGTGTTCATCGCCACCGCGACGTCGGCCTGGGCCAGCGCCGGGGCGTCGTTGGTGCCGTCGCCTGTCATCGCCACCAGGCGGCCGGCGTCCTGGTAGCGGCGGATGAGGCGCAGCTTGTCTTCCGGCGTGGCCTCGGCGAGGAAGTCGTCCACCCCGGCTTCGGCGGCGATGGCGGCGGCGGTGAGGCGGTTGTCGCCGGTCACCATCACCGTTTCTATGCCCATGCGGCGCAGCTCGGCGAAGCGCTCCTTGATGCCGCCCTTGACCACGTCCTTCAGTTCGATGGCGCCCAGCACCCGGCCGCCGTCGGCCACCACCAGCGGCGTGCTGCCGCGGCGGGAGACTTCGTCCACCGTGGCCTGCACCGCCGGCGGGAAATGGCCGGCCTGGGCTTCCACATGCCGGCGTATGGCTTCCGCCGCGCCCTTGCGCAGCTGGCGCGCGCCCATGTCCACCCCGCTCATCCGCGTCTGCGCCGAGAAGTGGACGAAGCTGGCGCCCAGCGCGGCGATGTCGCGCTCGCGCAGGGCGAAGCGCTGCTTGGCCAGCACCACGATGCTGCGGCCCTCCGGCGTTTCGTCCGCCAGCGAGGCGAGCTGGGCGGCGTCGGCCAGTTCGCGCTCGGAGATGCCCGGCGCCGGCAGGAAGGCTGCAGCCTGGCGGTTGCCCAGGGTGATGGTGCCGGTCTTGTCCAGCAGCAGCACGTCCACATCGCCGGCGGCTTCAACCGCGCGGCCGGAGGTGGCGATGACGTTGGCCTGCATCATGCGGCTCATGCCGGCCACGCCCACCGCCGACAGCAGGCCGGCGATGGTGGTGGGGATGAGGCAGACCAGCAGCGCCACCAGCACGGTGAGCGTCACCGGCTGGCCGGCGCCGGCGGCCGCCACGCTGAACAGGGAGAAGGGCAGCAGGCTGGCGGTGACGACCAGGAACACCAGGGTGAGCGCCACCAGCAGGGTGGAGAGCGCGATCTCGTTCGGCGTCTTCTGCCGGCGGGCGCCTTCCACCATGGCGATCATGCGGTCGACGAAGGTTTCCCCGGGATTGGCGGTGACGCGCAGCACGATCCAGTCCGACAGCACCCGGGTGCCGCCGGTGACGGCGCTGAAATCGCCGCCTGCCTCGCGGATCACCGGCGCGGATTCGCCGGTGATGGCGGATTCATCCACCGAGGCCACGCCGGCGATGACCTCGCCGTCGGCCGGGATCAGGCCCTGGCTGTCGTCGCCGGCTTCCACCCGTACCAGGTCGCCGCGGCGCAGCGCGTTGGCGGCGATGCGCTCGCCCTCGCCGCGGGCCTCCGCGTCGCGCACCCGGCAGGCCCAGCTCTCCTGCTTCAGCGCCCGCAGCGAGGCCGCCTGCGCCTTGCTGCGGCCTTCGGCCAGGGCCTCGGCGAAGTTGGCGAACAGCAGGGTGAACCACAGCCACAGCGCCACCGCCAGGATGAAGCCGGCGGAGGCCTCGCCGTTGCCGCCCAGGGCCTGCAGCCACAGCAGCGTGGTGAAGGCGGCGCCGGCATAGACGACCAGCATCACCGGATTGCGCCACTGCACGCGCGGATGCAGCTTGCGCAGCGCCTCGACGGCGGCGGGGCCGGCCAGGGCCGGGTCGAACAGGGTGAAGGTCTTGCGTGTCATGTGAGGTCTCGCTTCCGCGTTGGGGCGGCGCGCCGGAGCGGGCCGGGGCAGGGAAGGGCAAAGGCAGTGGTGTCGCCGGCCCGGCTGGGGCCGGGCGTCCGGAGGTTCAGTGGCCAAACAGCGCCAGATGCTCCACCACCGGTCCCAGCGCCAGCGCGGGCAGGTAGTTGAGCAGGCCGACCAGCAGCACGGTGCCGGCCAGCAGCGTCACGAACAGCGGGCCGTGGGTGGGCAGGGTGCCGGCGCCGGCGGCCAGCCGCTTCTTCGCCGCCAGGCTGCCGGCGATGGCCAGCACCGGCACCATCACCGCGTAGCGGCCCAGGCACATCGCCACGCCGAGCAGGGCGTTGTAGAAGGGGGTGTTGGCGGAGAGGCCGGCGAAGGCGCTGCCGTTGTTGTTGGCGGCAGAGCTGAGGGCGTAGAGAATTTCGCTGAAGCCGTGGGCGCTGGGGTTGGCGATGCCGGCGCGGCCGGCGTCCGCCATCACCGCCAGCGCGGTGCCGCCCAGCACCAGCAGCGGCGTCACCAGGATGGCGATGGCCACCATCTTCATCTCGTAGGCCTCGATCTTCTTGCCGAGGTATTCCGGCGTGCGGCCTATCATCAGCCCGGCGATGAACACCGCCAGCAGCGCGAACACCAGCATGCCGTAGAGGCCGCTGCCCACGCCGCCGAACACCACTTCGCCCAGCTGCATCAGCGCCAGCGGCACCGCGCCGCCCAGCGGGGTGAGGGCATCGTGCATCGCAATCACCGCGCCGCAGGAGGCGGCGGTGGTGATGACCGCGAACAGGCTGGAGGCGGCGATGCCGAAGCGCAGCTCCTTGCCCTCCAGGTTGCCGCCGTCCGCCACCCCCAGCGCGGCCAGGCGCGGGTTGCCCAGCGCCTCGTAGTGGGTGAGGGCGATCACCGCCAGCACGAACAGCAGGGTCATCGCCGCCAGCAGCGTCCAGCCCTGGCGCGGGTCGCCCACCAGCCGGCCGAACACCAGGCAGAGCGCCGCCGGGATGAGGAAGATGGCGACCATCTGCGCGAAGTTGCTCAGCGCGTTCGGGTTCTCGTAGGGATGGGCGGAGTTGGCGTTGAAGAAGCCGCCGCCGTTGGTGCCCAGCACCTTGATCGCTTCCTGCGAGGCCACCGGGCCCATCGCCAGCGTCTGGCTGCGGCTCTGCTGCGGCTGCATGTCGGGTTTGCCGTCGGCGTCCAGCAGCGGTGCGCCGTCCGGCCCGGTGCGCGGCGCCTCGTACTGCAGCGCTTCCAGCGTTTCCACCTGCTGGTAGGGCGCCAGGTTCTGGATCACGCCCTGGCTGACGAAGAACAGCGCCAGCAGCGCCGAGGCCGGCAGTAGCACCCACAGGGTGACGCGGGTGAGGTCCGCCCAGGCGTTGCCGATGCCGGCGCTGCTGCCGCGGGCGAAGCCGCGGATCAGCGCTGTCGCCACCGCGATGCCGGTGGCGGCGGAGAGGAAGTTCTGCACCGTCAGCGCCAGCATCTGGGTGAGGTAGCTCATGCTGGTCTCGCCGGCGTAGCCCTGCCAGTTGGTGTTGCTGGCGAAGCTGATGGCGGTGTTGAAGGCGGAGTCGGCGGCGATGGCGCCCATACCTTCCGGGTTGAAGGGCAGCACGGCCTGCAGCCGCTGCAGTGCATACACCGCCAGCGTGCCCAGCAGGTTGAACAGCAGCAGGGCGAGGGCGTAGCGCAGCCAGCCCATGTCCTCCTGCGGGCGCACGCCGGCCAGGCGGTAAAGCGGCGCTTCGATGCGCGCGCCCAGGGCGAAGCGGCCTTCCATCACCCGCGCCAGCCAGGCGGCGGTGGGCACGGCGAGCAGCAGCAGAACGGCGAGAAAGGCGCAGAGCAGCATCCAGGCCTGGGCGTTCACGAGAAGTCCTCCGGGAACAGCAGGGCGGCGAGCAGATAGACGAGCAGGCCCGCGGCCACCAGCCCGGCGAGCAGATAAAGGCCGTTCATCCGCGCCTCCGGGCGAGGGCGGCACAGCCGTGGGCGAGGCCGGCGACGGTGGCGAAGCAGAGCGCGGTGAGCGCGAGGAAAAGCAGGTCCATGACGAATCCTCCGGTGATGCCCAGAGCCTAGGAGGAGCCGCATCAAGATGCTGAAAAGCCGGGTGGTGCGGGGATCAAGAAAGTGTAAAGAGTGGCGGGGAGGGTGCTTTGGCCGCGGGAGCGTGGGGGCTGGAGGCGGCATTGGCGGGTTCGTGGCCGGGCACTGGCCGGTGCCACGGCCGGTTTCGCCCTGTTTGCCGCCAAGCCGGGAGCGAAGCCGGCCGTTGAAGGCGCCCAGCCGTTCGGGCCGAGTTCTCCGGCTGGTTCAGGACGGAGTCAGTACGAGCCTGGGACGGGTTGGAGGCGAACGGAATCTCTCATCCGCTTGCCGGCTGGATGGCTTCTCCGCTCAGGCGTCCGCCTGCTGCGCCAGCCACACCGTGTGCTGGCCGCAGTCCGGGTCTTCGCTGCGGTGGGCGAGTACGGTGAAGCCGTTTTCCGCCAGCAGCGTGCGGTACTCCTCCGGCGCCAGGCTGGCGTGGTAGAGCGGCTCGCCCTCGAACTCGCCTATCGCCTCGCCGGCGCCGGGGCCGCTGGTGAACAGCAGCGCGGCGCCGGGCAGGGCGTGGGCGCGGAAGCGGGGGAACATGGCGCGCTGGTCGTCGGCGGTGAGGTGGAAGAAGCTGTCCCAGGCGATGAGGCCGTGGAAGCGGCGCTCCAGCGCCAGCCGGCGCATGTCGCCGGCCAGCCACTCGCCTTGCGGCAGGCGGCTGCGGCAGTAGCCCAGCATCGCGGGCGAGCTGTCCACGCCGGTGACGGCATGGCCCTGCTCAAGGAGCCAGCGGGCGATGGGTTGGCCGGTGCCGCAGCCGATGTCCAGCACGCTGGCGTTCGGCGGCAGCAGGGCGGTGAAGCGCTGCAACCAGCCCAGTTCCATGTGCAGCGCGGCGGCGCGGCGGCTGTCCCAGTGCGTCGCATGGCGGATGTAGAGGCCGATGATGTTGGCGGCGAGTGGGCTGTTGTCGGCGGGAGGCTGTTCCATTGGCACGGCGGTTCGTGATGGGGAAGGCGCAGCCTAGCGCCAATGGGGGCGGAATAGGGCGGAATGGGGCGGAATAGGGCGGAATGGGGTCAAACGAGGCCGGGATGAGTAGGGCTGCGGTTTTTCCCTTCGGCCCAGCGCAGGCGGGTGTGTCGGCGAGGACCGCAGCCCGTGCGCGCTTTCCTTCACCCGCAATGCCCCGCAGGGCCGATACTTCCACCGATGAACGACGAGCAGAAAGCCGCGCTGCGCCTCGCCCTGTCCGATGCCTTCGTGGATAAGGAGGTGGATTTCGCCGGCATTGCCGCCCGGGTGGGGAGCTACCCTTGGGAGGAGGTGGAACGCATCTTCTTCCGCGAGGTTGCGCTGGTCTGCCATGCCAACCTGGAGACCTCGGTGCCGCCGGTATGGACCGCCTTCGACGGCGAATGGCTGCAGCGGGAGATAGAGCAACGGCTGGCGAGGCAGCGGCGCAGCGCTTGGTGGCGCTGGCGGGATGGGCTCACCGTGGTCTGGCTGCGCTGGTCCTGCCGTCCGCTCTGGGCGGCCATACGCCAGGGCTGAACCCGCCGCCGGGTTGCCCATTCCGATACATGAAAACTTGCTTGCGTCATCACGCCCGCTAAGCTGAAACGGCTTCTGCCCGTCACCGTTGTGTATCGGAGGTGTCATGAATCCATCAGCGCTGTGCCCGCCGGACTCCGGCCGCGGCCGCTCCACCGGCCTTGTCGCATTCGTCCTTGCCCTGTTGCTGAGCCTGCTGGCGAGCAGTGCCCAGGCGGCGCCCTTCTATCGCTACAGCTATGTGGGAAACCCTTTCGGGGAGGGAAATCCCGGCGCAAGCGCGCCGCCTTACACCGCCGATCATTTCATCTACGCCGAGATCCTCTCTCCCACCCGGCTGACCGGGAGTGATCAGAACCTGATCACGCTGCCCGGCTTGCGCTTCACCATCGGCGATGGCGACGTCCAGTTCACCTACCGCGAGAGCGATCCGGTGATGGGCATGCTGTCGCCGGAGCAGATCGCCGAGGCGGAAACCTGGCCCGAATGGCTGCGCTACGAGACTTATCCGGACTATCCCTACCAGGTCATCTACCCGCGCGAAGCTTTCGACGGCGGGGTGTTCATCTACCAGGTGGACGCAGCGGGCCTGCCGACCGCGTGGTTCCTGGACCTGCTGTATTCGGCGATCTGGGATCCGCGGCTGACCGAAGGCTACCGCCTCAGCTCCTACAATGACCGCCCCGGCGTGGACGGCAGCGAGGACAGGACGGACCGCGGTTCCACGCTGGGCGGCTGGGGCTACGCCTACGGCTGGGCCTACGGCAACCCCGGCCAGTGGGCGCTGACGGTGATAGACGTCGCCGCGGTGCCGGAGCCTGCCAGCCTGACGCTGCTTGCGCTTGCCCTGGGCCTCGCGGGCATGGTCATGCGCCGTCGCCCGCCCGGCGGGCAGGGGCGGGCTCTGGCCGCCGGCTGAGCCTCAGCGTTCGCCCTTGCGGCCGAAGGCCGGCCGCAGCGAGGCCCACAGCCCGTCTTCCACCGCCTGCACCAGCAGATCGTCCAGGCGGTGGAAACGCATCAGGGAGATGCGGATGGCCGCCCTGCTGCCGCCGGCCCAGCGCTGCAGATGCAGCGAGAACACACCGCGGCCTTCGGCACCCAGGTGTTGCCGCAGCCGCGCCCGCGGCGTCTTGGAGCGGCCCACGTACAGGGTATCGGTGGGCAGGTTGCCCGGGTTGAGCCGGGAGTAGTCGGCGCCCAGCTTGCGTGCTTCGGCCAGCTGCGCCGCCAGCTCCCCGGCGAGCCCGCTGCCGGGCGCGGCTGCCTGGATGAGGTAGACGTGGTCATCTTCCCGCTCGTCCTTGCGATAACCGGTTGGCACGCCGGCCAGCAGTGCTTCGATGCGGTGCCCGTCTAGCTCGTCCAGGCGGATTTCCAGGGTGGTGATGGCCGGGCAGGCCAGCGCCTGCAGGGCGCGGCGGGCGGCGTCCAGCTGTGCGGCGGCGCTGGTGACCGCTCCGGCGAATTCAGCAGGGGTGAACAGGGCTTCTTCCTCGAAAGAGGCAGCCCGCCAGGGTGGGCCGCCTGGCTTGTTCAATGGGAGCGGCCGTCGTAATGGGTAACGGGGACCCTTTCCGGCTCGATGTTTTCCAGGCAGCGTATGTTGATCGCCGCCATTGCCTCGCCGTCCGGCCCAATGCCCTCGCCGTAGGGGTGGATGCCGCATACCGGGCAGAAGCGATGCTGGATCACATGCTTGTTGAAGGTGTAGGTGCTGGCGTTGGTCGCCGGCGTTTTCAGCTTCAGCCTGTCGCGCGGCACGAACCACATCAGCGCGCCTTTGCGCTGGCAGATGGAACAGTTGCACGACATGGCCTGCTCCAGTTCGCCTTCGACCTCGAAGGCGATGCGGCCGCAATGGCAGCTTCCGGTGTAGTTCATCGCTGTCTCCTCTGGGGGCGGGAGGGGGAGGATACTCCGCCGGCCGGGGCATGCGGCCAGCCGCCTGCGCGGCGCGGGTTGGGGGAGGCGGACGAGGTGGTCGGGGCAGCACTCCTTCCAGGAGGAAAGCCGGCCGGGCTTGCTGCGTTGCGCAAGTCCGACCTTCCTCAGCCTCCCGGCTGCGGCGGCGAAGGCCCGCTGCTGCGGTTGCCGCTCCGCTCAGGAAATGCTTCCACAAGCTTCCAGCGCCCGCCGCCGCTGCTGTGGTCGACCCTGTTCCCGGCGCCGGTGATGTGATCCGCATGGCTCGCACGCTGCGGCGAACTATGTCGAATTATATATGCCCATTTTAGGTTTCGGTGCTGGCGGATGTTTCCCGGCGGGAGCGGCTTTGCCCGGCCGCTTGCACGCCACCGCGTGTATCCGGAGATGACAAATGAAAAAATGGTGGTATTGAAGTGCTGTGGCCGACGCCGGCAAGACGCTAGCCGGATCGGCCTAATTCTTTGAAAACCTTGATTAAAGAATGGTATTGAGAAGCGCGCGGCGGACGCATCTCTTGCCTGCCGGGTGACTACGCTCTCCCTTTGCCTGGGTATATATTGGGCATTGGCGCGCCCAATCCGGGCACTTCGAGTAGGCGGGATTGCTTGCCGCAGAGCACAAATCCCGGCGAGGAGATCGTCATGAAATGCCCCCCCGTGTTGCCGACCGAGCCGGAGCGCATCAAGGCGCTGGCTGCCTATGGACTGGGCAGCGACCGTCCGCTTCCCAGCCTGGATCCGGTGGTGCAGATTGCCGCCTGCATGTTCGGCATGCCGGTGGCGGCGGTGAACATGATAGGCAGCGATCATGTGTTCTTCGCCGCCAGCACCGGGCTGGAAGGGGCCGACGTCAACATGAGCCGCGACGTCTCCTTCTGCGCCCATGCCATCACCCAGAACGGCGTGATGGTGGTGCCGGACGCGACGCAGGACGAGCGCTTCCACGACAACCCCCTGGTCACCGGCAGCGCCAACCTGCGTTTCTACGCCGGCGTGCCGCTCACCTCGCCGGAGGGCCATGCGCTGGGCGCGCTGTGCGTGATCGACGGCAAGCCCCATTACGATTTCTCGGAAGAGGACTGCCAGCGCCTGCGCGAGCTGGCCAGGATGGCCGCCGACCGGCTGGAACTGCGCCGGGTGGAGATCTCCACCGAGCAGGCAAAGCGCCCCTTCGAGGAATTCGCCCGCAACTCGCCGACCGCGGTGGTGTGGTTCGATGAACAGCGCAGCATCGTCGCCTGGAACGAGGCGGCGGCGAGGCTGCACGGCTATGCGGTGGAGCAGGGGGCCGGCCGCTCCATCGACACCCTGGTGCCGGAGCGCTATCGCGCCGGCATCGCCGATCTGGTTGCCCGCGCGGTGGCCTCCGGTTCGGTGGACGGCCTGACCATGCCTGCCGAGCTGCACGGCCTGCGCAAGGACGGCAGCGAGTTCCTGCTCGGCTTCTCCCTGTTCTGCTGGCGCGAGAACGGCATGCTCACCTTCAACGCCCATCTGCAGGACCTGACCGAGCGCCGGCGCGAGGAGGCGGAGCTGCACCGTATCGCCCACACCGACATCCTCACCGGCCTGGCCAACCGCGCTTGCTTCTACCGCCGCATGGAAGAGACGCTGACCCAGCCGCTGGCCGCGGCCGCGCTGATGGTGGATCTGGACGGCTTCAAGGATGTGAACGACACCCTGGGCCATGCGGTGGGCGACGGCATCCTGTGCGAGGTGGCGCGCCGGCTGGAGCAGGGCGTGGGGGCCGGCGACACGGTGGCGCGCATCGGCGGCGACGAGTTCGCCATCCTGCTGCCGGGCGTCGCCATTCCGGAACTGGCGATGGAGGTGGCGCGCACGCTGATGGCCCGCATCGCCGAGCCCATCCTGGTGGATGGCCATGAGGTGAGGGTGGCGGCCAGCTGTGGCGTGGCGGTGGCGCCGGAGCAGGCGCAGGAGGCGCTGGAACTGATCGGCGATGCCGACCTGGCCTTGTTCAAGGCCAAGAGCCTGGGCCGTGGCCAGTGCTTCCTCTTCGTTACCGCGCTGCGCATGGATGCGATGGCGCGGCGGCTGTACAACATCGAGCTGCACCGCGCGGTGAACGACGGCGAGTTCGTGCTCTTCTACCAGCCGCAGGTGCGGCTGTACGACGGCGAACTGGTGGGCGCGGAGGCGCTGATCCGCTGGCGCCATCCGCAGCGCGGCCTGCTGGCGCCGGCCGCCTTCCTGCCGGCGCTGGAGGGCGGGCCGCTGGCGGCCATCGTCGGCGCCTGGATCATCGACGAGGCATGCGCCCAGGCGGCGCAGTGGCGGCGCGCCGGGGCGGGGAGCTTCCGCATGGGGGTGAATCTGAGCGGTGCCCAGTTCCGTGTGGGCGATCTGGTGTCCCAGGTCATCGCCGCGCTGAACCGTCACGGCCTGCCGCCGGATGCACTGGAGCTGGAAGTCACCGAGAACATCGTGCTCGACAACGACGATGTGGTGCTGGAGATCCTGAAGCGGCTGCGCAACTACGGCGTCGGCGTGGCCTTCGACGATTTCGGCACCGGCTACGCCTCGCTCAGCCTGCTGAAGAGCTATCCGCTGAGCCGGATCAAGATAGACCGCTCCTTCGTCCAGGGCATGCTCGGCTCCGAGCGGGACGCATCGGTGATACGCGCCATCCTGGACATGGCGAACAGCTTCCAGCTGGAAACCATCGCCGAGGGCATAGAGGACGAGAACCAGATGCGCTGCCTCTATCGCTATGGCTGCGAGGAAGGCCAGGGCTATCTGTTCGGCAAACCGGTGTCCGCCACCGAGTTCGCCGAGCTGTTCGGCATCAGGCCGCTGCGGCAGGTCGCGGTACGTTGAGAGGAGGAGGCCGGCGTTGGGGCCGTGGCCCCGCCGCCGGCTCAACTCAGGCGGATGCAGCCCTTGCCGGCATGCTTCGCTTCGTACATGGCGGAGTCGGCGCGCTTCATCAGCACATCGGCGCTCTGGTTGGTATGCGGCTCGTGGATGGCCAGGCCGATGCTGACGCCCACCTGGGCGGTGTGGGTGTTGATGTGGATGGGTTGGGTGATGGCGTGGAGGATGCGTTCGGCGCACTTCATGGCCTGGTCGCTGTCGCTCGTCAGCCCTTCCAGCACCACGGTGAATTCGTCTCCCGCCAGCCGTACCAGGGTGTCGCTGCCGCGCGCCACCCGCCGCAGCCGTGCCGCGACTTCACGCAGCAACAGATCGCCGGTGTCGTGGCCGAAGGTGTCGTTCACCGCCTTGAAGCCATCCAGATCGAGGAAGAGCACCGCCAGCGCTGAGCCCCTGCGCCCGGCGCGCTCCATCGCGCCCGGCAGCATCTCGGTGAGGGCGCGGCGGTTGAGCAGGCCGGTGAGCGGGTCCATCAGCGCCTCCCGCTCGCGCAGGGCCTGCGCCTTGCGGCGGTCGGTGATGTCGTGCAGGAAGGCGCTGAATACGCGCTGGCCGTCGAGGTTGAGGGCGCGGATGCGAACTTCCACATGCAGCGAACTGCCGTCGCGTCGCAGCGCCGGCAACTCCAGGCGCTGGTCCACCACCTTGGATTCGCCGGTAGCGAGGTAATGCAGCATGCCCAGGCGGTGAGCCTCCCTCAGTTCGGGTGGCACGATGAGGTCGTGCAGCGACTGCCCAAGCGCTTCTTCCGCGCGCCAGCCGAAGGTGGCCTCCGCCTGCCTGTTCCAGCCGGTGACGGCGCCGGTGGCGTCTATGCTGATGTAGGCGTCGTTGGCGTTTTCGATGACGGAGCGCAGTTCGAGCTCGCGCTTGTTCAGCTGGCGGGTGCGCTCTTCCACCCGCTTCTCCAGTTCGAGCCGCAGACCTTCCAGCGCGGCTTCCGCCTCCTTGCGCGCCTGGATGTCGGTGAGGGTGGAGATGAAGTACTCCAGCTCGCCGCCGGGGGACTGCTTCTTGGTCACATTGAGATTGACCCACACCGTTCCGCCGCCTTTGCGCAGGTAGCGCTTCTCGATCTGGTAGCGGTCGATGTCGCCGGCAATCAGCTTGCGCAGGGCCTTGAGGTCGCTCTTCAGATCGTCCGGATGGGTGATGTCCTGGAAGGTCAGCCGTTGCAGTTCCTCACGGCTGTAGCCGGTGATCTCGCACACCGCGTCGTTCATGCTCAGCCAGCCGCCGCCGGGGGCGATGGTGGCAACGCCCACCGCGGCGCGCTCGAACACCGCGCGGAAGCGCGCTTCGCTCGCCTCCAGCACGTTGTCGGTGCGGCTGAGCTGTTTCTGCGCCAGGCTCACCGTCTCGCGCAGCTGCATCTCCTTGCTGGCGATGTCGGCCAGGTCCTGCAGCACTTCCAGCTGCTCCGCGCTGAGCTGGCGCGGGTGAGAATCGATGGCGCACAGGGTGCCCAGCGCCAGGCCGCCAACGGAGCGTATCGGCACGCCGGCGTAGAAGCGCACGCGGGGGCCGCCGGTGACCATGGGATGGTCGGCGAAGCGCTCGTCACGGGTGGCGTCTTCCACCACCATCGGCTGGGTGCCGAGGATGGCGTGGGCACAGAAGGACAGGTCGCGCGAGGTTTCGCTGTCGGTTACGCCGACGCGGGATTTGAACCACTGGCGCTCGCTGTCCACCAGCGAGATCAGCGCCATCGGTACCTTCAGCAGGTGGGAGACCAGCCGGGTGATGCGGTCGAATTCGGGCTCGGGATCGCTATCCAGCACATTCAGGGCGTGCAGCAGCCGGATACGTTCGACTTCGTCGGGTGGCAGAGGCGCTATGAGCATATCGGTCCAGGAGTGAGGGCTTGGCCAGAGGCCGCACGGCTGTCGCGAACGGGAAGCGATCCTGTCTGCAGTATAAGTAGGCCGGCGGGCCCTGTCGCCCGCGGGGGGCGGGCCGCTAGGCCGGGCCGCCTGTGGCGGGGCGGCTCAGCCCAGCGTGGTCTGGAGGTGGGAGACCGGTGCCGGTCGGCCCAGCAGATAGCCCTGGGCCTTGTTCACCTTGAGCTTGCGCAGCACGTCCAGCTCGCTCTGGGTCTCCACGCCCTCGGCGACGATCTTGCTGCCGGTTTCGGCGGCGAACTGGATCAGCGCCACCGCCAGCGCGCGGCGGGCGGGGTCGTGGTCTATGCCCTGGGTGAGGCTGATGTCCAGCTTGATGACGTCCGGCTTGAGCCGCAGGATGTGGCGGAAGCTGGCATAGCCGGCGCCGGCGTCGTCCACCGCCAGCGCCAGGCCGTGCTGGCGCAGGGGCGTGACGGCGCGGGTGAAGGCCTCGTAGTCGATGATGGATTCATGCTCGGTGATTTCCAGCACCATGCGGTCCAGCGGCCCGCGCTCCAGCACTTCGGCGATGCCGTCCCGCAGCAGCGTGGCCGGCGACACGTTGAGCGACATATAGGTGTGGGCCGGCAGCTGCGGCATGGCTTCCAGCGCCCGCTCTATCACCGCGACCTCCAACTCCGCCTGCAGGCCGGCCAGCCCCGCCTCGCGGAACCAGACATCCGGCGTGCGATACGGATCGGAAGAAAAGCGGGCGAGCGCCTCGTAGCCGATGATGCGGTGCTCCGGCACGTGGATGATGGGTTGGTAGACGATGGTGTAGTCGCGTGTTTCCAGCACGCGCTCTATGCGTTCGCGTATCGCCTCGGTGTCGTGCCGGCGGGAGGCATCCTGCTCCAGGCGGTGGGCGGTGAAGTCCGCCAACACCTTCATCATGCCGAGGTCGCGGTCGTTGAGGGAGTAGTCGGCAGTGAGGTTGAAGCAGCACAGGGTGCCGTAGACGCTGCCGTCGCTGAAGCAGATGGGCACGCTCAGATGGGCACCCACCGGCACCGCGCGGGTAGCGGCCAGCTCCAGCGCGGCGGGGAGTTCCTGGGCATTGTGGATGAGCTGCGGCAGGCGGCCCTCCACGATGCGCTGGCAGTAGCTTTCCTCCAGCGGCCCGCCACCGCCCACCTCTATCGGTACCGCCACCAGGCCGGAGTCTATCTGGCGGAAAACCCGCCGGCCGCCAGTGAATTCGGAGATGAATGCCACATCCATGCCGAGGTGGGCGCGGATGGAGCGCACCACGTCCTGCAGTACCTGCCCCAACGCGGTGGCGCTTTCGCCCTCCAGCCCCAGCATTGCACGTGCGAGCGCAGTCTTGCCCGGCAACAGCGCCTTGCTTGGAAGGGGGTCGCTCATTCCGATCTCCTGTAGGCGAAGCCGTGACGGGTGAAAAACCACGCAGCGCTACGTCATCCCGCTGTGTGTTGCACAGCATCGTTATAGTGGGTTTGCGGCCTTGCCGTGGGCCTGAGAGGCCGTACGGCAGGCGGGCCCGCGGCGGTGGCCGTGGCTTTCACCATCGGCCTGCAGCGGCCGGAGTTGAGGCGGTGCTCAGGCGCGGCGCGAGACCGTCGATGGAAGCCAGCAGCATGCTCGGGAGGAGGGATACGTTTCCCGCCGAGCTCTCCCCCTCCGCCTTGATCGGCCCGCCTCGAGCAGGGTCCCTGGCCCTACGCATATTGCGCTGGCCGGCGGGCGCCGAAGTGTGGATTTGTGCACGGTCCGCTCTCAGCCCGCTGCGCCGGGCACATTGGTCGCAGCCGCGTTCAGCCACAGTGCGGCGGCAAGCAGCAGGCCCAGCAAGGCCACCGCCAGGTTGAGGCCCATGCCCCAGGTGGCGCGGTAGCCAGGCGGGAACTCGGCGGGGGTCAGGGTGCGCAGCACCACCCGGTACTCGCGGCAGGAGTGCAGCGCGGCGGTGACGCCGAGCAGGATGAAGGCCAGCCCCAGCCACAGGGCGTAGCCCGGGTGCAGTGCTGCGTTGCGCTGCGGTGCCGCCAGTTCCAGCAGCAAGGCGCTGCGTTCGATGAGGAAACCGAAGGCGATCAGGGCCAGGCTGCTGCGGTTCCAGGCCAGCAGCGTGCGCTCGGCGGCGAACAGCACGCGTGGATCCTTGAGGTCGGACACGGGGGGACTCCAGGCAAGAGGAAGCAGGGGCGGAGTGTAAGACAGTGCTGCCGGCGCCACGGTCGCGGAGGTGCCGCTTGTATGCTTCGCCGCAGGGCTTCCGCTCACCAGCGGCCCACCGGGTGCTAGAACGAAACATCATGCGCGGCCCTCGCGGAGGCGGCCGGCGGCGAGCGGAACCCGCCGCCGGCAATACCGTGGCGGCCCTGGAACAGGACGGGAACATGCCCCGAATGCGCGGCGCCAGCCGCAGCCTGCTGCTGCTGGGCAGCCTCTTTCTTGCCGCCGGCCTGCTCGCCGCAGCCGGCGCCTGGGTGAAGTATTGGCGCGACAACGCCATCGCCGGCCAGGGGGCCTCGGCCACCGGCCAGATCGTGCGCAAGACCTTCCTCGCCGCCGCCGACGGCGATAGCGATTACCAGCTGGAATACTGGTTCGTGGCGCCTTCCGGGCAGCGGGTGGAGGCGGTGCGCAGCATAGGCGAGCGGCTGTGGAAGGCGCTGCCGGAAGAAGGGCCGGTGGAGGTGCTGTATGCGCCGGCCGATCCGCTGCAGAACTTTCCCCGCGGCGCCGGCCTGACTTCGGCCGGGCTGCCGCTCTTCCTTTCCGCGCTGGGCGCGCTGTTCATGCTGCTGGGCGGCGCCTTGCTGATGGTCTACTTCAGACCCCCGGGCGTGATCGGGCTGCCGCCGGCGCGGCGGGAATGAGGTGGCGGGCGGGATGCCCGGCTGCCGGCCCGTTCTCCTTCCACCTGCCGTCGGTCCGGTCGCGTACTCGGTAGCGCACTCGATAAGGCCCCGGCTAACGCTGCCCTGCGGCCTGGTATCTCAAGCGGTCCATACCTGTCCGCGCCTGTCCTCCACCCGCTTGGCCTTGTGGGTGGCGCGCGGCAGCGCTTCCGCCGCCAGGATGCTCACCTGCGCGCCAACGCCGGTGAGTGCCTTCACCCGTTCGCGCAGGCGCTCGGCCAGCGCCGCATCGCTGCCGGCGTAGGCGGCGCTGCGTTCGGCCTCGATGGTGAGGCGGTCGAGGTGGTCAGGGCGATCGACGATCAGCCGGTACTCGCCGCTGAAGTCCTGGTCCTGGCGGACGATGGCTTCGACGTCGCTGGGGAAGATGTTCACTCCGCGGATGATCAGCATGTCGTCGCGGCGGCCATGCACACCCAGCAGGCGCTGGCTGGTGCGGCCGCAGGCGCAGGGCTCGTCGGTGAAGCTGACGATGTCGCCGGTACGGAAGCGGATCAGCGGCCGGGCCCGCTTCTTGAGCGTGGTCAGCACCATCTCGCCGCGCTCGCCCGGGGCGACAGGCTCGCCGCTGTCCGGGTCCAGCACTTCCACCAGGATGTGGTCTTCCGCCCAATGCAGGCCGTTCTTCTCTTCGCACATGCCGGCGCAGGCGCCGAAGATGTCGGAGAGGCCGTAGTAGTCATAAACCTGCGCGCCCCACAGCGCCTCGATGCGGGCGCGGGTTTCTGGGATGGAGCCGCCCGGCTCGCCGGCGACGAAGATGCGCCGCACCGCCAGCTCCGTGCGCGGGTCCAGCCCTTCCTTCTGCGCCGTCTCGCCCAGGTACCAGGCGTAGGAGGGCGTGGTCCAGATGGCGGTGGCCTGGAACTGCTTGAGGATGGCGAGCAGGCGCTCCGAGGGCACGGTGCCGGCGTGGATGGTGAGCGCGCCCAGCTTCTGCGCGCCGAGCACGCAGGGACCGCCGATGAACAGCGAGAAGTTGAGCGAGTGGGCGTAGCGATCGTGCGGGCGCAGGCCGGAGGACCAGAACTGGCGCGCCTCATAGTCTATCCAGTCGTCGAAATCCTGCTGGGTGAAGGGCGACACCGTGGGCACGCCGGTGGAGCCGGAAGAGGCGGAAACGTAGACCACTTCCCGCTCGGGCACCGCCGCAAGGTCGCCCAGCAACGGCTGGGCCTCCTGGCGTTCGCGCAGGATCTTCTTGTCCAGGGTGGGGAAGCGGCGCAGGTCGTCCAGGCTGCGCAGCTGCTCCGGCCGCACGCCGGCGGCCTCGAAGCTGGCGCGGTAGTAGGGCGAATTGTCATAGGCGTGGCGCAGGTGGCGCTGCAGCAGCTCCAGCTTGAGGGCGTTCCAGGCGGCGCGGGACTGGGTTTCGAGCGCCGGGTCCCAGTACTTGCGATCGGTATCGTTCGTCATGGTCGGGAAAGGAAAGGGGTAAGGCGGCTGGATGCGTGCCGGCCTGCGACCGGACGCGCATGCGGATTCCGGCCGGGAGCGCCGGTGCTGGGGTGATGTCTGGCCGGGCTGTAGCGCCCGGTCTGCGGCGGCGGGCGCTGGATCTGCCGCGCTGCCGCCGTCCTGGAATCAGGCGATGGCTGCCTTCAGCCGCCCTTGCCGTGGGCGGCCTGCCAGACGGGGAAGGGCGCTTCCTCGTAGCCGGCTTCGGCGACATAGCGCGTCAGCTGACGCCATTCGGCGACGGAGAGCGCGCTGCCGGTCTGGCGGGCGACCGGCAGGCCGTCGAGGTCGTAGAACACCAGGGTCGGCAGGGCGAATACCCGCTCGTCGCGGGCGAAGCCGGCAAGGGTGGTGGCCTGGCCTTCGAAGTTGGTGAGGGCGCCGGGTTCGTCCGCCATCAGCGAGACGGCGACGAAGCTGCGGCGGAAGTCCTGGCGCAGGGCGGCGTCCTGCAGCGTGGTGGCGCGCAGCTTGGCGCATTCGCCGCAGCCATTCATTTCGTACAGCACCGCCACGCCCTTGCGGCCCTGCTTGCGGGCCTCGGCGAGCGCGGCGGAGAGGTCGGCGGTGCCGGGGAAGAAGCCGTCGCCATGCGCCTTGGTGGCGGTAGCCGGCGCGGAGCCGCCGGCATGCGCGCCACTTTCGCCGAACAACAGGAAGGCCAGCAGCAGGGCGACGCCGACCAGCCCTATCCACAGGCCGCGGCCGAGCAGGGTTTCGCGGCCGGCCTGCAGGCCGGGCGGCAGGGGCAGCGGCTCGCCGGGAATGAGCTCCGGGCGCTCCGGCGGCAACTCCGGCACGGTGGGGTCGGCGAAGGTGTTGCGGGGAGGCTTGGGGGAGCTCATGACCTTCTTACCTCAGCCAGAACAGGGCGCGGTGGCGCAGGGCATCGAGCAGGCTCATGACCGCCCAGGTGACCGCGCCGGTGTAGAGGATGCCGGCCACCATGCGCGGGTAGTCGGCGAAGTCGGCGTAGTACTGCACGAAGCGGCCCAGGCCGGCGTTGGCGCCGAACAGCTCGGCCACGGTGAGCAGGATGAAGGAGAAGCCCAGGCCCACCGCCATGCCGGAGAAGATGTGCGGCAGCGCGGCCGGGAACACCACCTTGCGCAGGGTTTCCAGGCGGGAGAAGCCGAGCACGCGGGCGTTGTCGCGGTGGCGGCCTTCCACTGCCAGCGCGCCGGCGGCGGCGTTCTGGAAGATGGGCCAGAAGGCGCCGAGGAAGACGACAAAGGTGGCCGACAGGTGGAAGGTCGGCAGCACCGCGATGGCGTAGGGGATGAACACCGTGGGCGGGATAGGCGCCGCCACCTTGGCGAAAGGGAAGAAGGCGCGCGCCAGCCGCGGCGTGGTGCCGCACAGCAGGCCCAGTGCCACCCCCAGCACCAGGGCGAGGCCGAAACCGGGAATCAGGATCAGGAAGGAGGACACGGTGCCGCGGCCCAGTTCCGGCAGCGACTGCCACAAGGCGTCGAAGACGATGGCCGGCGTCGGCAGCAGGGGGTTGCCCTGGCCGGCGAGAGAAGCGCCTATCAGCTGCCAGGCAACAAGCAGCACGGCGGCCAGCAGCAAGGGTTCCCAGGCGAAGGGGGCACGCTTGCGCGCCTGGGCGGCAGCGTCCGATTGGGCCGGGGCGGCGAGCGTGTTCTGCTCGGATGACATTCAGTACTCCTTGGCTGCAACAGCTGCGATGGCCGCCGGGTGGGCCGCCAGCGGCGTGAAAACGGGTGGCCGGAGCTGCCGGCCGGGGTGAAACGGGGCCGCGGGCCGTGCCTGCCGTACAGCGCCGCGGCCGGGAAGGGCGCGGTGCTGCTCGGAGGGGGCGGCGCGGCAGGTGCTCATGCCGGGTCCAGATGGGCCAGGGTGTCGGCGTCCAGCGCGTCGGTGATGCGTTCACGCAAGGCGTGGAAGCTGTCGTCGCCCAGCAGGGCGGCGCGGCGGCGCGGGCGCGGGAAGGGCACCGTGTGCTCGGCGATGATGCGGCCGGGCGAAGCGCCCATCACCACCACGCGGTCGGCCAGCAGCAGGGCCTCGTCCACATCGTGGGTGACGAAGATCACCGTGCGCCGGGGCTGGCCGCGCTCCCACACTTCCACCAGCAGATCCTGCAGGCGGGCGCGGTTCACCGGGTCCAGCGCGCCGAAGGGCTCGTCCATCAGCAGGAAGGGCGACTCCAGCGCCAGCGCGCGGGCAATGGCGGCGCGCTGCTGCATGCCGCCGGAGAGTTCGAAAGGATGACGGGCGGCGGCCTCGCCGAGGCCGACGCGGTCCAGTTGCTCCCAGGCGCGGCGGCGGCGCTCGGCGCGGTCCAGCTTGGGATGGGCCTTGGCGACCGCCTCGGCGACGTTGTCGCCCACCGTCATCCAGGGGAACAGCGAGTAGTTCTGGAAGACCACCGCGCGGTCCGGACCCGGCCCGGCGACCTCATGGCCGCCGGCACTGATGCGGCCGCGAGCGGGCTTCTCCAGCCCGGCCAGCAGCCGCAGCAGCGTGGACTTGCCGGAGCCGCTGGGGCCGAGCAGGGCGACGAACTCGCCGCCCGCCACCGTCAGGTCTATGCCCTGCAGGATGAGCTGCTCACCGTAGGCGAAGGCCAGCCCATTCACCTGCAGGTCGTTGCCGCCGTGTCCGCCGCGGGTGCTCACAGAACGTTCCTGGCCTTCTCCGCCTGGAGCTTTTCCTTCCAGTACGGATCCTTGGGGTTTTCCTTGGCCAGCTTTTCCAGCGCGCGGTGGTAGGGGCCGGTTTCGAAGATGGGTTCCAGCGGACGGGTGCCATCGACGAATTCGGCTTCGACCAGCGTGGTCCAGAACTTCTGCGTGCCCTTCACGTTGGGGTCGCTGGTCTGGTCCAGGTGCGGGGAGTAGTAGCCCTGTTCCAGGATGTCGCGGTCCAGCTTCACGTACTTCTGGATGGAGTCGATGGTTTCCTTGCGGTTCTGGGCGGCGAACTTCTCCGCCTTCAGGATGGCGCGCAGGAAGCGGTCCCAGGTGTCGCCCTTGGCCGCGCGGTCGGACTTCACCACCAGGCGGCAGCAGGGGTGGCCCGGCTGCACGTCGGAGGAGCGGATGACGACCTTCAGGCCCTGGCGTTCGGCGCGGATGTCATGCGGACCCCACACCACGCCGGCGTCCACCTGGCCGGACTTCACCGCTTCCAGCACCGCCGGCGGGTTCTTCAATTCGAAGATCTGGACGTCGTTCTTCCAGTTCAGCTTCTCGTCCTTCAGCGCCGCGCGCAGCACCGCGTCGCCGGTGGCGAGGCGGATGGTGGCGATCTTCTTGCCGCGCAGGTCGGCCACGGTCTTGATCGTGCCGGCGTTTTCCGGCTTGACGATGATGGCGGCGTCTTCACCCATGATGCCGCCGATGATCTTCAGCTCGGAGCCGCGGGCGTAATGCACCAGCGGGGCGGCGGTGCCGAAGGCGCCCACGTCCAGCTTGTTGGCCACCACCGCGTTGAGGCCGTCGGCGGAGTTCACGAATTCCACCAACTCCACGTCCAGGCCCTCTTCCTTGAAGAAGCCCTGTTCCTTGGCGACGAAGAACTTGGCGTGGCCGGTGACCGGCAGATAGCCCACCTTCAGCGATTCGGCCAGCGCGCTGCCGGCGGCGAGGGCGAGGATGAGGCCGGCGAGGCCGGCGCGTAGGCGTTGTCCGGTGCGGTGTCCGCTTTGCATGCTTGCTCCCTTGGTTTTTGCTGTCTCGCCGCATGTTCCCCAATGGAACAGGCGCGAAAAGGTCGGGAGTTTAGTGCGGAAGTTTGACGGCTGAAATAATAATAAATGTGTTCTTAATCACTATTGGCAATATGGGGGAAGGGTACCGAAAGCCGCGCCAGCAGTGGATCTCCACGCTGGCAGACAGGATGCCGCGCCCTTTCATGCCATCCGTATAGGCCGGATGAGGGGGAGCGCCGTAGAGGGGCTTGCCGGCGCGCGGCCGGGGATGACGCGCCGCATCACTTCCGCCCGGCGCCTGCGGGGGCGCCTGCCTGCACGGCGTCCGGATGCGTGGCTCGCGCGGCGGCTACTATTCGCTGCACTGCCTTGCCGCCTCCGGGAGCCGTCGATGTCCTTGCTCAGCCGTTATGCCTTCTTCGCCTGCTGTGTGCTGTTCACCCTGGCCTGCGTGCCCTTCCTGCAGCACGACTGGCTGTGGCCCTTCGCCCTCGCCAGCGCCTTGCTGAGCCTGGTGGGGGTATGGGACTTGCTGCAGAAGCGCCACGCGGTACGGCGCAACTACCCGGTGCTGGGCAACATCCGCTACCTGATGGAGGCGATACGGCCGGAGATCCGCCAGTACCTGCTGGAGGCGGACCGGGAGCAGCTGCCTTTCTCCCGCGCCCAGCGCTCGCTGGTATATGCGCGGGCGAAGAACGAGGGCGCGGACAAGCCCTTCGGCACGCTGGTGGATGTCTATGACAACCACTTCGAGTTCATCAACCACTCGATACGGCCGGCGCCGCCGCGCGATCCGGCGGCGTTCCGCGTCGCCATCGGCGGGCCGCAGTGCAGCCAGCCTTACTCGGCCTCCATCTTCAACATTTCGGCGATGAGCTTCGGCTCGCTCAGCGCCAACGCCATCCGCGCGCTGAACAAGGGCGCGCGCCTGGGCGGCTTCGCTCACGACACCGGCGAGGGCAGCATCAGCCCCTATCACCGTGAGCACGGCGGCGACCTGATCTGGGAGCTGGGCAGCGGCTATTTCGGCTGCCGCAAGCCGGACGGCAGCTTCGACCCGGAGGCCTTCGCCCGCCAGGCGCGCGATCCGCAGGTGAAGATGGTGGAGATCAAGCTCAGCCAGGGCGCCAAGCCCGGCCACGGCGGCATCCTGCCGAAGAAGAAGATCACCCCGGAAATCGCCGCCACCCGCGGCGTGTCCATGGACGAGGACTGCGTGTCGCCGGCCGCCCACAGCGCCTTCTCCACGCCCATCGAGTTGCTGCAGTTCATCGCCCGCCTGCGCGAACTCTCCGGCGGCAAGCCCACCGGCTTCAAGTTCTGTCTGGGCCACGGCTGGGAGTTCATGGCCATCGCCAAGGCCATGCTGGAGGCCGGCATCACGCCGGACTTCATCGTGGTCGATGGCAAGGAGGGCGGCACCGGCGCCGCGCCGCTGGAATTCACCGACCACCTCGGCGTGCCGATGCGCGAAGGCGTGCTCTTCGTGCACAACACCCTGGTCGGGCTGCGGCTGCGGGACAAGATCAAGATTGGTGCGAGCGGCAAGATCGTCAGCGCCTTCGACATCGCCCGCGCGCTGGCCTTCGGCGCGGACTGGGCGAACTCGGCGCGCGGCTTCATGTTCGCCATCGGCTGCATCCAGAGCCAGTCCTGCCACACCAACCGCTGCCCCACCGGCGTCGCCACCCAGGACAAGCTGCGCCAGCGCGCGCTGGTGGTGGAGGACAAGGCGGAGCGGGTGTTCAACTTCCACCGCAACACCCTGAAGGCGCTGGCCGAGATGCTGGCCGCCGCCGGCCTCACCCATCCCGCCCAACTGGACGCCAACCACCTGGTGCAGCGCCTGTCCGCCAGCGAAATCCGCCTCTACGCCCAGCTTCACACCTTCCTCAAGCCCGGCGAGCTGCTGGAGGGCAGGGTGGAAGGGCGCTTCTACGAACGCTCCTGGGAAATGGCGCGGGCGGACAGCTTCGATCCCGTGGGCGCCTAGTGTTTCAGCCTGCCCGGTTTCAGCCTGCCCGCGGTGGGGTGTGCAGGCGCTCGGCCATAGGCAGGGAGGCGTGCCTGGAAGGCCTGTGGCTGCTGACATTCAACCGGATCTCCCCTGTGTTGCTCTGCAGCGAGACTGAATAAGCAACGCAAAAAATAGTATTGGAAGTTATAAGAGGCCTTCTGCAAATTATCCCGACGACGCGAGGGAATACCTGGAACGGGTAGCCGCGATTCGGGAGAAAACAATGAGGGCATTGGTAGTTGGAGCCGACCGGGTGGATGCCATCCGGGCGGAACTTGAGCGGGCGGCGCACCTGGGCGTGAGCCGCACCGAACATTGGTCGGGCCGCCATGTGGGCGACAAGCGCCGGCCGATTCCCATCGATACCCGCCTGGTGGTCGTGCTCTGCGACCGCATCAACCACGACCTGCTGTACAGCGTGCGCCGGCAGGCTGCCAGCCGCGGCCTGCCGGTGGTGTATTGCCGCCATTCGCTGGTGGACATGCGCGACAAGCTCGCCCGTGTCGTGCCCGGCGCCACCGAATGCGCCGCCGCCGGCTGCCCGGTGGAGATGCAGCGCAAGGGCAAAGCGAACTAGGCCCGGCGCCAGCTCATCCGCGCCCTATTGCCGCTAGCTGCGGTCCCGCCCGGTCTGCCCACCGCTTTCCCTTTTCCGCATCCCGCTTCAACACCTCGACGCCGCCCGCACCCTGCCCGGAAGCAGGGACGCGGCGCGGGATTCACCCCGACACGCAAGGAGCCATTCATGTCCATCCAGTCCATCAACGTGCGCAACCAGTTCCGCGGCCGCATCAAGGAGATCATCCGCGGCCCGGTGGTTTCGGAGATCGACGTCGAGACGCCGCACGGCCTCGTCACCTCGGTGATCACCACCCGCTCGGTGGATGAGCTGCAACTGCAGCTCGGCAGCGAGGTGATCGCCCTGGTGAAGTCCACCGAAGTGTCCATCGCCAAGGTTTGAGGAGCACGCCATGAGCATCCTGACGCTGGCCGGCAGCCCGGCCGCCTCCTCGCGCTCGCGGGCGCTGCTGGAATGGATAGGCGCCCGCCTGGGCCGCAGCGGCGAGCGGGTGGACAGCCTGGCGGTGCGCGATCTGCCGGCGGAGGACCTGCTGTTCGCCCGCGCCGACACGCAGGCCTTGCAGGCGGCGCTGGCCAAGGTGGAACGCGCCCAGGCGCTGGTCATCTCCACGCCGGTCTACAAGGCCGCCTACAGCGGCGCGCTCAAGACCTTCCTCGACCTGCTGCCGCAGAAGGGCCTGGCCGGCAAGGTGGTGCTGCCGGTGGTCACCGGCGGCTCGGTGGCCCACACCCTGGCGGTGGAGTACGCGCTGAAGCCGGTGCTGGCGGCGCTGGATGCACGGGTGGTGCTGAACGGCGTGTTCATCGCCGACAGCCAGCTCGAATACACGCCGGACGGACTGCGCATCGCCGGCGAGGCCGAGAGCCGGCTGCACGAGGCGCTGGACCGCTTCGAGGATGCCGCCCTGCGCTTCCGCTGGCCGCTCGCCGGGCCGCGCAGCGCGGTCGCGGTCGAGTCCGCGTTTCCGCTGCCGGTCAGCGGCTGAAGGCCGCAGCTGAGCCCACCACCCGTTTTCGTAGAAACGCAGCACTTCCATCGAGCAGCGCTCGTACAGGAGTTCATCCAGATGAAGACCGTTTCCCCCCGCCGGCGCCTGCTGCGCCTGGCCCTCAAGACTTCCGCCGCCATCGTTGCCGTGGCGGCGCTGGGCGGCGTGCCCGCCCATGCGCAGCAGAAGGAGATCCGCATCGGCTGGCAGAAGGGTTCCACCCTGTCCATCGTCAAGGCGCGCGGCAACCTGGACGAGCGCCTGAAGGCGGAGGGCGTGAAGGTGAGCTGGACGGAATTCCCCGCCGGCCCGCAGATGCTGGAAGGCCTCAACGTCGGCAGCATAGACATCGGCGTGGTCGGCGAGACGCCGCCGGTGTTCGCCCAGGCCGCCGGCGCGGACCTGGTCTATGTCGGCAACGAGCCGCCGGCGCCGCGCGCCGAGAAGATCCTGGTGCCCAAGGATTCGGCGATCAAGTCGCTGGCCGAGCTGAAGGGCAGGAAGGTGGCGCTGAACAAGGGCTCCAACGTGCATTACCTGCTGGTGAAGGCGCTGGAGAGCGGCGGGCTGAAGTACAGCGACGTGGAGGTCGCCTTCCTCACGCCGGCCGACGCCCGCGCCGCCTTCGAGAAAGGCGCGGTGGATGCCTGGGCCATCTGGGACCCCTTCGGCGCCGCCGCCGAAGCGCAGATCGGCGCCCGCATCCTGGCCGACGGCAACGGCATCGTGAACAACTACAACTTCTACATCGCCGCCCGCAGCTTCGTGAACAAGCATCCGGAGGTGCTGGCCTCGGCGCTGGTGGCGATCAACGAGACCGGCACCTGGGTGGGCAAGAACCAGCGCGACGCGGCCGCCATCGTCGCGCCGCAGATCGGCCTGCCGGTGGAAGTGGCCGCGGTGTCCGTCTCCCGCTACGGCTACGGCGTCAAGCCGCTGAGCGATGACGTGGTGAAGCACCAGCAGCAGATGGCCGACACCCTGTTCGAACTCAAGCTCATCCCCAAGAAGCTGGACGTGGCCTCCGCCGTGTGGCGGCCGGCGCCCTGATGCCAGCCGGCGCGGTTGCCGGCGCAAGCCGCGCGCCGCGCCTCCTGTCTTTCCCTGCGCCTCTCCCCGGCCCGAGAGCCCGACCGATCATCCCTTTTCCGGAGACTTCCGTGAGTCAGGACACGCCGCTCAACATCTTCTGGTTCCTTCCCACCCATGGCGACGGCCGCTACCTGGGCACCGCCCACCAGGCCCGCGCGGTGGATCACAACTACCTCAAGCAGATCGCGCAGGCCGCCGACGGCCTGGGCTACGGCGGGGTGCTCATCCCCACCGGCCGCTCCTGCGAGGATTCCTGGATTGTCGCCTCCAGCCTCATCCCGGTGACGCGCAAGCTGAAGTTCCTGGTGGCGCTGCGGCCGGCGACCATCTCGCCAACGGTGGCGGCGCGCCAGACCGCCACGCTGGACCGCCTCTCCGAAGGCCGGCTGCTGGTGAACGTGGTGGCCGGCGGTGACGCCTCCGACCTCGAAGCCGACGGCATCTTCCTCGGCCACGACGAGCGCTACGAACACGCCGACGAGTTCCTCGACGTGTGGAAGCGCCTGCTCTCCGGCGAAACGGTGGATTACGACGGCAAGTACGTGAAGGTGAAGGGCGCGCGCCAGCTCTTCCCGCCGCTGCAGCAGCCGCATCCGCCGCTGTTCTTCGGCGGCTCTTCCGACCGTGCCCACGACACCGCCGCCAAGCATGTGGAGCTCTACCTCTCCTGGGGGGAGCCGCCGGAAGAGGTGGCGCGCAAGTTCGCCGACGTGAGGAAGCGCGCCGAGAAGGAAGGCCGCCAGGTGCGCTTCGGCGTGCGCCTGCATGTGATCCCGCGCGAAACCGAGGCCGAAGCCTGGCAGGCGGCGGACGAACTCATCCGCTACCTGGACGACGACACCATCGCCAACGCCCAGGCCTCGCTCGGCCGCATGGATTCCGAGGGCCAGCGCCGCATGCGCGAGCTGCACGGCGGCGACCGCAGCAGGCTGGAAGTGGCGCCCAACCTGTGGGCCGGCGTCGGCCTGGTGCGCGGCGGCGCCGGCACCGCGCTGGTGGGCGACGGCAAGATCATCGCCGAGCGCCTGAAGGAATACGCCGCGCTGGGCGCCGACACTTTCGTGCTCTCCGGCTACCCGCACCTGGAGGAAGCCTACCGCTTCGCCGAACTGGTCTTCCCCCACATCAAGCTCGCCGGCGCCGAAAGCACGCTGCCGGACGGCCTGCGCAAGGCGCCGACGCTGATCAGCCCCTTCGGCGAGATGGTGGCCAACGACCTCTATCCCAAGGCCCTTTACCCAAAGGCCTCGGCCAGCTGAGCCGGGCGCCATGAAACCGGGCAGGGCGCCTGCCGCCTTGCCCGGGCTTCCCCACAGGACACGGAAATGAACAACAAAGACGTATTGCCGGAGCGCAGGCACACGCTGCAGCGCAAGCCCGGCACCACCCGGCGCAAAACCCTGCAGGCCCTGGGCGGCCTCGCCGCGCTGGCGCTGCTGCCCGCTGCTGTCCCCCTGGCCCGCGCCGCCGCCTGGGAAGGCAAGGCGCTGCGCATCGGCTACCAGAAATCCTCCACCCTCACCGTGCTGCTGAAAACGCGCGGCTCGCTGGAGCGCCGGCTGGCGCCGCTGGGGCTGAAGGTGGAGTGGTACGAATTCACCAGCGGCTTGCCGCTGCTGGAGGCGCTCAACATCGGCAGCCTGGAGTTCAGCGCCGACGTGGCCGACACCGTGCCGGTGTTCGCCCAGGCCGCCGGCGCCCGCCTCACCTACGTCGCCCAGGAAACGCCGTCGCCCGCCGCGCAGGCCATCGTCGTGCCGGAAGCCTCGCCCATCCGCAGCCTGGCAGACCTCAAGGGCCGCAAGATCGGCCTGGCCAAGGGCGCCGGCGCCCACTACCTGCTGATCGCTGCGCTCGCCAGCGTCGGCCTCACGGTGAAGGACGTGGAAGTCGCCTACCTGCCTCCTGCCGATGGCCGTGCCGCCTTCGAGCGCGGCGCCATCGACGCGTGGTCCATCTGGGACCCCTTCCTCGCCGGTGTGCAGCGCCAGTCCAAGGTGCGCCTGCTGACCGGCGAGCCGGCGGTGGCGCAGTACAAGCGCTACTACCTCGCTGCCGACGCCTTCGCCGAAGCGCGGCCGGACGTGCTGGCGGTACTGTTCGAGGAGCTGCGCGAAGTCGGCCGCTGGGTCAAGGCCAGCCCGAAGGAAGCCGCGGCCCTGCTGTCGCCGGTATGGGGCCTGGATGCGGACACGGTGGAACTCGCCAACAGCCGCCGCAGTTACGAGCTGCGGGCGGTAACGCCGGATCAACTGGGCGAGCAGCAGCGGATCGCGGATGCCTTCTTCGCCGAGAAGCTGCTGCCTAAGAAGGTGGTGGCGACCGAGGTGAGGATCTGGACGCCGGGTTGAGGTGCGGGATGGCCCGAGGCGGGCTCCGCTGCCCGCGGTTCCGCCTCGATCGGCGTGGCTGCCGGCCAGAGGGGCCGGCATCGCCGCCCGATAAAGCATCGCCCCCCAAGGCTGGACGAATCCCCCTGACGAGAGAGCCCGAACCATGAGCAAACCCAAATCCCCCGCCCGCCAGCGCTGGCGCGGCCTGCTGCCCTGGCTGGTGCCGGTGCTGATCGTTGCCCTGTGGCAGCTGGCGGCGCAGGTAGGCTGGCTGTCCACCCGCATCCTGCCGGCGCCCTGGGCGGTGCTGCGGGCCGGTTATGAGCTGGCGCTGTCCGGCGAGCTGTTCACCCACCTGGGCGCCAGCTTTGCCCGCGCCGCCACCGGCTTCGCCATCGGCGGCGGCATCGGCTTCTTCTTCGGCCTCATCAACGGCGGCTACCGGCTGGCGGAGCACCTGTTCGACACCACCCTGCAGATGGTGCGCAATGTGCCCCACCTGGCGCTGATCCCGCTGGTCATCCTGTGGTTCGGCATCGGCGAGGAGGGCAAGCTCTTCCTCGTCGCGCTGGGCGTGTTCTTCCCCATCTACCTCAACACCTTCCACGGCATCCGCGCGGTGGATCCGGCGCTGGTGGAGATGGGGCGCTCCTACGGCCTCAACGGCTGGGCGCTGTTCCGCCAGGTGATCCTGCCGGGCGCGCTGCCCAACATCCTGGTCGGCGTGCGCTATGCGCTGGGCTTCATGTGGCTGACGCTGATCGTGGCCGAGACCATTTCCGCCACCTCGGGCATCGGCTACATGGCGATGAACGCGCGCGAGTTCCTGCAGACCGACATCGTGGTACTCGCCATCCTCCTTTACGCGGTGCTCGGCAAGCTTGCCGACGTCGCCGCCCGTCTGCTGGAGCGCACCTGGCTGCGCTGGAACAGCGCCTACCAGCCCGCCTGAGGAACCCGGATCATGAGTGGAATCGACCGCAAGGAATTCGAGCGCGTGGCCGAGCAGGGCCTGCGTCCGGCCAATGGCGTGGCGGTGCAGGTGCAGGGCGCGGAGCGCCGCTTCGGCGAGCGCACCGTACTGAGCACGCTGAACCTGGACATCCGCCCCGGCGAGTTCGTCGCCATCGTCGGCAAGAGCGGCTGCGGCAAGAGTACGCTGCTGCGCCTGCTGGCCGGGCTGGATGAAGCGGACGGCGGCGCGCTCAGCATCAACGGCAAGCCGGTGCGCGGGCTGGACGACGACACCCGCATCATGTTCCAGGATGCCCGCCTGCTGCCGTGGAAGAAGGTGGTGGAGAACGTCGCCCTCGGCCTGCCCGGCAAGAAGTGGGCGGTGTGGGAGGCGGCGCGCAAGGCGCTCGCCCAGGTCGGCTTGGCCGACCGCGCCGGGGAATGGCCGACCCGCCTCTCCGGCGGCCAGCGTCAGCGTGTCGCCCTGGCTCGGGCGCTGGTGCACCGGCCGCGCCTGCTGCTGCTGGATGAACCGCTGGGCGCGCTGGATGCGCTCACCCGCATCGAGATGCAGCGCTTGATCGAGCAGCTGTGGCGGGAGCACGGCTTCACCGCGGTGTTGGTCACCCACGACGTCGGCGAGGCGGTGGCGCTGGCCGACCGCATCGTGCTGATCGAGGACGGCCGCATCGCGCTGGACCAGCGTGTCGAACTGCCGCGCCCGCGCTCCCGCGGCGACGCCGCCTATGCCGCGCTGGAGGGCAGGGTGCTGGACCGCCTGCTCACCGTGCAGGCGCTCAACGCCCGCAACCAGGTGCGCGGCAAGGTGGTGGCGATACGCAGCGACGAGGTGCTGTCCGAAGTGGAGATCGAGGTGGTGAGCGCTGACGGCCGCCGCGACAGCGTCATCTCCACCCTCACCACCCGCAATCTGCGCGAACACCCGCTGGAGGTGGGCGCCGAGGTGGTGGCGGTGTTCAAGTCCAACGAAGTGGCGCTGGCCTTGCCGCGCTGAGCGGGCGGGCGCCGGACTACTCTATCGCTACGGCGGCTCTGCCCTGTTTGCTCGGGAACAGGTCGGTATGGTCCGAGTAGATCAACAAGGCATTCGCATTCGGAATGAGGTTCATCGGCTCCAGCGCGACGAAGAACGGGCCTTGCTTGCCGCATTGATCTCACATGTACAGATGGGAACGCAGCCGCCACTCGCCAGGCGCGTGAATAGCGGCACGGCGGGAGCTTGATGTATGGAGGGAGACCGCTGGATAGCCCGGGAGATTGATGGGGGCCGGGCCACCCCTGGGGGCCAGTCCGCCTGCGACATTCAATATCCTGCTGAATGCATTTGACATTGAAGCGTCTCCTCTGTTTCAAGCGATAGATCGTTATGCGCTGCTTGCATCGATTCGAAGCAGTGACCCCCAATGCAATAGTCAATGTCGAGCGGATTTCCAGATCTTCGCTTGGCTTTTCATTGAGCCATTGCCTTCGGCCAATTCGCCGAGGCGGCAATTTCTTATGTATATGCGATGTCCATGCGATCCTGGATGCCCTTGTTCTGAAAGTCGACCGGGCGTGGCCGGGCTAAACGTGCCTCGAATCGGCGCTGGCCGGAGCCCTGAGTCATCTGCCTGGAGAACGGGGGGCGGATGACCGCGCCGCCAGAACCCGCTTGGGAAAGACCGGTGCGCTGCCGCTTGCACTGGCGCATATCGATCCCGCCTGTGTCCGTGCTCATTCATTCCCGAGGGTGAGCAGGCTTCCTTTGCCCTCGGTCAACGTCCCTGGAACTTCCTGGTGCCACAGTGCGAGAGCCGCGCCATATGGTCATCTCCGGGTAAGGGTGCGAACCGGCTTCCTGTCATGCCCGATTTCATGCGTGGCATATGGTGTTCAGGTTTTGCCGTTTCCGGTCGTAAAGCGACGGGGCGGGGCGGAAGACTCCGCCCCTGCTGTCTCGGCCCGCCGGCCCCCCTGCGGGCGGCGCCGACAACATCCACGCGTTACCCGGCTCATGCGGAGGGGCCAAATCATGTTTCGAAATATGGGATTGAAGGGCCGGCTGCTCGTACTTGTCGCAATTGCGCTGGTCGGGCTGGTCGGCCTGGCCGGCGTGCAGGCCTTGCATCTGCGCAGCCAGTTGATGGACGACCGCAAGGCGACGCTGAAGGCGACCATGGACCTCGCGGTGTCCACGGTGAAGTCCTTCCAGGCGCGCGAGGCCAAGGGCGAACTGAGCCGTGAGGAAGCCCAGCGCCGCGCCACCGAGGTGCTGCGCGATATGCGCTTTCTCGGCAACGAATACTTCTATGTGTATGACAGCAAGGCCATGGGCGTCATGCACCCGATACAGGCGGACTACGTCGGCCGCAGCCACTGGGACCGCAAGGACAAATCCGGCCAGTACGTGATGCGGGCGCTGATAGACGCCGCGCTCAGTGGCAAGGGCTACGTGCAGAGCTTCACCGCCCGGCCGGGCAGCGATGAACAGGTGCCCAAGCTGCACTACCTGGAGCACTTCCAGCCCTGGGACTGGGTGCTGGGCACCGGCCTCTACATCGACGACCTGGACCGCACCTTCCACGCTCAGCTGCTCAAATCCGCCATCGGCGTGCTGGTGGCGATCCTGCTGGTAGGGCTGGCGGCCTGGGCCATCACCCGCGCCATCTTCAACCAGATCGGCGGTGAGCCGCTGCTGGCGACGCACCTGATGGAGCGCGCCAGCCAGGGCGACCTCACCGCCAGCGTCGGCCGGGTGCCGCCTGGCAGCCTGCTGGCCTCGCTGGAAACCATGATGAGCGGGCTGCGCGGCATGGTGGCCGGCGTCGGCGGCAACGCCCACACCCTCATCGGCAGCGCCAGCCACATCGCCGAAGCGGCCGACCAGGTGGCGCTGGCGGCGCGCAACCAGTCCGACGCCACCTCGGCCATGGCCGCCGCGGTGGAGCAGATGACGGTGAGCATCAACCACATCTCCCAGAGCGCGCAGGACACCGAAGACAGCTCCGCCACCGCCGCCGAAAAGGCTTCCGAGGGCGAGCAGCGGGTGAGCCAGGCAGCGCAAGAAATCGGCAAGATCTCCGACAGCGTCACCGCGGCCGCCACCGCCATCCGCCAGCTGGAAGCGCGGGCGGGCGAAATCAGCACGGTCACCGGCGTCATCCGCGACATCGCCGCCCAGACCAATCTGCTGGCGCTGAATGCCGCCATCGAAGCCGCCCGCGCCGGCGAGCAGGGCCGAGGTTTCGCGGTAGTGGCCGACGAGGTGCGTGGCCTGGCCGAGCGCACTGCCACCGCGACAGTGCAGATCGGCGACATGGTGGGCGCCATTCAGAGCGAGACCGGCGCCGCGGTTTCCGCCATGGATGCGGTGTTGCCACAGGTGGAACACGGCGTCGGCCTGGCGCACGATGCTGCCGCCTCCCTGCGCGCCATCCGCGAAGGCGCGGCCGCCACGCTGGAACGTATCCGCGAGGTGGCGCTGGCGACCCGGGAACAGAGCGCCGCCAGCACTGCCATCGCCCAGCAGGTGGAGACCATCGCCCAGATGGTGGAGGAAACCAGCGCGGCGATGGCTAGCACCGCCGATTCCGCCAAGTCCGCCGAGCGGGTGGCGGACGACCTCAACAGTATGGTGGCGCGCTTCCGCTGCTGAGCCTCGTGGCAGGGCCAGCCGCCTGCGCCGGCTCTGCTGGATATCTTTCCCGCGCGGCGGTGGCGGAGCGCGGAAATGCTCGTGCCCCGGGCCTCTCCCGCGGCACCGCTTTCCAACATCATTTATCCGGCTCCCCGCCGCATCCGGCGGACGGGCTGCCGCTACCTGCGCCGGTTTTTCTCCCTCCCGCCAACCGGATGGTGCCGCGGAACTATTTCATAGCTAGTCCATAAGCAATACGTTCAGGATGCGTTCCGGCCAGCCTGGGAAGGGCTGGCGGCGGCGGGGAAGGGGGTTCTCCGCCGCCAGCGCGCCACCAGCAATTGCCGGGGCGTGGACTAGTCTTGGATCATCGTCGCCCGCCCACGGAGGGGTCTGCATCATGTTCGAAAAACTGGGTTTGAGGGGGCGCCTGATCGTCCTGGTAGGGGTGGCGCTGGCAGGTCTGGTCTGTCTTGCCGGCGCGCAGGTGATACATCTGCGCGGCCAGATGCTGGAAGACCGCAAGGCCACCCTGCATGCCGCGGTGGACATGGCAATGTCGGTCGTGAAGGACATGCAGGCCCGCGAGCAGAAAGGCGAGCTCAGCCGGGAAGAAGCCCAGCAGCGCGCCAAGGAGGTGCTGCGCTCCATGCGCTACCTCGGCAACGAATACTTCTACGTCTACGACAGCAAGGGCATGGGCGTGATGCACGCCACCCAGCCCGATTACGAAGGCGTCAACCATTGGGAGCGGAAGGACAAATCCGGCCAGTACATCGTGCGCCAACTGGTCGGCGCCGCCACCGGCAGTGGCTATGTAGAGACCTTCAGCCGGCGCCCGGGCAGCGATGTGCAGGTGCCCAAGCTGCAGCATCTGGCCTATTCCCAGCCCTGGGACTGGGCGGTCGGCACCGGCCTCTACCTGGATGACCTCGACGCCATGTTCCGCAACGAACTGCTCAAGGTCGGCATCGGCATACTGGTAATGTTCCTGCTGGTAGGCGCCTCCGCCTGGGCCATCACCCGCGCCATCCTGCGCCAGATCGGCGGCGAACCGCTGGTGGCGATGCGCTTGATGGAGCGCGCCAGCGAAGGCGACCTCACCGCCGAAGTCGGCAAGGTGCCGCCTGGCAGCCTGCTGGCCTCGCTGGACAAGATGCTGATAGGCCTGCGCGGCATGGTTACCGGCGTCGGCAGCAATGCCCGCACCCTGGTCGGCAACGCCGGCCACATCGCCGAAGCCGCGGACCAGGTGGCGCTGGCGGCACGCACCCAGTCGGATGCCACCTCGGCCATGGCCGCCGCGGTGGAGCAGATGACGGTGAGCATCAACCACATCTCCCAGAGCGCGCAGGACACCGAAGACAGCTCCGCCACCGCCGCCGA
>NZ_SNVV01000018.1:0-4505 GCF_004361735.1 Azoarcus indigens | reverse complement strand
GGCCATGGCCGCCGCGGTGGAGCAGATGACGGTGAGCATCAACCACATCTCCCAGAGCGCGCAGGACACCGAAGACAGCTCCGCCACCGCCGCCGAGAACGCCAGCACTGGCGAACGCACTGTCAGCAAGGCCGCCGACGAGATCGGCAAGATCGCCGACAGCGTCACCGCCGCGGCTACCGCCATCCGCCAGTTGGAAGCCCGGGCGGGAGAAATCAGCACCGTCACCGGCGTCATCCGCGACATCGCCGCCCAGACCAATCTGCTGGCGCTGAATGCCGCCATCGAAGCCGCCCGCGCCGGCGAACAAGGCCGCGGCTTTGCCGTCGTCGCCGACGAAGTGCGCGGCCTTGCCGAACGCACCGCTGCCGCCACCCTGCAGATCGGCGACATGGTTGGCACCATCCAGGGCGAAACCGGCGTCGCCGTCGCCGCCATGGATGCGGTGCTGCCGCAGGTGGAGCAGGGCGTTGGCCTCGCCCGTGAAGCCGCCTCCTCCCTGCGCGCCATCCGCGACGGCGCCAGCGCCACCCTGAACCGCATCCGCGACGTCGCTCTCGCCACCCGCGAACAAAGCGCCGCCAGCACCGCGATTGCCCAACAGGTGGAGAGCATCGCTCAGATGGTGGAGGAAACCAGCGCGGCAATGGCGAGCACTGCGGATTCCGCCAAGTCCGCCGAGCAGGTGGCGGATGACTTGAATGGGTTGGTGGCGCGGTTCAGGTATTGAGGGGAAGGCTGCTTACTCGCCTGAATATTTTCCCTAAAGATATGGCCGGTTCATCCGGCCATATCTTTGAGTTCTCAGGTGGCAAGACTCCGCCAGTGATTGTGTAGACCAACGATATTGGATGAACACAAGAAAGGCATTGCCACTTCTATATCCTCGATAGGCCAACTCCACCATTCCATCTCGAGAAGCAGGGATATTTCCTCATCCGAGAACCGCTTCTTTATTTCAATTGCCGGATTTCCGCCGACGATGGCGTATGGCTCCACGTCTTTCGTGACCAAGGCGCGGCTACCGATCACCGCGCCATGCCCGACCTTGATGCCAGGCATGATCATGGCCTCGGCACCGATCCAGACGTCGCTGCCTATCACGGTGTCGCCTGCTCTTTGGAAGGCATCGTGAGCGTTCGAGAAGGCGGGCTCCTCTTTCATATAGAAAAAGGGAAAAGAGGATGCCCAGTCGTACCGGTGCCCTTGATTACCCGCCATGATGAACGATGCGCCAGTGCCGATAGAACAGAAACTGCCAATGATCAACTTGTCAACGTTGTCGCTGTCCGGCAGCAGATATCGTGCGCAATCGTCAAACGAATGGCCGTGATAATAGCCAGAGTAATAGCTGTACCGCCCAACCTTTATGTTGGGGTTCTTTACATGGTCGGAAAGCTGTTTCCCTTTGAAGGGGCTCTCGAAGTAATTGTCCATAAGATTGGGCCTGGAAAATATTCCATTGGTAACGTTCGACATGAGCGTCAGTTTTCGGCTTGCCGACAACTGCCACTTGAAGATGGGATGGATGGCTCCTCCTTTTTCGCGCCAATAGGGCCATTGGTGCTCATGGGGATCGGTCTTCAGGAGGAGGATTCCATCATGGATGCGACTACCGTTGCGGTTGACCTGGCCAGGTACCTCTTTCAACTCGCCGTCGCCGATTCGTCCTGGCGCGTGATCGACAATCACCGCCTCACTCGCGGCTAGTTCGAGCGCTGGTTCGCCAACCGCAATGTCTCGCTCGTCATCATGGAGGCTTGCGGTCCTGCGCATCACTGGGCACGCTGGCTCAATTCGACTGGGATTGAAGTTCGCCTGCTGCCCGCGGCCTGCATCTGTGCCTATGTCCGGCGCAACAAGGCCGATGCCGCTGATGCCCGCGCTTCTCGAACCCGCACGCATGACCGCATCTCGAAGCGGGGAGAGCGGCATTTGAGAATGCTGCTCACCCATGGCGCCCGCGCCATACTCCCGGGCCGCGGCCGTGGCCCGCGAAGCGAGCCGCCCCTTGGACGACCTGCCCACCTGGGCGACCGAGGTGCAGCGCCGCAGCAATCACAACAAGGCCGCTTGCGCGCTGGCCAACAAGCTTGCCCGCATCTGCACGCCGTGCTGCGCGATCACGCTGCCTACGGCAATCCGCGGCCTCGTCCGGACAAGAAGCTCGAACGCACCGCCTTCGCCATCGCCGCCTGATCGATTCACTCTTACGCCTCACCCTTGCGCCGAGACTGATCGCTCATCATGGCAAACCGGGTCATCACGCTCCTGCGACAGAACGCCGATAACCCTGCCGGCTCTCCAGCAGCCGCTTGTAACGATTGGCGCTTCGCGGGCAGATTCCCTGTCGGCACGGGTCATTCAGAACCCACCACAGATGCCGGATATACGACTGCAGGTGATTCAACCCGGAAAGTCAAAAACACGATCTGTCTTGATTCATGGGGAGGCCATATACGCAGGGTTAGAACTCATACGGTTGAATGACAGAATAGATTTCGAGCGTTCAATTTATGAAACGACTTAGCTATATGCAGTACACCGCAAATACTTAACGAGCCCGGCAACGCCGCGTAGCTCCGGTTGGGGGTTGGCCGTACAGCTAGAACTCGATGGTTCGAGCCGCATAGCGGTATTTGTTTCTTTCGTTTTCGCCGATCACGTTTGAAATGAACCTCTTGTCACATGCGCCAAGTGTCTTGAAGTTTTCCCTTCCTTCGAGAAGCGAGAGGCCGTGGTTAGCACCGGACGGCTGACTTGGTTCAGATATCCCAGAGGCGTCTTGCTCCCAGAAGCACACGGGGCAGATCTCGAAATCTTCGCCCTCGGGGATAGTGAAGTAGTCACAGCAGTCGCACTGCTCGAAGGCTTGAGCCATGGTGAGTTCTAACGTTCAAAATCACTGGCCTTGCGCGGCATTATGCGCAAGGTCCGGTGCATTGCAGGGTTGGGCGTCACGACGGGTACACCAATTTGAGAATGGGCCGCCGACCAGCCACGAAAAGACGGATGTAGATTCTTCTCCCCTTCAGGGCCTTGTGACCCCAAGAGAAATAGTCGCTCTCGGTGAAGTGCAGTTCGAGAGTTGAATGGGGTTCAATTCGCCGATCTCCCGAATCGTGTTCGGCGCAGGCGATGTCTTGAGACTTCCGCAAGGGCCAACGACCGGAACAGTAGAGAACTTCCCAATATGAAAGGATAAGAGGACGGCTGGATAGGTTGCGGATGAGGATTGAATTTCCAACGGTCGCATCGCCTGCGAAACTGTAGCCAATTTCAAGGCGAAACCGATCACGCCAGAGTTCCCAGAGTTTGACAATAGCGAGCAGGGTGGAAAGGCCGGCACCCCACCAAGCAATCAGCGGCGACATTTCAGCGGAGTTCATCTTGTGACGCCCAACGTAAAGCTAACCGGCGCTGCGCGCCTTTATCGCGCAGCGTCCAGCGACCAACGGGAGCGGGGTTGAGTGGTGGGATGGCCTCCCCCTCCTTTTTGGCGCCCAATTGGCGCCGCCGGTGCTCATGGGGATGGGGATCGGTCTTCAGAAGGAGGAGTCCGTCATGGATGCGACTACCGTTGCCGTCGACCTGGCCAAGAGCATCTTTCAACTCGCCGTCGCCGATTCGTCCTGGCGCGTAACTGAAAGCCATCGGCTTACGCGAAATCAATTCGAGCACTGGTTCGCCAATCGTGATGTGTCGCTGGTCATCATGGAAGCCTGCGGTTCGGCGCGTCACTGGGCGCGCTGGCTCAATTCGCTCGGCATCGAAGTACGGCTGTTGCCGGCAGCCTACGTTCGCGCCTACGTCCGACGCAACAAGACCGATGCCGCCGACGCCCGTGCGCTGCTCGAAGCGGCCCGCGCGGCCGACATCGACCCGGTGCGCGTGAAGTCGGTCGAACAGCAGGCGTTGCAGGGCCTGCACCGGATTCGCTCGCTGTGGATGAGTACCCGCACTTCGCGTATCAACGCGCTGCGCGGCTCCTGCCGGGAGTTCGGCCTGAGCATTCCGCAAGGCGCCCGCACCGGGGTCGAGGCGATCAGCCGCGTGTTGGCCGATCCACGCTCCCCGGTGCCCGCGCTCATTCGCGAAACGATGCGGTTGCTGATCGAGGAGATCCGCCTGCTCGAACAGCGCATCGCGCAACTGGAGTGGGAATTCACTGCGCTGGCGCGGCAGAGCCCAGCGTGCACCCAATTGATGTCGGTACCGGGCGTCGGCTTGCTGACTGCAACCGCAATGGTGGCCGCCACTGGCGGCGACGTGACACACTTCAAGGATGCCCGCCATTTCGCGAGCTGGTTCGGGCTGACGCCGAAGGAATATTCCTCGGGCAGCACACGCAAGCTCGGCCGCATCTCCAAGCGGGGAGATCGCTATTTGAGGATGCTGCTCACCCATGGCGCCCGCGCGGTGCTGCGGGCCGCGGCGCTGACCCGAGACGCCAGCCGCCCGCTGGACGGCCTGCGCACCTGGGCCACCGAGGTGCAGCGCCGTAC
>NZ_SNVV01000017.1 GCF_004361735.1 Azoarcus indigens | reverse complement strand
CCTGCATGCGCAAGCTCCTGACCATCATGAACGCCATGATCAAGAACAACACCCCATGGAGCCCATCGCCCGCTTGACGGCCAACACGGTTGCTCTCCCGCGAGGGGAGAGGGGAGGTAAGTCCGCGGAGCTGGGCGGTTGTGGGGCCCAAGCTCCACGGCGGGCCGGGCGATTTCCGCCGCTAGCACAGCGCATCCTGCGTGTCGGAGTTGGATGGAAATCCTTACACGCTCGGGTAAATTACGCCCCGCTTTTGCCCTCCCTCCACCCTGCCCCGCCGCCCCTCCCGTGCGCTCCGTCCTCGACTTCCGCCCCTGGCTCGCTGCCTGTCTGCTCGCGTTGCTGCTGCTCGGCGGCGCGCAGGCGCAGGCGGCGGGGCGCATCGCGGAAGTGGCGGTGCTGGTGGACAGCGCCGGCAGCGAGACCATAGACACGGTGAGCGCTCCGGCCGCCGCCGGCCGCTTCCAGCCCCTGCGCGGCACCAGCCTGTCGGCCGGCTACAGCATGGAGGTGCGCTGGCTGCGCATCACGGTGGATACCACCGCCGGCGGCGAGCAATGGCTGGAAGTGCAGCCGCCCTACCTGGACGACCTGCGCCTGTACGAAGCCCTGCCCGGCGGCGGCTATGGCGAGCGCCACGCCGGCGACCGCCAGCCCTTCGCCGCCCGCGAGGTGGCCTACCGCGGCTTCGTCTTCCGCCTTCACCCGCCGGAGGCCGGACGCCAGATCCACTACCTGCGGCTGCAGACCACCAGCACCTCGCTGGTGGCGCTGGAGCTGTGGCAGCCGGATGAGTTCCAGCTCGCCAAGCGCAGCGAGTACGGTGCCCTCGGCATCTACTACGGTCTGCTGTTCGCCGTGTTGCTGCTCAACCTGCTGCAGTGGGCGACCGTGCGCGACCGCCTCACCGGCCACTACCTGCTCTACCTCGCCGTCACCGGCTTGTTCTTCTACGGCTCCAACGGCCTGGCGGCGGAGTATTTCCTGCCCGGCCAACCGGCGGTGACCGACGCCTGGGTGAGCGCCGGCGGACCACTGGTGATCGCCTCCGGCGCGCCCTTTTTCCGCCGCCTGCTGCTGGTGGACCGCAGCCGGCCGGTGCTGAACTGGCTGTTCCACGGCCTGTGCCTGCTGCCGCTGCTGGTGATCCCGGCGGTGTTCACCGGCCACTACACCCAGCTCGCCGGCAAGCTGCTGTGGTACGTGACGGCGATGAGCCTGCTGTGCACCTGGCTGGCGGCGCGGATGTGGCGGCGCGGCCAGGTGGGCGGCGTGCTCGTCTTCCTCGCCTACTGCGCCGGCATGTTCGGCGTGTTCGCCGCCACCCTGACCATGCTGGGCGTGTTGCCGGGCAATCTGTGGATCGTCTATGGCAACCAGATGGGCATCATGTGCAGCGTGCTGGTGATGCACCTGGCGGTGGCCGCCCGCGCCCGCGCCATCGACGAGGAACGCCGCGAGGCCCTGCAGCGGGTGGCGCTGACCCAGCGCGAGCTGGAGAGCGAGCGCCACGCCCGCCAGGAGCAGGGCAAGTTCCTCGCCATGCTGTCGCACGAGCTGAAGACGCCGCTGGCGATGATAGACGGCGCGGTGCAGTCCCTCGCCCACCTGCTGGGCGGCGCCCCGCCGGACGTCGCCCGCCGCCACGACCGCATCCGCCGCGCGGTGCGCCGCATCAACGGCCTGGTGGAGCAGTTCCTGACCCACGACCGGGTGGACGACGACCGCCTCGCCCCGCGCCGCGAGGCGGTGGACCTCAACGCCCTGGTGGAGCGCATCGCCGCCGAGTACGGCGCCGCCGACGGCCGGGTGCAGTTGCGCAGCGGTGCGCTGCCGCCGCTGCAGTGCGACCCGGCGCTGCTGCGGGTAGCCCTGGTCAACCTGATCGACAATGCCTTCAAATACGGCCCGCCCGGCAGCCCGGTGGTGATCGCCACCGGGCTGTCCGGCACCGGTGCCGGCGCCATGGCGGCCATCGAGGTGATGGACCGCGGCCCCGGCATCGCCGAGAACCTGCGGGAGGAGGTGTTCGAGCGCTATGTGCGCGGCACCGGCCTCGGCGACATTCCCGGCGCCGGCCTCGGCCTCTACCTCGTGCGCCGCATCGCCAACGTGCATGGCGGCAGCGCCGCGGTGGAGACGCGGCCCGGCGGCGGCGCCCTGTTCCGCATCTGCCTGCCCCTGCATCCCACCCTGGAGAACGCATGATCCGCATCACCGTGGTCGAGGACAACGCCGACCTGCTCGACGATGTCATCTTCAATCTCGAACGCGAAGGCTTCGACGTCGCTGGCGTCGGCAACGGCGTCGAGCTGGACGCCAGCCTCGCCAGCCGCGGCTGCGACGTGCTGGTGCTGGACCTCGGCCTGCCCGGCGAAGACGGCCTTTCCATCGCCCGCCGCCTGCGCCACAGCCGCCCGGCGATGGGCATCCTGATGCTCACCGCCCGCAGCGGCACGGAAGAGCGCATCAGCGGCCTCGAAGGCGGCGCGGACGTGTATCTGGGCAAGCCGGTGGACATGCGCGAGCTGGCGGCGGCGATCAAGAGCCTGGCCCGCCGCCTCGGCCTGGAGCGCAACCCCGGCTGGCGCCTCAACACCCGCCAGCTGCGCCTGCACGGGCCGGCCGGCGAGATCGCGCTGTCCGGCCTGGAGTGCGCCATCCTCGGCACCCTGGCCGACGCCGAGGACCACAAGGCCAGCCGCCGCAGCCTCATCGAAGCGCTGGGGGCGGACTACCTCGCCTACGACGAACGCCGGCTGGAAACCCTCATCAGCCGCCTCCGCCGCAAGCTGGCCGACTGCCTCGCCACCGGCGCCGAGGCCGGCAGCGGGGGCGACAACCCGCTGCGCGCACTGCGCGGCCAGGGCTACATCTTCGCCGCGCCGCTGCAACGCGTCTGAGGAGAGGCTTCCCGCCCCCGACGAGCTCCATCCGTCGCCTTTCCGGCGACGGTGACAATAATTCACGCAATTCGTCAGATTTGGTCAGCTTTGACAAATTCTGACTCCTTAGCATTGCCCGCAGACCGCAGGCTTCCATTTCCGGGAGCCGCTCGAATTCGCCACGAGGAAGCAAGGGGCAATGCAACTCACCGCCAAGCGCATCACCATCGCCGCAGCCATCTGCTGCGCCTTCGGCAGCACCGCTGCCCACGCCCAGTCGGCCGCCGACCTTGAGAACGCCCGCCGCCAGGCGGAGCAACTGCAGCGCCAGGAGCAGGAACGCATTCAGCGCGACCGTGAGGACGCCTTGCGCCAGCTGCCGCCGGGCGGCACCGACACCCGCCAGCTGACGCCGGAGATCAAGGTGCCGGCGCTGGGCGCCAAATGCCGCGACATCAACGAGATCGTCATCACCGGCGCCGACAAGATGTGGGCGATGAAGCGCGACGAGATCATCAGCCAGTTCGTCGGCCAGTGCCTGGGCGTGGTCGAGATCGAGCGCCTGCTGGCGGAGATCACCAAGGACTACATCGACCGCGGCTACGTCACCACCCGCGCCTACCTGCCGCCGCAGGACCTGACCAAGGGCCGCCTCGAGATCCTGGTGGTGGAAGGCAAGGTCGAGAAGATCATGTTCGAGGACGAGAACGGCCGCGCCTCGCTGGTCACCGCCTTTCCCGGCGTCGAAGGCGACATCCTCGACCTGCGCGACCTGGAGCAGGGCATAGACCAGCTGAACCGCCTGCAGTCCAACAACGCCAGCATGGACATCCGCCCCGGCAGCGAGAGCGGCGCCAGCACGGTGGTGATCCGCAACGCCTCCAGCTACCCGCTGCACGCCAGCTTCACGGTGGACAACCAGGGCTCGCGCTCCACCGGCCGCCACCAGTACGGCTTCACCGTGAGCGCCGACAGCCTGTTCGGCCTCAACGAATTCATCATGGCCACCCACCGCGAGGCGGTGCCGGACCCGGATGCCCGCACCAAGTCGATCAGCGACAGCTTCTTCGCCTCCATCCCCTTCGGCTACAGCCTGCTGACCTTCACCACCAGCCAGTCCGAATACACCTCGCGGCTCTACACCGCCGGCGGCCAGATACTCAAGGCCAACGGCATCAGCGACAACACCTCGCTGCGGCTGGACCACGTCGCCTACCGCGACCAGGTGAGCCGCTTCGGCGTCGGCGCCGCCCTCACCGCCAAGGAAACCCGCAGCTACCTCGCCGGCCAGCTGCTGGGCGTGAGCTCACGCAAGCTCACCATCCTCGACCTGGACACCAATTTCTCCACCGCCCTGGCCGGCGGCGTGTTCGCCATCACCATCGGCTACTCCAAGGGCCTGCACCAGCTCAGCGCGCTGCAGGACGCCGACAACCTGCCCGACTGGGCGCCGCGCGCCCAGTTCGACAAGTGGCGCTACAGCCTGGACTACACCCGCCCCTTCCGCGCGCTGGAGGAGAACTTCCTGTTCACCAGCTCGGTGACCGGCCAGGTGGCCATGCACACTCTGTACGGCTCCGAGCAGATCACCATCGGCGGCCTCTACTCGGTGCGCGGCTTCACCGACAACAACCTGTCCGGCGACCACGGCTACTACTGGCGCAACGAACTGTCGATGCGCAAGCCCGTCGCCGTCGGCAACCAGAGCTTCAACACCCGCTTCTTCGTCGGCCTCGACACCGGCCGGGTGTGGAACCGCACCGCCGAAATCCCCGAAGGCAGCATGACCGGCGCCGCCGTCGGCGCCTCGGTGGCGTGGAAGGGCCTGAACTGGGAACTGTTCACCACCCACCCGATTTCCGCGCCCCACCAATTCCATAGCGAGGGTTACCAGACCTGGTTCCGCCTCACCTACGCCATCTGATACCGGAGAACTCGCCATGAACCACGCCTACCGCCTGATCTGGAGCGAGCTCCACCGCTGCTTCGTCGTCGCCGCCGAAACCGCCCGCGGCCGCGGCAAGGGCAAGAGCGCCAAGAAGCTGCTCGCCGCCGCCGTGCTGCTGGGCAGCGCCGGCACCGTGCTCGCCCAGGTAAACCCCGCCACCACGGTGGTGCCCACCGGCGGCAACACCAACGCCTTCATCTCGCCCAACGGCGTGCCGGTGGTGAACATCAACACCGCCAACGCCGCCGGCGTGTCGCACAACCAGTACACCCGCTACGACGTCGAAACCAACGGCCTGGTGCTGAACAACGGCAACTCCGACCAGGTTGCCCGCCAGTCCCAGCTCGCCGGCCAGGTCATGGCCAACCTCAACCTCGCCAAGGAAGCCACCGTCATCCTGAACGAGGTGGTGTCCACCCGCCGCAGCACGCTGGCCGGCTACACCGAAGTGGTGGGCGGCAAGGCCGACGTCATCGTCGCCAACCCCTACGGCATCACCTGCTCCGGCTGCGGCTTCATCAACACCGACCGCGTCACCCTGACCACCGGCACGCCGGGCTTCAATGCCGACGGCAGCGTCGCCGGCTTCGCCGTCAGCCGTGGCGACATCCTCGTCTCCGGCAACGGCCTGGACGCCACCGCCCAGCAGGTGCTGGACCTGGTGACCCGCAACGTGGTGCTCGACGGCAAGCTCAACGGCCAGGACGTCGGCATCTACACCGGCAACAACCGCTGGAGCTATGTGAACCGCCAGGTGACCGGCCGCGTCGCCGCCACCGATGACGCGCCCAGCTACGCCATCGACTCCACCGCGCTGGGCGGCATGTACGCCAACCGCATCCGCCTGATCGCCACCGAAGACGGCATCGGCGTGAACATGCGCGGCGACGTCGCCGCCACCGGCGACGACTTCACCCTGACCGCCGCCGGCAAGATCGAGATCCAGTCGTCCATCAGTGCGGCGCGCGACCTCGCCGTCACCACCACCGCCGCCAACGCCGACGCGCTGTTCCTGAACGGCGACAACGCCAAGCTGAGCGCCGACCGCGACCTCACGCTGGCCATCACCGGCGGCGTCAAGCTCGCCTCCGCCGAGCTCTATGCCGGCCGCGACCTCGACCTCGTCGCCGCCAGCCTCAGCGACATCTCCAGCGGCGGCAGCCGCTTCACCAAGCGCGATGCGACCATCGACATCGCCAACGCCGCCGACATCACCGGTTCCAGCTGGGGCGCCGGCAACAACCTGAGCGCCGAAGCCACCACCGTGCGCGCCGACGGCGCCAAGCTCTATGCCGGCAGCGACAGCAGCGCGGCCACCCGCAAGCTGACGCTCACCGTCTCCAGCGCCGGCAGCGAAGCCCTGGTGCTCACCGGCAACAGCGAAGTCAGCGCCAGCAACGCGGCGCAGATCGCCGTCACCGGCGGCACCCGCATCGACGCCGGCAGCAAGATCAGCAGCGCCAACACCCTGGACTTCGACGGCAACAGCCTGAACAACTACGGCACCGTCTATGCCCAGGGCAATGCCGACCTCGACCTGGTCACCGTCACCAACCGCAGCGGCGGCCTGATCTCCTCGGATGCCGAGCTGGCGCTCACCTCCACCACGCTGAACAACGAAGCCAGCGCCAGCATCAATGGCGACACCCTGGTCCTGAACGGCGGCACCACGCTGACCAACGCCGGCCGCATCCAGGCCACCAACGGCTCCACCCTGCAGCTGGCCTCGCTGACCAACGACGTCGCCAGCGCGGTGATGCTGCTCGGCAGTGCCGCCAACGCCGCCTCCACCATCACCGTGAGCGGCGCGCTGATCAACCGCGGCGCCATCCACAACGCCGGCAACTTCACCCTCAACGCCGGCAGCCTGGCCAACACCGGCACCGGCGGCATTTCCTCGCTGAGCACCCTGAGCGTCACCAGCGGCCTCAACATCATCAACGACGGTGCCTTCTACGCCGGCCAGGCGCTGAACCTGACCGCCAACAACGGCACCATCAACAACACCGCCAGCGGCACCATAGACAGCAACGGCAGCTTCACCGCGCGCAGCAAGGACTTCATCAACGCCAACGCCATCGTCGCCCTGGGCAACGTGGACATCGGCGTCACCAACAGCTTCCAGAACATCACCGGCGGCGCGCTGCCGACCAAGAGCGAGACGCTGACGGACAACGGCGACGACCACGTTCTCGGCTACCTGTGGACGGAAAGCAGCCCCGGCTATGACGGCGCTGACATCGCCGTCTGGGAAGACTCGGTGCATGTGGTCGAATCCCTGGTCGGCACCGTGCCCACGCAGAAGGCGCAGATCATCTCCGGCACCCGCATCGACCTGAATTACGCCAACAGCGGCTCCAACGTCATGGCGCTGATGTCGGCGCCGACCATCGCCATCACCGGCACCGGCACCTTCACCAACCAGGATTTCTCGCTCTACGAGTACGACTACAAGCGCCAGTGGATCCGAATCGCCGACTGCGGCGGCATCTTCTGCTCGTCGACGGACTACGCCTACTGGGGCCGGGTGAATGCCAACATCTCTGCGCCCCACCCGAATGACGCCGGTGGCGAAAACTGGGATACCTACAACCCGGGTTACGGTTGGGTTCAAACCGGCAGCGTGGCCCAGGCCAAGGTGGCCGCCAACGCCGGCCGCCAACCGGTTTCCTACACCGTCATCGCCAACTACGGCGCCGGCATCCACGCCACCAATCTCACCTTCACCGGCGGCGCGCTGAACAACGAAGGCTCGCCCTTCCCGACCTCGGTCAGCGATACCGTGCGCGGCGCCCCCACCGCGCCGACGGTCACCTCGGCCAACGCGCCTGGCACCGCCACCCTCGGCGGCCTGCCGGTCAGCCTGCCGACCAATCCGAACGGCTATTTCGTCCCGAACCAGAACCCGGACTCCAACTACCTGATCGAGACCAACCCGCTGTTCGCGGTCGGCTCCAACTTCGTCGCCTCCGACTACCTGTCGGTGCGCTACGGCTACAACCCGGACGTCACCACCAAGAAGCTGGGCGACGCCAACTACGAGGCCTACCTCGTCCGCCAGCAGCTGATCGCCGCCACCGGCAACAACCTGCTGAAGGGGCAGGAAAGCGAAGCCGCCCAGTTGCAGGCGCTGTACGACAACGCCTATGACCAAGGCACCGCGCTGGGCCTGAAGTACGGCGTGGCACCCACCGCCGCCCAGCTCGCCAACCTCACCGAAGACATCGTGTGGATGGTCGAAACCGAGGTGAACGGCGTCAAGGTGCTGGCACCGGTGGTGTACCTGGCGCAGAACACCCGCGACAGCATCGAGACCGGCGCGGTCATCGCCGCCACCAACACCACGATCAAGGCCGATACCGTCAGCAACACCGGCGGCACCATCGCCGGCAGCGGCAACCTGAACATCGAGGCCACCGGCGACATCACCAACACCAGCGGCACGATCAAGGGCGGCAACGTCTCGGTGACCTCCACCGAAGGCAACATCGTCAACCAGACCTACGCCGAAGGCAGCGGCAACAACCTCTCCTACAACACGGTGATCGGCAAGACCGGCGGCATCGAGGCCACCGGCGACCTGTCGCTGGACGCGGCCAAGAACATCACCGTGCTCGGCGCCGACGTGAAGGCCGGCGGCGATGCCTCGCTGGCGGCCGGTGGCGACGTCACCTTCGACACCGTGCAGGACAAGACCACCACCTCCAGCGCGAGCAAGTCCGGCGGCTTCCTGAGCAGCTCCAGCTCCAGCAACACCACCACCACCGTCACCAACATTGGCTCCAACCTGGAGACCGGCGGCAACCTGAAGATCAAGAGCGGCGGCGACACCACGCTGGCCGGCAGCACCGCCAACATCGGCGGCGATGCCGACATCGACGCCGGCGGCAACCTCAACATCGTCTCCCGCCAGGACAGCGTCACCTCCAGCACCTCCACCTCCAAGTCCGGCGTAGGCGTGGGCGGGGGCGTGTATGGCAGCACCAAGACCACCACCGACACCTTCGACGGCACCAACGTCGCCTCCACCCTCAACGTCGGCGGCAACGCCAACCTGAAGGCGGGCGAGACCATGACCATCCAGGGTTCGGATGTGAACGTGGCCGGCGATGGCAACATCGAAGCCAAGAACGTGCAGGTGCTGGCCGGCCAGGATGTGCACACCAGCAGCACCCGCACCGAGACCACCACCTTCCTGTCGACCAGCTCCTCCGGCAACTCGGAAGCGGCGGCCAAGGCGGGCGCCAGCGCCGGCGGCACCGAAGCCTCGGCCAGCGCCAGCGCGGCGGCCTCGGCCAGCAGCAGCAGCCAGGTCAACCTGATGCAGACCCAGGTCACCCAGACCAACACCCTGGACGTGACCAACCGCGCCGCCACGCTGAACATCGGCGGCAACGCCACCATCAAGGCCGAGCAGGACGTCACCCTGAAGGGCGCGGAAGTGTCGGCCGGCGGCAACCTGGATGTGAAGGCCGAGAATGTGAACATCCTCGCCACGCAAGACATCCACACCAGCACCACCACCACCGAAACCACCTCGCTGGGCTTCTTCACCGACAGCCAGGCCAACGCCGGGGCGAAGGCGGGCGCCAATGCCGGCGTCGGCCTCACCGGCGGCAGCGCCGATGCCAGCGCGGAAGCCTCGGCCAACGCCTCCTCCACCACCACCATCGGCCTGCGCACCCAGACCGAGAAGAGCAGCGAGCTGGACATCGTCAACCAGGGCTCGGTGCTGAAGTCCGGCGGCAACATGAACATCACCGCCACCAACCAGGTGAATGTGCAGGGCTCCAACGTGGCCTCCGGCGGCGACATGAACGTCGATGCCAAGGACATCTCGGTGACCGCCGCGCAGGATGTGCACACCAGCACCTACAGCAGTAACACCACCACCGCCGGCCTCTACGTGGAAGGCAGCGCCAGCGCCAGCGCCGGTGCCAAGGGCTCGGCCAGCCAGGCGGGCGGCGCCGAGGGCAGCGCCGAAGCCAAGGCCGAAGTCGGCGTGGGTGTGGGCCTCACCGCCAGCAACTCCAAAACCTCGGGTGTTGACCAGACCACTACCGCGGTGACCTCCAGCCTGAGCTCCGGCGGCAACATGACGCGCACCGCCAGCGGCACCATCACCGACCAGGGCACGCAGATCGAAGCTGGCGGCAACTTCACGCAGAGCGCCAGCGAGATCAAGAGCCTGGCGGCGGAGAACACCAGCTACTCGTCCACCAGCAGCGACAGCAGCAGCCTGAAGATCGGCCTCACCGCCGGTGCCAACGCCGGTGCCAGCGCCAACAGCAGCGGCGAAACGGAAACCGGGGCGGCGGTCACGGTCGGCTTCGAGGCGTCTGCCTCCAAGAGCAGTTCGTCCTCCACCTCCAGCAGCAGCGAGGCGGTGACTTCCAACATCAAGGCCGGCGGCAACGTCAGCAGCAGCTCCAGCGGCAAGACCACGCTGCAGGGCACCAACATCCAGGCCGGCGGCGACGTCAGCCTGGAAGCCTCGGATGTGGACTTCCAGGCCGCCCGCAACACCAGCTCCAGCAGCGAGAAATCCTCCGACGTGTCGGTGGGCGTCTCCGCCTCGGTGGCGGTGGTGGGCGACGAAGCCAGCGGCAGCGTCAATGTCGGCGTCGGCAACAGCAACAGCAAGTCCTCCTCCTCCACCGCGGTCACCGGCAGCATCAGCTCCGGCGGCAACGTCACGGTGAAGACCAGCGGCGACACCCGCTTCGAAGGCACCAACATCGAATCGGCCGGCGACACCACGGTGGCCGCCGGTGGCAACGTCACCTTCGACGCCGCCCGCAACACCTCCTCCGAGAGCAGCAGCAGCACCTCGGTGGAAGTCGGCGTCGGCGGCGGCAAGACCGCCGAGGGCAAGTCGGCCGAAGCCTCGGTGGGCGTGGGCGTGGAAAAGAGCAGCGCCAATTCCAGCGAAGCGGTCACCGGCGGCATCAACAGCGGCGGCAAGCTCACCGTGAGCGCCGGCAAGAACGCCAGCTTCGAGGGCACCGCGCTGCAGGCCGGCGGCGACGTTTCGCTGGAAGGCGAGAACGTCACCATCAGCGCGGCCAAGAGCACCGCCTCCGAGTCCTCCACCAAGGTCGATGTCGGCGTCTCCGCCAAGGTGGAAAGCGGCGGCGGCGAAGGCGAGGCCAACGTTGGCGTCGGCACCTCCAGCATGAACTCCAGCACCTCCACCGCCGGCTCGGTCGGCTCCTCCGGCGGCAGCGTCACCGTCAAGGCGCGCAGCGGCGACGTCAAGCTGGAAGGCACCAACGTGGATGCGGCCGAGAACGTCACCCTGGATGCGGCCCGCAACGTCTCCATCACGGCCACCACCGACACCTATTCCTCCTCCTCCACCGACGTCAGCGTCGGCGTCGCCGGCTCCAGCAAGTCCGGGAGCGACGAGAAGACCGGCGAGAAGTCGAGCGAGAAGTCCGCCTCGGCGGAACTGGGCGTGGGCGTGGCCAAGGAGAAGTCGGTGACGCAGACCGGCGCCAACATCAACGCCGGCAGCAACCTGACGATCAAGAGCGGTGGCGACACCACGCTGCAGGGCACCCAGATCAATGCCGCCAGCGGCGGCCTGGAAACCGGCGGCAAGCTGGTCACCCAGTCGGCCAACAGCAGCAGCTCCAGCACCTCGGTGGAAGTCGGCGTCGCCGCCAGCGCCTCCAGCGGCAACAAGAGCAACGAGAAGACCGGCACCAGCGAAGACAGCGGCTCCGGCGGCTTCGGTGCGGGCACGGCGGTGGGCAGCAGCAGCTCCCGCTCCAGCCAGGGGGTGAACATCAACATCGGCAAGTAAGCCCCGCCGACGGCGCCCCCGGCCGCGAGGTCGGGGCGCAAGCAAAAGGCCGCTGACGGAAATCCTCCGTCAGCGGCCTTCTTTCATTCCTGCGGCGGAGGCGGCGCGCCCTCCCACCCGTAGGCAAACGGCGCGGCCCATCCCGCGCCGCGCCGTTTGCCTCCCGCTTAGCGGCGGGGAAAAGCTCAGTCCGAACCGAAGGCGGTGATGAAGCGCGTCGCCCGCTGCGCCAGCGGAATGGCGAAGAAGGCCGCCACCGCGGCAATCGGCCAGGCCAGCAGGAAGGCGTGCATCCACCGCGTGAGGAAATCCGGCGTGAGGCCGAGGTTGAGGAGGGTAATGACCGCGGTCATCACGAACGCCATGATGGCCGACATCATGACCGGCATGACGTGATGGGGCTTGAGTCTCATCGGGGCAGGGCTCTTATATCGGTATCGCTCGATATTGCCATGCGCGCCGCCATGTGTGTGCACTGCACCATCAGTGTTTACCGCAAAGCAGGGCCGGCAGCACGGTCGCTGCGGAACCCTTGAGATTGAAGCGGGCCAGCGCATCGAAGGCGGTATGCCCCGGATTCACCTGCAGCAGCGTCGCCCCCGCCCGCAGCGCCTGCTCCGGCAGGGCTGCCGCCGGATGAACCAGGGCCGAGGTGCCCACGCACAGCACCAGGTCGCAGGCATCCATCGCCTGCGAGGCCGCGCGCCACGCCGCCTCCGACAAGCCCTCGCCGAACCACACCACGCCCGGTCGCAGCGCGCCGCCGCACTGCTCGCACCGCGGCGGCGCCAGCCTGCGCCCGCCCTCCGGCTCCACCGGATCGGCCAGCGCGAATTCCCCCGGCGCGCCGCAGGCGCTGCAGCGCGGCGCGAACAAGCTGCCGTGCAGATGCACCGCCGCCGGGCCGCCGGCGCGCTCATGCAGGTCGTCCACGTTCTGCGTCACCACCGTCACCCCGCCGCTGCCCTCCGCCGCCCGCCGGGCGGCGAATTCCGCAATCGCCCCATGCCCCGCATTCGGCTGCGCCGCCCTCACCCGCGCCCGCCGCCACTCGTACCAGCCCCACACCAGCTCGGGATCACGCGCGAAAGCCTCCGGCGTCGCCAGCGCCTCCGCCGAGAAACGCGCCCACAGGCCGGTGAGCGCATCCCGGAAGGTCGGCACCCCGCTCTCCGCCGACATGCCGGCACCGGTGAAGATGACGATGCGGCGGGCAGCGGCTATGGCATCGCGGGCAGCGGCGAGAGGGGGCCTTGTATCCATCAAGAATCGCCTCCGCGTAGCGCGTGAGGACATCGCTGGGTGCAAGTAGCCATGCCCGCATCGAACAGGACAGCGCTCTTCTCCGCACCCGTGGTCATGCCGCCTTCGCCAACAGGGTTTGCACCGCCATCTCGGTATTGGCAATGGCGGCCTTTGCCGCGTCCGGGCCAAACACGGTACCTTCGACGCGCACCAGTTCAACATCAGTGAGGCCAATGAAACCGAGCAGGTGCAAGAGGTAGTTGCTTTGGAAATCGAACGGTGCCCAGGCGCCTTCCGAGAACACGCCGCCGGCGGCGGCGACAAGATAAACCTTCTTGCCGGTCAGCAAGCCTTTTGGCCCGGTGTCGCCGTAGCCGAAAGTGACAGCTGGCCAAATGATGTGATCAAACCAGGCCTTGAGTTGGGAGGACGGTCCGAAGTTGATCATTCCCGAGCCAAGCACAACTACGTCAGCGGCCTTTAGCTCATCAACCAGCTCTTGGGCGATCCGCACTGCCTCAACCTGCTCAGGCGTCCGGGCATCTGGCGCCGTGATGCGGCCATTAACGTAGGCAGAAGTGATGTGGGGAAGCGGGTCTGCTGCGAGATCACGCACCGTCAGCGTACCGCCAGAGCGAGCCTTGAGGCCTTCGGCGATCTCGGTTGCGAAGCGTGTGGAAAGGCTTTCAGCCCCGCGGGGACTTGAGGTGACCAGTAGGATGTGGCTCATGAGGGCTCCTAGGGATAAAAGAGGAACTAGGTAATCAATGATTCCTGAATTACCAAACCATACGAAGGATGGTATGGTTCCCATGATCGATCCACAAGAAGGCACATGTATGTCACTGAGTCACATTGATCTGCCTAAGGACATGCCGCAGCCCGATGCCGAAGGCTGCCAGGCCACCCGCGAAATTCTGGATCGCATCGGTGACAAGTGGAGCCTTTACATCATCGCCACGCTGGCAAACGGAGCGCGGCGTTTCAATGAGCTGAAGCGGGGAATAGACGGCATTTCGCAGCGCATGCTGACGCTGACGCTGCGCGGTCTGGAGCGTGATGGGCTGCTTACCCGGACGATGTATCCGACAATTCCGCCGCGCGTCGACTACGAACTCACCGCATTGGGAATGACGCTGCTAGGACCCGTGATGTCGCTGGTCAACTGGGCGAATGCCAACAAGTCAGCCATATCCGAAGCGCATCGGCGCTTTGATGAAGAGTCCGAACCGGAGCGGATCTCCGTTCAGGGCGTTATCTACCAACGGCGGTAAGTTCCCTGATCGGACGGCTGCTTTCTCGGCCGATTGAAGTGTCGCGCTGCCCCCGAGGCCTTGCGCATCGTGCTGAACGCCCCGCCCAGCACGGATGTCGGGCAGACGCCGTAAGCCTCCGGCTTCACGCTCACGATGCCGGCGCAGCGTGGAGCTTCGAGTCGGCGCACGTGGGCAGCCGCCACTTCGCGCGGGCCGCGACCGGCCGTGGTCTGCCCCTGCGCGACGCGCCGGCAGGGTGATGCAGAACCCAGTAACCGAACTGGAAAATCGGACGCTCTGGATCCATTCCCGGATCTGCCGTCCTGACAGCAATGCGCAGCCCGCTCCACCCGAGCTCCCCCGATGTTTCATCGCTTCGCCAGCCTGGTGTGTGCCGGCCGGGCATCCGCCGTGCGAGGTGAAGAACTGGCCGATCGGGCGCCAGGCGCGATCCGGGGACTTGGATGCGTTGTACCCGGAGACGGGCCGGCCCTCGCCACCAGCGGGGCCGGTTACAGCTGCAGCAGCGGCTCGGGCTCCCCCAGCGCCGCCAGCTCGACGATGCTGCTCTCGCTCGCCGCGCTGCCGCCTTGCAGCGCGGCAGCAAGATCGGCGGTGGTCGAATGGCGGGTCAGCATCAGGCAGGTGGTCTGGCCGGCGAAGACGAAGCTGGTGTGCCAGCAACCCGGCTTCATGCATACGCCCCGGCCGTTGGGGACGCGGAAGGCGCGCAGGCGCTGCAGGTCCGGCGTGCGCGGGTCGTCCTCACGGCCGGGGCAGACCACCTGCACGATCTCGCCGCCCAGCGGCACGATGGCCTGCTGGGTCAGCCAGTGGGCTTCGAGCAGGCGCACCCGCAGGCTGTCGTTGCGGTAATTCACCCACAGCACTTCCGGCTGGCCGGCGGCGCCGGCGTCGAAGTCGTGCACATGCCAGAAGTCGCTGCCTGGGTTGCTGAAGCCGGTGGCGGCGGCGTCGTAGCGCTCGCCGCCCAGCGCCCAGCCGAAGGGGGCGAAAGCCTCCGCGCTCAACGCCTCTATCGTCACCACGGGCGTGCTCATCACGCCGCCAGCACGCTTTCGATGGCCTGGCCCAGCGCCAGCACGCGGCGGTCGCTGCCACCGGCGGCGGCGATCATCAGGCCTACGGGGGCATTGCCGGTGTCGTGGCAGGGCACCGACAGGGCGCAGCCATCGAGGAAGTTGATCAGCGTCGGGTTGCGCAGCATCAGGCCGTTGGCGGCGAAGTAGGCCTGCTCGTCGCGCACCAGCAGGTCGATCTCCGGCGCGATGCGCGGCACGGTGGGCATCAGCAGGGCGTCGAAGCCGGCGATGCGGGCTTCGACCGCGGCGATCCAGCGCCGGCGGGCAGCCATCAGGTCCAGCAGGTCGGCGGCGCTCATCTTGGCGCCGACGGCGATGCGGCTGCCGACGCGGGGGTCGTACTCGGCGCCGCGGTTTTCCAGGTAGCCGCGGTGCCAGGCCCAGGCTTCGGCGGCGGTGAAGGTGCCGCGGGCGTGCAGCTGGGCGAGCTGGGAGAACTCCGGCAGCGCAATGCGGCGCACCCGGGCGCCTTCGGCCTGCAGGCGGGCGAGGGCGATCTCGAAGGCGGTGGCCACGGTCTCGTCCATGTCGTTCAGCGCCACGTCGGTGGGCACAGCGAAGCTGGCGTCGGCGAGTTCGGCGGCGGCGGGGATGTCCACCGGCTCGCCGGCCAGCACCGCGTCCATGATGGCGCAGCAGCGCACCGAGGCGGCCAGCGGGCCGATGGAGTCCAGCGCGGTGGACAGCGGCAGCACGCCTTCCATGCTGACGCGGCGGGCGGTGGGCTTGAAGCCGGTGAGGCCGCACAGGGCGGAGGGGATGCGCACCGAGCCGCCGGTGTCCGAGCCCACCGCCGCCACCGCCATGCCGTCGCTGACCGACACCGCCGCACCGGAGGAGGAACCGCCGGGGATGCGGCCGGTGGCGCGGTCCCAGGGGTTGCGCGGAGTGCCGTAGTGGGGGTTGAGGCCGAGGCCGGAGTAGGCGAACTCGGTCATGTTGGTACGGCCGACGATGACCGCGCCGGCGGCGATCAGGCGGTCGATGACCACCGCGTTGCGGGCGGCCGGCGGCGCATCCTTCAGCAGCACCGAGCCGGCGGTGGTGGGCTGGCCGGCGATGTCGAACAGGTCCTTCACCGACACCGGCAGGCCTTCCAGCGGCGAGCGCACGATGCCGGCGGCGCGCAGGGTGTCGGAGGCACTGGCGGCGGCCATGGCGCGCTCGGCGTCGATGCGGGTGAACACCCGCGCGCCTTCGCCGGCGAGGTCGGTGGCGCGGCCCAGCGCGGCGGTGGTGAGTTCGACGGCGCTGCGGCGGCCTGCGGCCAGCTCGGCGGCCAGGAGTTCGATGGTGGGGAGCATGGGGCGGAGTCTCGTTATCGGCGATGAAGGAGGCGCCGGGCCGCGAGGGCGCCGGCGTCGCTGCGGCATCAGGATGGCGCGCCGGGCAAGACTCTCAGGCCCTGGGCGGCGCGCCAGCGCATGGTAAGGCAAGCATGCCGGCCGCAGGCGTGGCAGCCGGCACGGTGGAATGCCGCCGGGCGGGGAGGGACCGCCGCCCGGCGGCGCCGCCTGCCACTCAGGCGACTTCGGGCAACACGGTGGCGGTGTAGCGGTGGCGGATGCTGCGGCCGCTGCGCGGGTCGTGCAGCTCCATCTCGAAGGTGGCTGCCGGCCGGATGCCGCCGATGACGGCGACGGTGCCGCAGGTCATGCCGGTGCCTTCTTCCAGGCCCTTGCCGCCGGTGTAGCCGGCGATCAGGTCCTCGGCGGTGCGCAGGCTGGCCAGGGTGCCGTCCTGGTAGAGCACCTCGGCGCCGTTCTCGATGATGCGGGAGCGCACCTGCAGCTCGTCCCAGTGGCCGGCGACGTCGGCCAGGCGCCAGGCGGTGGTGGCCACCGGCTTCACGCAGATCTGCTTGGACAGCGCCACGCTGTGGGCTTCCAGCTTGCGGTCGGTGTGGTCGGAGGCGATGGAGAGGTAGAGCTCGCCATCCACCTTGAAGACGAAGGCTTCCACCTCGCCGGAGCTGTCGCCGCCGACGACCTGGATGGTGGCGTCCTGCGTCACCTGGTTGGCAGCCACGCGGTAGTACAGCGGCACGCTGCTGGGGCGCGGCACGCCGATCTCTGCCAGCTCCTCGATGTGGTGCTCGATGGCGGCGCGGTCGCGGCCGGCCCAGCCGGCGATGACCAGCTGGCGGATGTCGGCTTCCAGCGGACGGCTACCGCCGTCGATCTCAAGCGTGAAGTGCAGTTTCATGGTCTTGTTCTTTCCTTGGGATGTTGGGGATGGGGGCGTTCAGCCGAACACCGAGGGCAGCCACAGGGCCAGCCCGGGAACGAAGGCAAGCATTGCGACCATGGCGAACAGCGCCGCCACGAAGGGCAGGCTGCCAGCGATGACCGCCTGCATGGAGCCGCTCTTGCGCAGGCTCTGCACGACGAAGAGGTTGAGGCCTACCGGCGGGGTGATCAGCGCGGTTTCCACCAGCATGATGACGACGATGCCGAACCACACCGGATCGAAGCCCAGCGCGATCATCACCGGGGCGATGATGGGAATGGTGGTGATCATCATCGACAGCGTTTCCATGAAGCAGCCGAGGATGACGTAGAACACCACCACCGCCAGCAGCATCCAGCCCGGCGACAGGCCCAGGCCGGACAGGGTCTGGGTGATGGCGTCGGTGAGGCCGATGGCCGACATGATGAAGTTGAGGAAGGCGGCGGCGATGACGATGATCATGATCATCGCGGTGGCGCGCATGGTGTTCTCCAGCGCCTCGCGCAGCATGGCGAAGCCGAGGCGGCGGAAGCAGGCCGCCAGGATCAGCGCCCCCACCACGCCCAGCGCGGCGGCCTCGGTCGGCGTGGCGATGCCGGCGTAAATGGAGCCCACCACCAGCAGGAAGATGCCCAGCGGCGGCAGCAGGTGCACCAGGGAGGCGAAGCGCTCGCCCCAGCTCGCCCGCACCCGCTGGCCCCCCCATTCCGGCTTGAGCACGCAGGCGGTCACGATCACCGCCATGAACATCAGCGCCATCAGGAAGCCGGGGAGGATGCCGGCGAGGTAGAGCTTGGGCACCGAGGTGTTGGTGAGCACGCCATAGATCACCAGGTTGATCGACGGCGGAATCAGGATGCCCAGCGTGCCGCCGGCGGCGATGGAGCCGAGGAACAGCGGCTCGTTGTAGCCGAAGCGCTTGATCTGCGGCAGCGCCACCGTGCCCACGGTGGCGGCGGTGGCCACGCTGGAGCCGGAGGTGGCAGAGAACACGGTGGAGGCGCCGATGTTGGCGTGCATCAGCCCGCCCGGCAGCCACGACAGCCACAGGCTCATCGCCCCGTACATGCGCTCGGCGAAGCCGGCGCGCAGCAGCACCTCGCCCAGCAGGATGAACATCGGAATGGCGACGAGCAGGAACTCGTTGTTCGAACTCCAGGCCATCTCGCCCATCGCGCGGGTGAGCGGCAGGATGGAGTAGATCGGGTCCAGGATGAGGCCGAGCACGCCGAGCGCGGCGGCCACCGGCAGGCTGAGGCCGATCAGCACCAGCAGCAGGATGAGGGCGACGGCGATCATGCGGCTTCTCCCTTGACGATGCGCTCGCCGGCGGCGGCTTCTTCCTCCGCCTCTTCCTGGGCGGACTTCACCCCGGCGATCTCGCGCACGGTCTCCAGGTCGCCGGTCACCAGCGCCACCGAGGCGCGCACCAACATCAGCGCCAGCACCATCGAGAACCAGACCAGGCCCAGCACCCACAGCGCCTGCGGAATCCACAGCGGCGTCGCCAGCGGCGTGTTGGCGGCGGCCTTGCCGTCCCAGGAGGTCACCGCGACGTCATAGGCGTAGTAGCTCAGGTACACCGAGAACACGCCGAGGGAAACCAGCGCCAGCCAGTCCAGCACCGCGCACAGGCGCACCGGCAGGTGCTGGTAGATCACGTCCACCCGCACGTTGGCGCGCTCCAGCGCGGTGAAGGCCAGCGCCCAGGTGGTGCTGATGGCGAAGGCGTAACTGGACAGCTCGTCCGCCCCGCCGGTGGTGACGCCGAGAAAGCGGCGGGCGAGCACGTCCACCGCAATGAGGAACACGCTGGCGAGGGTGAGCGCGCCACCCACCCATACCGCCAGCCGCGACATCGTTCGCGCCATTCCCAGCAGGCGGGAAAGCGCGGCGCAATTCGTCTTGGTCATGAGGAAAACTCCAGAGGCCGGACGACCCGACTGCAGGGACGAGGCCAGGGCGCGCGGGCAGGCGCGCCCTGGCCGGAAGGTGCAAGGCTTACTTGCTGGCGGTCACGCCTATGGCCTTGCCGACGGTGGCGTTGAAGTCGCTCACGCACTGGGCCGAGCAGCGCGCCGCCCACTTGGAGAGCACCGTTTCGCGGATCTTCTTCAGCTCCGCCATGTCGGCCGCGCTGGGCTGCACCAGCACCATCTTGCCCTTCACCGGGTTGGGACACGCGGCGGCGCCGGTGTTGCAGTCATAGCCTTCCTGGGTCTGGCGCGCGGCGGCGTCCCAGATGTCGTTCACCAGGGTCTTCACCTCGGCCTGCAGGAAAGCCTGCACCTTGGGATCCAGCTTGTCCCAGGCCTTCTGGTTCACCGCGTGGATCTGCTGGTTCCAGTTGATGGGCAGCGCGTACAGATGGGTGGAGACTTCAAACCACTTGGCGGAGTAGCCCGACAGCGAACCGGTGATGGCGCAATCCACCACCTTGTTCTGCAGCGCCGGCACCACCTCGCCGAAGGCCAGGGTCACGCTGGAGCCGCCCACCGCCTCGACGAACTCGGCCTGGTTGCGGCTGCTGGTGCGCACCTTCTTGCCCTTCAGGTCGGCCAGGCCCTTCACCTCGGCGTTGCAGAACAGCACCTGCGCCGGATAGGTGGAGATGCCCAGCAGCTTCACCTTGGAGCCCTCGCCGTAGAACTTGGCATACACCGGCTCGAAGGCTTCGGTGACCTTGCGCGCAGTGGTCACGTCCGGTGCCAGGCCGGCGAGGTCGATGGCCTCGTTGATCGGGTTGTCGCTGGCGAAGTAGGACAGGGTGGCGGTGCCGAACTCGACCACGCCCTGGGACATCAGGCGCAGCAGCTCAGGCCCCTTCAGGCCCATCTCGTTGAAGCCCTTAATCTCGGCGGTGACCTGGCCGCCGGACTTCTCGGGGATGGTCTTGGTCCAGAACGGCCGCTCGTAGTCGGTATAGGCGGTCAGGTTGCTCAGGCCGCCGACGATCTTGAGCTGGGTCTTGGGCAGGTCCTGGGCCAGTGCGGAACCGGCAAGCAGGGTACCGGCGATAACGGCTAGGGTTTTTTTCATGGGACGCTCCTCCGATGGGGTGAGGGGTGATTCACGGGAAAGGCTGCTTACCCACCGGCGGCCCCCGCCGCCGGTGGGCAGGGAAATCAGAACAAGGCCAGGTCTGCGTTCTTCAGATCGGTCACCAGCATGTGGCCCGGCGCATGGGTGATGCAGAACGACGGCCGCGCCGCCGCCACCACCGACTGCGGCGTCACCCCGCAGGCCCAGAACACCGGAATCTCGCCGGCGCGGATCTCCACCGCGTCGCCGTAGTCGGGCGCCATCACGTCGCGGATGCCGATCTGCGCCGGGTCGCCCAGGTGCACCGGCGCGCCATGCACCGATGGAAAACGGGAGGTGATCTGGATGGCGCGGATGGCGTCGGCCGCCTTCATCGGCCGCATCGACACCACCAGCGGGCCGGAGAAGCGGCCAGCCGGCACGGTGGGAATGCTGGTGCGGAACATCGGCACATTGCTGCCGGCGCTGATGTGGCGGATGTCGATGCCGGCGGCCAGCAGCGCCTCCTCGAAGGAGAAGGAGCAGCCGATGGCGAAGCTCACCAGGTCATCCCTCCAGACGTGGGACACATCGGTGCATTCCTCCACCACCTCGCCGTCGCGCCACACCCGGTAGCGCGGCACGTCGCTGCGGATGTCCAGGTCTTCGCCTATGGACGGCAGGCGCGGGTTGCCCGCCTCCGACACGCCCACCAGCGGACAGGGCTTGGGATTGCGCTGGCAGAACAGCAGGAAGTCGTTGGCCAGCTCGCGCGGCAGGATGGCGAGATTGGCCTGCACATGGCCGGGCGCCAGGTTGGCCGTGGGGCCGGTGAAAGCGCCGCTGCGCGCCTGCAGGCGGGCGGCGACACTGGCGGGTACGGCGGCGGATGCGGACATGCGGACTCCGGGGTAACGGGTTGTTGCAAATCCATTTCAGCCCAGAAGTACCGCACTGTCTAATCGTATGTTCGGATTGAGACTTATAAGAAAAACGAATCAGCCGCCGCCTCTCCACCCTCCGCGCTGGCCGCCACCTGCGCCGCCAGCCGGGCGATGGCCTCCGCCACATGGCTGTCGCTGCCATGCAGCCAGCTGGCGGTAAAGGCCAGCTCCGGCAAGGGTTCGGCCGCCACCTGCAGCAGCCGCAGCCGGCCCTCCGCGAGTTCCTTGCCGAGGAAGACCGGCGCGATCACGCTGGTGCCTATGCCATCCCGCGCCATGCGCACCGCCATCGCCAGCGAGGCGAGGCCGTACATGCGCGGCGCCGCCACGCCGGCGCGCAGCAACATCTCGCGCACCACCTGGTAAGGCCGGCTGCCGGAGGGGTAGGTGATGATGGGCAGCTGCGCCACCCGCTGCAGCGTCAGCGGCTCCGGCCCCAGGTCCAGCTGCGGGCTGGCGACCCAGGCCAGCGGATAGCGGCACAGCGGCAGGTTCTCGACGTTGGCGTCGGCCAGCGGGCCCATCAGGAAGGCGAGGTCTATCTGCCGGCCGACCAGGTGGGAACGCAGCACCGGCGTGGTATCCACCTCGATCTCCAACACCACCTCAGGGAAGGTGCTGTGCACCCGCTCCAGCAGCGCCGGCAGCCAGGTCTGCACGATGGTCTCCGCCACGCCGATGCAGACCCGGCCGCTGATGGCGTTCTGCGAGCGCGCCACCAGCAGCATGTCATGGCGCATCTGCAGCATGCGCTCGGCGTGGGGCAGCAATTCCTGCCCCTTGGCGGTAAGCCGCACGCCGCGGGTGTCGCGGTCGAACAAGCGCGCGCCCAGCGCCTGCTCCAGCTGTGCGACCCGCTGCGATACCGCCGGCTGGCTGGTGTGCAGCTTCTCCGCCGCGCAGCGGAAACCGCCCAGTGTGGCGACCCAGTAGAAGGTTTCGATGCCGCGGAGTTCGATCACGTTAGCTGCTTGAGTGAAAAGGGCGATCATCCGAGCTTATCAGCAGGCACGGCGCATCGGCAGCGCAGCGGCACGACGGGAGGCCGGAATCAGCCCTGCCGTGGCCCACCTGAAGTGGCCCAGTTCAGGTAGCTCACCTCAGGTAGCTCACCACGAGCAGGCCGTTCAGCCGGCCTGCCCATCCACCAGCGCCGGTAGCGGCGCCAGCGTCCAGCCCGCGGCGCTCAGCGCGGCGGCGAGATGGCGCGCGCTCTCCACCGCCCCTGGCGTATCGCCATGCACGCAGATGCTCTGCATCGGTGCCGGCAGCACCTTGCCGGAGTGGGCGACGATGCCGCCTGCCGCCAGCATGCGCAGCACATGGGCGGCGACTTCGGCGTGGTCGTGCAGCACCGCGCCGGCTCGGCTGCGCGGCATCAGCATGCCCTCGTCGGTGTAGGCGCGGTCGGCGAAGATCTCGGCGGCCACCCGCAGGCCGGCGCGCTCGCCGGCGAAGTAGAGCTGCGACAGCGCCGGCGCCAGCAAGATGAGTTCGCGGTCCACCGCGCGCACCGCCCGCGCCACCGCGTCCGCCAGCGCGGCGTCCTCGCAGGCCTGGTTGCTCAGCGCGCCGTGCGGCTTCACATGGCTGAGGCGGCCGCCCTCGGCGGCGGCGAAGGCGGCCAGCGCGCCCACCTGGTAGATCACCGCCGCTTCCACCTCGGCCGGCGACAGCGCCATCGGCCGGCGGCCGAAGCCCTGCAGGTCCGGGTAGGCGGGGTGGGCGCCCAGGCTGACGCCGGCGGCCAGCGCGGCGCGCACCGTGCGGCGCATCACCATCGGGTCGCCGGCGTGGAAGCCGCAGGCGATGTTGGCGGAGTTCACCACCTGCAGCAGGGCTTCGTCCTCGCCCATCTTCCAGGCGCCGAAGGATTCGCCGAGGTCGGCGTTGAGGTTGATCTTCACAGCGTGCTCCTCTTCGGGTCGGCCGGCTGAGGCCGCGGGTCCAGCAGCGGGCGGTAATCCGGGCCCAGCGCATGCACCACGCCGCCCACCAGGTTGCAGGCATAGAGCGCGGCCAGATCCACGCCGTCGGCGTAGAGCGGGCGGATGGCCGCCAGCAGCTCGCGGGTGCAGGCCTCCGCCACCCGCGCCAGACGCTCGCCCTCGGCCACATCCACCGCGGCGAAACACAGGGGCTCCCCCGGCCGCAGCGCCGCCAGGCGGGGAATGTCGGCGCTGATCACGGTGGCGATCTTGGGATAGCCGCCGGCGGTCTGGGCATCGGCCAGCAGCACGATGGGCTGGCCCTTGCCCGGCACCTGGATGGAGCCGGGCACGGTGGCATCGGAGACGATTTCCGCCGCGCCGGCATGCGCCAGCGTCGCCCCCTCCAGGCGCACGCCCATGCGGTCGGCCTCGGCGGTGACGCGGTATTCGCCCGCCACCAGGGCCGCCAGCGCCTCGGCGGAAAAGTGATCCGCCTGTGGCCCGGGAATCACCCGGATGGGCGCGGCATCGCCGCCGGGCGGCTGCGGCAGCACCCGCTCCGGACCCTCCGCCGCGGCGGCGGCCGGCAGCAGGTCGCCGGCGGTCAGCGTCCGGCCCTGGCCGTCGATGCCGCCCAGGCCGGCACGCGCATAGGTGGCGGCGCTGCCCATGACCGCCGGCGGCGCCAGCCCGGCCACCGCCACCATCGCCAGCCGGCCGCGCTCCATGCGGCGGATGCGCAGCACCTCGCCTTCGGCCAGCGTCAGCGAGCGCCAGGCCGGCAGCGCCCGCCGCGCCTCGCCGCTGCCGATCTCCAGCGCGGCATGGCCGGCCACCGCGATGCGGACCGCGCCGCCGCGGGCAGCCAGCTGCAGGCCGCCGTCGAAGCACTCGATCACCGCGCAGTCTTCCGCATTGCCGGCCAGCGCATTGGCAAGGCGCATCAGCCGGCGATCCAGCACCCCGGCCCAGGGCACGCCGATGCGGCGGAAACCCCGGCGGCCGCCATCCTGCAGCGTGGCGAAGGCGCCGGGCGACAGCACTTCGACACCGATGGGCCTGGCCGCGCTCATCGCCCGCCTCCAGCCGCCGCCTCGGGGCGCCAGTGCGCCGGCGGCAATTCTCCCGCCGCCACCGCCGCCGCCAGCCGCGCGTACTCGGCGGCGGACACCGGCTCGAAACGCACGCAATCGCCCGCCGCCAACAGCGAAGGCTCGGCCGCCGCCGGGTCGAACAGGCGTACCGGGCAACGCCCCAGCAAGTGCCAGCCGCCGGGGCTTTCCCAGGGATAGATCGCGCTCAGCCCGGTGGCGATGGCGACGCTGCCCGGCGCCACCCGCAGCCGCGGTTCGGCGCGGCGCGGCAGGCGCAGCCGCTCCGGCAGGTCGCCCATGAAGGGGAAGCCGGGCATGAAGCCCAGCATGTACACCCGGTATTCGGTGCCGGCGTGCAGCGCCACCACCTCGTCGGCGGTGGCGCCGATGGCGGTGGCAGTCGCCTCCAGGTCGGGGCCGGCCTCGCCGCCGTAGCACACCGGCAGCCGCCAGTGCCGCCCGCTGGCGGCCTGCGTTTCGCCCGCGCCGGCCAGCAGCGGCGCCAGCGCGGCCTCGACGTCGGCGCGACAGGTGAGCAGCGGGTCGTAGAGCAGGGTGAGGGAGCGGAAGGTGGGCACCGCCTCGATCAGCCCGGGCAGGCCGCCGGCGCGGGCGAGCCGCTCCACCGCCGCGTCCAGCGCGTTCACCGCCGCCAGCAGGCCGGGGTCTATGGCGTCGCCGAACTCCACCGTCAGCGCGGCGTCGCCGGCATCCAGCAAGCGGATCTGCGGGCTCATCCCGGCACCGCCGTGGCCGCCGCCCGCGCCGCCTGGTCGTAGCGGCCGGAGAGCATGCGCAGCAGCGCCGCCAGCTCGCCGATGCGGGCATTGTCTTCCTCGCTGCCGGAGAAGCCCTCCATCAGGCAGGATTCGCGCACGTCGCGGTAGGCGAGGCAGACCTCGCAGCCCTTGTCGGTGAGGAAGAAGAAGGCTTCCTTGCCGCGGCGCTCGCTGCGCACCAGGCCCAGCCCGGCCAGCTTGCGCAGCGAGTAGGACACCACGTGGGTGTCCTCCACGTTGAGCACGAAGCAAATGTCGGCCAGGCGCTTGCCGCGCTCGCGGTGGGCGACGTGGTGCAGCACCAGCACGTCCAGCGCCGTCATGTCGGGCACCCCGGTTGCTGCGCTGGCACGGATCATCCAGCGCGAGAAGGCGTTCCAGGCCAGGATCATGCCGTACTCCAGTTCCGACAACTCCGGCGAACGCGGCGACACCAGGTGCTGGGAGGAGACGATGCGGCCGGCTTCCGGAACCATGCAGGGCAGGGCGGCTGGCGGTTTGCTCATGGTTTTCTCTTTTCGTATACGATTTATCGACAAGTTATAGATGAAATCAACAAATCGAACAATCACCGCCCGGCGCCTCCCTGCGTAGCTCCATGCCGGCATGGCCGGCCGGGCACCTCCCTGTTCCCAACCCACCCCGAGAACCCATGAACAGCGCCGAACGCGTCCTGCGCGCCTACCTCCACGCCAAGGACGAAAACCGCCCCCTCCACATGCAGCACGCCTTCGCTCCGGACGCGGTACTGGAGATGCAGGTCGCCAGCGACAACATCGCCTTTCCCGCCCGCAGCGAGGGCCTGGGCGCCATCACCGACGTGCTGGTGCGCCGCTTCGGCGAGCGCTACGACAATGTCTACACCTTCTACCTCGGCCGTCCGGCGGTCGAGACCGCCCACTTCCGCTGCGACTGGCTGGTCGGCATGACCGACAAGGAAAAGGGCGAGGTGCGCGTGGGCTGCGGCAGCTACGACTGGTACTTCGAAACCGCCGAGCCGCGCTGCGCCGAGAAGCTGAAGATCGTCATCGCCGCGATGGAGGTGCTGCCCGCGGCGCAGGCGCCCACGGTGTTCCAGTGGCTGCTGTCGCTGCCCTATCCGTGGACGGATGCCGCCACGGTGCTGAGGGAAGCACCGGCGCTGGCGGGCCTGCAGCCAGTGCTGGGCTGGCTGCGCAAGGGCGCCGCCTAAGCCGCCAGCAGAAAGGGCAGCGCCCGCTCCAGCAGCGCCGCCGGCGCTTCCTCCGGCACGTAGTGGCCGCAGGGCAGGGCACCGCCGTCCACCTGCTCCGCCACCCGGCGCCACTCGGCCAGCGGGTCGAAGCAGCGCTGCACCACGCCCTGGGCGCCCCACAACGCCAGCAGCGGCATGGGCAGCTTGCGGCCGGCGTCGCGGTCGGCGCGGTCGTGTTCCAGGTCGATGCCGGCGGCGGCGCGGTAGTCCTCGCACAGGCCGTGGGCGCTGCCGGGCTGGGCGAGGCAGCGGCCGTACTCGGCGAAGGCGCGCGGGTCGAAGGGGGCGAGGCCGGCATGCCGACTGCCCATGACGTCGCGCAGGTAGGCGGCCGGGTCGGCCTCGATCAGGCGTTCCGGCAGCGGCGCGCGCTGGATCAGGAAGAACCAGTGCCAATAGGCGCGGGCGAAGGCCTCGCTGGTCTGCTCATACATCGCCAGCGTCGGCGCGATGTCCAGCAGCACCAGGCGGCTCACCGCCTGCGCATGGTCGGCGGCGAGGCGGTGGGCGACGCGGGCGCCACGGTCGTGGGCGAGCACGGCAAAGCGCTCATGGCCGAGCAGGCGCATCAGCGTCGCCATGTCGGCGGCCATGCGGCGCTTGGCGTAGTTGGCGTGATCCGGCGCGCCGGCCGGCTTGGCGGAGTCGCCGTAGCCGCGCAGGTCGGCGGCCACCAGGGTGAAGTGGCGCGCCAGCTCCGGCGCCACCTTGTGCCAGATGGCGTGGGTCTGCGGATGACCGTGCAGCAGCAGCGGCGGCCGCGTGTCGCCCGCGACGGCATCGGTGACGCAGGCGAGGGAGAGGCCGGGCTCGACCTCCACCTTCAGGCTGGAGAAGCCGGGGAAAAGCTCGCTATCCGCCGGGATCGCGGCGGTGTTGGCGGGGAACATGGCTGTCCTCTTCGTGCTGGGGGAGGGGCAGTATCGCCCCTCGCCACCGCTCGCGGAAAGCCGCCGGCCGCGCCCGCCCAGGGGGAGACGACCGCTCAGGGATAGACGAACTGCCGCACCAGCGTCAGCTCCCCGGCGGCGCGCATCGGCACGTCGAACTCCTGGCGGCGCTCGTCCGGCGTGCCTTCGTTGGAGATCACGCTGACGCGGGCGGTGGTGAGCAGATGGCTCCGGCCGCTGCCGTAGTAATTCACATAGACCAGGTAGGGGCCCTTGGACGGCGACGGCGAGGCGAAGATCTCCGGGCCGTAGCCGGTGGTGACGTCCACATCGATGGCGCCGCTGCGCACCACCCGGTTGCCGTACCAGGCGTGCTCGCCGTCCGGTGTCAGCACATGGAGGTCGAGGTCGGTGCCGTCGGTATCCCAGCTCAGCACCACCCGCAGCCGCGCCTGCGGCTGGCCGGCGGCGGTCTGGTAGAACTGGGTGCGCTGCACGCTGCGGCCTTCGCCGTCGCGGATCTCGACGCTGTTGGAGCCGGTGGCGAAGCTGTAGGCGCGGCCGTAGCGGCCCTGCTCGTCCACTTCCAGCGGCATGGCGTTGCCGTTGACCACCAGGGTGGCCGGGCCCTTGCCCTGGCGGGCGATGCGGCCGCGGATCTGCGCCGCGTCCGGCGTGCCGGCGGGCATGCCGGCGCGGGAGGCGGGGTAGTTCACCTCCTGGGTGTAGGGCGCGTCGGCGCTGCCGGTGCGCCAGCCGCCTAGGGGCATCTCGGCCTGCGCCCAGGCTGCCGCCGCCGGCAGGGCGAGGGCGAGAAAAAGCGCGGCGTGCTCAGAAGATGACGGTTTTGACATGGGTGAGATCGCCGATCTTGCGCAGCGGCACGACGAAGCTCTCGCGCCGCTCCTGCGGGGTGTTTTCATGGAAGACGAGGGTGATGCGGCAGGTGATGATCTTGCGCTGCCGGGTGCTGTCGTCGAAATGGTAGCCGGCGCTGCCGAAGTTGCCCCAGTAGTTCACATAGAGCTGGTAGGGGCCGCGCAGCGGCGCGGTCATGGAGAACATCTCCGGGCCGGCGCCATCCACGCTGTCCACATCCATGCCGCCGCCGTTGCTGAGCTGCGGATGCGCCCAGAAGGCGTGCTGGCCGTCCGGCGTCAGCACATGCAGATCCACCTCCGCCTGGTCGTCGTCCCAGGCCAGGATGGCGCGCAGTTGGGCGCGCGGCCGCGCCGGATTGGCTTCGTAGAACTGCAGCCGGCCCAGGGACTCGCCCCCGGCGCTGCGGATCTCCACGCTGTTGGAGCCGGGGGCGAAGGCATAGGGGCGGGCGAAGCGGCCGTCGGTATCGCTGTACAACGGCATCGGGTTGCCGTTGACCACCAGCGTGGGCGGCGTGCGCACCTTGCCGTTGGCGTCGCGGGCGCGGTGCTCGGCGGCGAGGCGGCCGCGGATCAGCGTGCGGCCGGCCTGGGCGCCGCGGTCTATCGGCGAGTAGGGGTAGGCGACGCCGCTGTCCTCGCTGCGGTCGGTGAAGCCGCCGCGGTTCCAGCCGCCGGCGGGCGCGTCCAGCGTCAGCGGCTGCAGCGCCAGCACGGGCAGCGAAGCACATGACAGGGCCGCGGCGAGCAGGAAATCGGGGCGGAAGCAGAGACGCATCGGTGAGCCGGGAAGGTGGGGCGCGTGTCGCGCGGGCGGCGCCAGCGCAATGGCATGACGCGCCGCGCATGCTACGACCATCGCCGGCGGGGCGCAACGGCGGCCGCCTGAGCCTTCGCCGCCGCCGGCGCGGTCGCCTTCCGGGCGGGGGCGACCGGAAGATCGCCCCCGCTCCCGCACGCACAGCGGCGCGGCACTCTCCACCATTGCATCCCGCTGATACGAACAGCCGATGGTCGTACTCCACTTTAGCGCCTAGTCTGCTTATGGGCGATGCGACAGCCCGGCGCGGCAATCGCCCCAGCAACAACCCCCCAGCAGTGCAATCGACAACAAAAGGAGCAGAAGATGTCCAACCCCAAGCTCGAAGTCCTGACCCCGCAAAACAGCCAGCTCATCTTCATCGACCACCAGCCGCAGATGGCCTTCGGCGTGCAGTCCATCGACCGCCAGGTGCTGAAGAACAACACCGTCGGCCTGGCCAAGGCGGCGAAGATCTTCAACATCCCCACCACCATCACCACGGTGGAAACCGACTCCTTCTCCGGCTACACCTACCCCGAACTGCTCGATGTCTTCCCCGAGCAGCCGCTGCTGGAGCGGACCTCGATGAACTCCTGGGACGACCAGAAGGTGCGCGACGCCCTGGCCGCCAACGGCCGCAACAAGATCATCGTCTCCGGCCTGTGGACCGAGGTGTGCAACACCACCTTCGCCCTGTGCGCCATGCTCGAAGGCGGCTACGAGATCTACATGGTGGCCGACGCCTCCGGCGGCACCAGCAAGGAAGCGCACGACTACGCCATGCAGCGCATGGTGCAGGCCGGCGTGGTGCCGGTGACCTGGCAGCAGGTGCTGCTCGAATGGCAGCGCGACTGGGCCCACCGCGACACCTACGATGCGGTGATGAAGCTGGTGAAGGAGCACTCCGGCGCCTACGGCATGGGCGTGGATTACGCCTACACCATGGTGCACAAGGCGGCCCAGCGCACCAGCACGCCACACAAGGCCATTCCTGCCGTTCCGGCACGCTGACCGCCACCTGATGACAACCCGCCGCCCCCGCCGGCGGCGGGCTGCATTGCCTGCGCCGCCCGCTTTCCGATTGCGACCGCCCCCTCGCCGAGGACATCCCATGCCCGCCAACGCCAGCACCCCCGACCTCATCCTCACCAACGGCAAGTTCGCCACCCTGGACAAGCAGAACCCGGAAGCCGAAGCCGTCGCCATCCGCGATGGCCGCTTCATCGCCGTCGGCAGCCGGCAGGACGTCATGCCGCTGGCCGGCGGCCACACCCGCGTCATCGACCTCCACGGCCGCCGCGCCATCCCCGGCCTGATCGACAGCCACATGCACATCATCCGCGGCGGCCTCAACTACAACCTCGAACTGCGCTGGGATGGCGTGCGCTCCCTGGCCGAGGCCATGCGCATGCTGAAGGAACAGGCCGCGCGCACCCCGGCGCCGCAGTGGCTGCGGGTGGTGGGCGGCTTCACCGAACATCAGTTCGCCGAAAAGCGCCTGCCCACGCTGGAAGAACTCAACGCCGCCGCGCCGGACACGCCGGTGTTCATCCTCCACCTCTACGACCGCGCCCTGCTCAACGGCGCCGCCCTGCGCGCGGTGGGCTACACCAAGGACACCCCCAACCCGCCGGGCGGCGAGATCGTGCGCGACGCCCACGGCAACCCCACCGGCCTGCTGCTGGCCCAGCCCAACGCCACCATCCTCTACGCCACGCTCGCCAAGGGCCCCAAGCTGCCGCCGGAGTACCAGAAGAACTCCACCCGCCACTTCATGCGCGAGGTGAACCGCCTCGGCGTCACCGGCGTCATCGATGCCGGCGGCGGCTTCCAGAACTACCCGGACGACTACCGGATCATCGAGGAGCTGCACCGCGAGGGCCAGCTCACCGTGCGCCTGGCCTACAACCTGTTCACCCAGAAGCCCAAGGAAGAACTGGCCGACTTCAAGAGCTGGAGCGCCCAGGTGCAGCCCGGCCAGGGCGACGACCTCTACCGCCACAACGGCGCCGGCGAGATGCTGGTCTATACCGCCGCCGACTTCGAGGATTTCCGCGTCGAACGCCCGGACATGCCGCCCTCCATGGAAGCCGACCTGGAGCCGGTGATCCGCCTGCTCGCCGAAAAGCGCTGGCCGTGGCGGCTGCACGCCACCTACGACGAAACCATCTCGCGCGCGCTGGACGTGTACGAGAAGGTCGCCCGCGACGTGCCCTTCGACGGCCTCAACTGGTTCTTCGACCACGCCGAGACCATCTCCGAACGCAACATCGACCGCATCGCCGCGCTCGGCGGCGGCATCGCCGTGCAACACCGCATGGCCTACCAGGGCGAGTACTTCGTCGAGCGCTACGGCGCCCGCGCCGCCGAAGCCACGCCGCCGGTGAAGAAGATGCTGGAGCGCGGGGTGAAGGTGGGCGCCGGCACCGACGCCACCCGCGTCGCCTCCTACAACCCCTGGGTGTCGCTGTCCTGGCTCACCACCGGCAAAACGGTGGGCGGCCTCGGCCTCTATCCCCAGGCCAAGCTGCTGGACCGCGACACCGCGCTGCGGCTGTGGACCGAGGCCAACACCTGGTTCTCCTCCGAAGTCGGCAAGAAAGGCCAGATCAAGGCCGGCCAGCTCGCCGACCTGGCGGTGCTCTCCGCCGACTACTTCGCCGTGCCCGGCGACGAGATCCAGGACATCACCTCGGTGCTCACCGTGCTCGGCGGCCAGGTGGTGCATGGCGACCAGGAATTCGGCCCGCTGGCGCCGGAGCTTCCGCCGGCCATGCCGGACTGGTCGCCGGTGCGCCACGACGGCGGCTACCGCCCGCGCGCCATCCAGCCCGCCCAGGGCTACACCACGGCCCGCCTGCAACCGGACGCCGCCTGCGGCTGCGCCAGCGCCTGCGGTGTGCACGGCCACGCCCATGCGCAGGCCTGGGCGGCCCAGGTGCCGGCCGGCGATGCGCGCAGCTTCTGGGGCGCGCTCGGCTGCGCCTGCTGGGCATTCTGATCATCATGACCAAGACCGCGGCCTCCACGGCCGACTCCACCACCAGCGCCGCCACCGGCGCCTTCGCCCCGCTCGCCTTGCCCACCTTCGCCGTACTGTGGGTGGCGACGGTGATGGGCAACATCGGCAGCTTCATGCGCGACGTCGCCAGCGCCTGGCTGGCCACCGACCTGTCGGCCTCGCCGGCAGCGGTAGCCATGATCCAGGCCGCGGCCACGCTGCCGGTGTTCCTGCTCGCCATCCCCGCCGGCGTGCTGGCCGACATCCTCGACCGCCGCCGCTTCCTCGTCGCGGTGCAGATCGGCCTGGCGCTGGTCAGCGGCACGCTGATGCTGCTGGCCTGGCGCCAGGCGCTCACCATCGAACTGCTGATCGCCATGGTTTTCCTCGGCGGCGTCGGCACCGCGATGATGGGGCCGACCTGGCAGTCCATCGTGCCGGAGCTGGTGCCCCAGCCCATGCTGCGGCGGGCGGTGGCGCTGAACTCGCTGGGGGTGAACATCGCCCGCGCCATCGGCCCGGCCGCCGGCGGCCTGCTGCTGGCCGCCTTCGGCGCCGCCGCCACCTATGGCGCCGACCTGTTCAGCTACCTGTTCGTGATCGCCGCCCTGCTGTGGTGGCGCCGCCCGCCGCAGGCGGAAGACCCGCTGCGCGAGCACTTCTTCAGCGCCCTGCGCGCCGGCCTGCGCTATACCCGCGCCCACAGCAAGCTGCATGTGGTGCTCATCCGCACTGCGGTGCACTTCGCCTTCGGCAGCAGCATCTGGGCGCTGTTGCCGCTGGTGGCGCGCCAGCTGCTGCAGGGCGGCGCCAGCCTGTACGGCGTGCTGCTGGGCGCGGTCGGCGCCGGCGCCATCCTCGGCGCGCTGCTGATGCCGCGGCTGCAGCGCCGGCTGGATGGCGACGGCGTGATGCTGGCCTCGGCCCTGGCCACCGCGCTGGTGATGGCCGCCCTCTCCGCCGCGCCGCCGGTGTGGCTGGCGCTGCCGCTGCTGCTGTTGCTGGGCGCGGCCTGGATCCTGGCGCTCACCACCATGGCCGGCGCCGCCCAGGCCATCCTGCCGAACTGGGTGCGCGGCCGCGCGCTGGCGGTGTACCAGATGGTGTTCAACGGCGCGCTCGCCGCCGGCAGCCTGCTGTGGGGTTTCGTCGCCCAGGGCCTGGGCACGCCGCAGGCGCTGCTGATCGCCGCCGTCGGCCTGGTGCTGGCGGCGCTGGGCATGCACCGGCTGCGCCTGCCGCTGGGCGAGGACGACCTCGGCCCCGCCCGCCACTGGCCCGACCCGGAGATGGCGGAAGCCGTCGCCCACGACCGCGGCCCGGTGATGATCCTGATCGAGTACCGCATTCCCACCGCCGACCGCGACGCCTTCCTCCACGCCGTCCACCAGCTCTCCGAGGAACGCCTGCGCGACGGCGCCTTCAGCTGGGGCGTGATGGAAGACCCGGCCGACGCCGGGCTGCTCACCGAGTGGTTCCTGGTCGAGTCCTGGGCCGAACACCTGCGCCAGCACCGCCGGGTGCACAGCGCGGATGCCGACCTGCAGCGCGAGGTGGTGCGCTTCCATGCCGGCGAGGCCCCGCCCAGGGTGCGCCACCTGCTCGGCATCGGCCTGCCGCCGCGCCAGCCCACGCGCCAAGGGAGTGAGCCCGCCGGGCCGCACTGAAACGGCAATCCGGGGGGGCGGCGCCAGTGCACTGCCCCGGCCTCATCCCCGCCTTGCCGGCAGGCTCACCAGCGCAATGCCGCCGAGGATGGCGCACACGCCGGCCAGCAGCGCGGGCGTCAGCGCCTCGCCCAGCAGCAGCACCGACAGGGCCAGCCCCACCACCGGCACGCCCAGCATCGCGCTGGCCATGGCGGTGGCCGGCAGGCGCATGCTGGCGGCGTTGACCGCGCAGAAACAGAAAGCGGTGGCCAACGGGCCGACGAACAGCGCCACCTGCCAGAAAGCCGGCGAACCATCGCCGCTGTAGGGCCCCTCCACCACCCGGGCCAGCACCAGCAGCAGCAGCGTCGCCACCAGCATCTGCCAGGGCGCGAGGTGATATGCGCTGCTGGCGCCGCGCCGGCGGCGCAGATGGAGGATGCACACCGCCCAGCACAGGGAGGCGGCGAGCAGCATCAGGTGGGCCTTCAGCACCGCCGCATCCCGCCAGTCCAGCGCCAGCGGATTGAACAGCAGGGCCACGCCGGCCAGGCCCAGCACGGTGCCGCCGGCCTGGCGGGGGCCTAGGCGCTCGCCGAACAGCAGGATGGCGGCCGGCGTCACCCACAGCGGCGTGGTGTAGGCCAGCACCGCCGAGCGGCCGGCGGGGATCTCGGTCAGCGCCAGCGTGCCCAGCACGGTGAAGGCGAGCATCTGCAGCAGGCCGACGCTGGCCACCAGCGGCAGGTCGCCGCGCCGCGGCAGGCGCAGGCTGCCGGTCGCCAGCTGCAGCGCGAACAGGCAGAGGCCGCCGAGGGCGAAGCGGGTGGCGGCGAACCAGATCGGCGTGATGTGCTCCAGGCCGGCCTTCATCACCGGCCAGTTCGCACCCCAGATCACGATGGCGAGACCAAGCAGGGCAGCACCTTGCAGGCCGGCGAATGGCCGCCGACGCAGCCAGCCCGGGCGCCCGGGGAAGGCGGCCGGCGGAGTCAGGGAGCAGGGGGAAAGCGGACTGGCCACGGACGTTCTCCATCGACGGATAGCGGCCGCGCACGCGGCGCGGCATGGAGAAGATCCTATCCCTCGACGGGCAGAATTTTTGTCTTACCTTGGCTATGCTTGGCGCTGATTTCAGACGATTCGTCTGTCCGTTCATCCATTCATGGATAAATTATCCGATGCGACAACTCGACCGCACCGACATCGCCATTCTCAACAGGCTGCAGGACAACGCCCGCATCACCAACGCCGAACTGGCCCGCTCGGTGAACCTCTCGCCCACGCCCTGCTTCAACCGGGTGAAGGCAATGGAGGAACTGGGGCTGATCCGTCGCCAGGTCACGCTGCTGGCGCCGGAGATGCTGGGCCTGCTGGTGAACGTCTTCATCCATGTGCGGCTGGAGAAGCAGGCGGAGGACATGCTCAAGCGCTTCGAAGCGGCGATGGACGAGCGGCCGGAGGTGATGGAGTGCTACCTGATGACCGGCGACGAGGATTACCTGCTGCGGGTGGTGGTGCCCGACATCCAGGCGCTGGAGCGCTTCATCCTGGACCATCTGACCAAGGTTCCCGGCGTCGCCAACATCCGCTCCAGCTTCGCCCTCAAGCAGGTGCGCTACAAGACCGCGCTGCCGCTGCCGGACCAGGGCCTGACACTGCGGCCACCGGCGCGCTGAGCGGCGGGCAGCCCTAGCGCCGCCCGCGCAGCCGGCGGTACAGGGTGGCGCGGCTCATGCCCAACAGGCGGGCGGCGGCGGCCACCTTGCCGCTGGTTTCCTTCAGCGCGCGCTGGATGGCTTCCTCCTCCAGCGTGGCGAGCAGTCCACTGGCCGCCGCCGGCGCGGCCTGAGGCGGCGCCAGGGCAGGGAAATCGTCCGGCTGCAGCGGGCGGCCCGGCTCGGCCACGGTATGGGCGTAGGTCAGCGCATGGCGCAGCTCGCGGGCATTGCCCGGCCAGGGATGGGCCAGCAAGCGGGCAAGCGCAGCCGGCGCCAGGCTGCGGTGGCCGGCGGAGACCTCCGCCAGCAGCGCCTCCATCAGCGCCGCCAGCCCGCAGCGCTCGCGCAGCGGCGGCAGCGTCACGGTGAAGCCGGCGATGCGGTAGTAGAGGTCGGCGCGGAAGCGGCCCTCGCCCATCGCCTGCTGCAGGTCCCGGTGGGTAGCGCAGATCAGCTGGAAGTCCACCCGCCGGCTGGCGGTACTGCCCAGGCGGCTGAGTTCGCGCGTCTCCAGCACCCGCAGCAGCCGCGCCTGCAATGCCATCGGCATGTCGCCGATTTCGTCCAGGAACAGGCTGCCGCCATCGGCCAGCTCGATCTTGCCCGGCATGCCGCCGCGCCGGGCGCCGGTGTAGGCGCCTTCGACATGGCCGAACAGCTCGCTCTCGATCAGCGTTTCCGGTATCGCCGCGCAGTTCAGCGCCACCAGCGGGCCGGCGGCGCGGGGGCTGCGGCGGTGCAGGCAGTCCGCCGCCACCTCCTTGCCGCTGCCGGTTTCGCCCAGCAGGAGCACTGGCAGGTGGTTGGCGAGGGCGCGCAGCGCGGTTTCTAGCTGGCGCGGGATGCCGGCATCGCCGAACTCCGGCAGCACCGTTTGCGGTGGTGCGGCCGGGGGACGTGCAGGCGGTGGTGCGGCAAGCGCCGGCTGCACCGGGCCGCCGGCGGAGGCAAACAGGCAGAGGCCGGAATGCAGGCGCAGCGGCACCGGGCCGCGGGCTTGACGCAGCGCATCCATACAGGCCTGGAAGCGGCCTTCGAAGAGATCGCCGAAGTGCAGCGCGGCGCCCCGGCCATGGTCGCCGCCTTCGCCGCGCTCGCCGAGGAAGCGCCGCGCCTGCTCGTTCATGCCGAGGATCTCGCCATCCGCGCCCAGCGCCACCAGCAGGTCCTGGGCGTCTTCCGGGCGGCTGTCGTCCCAGGACAGCGTGAGGGTGTGGGCCGCAGGCCGGGCGCGGAACAACTCGCGCTCTATCGCCCGCGCGCACTGGCTCACCAGGGCGAGGGCGCCGAAATCCGGCCGCGGCGAATCGCGGGTGATGTCCACCACGCCGGCCAGGCTGCCGTCCGGCGCCAGAATGGGGGCGGCGGCGCAGTGGAACATGCGGGTGGCGGAGAAGAAGTGCTCCGGGCCGAACACCCGGATGGCGCGGCGCTCGCTCAGCGCACAGGACATGGCCGACGTGCCGATGGCGCCTTCTGACAGATCCACCCCCTGGCGGAAAGCCAGCCGCATCGGGTGGGGACGGTCGTTCAGCGCGCCACCGACCGACAGCGCATAGCCGGCGCCATCGGTCATCAGTACCGCATAGCCGGCGCCGCTCACCGCCCGCGCCAGCTTGTCCAGCGGCCCGGCGGCGGCCTGCAGCAGCGGCTGGCCGCGCTCCAGCAGGCCGCGCAGCATGGCGCGGCCGACCGGCTCGAACTCCACCGGATCGCGCTCGCGGCGGTCGGCGGCGGTGCAGCGCGTCCAGGAGCGGAAAATCGCTTCGTCTATCAGGTCGTCCGGCTTCAAGCCGTGTTCGAAATAGGCCTGACGGGCGACGATGGCTCTCTCTAGCGGGCTGGGGGCAGGCGGGTTCATCTCGGTGACCTCGCGGCGGGGCGCAGGGTAGCACCCGAATCCAGAAGTCGTTTTTATACATCCATTAACTGACTTACGGTATAGCCGGCCTAAAGTCAGCCGCCACGCCGCGAGGGAAAAGCCCCGCGACAGCACCGGGGAAGGCGGCTGCCGCGGGGAAACGCGTCGATCGAAGCCGGCGGCATGGCCAGGGGCCGGCGGCGAGCCGCTCAAAAGGGGTACTGGATGCCGCTGTCCATCACGCTGACCCACTGCGTCTGGCTGAAAGCCTCGAAGCTGGCCGGGCCGCCGAAGCGGCTGCCGTTGCCGGAGGCGCCCATGCCGCCGAAGGGCACCTGGAATTCGTTGTTCACCGTCTGGTCGTTGATGTGCACCATGCCCGCCTTCAGCCGCGAGGCCAGCGCCAGCGCGCGCGGCACCGAGGCGCTGTGCACCGCGGCGGCCAGACCGTAGTCGGAGCCATTCACCAGCGCGACCGCCTCGTCGTCGCTGTCGAACACGGTGATGGGCGCCACCGGGCCGAAGATTTCCTCCGTCCATGCCGGCATCGCCGGGGTGACGTCCGCCAGCACGGTGGCCGGGTAGAAGCGGCCATCGCGCTTGCCGCCCGCCAGCAGCCGCGCGCCCTGCGCCACCGAGCGCGCCACCACCTCCTCCACCTTGCCGGCCTGGCGGTCGTTGATCAGCGGGCCCAGATGCACCGGCCCGGCGGCCGGGTCGCCCGCCACCAGCCTGGCCGCCCGCGCCGCCAGCAGCTCGGCGTAGCGGCCGGCGACCTTGCGCTGGACGAGGTGGCGGCCGGCCTGCATGCAGATCTGGCCCTGGTGCAGGAAGGCGCCCCAGGCGGCGCAGGAGGCGGCGGATTCCAGGTCGGCGTCGTCCAGGATCACCATCGCGTTGTTGCCGCCCAGTTCCAGCGACACCTTCTTCAGCATGCGGCCGCAGGTTTCGCCGATCTGGCGGCCGACGGCGGTGGAGCCGGTGAAGGAGATCATCTTCACCGCCGGGTGGCGCACCAGCGCCTCGCCGGTGGCCGGGCCGCCGGGCAGCACGTGCAGCACACCGCGCGGCAGGCCGGCGGACTCGAACAGTTCGGCCAGCAGCAGACCGCCGCATACCGCGCTCTGCACATCCGGCTTGAGTATCACCGCGTTGCCCAGGGCCAGCGCCGGCAGCACCGAGCGCAGGCCGAGCAGGATGGGGAAGTTCCACGGTGCGATCACGCCGACCACGCCGATGGGCACCCGCTGCCAGTAGTTGCGCCGGGCAGGCATGGAGGAGGGAAAGATCTCGCCGACCGCGTGCATCGGCATGGCTGCCGCCATGTGCGCCTGCTCCACGCTGGCGTTCAGCTCCCACTCGGCCTTGGCCGGAATGGAGCCGCATTCGCGCACGTTCCAGTGGTTGATGCGTTCGGCATCGGCCTGCAGCAGGCGGGCGAACTCACGCAGGACGGCGGCGCGGCGGTCGAAGGGCAGCGCCGCCCAGGCCGGCTGGGCTTCGGCGGCGAGGCGGGCGGCGGCGTCCACATCGTCGGCATCGGCGGTGGCGAGCAGGCCCAGGCGCTGGCCGGTGGCGGGCTCGGTGACGGCGACGCTGTCGCCCCGGCCGGGCTGCCAGTCGCCGAGGAAGATGCGCTGTTCCCAGCGCGCTGCGGGGGTGTCGGTCATGGTCGGTTCTCCTGGTTGGGCGGCGTTCAGCCTTGAGCGGCGGCGGGGTGGGCGGCGTTGATGTGGTCGGCGATGTAGCTGGCCAGCGCATACACCGTTTCCGACGGGTTGTAGCCGATGGAGGTGGGCAGCAGGCTGGCGTCGGCGATGTAGAGATTGCGTACGTCATGGGTTTCGCCGTGCGGATTCACCACCGTCTTCGCCGGATCGGCGCCCATGCGGCAGGTGCCCTGCGGGTGGAAAGAGGTGTAGCGGTAGCGCGCCGGCTGGTTCTTCAGGCCGTCGATGACGCGGTCGATGTCGGCCGGGCTTTCCATCACCAGCGCCTGCGAGCTCGGCAGGTGCACCCGCCGCGCGCCCGCGGCGAACAGCACCCTGGCGTTGGTCTTGAGGCCAGCCTTCATCGCCTCGAAGTCGGCGTCGTCCACCGTGTAGCGGATGTGCTTGGCGCCGTCCTTCCAGCTCACCTCGCCGACGTTCTTGTCGTGGATCAGGGTGATGAGGCGCAGGGTGTTGCGGTAGCGGCTCATGTAGGAGACGTAGGGCTTGCCGGTGCCGGGCTCGACCTGGAAGCTGGCCTCCACCGGGTCCTGCACCGCGTTGAGCAGCAGGTAGCCGCCCTCTTCCGGCAGGGTGTACTTGTCCACATAGAGCGAGTGGGCGGCGCCGTGGAAATCATCCACCTTGTCGTCGAACTCGGCGGTGAGCGACAGCGTGGGGTGGCAGGCGAAGTTCTTGCCGACCTGGCCGCTGCTGTTGGCGAGCTGGCTCTTCTGCAGCAGCAGCGGCGTCTGCACCGGCCCGGCGGCGAGGACGACGATGGGCGCATCCACCCGCAGGTCGGCCTTCTTGCGGCCGCTCGCCGGGTCCACCACCTCCGCCTCGATGCCGCGGGCGACGCCGCCTTCGGCCAGCACCCGGGTGGCGCGGGTGTCGGCGTAGATGCGGGCGCCGTGGGCCGCCGCCCAGGGCAGGTAGGTGACCAGCATGGATTGCTTGCGGTCGGACACGCAGCCGGCGAAGCAGAAGCCGGTGAGGCCGCAGTCCTTCACGTTGCGCCGGGCGACGCCGGCGGGGATGCCCAGCTTCTGCAACCCGGCGTTGATCATTTCCGCGCCTATGCTGGTTTCGTGAGGGCCGTTCTGGCGGATCTTGAGGTTGGCTTCCACTTTGTCGAAGTAGGGCGCCATCACCGCCGGGCTGAGGTTGGAGAGGCCGAACTCCTGCGCCCACAGCTTCAGGTAGTAGTCCGGCGTGCGGAAACAGAGCGCCGCGTTCACCACGGTGGAGCCACCCACGCAGGCGCCTTGCAGGATGCTGATGTCGCCGTCGGCATTGGATTGGCCGCCGTGGTCCTGGTACAGCGTGCCCATCGCGATGGCCATCATCTCGGTGAATTTCTCCGACGGCACGTAGGGGCCGGCTTCCAGCACCACCACCGACTTGCCCTTGGCCGCCAGTTCGTAGGCGGCGATGGCGCCGCCTGCGCCAGAGCCGACGATCACCGCGTCGGCCTTGAGGTGCAGCTTGCGCTGCTTGATGTCCGCCGCCTGGGTGAGCTTGAGGCCGTGGGGCGGCACGATTGCGATCTTCTTCTGGGTCATCTGCATACTCCGGCGGTCATTGGGGCTGGGCCTGGGAGACCTGCGGCAGGGGCGCGTTGCCCAGCGACTGCAGGCCCCATTTGCGCGTCACCGGGCCGTCGTAGCCCAGCGGCGCCCAGGTCGGCGGGTGGGCCCAGTAGGCGAGGCCGACCAGCTTCTTCAGCCCCATCGCCAACGCCCGTTGCGGCAGCTCGGGCGAATCCGCCCATTCGTCGCAGAAGCGCGCCGCCTCGGCGTCGCCCAGCGCGGTGAAGCGCTTGCCGTAGCGCGCCTGCGGGCCGTCGTCGAAGTAGCGCACGCCGCCCTTCAGGCCCTGCAGGATGTGCGGCTCCATGGTCGCCAGCAGGGCGGCGTCCAGCGTCTGCATCACCGGGATCTGCGCGGCGGGCACCAGAGCGCTGCCGTCGGTGGGCAACATCACCGCCAGCAGGCGCTGGAATACCGCGTGTTCGCCCGCGCTCATCACCTTGATGCCCTCCGGCAGCGCGGCCTGGGCAGCGCCGGGGGCGAGCAGGCCGGCACCGGCGGCAACGCCGGCCGCGGCGAGGCCGAAGCGCAGGAAGGCGCGCCTGTCCATGCGCTGTATCTGCGCCAGCGCCTGCAAGGTGTGCGGATGCAGGCTGGTGGAAGTGGGTTCGGGCATTGTCTTGTCTCCTGTTGTGGTCGGTCTGGTCGGCGGCGGGGGCAACGCCCTCGCCGTCTGCCGGCCGTCTCTTGGGGAACGGCCGCGCGGGAGCGGCCGCCCGCTCCCCGCGCCTGGATGCGGCCCTCACGGGCCGCGCCTCAGAACACCTTCAGCAGCCGCAGGTTGAAGCGGCTGGATTCACGCGCGCCGTTCTCCACCCGCAGCGCCTGGCCGTACTGCGCCTGCAGCTGCACGGAGGGGGCGACGAAGGTGGCGAAGGTGAGCAGCCAGCGGTCATTGCGCAGGCGGTCGTCCTGGCGCACGCCGTCCAGCTTCGTCTCACCGCCGTAGTCGCGGTAGTAGGAGACGGCGGCGTGGGTGGTGGGAGAGAAGAGATAGCGCAGGTGGGCCTGCAGGCCGTAGCTGGGGTCCTGCTTGCGCTTCATGCCGAGGAAGTCGTCGTTCTCGCCATACACCGCGTACTCGCCGATCAGGTCCAGCATGAAGCTGGCCGGCAGCGCGGTGACGTAGCCGGCCTGCAAGATGCCCTTCCAGCGGTTCTCGCCGACGTTCACCGGGCCCTTGTCGCCGTCATAGCTGCCGACCGGGATGGAGACGAAAGCCGACAGGCCCAGCCAGCGCTTCTCCTCGGCCTGGTTCACCAGCCACAGCGTGCCGCCGACCAGCGGATCGCCGACGCCGCTGGCGGAGGTGGAAGAGAGGCCGGCGAAGGGCGTCTTCAGCCGCACGGTGCCGAAGGGCAGGATGACCTGCGGGTCGATCACGTAGTCGCCCAGCCTGGCGTAATGCACCCAACGCAGCAGGCCGATGTCGGTCTCCAGGCGGAAGCGGCCGGGCAGCTTGTCGCCGCCGGCGTAGTAGGTGTCGCGCTCGGTGTGCTGCAGGTAGAGGATGCCGAGGTCGGTGCCCGGCGGCAGCGCTGCGTAGTCGCCAGGGTCGGTGGCGATTTCCGCCGCGCCGGCGCCGCCGGCAAGCAGGCCCAGGCTGGCGAGCAGGGCGAGGGGCAGGGATGCGGGGCGCGAACGCCCCCGGACGCAGCAGGATGACCTGTGCATGGGTGGAGTCTCCTCGTTGTTTTGGCTTTGCGGGTACCGTCTGCGCGGCCCCGTGCCATGCATGGCAAGGAGTGTTCCAGCCGTATTCTCCGCTGCGCGTAGAGGCGGTTTCCCTTTTTTAACAGCGGCTTGCGGTGAAGGCGGCGGCCGCCCGCCGGACGCAGGGTCGTCTCAGTCGTCTCCGGCTGAGACGATCGTTCTCAGTTTGAGACCGCGCAGGCCGCCGGCAGGGCCGCCGCTTGCGCTCGCGCCGGCGCAGCCCGCGACGCCCGGCCGCTCCACGCCTCAGCGCTAGCCGCCGCCCGCCAGCTGCCGCGCCCAGCGCTCCACCAGTTCCTCGTCCTGGCTCGCCGGGTGGTGGCGCAGGCCGAGGTGCAAGTACTCGTGGGCGAGGGTGATGCGGTCTTCCATCGTCTGCAGCTCGCGCACATGGATGCGGCCGCGGTCCAGCTCGGAGAAGGGCGTGCCCCAGGCCAACCGGCACACCAGCGGCGGCGAGGCCGGCGGCTGGAAGCCGGGCAGGGCGGAGAGCTGGCGGTGCCAGCGCGGCGCCTGCGCCTGCAGCCAGCGCTCCGCCTGCTCCAGGCGCTCGCAGGGCAGGCCGGCGGGATCGCGGCTGGCGGCGAGGTCGGCGGCGGGGAAAGCCCGCCGCAGGATGGCATCCCACGGCGTGCCGGCGCGGGCGGCGACCTGGGCCTCGCGCCACACCAGGCGGTCCGGCCCCGGCGTGTCCAGGTGGTAGCCCACCGGCGCGCCGCGCAGCACCAGGTCGGTGGTGAAGGCCGCCACCGCCAGCGCCGCCGCCGACGGCGGATTGGCCGACACCCGCTGGCTGCGGCTGCTGTCGGCGATGGCCAGGCAGTTGCCCTCGCGCCGCGCCTCGTTGAACAGATAGCTGCGTATCACCACCGCCAGCGCGCGCGCCGCCTCGGTCTCGCTGGCGTCGGCCTCGCGGTCCAGCACGCGGGCGACATATTCATCCACGCCGAAACGGCCGGACACCGCCGGCCGGCCGTCCTGCTGCGCCAGCCGCATCTGGCCGCTGGCGAGGAAGGGCAGGGCGACGCCGTTGTCGAACACCGCCACATGGCGGCCACGCAGCGGGCCCGGCCGCGCAGCCTTGCCGCCGGGCAGTTCCACCCGCGCCAGCGGATAGCGGCTGAAGAACGCCACCTCCACGCAGCCGGGCGCCAGCGCCGCCTCGCCCTGCGGCAAGACTGCCGCCAGCGTGGCGCCGTGGCGTGCCAGCACCTGCTGGCCGGTGCCGCTGCCGGCGAACCACAGCGGCGTGCCGTCCACCAGCCAGCCGGCGCCGCCGCCATAGCGCTCCCGCGTGCCGGGGCGGAACCAGGAGAAGGTCTTGATGCGCAGCCGCCCGCCGAGCTCGCGCACCGCGCCGGCCTCGCCACCTGGGCCGAAGGCGCGCGCCAGCAGCATCTGCGCCGCCTGCTCGCGTGCCCGCGCCGGCACCGCCTCCAGCGCGAGGATGAGTTCCGCCGGGCTCACCAGCGTCTCCGGCCGCATCGCCGCCAGCTCAGCCAGCCAGGGCGCGCCGGGTGCGCGGGAGGTCCAGAAATCGCGCCAGGAGGCGGCCTGCAGCCCCAGCCGCGCCGGTTCGAAGAACAGTCCGCAGGAGGAGACCAGCGCCGCGTCCCGGCCGATGGCGCCGCCGCGCTCGCAGCAATAGCTCTCTTCCTCGCGCAGCCGCCGGCTGGCCGCATCGGTGCCGGCACCGGCACGGCAGACGTAATCCGGCGCCGCACCGCCGCTCTCCGCCAGCCAGGCGAACACGAAGAGCTTCCACAGGCTGCCCAACGGCACCCTGGCCGCCACCACCTGTTCCTGCAGCGGCTGGCCGTCGGCCGCATAGGCGCGCGTCACCAGCTCGCCGGACAGCGGATCGCGGTAAGCCAGCTCCAGCGCCGGCGCGGCGGCGCTGGCCGCGGCGGCGGCCATCAGGGCCAAAGCGCTGAAAAAGCGGGCAAGGCGAAGCGGGATCATGGAAAGGTACGAGGCAGATTGAGCCGAAGCATGATGTCCGCCGACCGCGACGCTTGTCCACCGATCGCGGCCCCCTCCTCCCCCAGCGGCTTGACGCTGCCATCAGCGAGGCGTCCAATCGGCGCGATGTCTGCCCCCCAGGCGCCACCGCTCCGCAGCGCATTTCGCGCCCTCCGCTTCCCTTCTCCTCCCCCGCCGATGAGCACCCAGAACCTGATTCTCAACACCGATAGCTACAAACTCAGCCACTACCTGCAGTACCCGCCGGGCACCGAGTTCGTCAGCAGCTACATCGAATCCCGCGGCGGCGAGTTCGAGGACGTGCTGTTCTTCGGCCTGCAGGCCTTCCTCAAGGCCTACCTCTCCCGGCCGCTCACCAGCGCCGATGTGGACGAGGCGGAAGCGGTGGCGCAGGCCCACGTCGGCCTCTTCAACCGCGCGGGCTGGGATCGCCTGCTGCAGAAACACGGCGGCCGACTGCCGCTGGAAATCGAGGCGGTGGCCGAAGGCACGGTGCTGGGCACCCACATTCCGCTGCTGCAGCTGCGCAATACCGACGCCGAGTTCTTCTGGCTGCCCAGCTACCTGGAAACCGCGCTGCTGCGCGCGGTGTGGTATCCGACCACGGTGGCCAGCCTGAGCTTTGCCTGCAAGCGCATCCTGCGCGCCTACCTGGAGGAGACCGCCGACGACCCGGACGCGGTGCTGCCCTTCCAGCTGCACGACTTCGGCGCCCGCGGCGCCTCCACCGAGGAAGCCGCCGGCCTGGGCGGCGCCGCCCACCTGCTGAACTTCCTCGGCACCGACACCATGTCCGCGCTGCGGGTCGCCCGCCGCTATTACGGCGAAGCCATGGCCGGCTTCAGCATCCCCGCCAGCGAGCACAGCACCATGACCGCCTGGGGCCGCGCCGGCGAGACCGATGCCTACCGCAACGTCATCCAGCGCTTCGCCGGCCCGGGCAAGATCGTCGCCTTCGTGGTGGACAGCTACGACCTGTGGAACGCGGTGGACAACATCGTCGGCGCCGAGCTGCAGCCGCTGATAGCGCATAGCGGCGGCCGCATCGTCATCCGCCCGGACAGCGGCGATCCGGTGCAGGTGCTGCCGGAGTTGATAGAGCGGCTGATGGCGCACTTCGGCTTCCACACCAACGCCAAGGGCTACCGGGTGCTGCCGGACTTCCTCCGGGTGATCCAGGGCGATGGCGTGCATCTGGGCAGCCTGCCCGGCATCCTGGCCGCACTGAAGGCGCGCGGGCTGTCCACCGAGAACAGCGCCTTCGGCATGGGCGGCGGCCTGCTGCAGCGGGTGAACCGCGACACCATGCGCTGGGCGATGAAAGCCAGCGAGGCGGTGATCAACGGCCGGCCACGGGAGATCTACAAGGACCCGGTGACCGACCCCGGCAAGCGCAGCAAGTCCGGCCGCTGGGCAGTGGTGGCCGGCGCGGACGGCTGCGAGGCAGTGAGGGTGGAAGCCCTGGCCGGCCGCGCCAACCTGCTGCGCCCGGTGTTCCGCGACGGCGAGTTGCTGGTGGACGACCGCTTCGCCGACATCCGCGCCCGCGCGGCGGAGGGGCTGGCGGCCAGCCTGGCGCACAGGCGCCCCTCCACGGCCTGAATCCCGCCACCGTGCGGCGGTCCTGCGTTGCGGCCGCGCCTCAGCCCTGCACGCCGCTGCGCCAGCGGCGGATGCTGCGCTGGAAGAACAGGCTGTTGGGCACCTGCAGCACCGTGTCCTGGCCGTCGGGCAGGCTCTCCTGCAGCGTGGTGTAGATGAGGTTGATGTCCACTACCTGGCCCTTCAGCCCCGGCTTCTCGCCGTTCTCCAGCAGCTCCACCTGGTCGTACAGGCGGAAGGGGCGGATGGTGAAGATGAGCAGCGTGCAGAAGATGTTGGAGAGCACGCTCCAGGCGGCGAAGAAGGCCACCGCCGCCACTGCGGCGAAGCCGGTGAAGGCGGTCCACAGCACGGTGCCGGAAACGCCGAAGCGGTCCAGGATCAGCAGCAGCGCACTGGAGTAGATGACGAAGCTGGTCAGCCGGCGCGAGCCCATCACCAGCTCCGGCGGCAGGTTGTAGCGCTCGCCGATGCGCCGCACCAGCCGGCGCAGCACCAGGCGCAGCAGCCAGGCGGCGAGCACGATCAAGGCGATCTGGGTGGCCAGCTCGATCACGTCCAGCCAGGGCTGAGCCCACAGGGGGATGATTTCTTTCATCGGCAGGGGGGCGACGCCGGACTCGGCGGCGCTTCATCTGGAAAACGGCGCCGGCATTGTAGAACAGCCGCCATCCGGCTCACGCCGCCGACCTCACAGCGCCGCCGCTTCGGCCTGGGCGCGGGCCTGCGGACTGTCGCCATGCTGCGCCTCCTTCAGCCGCGTCAGCAGCGCATGCAGCATCTCGGACGACAGGCCATGCAGCACCAGCCGGTAGCCGGCGCGCAGGGTGCTCATCGGCACCAGCGGATGCTTGTTGTTGAGCAGGATGAGGTGCTGCGGCGCGCCCAGGATGGTGGCGGCGTAGAGGCCTATGGTCTCGTCCAGCTGCAGCGAGTTGGCGGCGCGCCAGAAGTCGTTGTCGGTGAGGAAGAACTGGAAGATGGGGGTGAAGCACTCGATGGCGGTCTGCAGGTCGATGACGTTGAGCGGGCCGCGCGGCATGTCCTCCAGCCGCACCGCCGGCTCCTGGATCATGCTGAAGTCAGGCTCGGCCACCGGCGCCAGCACCTCGCCGTGCTCGCGCAGCGCCTGGTTGAGGCGGATCACCAGGTTGAACAGGTTGATGTCGTGCTTGACGAAGAGATCGTCCTTCAGCTCGTCCAGCGCGACTGGCGTCAGCGGCGTGGTTTCCACCGGCACCGGCGAGTTGCGGGCGATGAAGGCGAGGATCTGCGCGCCGAGGTGGAAATGGCGCATCACCAGCCAGTTGGCCTCCGGCGCCACCAGCCGCTTCATGCCCTCGGCCAGTATCCAGTGCAGGGTGCGCGAGGCCGACCAGCGCTTGGGCATCACCATCTTCACCAGCTGGATCAGCACGATGAAGGCGCGCGCCAGCGGCCGGATGATGGGCAGCAGGTACTGGCGCGAGGCGGAGCTGGAATCTACCAGCCAGGCTTCCTTCACCGCGTCCGGCAGCGGCGTGCTGCGGTCCAGGTAGAGCGCCAGCCAGGGGTCGGGGTCCTTGGGGTCGTGGCCGGCGGCGAGGAAGTCGGGCGGCGGGCTCATTGCGCGTCCTCCAGGATGTGCTGGAACTGCATGAGGTAGAGCTGGGCGGTGCGGCGCGCGGTGGCGACCATGCGCGCGCCGGCGGCCGGCTCCACCGCCAGCGCCAGTTCCACCGCCGCCAGCCAGCGCTGCAGGTGGTTGTGGTCGTTGTGGCCGTGGTATTCGAGGAAGCGGAAGGCGGCCGGCGGCAGGTCCAGCTGCTGGCGCAGCAAGGGCAGCAGCGCCGGCACGATGCGCTGGCCGGTGCCCTCGATGATGTAGATGGCGCCCAGCAGCCCCAGCGGGTTCTCGCTGCCGGCGAGCGCATGCAGGTAGGCGTTGAGCGCCTCGCCGCCAGGGTTGCGGCGCAGCGCCTCCAGCGGCTCGCCGCCACCGGCGGCCAGGTAGTCCTGGTAGAGGATGCGGAAATCCTCCTGCTCCTCGCCGGCGTGCAGTTCCACCAGCTCGCCCAGCGCGGCGAAGGGCGCGCTGAGCGAGGCCACCGCCTCGCGCATCCACTTGCTGCCTTCGCGCACCTGCGGCACCCACTGGGCGGTCCAGCTGCGGTAGTCCGCCACCGTGAAGCGGCCGGCGACCAGCTTGTGCACCACCGGCGAGCGCCACACCTCGGAGCGGTAGTCGTGCCAGATGCCGGCCAGCGCGGTGAGCAGGTCGCGCAGGTGCGCGGGTGCGGAATCCGGGTCGTGCGGCGCGGCCGGCAGGGGATCTGCCGCGGGCTGGGCCTGAAGCTGGGTCTGCGCCAGCGGCACCAGGCGCTGGCGCGGAATCTCGGCGTCCTCCACCTCGATCAACATGTAGGCGGCGCTGATGCGGCCGGATTCCGGGATGAAGCAGAGGATCTTCTGCCCCGGCCGCAGCGTGTGGGTGTCCAGGAATTCCGCCAGCATCACGAAGATGGAGGCGGCGCCGGTGTTGCCGCGGGTGGCGAGGTTGCTGAACCAGCGCTCGCGCGGAATCGTCAGCCCGGCCTTGTCCAGCAGTTCTTCCACCACCGGTACGAAGCGCTCGGAGGAATAGTGGCAGAGGAAGTGATCCACCTCTTCCGATTTCACCCAGCCCTCGCGCACCAGCTTCACGTATTCATGGATGGAAACGTCGAACAGGTGCGGCAGCAGGCGGATATCCTGGCGCAGGGAGAGCGCGCCCTCGGCCTCGGCCGCGGAGGAAGAGGGGTAATCGAGGAAGGAGGTGCTGCGGTCCTGCGACAGGCCGAGCTGCATGCATACCGGGTAGTCGCCGGCGAAGCTGCGCTGGTGTATCCACTTCAGCTTCAGCCGCAGGCCGCCGCGGCCGCTGGGGCGGCGGGTGAGCAGCATGGCGCCGGCGCCGTCGGACAGCATCCAGCGCAGGAAGTGGGCATCGAAGTCGGCGTCGTAGCCGCGCGGGGCGAAGCGGCTGCGCTTGAACATGCGCGAGGGCATGTCGGCGGCGGCGGCCAGCGCCATGCCGTGCTCGCCCAGCTCCACCGCCTGGGCGGCATGCTTGAGCGCCAGCACGCCGGAGGCGCAGATGCCCTGGCTGGAGAGGGTTTCCATCGGCGGCGCGCCCAGCTCGCCGTGGATCATGTTGGCGAAGCCGGGCATCAGCGCATCGCCGCCGCAGGCGCCAACGGCGAGCAGGCCGGCATCGGCGATGGCGTGCTTGCCGCGCGCCAGGCAGTCGCGGATGGCGGCGGCGGCAAGTTCGGCGTGGGACAGCGTGGTGCGGCCCTCGGCGTCGATGGCGTAGTGCCGGCTGCGGATGCCGTTGTCCGCCAGGATGCGATCCTTGATGCGCTCGGACATGCGGTTGAGCGGCGCGATGTAGGCGTCCATCTGCTCGTTGTCCACAGGCGGTCCGGGCAGGTGGTAGCCGGCGGCCTCGATATAGACGTGGTCGAAACGGGTGGGCATCAGCGGATCTCCGTGGGGTCCATCAGCGGCCGGCTGCGCCAGCGCGGAAAGAAGGGGCCAAGCAGGAAGGTGCGGAACATGTAGGGCAGCAGCCCGCCGGCGTTGAGGCGCGGATGCACCTTGTCGCGGTAATGCGGATGCAGCTTCGTCAGTTCGGACCAGTGCGCGCGCGGATGTTCGTGGTGCGCGGTGTGCAGGCCGATGTTGAACAGCAGCGGATTCACCCAGCCCTCGAAGTTGCGCGCGTAGTCGATGCGGGAAGCGCCATCGGCATGGGCGTGCTGCAGGTAGTTGGTGGCCAGCAGCCAGTGCAGGCCATGCAACTGCGGCAGCAGCACCAGCAGCAACCACTTCTCCAGGTCCACCCAGGCCAGCCCGCCCCACAGCGCCAATACCGCCAGGTATTGGCAAAGCGCATGCCGCCAGGCGCCGGAGCCGCGCCGATACTGGCGCAGCAGCCAGCGCCAGAACAGCGGGTAAAGCACCGCCACCGCCTGCAGCGGATGGATCAGGTAGCCCCACAGGTGGTTGGTGTCGCCGCCGAAGCGGTAGGTGCGCGCCACATCCTTGACGCCGTGCCGGTAGCGGTGGTGATTGGCGACATGGGCCGGGTAGAACACATAGGTGGGATGGCCCTGCAGCAGGCTCAGCCACAGGTCGGTCGCCCGGTTCAGATGCTTGTTGCGCCACATCCGCCGGTGGGTGTGGTTGTGGTGGATCACCCCGATGCCCAGCGTCAGGAACAGCATCGCCGCGTACAGCGGCAGCGAGAAGCCATGCACCCACTGCCAGGCCGCCAGCGCCGGCAGCGCGGCCAGGTAGGCCAGGCTGTGCACGTCCCGCCGGTTAACCAGCATCGGCTAGGCGGCGGTTCAGATCGCGGGCGATGCGGCCCTCGGCCGCCTCAGGCGGCAGCGCGGTGCCGCACAGGCGATCCATGAAGGGGAACATGAAGCCGTAATTGCCGGTGAAGCAGGCGTGGTGCAGATGATGGCGGCGGGCGCCGTTGAGCCACCAGCGGTCGCGGTGGAAATCCGGCAGGAAGTCGTAATTGGAATGGCCGATGCAGTTGAACAGCAGGCTGAACAGCGGCACCGAAAACAGCGCGGCGAAGCTGAAATCGTGCACCACCATGGGCAGCAGGATCACATTGCCCAGCATCACCGCCTCCACCGGATGGAAGGCATAGGTGGCCCAGGGCGTGGTCACCACCGAACGGTGATGCGGGTTGTGGAAGCGGCGCAGCCAGCGGGTGTGCAGCAACCAGTGGTTGGCATAGAAATGCACCTCGTTCCATACCACCAGTACCAGGATCTCCAGCCCCACCCGCCACCAGGACGGATCCACCGCCAACCGCGCCCAGCCCAGCTGCAGCAGCCCCCACGGAAACACCATGCCGGCACCGAACAGCAGCGCCGAACAGATCGACAGCCCGATCTCCCGCTTCAACTGCCCCGCCGCCACTGGCCGCGGGTCCAGCCGCCCGCCATGGCCCAGCGCCGGCATCAGCCAACGCGTCAGCACGGTGGTGGCGGCACCGAAGAGGAAATAGATGCCACCGAAGAAGCACCACCCCGCCAGGATGATTTCGTGCCAGCGGGCAGTGAGGACAAAGTTCTGGATCGTCGACAAGACGGTATGCGGCAGAACGCCGGCAAGCACTTCGGGGCGCCCACTTTATTCCAAACAGGCGAAAGACAGGAAGCCGGTGGAATACCCGGCAGCGGAGCGAAAGGAGAAACGCCCCGGCGGCGGCGCTGGAACCACGATGCGGCGGGAACAGCTGCCACGCGTTCCCCACCGCTTGTTGCAGGCGATGTTCAGGCCAGGCAGCTTGATCAGCTCGATGCGTTGCCAAGCGTACCGACACCGTCACGCGTTCTGCACGGTGTCGGTGTCCGATAGTCCAATCGGACTATACCGGCCTAAGCCGATCAGGCCGCTATCAGTCCCGCTCTTTTACGCGGGCTGAGGGAATTGAGAACGAGCAGCGCAGCCTTGTCGGAAGCGGGAGGGCTCTGAATCAGTCCCTTCGCGCCAGCGAAGAACCGGGCCTTGCGGCCCGGTTCCTTACTTCACCACCCACACCACCGCCTCGCCGGCGTTCGCCAGCGCTTTCTGTTCCGGCTGGTACATGCGGTAGTAGCGCGCCGGCGGCAGGGTGAAGCGGCCGGCTTGGGCGACGCGCAGCAGGTGGCGGACGGTGACGGTGCCTTCCAGGCGGTCCACCGGCACGCCGTAGCGATCGCGCCGCTCCTCGGCGCGGGCGCGCGCCAGCGGCTGGGGCTCGGGACCCTCGTCGGTCAGAGCGATGCCCCAGGTGCCGCGCTCCACGTTGGCGCCCGGCGGCAGCGGGGCTTCGACCAGGCCGTGGCGGTGGGTGGCCTCCGATTTCAGCGTGATCTCGTCCAGGTAGAGCTCCTGCACCGACAGGCCCTCCTCCGGCTTCACCAACGTGCGGCTGTAGCCCTTGCCGTCCTCGTCGCGAGTGAGGCGGTAGAGATGGCGTTCGACGGTGACCGGCAGCTTGCCGGGGCCGGCGTCTTCGGTGGCCTCGTAGCGCACCAGCGCGGTCAGCGGCTGAGCGTCGGCGGCGCGTCCTTCCAGCTGCAGTGCATCCGGCAGCGGGCTGGAAGCGGGCCAGCGCCATTCCTGCTGGCCGAAGGCGGCCCTGGCCTGCTGCCAGGCGCCCAGCGGTTTGCCGGCGGGCGTGCCGGGGGCGATCTCGCCCAGGGCCTTGCGCGTCCATACCAGGGTCAGCGCGCGGTCCAGCGTAGGCATGGCGGCGCCGACGCTGGCGAGGATGTCGGGCGCGGCGGCGCGCTGTTCCTTGCCGGCGAGCAGCAGCAGGGCGCGCGCCGCCGGACGGCCGCTGGCGGCGAGCTGGGCCTGGGATTCGGCCAGCGCGGTGTCGAAGCCGGCGGGCGGAGACAGCTGGGCGCGCTGTGCCACCACCGCCGCCAGCACGCGGGCATGGGCCTGGCCCAGGGCGCTATCCGGCGCCGCGAGGAAGGGGCTCCAGCTGGCGCCGCCGCTTTCCTCGCCGGCCGGCTTGGCCTGGCCGAGCTCGCGCAGCAGGCCTTCCGCCTGGGTGCGCACCGGCAGGCCGATTTCCTGGGCGAACCACAGCGCCAGCGCACGGTGCAGCAGCGGCTCGCGGCTGGCGTGGTTGCGGTAGGCGAGCAGCACCCGCTCCCAGTGGGAGGCAGGCAGTTCGATGCCCAGCGTGCGGGCGGCGTACCAGTCGGCGTAATAGGCGTAGGCGGTCATCAGCGCGCTCTGCTCGCTGCCGTCGCCCCACCAGCCGAACACCGCCTGCGGCCCGGCCAGCGCCGCCAGCCGCAGGCGCTGGCTGTACAGCGTCTGCCACAGCCGGCCGCCTTCGCCCTCGGCGTTGCGGTTGGGCGCCAGCAGCGGGGTGACCAGGGCCAGCGGCAGCAGCCGGCTGGCGGTCTGCTCGGTGCAGCCCCAGGGGTATTCGACCAGATCGTCGGCGATGCGCAGGAAGTGCTCACCGCCGCCGGCCACCAGCCGCACGCTGAGGTCGCGGGCATCCGCCGGCAGGCCGAGGGCGGCCGGCGTATCGCCGTGCACGCTCACGAGCTGCTCGCGCGGACCGCGCCAGCCGGCCAGCTGGGCGGTGAGCAGCGTCTCCAGCGCATCCACCGTCTTGCCGCCTTCGCGCACTTCGACGCGGGCCTGCTCGCGGCCCTTGAACTCCGGCAGCGCGAACTGGAGGTAATTCACCCCGCGGCGCAGGCTGGCCTCCTGCCTGATTTCCTTGCCGGCCAGGGTCAGCACCACCTCGGCCTTGCGCTCCTCGCCGGCGTTGTTGAACACCGCCAGCGCCGCCTGCGGCTTGTCGCCTTCGCGCAACCAGTCGGGTGAGGTCCATTTGGCATAGAAGGATTTGTCCGAGCGGACGTAGGCGGTGCGCTGGCCAGGCACGCCGTCGGCGCTGTCCTGGCCGACCGCGCGCACGGTGATGCGCCAGCGCGACAGCGCGTCAGGCATGCGGAAACTGAAGCGGGCGTGGCCCTGGGCGTCGGTCTTCAGTGCCGGCAGCCAGGCGGCGGTGTCGGTGTCGTCTCGGCGCGGGCGCTCCAGCACCTTCACGCCACGCTCGTTGTACTGATGGCGGGCCGGCGGCTGGCGCGCGGCGGCGGCGGACCAGTCGGCGGCTTCGTCGTAGGCGATGAAGTTCAGGCTGGCGTTGGTGCGCACGTTGTTGCGGCGGATGTGCTGGAGGAATTCCGGCAGGCTGGGGGCAATCTCCGGCTGCAGCGCATAGACCATCTCGTCCACCACCGAGACGGTGAGCAGCGCCGGCGCCGGCTTGCCGCGCAGCGTGGCCTGGATGTCCACCGTCACCAGCTCGCCCGGCTGCACGGTTTCATGGTCGCTGCGGATGTCCAGCGCGATGCGCGGCGGTTCCACCACCAGGCCGGCGTTCTGGAACACGTAGTCGCCATGCTTCACGTACACCGCGGAGAAGGTGATGTTGGGCGCATGGGCCTCGGTGACCGGCACCCGCGCGCGCCACTGGTTGGGCGCCAGGCGTTCGGTACGCAGCCAGCCGGCGCCGCGGCTGAGCAGGGCGGTGGCGTCCACGCCGTCGCGCTCCAGCGTCAGCAGGGCTTCGTCTACCGGCTCGGGGAAGGAGATCAGCACCTCGGCGGTATCGCCCGGCTGGTAGCCGGCCTTGTCGGTGACCATCTCGATGGAGCCGGCGGCCACCTGCAGGCTGTCCTTGTCCTTGCCGCCGCCCACCCAGTGCGCGGTGGCGGCGACGATGTTGCCGGCGGCGTCGCGCAGCATCAGCGAGTAGGAACCGGGGCGCTCCAGCGCCGGCTTCCATTCGCGCGCCGCCGGGTCGAAATCGCCGCTGCTGCGGGACTGGTCCTCCAGCCGCACGATTTCCCACTTGACCGGCGCGGCGGCGTTCTCGCCCTCGGCTTCCAGGCGGAAGCCAGGCTTGTCACCGGCCATGCTGAAGTTGCGCGCCGCCACCAGCTTCCAGCTCGAGGCGGCGCGCTCCACCAGCAGTTCGCGCGCGCTGCGCACCCGGTAGGCGGCGCCGTCGGTAGCGAGCAGGGTGAGGATGAGGCGGGAGGGCTCCTTGGCCGCCGGCAGGGTGAACCTGGCTTCGCCGCCGCCGTCGGTGGTGAGGCTGGCGGTGGACAGCTGCACCGGGAACAGGCCGCTGTAGCGCAGTTCGCCCTGCACCATGGTGAGCGTCTGCGCCCGCAGCGTGAGTTCCACCGCGGCGTTCTTCACCGGCTTGCCGTCGGGATAGGCGAGGCGCACCTTGCCGCTCACCGGCTCGCCGGTCTTGAAGGCAGGGTGGTCCGGCAGCAGTTCGATCTCGAAGTGCGGCTTGACGTACTCGGCGACGCGGAAGGCGGCACCGTAGCGCTTGTCCTCGTAGGCGATGCGGATGTCGTAGCCGCCGGCCACCGCGTTGTCCGGCAGGCGGAAGGCGGTGTCGGCGCCGGTGTCCGGCGTCAACGGCACGCCGGTAGTCAGCACCGGCGTGCCGTTGGGGTCGCTCACCTCGATGCGCAGCTCGCCGGCGCGCGCCGGGCGGGAGCGGCTGGCGGACTGGAAGTCGCGGCCGAGGAACTTGATGCGCACCAGGTCGCCCGGGCGGTACAGCGGCCGGTCGGTCACCGCGTAGAGCTTGGTGTCGTGGATCTCGCTGTCGTAGTAGAAATTCTCGGAGACGAACACGCCGCCGCCGGCATCCTCGCCCAGCAGGTAGGTGCGCTCCGGGCTGGCGTGGGCCAGGGTGGCGAGGCCGTCGGCGCTAGTGCTGGCGGACTTCAGCGTGCCGACGCCGTCGGTCCACAGCAGGCGGCTGTCCGCCACCGGGCGGCCGTCGTTGCGGTTGGCGGTCCACACGGTGAGCGCGCCGGCGGCGATCTTGGTGACCGCCACCGTGTCGGAGACGAACACCAGCGTCAGCGCGCGGTGGGTGCCGATGATGGCTTCCGCCAGGTAGAGGCCGGGCTTGAGCTTGCCCAGCGGCACGTGGACGTTGCCCTCGCTGGCGGGAATGAAGTCGCTGCTGGAGCCTTGCAGCTTCACCTCCGGCGGCTTGATCGGCTGCGCCTGCCACAGCGGGTAACGGAAGCTGTCCGCCAGCTCGTAGCCTTCCAGCGGCTTGAAGCGCTGCGGCGCACGGAACTCGGTGGGCTCCAGCAACGCCGGCTTGCTATGCAGCGCGGGCGCGGCGGCGGTGACGGTGCTGCGGGCCTGCGGCGAGAACAGGTCGCGCCAGGCCATGCGGGATTTCTTCCAGGCGTTGTCCCACAGGTAGGACAGGGTGTTGGCCACGCCCTCGTCGCGCGGGCGCGGCCGCACATCCACCCGGTGCAGGTTCTTCTGCGCCTTCAGGAAATCCAGCGGCTTCGGCACCCGGTACAGGCGGATGTCGACGCCGCCGTAGGCTTCCAGCATCGCGCGGCCGCCGCTGCCGCCCGGCACTTCCACCCGCAGCAGGGCTTCGTCGCCGCTGCCGAACTGCTTGTCGGCGAGGATGAAGAAGGGCGTGCTCTGGAAGGGCTGGTAGCCGCTGGAGAGGCCGACATCGGACTGGGCTCGCGCCGGCTGCGGCAGGGCACCGGCCAGGCAGGCGGCCATGAGGGCGGCGGCCACGAAAAGGCGGGAGAGCCGGCTGCGGGCGGGCATGGAGGAAATGACCGGGCGGAAGGGAATCGTCATGGCGCCGTCGTCGTTCTACGGTTCAGGTGAGAAAAGCCAGCGTGAAGATGCCGGCGAAATTGGGGTTGGCTGCGTCCGGCCGCCAGCGGGTGTCGTTCCAGGCCAGCAGTTCCTGCGGCACGACCGCGCGCAGGCCATCGTCGCCCGGCCGCGGTTCGGCGCCGTTGTGATAGACGATGCGGCGGCCGGTCCACAGCATCAGGTGCTGGGCGTCGCCCTGGTCGAAGAACAGCAGGTCGGCCGGCCGCGCCAGGCGCAGGTCGCGGCCGATGGCGCGGCTGTTTTCCTGCACCAGGCCGATGGCATTGACATAGGCGCCGCTGCTGCCGTCCGGCCGGCGCCACTGGTGGCGGAGTTCGTCGCGCAACTGGGCGGGCACGGTTTCCGGCGGCAGGCGGCCGTTGAGGCCCATGGATTTGCGCCAGCGGGCGTCATGCTCGGCCAGCGCCTCGGCCACCGCGAAACGCACCAGGCCAGCGCAGTCGCGGTGGGTCCAGCGCGGCGTCGGGCCGCGGCGGACCTGTTCTTCGGCGATCAGCACCACCCAGGCGCGAAAGGCGCGGCTCTGGTCGGCGTCCAGCCGCGGGCCGGGCGGCGCGGCGCGGCCCGGCGCCACCGGCATCAGCGCCTGCGCGGGCGCGGCCAGCAGGGCAGCGAGGCCGCCCAGCAGCAGGCGGCGGCGCAGTGCGCTGTCCATCATGTGATCCGCCGGCTTCACCGCCGCGGCGCCGCGCTTTCCCACTGCAGCGGCTGCCACTGCCGGCCCTGGCCAGCCTCGCCGCCGCGCACCAGCCGCAACGCCGGGTAGCTGGAGAGCTGCTGCAGGCGCGGCAGCAAGTGAGCGTCGGCGGCGTTGCGCAGCAGGGTTTCCTCGCTGCGCGGCAGGGCGGCGAACACTTCCTTGCGCAGCAGCGCGGCCATCGGCGCCGGGTCCAGCAGGGCAATGGTCTTGCTGGCGGCGGGCAGGCTGTCGGCCAGGGCCGGGTAGCGCTTGGCGGCCACATCCACCGCCTTGTCCACCAGCGCCGCATCCGGCGAGAACAGCACCAGGCGGCCGCTGCTCGCCAGGCTGGGCACCATCTGGCGTTCCTCGGCCGGGCCGCTGCCGAACACGCTGGGCACCTGCTTGCGCCACAGCCGCAGACCATCCGCGCCACTGCCTTCGGCCTCGGCTTCCACTTCGCCGCCGATGCCGGTGGCCGCACCGAACACGGTGGTAAAGCGGGCTGCGGTGGCGGCATCCACGTCCGCTTTCAACGTGGCGGCGAACAGCGGGGTATACAGCCGGGAATCGCCGTACCAGCACACCGTCGCCGGGCCGGTGAAGAGATCGCCCAGGCCGCCGGCCGCTTTGTTCTTCTCCGCCGGCACGCCCAGCTTTTCCGCCAGCGGCGACAGGCGATCCCAGGCCACCGGCGCCAGCGCGCACAGGCTGGCCCCATGCGGCAGGGCGGACCACAGCGCGCTGCCGTCCAGCCCGCCGGCGGGCAGCGCGGCCCCATCCACCAGCATCGCGGTACGCCAGCCGCCCTGGTCGTCGAAGGAAAAATCCAGCGCGGCGACGCCGGGCGCGAAAGCCTGGTAGCCCATGGCGTAGAAGCTGGCGCCCACCACCAACTGGTGGCCCTTGCCGCTGGGCGCGGCCAGGGCGAAGTGTTCGGCGAAGGGCGAAACCTCGTCCGCGTCCATGTCCAGCAGACGGGCGATGACCGCCGCCGCCGCACCGTCCTGCACCGGCTCCTCGCCTTCGGCTGCGTCCTCGGCGCTCTGCAGCAGCATGCCGGGGTCGGACAGCGCCACCACCCGGTCGCCGCGCGCGGCCAGCAGCAGGCGATGGCCGTAGCCGTACTCCAGCACCAGCAGCCTGGCCTTGCCGCCACGCAATTCGCCGACGGTGGACAGCTGCACCTCGGGCGCCAGCGGCAGCAGCATCTGCAGCGTGCGGGCGAGGCCGTTGCGCGTCATCGCCACCGCGAAGTGCTTGAGGGCACCATCGCCGCCACGCCACAGGGCGACTTCGGCCGGCTCGTCGAACACCGACTCCAGCACCCGTTCCGGCAGGCTCAGCCGATGTTCGTAGGCAAGGCGGCGCAGCGTGCCGGACAGGGCGAGGCGCTGTTCGTGCTGCTCGTAGTAATCGACGAAATCCTCGGTGAGCACGTCGCGCGCCAGCGGCACCCGCATCAGGTCAGGCGGCAGGCGTGACAAGCTCTGGCTGCGGATCAGCGCGTCCGGCTGGGCGAGATCCAGGCCGAGGGCATTGACCTTGCCATCGAAGGGCGACGGCTTGAGCAGGAAGTATGCCCCGGGGGCGAGAACCAGGATGGCTGCGAGCAGCAGCAGCATCCAGCGTCGGCTTTTCTTGGGCGCGGCGGACATGGAGGTGGGCACCGGTAGTACGGAAAAAGGCGCGATACGGCAATCGCGGCAAGAGGCGGATTATGCCCCAAGCACATGACGCCATCGCGCCCAAAAGCGGTTTCGCCGCCTCCCGGCTGCGGCGCGGCCGGCCATCCACAACACATAACCTTTCCGCGGGCAAGGAAAAGAAGTCTTGCATATGCCGATGAGCACACCGCCGCCCTTCGCTTAGGCTGCCCGGGCTTCAAGCACACCGGTTCTTTTCCGGCTTCTTCCGGCCCTCCCAATTCCATCGAATGGAACACGCCATGCGCGCCCGCACCCTGCCTCTGCTCCTGCTCGCCACCCTGCCCATCGCCTGCGGCACCACCGGCCATCCGGACTCCGCCGGCGCCCCCCCGTCCCGCAAGGCGGAATCCGCCTCCCTGCCTTCGATCGCAATGCCTTCTCCGCAGCCCGCCGCCATGCCTTCCGCGGCCCTGGCGAGAATTGCGCAGCCAGCGCCCGCCATGCAGCCGCCCGCCAGCGACCGTGAGCAATACCAGCCGATAGAGCGCCACGGCGTGCTGCGGGTGGCGGAAACGCCGGTCTCCACCTTCTCCATCGACGTCGATACCGGCAGCTACACCAACCTGCGCCGCCTGCTGCGCGCCGGGCAGCTGCCGCCGCGGGATGCGATCCGGGTGGAAGAGCTGGTGAATTACTTCCCCTACGCCTACCCGCTGCCGAAGGACAACACGCCCTTCGCCGTCAGCACCGAGGTCGCGCCCACGCCGTGGAATCGCAACAGCCTGTTGCTGCGCATCGGCGTCCAGGCGGCCGACCCGGCCAAGGAAACGCTGCCGCCGGCCAACCTGGTGTTCCTGGTGGATGTGTCCGGCTCCATGTCCACCGCCGACAAGCTGCCGCTGCTGAAGCAGGCGATGAAGCGCTTCGTCGCCGAGCTGCGGCCGCAGGACCGGCTGTCGCTGGTCACCTACTCAGGCAGAACCCAGGTGGTGCTGGAGCCCACCGCCGGCGACCACAAGGCACAGATGATCGCCGCCATCGACAGCCTGCAGGCGGCCGGCGCAACCGCCGGCGGCGCCGGCATCGAGCTCGCCTACACCCTGGCGCAACACGGCTTCCTCAAGGACGGCATCAACCGCGTGCTGCTCGCCACCGACGGCGACTTCAACGTCGGCGTCACCCGCTTCGAAACGCTCAGGGACATGGTCGCCGAGCGGCGCAAGCTGGGCATCTCCCTCACCACGCTGGGCTTAGGCACCGGCAACTACAACGACCAGCTGATGGAACAGCTGGCCGACGCCGGCGACGGTGCCTACCGCTACATCGACAACCTCAACGAAGCGCAAAAGGTGCTGGTGGACGAATTCACCTCCACCCTGGCCACGGTGGCGCACGACGTGAAGATCCAGCTGGAATTCAACCCGGCCGTCGTCAGCGAATACCGCCAGATCGGCTTCGAGAACCGCGCCCTGCGCCGCGAGGATTTCAGCAACGACAAGGTGGATGCCGGCGAGATCGGCGCCGGCCACCGCGTTACCGCGCTGTACGAGATCACCCTGGCCGGCACGCCGGGCCGGCTGGAGCCGCTGCGCTACGCCACGCCGGAAACCGCCAGGGGCAAGGCCGGCGAACTCGCCTTCCTGCGCCTGCGCTACAAGCCGGCGCATGGCGAAGACAGCCGCCTGCTGGAAGTGCCGTTGCGCAAGGCCGACATCCGCCAGGACAAGGGCAGCGAGGACTTCCGCTTCGCCGCCGCGGTCGCCGCCTTCGGCCAGCGCCTGAGCGATGGCGGCAGGTACCTGAACGACTTCGGCTTCAACGACATCGCCAGCCTGGCCCGCGCCAGCCGCGGCGAGGACCCCTACGGCTACCGCGGCGAATTCCTCGGCCTGGTGCGGCTGGCGGAAGGGCTGGCCGTCACCGCGCCGCAGCCGGAAACCGGGCGCGACTGAAGCCCCGCCGCCAAGCCGCAGGCGGTGGTGCCGCTGTCATTTGCGCCACCGCCTTTCCCACCGCCTTCGCCATCCCCGGCCCCGATTGGGCCAGGCTGCATACCCGCCCGGCCATTCGCCCCGCCACCGCCGGCAGCGCCTGATAGCTTGGTAGAATCCGCCATCCCGCAGCGCAGCCCCTTCCGGCCGCGCCCCCGCAACTTCTGGCTGGCCTGCTACCGTGTCTTCCACACCGTTTCCCCCCGACCTGCTGCGCGATGTCGCCAAGCGCCGCACCTTCGCCATCATCTCCCACCCCGACGCGGGCAAGACCACGCTGACGGAAAAGCTGCTGCTGTTCGGCGGCGCCATCCAGCTCGCCGGCACGGTGAAGGCGCGCAAGTCCGCCCGCCATGCCACCTCCGACTGGATGGAGGTGGAAAAGCAGCGCGGCATCTCGGTGACCAGCTCGGTGATGCAGTTCGAGTATCAGGACCACACCATCAACCTGCTGGACACCCCGGGCCACGAGGACTTCTCCGAAGACACCTACCGCGTGCTCACCGCGGTGGACGCCGCGGTGATGGTGATCGATGCCGCCAAGGGCGTGGAAGCGCAGACCATCAAGCTGCTGGAGGTCTGCCGCCTGCGCAACACGCCCATCATCACCTTCGTGAACAAGATGGACCGCGAGGTGCGCGAGCCCTTCGAGCTGCTGGCCGAGATCGAGGACGTGCTCAAGATCAGCTGCGCGCCGGTGACCTGGCCGATCGGCATGGGCAAGGCCTTCCGCGGCGTCTATCACCTGCTGCAGGACAACGTGCTCACCTTCACCCCCGGCGAGGAACGCCGCAGCGACGCCGAGGTGCTGTCCGGCATCGCCAACCCCGAGCTGGACGCCCGCTACCCCATGGAAATCGGCCAGGTGCGCGAAAACGTCGACCTGCTCAACGATGCCTCGCCGCCCTTCGACCTCGAAGAATTCCTCGCAGGCAAGCAGAGCCCGGTGTTCTTCGGCTCCGGTATCAACAACTTCGGCGTGCAGGAAATCCTGCAGGCGCTGATCGACTGGGCGCCACCGCCGCAGCCGCGCGTCGCCGGCACCAAGGGCAGCGACACCCGCATGGTGCAGCCGGCCGAACCGGCCTTCACCGGCTTCGTGTTCAAGATCCAGGCCAACATGGACCCGAAGCACCGCGACCGCATCGCCTTCTTCCGCATCTGCTCCGGCCGTTACAGCTCCGGCATGAAGGTCAAGCATGTGCGCGCCGGCCGCGACATGAAGCTCGCCAACGCCCTCACCTTCATGGCCAACGAACGGGTGCTGAAGGAAGACGGCGTGGCCGGCGACATCATCGGCATCCACAACCACGGGCAGCTGCAGATCGGCGACACCCTCACCGAAGGCGAAGTGCTTGGCTTCAAGGGCATCCCCTATTTCTCGCCGGAAATGTTCCGCGCCGCGCGCCTGCGCGATCCGCTCAAATCCAAGCAATTGCAGAAGGGTTTGCAGGAATTGGGCGAAGAAGGCGCCATCCAGGTGTTCGAACAGATCGGCGGGCAGATGCTGCTGGGCGCGGTCGGCCAGCTGCAGTTCGAAGTGGTCGCCCAGCGCCTGAAGGACGAATACAAGGTGGATGCGATCTTCGAATCCGCCGACATCCACACTGCCCGCTGGCTCACCTTCCCGGACGAAGCCACCCGCCGCAACTTCGAGCGCGAACAGGCGCTGCGCCTGGGCAAGGATGTGGACGGCAACCCCGTATATCTGGCCAGCAGCCGCTACAACCTGGAAGTGACGATGGAGAAGTGGCCCAAGGTCGGCTTCCACGCCACCCGCGAGCACGGCCAGGTTTTGTCCTGATCCGTACGCCACGCCATGCCGGCCCACCCTCGTCCGCTGCCCGCCCACCGCTGGTGGAGGGGTGAGCGCGGCCGTGATGGCGGGCCTTTCCCTTCCCCTTGCTGACCGGTGAGTTGCCCATGAGCGCATCCGAGCACACCACCCGCCGCGCCGGCCGCATCATGAGCTGGCTGGCCGCGCTGGCCCTGCTCGGCCTGCTGTGGCTGTACTTCGAGAATGCCCTGCAGAAGCGCGACAACCCCAACCACGGCCTGGTCGCCCAACCCGGCGGCAGCGGCGAACTCACGCTGCGGCGCAACCGCATGGGCCATTACGTGGCACCCGGCACCATCAACGGCCAGCCAGTCACCTTCCTGCTGGATACCGGCGCCACCCTGGTGTCGGTGCCCGCCCACCTGGGCGCGGAGCTGGGCCTGAAACCCGGCGGCACCGCCCAGGTGATGACCGCCAACGGCGGCGTCACCGTGCGCACCACCCGCATCGCCGAACTCGGCTTCGGCCCCTTCCTCGCCCAGGACGTGCGCGCCCACCTCAACCCCGGCATGAAAGACGACCAGGTGCTGCTGGGCATGAGCGTGCTCGGCAACCTGGAATTCACCCAGCGCGGCGACACGCTGGTGCTGCGGGCGCCAGGGCTCTGAGCTTCCTGTGGAAGCTGGCATTGCAGCTCAAACCGCCCCGGCTTCACGTGCGTGGCTGCCGTCCATCAGGCTCGCAGCCCGCCGCCTGAAGCCCGCAACTCCCCCTGATTCCGCCTGATCCCTCTCAGGCCGCCACCAGCCGCCACAGCGAAGTCACTTCCGCCGCGCGCGCCGCATGCAGCGGATCGTCCTCGTCGGCCGCCTTGGGATGGCGTGGACGGATGTCCAGGCGCTCACGCACCACCAGGCCGGCATCGGCGATCCAGCCCAGCAGGGATTCGCGGCTGCGCAGGCCCAGGTGCTCCGCCAGGTCCGAGATCAGCAGCCATCCCTCGCCGCCGGGCGCCAGATGCGCCGCCAGCCCGGCGAGGAAGCCGCGCAGCATGCGGCTGTCCGGGTCGTAGATGGCGTATTCCAGCGGCGCGCTGGGCTTGGCCGGCAGCCAGGGCGGATTGCACACCACCAACTCGGCGCGGCCTTCGGGGAAGAGATCCGCCTGCTGCAACTCCACCTTCTGCGCCAGCCCCAACCGCGCCAGGTTGTCCGCCGCGCAGGCCAGCGCGCGTTCGTCCTGGTCGGTGGCCACCACCCGGCCCGCCCCACGCCGCGCCAGCACCGCCGCCAGCACGCCGCTGCCGGTGCCGATATCGAAGGCAGTATGCAGGCCGGCCGGCAGGCTCGCCCCGGCCACCAGATCCACGTATTCGCCGCGCAAGGGCGAGAACACGCCGTAATGCACATGCAGCCGCCCGCCCAGCGCCGGCACTTCCACCCCCTTGCGCCGCCACTCGTGGGCGCCTATCACGCCCAGCAGCTCGCGCAGCGAAACCAGCGCTGGCTGGCCGTCGGCCGCGCCCCAGGCGGCACCGCAGGCCTCGGCCACGTCCGGCGCGCGCCGCAGCAGAATGCGGTAGTCGCCCTCCAGCGGCAGCAGCAGCATGCCCAGGGTGCGGGCGCGCTGGGCCTGGGCCTGGCGATGCAGATGGAAGGCCTGCGCCGGCGTTGCCGCGGGCTTGTCATCCTTGCCGCCTTTTCCGCCCTTGCGCACGGCCTTGCGGCCGATGCGGCGATTCATCGCCTGCAGCAGCTGGCGGGCGTTGTGGAAATCGCCCCGCCACAGGATGGCGGTGCCCTCGCAGGCCAGCCGGAAGGCTGCATCCGCGTTCAGGCTGTCATCGGCGACGACGATGCGCCGCGGCACCGGCGCGCCGCTCTCCGAGCGCCAGCGGGCGCTGTGAGTGGCGCCGTTCTCCTCCCACTGCACTTCGGCCGGAGCGTTCATCGGCGACCTCCGGCGACAGCGGGAGACGGGCAGGGCGGCAAGCGGCGGAAGAAGCTCACGGGGAAAGCCTGTGGAAAAGAGGGGAAAAGCCAGCAAGAGCCTGGAAAAGGCGTAAGGGTGGACGAGCCATCAAACCCCGCCTGCCATCCGCAGCGCGCGCCGGACTCCGATCAAGCGAATCCAGCAGACAGCGGAATCCGCAGGCCGACCGCCGCGCGGTATTGCCCAACCAAACGAAATCCGCATCGCGGGGCGCGCATGGTAACGCCGGCGGGCCCCGCATGCAGCCGCGTCAAGCCGGCGGCGTCGGCAGCAGCGCCTCGGCACAGAGCTCGCCGCTGAGGAGGTCCACCACCCGTACCGAAATGCGGTCCTCCGCCACGAGCAGCTCGCCGGCCGAGACCGGCAGCTTGAACCTGCGCGGACCAGCACTGCCAGGATTCACCAGCAGCACGCCGTCGCGCACCACCGCCGCCGGCTTGTGGGAATGGCCAGCCACCACCACCCGGCAGTCGGCGCCGGCCGCTCCCGGGGGCAGGCGGGGCAGCTCATGGATCACGCACAGCTGGCGGCCGCCGCCCAGGTCCAGCCAATCCAGCTCCGGCAAGGGTTCCGGAGCCGGGCCGTGGTCGTTGTTGCCATAGACAGCGGTCAGCGGCGCGATGCGCGCCAGGGTATCGAGGATGTTGCGGTCGCCGATGTCGCCGGCGTGCACGATAGCGTCCGCGCCCTGCAGGAAGGCCTCCGCTTCCGGCCGGAGCAGGCTGTGGGTGTCGGAAATCAGGCCGATGCGCCGCACGGTTCCCTCCGTTGAAAAGCTGTGCAAGTAGGGAGGAGCGGAATGTGGATAAGTTGCGTGGCGCCGGGCAGTGGATTTTTCATCAACAATCCGTCCCGCTTTTCCTCCAGCGCTTCTCCACGCCTTTCTCCGCGCCCGGAAAGCCCGGTTTTGCTGGGCTTTCCGGCTTTATCCACAGAAAGGGCCGGTACACTAATCTTTATCTTTGTTTACATCTTTAAAAAACTGTGTACACCCATTGAGGCTGCTCGGCTGCGGGGAAACCTGGGCGAAATCTCCGCAGGAAACTCAGAAAGGCGCATCACTGGCAGTCACGCTGCCGGAAACCACCGGGCTGGCTTCCGCCGCCTTGACCTCGCCGCCCAGCGCCTCTACCACCGCCGGCAGCAGGCGGGCCAGTTCGCCAGTCATCAGGGCGAACTCGGCATTGAACAGGGCCTCGGCATCCTCCGCGCTGCCCTCGATCTGGTCGCGCACCACGTCCAGGAAGTCCAGGCGCTTGATCTCCAGCTTCTCGGTGAGGACGAAGCTGATGCGGTCGTCGAAGGTCAGGGCGAGGCGCGTGGGCAGCTTGCCGGCCGCCAGATGGCCCTTCACCTCGTCGCCCTCCAGCGAGTGGCGCACGTAGCGCACCGCGGCCTTGTCCTCGGTCACCGAGCGCAGTTCGCAGTCCTGGTCGATGGTGAAGCCGCCCGGTGCCTCGTCGCCCGCCAGCCAGTCGGCCATCGCCGAGACCGGTGACAGCTCGGTGCGCAGCAGGGCCAGCGGGAAGCTGTCCAGGCTCTGGCGCAGCATCTCCAGCACGTCCTCCGCCCGCGCCGGGCTGGAAGCGTCCACCGCCAGCCAGCCATTGACCGGGTCGATCCAGGCGTAGACCTTGCGGCGGCGGGTGAAGGCGCGCGGCAGCAGCTCCTGGGTGATCTGCTCGCGCAGGTCCTTCAGCTGCTTGCGGCCCAGCTTGTAGCCCTGCTGCTCGGCGATTTCCTCCGCCCGCTCATCGGCCACCTGCTTGACCACGGAGGAGGGCAGCAGCTTGCCTTCCGCGCCCAGGGCGATCAGCCACTGGTCGCCCACCGCATGCACCAGCACTTCGTTGCCCAGCGGCGACATCCAGCCGCGGCTCTCCATGTCCTGGCTGCCGCAGGGCTGGAAGGTCTTCTTCGCCAGCTGCTCTTCCAGCTTTTCGATGGACATGTCCCACTTGGCGGGCAGGCGGTAGAGCTGCAGATTCTTGAACCACATCGTCTTTTCTTTCCTCGGTAAACATGAAAACGGCGCCCGCCGCGCAGGGCAGGCGCCGGCTGTGGGGCCTTACTGGAGACGGCCTGATTCCGCGATCATGCGGATGACCTTGAGCGTGTCCAGGTCAGACTGGTGATAGGCAGAACGCACGAAGTCGGCATAGCGGCCATCCTCGCTGCCGCCGTCTTCCTGCAGCCCGGTGCGGTACTCGAAACGCAGGAAAAGGGCACCCGGCTGGGGTTCCTCGATGCTGATGGTGAGCCAGCCGCCGGCATGCTCCGGCGTGGCCTCGGACTCGAACCGTATCCACTCCAGCTCGCTGAAGGTGACGCGGTCGCGTATCACCGCGCTGCCGAAGCGCAGCTCGCGCAGCAGCATGCCTTCGCCGCGCTCCATGATCTCGCAGGCCTCCAGACCGGGCAGGAAGGGGCGGGCGTCCTCCGCCCGGCACAGCAGGCCGAACCACAGTTCCTCGCGGCTCAGCGCGGTCGCGGCGGGGTCGGCGAGGTCATTGACCTCGACCAGATGTTCAAACTTCAAGGTGAAACTCCTGTCCGGTCGGCCGGCTAGTTTACCCCCAGCCCGCCACCGGCAAGCCGACCTGCTCGCCGCCACCGGGCGCAGGCTGCCGTCCGTTTCTTCTACTCGGCGAGACGGCCGGGATACCATGCCGCCCATGCAACTCGAACGTCTCCTCCATTCCCAGGGCTTCGGCAGCCGCAAGCAATGCCGCGCCCTGATCCGTGCCGGCCTGGTCAGCGTCGCCGGCGAACCTTGCGAAAACCCCTTCCAGGAAGTCGAACCCGGCGGCGGTCAGGATCTGCCCGGCCTGGCGTTCAGCGTCGACGGCCAGGCCTGGCACTACCGCCAGCGCGCCTGCCTGATGCTGCACAAGCCCGCCGGCTACGAATGCTCCCATCTGCCGACCCATCACCCTTCGGTCTTCTCCCTCCTGCCGCCCGAACTGAAGGAGCGCGGCGTGCAGTGCATAGGCCGGCTGGATCAGGACACCACCGGCCTGCTGCTGCTGTCCGACGACGGTCAGTTCATCCACCAATGGAGTTCGGGCAAGAAGCGCATTCCCAAGCGCTACCGGGTCACCCTGAAGCATGCGGTGGAAGACAGCCTGGTGCAGGCCTTGCTGGATGGGGTGCAACTGCACGACGAACCTGCCCCCATCGCCGCAGCCGCCTGTGAGGTCACGGGCAGCCATACGCTGGCGCTGACCATCTGTGAAGGCAAGTACCACCAGGTGAAGCGCATGGTGGCTGCGGCCGGCAACCGGGTCGAAGCCCTGCAGCGGGAAAGCGTGGGCGGTCTGGTACTGGATGTGGCGGCACTGCCCGAGGGCCAATGGCGCTGGCTGACACCGGCGGACCTGCAGCAACTGGCCGACTTCGGCTGAAGCCCTCTTCCTGATTTCCAGGAACCCGCTATCGCGGGTTTTTTTACGCCCTCAGGCAAGGATGGAAGCAAGGTTTGGTTGTAGTGTTTTCTTTTATATATAGAAAACAAAGATGTTAACAGTGAGCGAAAATCTGTGGATAAGTCTGCTTTGCCCAACAGGCTCAAGCGGGGGCGCGCCGGAACAAACACTTGATAACCCCGCTCGTCGCTTGTGGATGGAATGTCCATGAATTTTCGCCCTATGCGCTGTAAGCCCTTTGTCCACAACCTTTCCCATCCTTACCCCGTCATTTGTGCACGTTGACAATGGCTGACTTCCATGCTTTGCCGCGTTCCTGGGAGATCTTCTGCCAGGTTGTGGATAACTTTGGGGATATTGGCGTGTGCCTGCGCCTCGCCCGTGCCCTGGCTACCGATCCGGCCCGCGAGGTACGCCTTTGGGTCGATGACTGGCAGGCGCTGTCGCGGCTCTGCCCGGGCGCTGCCGGCCTGCCGGCGGAGGGCGGAAAAGTGGAAGGCGTGGAGCTGCGCCGCTGGCGTTCGCCCTTCCCGGCGGTCGAACCTGCGGAGGTCGTGATCGAAGCCTTCGCCTGCGAGCTCCCACCCAGCCACCTGCAGGCCATGGCGGCCCGGCCGCAGCCGCCGCAGTGGATCAACCTCGAATACCTGTCGGCGGAAGACTGGGTGGCCGGCTGCCACGGCCTGGGCTCCCCCCATCCGCGGCTGGGGCTGGCGAAGCGCTTCTTCTTCCCCGGCTTCACTGCCGACACCGGCGGCCTGCTGCGGGAAAGCGGGCTGCTGGCGGCGCGGGATGTCTTCCAGGCGGCGGAGCGCGCGGCCTGGCTCGCTGCCACCGGCCCGGCCGGCCAACCCGACGACACCTTGTGGATCTCCCTGTTCGCCTACGAACAGCCGGGGCTGGCGGCGTTGGCCGAGCACTGGGCGCAGGGCGACAGGCCGGTCTGCCTGCTGGTGCCGGAGGGCCGGGTGCTGGCGGATGTCGCTGCGGCTTTCGGCCGTCCGCGGCTGGAAGTCGGGGAAACGGCGCGGCGGGGGGCGTTGTCGGCGCGGGTGCTGCCCTTCACCGACCAGGCTGGCTACGACCGCCTGCTGTGGGCCTGTGATCTCAACCTGGTGCGCGGCGAGGACTCCTTCGTCCGCGCGCAATGGGCGGCGCGGCCGCTGGCGTGGCACATCTATGCCCAGGAAGAAGAGGCCCATTTCCACAAGCTGCAGGCCTTCCTCGACCTCTACGGCGCGGACCTGCAAACACCGGCCCTGCAGGCGCTGACGGATTTCTGGTTGGCCTGGAACGGCCGCGGCGACACGGCTGCCGCTTGGCCCATCTTTGCCGCCGCACTGCCAGAACTGGCGCGGCATGCACGGCAATGGTCGGCCCGCCAGGCGCGGCTGCCGGACCTCGTTGAGCGCTTGCTCGAATTGTGCACACACAGTGTCAAAGCAAACGGGTAAGATGCTGGGTTTTTAATGATTCGCTTGCGGCCGTTGCCGCACGGGAAGACGCATGAAAACCGCTCAGGAACTCCGCTCCGGCAACGTCATCATGGTGGGCAGCGACCCGCTGGTGGTCCAGAAGGCCGAATACAACAAGTCCGGCCGCAATGCCGCGGTCGTCAAGATGAAGCTCAAGAACCTGCTGACCGGCGCGCCGTCGGAAGCGGTTTACAAGGCCGACGACAAGTTCGAGGTCGTGCAGCTGGATCGCAAGGAAGTGACCTACTCCTACTTCGCCGATCCGATGTACGTGTTCATGGACGCCGAGTACGAACAGTACGAAGTCGAAGCCGAGAACATGACCGACGCGCTGAAGTACCTGGAAGACGGCCTCGCCTGCGAAGTCGTGTTCTACAACGGCAAGGCCATCTCGGTGGAACTGCCGAACAGCGTGGTGCGCGAAGTCACCTACACCGAACCCGCCGTCAAGGGCGACACCTCCGGCAAGGTCATGAAGCCGGCCAAGATCGCCACCGGTTTCGAACTGCCCGTTCCCGCCTTCGTGGAAATCGGCGACAAGATCGAAATCGACACCCGCACCGATGAGTACCGCGCCCGCGTGAAGTAACTGCATCGGTGTGAGAAGAAAGGGGCCGCCTGGGCCCCTTTTTTATTTCCTCTTTTCTTTCCGGCTGCTTACGTACGGCAACCCTTTACTTTGGGCTGAGTCATTCAGCTTAATGTAAGCTTCGCGCCTTTCTTATCCTCCGAGGAACGTTGTCCATGAAACCGCTGCTGGCCGCCACGGCCCTTGCTTCCCTCCTTTTGCTGACCGCCTGCGAAGGGCAGGGGCCAGCCGGGAAAGCGAGCGACAAGATGGGAGAAGCGGTTGAAGCGATCAAGGAGGCAGCCGACAAGGCCGGTGAGGCCGCGCGCAAGGCTGGCGAGGCCGGCGAAGCCGCGGTGGAAGCCGCCGGCGAGACGCTGAAGGAAACCGCCGAAACCAGCGGCGAGAAGGTGGAACGCGCCACCGAGGCCGCCGGCGATTCCGCCCGCGACGCCAAGCAGGCCACCGAACAGGCCACCCGTCGCATTGCCGATGCAACCCGCGAGGCGGCGCAGAAGCTGAAGGCAGTGGGGCGCGAGGCGGTGGAAACGGTGCGTGGCGAGGACAGCAGCGCCGGCAAGCAGTAAGCCTCCGGACGCCGAGGCGCCCCGGCGATGTGGATTTCCGCGGGTAACTGAATATTTGAACAGCAGAAAGGCTGGCAGGCGAATAGAATCCGCTATTCCGATTTCGTCCGCCCTTCGCCTTTCATGTCCGCCGACGCCAAAGACAGCATCCGCATTCGCGGAGCGCGCCAGAACAACCTCCGCAACCTTTCCCTGGACTTGTCGCTGAACCGCCTGACGGTGGTCACCGGCGTGTCCGGCTCGGGCAAGTCCTCGCTGGTGTTCGACACCCTCTATGCCGAGGGTCAGCGCCGCTATGTCGAAACCTTCTCGCCCTACGCGCGCCAGTTCCTGGACCGCATGGACAAGCCCCAGGTGGACCGCATCGAGGGCGTGCCGCCGGCCATTGCCATCGACCAGACCAACCCGGTGCGCACCTCGCGCTCCACCGTTGGCACCATGACCGAGCTGGCGGACCACTTCAAGCTGCTCTACGCCCGCAGCGCCCATCTGCACTGCCGCCGCTGCGGCGAGCCGGTGCGGCGCGACACCCCGGCCAGCATCGCCGCCGATCTGGCGCAGCGTTGCGAAGCGGCGGGCGATCCGCGGCTGGCGGTGTGTTTCCCGGTGACGGTGCCGAAGAGCTTCAGCGAGGACGAAGTCACCGCCTTGCTCAACGCCCAGGGCTATACCCGCATCCACAGCCGCGAATCCGGCTCCGACGGCGACGTGCTGCAAGTGGTGCAGGACCGCTTCCGCCTCTCCGGCGCCGATCCCGCCCGCCTCGGCGAGGCGTTGGAGACGGCGCTGCAGCGCGGCCACGGCCGGCTGGCGGTGTTCGCCAGCGGCGACGGCGTGGCCGGCGGCGAGGCCAGCTGGCGCTACTCCACCGACCTGCACTGCGCGCCCTGCGACATCCACTACGGCGATCCCACGCCAGCGCTGTTCTCCTTCAACTCGCCCATAGGCGCCTGCGACACCTGCCGCGGCTTCGGCCGCGTCATCGGCGTCGATTTCGGCCTGGTGATCCCGGACGAATCCAAGACCCTGGCCGAAGGCGCGGTCAAACCCTGGCAGACGCAGAGCTACCGCGAATGCCAGGACGACATGGCGAAGATGGCCAGGAAGTACGGCGTCGCCATGGACGTGCCCTTCCGCGACCTGCCGCCGGAGCACCGCCAGTGGGTGCTGGAGGGCGACCCGGAATGGAAGAGCTGGGAATCCTCCTGGCCGCGGCGCTGGTACGGCGTGCGCCACTTCTTCGACTGGCTGGAGACCAAGGCCTACAAGATGCACATCCGGGTGCTGCTGTCGCGCTACCGCAGCTACACCGAATGCCCCGCCTGCCACGGCGCCCGGCTGAAGCCGGAAGCCCTGCTGTGGCGTCTGCCGGTGCCCGGCGGCGAAGGCGGTCGCGGCCTCGCCATCCATGAGCTGTTCGGCCTGCCGGTGGACAAGGTGCGTGCCGCGGTGGCGGCGCTGGCGCTGCCTGAAGCCGGTGCCGACGAAGCCACCGAGCTGGTGCTGGGCGAGATCCGCAGCCGCATCGACTACCTGGCCGACGTCGGCCTCGGCTACCTCACGCTGGACCGCCAGTCGCGCACCCTGTCCGGCGGCGAGGTGCAGCGCATCAACCTCACCACCGCGCTCGGCACCTCGCTGGTGAACACCCTGTTCGTGCTCGACGAGCCTTCCATCGGCCTGCATCCGCGCGACATCGGCCGCATCCTCGGCGTGATGACCCGGCTGCGCGACGCCGGCAACACCCTGGTGGTGGTGGAACACGACCCGCAGCTGATGGTGGCCGCCGACGAACTGCTGGAGATCGGCCCCGGCCCCGGCGAGCGCGGCGGCAACATCGTCGCCCGCGGCACACCGGCGGAGATCGCCGCCGATCCCGCCTCGGTCACCGGCCCCTGGCTGGCCGGGCGCAAGAAGATAGATGTTGCCCGCCCGCCGCAGCCGGTGACGGACGACACCCCGCGGCTGATCCTGGCCGGCGCCTCGGAGCACAACCTCAAGGCGCTCACCGTCGCTTTCCCGCTGCAGCGCTTGGTCTGCCTCACCGGCGTGTCCGGTTCCGGCAAATCCACGCTGATACAGGACGTGCTCTACCCGGCGCTGGCCAAGCACTTCGGCGAAAGTGCCGAGGCGCCGGGCGCCTTCGAGCGGCTGGAAGGCGTGGATGACTTGCGCGGCGTGGTCATGGTGGATCAGTCGCCCATCGGCAAGAGCTCCCGCTCCAACCCGGTGAGCTACGTCGGCGCCTGGGACCCGATCCGCAACCTGTTCGCCGGCCTGGCCGAAGCCAGGGAGCGCGGCTACACCCCCGGCACCTTCAGCTTCAACTCCGGCGACGGCCGCTGCCCCACCTGCACCGGCTCCGGTTTCGAGCATGTGGAGATGCAGTTCCTGTCCGACGTCTGGCTGCGCTGCCCGGACTGCGAAGGCAAGCGCTACCGGCCGGAAGTGCTGGAGCTGCAATGGCGCGAGCGCTCGGTGGCCGACGTGCTGGAGATGACGGTGCGCGAGGCGCTGGATTTCTTCGCCGACCAGCCCAAGGTGCTGGCCGCGCTGGCGCCGCTGGCGGACGTCGGCCTGGACTACCTGCGCCTGGGCCAGCCGGTGCCCACGCTGTCCGGCGGCGAAGCCCAGCGCCTCAAGCTCGCCGGCCACCTCGCCGAAGCGGCGCAGAAAAAGGGCAAGAAGAGCAGCGGCAAGGACCCGCAAGGCGGCCTGCTGTTCCTGCTCGACGAGCCCACCACCGGCCTGCACTTCGAGGACGTCGCCACCCTGCTGGGCGCCTTCGGCAAGCTGCTGGAGGCGGGCAACTCGCTCATCGTCATCGAGCACAACCTGGACGTGATCGCCGCCGCCGACTGGATCATCGACCTCGGCCCCGAAGGCGGCGACGCCGGCGGCGGCATCGTGGTGGATGGCCCGCCTGAAGTGGTGCGCGAGCACCCGGCCTCCCACACCGGCGCCGCGCTGCGCGACTACGCCGCCGAACTCGCCCGCACCCGGCGCAAGGCCCTGCCCAAGGCGGCGGAAAAGCGCGCCAGCTACCGGCCGGTGGCGGCGCCGGCGATCGAAATCCGCCACGCCCGCGAGCACAACCTCAAGAACGTCTCGCTGCAGATTCCGCGCGACAAGTTCACCGTGATCACCGGCCTGTCCGGCTCTGGCAAGTCCACCCTGGCCTTCGACATCGTCTTCGGCGAGGGCCAGCGCCGCTACCTGGAGTCGCTCAACGCCTACGCCCGCCAGTTCGTGCAGCCGGCCAGCCGGCCTGACGTGGACGGCCTGTTCGGCATTCCGCCCACGGTGGCCATCGAACAGCGCACCAGCCGTGGCGGGCGCAAGAGCACGGTGGCTACGCTCACCGAAATCCACCCCTTCCTGCGCCTGCTCTACGTCAAGCTCGGCACCCAGTACTGCCCGACCTGCGACGTGCCGGTGACGCCGCAGAGCTTCGAAGCCATCGTCGCCCAGCTGATGCGCGACTACCGCGGCCAGTCCATCGAACTGCTGGCGCCGCTGGTGGTGAACCGCAAGGGCCTGTACACCGACCTCGCCAAATGGGCGCGCGGCAAGGGCTACGAGCAGCTGCGGGTGGATGGCGAATACCTGCCCACCGCCAAGTGGCCGCGGCTGGACCGCTACAAGGAACACAACATCGAACTGCCGGTGGGCATGGTCAAGCTCGCCGCCAACAAGGAAACGCTGCTGCGCGAGCGGGTGCATGAGGCGCTGGAACACGGCAAGGGCGTGCTCAAGGTGGTGGAACTGGGCAAGCTGGGCGCCGCGCCGGTCACCTTTTCCACCCAGCGCGCCTGCCCCAGCTGCGGCACCGGCTTCCCCGAGCCGGACCCGCGCCTGTTCTCCTACAACGCCAAGCACGGCTGGTGCCCCAGCTGCTACGGCACCGGCCTGAAGGTGGCTGGCAAGGTGGAAGACCCGGATGCGCTGGATCTAGGCGATGCGGAGGAAACCGTGCAGGGCGACGAAGCCTGCCCCGCCTGCCAGGGCGCCCGGCTGAACCCGGTGGCGCGGGCGGTGCGCTTCCGCGACCAGGGCCTGCACCAACTCGCCGAACTGCCGGTGGACAGGGCGGCTAACTTTTTCGCCGCGCTGGAACTGGCGCCGCGCGAGGCCGACATCGCCCGCGACCTGGTCAGCGAGATCCGCGGCCGGCTGGATTTCCTCCAGCACGTCGGCCTCGGCTACCTCGCGCTGGATCGCGCCGCGCCCACGCTGTCCGGCGGCGAGGCCCAGCGCATCCGCCTGGCGGCCCAGCTCGGCTCCAACCTGCGCGGCGTCTGCTACATCCTGGACGAACCCACCATAGGCCTGCACCCGCGCGACAACCGTCTGCTGCTGGACACCCTGGAAGCGCTGCGCGACCGCGGCAACACCCTGCTGGTGGTGGAGCACGACGAGGACACCATACGCCGCGCCGACCACGTCATCGACCTCGGTCCTGGTGCCGGTGTGCGCGGTGGCCGGGTGGTGGCCGAAGGCACGCTGCCGGCGCTGGTCGCCGCACCGGAATCCGCCACCGGCGCCTGCTTCCGCGCGCCGCTGCAGCATCCGCTGCGGCCGCGCCGCGCGGTGGCGGCGCGCCATCCCGCCATCGAGGTGCGCGGCGCCAATCTGCACAATCTGCGCAATGTCGATGCGAAAGTGCCGCTAGCCCGTCTCACCGTGGTCACCGGCGTCTCCGGCTCTGGCAAATCCTCGCTGGCGCGGGACGTCATCCACGCCAACCTGCGCGCCCTGCTCGGCGATCCGGAAGCGGTGCGCGCCCGCCGTCGCGGCAAGGCGCAGCCGGAAGAGAGCAATCACACCCTGGTGGGCTGCCGCGCCATCGACGGCTGGCAGCAGGTCGGCCGCGTGCTGGAGGTGGACCAGACCCCCATCGGCAAGACGCCGCGCTCCTGCCCCGCCACCTACGTCGGCTTCTGGGACGCCATCCGCAAGCTCTTCGCCGATACCTTCGACGCCCGTACCCGCGGCTGGAACGCCTCGCGCTTCTCCTTCAATACCGGCGCCGGCCGCTGCCCGGTATGCGACGGCGCCGGCCAGACCACGGTGGAGATGAACTTCCTGCCGGACGTGAAGACACCCTGCGAAGCTTGCGGCGGCGCCCGCTTCAACCCGGAAACGCTGTCGGTGCGCTGGCGCGAGAAGACGGTGGCCGAGGTCCTGGCGATGCCGGTGGACGAGGCGGTGGGCTTCTTCGCCGCCCATCCCGCGGTGGCGCATCCGCTGCAACTGCTGCAGGACGTCGGCCTCGGCTACCTCACCCTCGGCCAGCCCAGCCCGACGCTGTCCGGCGGCGAGGCCCAGCGCATCAAGCTGGTCACCGAGCTGGCCAAGGTGCGCAAGCGCGCCGGCGATCCGGTGGATACCGGCGGCGAGCCGCTGCCAGCGGACAAGCACACGCTCTACGTGCTGGACGAGCCTACGGTGGGCCTGCACATGGCGGATGTGGACAAGCTGATCCGGGTGCTGCACCGCCTGGCGGACGCCGGCCACACCGTGCTGGTCATCGAGCACGACCTGGACGTGATGGCCGAGGCCGACTGGCTGATCGACCTCGGCCCGGAGGGCGGCGAGGGCGGCGGCGAGATTGTTGCCGAGGGGCCGCCGGAAGTGGCGATGTCGCAGCAGCGCTCCCACACCGGCCGCCACCTGGTGGAATTCCTCGCCAGTCGCCAGGGCGTGGCGACTGCGCCTACCCGCGCTAGCTGACAGAGGCAGGCTGCGTTCGTCGCCATAGGGGCAGGAGTTGGCGCAGCAGAGGCAGCGCTGGTCGGTGAGGTTGCGCGCTTCCGACCGCAGGATCGTTGTCCTCGATAAGGTGGGCATCGGCTTGGACGCAAGAGGCATCCGGGGCCACCCTTGAGGGGAGGTGGGTCTTGATCTCCAGTTCCAGGCCGGTGCTGCGCTCCTTGCCGGGAGTACTGCTCAGCCGTTGTGCGGGATCAAGACGCAGGCCGGGGCAACTTGTCCACAGTTGCGGAAAACCCGGTGGACAAGGAGTGCCCGCTGTTGCATCTTGCGGCCGCCAGGGCGGCTGTACTTGCCGCAGCGCGGAAACCAAATCCGGGCTTGCCGGGTCCGTGCAGGCGTCCCTTTTTCAACAGGATCATTCCGAATGAACAAAAAGCTGATCCGGGTATGGGACCTCCCCACCCGGCTGTTCCACTGGCTGCTGCTGGCGCTGGTGGTCGGTGCCTTCGTCACCGGCCTGCTCGGCGGCAACCTCATCGTCTGGCACGGCCGCCTCGGCATTGCCATCACCGGCCTGCTGGCTTTCCGCCTGGTGTGGGGCGTAGCCGGTTCCACCTATGCCCGCTTTACCACCTTCGTGCCCGGTCCCGCACGCATTTCCGCCTACCTGCGCGGCCAGTGGCAAGGCGTGGGCCACAACCCGCTGGGGGCGCTGTCGGTGCTGGCGTTGCTGCTGGTGTTGCTGTTCCAGGTGGTCAGCGGCCTGGTGTCCAACGACGACATCGCCTTCACCGCGCCACTGTATTCGCTGGTATCCAAGGACAGCAGCGACTGGTTCACCGGCCTGCATCGCCAGAACATGTGGGTGATCGTCGCGCTGGTGCTGGTGCATGTGGCGGCCATCCTGTTCTACGCCCGGGTGAAGAAGGACAACCTGGTGAAGCCAATGATCACCGGGGTGAAGGAAGTGAGCGAAGGCGCGGCACGGCCGGCCAGCGGCGGCGGCGCGCTCGCCTTCGTGGTCGCGGCCGCGGTGGCCGGCTGTGTCACCTGGGCCAGTGCCGGCGGGCTGCTGGCGCCGCCGCCTCCGCCCCCGCCGACGCAGGAGGCGCCGGCCTGGTAGGGCCGCGCTGAAATCAGGGCTGCAGAAAGGGAAACGCCCCGGCTGCCCAGGGCGTTTCCCTTTTGATGCCGGCACCGCTTCGTGTGGTCCGGCACGGCGGGCGGGCGTCCGCCGGTGCACCATGTTGAGGTGTGGCGGACGGCGTCCGGTTGGTTCAGTCGGCGCGGAACTTGTCGTGACAGGCTTTGCAGTTCTTGCCGACTTCGCCGAAGGCAGCCTGCACCGCGGCCTTGTCGCCAGTGGCGGCGGCAGAAGCGAGCTTGGCGGTGGCGGCGTTGAAATCGGTGGCGATGCGGCCGACTTCCTGCATGTTCTGGAACAGTTCCGGCTTCGCGCGGGTCTTCTGGTCGCCGACGTCCTTTTCGGTACCCGGGCCGTACAGCGCACCCATGCCGGAGTTGGCGATGCCGGCAATGGCATTGGCGGCGGCGATCACCTGATCCTTGTTGTAGGTGCCTTCCAGGTTGCTCTTGATTTTGCCCATGTTCCAGCTCATGAAGCTGTAACCCGCCTTGCGGTACTTGATCTGGTCTTCGGGCTTGGCCTGGGCGGAAGCGGTGGCGGCGAAGCTGAAGGCGGCGATGCCGAAAGCGGCGAGGGCGATGCTTTTTTTCATGTGTTCCTCGTGGGACGTGGTTGATGAAAGCGTATGACAAGGGCGATGAACCCCGGACGGGCTAGACAGCCCGGGCCATCAAAAGGTTCGGTGCCGATTTGCACGGATGTTGCATTGCGATGCTGGATGGCAGGTGCTTGCAGTAGAAACCCGTAATGGGTATTCGCGCAAGGTTGCGGATGGTGATGGACTTAAGCTCTTCGTCGTATGGTCGTAGACAGCCATAAGAAAGACAACAACGCGGTAAGGCAACAGGGTGGCAGAGGAGGCAGGGAGGGTATGAATATGCGTCGCCTGGCAGATACGCCGATCTGGGTAAGACTGACTGGCGCCATCTGGCTGATGCTGGTGGTCGCCTGGGGCAGCATGATCGCATGGGAAACCCGGGTGAACCGGGATATTGCCATCGAGCAGGCCAAGGATTTCGCCGCCACCGTCAATGAAATGACCATGGCCGGGCTGACCGGCATGATGATCACCGGCACGGTGGCACAGCGGGACGTCTTTCTCGACCAGATCAAGGAGCTCTCCGCCGTGCGTGACTTGAAGGTCATCCGCGGCGAGCAGGTAAGCAAGCTGTTCGGCCCCGGCACCGCCGGCGAGGTCACCCTTGATGCGGTGGAGCGCGAGGTGATGGGGGGGGGTGCGCCAGTGATGCGCGTCGATGAGGATGGCCACCTGCGCGTCGTCATTCCCGCGCTGGCCTCGCGCAACTACCTGGGCAAGGACTGTGTGATGTGCCACCAGGTAACGGAAGGCACGCCGCTGGGAGCGGTGAGCATGCGCATCTCGCTGGACCAGGTGAACAGCGCGGTGAATGACTTCCGCAACAAGAGCATCCTGTTCGCGCTGCTGGTATCCGTCCCGCTGCTGGGCTTCGTCTATCTGTTCATCCGCCGTTTCGTCAGCGGTCCCCTCGCTCACCTGGGCGACAGCCTGGGTCAGATCGCCCAGGGCGGCGGCGACCTGACCCGCAGGCTGGAGATTGCCGGCGACGACGAGATCGGCCGCACCGCCGCCAGCTTCAACCGCATGCTCGCCACCATTGCCGAGCTGGTGCGCCAGGTCGGCGGCTCGGCTTCGGCGGTGACCGCCTCGGCGCGCAGCCTGGCGACCGGCGCCGCCCGGCTGGCGGAAAGCTCCCACCGGCAGAACGACAGCTCGGTGGAAGCCGCCGCCGCAGTGGATGCCCTCACCAGCAACATCGCCCATATCGCCGGCAGCGCGGAGGAGGTGCGCGAGCGTTCGCGCGACAGCCTCACCCGCTCCCGCGAAGGCCAGCAGACGCTGGCGCAGCTGATCGGCGAGGTCGGCCAGGTGGAGGAGGCGGTGAGGCACATGGCGGAAGCCGCCGGTGCCTTCGTGCAATCGACCGCCTCCATCACCGACATGACGCGCGAGGTGAGGGAGATTGCCGAGCAGACCAACCTGCTGGCACTCAATGCCGCCATCGAGGCAGCGCGGGCGGGCGAGCAGGGCCGCGGCTTCGCGGTAGTGGCGGACGAGGTGCGCAAGCTGGCGGAGAAGTCGGCGCGATCGGCGGGCGAGATCGACGCCATCACGCAGGACATTACCCGGCAGTCGGCCTCGGTTCAGGAATCCATCGCCCGCGGCCTGGAGCACCTGGCGTCCAGCCGGGAGGCGGCGGATACGGTGTCCGAGGTGTTCGACGCGGCGAATACCTCGGTCGGCGAGGTCGGCGAAGGGCTGGACCGCATCGCCGGCGCCACCGGCGAGCAACGCCGTTCCAGCGAGAAGGTTACCGGCAGCATCGACGAGATCGCCCACATGGCAAGCGACAACAACCGGGCCATCGAGCAGACGGTGGAGGCGGCACAGGAACTGGAGCGGCTGGCCGCGAGCCTGCAGGATTCGGTGTCGCGCTTCCGGGTGTGATCGCGGAGCGGGGCAGCGCCGGCTGCCCCGCGATTCATGCGGCCGGGCTTAGTCCAGCCGTACCGGCACGAAAATGCGGGCGCCGCCGCGCTGGATCAGCAGCGCGAAGCGGTTGCCCACCCGTTCCAGCTGCTGGCGAAGTTGCTCCACCGTCACCACCGGCTGGTTGTTCAGCGACAGGATGATGTCGCCGCGCTGCAAGCCGGCGCGGGCAGCCGGGCCGGTGACATTCTCCACCAACAGGCCGCCGCCGATGCCGAGCTGGCTTGCTTCCTGGCCGCTCAGCGGGCGCGCGTTCAGACCCAGCTTGCCGCCGGTGCTGTCGCCGCGGCCCGGCCGCTGGGCGGAGGCGCTGGCTTCCGGATTCAGTTCGTCCAGCGTGGCGCTCACTTCCCGTCGCTTGCCTTCGCGCCACACGTCCAAGCGGATGCGGGTGCCGGGGCGCTTGTCGCCTATCACCCGCGGCAAGTCGGCGGAGTCCTCCACCGTGGTGCCATCCACCGCCAGCACAACGTCGCCGGACCTGAGCCCGGCCTTCTCCGCCGCGCTGCCCGGCTCGACGCTGGCGATCAGTGCGCCGCGTGCGTCCGGCAGGCCGAAGGACTGCGCCAGCTCCTTGTTCACGCCCTGGATGGCGACACCCAGCCGCCCGCGCTGTACCCGGCCATGGGCGATCAGCTGGTCCTTCACGTTCATCGCCACGTCCATCGGAATGGCGAAGGAGATGCCCATGAAGCCGCCGGAGCGGGAATAGATCTGCGAGTTGATGCCCACCACCTCGCCATTGAGGTTGAACAGCGGGCCGCCGGAGTTGCCGGGGTTGATGGCGACGTCGGTCTGCAGGAAGGGCACGTAGTTCTCGTCGGGCAGGCGGCGTGCCTTGGCCGAGATGATGCCGGCGGTGACGGTATGGTCGAAGCCGAAGGGCGAGCCGACCGCAATCACCCATTCACCCACGCGGGCGCGCTCGGCATCGCCGATGCGCACCGTGGGCAGGTTGTCGGCCTCGATCTTGATCACCGCGATGTCGGTGCGCTTGTCGGCGCCGATGACCTTGGCCTTGAATTCGCGCTTGTCGATCAGGGTGACGGTGACTTCCGCGCCCTCCTCGCCCACCACGTGGGCGTTGGTGAGCACATAGCCGTCCTTGCTGACGATGAAGCCGGAGCCTATGCCGCGGCTGATGCGCGGCGATCCGCCCGGCGCGCCGGGCATGCCCGGCACCGGCACGCCGAAGCGGCGCAGGAAGTCGTAGAAGGGATCGTTGGCAAAGGGATTGTCCGGATCGGCCTGAGCTTGCGACTGCTGCTGCACGACGCTGATATTCACCACCGCCGGGCCGACCTGTTCGACCAGATCGCCGAAGTCGGGCAGGCCGAAGCGGCTGGGGTTGGCCGCCGGCGAGTTGGCGGCGGGGCCGGCCTGAGGCTGAACCTGGGCCAGCAGCGGCGTGGCCGGCAGGCTACCAAAAGCGAGGGCGAAAGCAGTCGCGAGTACGAGTTTCTTCATCGGGTTGAACTCCCTGGAGCGATTTCCTGTTCTGACTGTCAGCGTGGACGCCGGCATGTGCGGGGTGTTCCCGTCTCGCGCGGGCGGCAGCCCTGCCCATCCTGGGCTTTGCGCTCCCGGTCCGCGGCTGTGCGGGGTAACATCGGCCCTCTCCGGTACCGAGGACCTGCCGCGGCAGGACGCTAGTTTATGACGCTTACCGATCTACGTTATCTCGTTGCCCTGGCACACGAACGCCATTTCGGCCGGGCCGCGGAGAAATGCCACGTCAGCCAGCCCACCTTGTCGGTCGCCATCAAGAAGGTGGAGGACGAACTGGGCATACAGCTCTTCGAGCGCAGCGCCGCCGAGGTCAAGATCACCGAGACGGGTCGCCGCATCGTCGCCCAGGCGGAAAAGGTGCTGATGGAGGCGGGCCAGATCCAGGAGATCGCCGCCGCTGGCAAGGATCCGCTGGCGGGGCCGCTGCGCGTCGGCGTCATCTACACCATCGGCCCCTACCTGCTGCCGCGGCTGATTCCGCGGGTACATCAGCTGGCGCCGCGCATGCCGCTGATCATCCAGGAGAACTACACCACCCGGCTGGCGGAGGCGCTCAAGCGCGGCGAACTGGACGTCATCATCATCAGCCTGCCCTTCGAGGAGGCCGGCATCGTCGCCCAGCCGGTGTACGACGAACCCTTCCGGGTGCTCATCCCGGCCGAGCATCCGTGGAAGAACAGCGAGAGTATCGATCCCGACCAGCTCGCCAACGACCAGCTGCTGCTGCTGGGCGCCGGCAACTGTTTCCGCGACCAGGTGCTGGAAGTCTGTCCGCACTGCCGCAACGTCGGCGGCCTGCAGCGCACGCTGGAGGGCAGCTCGCTGGAGACCATACGCCATATGGTCGCCACCGGACTGGGCGTTACCGTATTGCCCAGTTCCGCTGCCGACGAAATGACGCTGCAGAACCAGCTGGTGGCGGTGAGGCCTTTCGCCGAGCCTCAGCCGGTGCGCCGGGTGGCGCTGGCCTGGCGGGTAACCTATCCGCGCAGCGGCGCGATCGACATCCTGCGCACAGCTATTCTGGAAAGCGAATTGCCCGGTGTACGCCCGCTGGGCCGGGCGCCGGTGACCGAGGCCGCCTGAGCGGGTGGGTGGGGCGATAGGTAAACCCGATGAAGAGGATTTCGAGGATCAATTAGCACTATTAAAGGCAGGGGAATAGGATTCACCCATCGGCTGCAGCAAGGCCATCCGTTCGACAGACAAGGAGAAATACCATGGACATCGACATCGGCATCAACAAGGAAGAAAGGGCCAAGATCGCGGACGGCCTTTCCCGGCTGCTTGCGGACACCTATACCCTCTACCTCACTACCCACAATTTCCACTGGAACGTCACTGGCCCCATGTTCAACACGCTGCACCTGATGTTCGAGCAGCAGTACAACGAACTGGCGCTGGCGGTGGATCTGGTGGCGGAACGCATCCGCGCCCTGGGTTTCCCGGCGCCGGGCACCTACAAGCAGTTCCAGCAACTGGCCAGCATAGGCGAGCCGGATGGCGTACCGGCGGCGAACGACATGATCCGCATCCTGGTACAGGGCCAGGAGGCCGTGGTCAGAACCGCCCGCAGCATCCTGCCGCTGACGGACAAGAACAGCGACGAGCCGACCACGGACCTGCTGACCCAGCGCATGCAGGTGCACGAAAAGAACGCCTGGATGCTGCGCAGCCTGCTGGAAGGCTGAGGGATCGTCGGCCGCAGCCGGCGCCGCGGGCAGAAAAACGAACGGGCCCGACAGGGCCCGTTGTTTTTTGCCGCCTCAGCAGTACTCAGGCGGATTTACTGGCGCGCTTGCGCGGGGCCGGCTTGGCTTCCGCCGCTTCGCCGCTCTTCTCGGCCTTGCCGGCACCTGCCTTGGCAGTGGCCGCCTTGGGAGCGCGGGGTTCGAACTCGAAGCCGACCTTGCCGTCCTTCCCCCGCACCAGGAAGGCGGAGAACTTGCGCCGGGTACGGGCGGAAACGAAGCCCTTCAGCAGATCCGTCTTGCCCTCGGCCAGCAGCTTGCTCATCTGTTCCCGGTCTATGGGCTGTTGCAGGATGATCTTGCCGGAGCGGAAGTCGCAGCTCTTGCCCGGGCCCACCGACTTCTCGCAGACGTAGGCAAGGCCGTGTTCGTATACCGCGCTGCTGCACTTGGGGCACGGCCCGAGGGGTTGCTGATCGGAAAAATCGACCGCCTCGGCGCCTTCCTCGCCTTCCTTCGGCTGGCCGAAATCGAACTCCGGCTGCTTGTCGTCGTTGAGCTTGATCTCGGCGTTGAACAGCCGGCCCATCTTGTTGCGGAAGCCCAGCAGCGGACCGACCTTGCCCTCGCGCAGCAGGGTCTCGATCTCGCCGATCTCGAACTGACGGCCGGCGACGATCTTCCAGGTGCTCCAGTCGCAAGACTGGCAGGCGAACTTCTTGTAGTTCTCCTTCACCGTGCCGCCGCACTTGGGGCAGGGCGTTTGCAAGGTGACGAAGTCGCCCGGCACGGTGTCGGACTCGTAGCGCTTGGCGCGCTCGACCACCTCGCGTGCCATCTCGGCGATTTCGTGCATGAAGGCGTCGCGCGACAACTCGCCACGCTCCATGCGCGACAGCTTGTACTCCCAGCCGCCGGTGAGCTCCGGCGAGGTCAGCGCATTCACGCCCAGGCCCTTCAACAGCGTGATCAGCGAGAAGGCCTTGGCGCTGGGAATCAGCTCGCGGCCCTCGCGGTGGATGTACTGCTCGGCGATCAGGCCTTCGATGATCTGCGCTCGGGTGGCTGGCGTGCCGAGGCCGCGCTCGGCCATGGCGGCGCGCAGTTCCTCGTCGTCCACCATCTTGCCGGCACCTTCCATGGCCGACAGCAGCGTGGCTTCGTTGAAGCGCGCCGGCGGCTTGGTCTGCAGCGACTTGAGCAGGATGTCCTCGGTGGCGACGGTTTCGTTCGGCTGCACCGGCACCAGCTGCGGGCCGCCGCCCTCCTTGTCGTCCTTCTCGTTCGCCGCTTCCTTGCCGTAGACGGCGAGCCAGCCGGCATTCACCAGCACCTTGCCTTCGGTCTTGAAGGCCTCGCCTTCGACGCGGGTGATGCGGGTGGTGATCTGGTACTCGGCGGCCGGGTAGAACACCGCGAGGAAGCGCCGGGTGACCAGGTCGTAGATCTTCTGCTCGGCTTCCGACAGGCTCTTGGGCAGCGTGCCGGTGGGAATGATGGCGAAGTGGTCGGAGATCTTGGTGTTGTTGAAGATGCGCTTGTTCGGCCGCACCCAGCCTTGCTTGGCGATCTCGTTGGCGAAGGGCGCGTACTCGTCCGGCAGGCCGCGCATCACGTCCTTCACCGTGCCAAGGTAGTCCTCGGGCAGCGCGCGGGCATCGGTACGCGGGTAGGTGAGCACCTTGTGCTTCTCGTACAGCGCCTGGGCCAGCTGCAGGGTGACGCGGGCGGAGAAGCCGAAGCGGCCATTGGCTTCGCGCTGCAGGCTGGTAAGGTCGAACAGCAGCGGCGACAGCTGCGTGGAAGGCTTGGCTTCCTCGCTGACCTTGCCCGGCTTGCCCTCGCACTTGGCGCGGATGGCTTCGGCCTTGGCCTTGTCCCACAGGCGATGGGCATTGGCGTGCTCGTCGCCTTCCGGCTTCTTGAACTGCTCGTCGAACCAGCGCCCGGCATAGCTGCCCGCCTGGCAACCGAAGCTGGCTTCCAGCTCCCAGTAGTCGCGCGGCTTGAACTTGCGGATCTTGTCTTCGCGCTCGACCACGATGGCCAGCGTGGGTGTCTGCACCCGGCCGACGGTGGTGAGGTGGAAACCGCCCGTCTTGGAGTTGAACGCGGTCATTGCCCGTGTGCCGTTGATGCCGATCAGCCAGTCGGACTCTGCGCGGCAGACGGCGGCGTTGCGCAGGCCTTCCACGTCCCGCGCGGTACGCAGGTGGGCGAAGCCGTCGCGGATCGCGGTGGCAGTCATCGACTGCAGCCACAGCCGCTGCACCGGTTTGCTAGTGCCGGCGTGCTGGACAATGAAGTTGAAGATGAGCTCACCCTCGCGTCCCGCGTCACAGGCGTTGATCAGGCCGGTGACGTCCTTGCGCTTGATCAGCCGCGTCAGCAGCTTCAGGCGGTCATCCGTCTTTTCGATCGGCTTGAGGGCGAAGTGCGGCGGGATGACCGGCAGGTGGGCGAAGGTCCATTTGCCCCGCTTGACCTCGTATTCCTCGGGCACGGCCAGCTCGAGAAGGTGGCCCACGGCGGACGACAACACATAGTCGTCGGACTCGTAGTAGTCCTTCTCCTTGGTGAAGCCGCCCAGCGCACGGGCGATGTCCTGCGCGACGGAAGGCTTTTCCGCGATGATCAGTTGCTTGCTCATGCCTGTTGGGCGGGGGCAGGAAGCCGTTACCGGCCGTGGCCCCGGAGGTTGTGAAGCGGCGGATGATAAAGAGGCGTCCGCCCGGCGTGCAAGCCGGGCAGTTGGGCGGTAAGGCTCAGTGCAGAACCGGGCCTTGTTCCTCGTCCTCGCTGGAAAGCAGCTCGTCTACGATCAGGCTGTCCATGGGCTGTTCCTGCTGCCACAGCACCATCAGCACGATGACCTTGAGCCGGTTCAGATTGATGCTGAGCTTGTCGAGCGCCATGGCCCGCTCGATGATCATCTCGCGGCTGAGGGCGTCGAGCACGCCGGCGCTTTCGAGAAAGGCCAGGAAGCCGCGGCATTCGGGATTCAGCCTGACGGTTTCCTCTTCGGCATAGAGACGGATTGCGCCGGCCGAGGGCGCGACACAGGGAAGCGCGGTCTCCGCTACCCGGCGCAGGCCGGACAGCCATTCCAGCGCTTCGGTAATTTCTTCGTCCTCGAAGCCCGCCGCCGACAGTTTGCGGGCAAGTTGCTCCGACTCGGGGCAGGCATCGGCGTGGATGTAGCTTTCGAAGAGGTATACAAGAATGTCGAACAAGGTCACCTCCCGGAATCGCCGCGGCGGGTCTCGACGACCGCGCGCGTTATTGCCTGAACCGCCTGGCATAGCCGCGGAGGCGGCAGCTTACAGGCGCTGGAACCGGTTGCCCGGCAGGCGGGCGATTCGTCCGTCCAGTTCCATGGCGAGGAGCATGGCGTAGAGCGAATCGACCGTCAAGCCGCAGCGGAGCGCCAATGTGTCGATGTCCACGGGGTCGTGACCGAGGGCGGAGAGCAGGCGTTTGGTGGGCTCGTCACCTTCGTTGGTGGAATGGGTCGGGCTTGGGGCAGCGGGTGCCGATGCCGGAAGCGGCGAGCCGAGCCGGGGGCGCAACTCCTCCAGGATGTCCTCCGCGGTCTCGACCAGCTTGGCGCCGTCGCGGATCAGGCGGTGGCAGCCGCGGGACAGCGGCGAATGGATGGAGCCTGGAATGGCGAAGACTTCGAGCCCGTCTTCGGTCGCCAGCCGTGCGGTGATCAGCGAGCCGCTGCCGACGGCCGCCTCCACCACCAGCACGCCGAGCGAGAGGCCGGCGATGAGCCGGTTGCGCCGGGGGAAGTGGTGGCGTTGTGCAGCACTGCCCAAGGGGAATTCGCTGAGGATGAGGCCGCGCGCCGCGATCTCCCTGGCCAGCGAGGCGTTCCGGGCCGGGTAGATGCGATCCGCGCCGGTGCCGATTACCGCGATGGTGGCCGCGGATTCGTCCGCCAGTGCGCCGCGGTGGGCAGCGGCGTCTATGCCCAGCGCAAGTCCGCTGACGATGGTGAGGCCAGCCGAGCACAGGTGGCGGGCGAAGGCATGGGCATTTTCCTCGCCCTGAGGCGTGGCCGAGCGGGCGCCGACGATAGCCAGCGCGGGCCGGTCGAGGAGATCCAGGTTGCCCTTGGCGTACAGCAGCGGCGGGGGATCGGTGATATCCAGCAGAGCCCTGGGGTAGGCGGCGTCGGCCAGCGTCAGGATGTGGTTGCCGTCTTCGCTGGACCAGGCGAGTGCGGTGTCGATGGCCGCCTGGTCGGGCGAGGCCGATAGCAGGTCGGCTGCCTCGCTGCCGACGACGCTGGCAAGGCTGCTGCGGCTGGCGTCGAAGATCTGCCTGGGCAGGCCGAAGGCGGAAAGCAGTTTGCGCTGCTGCGCTGGCCCGATGCCGGGCACGAGAGTCAGCCGCAGCCAGGCGGCGAGATCGCTGAGGTCGGCGTCTGCGGTCAATGGCTCAGGGTTTGCGGACGCGGTCGCCGATGGCAACCGGGCCATCCGACTCCATCACCAGCGCATAGGCGATGTGGTCGAACACGCGGAACACCACCGCCAGGCCGTAGCGCTTCTCCGGCAGCACGTAGACTTCGCGGGCGCCGTCGTTGGTGTATTCCGCAGTGCCGCGGTTGCGGTATAGCGCCAGCACATGGCCACGCTCCAGACCTTCGTTGTCGCCGATGTCCAGGGCGACAACGTTGAGGCTGCCCGTTTCTGCGACGCCGCGGTGGATGGAGACGAGCTGGCCGTTCACCTCCTGCTCCGGCGCATGCGGTGCATAGGAGAACACCGTCGGCCGCTCGCTCGGCAGCATCAGGTCGCCGACGCCGATCTCCTCGTTGGCATTGATGATCTCCAGCGTGGCCGGGTTACCGCGCTCGCTTACCCGCGCGGAGCCGAGATGGACGACTTCGTAGCCGATGACTTCCTTGGTACCCGGGCGCTCCAGCGGGCGGGCAGGGCGGTAGATCTGCCAGACGTCCACGCCGTCGCGCACGTTCTTGGCGAACACCGTGTCGCCAGCGCCCATGTAGACCCGGCTGGTTTCGGTGGCGACGATGGTGGCAGAGCCCTCAACCCGCGCCTGGTCGACCACCAGCGGCTGGACCAGGAAGGGGTCGATGACGTGCAGCGGAATGCTGGGCACCGCCTGGCCGAGTGCTTCGCTATAGACCTGGGGGAAGAGCTTTTCGTCCTGGGCGCCACCGACGCGCCGGCCGACGGTGAGCCAGGGTCCGCTGCGGTCCAACATGATGACCTGGCCGGGGTAGATCAGGTGCGGGTTGCGCACCTGGTCGCGATTCAGACGCCAGACTTCCGGCCAGCGCCACGGCTGCTTGAGGAAGCGGCCCGAGATGCCCCACAGCGTGTCGCCGCGAACCACCGTGTAGGTGTCGGGCGCGTCATCCGCCAGCGCTACGCCCTGTGCCGCCGCCGGGCCGCTCAACAGGCCTGCGATGCAGAGGACGAGAGGGAATATAATTCGGATCATTGCTCGCTTCCGGTAGGTACGGGCGGCGGCCCGCTCGGAACGCCCTCTGTTCCGCCGGGTCCACGACTTCTGTTCGCGGTGTGTGCGGTCGGCCCGCAGGCCGTCTCAGCACGTAGGCATGCATGTCAAACCGCTTGAAATTCTGCACGTAATGGCTTAACCCGGCAAGCATTTATGGCTCTGTTACCCATCCTCCGATATCCCGATTCCCGCCTTCATACCGTGGCCCGCCCGGTGACCGAGGTGGATGATTCCATCCGCCGTCTCGTCAAGGACATGGCGGAGACGATGTACGAAGCGCCGGGCATTGGCCTGGCAGCCACCCAGGTCGATGTTCACCGCCGCGTGGTGGTGATCGATGTGAGCGAGGACAAGAGCGGCCTGATCGCCCTCATCAACCCGGAGATTCTCGAGCGTTCCGGCGAGCAGGTATGCGAAGAAGGCTGCCTGTCGGTGCCGGGCGTCTATGAGAAGGTGACCCGCGCCGAGCGGGTGAAGGTGAAGGCGCTCAACGACAAGGGCGAGCCCTTCGAACTGGAAGCCGAGGGCCTGCTCGCGGTGTGCATCCAGCACGAGATCGATCACCTGGATGGCAAGGTCTTCGTCGAGTACTTGTCGCCCCTCAAGCTCGGCCGCATCAAGACCAAGCTGGCGAAGAAGGCACGAATCACCGCCTGAAGCGCCCCATCCCGGCAGCCGGCGCGAGGCCGGCTGCGTTCTGCAGGCCTTGAATCCCATGACTCGCCCTCTTCGCGTCGCCTTCGCGGGCACGCCTGAATTCGCCGCCTGCGCGCTGGATGCAATTGCCGCTGCCGGTTACGAAATCCCGCTGGTGCTGACCCAGCCCGATCGCCCTGCCGGCCGCGGCATGAAGCTGATGCCCAGCCCGGTGAAGCAACTTGCGCTCGACCGCGGCTTCCCGGTGGATCAACCGGAGCGCCTGCGTACCGAGGAGCAGCGCGCCGCGCTCGTCGCCTGCGCGCCCGACGTGCTGGTAGTGGCGGCCTACGGCCTCATCCTGCCGAAGGCGGTGCTGGAATTGCCGCGCTACGGCTGTCTCAACATCCACGCCTCGCTGCTGCCGCGCTGGCGCGGTGCCGCGCCCATCCATCGTGCGATAGAAGCGGGCGATGCGGAGACCGGCATCACCATCATGCAGATGGACGAAGGCCTGGACACTGGCCCGATGCTGCTGCGCCGCCGGTTGCCCATCCTGCCGAACGACACCACCGGCAGCCTGCACGACCGCCTTGCCGCACTCGGCGCGCAGTGCATCGTCGAAGCGCTGGCTGCGCTGCCGGATGGCAGTCTGACAGCGGAACCCCAGCCGGAGACGGGCGTGACCTACGCGGCCAAGATCGGCCGCGCCGAATCCGCCCTGGACTGGAGCCGGCCCGCGGCGGAGTTGCACTGTGCGATCCGCGCCTTCAACCCCTTTCCGGGCGCAGTCGGTTCGCTGAGGGACACGACCATCAAGATCTGGGCCGCCGAGAGGGTGGCGGGGGGGGAACTGGCCGGAAGCGAAGCCGGCACGGTGCTCGCTGCCGGCGAGGAAGGCATCGTCGTCGCCTGCGGCGAGGGCGCGTTGCGCCTGCTGCAGTTGCAGCGCCCTGGCAGCAAGCGCTTGCCGGCGGGGGAATTCCTGCGTGGATTCAATGTCTCTGCCGGCGAGAGATTCGTGCCGCCCGCCGTCCAGGGCGATTGAAAGCGGCGCCTTCGTCCCCATCTATCGCAGCGTCGGCGGCTTGCCGCCAAGCGCAAGACTCTAAGAGAGGAAACGCGAAATGTTCGGAAACTGGATCAAGACCTCCATCCTCATGGCCGGTATCGTCGCCCTGTTCGGCGTGGTCGGCGGGGTCATCGGCGGGCAGCAGGGCATGCTGCTGGCGCTGGTGTTCGGTGGGGCCATGAACCTGTGGGCCTATTGGTTCTCGGACAAGATGGTGCTGAAGATGTACCGGGCCCGCGAGGTGGACGAGACCACCTCGCCCTACCTCTACAACATGGTGAAGGGCCTCGCCGGCCGTGCCGGCCTGCCGATGCCCAAGGTGTACATCATCGACGAGGACCAGCCCAACGCCTTCGCCACCGGCCGCAACCCGGAGAACGCGGCAGTGGCCGCCACCACCGGCATCATGCGTATGCTCTCCGAGCGCGAGCTGCGTGGCGTGATGGCGCACGAGCTGGCGCACGTGAAGAACCGCGACATCCTGATCTCGACCATCTCCGCCACCGTGGCTGGCGCGATTTCCTCGCTCGCCCAGTTCGGCATGTTCTTCGGCGGGCGCGACGGCGAGAACCGGCCCAACCCCATCGTCGCCATCATCGTGATGATCATGGCGCCCATCGCCGGCATGCTGATCCAGATGGCCATCAGTCGTACCCGCGAGTTCGGTGCCGACCGCGGCGGCGCGGAGATCTCCGGCGATCCGGAAGCGCTCGCCAGCGCGCTGGCGAAGATCGACGCCTACGCCCGCGGCATCCCGATGCATACCGCGGAAGCCCACCCTGAGACTGCGCAGATGATGATCATGAATCCGCTGTCCGGCGGCGGGCTGCGCGGCCTGTTTTCCACCCACCCTTCCACGGAAGAGCGAATCGCCAAGCTTCGTGCGATGGTGCACTGAGCACCACGCCGGAAGGAGTATTCTGCCGGGACATTCTGTCCGTATCACGGACAGAATGTCCCGGTTTGCTTTCAGGGGCCGGCCGTAGAACCCGCTTTCCGCCTGCACTAAAGGAGGAGGAACGGAACTTGCAGAGAAAGCGGTTGGTTTTCAACACAACCACTACCCGAAGAGGGGGAATCATGCACGTCTCGAGGCGAGGCTTTTTCAAAGTCTGTGCCGCGGGCATGTCGGGATCCAGCCTGGTCGCAATGGGGTTCGCCCCGACTGCGGCGCTGGCGGAGGTCAGGCAGTTCAAGCTCGCGCACACTACCGAAACCCGTAACACCTGTCCGTACTGTTCCGTGGCCTGTGGCCTGCTGGTCTATTCGATCGGCGATGGCGCCAAGAACACCAAGGCGAAGGTCATCCACATCGAGGGCGACCCGGACCATCCGGTGAACCGCGGCACGCTGTGCCCCAAGGGCGCCGGCCTGCTGGATTTCGTCAGCAGCCCCGCCCGCCTGAAGTACCCGGAAGTGCGCGAAGCCGGCACCAACGAATGGAAGCGTATTTCGTGGGAAGAAGCCTATTCCCGCATCACGCGCCTGATGAAGGATGACCGCGACGCCAACTTCATCGAAAAGAACGCCGATGGCGTCACCGTCAATCGCTGGCTGAGCACCGGCTTCCTTGCCGCCTCCGCCTCCCCTAGCGAAGCTGGATACATTACGCACAAGGTTGTCCGCAACCTTGGCATGCTTGCATTCGACAACCAGGCACGTGTCTGACACGGCCCGACGGTAGCCAGTCTGGCTCCGACGTTTGGCCGCGGCGCGATGACCAACACCTGGTCGGACATCAAGAATGCCGACGTCGTGTTGATCATGGGCGGAAATGCCGCCGAAGCGCACCCGTGCGGGTTCAAGTGGGTCATCGAAGCGAAGAAGCTGAACAAGGCGAAGCTGGTCGTGGTCGACCCGCGCTTCACCCGCTCCGCTTCGGTTGCCGACTACTACGCCCCCATCCGTACCGGCACCGATATCGCCTTCCTCGGCGGTGTCATCAACTACCTGTTGACCAACGACAAGATCCAGCACGAGTACGTCAAGGCGTACACCGACTTCACGTTCCTGGTCGACGACAACTTCAGCTTCGAGAACGGGCTGTACTCCGGCTACAACGCCGAGAAGCGCAGCTACGACAAGTCCACCTGGCAATACCAGCGTGGCGCGGACGGCTACGTCCTCACCGACCCGACGCTGGAAAACCCGCGCTGCGTGTACCAGCTGATGAAGAAGCACTACAGCCGCTACACGCCGGACGTGGTGTCCAACATCTGTGGCACGCCCGAGAAGCAGTTCCTCAAGGTCTGCGAGTACATCGCCTCGACCTCGGGCACCGGCCGGGTGATGACCATCATGTACGCGCTGGGCTGGACGCAGCACTCGCAGGGCTCGCAGATCATCCGCACCGGCGCGATGGTGCAGTTGCTGCTGGGCAACATCGGCGTCAAGGGCGGCGGCATGAACGCGCTGCGCGGTCACTCCAACATCCAGGGCCTGACCGACCTCGGGTTGATGACCAACCTGCTGCCGGGCTACATGACGCTGCCGAGCGAGAAGGAGGCGGACTACCGCGCCTACATCGACAAGCGTGCGCCCAAGCCCATGCGCCCGAACCAGATGTCGTACTGGCAGAACTACGAGAAGTTCCACGTCAGCCTGATGAAGGCCTGGTACGGCAAGGCCGCCACCGCCGACAACAACTGGTGCTTCGACTGGCTGCCCAAGCTCGACAAGCCGCACGACGTGCTGCAGGTGTTCGAGGACATGTCCCACGGCGAGGTCAATGGCTACTTCTGCCAGGGCTTCAACCCGCTGGCCGCGTTCCCGAACAAGCACAAGCTGAACACCGCGCTGGCCAAGCTGAAGTACCTGGTCATCATGGACCCGCTGGCGACCGAGACCTCCGAGTTCTGGAAGAACTACGGCGATCTCAATGACGTCGATACCGCCAGCATCCAGACCACGGTGTTCCGCCTGCCCACCACCTGCTTCGCCGAGGAAAGCGGCTCGCTGGTGAACTCCGCGCGCTGGCTGCAGTGGCACTGGAAGGGCGCCGAGCCCCCGGGCGAAGCCAAGCCGGATACTGAGATCATGGCTGGCCTGCACCTGCATCTGCGGGAGCTGTACAAGAAGGAAGGCGGTGCGTTCCCCGACCCCATCCTGAATCTCGACTGGCCGTACAAAATACCGCACGAGCCTTCGTCCGAAGAATTGGCGAAGGAATTCAACGGCAAGGCGCTGGAAGACCTGGCGGATCCGGCAGACCCGACCAAGATCATTCGCAAGGCTGGCGAGCAGCTCGACGGCTTCGCCCAGCTGCGTGCCGACGGTTCCACTGCCTGCGGCTGCTGGATCTTCGCCGGCAGCTGGACGCAGGCCGGCAACCAGATGGCGCGCCGGGACAACGCCGACCCCTACGGTGATGGTCAGACCCAGAACTGGGCATGGTCGTGGCCGGCCAACCGCCGCATCCTGTACAACCGTGCCTCGGCCGACCCGTCGGGCAAGCCGTGGGACAGCAAGCGCAGGCTGGTGTGGTGGGATGGCAAGAAGTGGGCCGGCGACGACGTGCCCGACTTCGCCCCGGCGTCCGCGCCGGAAGTCGGCATGGGGCCGTTCATCATGAACCCGGAGGGCGTGTCGCGCTTCTTCGCCCGGGACATGATGGTCGAAGGGCCGTTCCCCGAGCACTACGAGCCGACCGAGACGCCGATCGACGTGAACCCGATGAACAACAATCCGCAGGCCATCTACAACCCGGCCGCGCGGATCTTCAAGGGCGATCTGCCGAACTTCGGCACGTCGAAGGAGTTCCCGTACGCGGCAACCACCTACCGGCTCACCGAGCATTTCCACTACTGGACCAAGCACGTGCATATCAACGCCGTGCTGCAGCCGCAGCAGTTCGTGGAGATCGGCGAGGGGCTGGCGCATGAGAAGGGCATCGCCAACGGCGATCAGGTGCAGGTCAGCAGCAAGCGCGGCTACATCCGTGCCGTGGCCGTGGTGACCAAGCGCATCCGTGCGCTCAAGGTCAACGGCAAGACCGTGCACCAGGTCGGCATTCCGATCCACTGGGGTTTCCTGGGCCAGGCCAAGGCAGGCTACATCGCCAACACGCTGGTGCCCTTCGTTGGCGACGCCAACACCCAGACCCCGGAATCCAAATCCTTCCTCGTGAACGTCGAGAAGATTTGAGGAGATCGCCATGGCATTGCAATCGCTAGATATCAAGCGGCGCTCGGCGACCACCACGCCTTCTCCGCAGGCCCGTGAAACCCTGGAGGTCGCCAAGCTCATCGACGTCTCCGCCTGCATAGGCTGCAAGGCCTGCCAGGCGGCGTGCATGGAGTGGAACGACATCCGCGAGGAGGTGGGAACCAACGTCGGGGTGTATGACAACCCCAACGACCTCACCGCCCACCAGTGGACGGTCATGCGCTTCGACGAGGTGGAGACCGACGACGGCGGCCTGGAGTGGCTCATCCGCAAGGATGGCTGCATGCACTGCGAGGATCCGGGCTGCCTCAAGGCCTGTCCCTCGCCCGGCGCCATCATCCAGTACAGCAACGGCATCGTGGATTTCCACGAGGAGAACTGCATCGGCTGCGGCTACTGCATCACCGGCTGCCCGTTCAACGTGCCGCGCATCTCCAAGCAGGATGGCAAGGCCTACAAGTGCACCCTGTGCTCCGACCGCGTCGCGGTTGGCCAGGCGCCGGCGTGCGCCAAGGTCTGTCCGACCGGCGCCATCCAGTTCGGCTCGAAAGAGAAGATGAAGGAGTACGCCGAGACGCGCATCACCGACCTCAAGGAACGCGGCTACGACAACGCCGGTCTCTATGATCCGGCGGGTGTCGGCGGCACCCACGTCATGTACGTGCTGCATCACGCCGACAAGCCGGCGCTGTATCACAACCTGCCGAAGGATCCGACCATCAGCCCGACGGTGAGCCTGTGGAAGGGCATCACCAAGCCGTTGGCGATGGCGGCGCTGGGTGCGGCGGCGCTGGGCAGCCTGTTCCACTACGTCATGAAGGGCCCCAACGAAGTATCGAAGGAGCTCGAGGACGAAATGGAACGTGAAGACGAACGTCTGCGGGCGTTGGAGAAGGAGAACGCAAAATGATCCGCAATCCTCGCGACATTCAGCGTTACAACGCGTCGGAGCGTGCCAACCACTGGGTGGTGGGCATCTGCTTCATCCTGCTGGCGCTGTCCGGGCTGGCCTTCTTCCACCCGGCCTTCTTCCCGCTGACGCAGCTGTTCGGCAGTCCGACGTGGACGCGCATCCTGCACCCGTACATCGGTGTGGTGATGGCGGTGTTCTTCCTCATCATGACCTTGCGCTTCGCCCGCCTGAACTACATCGCCCAGCGCGACATCGAGTGGCTCAAGCGTGTCGGCGAGATGGTCAACGGCGACGACCACAACATGCCGGAGCAGGGGAAGTACAACGGCGGCCAGAAGATGCTGTTCTGGGGACTGGTGCTCGGCATGAGCCTGATCACCATCACCGGCGTGCTGATGTGGCGCAGCTGGGTCACCGTGCCGGTGGGGGTGATCCGTGTTGCCTCGGTGGTGCATGCCGCCGCCGCGGTGTTCATGATCGGCCTCATCATCATGCATGTGTACGCCGCCATCTGGACCAAGGGCACCATCCGCGCCATGCTCTACGGCACGGTGACCCGCGCCTGGGCCAAGCAGCACCACCGCGCCTGGTATCGCCAGGTCACCGGCGACAAGCGCTGACCGTGGCTCCAGGGCGCGGATAGCGCCGCGGGCGGGGGGCGGGCGGCATCGCAAGTCGCCGCAAGGCCTTTCGCCCGGGTGCCATTGCCGCCTCCTGAGCCGAATGACAGCCCGCCCGTGAGGGCGGGCTGTCCTATGGATACACCATGAGTCTCAATCCCAACCAGAACATCTCCGCCACCGACGGCGTGATTCCGCCGAGCAGCGATCCGATCGAGGTGTGCCAGCCGCAGAAGGCCGCTGTCTTCGCCGACCGCGCCCGCCGCTTCGACACGCTGGCCGCCGATCACAGCCTCGGCGAGTACCTGCGTTTCCTCGGCCGCGTCACCCGCCTGCAGCACGAATGCCTGCAGGACCATCCCGAAGTGCCGCTGCCGGATGCGGACGCGCTTGCCCGCGCCGCCGGCTACGGCATGCCGCCGCTGCCGGTTGGCGACTGGCCGCGCGATCCCGCTTGGCGTGCGCACCTGCGGCGCATCCTTACCGGCCTGCGCGAAGGCGCCAGCCCGGAAGTGATCGCGGTGCTGGACGCCCTGGCCAAGGCCGCTGATGACGAGCTGGAAAAGCTCGCCGACGCGGTGCTGGCCAACGACTATACGGTCGACAACGCCGGTGGCCTGCCGCTGGTGGCCGCCGCGCTGCAGGTCTACTGGACCCACATGGCCGCCGCCCCGGCGCTGAGCGGCCTCAAGCGGCTGGACGTGCCCAACGTCTGCCCCTGCTGCGGCAGCCTGGCGGTGGCCAGCGTGCTGCGTATTGGCGGCGAAGTCGCCAACCTGCGCTACCTGCATTGCTCGGTGTGCAACACCGAATGGAACATGGTGCGCGCCAAGTGCGTGAGCTGCGGCGGCCTGGAAAAGGTCTCCTACCGCCACATCGAAGGCGGTTCTGAGGCGGTCCGCGCCGAGTGCTGCGAGTCCTGCCACAGCTATCTGAAGATCGCCCAGCAGGACAAGGACCCGCTGGTGGACCCGGTGGCGGACGATCTCGCCACCCTGGCGCTGGACATTCTGGTGGACGAAGCCGGCTTCGAACGCGCCGGCCCCAATCCCTTGTTCATTCCCGGCAACGCCGAGTGACGTGCAGCAGACCGCCGCGCCTCGCGCGCGGCGGTGCTTGATGTGGGCCGCGTCGCGGCTAGACTGGTAAGTCGTCTCCGGCCCATCTTCCTTTTCGACCTCTCTGCCCGGTACGGGCGAAGGCCAATGAAAGCGCAATCCTCCGCACTTCCTGCCGCAAACGCTGCGGCCGCCGAAACCAAGCCGCCCGCCCTGCTGGCTTCCCTGCCCGCGGTGGATCGCCTGCTGGGCGAGGCAGCGCTGCAACAGGCTATCGCCGTGCATGGCCGCAGCCAGGTCGTGCAAGCCCTGCGCGCCACGCTTGCCGCCGCCCGCAGCGCCATCCTGGCCGGCAGTGGAGTCGCCGCCGGGGATACGCTGATCGCCGACACCCTCGCCGCGCTGGAGATCGCCGCCCGGCCCAATCTGCGCCGCGTCTTCAACCTCACCGGCACCGTGCTGCACACCAACCTGGGCCGCGCCACGCTGCCGGAAGAGGCCATCGCCGCCATGGTGGATGCCGCCCGCCACCCCTGCGCGCTGGAGTACGACCTCGCCTCCGGCGGCCGTGGCGACCGCGACGACCTGGTGAACGAGCTGTTGTGCGAGCTCACCGGCGCCGAGGCCGCCACCGTGGTGAACAACAACGCCGCCGCCGTCTTCCTGCTGCTGAACACCCTGGCACAGCGCAAGGAAGTGATCGTTTCCCGCGGCGAACTGGTCGAGATCGGCGGCGCCTTCCGCGTGCCGGACATCATGAAGCGCGCCGGCGCCAAGCTGGTCGAGGTCGGCTGCACCAACCGCACCCACGCCCGCGACTTCGAGGAAGCCATCGGTCCGCGCACCGCGCTGCTGATGAAGGTGCACACCAGCAACTATGCGGTCGAAGGCTTCACCAAGGCGGTGCCGCAGGCGGAGATCGCCGCCATCGCCCACGCCCGCGGCCTGCCCTTCGTCGAGGATCTCGGCTCCGGCACGCTCACCGCGCTGGAGGCCTGGGGCCTGCCGCACGAGCCCACGCCGGCCGAGGCCATCGCCGCCGGTGCCGACCTCGTCACCTTTTCCGGCGACAAGTTGCTCGGCGGCCCGCAGGCGGGCATCCTGGTCGGTCGCAAGGCGTTGATCGCCAGGATCAAGAAGAACCCGCTGAAGCGGGCGCTGCGCGTCGGCAAGATCACCCTCGCCGCGCTGGAAGCCGTGCTGCGCCTGTACCGTGACCCGGAGCGCCTGCCCGAGCGTCTGGAAAGCCTGCGCCTGCTCAGCCGCAGCGAGGCCGAGATCCACGCCCAGGCCGAGCACCTGCGGCCGGCCCTTGCCGCCGCGCTGGCCGGCTGGCCGGTGGATGTCACCGTCGAATCCATGCGCTCCCAGATCGGCTCCGGCAGCCTGCCGGTGGATCGCCTGCCTTCCGCCGGCCTGGTATGCCGGCCACAACGCAAGGGCGGCGTGCTCAACCGCCTGGAAAAAGCGCTGCGGGAACTACCGGTGCCGGTGGTCGGCCGCATCGCCGACAATGCGCTGTGGCTGGACCTGCGCTGCCTGCGCCCGGCCGACGACAACGAATTCGCCGCCCAGTGCGGCCGGCTGGCGCGCCCGGGCTGAAGTCCGGCACGCCGCCAACACCAACGCTTCCGGTCGCCCTCGTGGCTACCGGGGCGCCGGGCACATTCCGGCCGATCTGTGCATCGGCTGCCCGGTCGGCGGTCTGCGTACCGCCATTGCACGCACGGCCCCGTTAGCGCGGGGCCGGATTAAACCCTGTCGACTTCCGCGGCGGGGTGGCTGAAAAAAACGGGAGACATGAATGTCCGACAGTCACAGCGCCTCGCGCAGGCGCTTCCTTGCCGCGACCGGGGGGCTTGCCGCTTCCGCCGCCGCGGCACCGGTGCTCGCCCAGGCCGCGGCGCCCGCCGGCCTGCCGCCCTTGGTGGGGCGCGCCACCCAGAACCTGCTGCCGCGCGGCAAGGCCCGCCGCGTGGTGATCTGCGGTGGCGGCTGGGGCGGTGTCACCGCCGCCAAGTACCTGCGCCAGCTCGCGCCGCACATGGAAGTGGTGCTGCTGGAGCGCAACCCGGTGTTCTTCTCCTGCCCGATGAGCAACAAGTGGCTGGTGGACGTGGTGGACACCCAGTTCCTCACCCATGACTACCTCAGCGTGTCGGAGAAATACGGCTACCGCTTCATCCAGACCGAGATCCTGGAGATAGAGCGCGACACCAAGCGCGTCGTCACCGCGCTGGGCGCGGTGGATTACGACTACCTCATCGTCGCCCCCGGCATCCGCTACAACTACGAAGCCTGGTTCGCCAACGACAGACGCATGGCCGAGGCCACCCGGGCGCGTTTCCCGGCGGCCTACATCCCCAGCGCCGAGCACTTCCGCCTCAAGGATTCCCTGCGCGACTTCAAGGGCGGCACCCTGGTGATGACGCTGCCGCCGCCGCCCCAGCGCTGCCCGCCCAGCCCCTACGAGCGCGCCTGCCTCATCGCCTCCCTGTTCAAGCAGAAGAAGATTCCCGGCCGCATCCTCATCCTCGACCACAAGGACGGCCTGCGCCCCATCGGCCCCGGCTTCAAGGCCGCCTTCGAGGAGCTGTACAAGGACATCATCACCTACGTCCCCAACGCCCATGTGGAAGAGGTGGATCCCTTCAAGAAGCACATCAAGACCGCCGCCGGCGATTTCGACTTCGACCACGCCATCCTGATGGCGCCCCACCAGGCCGGCGACCTTGCCTGGAAGGCCGGGCTGGTGCCGGCACCCGGGCAGGGCAAGCCGGGCGGCTGGGCCGACGTCGATCCCCTGTTCCTGCATGCGCGCGACGACAAGGACGTCTACGTGATCGGCGACGCGGTGGGCTTCGTCTCCTCGCACTTCGCCTACTACCCCAAGGCCGGCCACGTCGCCAACCGCCACGCCCGCATCGTCGCCAGGTACATCGCCGCGCGCGAGGCCGGCCGCGAGCCCAACTACGCGCTGCCGGACAACCTCTGCTTCATGATGGTGAACACCGCGCCGCAGGAAGGCATCTCGGTGCAGTTCGACTACCACGTGAACGACCAGGGCGTCATCGAGCAGCGGCAGATGGACTTCAACGAGCGCTCGCCGGCCACCATCCCGGAAGACTTCAACTGGGCACGGCTGATCTACGAGGACATGTTCACATGATCCGGCCGCTGCAAACCATGTTGCGCGGCCTCGCCGCCGGGCTGCTGGGCCTGGCCCTGACGGCGCCGGCCGCCGCCCTGCAGATCGAAGCGCTGGAGCAGCTGCCGCCGCCGTCGCCCGCCCTGGCCGCCGCGCTGGAAGCCGCCCGCGGCAAGGCGGTGGTGGTGAACTTCTGGGCCAGCTGGTGCGAGCCCTGCCGCGAGGAAATGCCCGGGCTGGTGCAGTTCGACGAATCCGAGCCGGGCATCGCCCTGATCACCGTCGCCGTGGCCGACCGCGCCGCCGACAGCCGCCGCTTCCTCGACGACTACCTGCTGGAGCAGGTGGTGCTCATCGCCGATCCCGACCAGTCCATCGCCCGCAACTGGGGCGTCAAGATGATTCCCACCTCGGTCGTGCTCGACGCCGCCCACCGGCCCCGCCTGCGCATCCGTGGCGAGGCCGACTGGCACGACGCCGCGCTGCGCGAGCGTGTCCGCGCTTTTGCTCCGGCCGCCCCCACACAGAACCGCAAATAAGGATATCCACCATGGACCGCCGCCACTTCCTCAAGACCTCCGCCCTCGCCGCCAGCCTTGCCGTGCCCGCCTGGGCCGCCCGCGCAGCCGCGCCTGCCTCCACCTTCGCCCCCAGCCCGGGCGCCGGCTGGCGCCTGTTCGAAGTCACCAGCCGTGTCGAACCGCAGCAGAGCGGCGGCCTGGTGCGCGCCTGGGTGCCGCTGCCCTCCATGGAAGAAGCCGAGTGGTTCAAGCCCATGGGCAATCTGTGGAGCGGCAACGCCAGCCTGATGCGCGAAGTGCGCGACCCGGTGTACGGCGCCCGCATGCTCTACGCCGAATGGGCGCCCGGCACCGCCAGCCCGGCGCTGGAAGTGCTGAGCCGCTTCGCCACCCGCGACCGCGCCATTGACTTCTCCCGCCCCTCCGCCACCCCGCTGGCGCTGCCGGCCGCTGAACACGCCCTGTTCACCCGCGCCACCGAGCTGCTGCCCACCGACGGCATCGTGCGCGAGACCGCGCTGCAGATCACCAAGGGCACCCAGGGCGACGAAGCGAAGGCCCGCGCCATCTACGAATGGGTGGTGGACAACACCAGCCGCAATCCCGGCACCCGCGGCTGCGGCCTGGGCGACATCAAGACCATGCTAGAGACGGACACCCTCTCCGGCAAATGCGCCGATCTGAACGCCCTCTACGTCGGCCTCGCCCGTGCCGCCGGCCTGCCGGCGCGCGACATCTACGGCGTGCGCGTGGCCGACTCCCGCTTCGGCTACAAGAGCCTGGGCAAGAGCGGCGACATCTCCAAGGCCCAGCACTGCCGCGCCGAAGTCTTCCTCAGCCGCTTCGGCTGGGTGCCGGTGGACCCGGCCGACGTGCGCAAGGTGGTGCTGGAAGAACCGCCGGCCAATCTGGCGCTGAACGATCCCAAGGTCGTCCCGGTGCGCAAGCAGCTGTTCGGCGCTTGGGAAACCAACTGGCTGGCCTACAACGACGCCCACGACCTCAAGCTCTACGGCAGCGCCGGCCCCACGGTGCCCTTCCTGATGTACCCGCAGGGGGAAAGCGCCGCCGGCCGCTTCGACAGCCTGGACCCGGCCGCCTTCCGCTACACCCTGACTTCCCGCGAAATCACCGCTGCCTGATCCACCGAGGACACCGCAGATGAATCCGATGGAAACCCTGGAAAAGATCGTCACCGACATCGTTGCTCCGTCGGCGCTGGACACCGACCGCGAATCCCGCTTCCCGCGCGCCGCCATCAAGGCCCTGGGCGAGAGCGGCCTGCTCGGCCTCATCAGCGCCAAGGAGGTCGGCGGGCTGGGCGGCGGCCTGGCCGAAGCCAGCGCGGTGATCCGCCGCATCGCGCAGGACTGCCCCTCCACCGCCATGGTGGTGTGCATGCACTACTGCGCCACCTCGCTGATCGAGAAGCACGGCAGCGAAGCGGTGCGCCGCGACATCGCCGCCGGCCGCCACCTCAGCACCCTGGCCTTCTCCGAGGCCGGCTCGCGCAGCCACTTCTGGGCGCCGATGAGCAGCGCCACCGCCGACGGCGACGAAGTGGTGCTGGACGCCGCCAAGAGCTGGATCACCTCCGCCGGCGAGGCCGACTCCTATGTCTGGTCCAGCCGGCCGACCACCGGCGAGCGGCCGTGCTCGCTGTGGCTGGTGCCGGCCGCCACCGCCGGGCTGGAATTCTCCGGCGGCTTCGATGGCCTCGGCCTGCGCGGCAACGCCTCGCTGCCGGTGCGCGCCAACGGCGCCCGCATTCCGCGCAGCGCGCTGCTGGGTGAGGACGGCCGCGGCTCCGACCTGATGAACGCGGTGCTGCCCTGGTTCGCCAGCCTCAACGCCTCCAGTTCGGTCGGCCTCATGAATGGCGCGCTGGCCCGCGCCTGCGCCCACGTCGGCGCCACCCGCTACGCCCACCTCGGCAGCAGCCTGGCCGATCTGCCCACCATCCGCGCCTACCTGGCTAAGGCCCGCATCCGCACCGACCAGGCCGCCACGCTGCTGGACGACACCATCGCCGCCCTCGCCGCCGGCCGTGAGGATGCGGTGCTGCGCGTGTTCCAGACCAAGGCCGCCAGCGCCGAAGCCGCGCTCTACGTCACCGACACCGCCATGCGCGTCTGCGGCGGCGCCGCCTTCCGCAAGGAAGCCGGCGTGGAGCGCCTGTTCCGCGATGCCCGCGCCGCCTCCGTCATGGGGCCGACTTCGGACGTGCTTTACGATTTCATCGGCAAGATCATGCTCGGTCTGCCGATCTTCTGAGCGATCCGGCTGCTCGATACATATCACCGCTCGCCCCGGGCCGCCTTCCGCAGGCTCGGGGCGAACCGCATCTCCGGTTCAAATACCGGCCTGGCACGAAAGACTTTGAGGAATTGAAATGAGCGAAAAACTGACGATGGGCGCGGTCGCCTACGCCTCCAAGGTGGTCACCATCTGGGAAGGCTTCAAGGGCTACTTCGCCGCGAACGGCCTGGATTTCGACTACGTCCTGTACTCCAACTACGAACGCCAGGTGGAAGCCCAGTTTTCGGGCGAAGTGCAGATCGCCTGGAACTCCCCGCTGGCCTGGCTGCGCGCCGAGCGCATGGCCGCCGCCCGCGGCGTGTCCGACCAGGTGAAGGCGGTCGCCATGCGCGATACCGACCAGAACCTCAGCTCGGTGATCCTGGTGCGCGCCGACAGCGGCATCCGCAGCGTCGCCGACCTCGCCGGCAAGCGCATCGGCGTTGGCGCCATCGACTCGCCCCAGGCCACGCTGATCCCGCTGCAGTGGCTGCGCGAACAGGGCGTGGATACCGCCAGCCTGCAGATCGTGCGCAACGAAGTGCTCGCCGGCAAACATGGCGACCACATCGGCGGCGAGCGCGACGCCGCCCGCGCGCTCGCCGCCGGCGAAGTCGATGCCGCTTGCATCATCGACGGCAACCACCTGCTGTTCACCAAGGAAGGCACCCTGCCGCCGGGCCGCGTCGAAGTGCTGGCGCGCACCGCGCCCTACGACCACTGCAACTTCACCACCAGTCCCGGCGCGCCGGCCGCGCTGATCGACCGCTTCGTCACCCTGCTGCTCGGCATGTCCTACGACGATCCCCAGGTCCGCCCGCTGCTGGACCTCGAAGGCCTGCGCGCCTGGCGTCCGGGCCGCGTCAGCGGCTATCCGCTGCTCGACCGCGCGGTGACCGCCAGCGGCTTCTACGACGCAGCAGGCGCGGTGAAGGCAGATGGCTATCGCTACTGAAACGCTGGACCTGGGCGACCTCGGCTTCGACCGCGGCGCCCACTTGCTCATCCGCCGCGCGCTGGCCCGGCTCGCTCCCGGCCAGCGCCTGCAGGTGCGCGGCAGCCACCGCGAGCTGGCGCTGCACCTCGCCGGCTGGTGCCGCGGCCGCGGCGTCGCGCTGGAAGCCACCGAAGGCGCGCTGCTGCTCGGCCCCTGCGCCGCGCTGGCGCGCACCGAGCAGAGCGGCACCCCGGCCAGGCCGGCCGAATCCGCGCCCGCCACCTGGGGCATGGCCGCCCGCGGCGCGGACGTGGAACTGGGCGCGCCCGCCTACCACTTCCCCCTCGCCACCAAGGCCGAAGTCTGGGCGGAGGAAGCTGGCCGCCTCTACGCCCAGGCCGTCGCTGGCCAATGGGACCCGGACAGCGCCATCGACTGGAACGCCCCCTTCGAGTTGCCGGATGACGTGGAAGACGCGGTGGTGCAGGTCATGACCTACCTGGTCGAGAACGAGAACGCCGCCCTGCTCGTGCCGGCGCGCTTCCTCGGCCAGTTGCATCCGCACTTCCGCGAAGTCATGCAGTGCCTCGCCATCACCGTGGCGGACGAAGCCCGCCATGTGGAAGTCTTCAGCCGCCGCATCGCCCTGCGCGGCCGCAAGCCCGGCCTCTCCAGCGTCGGCGGTCAGGCCTCGCTCAAGACCCTGTTCGACACCGCCGACTTCTCCGTCTCCTCCCTGCTGCTGGCGGTGCTCGGCGAAGGCAGCTTCGTCAACCTGCTCAACTTCCTCAACCTCTACGCCCCCGACCCCGTCACCCGCCAGATCTGCCGCCTCGCCGCCCGCGACGAAGCCCGCCACGTCGCCTTCGGCATGTCCCACCTCGCCTGGCACATGGCCGAAGACCCCAGCCTGCGCCACCGCCTGGAAACCGCCGTCGAAGCCCGCTACGACGCCCTCGCCGACACCGACGGCCTCAACGAAGAAGTCTTCGACGCCCTCATCCTCCTCGCCGCCGGCGCCTTCGAACCGGCAGCCATCGCCACCGGCTACCAGCGCGTGCAAGACCTCGTCCGCGAAATGAGCGACGGCCGCCGCGCCCGCCTGATGAAGCTGGGCTTCAGCCTGCCGGAAGCGCAGGCGATGGCGGAACGGCATACGCGGAATTTCATGTAATCCAGGCGGGCAGCGTTTGGCATAGGGATGAATGCCGGGCGGTGGCTGCGGTTGTTTAGCGCGGACTCAACCTGGAGGAGGCATGAGGGCATGCGCATACCCGCATGTGCTCTGACACGTTTGAAGTGTTTCTCCGTTACATATCACTATGCATAAGTTCACGCCCGCAGCCGATCCTTGATGGCCTCTGGGTTTTCGGGTGGCGTATGCACAGGGTTATTCGCCACAGTCTGGAATACACGTCAGTTTTGACGTCTACAACACGTTGAACTAAACCGCTGACGCGGTGGTGAGAGCCTCGCCGCCGCGTTGTCTTGTCCCGGCGCCCTGGGCGCTCACCCCTTGCCGGTTCTC
>NZ_SNVV01000016.1 GCF_004361735.1 Azoarcus indigens | reverse complement strand
CCTGCATGCGCAAGCTCCTGACCATCATGAACGCCATGATCAAGAACAACACCCCATGGAGCCCATCGCCCGCTTGACGGCCAACACGGTTGCTCTCCCGCTCCGGGGCCGATGATTTGCCCTGCGGCAGATTGGAGATGCCAGCCTGCCTGAGCGCGTTGCGGAGAAGCGCTTCCAAGAACTGGCTTGGACCGCGCCCCCATCGATGATCGCAGCGCCCTCGTCCAGTTTTCCCCGTGGTCCGCTCGGTCCCCGTCGCCGCCCGCCTGGTCCAGCCGGCGGCCGCGGCACTGAAGCAAACCCTTTCCCTTGCACTACTCAGCGCGCGCTTACCTTCAGGGCTTGCTTTCTTTCCGCATAGTTCACAACATACGCAGAATGTATGTCCTTCAAGTGCTTGATTTAGCGAATGAAAGCAAAATAAAGCGAATCAAGCAGCTTGATTTTGCGAATCTTGTGAATGGTGTTGCGTATGAACAGCGGTGCGAGAAAGACCTTCATGGGCGTGCGTCTGCGCCGGCTTCGGGAAGAGCGCGGGCTGACCCAGGTGGCGCTGGCACGCTTGCTGGAGATATCCCCCAGCTATCTCAACCAGATCGAACAGAACCAGCGCCCGCTGACGGTGCCGGTGTTGCTGCGCATCAGTGCGGCGCTGGGCGTGGACGTGCAGCGCTTCTCGGATGACGACGAGGCCAGGCTGGTGGCCGATCTGCGCGAGACCCTGGGCGGCATGGCCGAACCGGTGGCGCTGGCGGAGGTGCGCGAGCTGGCGGCCAACATGCCGGCGGTGGCGCGGGCGTTGCTGGCGCTGGACCGGCGCTGGCGCGAGGCCGAGGAGCGGGCGGACGCGCTCGCCGCCCGCCTGGGCGAGGATAGGGGCGCCGCGCCCTTCGCCGCGCCCATGCCCTACGAGGAGGTGAGGGATTTCTTCTATGCCCGCCACAACCATGTGGCCGAACTGGACGATCTGGCGGAGCGGCTGTTCGAGGCCTGGACGCTGCAGCCGGGGCGGACCGCCGACGGCCTGGCCGCACGGCTGGCGCAGGTGCACGGGGTGCGGGTGGTGCGCGACGAGCCCGAGGGCGCGGGCGGCGGCGCGGAAGGCGAGGGAGCGCCGCTGCGCATCTTCGACCCGGCGGCCCGGGTGCTGCGCCTGTCGCCGCTGCTGGAGCCCGGCCAGCAGGCCTTCCAGCTCGCCACCCAGTTGGCTTTTCTCGAAGCCGGCGAGCAGATAGACCGCCTCGCCGCCGGCGCCGGCTTCCGCAGCGAGCAGGCCGGTGCGCTGACCCGCATCGGCCTGGCCAACTACTTCGCCGGCGCGCTGGTGCTGCCCTACCGGCGCTTCCTGGAGGCGGCCGAGGGCCTGCGTTACGACATCGACCGCCTGGGCCGCCGCTTCGGCGTCGGCTTCGAGACCGTCTGCCACCGCCTGTCCACGCTGCAGCGGCCGGACGCGCGCGGCGTGCCCTTCTTCTTCGTGCGGGTGGACCGCGCCGGCAACATCTCCAAGCGCCAGTCCGCCACCGATTTCCACTTCTCCCGCGTCGGCGGTACCTGTCCGCTGTGGAATGTGTACGAGGCCTTCGCCCAGCCCGGCCGCATCCTGACCCAGCTCGCCCGCATGCCGGATGGTCGCACCTATCTGTGGATCGCCCGCAGCGTCACCCACGGTCGCGGCGGCTACGGCGAGCCGGAGAAGCGCTTCGCCATCGGCCTGGGCTGCGACCTCCACCACGCCGCCCGCCTGGTCTACGCCAAGGGCCTGAAGCTGGACGACCCGGAGGCGCCGACGCCGATAGGTGCGGGCTGCAAGGTCTGCGACCGCCCGGCATGTCCGCAACGCGCCTTTCCGCCGGTGGGCGTGGCGACCGCGGCGGACGAGAACCGCAGCCGTTTCGAGCCCTATGCGGCGGCGTGAGCTTGGGCTGGCTCCGGGGATTTTTGCGCGCGCCCTCCGGTGGGCTCAGAGGGCCTTATCGAGCCGCTTCCCGGAATGCCCTCAGCCATCACCCGCGGCGGGGGTCTTTCCGGTTATCGACCCTGCGGTCGCTTACGCGATCCGTTCGCCCTGGGCTCTTCGGTTTCACTCAAGCTGTCGCAGGGGATTATGGAAACCGGGCTTCGGCAGGCTCAGCCCGGGCGGTATGGTTATTCAATGGCCGGGTTGCCGCTTGCATAGAGGCTCCGAGGACGCTGGAAACAGCGGGCGGCGGCGTCGCGGCTGAGATAGGCCGCATCAGGTTTTCTCCCCTTCCCCTTCGTGGGAGAGGGACCGGGGATAGGCGGCCACGGCGCTGGAATAACCGCCAGCGCCTATACGAACACCGGCTTTCCCCGGCCCCGGCGAGGGGGAGGGGGAGAAGCGCGCCCTCCGCCTGAAGCACCCTGCCGGGCTGTTTCAACCCCCGTATCGCACCCGCAGCCTCTTCGCCGCCTCGACCATGTTCCGCAGCGCGGCTTCCGTTTCCGGCCAGGCGCGGGTCTTGAGGCCGCAGTCGGGATTCACCCACAGGTTCTGTGCCGGGATCACTGCCGCCGCCTTTTCCAGCAGGCGCTCCATCTCCGCCGTGGCCGGCACCTGCGGCGAGTGGATGTCATACACCCCGGGGCCGATCTCGTTCGGGTAGCGGAAATCGCCGAAGCCGGCCAGCAGTTCCATGTCGGAGCGGCTGGTCTCGATGGTGATCACGTCGGCGTCCAGGGCCGCGATCTCCGGCAGGATGTCGTTGAACTCGGCGTAGCACATGTGGGTGTGGATCTGCGTCTCGTCCGCCACCGGCGAGGCGGCGATGCGGAAGGCGCGGGTGGCCCAGGCGAGGTAGGCGCGCCAGTCGCCGTGGCGCAGCGGCAGGCCTTCGCGTATCGCCGGTTCGTCGATCTGGATGATGGCGATGCCGGCGCGCTCCAGGTCGGCGACCTCGTCGCGGATCGCCAGCGCGATCTGCAGCGCGGTGTCGGCGCGCGGTTGGTCGTCGCGCACGAAGGACCACTGCAGGAGGGTGATCGGCCCGGTGAGCATGCCCTTCATCGGCCTGGCGGTGAGGCCCTGGGCGTAGGTGGTCCACTCCACGGTCATCGGCTGCGGCCGGGAGACGTCGCCGTAGATCAGCGGCGGCTTCACGCAGCGCGAGCCGTAGGACTGCACCCAGCCGCTGGCGGTGAAGGCGAAGCCGGCCAGCTGCTCGCCGAAGTACTCCACCATGTCGTTGCGCTCGGCCTCGCCATGCACCAGCACGTCCAGCCCCAGCGATTCCTGGCGGCGCACCGCGTGGGCGATCTCCTGCGCCATCCGCTCGCGGTAGCTGGCGCTGTCCAGCTCGCCGCGCTTGAAGGCGGCGCGGGCGGCGCGGATCTCCGCGGTCTGCGGGAAGGAGCCTATGGTGGTGGTGGGGAAGGCGGGCAGGCCGAGGCGCTCGCGCTGGCGCGCCTGGCGTAGCGGAAAGGCGGAGCGGCGGCGGTCGGCGTCGGCCGGCAGCGCGGCCAGGCGGGCGGCCACCGCCGGGTCGGCCACCCGCGGGCTGGCGCGGCGGGCGGCGAGGGCGCGGCGGCTGGCGGCGAGATCCTCGGCCACGGTGTCTTCGCCGTCGTTGAACACCCGCTTGAGGATGTCGATTTCCGCCAGCTTTTCGGTGGCGAAAGCGAGCCAGCCGCGCAGTTCGTCGTCCAGCGGCGCCCGCGGGCCGGCCTCGGCGGCCAGGCTCACCGGCACATGCAGCAGCGAGCAGGAGGGCGCCAGCCACAGCCGGCCGCCGCGCCGCTCGGCCAGCGGCAGCAGGCGCGCCAGCGCGCGGTCGAGGTCGGTGCGCCAGATGTTGCGGCCATCGACGATGCCCACCGACAGCTCCTTGTGCGCCGGCAGCCAGTCGGCCAGCGCGGCCAGCTCATCAGGCGCGCGCACCGCGTCCACATGCAGTGCCGCCACCGGCAGACGGCAGGCGAGGTTGAGGTTGTCCGCCAGCGGCGAGAAGTAGGTGGCCAGCATCAGCCGCGCGCGGGCGGCGGCGAGCGCGATGTAGGCCGGCTCGAAGGCGGCGCGCCAGGCGGCTGGCAGGTCCAGGCCAAGGATGGGCTCGTCGATCTGCACCCATTCCGCGCCGGCCGCCTTCAGCCGTGACAGCAGCTGGCCGTAGACCGGCAGCAGGCGCTCCAGCAGCGCCAGGCGGTCGAAGGTTGCTTTCTCCTTGCCCAGCCACAGGAAGGACAGCGGCCCCAGCACCACCGCCTTCACCGCGTGGCCGAGGGCGCGCGCTTCCGCCACCTCGTCGAACAGCCGGCTGGAGGCGAGGGAGAAGGCGGTGTCCGGCAGGAATTCGGGTACCAGGTAGTGGTAGTTGGTATCGAACCACTTGGTCATCTCCAGCGCCGGGCGGCCGTCGTGGGCAGGCCCGGCGGCAGCGCAGCCGCAGCCTGCGGCGCTCCCGGCTATATCGGCGGCCACGCCGCGGGCCAGGGTGAAATAGCGTGTCAGTTCGCCTTCGCTGCCGTCGAAGCCGAAGCGCGCGGGCTCGCAGCCCAGCAGCTGGATGTGGTTGGCGACGTGATCGTAGTAGGCGAAATCGCCCACGGTGACGAAGTCCAGCCCGGCATCGCGCTGCAGCGCCCAGTGGCGCTGGCGCAGCTCGCGGCCGACGGCCTCCAGGGCGGCGGCGTCGAGCTCGCCGCGCCAGTGGCGTTCCAGCGCGAACTTGAGTTCGCGCTGCGCGCCGATGCGGGGAAAGCCCAGGGTGTGGCTGAGAATCACGGTTCTGCTCCGGGAGGTGAATGCGAGGCTGGGCATGATTCCGTGGTGGCGCCCATCATTCAAACGAAAGTTTTTCTGTGTTTGAATTAGGCGTTCTAATGTTTGCCACCTTACTCCATGAGTGCCTCCATCCTCGAACTGCGCCACCTCCGCACCCTGGCCGCGCTGCGCGCCGCCGGCAGCCTGACCCGCGCCGCCGATCTGCTGTGCCTGACGCAGTCGGCGCTGTCGCAGCAGATCCGCCTGCTGGAGGAGCGCTACGGCGGGCCGCTGTTCGAGCGCAAGTCCGTGCCGCTGGTGTTCACTGCGCTGGGCGGACGCCTGCTGCAATTGGCGGACGCCGTGCTGCCGCAGGTGGACGAAGCCGAGCGCGACATCGTGCGGCTGGCCTCCGGCGTGGCCGGCGAGCTGCGCATCGCGGTGGAGTGCCATACCTGCTTCGACTGGCTGATGCCGGCGATGGACGCCTTCCGCAGCCGCTGGCCGGAGGTGGAGCTGGACATCGTCTCCGGCTTCCATCCCGACCCGGTCGGCCTGCTGCACCAGAACCGCGCCGACCTGGCGGTGGTGTCCGAGCCGGAGGCCGACAGCGGGGTGATCTGCCATCCGCTGTTCAGCTTCGAGATCGTCGCCCTGCTGGCCAACGGCCATGCGCTGAACGCGCGTCCCTTCCTGGTGGCGGAGGACTTCGCCGCCGAGACGCTGATCACCTACCCGGTGGCCGACGAGATGCTGGACCTGGTGCGCCAGGTGCTGGCGCCCGCCGGCGTCCGCCCGGCGCGGCGCACCACCGAGCTCACGGTGGCGATGCTGCAACTGGTGGCCAGCGGCCGCGGCGTGGCGGCGCTGCCGGAATGGGCGCTGCGGCCCTACCTGGACCGCGGCTACGTCAGCGCCCGCCGCATCGGCGCCGAGGGCCTCACCGGCCGGCTGTATGCCGCCACCACGGTGGAGAAGGCGCTGCGGCCCTATGTTGGCGACTTCGTGCGGGTGATGCGGGAACGCAGCTTCGCCGACCTGCCGGGGATCGCCCTGCTGTAGGGGTGGGCAGGGTGGCGAACTATGCCATTGGTTTTATCTGGAATGGATTGAATGCGGCAGGTTCAAGACCGCATGAGCCGCCCTCACTGCTGAGCCTGTTGCTGCTGATAGCCCTGCCACAGCGCCGCCGCGATCTTCTTCGCAAACTCGTCCGCGCGCAGCCGCAGCGCCTCGTTCTCCAACTCGGCGGTGGTGGCGTGGAACAGGTCCAGCCACTGCATGAACAGCGCCGGCTCCAGGTCCGGCAGCGCGGCGTGGGCGCGCATGGGCGAGCCGTGGAAGCGGCCGGTGCCGCGCAGCATGCCGGACCAGAAATCCACCAGCTTGGCGAGGTGGGCCGGCCAGTCGCTCACATGCGCGTCGAAAATGGGGCCGAGCAGGGCGTCTTCCCGCACCCGGCCGTAGAAGCGATGGACCAGGGTGGTAATTTCCTCTTCGGTGCAGAGATCCGGATTGGCCATGGTGCGGGGGGCGGAAAAACGGGCCATCAGCATACGCCTTGGCGCAAGACGGCGGGAGACAGGGTTCCACGCTATGCGGAACGGCGTATAGAATGCCCGGCGCTTTTCCCGCCCGCAGGGGCGGAAAAGCCATGAATCCTCCATCGAAGGTGCCCCGGCCGCCGCCCACTGGCGGGCCGGGGTTAAACGGGAAACAGGTGCGTCCGCGCCGCCTAGAGCGGCCGACCAGGCCTGTGCTGCCCCCGCAACGGTAAGCGGATGGGGCGGCTTCACGCCGGCATCGCCAGGATGCCGGCAGCCACTGCGCCGCAGGCGCGGGAAGGCGAAGCCGCCTGCCGTCGGAATCAGCAATGAAGCCGACGGCACTCCGCAAGCCCGGATACCGGCCTTCGACAGACCTTGGACGCCGCGGGAGTGCGTTGTCCGGGCGGCTCCCGCGTGCCCCGGCGCGCGGCATGCCGGTCGGGCCCCGTTCGCCCCGCGTTTTTTCGCCATCCGGCCGGCGGGGACGCCCGGCCGCTTGCAGGGACCGTATCGACATGGCCAGCTCCATCCGCCCACGCCTTTCCCGCGTGGCGCTCTCGCTTGTTTCTCCCTCTCCCGCGCCGCGCCTCGCCGCCGGCCTCATGCTGGCGCTGTGCGGCGCCGCCTTCGCCGATACCGGAAAGGAAACCGTGCTGCCGGAAGTCACCGCCACTGCCAGCGGCGAAACCGCCAGCCTCGGCCTGGAACTGCCGGCCAGCACCGGCAGCCGCCTGCGGCTCACGCCGCTGGAAACCCCGGCCAGCGTGGACGTGCTGGAGGGCGAGACGATACGTGCCCGCGGTGACGCCACCCTGATCGAAGCCGCCGCCCGCGCGCCCGGCATCACCCAGAGCGGCACCTCCGGCGGCGGCGCGCTCGCCGCCCGCGGCTTCGCCGGCAACACCTCGGTGATGCGGCTCTACGACGGCACCCGCATGTACGTTTCCGGCGGCACGGTGAGCTTCCCCTTCGACCCCTGGATGGCGGAGCGCATGGAAGTACTGCGCGGTCCGGCCTCGGTGCTGTACGGCGAGGGCGCCATCGGCGGCGCCATCAACACCGTGCCGAAGAAGCCCACGCGCGGCACCATCGTCAACGAGGCCCGCGTCGCCTACGGCTCGGACGACACCTGGCGCACCGCCTTCGGCAGCGGCGGCGCGGTGGACGAGCACTGGTCCTACCGCTTCGACGTCAGCCGCAACCACAGCGACGGCTACGTGGATCGCGGCGAATCCGACTCCCTGGTGGTGGCCGCGGCGCTGCGGCTGGACGTGTCGCCCGCCTTCAACCTCACCCTGTCGCACGACTACGGCAAGCTGGAGCCGATGCGCTACTTCGGCGTGCCGCTGATAGACGGCGACCTCGACAGCCGGCTGCGCGACACCAACTACAACGTCGCCGATTCCAAGCTGCGCTTCCGCGACAACTGGACCCGCCTGGACCTCGAATGGAAGCCGGCGGACGACGTGGTGGTGCGCAACCAGACCTACCGCCTGCACAGCCGCCGCGACTGGCGCAACGCCGAGGGCTACCGCTACAATCCCAACGGCACCATTACCCGCAGCAGCTTCCTGCTCATCGGCTACAGCCTGGAGCAGGTCGGCAACCGGCTGGACAGCACCTGGAGCGGCCAGCTCTTCGGCCTGGACAACCAGCTGGTGCTGGGCTTCGATGTGAACCGCCTGCGCTACCACCGCGACCGCAACAACGGCGCCGCCGCGCAGACGCTGGACGCCTTCGCCTTCAACCCCGGCAACTTCCCGGGCACGATGACCAACGGCGAGCTGTTCAAGACCCGCACCGACACCCTGTCGGTGTTCATGGAAGACAAGCTGCAGCTCAGCCAGCGCTGGTCCCTGGTCGGCGGCCTGCGCTGGGACCGCATCGACGTCGATCGCGAAGGCATGCGCAACGCCTCGGGCGCGGACTTCGACAAGACCTTCACCCACACCAGCGGCCGCATTGGCGCGGTGTTTGCCGCCACCCCGGCGCTGTCCTTCTACGGCCAGTACGCCACCGCCGCCGACCCGCTCACCGGCGTGGTCAACACCACCGCCCAGCAGAGCCAGTTCGATATGTCCACCGGCGAGCAGGCCGAGCTGGGCGTGAAGCAGCGCTTCGACGGCGGCCGCGGCGAATGGACCTTCGCCGGCTACTGGATCCGCAAGGAGAAGCTGCTGATCCGGGATGCGGACGACCCCAACGTCTACCAGCAGGTCGGCGCCCAGTCCTCGCGCGGCGTCGAACTCGCGCTGGCCTACGCCTTCACCCCGGCGCTGAAGCTGGATGCCAACGGCACCGTGCTCAACGCCCGCTACGACGACTTCAACGAAGTGGTCGGCGGCACGGTGGTGTCGCGCAGCGGCCGCACCCCCTCCGGCGTGCCGGAGCGGGCCGCCAACCTGTGGCTGAGCTGGGATTTCCTGCTGCAGTGGAACGCTGGCCTGGGCGCCCGCTACGTCGGCACCCGCTATGTGGACAACGCCAACAGCGCCAAGGTGGATGCCTACACCGTGGTGGACGCCACCCTGTCCTGGCAGCTGCGCCGCGATCTGCGCCTCAGCCTGTTCGGCTACAACCTGTTCGACCGCGATTACGCCCAGACCACCTACAACGGCAACAGCCAGTGGGTGCTCGGCCGTCCGCGCAGCGTCGAAGTAGCGGCGAACTTCAGCTTTTGAGCGGGGCGGCGATGAGGCGGGCGAGGGGCAGGGGCACAGGCGGCGGTTTTCGCCGGCCTGCGGCTGGAGGCGGGTCACGGACCATTGCCGCCTGCGTGTCCGATGAAGGCGCGGCAGTCGCGCTGCCACGGTTGCGCTGCCGCCCGGGCGTCGAACTGCTTGCGCTGGCTGGCAACCGGCACCGGCGCAGGCTTTGGCGCGAGCCCAGGCTCCTCGGTCCGATGCGGGCGACCACCGGCAAAACGTCATGATTGAGCACCGCCCCTTCCGCCTCTGGCCGCGCCTGCGCCGCTGGCTCTACCTCGTCCACCGCTGCTTGGGCGTGGGCGGCTGCCTGCTGTTCGTGCTCTGGTTCCTCACCGGGCTGGTGATGATGTACGTGCGCTTCCCCGCGCTGAGCGAGGCCGAGCGCCTGGCCGGCCTGCCGCCGCTGCAGCTGGAGGGCGCGCTGCTGGGGCCGGACGAAGCCTGGCGCGCGGCCGGGCTGGCGGCCTTCCCGCTCGCCCGCCTGCGGCTGGAGATGCTGGCCACCGTCGACGGCGGCGCCGAACCGGTGTGGCGCACCGCCGATGGCGGCCGGCCTGTCACCCTGTCGGCGCGGGATGGCCGCGCCATCCCGGTGGTGGATGCCGCCCGCGCCACCGCCATCGCCCGCCGCTTCGCCGGCGGTACCGAGGTGCGCTACCTGGAGACCCGCGAGCGCGACCAATGGACCCTGCCGAACGCCAACGCCTTCGAGGCGCTGCGGCCGCTGCACCGCTTCGCGGTGGCGGACGGCGCCGGCACCGAGCTTTACGTATCGGCGGTGAACGGCGAGGTGGTGCGCGACACCAACCGGCATGAGCGTGGCTGGACCTGGCTGGGCACCATTCCCCACTACTACACCTTCGCCGTGCTGCGCGAACAGCACACCGTCTGGCGGCAGACGGTGCTGTGGACCGCTGGCCTGGGCATGGTCGCCGCGCTCACCGGCATCACCATCGGCCTGCTGCGCCTGCGTTTGCGGCGGCGCTACCGCAATGGCGCGGTGACGCCGCACCACGGCTGGATGGCCTGGCATCACCTCGCCGGCCTGGCCGGCGGCCTGTTCGTATTCACCTGGGTCGCCAGCGGCTGGGTGTCCATGACCCCCGGCGGCTGGCTGGCGCGCAAGCCGCCTCCGCCGGCGGCGCTGCAGGCTTATGCGGGCGAGCGCGGCGAATTTCCCTGGTCGGCGGAATGGCTGCGGCGTCTGCAGGTGGAGGAGGGCGGCGGCCTGCGCGAGATCGAGGCCTGGTGGTTCGACGGCCAGCCCATGCTGCTGCTGGCGGATGGCGCCGGCCGGCGGCGCAGCCTGCTGGCGGGGGATGGGGCGGCACCCATGCTGGGCGAAGCGGCCATCGCCGCCGCCGCCCGCCGCCTGCTCCCCGGCGCCGCCATCAAGCGCCTGCAATTGCTCGCCGAGGAAGACCGCTACTGGTACGGCCGCCGCCAGCCGGTGGTGCTGCCGGTGTGGCGGGTGGAGATGGACGATGCCGCCGCCACCTGGCTGCATATCGACCCGGCCAACGGCCGCCTGCTCGCCAGCAGCGACAGCGACGCCCGGCTGCGGCGCTGGCTGTTCAACGCCGCCCACAGCTTCGATTTTCCCTGGCTGCTCGATCGCCGCCCGGCCTGGGACGGCCTGATGTGGCTGCTATCGGCACTCGGCCTCGTCGTGTCGGCGAGCGGCGTCGTCGCCGGCTGGCGCCGTCTGCGCCGGCGCGCGGCGCGGCGCTGACTGCTGCGCCGGTGGGGGCGCCTGCTGCTCCACCGGCGCGGCTTCCGCCTCCACGGTTGCGGGGCCAGCCTCCAGCTCCACGCTGTGCAGCCATTCCCGCCAGATCGCCACCAGCAGCGCCATCAGCACCGGGCCGACGAAGAGGCCGACGATGCCCATGGTCTTGACCCCGCCGACCAGGCCGAAGAAGGTTGGCAGGAAGGGCAGCTTCACCGGCCCGCCGACCAGGCGCGGCCGCAGCGTCTTGTCCACGATGAACAGTTCCACCGTGCCCCACACGAACAGCCCCAGCCCGGCCGCCAGCTTGTCCGCGCCCACCAGGTAGATGGACACCAGGGTGAAAGCCAGCGGCGCGCCGCCGGGAATCAACGCCATGAAGGCGGTGACCACGCCCAGCAACACCGGCGAGGGCACGCCGGCGATCCAGTAGGCGATGCCCAGCACCACGCCCTCGCCCAGCGCGATCAGGCCCATGCCGGTCACCGTCGCGCTCACCGTCGCCGGCACCACGCGCGAGAAGCGGTTCCAGCGCTGGGGCAGGATGCGCTCGCCGACGATGTCCAGCTGGCCGGCGATGCGTTCGCCGTCCTTGTAGACGAAGAACAGGGTGATCAGCATGAACAGCACCGTCAGCCCCAGGTTCACCAGGTTGCCGGTGGCCGCCAGCGCGGTGCGGTAGATGTTGCCCAGGTGCTCGCCGCTCAGCAGTTGCACCCACTCGCCCAGCGCATGCGGCTCGCCCAGGTATTCCTGCCAGTAGTCCGCCAGCCGCTCGCCGACCATGGGCAGCGAACTGATCCAGCCCGGCACCGGCGCGCCCACCCGGTTGGCCTGCAACAGCCAGGCGATGAAGGTGCTGGCCTCCTGCAGGGCGTAGTGCAGCGCCAGCGACAGCGGCACCACCAGCACCACGATGACGACGACGAGCGCCAGGCTGGCGGCCAGCACGGTGTTGCCGCCGCACAGCCGCACGCCGCGGCGGTACAGCGGCCAACTGGCGAAGCCGATGATGAGTGCCGCCAGCACCGGCACCAGGAAGCCGCTGAAGAAATACACCCCGGCAGCGAGGATGAGGACGAGAAGACCGCGGGCGATGAGCGGGGCTTGCAGGACAGGCGGCATAGAAAAGGCGCAAAGAGTCTCGGAGCGGGGCGTCTGGGCCGGGATCGCCGCCGGAGCGGGCAGGCAGACCGCAATATACCGGGCCGGGGACCATCCGGGCGTTTTATGCACCAGCCCGGTGCCGGGCGCTGGTCGCGGGCTGTCGGCTGCCGCCCGGCTGGGGCATGATTGCCCTTTCCAGACACATCCCCGGCCTTACCGTTCCCCCCATGAAGCACGCCCGCACCTCGCCCAAGGATGAGTTCGCCGGCTTCGTCGTCGACCAGATGGCCGCCTTCGCCCCGGTGGAAGCGCGCCGCATGTTCGGCGGCCACGGCATCTTCCGCGACGGCCTGATGTTCGCGCTGATCGTCGACGGCCGCCTCCATTTCAAGACCGACGCCGCCAGCGCCCAGCGCTACGCCGCCCTCGGCCTGCAGCCCTTCCGCTACACCTCGCGCGGCCGCACGGTGGCGCTGGGCTACCACGAGGCGCCGCTGGAGGTGTTCGACCATCCGGCGCAGATGGCGGAGTGGGCCAGCCTGGCCTTCGACGTCGCCCTGCGGGCGGCCGCGGCCAAGCGCCGATGAACACCCTGCGCGCGCTGCGCAAGGCGGAGGCCGCCTTCAGCCGCGGCAACGCGGCGTTGGTCGCCGGCGAGCTGGCCGCCGCCGAAAAGGCCTACCGCGAAGTGCTGAAGCTGGCGCCGGATCTCGCCGAAGCCCATGCCAACCTCGGCCAGGTGTTGGACCGCCGCGGCCAGCCGGAGCAGGCCGAAGCCAGCTACCGCCAGGCCATCCGCCTGGCGCCGGCCAACCCGCGGCCGCACATCAACCTCGGCGTGCTGCTGCTGGCGCAGAAGCGCCATGCCGAAGCCGAGGCCGCCTTCACCGCCGCCCTCGGCCTGCCGCCGGTGCAGCCGGAAGCCTGGACCAACCTCGGTGTGCTGCACGCCAGCCTGGGCCGGCTGGATGAGGCGGAGCGCTGCCACCGCGCGGCGCTGGCGACGGCGCCGGACTACCGGCCGGCGCGCTTCAACCTCGCTTATGTGCTGCTGCGCCAGGGCCGCTATGAAGAGGGTTGGCCCTGCCTGGAAGCGCGCGACTGGGCGCGGGTGCTGGAAGCCCACCTGCCGATGCCGCGCTGGCAGGGCGAGCCACTGGCCGGCCGCCGGGTGCTGATCGGCTGCGAGGCCGGCCATGGCGACATGATCCAGTTCTGCCGCTATGCCACGCAGCTGAAGCAGGCCGGTGCCGCCGAGGTGGCGGTGCTCTGCCATGCCGGGCTGAAGCGCCTGTTCGGCGGCCTGGCAGGGGTGGATACCGTGCTGGGGCTGGATGAGGCGGTGCCGGCCGCGGCTGCCGAGGTCTGGATACCGGCGCTCAGCCTGCCGCATTGCTGCGGCACCCGGCGGCTGGCCGACATTCCGGCGCAGATTCCCTACCTGTCGGTGGATGCGGCATTGGCGGCGCAGTGGCGGGCGCGGCTGGACGAAGCGGCGCCCGCCAGCGGCGGCGGGCCGCGCGTGGGCTTGGTGTGGAAGGGCAATCCGCGCTTCGAGAACGACGCCGACCGCTCGTTGCCCGGCCTCGCCACCCTGGCGCCGCTGGCCGGGGCGGCCGGGGTGCGCTTCGTCAGCCTGCAGAAGGGGGCCGGCGAGGACGAGGCGCTGGCGCCGCCGCCGGGCATGGCGCTGGCCGCGCTCGGCGGCGAACTGGGCGACTTCGCCGACACCGCCGCGCTGCTGCAGGGGCTGGACCTGGTGATCGCGGTGGACACCGGCGTCGCCCACCTTGCCGGCGCGCTGGGCAAGCCGTGCTGGGTCATGCTGCCGGCCTACAAGACCGACTGGCGCTGGCTGGACGGGCGCGAGGACAGCCCCTGGTACCCCGGCACCCTGCGGCTGTTCCGCCAACGCGAAATGGGCAACTGGGCGCCGGTGGTAGTGCAGCTTGCGCAAGCGCTGCGGGAACTCGTTGCGGAACACCGGCCCGCTTGATTCGGTGCATGCATGGCGCGGCGAGAAGGCGGAGACGCCGGTTCTGACGCTCGCAGTTCCCGTGTATCCACGGGCCGGAGACAGGCGAGGAACGCCGCATTTTTCTCCGCCGCTTTCTTCACCGATCGAGCGCCGATCCCCTCTCCCGGGAGCGCTGTTTGCATGGCCGTTGGCCGCTCCTGGCCTGCTCGCAATTGCCATTGCCGGCTTCTATGGTTCAGGGAGTCGCGGCTGTCCTGGCCGCGCACAGCGGAAGGCGGCGGCGCCGTCTTCCTCCCGGCGATCCCGAACGAGGAGGCGTATCCGATGAGTGTGGAAAAAGTGCTCTACCGCGCGCATGCGCGTGCCACCGGTGGCCGCGACGGCCGCGCGGTTTCATCCGACGGCGTCGTGGACGTCAAGCTGACCACTCCGCGAGAGCTCGGCGGGGGTGGCGGCGAGGGAACCAACCCGGAGCAGCTCTTCGCCGCCGGCTATTCCGCCTGCTTCCTCGGCGCGATGAAGTTCGTCGCCTCCCGCGACAAGATCAAGATGCCCACCGATGCGGCGATAGACGGCAGCGTCGGCATAGGCCCGCTGCCCACCGGCTTCGGCATCGAGGTCGAGCTCAAGATCTCGCTGCCCGGCATGGACCGCGCCGAGGCGGAAGCGCTGATCCAGAAGGCGCACATCGTCTGCCCATATTCCAACGCCACCCGCGGCAACATCGACGTGAACCTGGTGCTGGCCTGAGCCGCCCGGCCGCGCGCCGACCGTTCACCGGCGGTTAAGGGCCGGCGCGCAAGAATGACTCCCGTGACATCGAGACGTCCTTTTCCTCACGGGAGACATCCAGCATGAACATCAGCAAGAAGTTCCTCCTCGGCGGCATGCTCGCCGGCAGCCTCGCCCTGCTCCAGCCCGCCATCGGCCAGGCGCAATACACCGGCCCTTCCACCCACCAGGCTCCCGCCACCGTGGCCGAGATCCTGAAGAACCCGGTGGACGACCAGGACGTGGTGCTGCGCGGCCACCTGCTGCGCAAGGTCGGCAACGAGAAGTACATCTTCTCCGACGGCACCGGCGAGATCCGGGTGGAGATCGAAGCGGAGGATTTCCCGCCGGAGCATATCGACGACAAGGTCCAGGTCGAAATCCGCGGCGAGGTGGAGAAGGACTTCCTCGAAAGCCCGGAGATCGACGTGGAGGCGCTGCGCAAGCTGCCGTGAGGGTGAGTTCCTGGTCCGGATTCCGACAAGGGACGGCATGAGCCGGCTGTGCACAGGCGGGCTGACTCCTTTCCTGAGTTTGACGTCGGAGCCGGCCAGGGGCGCGTGCGGGAAAGCGGTCGCGTGGAATGTCCTCATGCAGGCTGGTGCCGAGCCCAGCTGAAGGGTTCAGGCTCGCGGGCCTGCGGCGTCTTGCTCCTCGCGGGAGAGGGGGGAGGTCCGTGGGGCCAGAACACAGCCACCCCTGACGGGGTGCCCCCTCTCCCTGGCCCTCTGCCGCGAGGGGAGAGGGAAAAACCGGCGCCTGCCCAGGAGTCAGGCGGCATTGCGGCGGAGGGGGCTTGCATTGGTCTACCGATGGGCCTTCTTCCTCGACCCCTTGCGTCTTCGGCGGCGTCTTGCCGCCAGGCCCTGCCTCCGTCCGGCGCCATATTGCGTTGGAATCGAGGTCGCTTCCGTGCTGCTGACCCCCGGTAGCATTCCGGACCGCTAGCCGCACCGAGCCACCGGTATCCCAAACCGGAAATACCCTAAACCGGCAATACCAGCACCGCCTCCAGCCCGCCCAATCCGCTGCGGCCCAGTTCCAGCCGGCCGCCATAGGTCTCCGCGATGTCGCGGGTGATGGCCAGGCCCAGGCCGCTGCCTTCGGTGTTCTCGTCGAAGCGCAGGCCGCGCCGGCTGGCCTGTTCCAGCTGGGCGTCGTCCAGGCCGGGGCCGTCGTCGGCGATGCGGATGCGCAGTTCGCCGGCTGCGGCCGCGGCGCCCACCGTTACCCTGCCCCGCGCCCATTTGCCGGCGTTGTCCAGCAGGTTGCCCAGCATCTCGTCCAGGTCGGTGGGTTCGCAGCGCCAGTGCAGCTGTTCAGGCACCGTGAGCTGCCAGTCCAGTGCGCGCTCGCGGTGCAGGCGCTGCATCAGTGCGACCAGGTGGGCGATGCGCGGTGCCACCGCCACCCGCCGCAGTTCGCCGGCGCCGCTGCCGGCGCGGGCGAGGTGGCGGTCTATCAGGCGCGACATCGCCGCCACCTGGCCGCGCAGCAGTTCGCTGCCGCCGGCGGTGGCTTCGCCGCCGAGCAGGGCGAGCGGTTTCTTCAGCGCGTGGCTGAGGTCGGCAGCGTGGCCGCGGGCGCGGGCGACGATGCGGGCGTTGCGCGCCAGCACTTCATCCATTTCTTCCGCCAGCGGGTCCAGCTCCGGGCCGTAGCCGCCGCCCAGGCGCTCGGCGCTGCCCTCGCGCACCGCCGCCAGCGCGGCGCGCAGCCGGCGCAGCGGCGCCAGGCCCAGCCGCACCTGGGCGAGGGTGGCGAGGACCAGGGCGAGGATGAGCAGCGCCTGCGTGAGCAGCAGGATGCGGTCCAGCCGGGCGAGCTCCGCCTCGGTTTCCGCCGCCGGGCCATAGACGTGCAGCATGGCGCGCTGGCCGCCGGCTTCTACCGGGATGGCGAGGCCGAGCAGGGCTTCGTCGCGCGGGCCGCGCAGGCGGCGCAGCGTAGTGCCGGGCGCCAGCAGGGAGGTGAGGCTGGAGGAGGGGGGCGAGGCGTCGGCCGGCGTCAGCCGGCTGTCCCACAGCGAGCGGGAGCGCTGCTCCGGGCCGGCGCCTTCCAGCTGCCAGTACCAGCCGGAGAAGATGCGGCTGAATTCGTCGTTGTTGCGGCTGCGCTCCGGCACCAGGCCGCCACCGGGGGCGGCGAGCAGGCTGGCGGCGATGCGTTCCGCCCGTTCGTCCAGGCGCTGCTCCAGGCCGCGCAGCAGGGTGGCGTGCACGTTCTGGCGCAGCACCCAGCCGCCGGCGCCGCTCACCAGCAGGGCGGCGAGGCAGCCGAAGAGCAGCAGGCGGCCGCGCAGGCCGCCGCGCTCAGGCAGCGCCATCCTCCGCCGGGCTGGCCGGGCCGGCGGCGCCCTCCGGCTCGGCGAGGCGGAAGCCGCGGCCGCGCTCGGTGTGCAGCAGCGGGTGGCCGAGCTTGCGGCGGATGCGGCCGATGAGCACGTCCAGGGTGTTGGAGTCGGGGTCGAGATCGCGGGCGTAGACGTGCTCGGCGATCTCGCCGCGGCTTACCACGCAGCCCTTGCGCCGCATGAGGTAGGCGAGGATGCGCTGCTCCTGGGCGGTGAGGGCGAGCGGCGCGTCGTCCAGCGTGAAGCGGTCGGCGTTACTGTCGTAGGCCAGCGGGCCGACGCGCAGCAGCGGTTCGGCGTGGCCGCCGGCGCGGCGGGCAAGCACCCGCAGGCGCAGGGCGACTTCCTCGTGCAGGAAGGGTTTGGTGAGGTAGTCGTCGGCGCCGGCGTCGAAGCCTTCCAGCTTGTCGCTCCAGCGGCCGCGGGCGGTGAGGATGAGCACCGGCATGCGCCGGCCTTGGCCACGCCAGTGGCGCAGCACGGACACGCCGTCCTGGCCGGGCAGGCCGAGGTCCAGCACCGCGGCGTCGTAGTCCTCGGTGCTGCCGAGGAAGGCGGCTTCGTGGCCGTCGCCGCAGGTCTCGGCGACCATGCCGGCGGCGCGCAGGCTCTCGGCGATGCGCGCGGCCAGTCCGGCATCGTCCTCGACGATCAGCACCCGCATGGCGCGCTCCTCGCAGCCGGCTTCAATCCGATTCCTCCTCGTGCAGGATGCGGCCATCCACCGCGTCCACATGCAGCTCCAGGCCACGGCCGTCCGGCAGGCGCAGCTCGATCTCATAGTAGCGCCGGCCCTCGCGGTCGTGCTCCAGCTCCACCTCGTGCACCACGCCGCGGTAGCGCGCCTGCACCATGTCCAGCAGTTCGGGCAGGGGCTTGATGGACTTCATCGCGGTCAGCCGGCGTTCGCGGCCGCTCAGCACCTCGCCGCTGCGGGCGTCGATCTCGATCTCGCGCAGGCGGCCGTCGTCCTGGGCGATGCGCACTTGGTAGACCGGGTGCTCGTCCTCGCCCTGTTCCAGTTCCACCTCCAGCACCTGGCCGGGGTGCTTCGCCAGTAGCCTGCGCAGCACGCCAGCCAGCGCTTGCAGCGGCGCGGCGGATTCGGCCTGGCGACCCAGCTCGGCGCCGGTCTCCGCGTCCACCCGGATCTCCCAGCGGCGGCCATCGTTCTTCAATAGCTTGATTTCGTAGTAACGGCGGCCGTTGCGGTCGCGCTCCAGGTCCACATCCAGCACCTTGCCGGGGTGCTCCGCCTGCACCTTGGCGAGGATCTCGGCCAGCGGTTTCAACTGTCCGGCTTCCACCGCCCGGCGGACGACGTCATGCTCGCCCGCCTGCAGCAGGGCGGGTGCGGCGGCGAGACAGAGGAGCAGGGCGAGGGCAGGGCGGCGCATGGAGTGAATGCTGCGGTAGCAGGCTTAAACGCTTCGTGAATTGTAGCGGCGCGGCGTCCATCACCGCCGCCGGAACGGGAGGGGCGGGCTGTGACCGTCGCGCCCAGGTCCAGGACGAGGAGAAATCCGGCGAAAAAGCGCGTGGTCTTCATGTCGATGCGGGTTCCCGGTTACGCGAGGGGAACGCCGGGCGGGGAACGCCGGGTGTGAAAACGGGGCTTGCCACGTCGGACCGGGTTTGGGTCGCGGAGGCGGCCTTCTGCGCGGCCGATGTGACAATGTGTGCGCCACGGCGCCGCTGCGGGGGCAGATAATGGCAAGAAAATGAAGAATTTGTTGGTACTGCTCCCCAGCAGCGTGAAAGATGAACAACCCCTCCCAGCCCCCCAAGCCGCCGCCCGACAACCCGCCGCCGCTGCCTGTTTCCATGACCAACTCGGCAACGCCGGAGCGGGACATCGCCCAGGCGCTGGATGCCGCCACGCTGGATCTGTGCGCGCTGACGGATGCTGCGCCCGGCGTCTCCGTCCTGATCGATCGCGAGGGCCGCATCCTCGTCCTCAACCGGGCGGGCGCGGAGCGCTTCGGCGTCGGCCAGCAGGCGGCGATAGGCACCAATCTGTTTTCCTACTTTCCCGCCGAAGTGGCCGAGAGCCGCCGCCAGCGCCTGCAGCGGCTGCTGGCGGACAGGCAGCCGCTGGTGTTCGAGGATGAGCGTGCCGGCCTGTGTTACCGCAATTCGGCGGTGCCGGTGATAGACCGCGACGGCGAGATCCGCCGCATCGCGGTGTTCTCGGAGGACATCACCGAACGCTGGACCGCCGAGCGGCGGCTGCGCGACAGCGAGGCCCGCTACCGCTTCATCGCCGAGAACACCGAGGATGTGGTGTGGCAGCTGGACACGGACATGCGCTTCGTCTTCATCAGCTCCGCCGACGAGCGCATGCGCGGCGTGCCGCGGGAGCAGGTGGTGGGGCGGCATGTGACCGAGGTGTTCGGCCAGCGCGGCCGGGCCATCCTCGCCGAGGCGATGGAGCGCAGGCGCCAGCAGGAGGCGCGGGGCGAGGAGGTGAGCGCCAGCTTCCGCTTCGAGGCACCGCAGCTGCGCCATGACGACACCGAGGTGTGGACCGAGGTGGTCTCCACCCGGGTATATGACGAGGCCGGCCGGCTCACCGGCTACATCGGCGTCAGCCGCAACATCGAGGCGCGGCGGCGCTACCAGAGCACGCTGGAGGATGTGAACCGCCGCCTGCGCGCCCAGCTGGAGGAAATCTCCGCGCTGCAGGCGGAGCTGAAGGACAAGGCGGTGCGCGATCCGCTCACCGGCCTCTACAACCGCCACTACCTGCATGAGACGCTGCCGCGCGAACTGGCCCGCGCCCGGCGCGAAGCCTATCCGCTGGCGATGGTGATGGTGGACCTGGACTACTTCAAGGCCATCAATGACACCTATGGCCATGTCACTGGCGACCAGGCCATCACCCAGGCCGCCCGTGTGCTGCAGAAGCTGGCGCGCGAGAGCGATCTGGTGTGCCGCTATGGCGGCGAGGAGTTCCTCGCCGTGCTGCCGCGCATGGCGCTGGATGAGGCGCTGCAGCGGGCCGAACGCTGGCGCGACGCCATCTCGCAGGCCACGCTGCACAAGTTCGGCACCGAGATCCGCCTCACCGCCTCCTTCGGCGTCGCGGTATTCCCGGAGCACGCCACCGGCGGCGAGGCGCTGCTGCAGTGCGCGGATGCCGCCCTCTACGGCTCCAAGGACCATGGCCGCAACCGGGTGAAGGCCTACCAGCCGGGGATGTCGACCGGCTGAGCCCGGCTTGCGCTCAGGCGCGGGCGCCCGCGCCGATCTGTGCCCGGCCCAGCCATTCCTGCAGGAACTCCACGCACACCCTCACCTTGGCCGAGGTGGACAGCCGCGAGGGATACACCGCCCACACGTCCGCCGCCTGGGCGTAATCCGGCAGCAGCCGGACCAGGCTGCCGTCGGCCAGCGCCGGCGCCACGTCCCAGGCCGAGCGCAGGATGATGCCGTGGCCAGCCAGCCCCCATTCGCGCACGATCTCGCCATTGTTGGCCGACAGCGGGCCGCTCACCCGCACCGTCTCCGTGCCGGCCGGGCCGTCCAGTGTCCACCGGCCAAAATCCTGGTCGCGCTCGCGGATGACGATGCAGCGGTGCCGCGCCAAGTCCGCCAGCGTGGCCGGCGTGCCGTGGCGGGCGAGGTAGGCCGGCGCGGCGCACAACACCCGCGCGTTGCGGGCGATGCGGCGGGTGATGAGGTCCGCCTCGCGCACCGCGCCGACGCGGATGTCCAACTGGAAGCCCTCGCCGACGAGATCCACCGGCCGGTCCAGCAACTCCAGCTGTATCTCCAGCGCCGGATGCCGCTCCGCCAGCGCCGACAGCGCCGGCGCCACATGGTTGCGGCCGAAGCCGGAGCTGGTGCAGATGCGCAGCAGGCCGCTGGGCGCCAGGCGCTCGGCGGACAGCGCCTCCCCCATCTGGTCTACATCCTCCAGGATGCGCTGCGCCCACTGATGCACCACCTCGCCCTGCTCGGTGAGGCTGACGCTGCGGGTCGTCCGGTGCAGCAGGCGGGCGCCCAGCGCGGCTTCCAGCAGGCCGATGCGCTTGCTCACCAGCGCCTTGGAAGCGCCGGTCTCGCGCGCGGCGGCGGCGAAGCCGCGGCAGCGCACCACGATGCAGTACAGGCGCAGGTCTTCCAGTTGGGGTCGGGCGTTCACGATTCGTGGTCAATGTGGTCACGCAAAGGCGGATTATACGATTCACAAACCTCGCTATCCTGTGGCCCTGACGCTGCCCGAGCGGTATGCGCACCCCACAGCTAGGCGGCGCGGCCGCCACCCCGAGGAGGAGAACCGCATGAGCAAGACCCATCGCATCGCCGTCATCGCCGGCGACGGCATCGGCCAGGAAGTGATGCCGGAAGGCCTGCGCGCCGTGGAAGCGGCGGCGGCGAAGTTCGGCATGGCGCTCGAATTTACCCACTTCGACTGGGCCCACTGCGATTACTACCTGCAGCACGGCAAGATGATGCCGGACGACTGGTTCGCCCAGCTCAAGGGCTTCGACGCCATCTTCTTCGGCGCCGTCGGCTGGCCGGACAAGGTGCCGGACCACATCTCGCTGTGGGGCTCGCTGCTCAAGTTCCGCCGCGACTTCGACCAGTATGTGAACCTGCGCCCGGTGCGGCTGATGCCCGGCGTGCCCTGCCCGCTGGCGAACAAGAAGGTGGGCGACATCGACTTCTACGTGGTGCGCGAGAACACCGAAGGCGAGTATTCCGCGGTGGGCGGCAAGATGTACGAGGGCACCGAGCGCGAGACGGTGCTGCAGGAATCCATCTTCACCCGCAAGGGCGTAGACCGTATCCTCAAGTACGCCTTCGAACTGGCGCAGAAGCGGCCGAAGAAGCACCTGACCTCCGCCACCAAGTCCAACGGCATCGCCATCAGCATGCCGTACTGGGACGAACGGGTGAAGGAAATGGGCAAGGCCTACCCGGAAGTGAAGTGGGACCAGTACCACATCGACATCCTCACCGCCCGCTTCGTGCTCAGCCCGGAGCGCTTCGACGTGGTGGTGGCCTCCAACCTGTTCGGCGACATCCTCTCCGACCTCGGCCCGGCCTGCGCCGGCACCATAGGCATCGCACCCTCGGCCAACCTCAACCCGGACCGGACCTTCCCCTCGCTGTTCGAGCCGGTGCACGGCTCGGCGCCGGACATCCATGGCAAGGGCATCGCCAACCCGATCGCCATGATCTGGTCCGGCGCGATGATGCTGGATTTCCTCGGCCACACCGCGGCGCACGACGCCATGGTCAAGGCCATCGAGAAGGTGCTGGTGGAAGGTCCGCGCACGCCGGACATGGGCGGCGGCGCCAACACCTCGGAAGTGGGCAAGGCGGTGGCGGAGGCCATCGCCCGCGGCTGAGGCCGGCGGCCTCCGCTACAGCGCAAAACGGCCGCGCTCCGGCACGGAGCCCGGCCGTTTCAGTCATGCCGCCGGGCCAGGGCTCAGGGCAACTGGTAGGGCAGGCCGAAGCGTGAGGTGTCGAACAGCCGGTAGTGCACCTCGTCCAGCTTGAGGAAAGGATATTTGCGCCGGTATTCCAGCAACTGGTGCTGGAAGTTCTCCCTGCCCTGGGCGTAGTAGCGCCACAGCATGGGCGCCTGCTCGCAGTTCAGGGCGAAGTTGCCGATGTACACCGTTTCTCCGGCGCCCACCTGGAAGCTGCCGCCAGCCGGGGCGCCATCCTGGGCCAGCTCGCTGCGGGACAGATCGAGAGCGAGCGGTGCCGTGTCCCGCGTCGCCCTGATGCGCACGCGGCTGAGCGCATAACTGCCCGGCGGCAGCTGCAGGGCATAGTGCTGGAGGCCTGGTCGCATCAACACCGCCTCCGGGCCTTCCGCTTCCATATCGCCGGCAGCGGCGGGAGGGCGGCCGCCCCAGGGCAGGCGGTCGAAGGCGAAGCCACGCAACTCGGCGTGCTGGAAGCCGCCGCAGTTCCACCTGCGCCCCCAGTTGACCGCCAGCAGCACCACCCCCAGCGCTGACCGCTGCGCGGTGTAGTCGCTCTCGACAACTTCGGGGGCGAGGCTGGCGCGCTTCGTCGTCGTGCCGCCGCAGGCCGCAAGCGTGGCGCCCAGGAGCAGCGCCGCCAGGACGCTACCGCAACGATAAAAGAACATGATGGAGCCATTGAAGGATGTGTTTCCCAGAGCATACTTCAATGGCATGGATGATGGCGTTTGCTCGTGGCGGTGGCTAACGTTCCAGCGGCTGGGTGGCGGCGTCCGGCCGTTCCAGTTCGAAGCGGTCCGAGCTGCGGGCGTAGATGCCGGCGCCGCCCATGCGCGCGATGGGCGCATGGAGGGCGATGTGCACATGGCCGCGTTCCGCGTCCTGTACCAGGGCGTCGTCCACATGAAGGGCCACCACCTGGCCCAGCATGACGCGCTGATGTTCCGACACCGGAATGCTCTGTAGCAGCCTGCATTCCAGGCTGGCGCTGCAGGCGGTGATGCGCGGTACCTCCACCGCCAGCCCGGGTGCGGTCTCCAGCCCGACGAGGGCGAGTTCGCTGCTGCCGTAGGCGAGGTCCACCGCGGTGGCGTTCATGGCGGCGGCGAGGTGTTCATCCACTAGGTTGACCACGAATTCACCGCTGCGCTCGATGTTGCGCGCAGTGTCCTTCAACGGCTTTTCCGGGTGGGCGAGGATGCCCAGCGCGACCACCGCCGGATCGTGCCCCATGAGGTTGAAGAAGCTGAAGGGAGCCGCATTGACCGTTCCCTCCGGCGACACGGTGGTGACCCAGGCGATGGGGCGCGGCACCACCAGCGAGGTGAGCAGGCCATAGCGCTGCTTCTCGGTGAGCCTGTCCAGGCTGATCTGCATGATGTGTCCTGTGGGAGGCGCGGCAAGCCTGAATCGCCCGCCGCGCCGGGTGCTTACTTCGGCCTTACTTCACCCGCTCGGCCACGCGCAGGGTCAGGTCCAGCATTTCGCCGGTGGCCTTGTTCTCGCGCAGCATGGCGGAAGCGGCCTCGCGCATGTCCTTCAGCAGGGCGGCGCGTTCCTGGGCGGGCAGGTGGAAGACCTTGCCGCCCTGTTCTTCCCACAGCTTGTAGGCCTTGGCCTGGTCGTCGAGCACGAAGTCGTACAGCTCTGGCTCCAGCGCGGCGGCTTCCTCGCGCAGCATCTTCTGCAGATCGGCCGGCAGGGTGTCCCACCACTGCTTGCTTGCCAGCATCAGCTCGCCCATCACCCCGTCCTCGGTGGCGGTGACGTTCTTGACGATGTTGATGAGCTTGAGCGAGGTGAAGGCCGGCGGCGAGCTCTTGAGGCCGTCGATGGTGCCCTGCTGCAGCGCGGTGACGACCTCGCTGAAGTCCACCGGCACCGCGGTGGCGCCCATCAGCTCGACGCCCTTGCGCTCCACCCGGGAGGCCAGCACGCGCAGCTTGCGACCCTTGAAGTCGGCCACCTTGGCGCCCTCGAAGCGGGTCGCGAAGGCGGTGTTGCCGTAGATGTAGGTGCCGAGGCCGACCAGGCCCTTGCTGGTGCCGATGTCGAGGAGGGCCTTGCGGAACTCCGGATCGCTGAAGGTGCGCTGGGCGTGGCGGGCATCGGTGAACACGCCGGGCATGTCCATGATCTGGTAACGCGCATCCACGCCCACCAGGTAGGCCGCCGGGCCGGTGTAGAACTCGATGCTGCCCAGCTGCAGGCCTTCGATCATGCGGGTGTTGGAGCCGAGCTGGGCAGCAGGGTAGAGCTCGGTCTTGATGCGGCCGTTGCTGCGCGTCTCGACGCGCTTGGCGAAGCGCTTGATGGCCTCGGTCTGCACGTCGTTCACCGTGGCGGTGGCGAGCTTCATGGTGAAGTCGGCAGCATGTGCGGCGCTGGCGCCGAGCACCAGCGCGAGGGCGCCGAGGGAACACGCCAGGCGGGAACGCAGGCGGCGGGGGGCTTTACCTTGAACAGCGGACATCACTTACTCCTTGTGGTCTTGGTGGCCGTAGCCAGGGGTTGGGCGTGGGTCAGCGGACGAACTGGGCGCCGACGAGCGACAGCCAGGGGATGAAACTGATGACGAAGAGGGTGATCACCTGCAGCACGATGAAGGGCACGAGGCCGGCGCAGATGGTGGAGATCTTCACGTTGAACAGCGCGTGGGAAGTGAAGATGTTCAGGCCGAAGGGCGGGGTGAACATGCCGATGCTGAGGTTCACCGCCATGATCACGCCGAAGTGGACCAGGTCGATGCCGAGGTGGCTGGCCAGCGGCACCAGCATGGGCGTGAGCAGCACGATGGCCGACACCGGATCGATCAGGCAACCGACGACGAGCAGGAAGAGATTGATCGCGATCAGCACAACCCACGGGCTGTCGGCCAGGCCGCCGACGGATTGCACCAGCGCCTGCGGAATGCCGCTGGTGGTCAGCACCCAGGAGAACACGCCGGAGGCGGCCACCACCAGCAGGATCTGCGCGGTGAGGCGGGCGGAGCTGACCACCACTTCCCAGATCTCGCACCAGCTGATTTCGCGGTAGAGGAAGCGGGCCACCAGGATGCCGTACACCCCGGCGATGCCGGCCGACTCGGTGGGCGAGAACACCCCGGAGTAGATGCCGCCCAGGATCACCAGCGGCGTGCCCAGGGCCGGCAGCGCGCCCAGCACCAGCGCCACGGTTTCCACCGCGCTGCGCCTGGCCTCCGGCACCGGCTTCACCTTGCGGGCGTGCCACAGGATGTAGACCAGGGTGGCGAAGCCCAGCAGCAGCGCAGGGATGACGCCGGCGGCGAACAGCTCGGTGACCGACTGCTCGGCCGAGGCGGCGTACAGGATCATCAGGATGCTGGGCGGCATCACGCTGGCGATGCCGCCGGCCGAGGTCAGCAGGCCGAGGGAGAACTTCTCGCCGTAGCCGCCTTCGCGCAGGCTGGGATACATCAGCTTGCCCATGGCGGCGACGGTGGCCGGGCTGGAGCCGGACACCGCGCCGAAGAACTCGCTGGCGGCGATGGTGGTGATCGGCCGCGCCGCCTTGAAGCGACCGCACAGCGACAGGATGCAGGCGACGATGCGGCGCGACACGCCGCCGCGCGCCATGATCTCGCCGGCGAAGATGAAGAAGGGCACCGACAGCAGCGCGAACTTGTCCAGCCCGCCGAACATGATCTGCGGGATCAGGGTGGGCGGCACGCTCATGAAGCCGAGAATGGCGGCGCCGGCGCTCACCAGCAGCACCAGGTAGATTGGCAGGCCGGCGATCAGCAGCACTGGCGGCAGGATGGAGAGAACGAGAGGGATGCTCACTTCGCGCCCTCCGTGGCCAGGATGGCGTCATCCACTTCGGCCGGCTCGGCGCCCGGCAGCGGGCGGCGGGTGTCGGCCATCTGCAGCAGGCGCACCAGGCTGCCGGCGAGTGCCAGCGCGAAGCAGGCGAGGATGGAGCCGTTGGCGACTTCCTTCGGAAGCTCCGCCACGGTGGTGAGCTGCTGCAGGCGGGCCACCAGCGCCACGACCACATAGGCGTAGTAGGCGACGAAGCCGGTCGCGGCCACGCCGAACGCGGTCACCGCCAGCAGCAGGGCCCGCTGCAGCGAAGCCGGCAGGAAGGGGCGCAGGATGTCGGTGACCAGGTGTTCGCCGTTGGCGGTGAGGCGGTAGGACATCAGGCAGACCGACCAGATCACCAGCAAGGTGGTGACTTCCTCGGCCCAGAACAGCGGGGCGTGGAACACATAACGGCCGACCACGTTGACGAAGTTGATCGCGATGGCCGCCGCGAACAGCAGGCCGGCGGCCGCGTTCAACAGGGTGATCAGCCCGCGGGAGAGTTTTTCCATTGGACTTCCTCTTGGGTGAGTGGAACGACGGCCGCCGCAGCGGCCGCTTCGTGAGGAGGCGGGGGAAGGCTGCGGCGGCGTTCAGCCCCTGGCCGGGCGGACGTAGTTCACCGGCTGCTGCGGCGCTTCGTTCACCGTCAGCTGGAACACGTCCGGCCGGGCGTAATGGCCGGCCACGTCGAAGTCGAGCTTGCCGCGGGTGATTTCACCCATGTCCAGCGTCGCGGTGAGGATGCCCTCCTCGTCGAACAGCGGTCCGGCCAGCACCCGGCCGAGCGGGTCGATGATGGCGCTGCCGCCGCGCATCAGCAGGGTCTCGGGCGTGCCGTCGATCTGGCAGACGTAGTCCTCCGGGAAATCACCACGGCGCAGCACCTGGCAGCTGGTGAGGACGAAGCAGCGGCCCTCCAGCGCGATGTGGCGCATCGTCGGCAGCCAGGACTCGCGGTCGTCGGCGGTGGGCGCGCAGTACAGGTTGATCTTCTTGCCGTACATCGCCATGCGCAGCATGGGCATGTAGTTCTCCCAGCAGATCACCGCCCCCAGGTTGCCGATGGCGGTGTCGTATACCGGCAGCGTGGAGCCGTCGCCGAAGCCCCACACCAGGCGCTCGGCGGCAGTCGGCATCAGCTTGCGGTGCTTGCCCAGCAGGCCGCCGTCCGGGCCGAAGAACAGCACTGTGCAGTAGAGGGTGCCGAAGTCTCGCTCGATGACGCCCATCACCAGATGCAGCCCGGCCTGCGCGGCGGCCTTGCCCAGCCGCTCGGTCACCGGTCCCGGCACCTGCACCGAACTGTCGAAGTAGCGGCGGAATTCCTCGCGCCCCTCCGGTGTGCGCACGCCGATGCTGACGCCGTAGTCCTGCCCCTTGGGGTAGGCCGAGAGGTAGGCCTCGGGAAAGACGACCAGCTCGCAAGCCTGTCGGCCGGCTTCGGCGATCAGGCGCTCAGCCTTGGTCAGGCTGGCCTCCAGGTCGAAGGGAATGGCGCCGGCCTGGACGACTGCGGCTTTGATCTGCATTGCGGTTCTCCTGTTGTGGGCGGCTCGCCAGCGGATGGGCGATCTGTCGATCAGTTTCGACACGATTTAAGTATTAATTTGTCGATTTTTTTCGTCAACTTATTTCTTTGCTACACAGGCGTTTTCCCCTTGTTCTGGGGATTAACGCGCACTAAATGGGTGCGTATCGCCTTCTTTTGGGGCCTGGAGAGGCGGCGGAATGGATTTTTTGTCGATATAAATAGACAGGTGACTGACGTGACCAGGATCTCTCTGTCGACAGCAATCAACAACTAGCGTAAGGTTCCGCCGCCTCACCTCTCGCATGGCATGGAACGGCGGAGTCACCACTGGATGGACATGGAAAGCAAACTGGCCCAGATCGGCATCAGCGGCACGCTGTTCAAGCTCTACGCGGCAGCGATCGAACTGGGGGAGGCGCCCATCTCCGACGTCGCGGCGCGGGCCGGGCTGGTGCGCACCACCGCTTACGACGCGCTGTCGCGGCTGGAGCAAGAAGGGCTGGTGGTGCTGGAGAACCGCGGCAGCAAGCGCTACGTGGTGGCGGAAGACCCCACCGTGCTGCTGGAGCGGCTGGAGGCGCGCCGGCAGATGCTGGGCGAGCTAATGCCGCAACTGCGCTCGCTCTACAACCGCGTCAAGGGCAAGCCCGGCATCCGTTTCTACGAGGGGGCGGAGGGCATACGCACCGCCCTGTGGGACACCTTGACGGTTACCGGCGAGCCCAAGGTGCTGCGCGGCATCCTCTCCATGGGCGAGCTGAGCGAGACGCCGGGCCTGGAAGAGATGGAACGCTTCATCGCCGCCCGGGCCTCCAAGGGCATCTGGCTCAAGGTGATCCGCTCCAGGCGCAAGGACGTGGAGCCCATCTGGCCCTCCAGCCTCGGCGACCTGCGCGACCTGCGCTATGCGCCGGATGACATGGTGCTGTCGATGACCACCTTCATCTACGACAACCGCGTCAGCCTGATCTCCTCGCGGCGGGAAAACTATGGGCTGATCATCGAGAGCGAGGAATTCGCCGCCATGCAGCGGCAGCTTTTCGATGCGCTGTGGAGCGTGGCGACGCCGACGCCGGACAGCGAGTAGCGAGCGGCTCGCGCAAGGCAGAGAGGCTGCGCCTGGCCTCACCGCCGCTGCCCGGGCCGGAATCCCGGCGGGAATCGGCGGAATGTTCAAGGCATCCAGGGCCGCACTTGTCCGGCATCGCGCCAGCCCCTCCCGCACGCCGCTTGCGGCGCTGCCACATTCCGCCATCCCCGGACGCTAGAATTCGATCTTCATTTTTCGTTGAGAGCATCGAATGGAAACGTCGCCGTGCCTGGGGATAGATCTGGGGACCACCAACAGCCTGGCTGCGGTGTTCAGGGACGGACAGACGGAGCTCATCCCCAATGCCTTCGGCCATGTGCTGACGCCCTCGGCGGTGAGCCTGGCGGATGACGGCAGCGTGCTCGTCGGCCTGCCCGCGCGGGAGCGGTTGGCGACGCATCCCGCCGGCACGGCCACCGCCTTCAAGCGCTGGATGGGCACCGACCACCGCCTGCGCCTGGGCAAGCGGGAGTTCCGCCCGGAGGAGCTGTCAGCGTTGGTGCTGAAGTCGCTGAAGCAGGACGCCGAGGCGGCGCTGGGCGTGGCGGTATCGCGGGCGGTGATCACCGTGCCGGCCTACTTCAACGAGGCGCAGCGCCGCGCCACCAAGGCGGCGGCCGAGATCGCCGGGCTGCAGGTGGAACGGCTGCTCAACGAACCCACCGCCGCCGGCCTCGCCTACGGCCTGCAGGAGCGCAGCGACCACAGCACCTTCCTGGTGTTCGACCTCGGCGGCGGCACCTTCGACGTTTCGGTGCTGGAGTATTTCGACGGCGTGGTCGAGGTGCGCGCCAGCGCCGGCGACACCCGCCTGGGCGGGGAGGACTTCGTCCGCGTGCTGGAGGGCTACTTCCTCGCCAACTGCGCCAGCCTGGACAACAGACTGCGCGAACAGCTGGAAGGCTCGCCGGCGCTGTGGCGCATGGCGGAGCAGGCCAAGCGAGAGCTGTCGGAGGCGCCGGCGGCCAGCATGCAGCTCGTGCTCGATGGCCGCTGCCACGTCTGCGAAGTCAGCCGCGAGCAATTCGAGGCCGCCAGCACCGAGCTGATCGCCCGCCTGCGCCGGCCGATAGAGCGTGCCCTGGGGGATGCCAGGCTGGACCCGGGCGAACTGGCCGAGATCGTGCTGGTCGGCGGCGCCACCCGCATGCCGCTGGTGCGCCAGACCGCCACCCGGCTGTTCCAGCGCCTGCCGCTGCGCACCATCAACCCGGACGAAACCGTGGCGCGCGGCGCCGCCATCCAGGCCGCGCTGCTGGCCCGCCACGAAGCGCTGGAAGAAGTGGTGCTCACCGACGTCATGCCTTATTCCCTGGGCATCGTCAGCAGCGAGGAGGTGAACGGCCGCCGCTACGGCGACCGCTTCTCGCCCATCATCGAACGCAACATGCCGGTGCCGGTGTCGCGGGTGTCCAACTACAGCACGGTGGCCGACCGCCAGACCCGCATCCTGATCGACGTGCGCCAGGGCGAGTCGCCGGTCGGCAGCGAGAACCTCAAGCTCGGCGAACTGGAGATCGAGGTGCCGCCGCTGCCCGCCGGCCAGGCCACGGTGGACGTGCGCTTCTCCTACGACGCCAACGGCCTGCTGGCGGTGGATGTGCATGAGCTGGCCGGCGGCGGCAAGGCCTCCACGCTGATCCGCCAGCACGACGGCCGCCTCAGCGAAGAAGAGATCGCCGCCGCGCTGGCCCGGCTGGAGGCACTGAAGGTGCATCCGCGTGAACAGCAGGAGAACGTCTATCTCATCGCCCGTGCCAAGCGCCTGTACGAGGACAGGCTGGGCAACGACAGGCCGATGATCCAGCAATGGCTGGCGGCCTTCGAGATCGCGCTGGACTCCCAGGACGAGCGCGAGGTCGCCCGTGCCCGCGAAGGCTTCCGCCGCGCGCTGGACAGCATAGACGGCAGCTTCGTGCTCTGAGGGCGGCGACATGCGCAACTGCTGGAGCGAACTGGGGCTGGACGAGGCCACCACCGACAACGTGATCATCAAGCGCGCCTACGCCCGCCTGCTGAAGCAGGCCAGGCCGGATGACGACCCCGAGGGCTACCAGCGCCTACGCGAGGCTTACGACGCCGCGCTGGAGCAGGCCCGCTGGATGCGGCATCACCAGGCCCTGCTCGCGGCGGAAGCCGCCGAGGAAGCGCAGCCGGGGGCCGCGGCGGGCGAAGCCAACGCCGCCCGGGTGGCCACGCTGGCGGAAGGCGGCGGAGCGCAGCGCATTGCCGGCGAACAGGCCGAAGCCGCGCCCCGGGCGGAGGGCTCCCCGCCGCCACAGGAAGGGCCGCAGCCGCTTTCCGCCGCCACTTCCGACTTGCCGCCGCAGGCCGGGATGCCCGGCGAGGCGCCGGCAGAAGCCGACGAACCCATGCCCGGCTGGTTTCCGCCGGAGCAACTGGTCGAATCCCTGCTGACGCACTGGCGCACGGAGGGCGACCAGGCGCTGCCGGGCGCCTGGCCGGTGCTGGTCGGCCACCTGGACGAACTGCCCTATGCGCTGCGCGGCGAAGCCTCGGTGCGCTTCGCCGACCTGGTGCTGGAACACGCCGACCTGCCGCAGGACTTCGCCCGTGCGCTGGCGACTTACTTCGGCTGGCTGAGCGATTTCCGTTCCGAAGCCCAGCTCGGCCTGCCGCGCGCCCAGGCACTGCGCGACCGCCTGGAGCAGGCCCGCAGCCTGGCGGAGGCGGATCCGGTGTTCGCCCTGCGTCTGGAGCGGCTGCAGCGCTTCCGCAGGCTGCGTAGCGAGCGTGGGGCCTGGCGTGCGTGGCTGTTCGCTTTTCTGCATCTGCCCAGCTTGTACATGTTGATACCCAGCCTGTCTGCGCCTGTTCTGGGTTCCCTCGGGATCGGCAGGGAGGAGCACGCCGGTTTGCTGCGCATGGTGGAGAAGCTTGGTTTCCTGCGCCTGCTGCCAGTGGCTTTCCTGGGGGCGTATTGCCTTCCGTCCAACTGGAAGCAGGGCTCCACCACCTTCGCGGCCCTGGGGTTGGTGTTCATGGCGGTGTTGATGCTGCTGGCGATGATGGCCGGTACTGCGTTCTTGCGCCGGGCGGGATGGGGGCTGCTGCAGGCAGCCGCAAAGGTGGTGGATGTATCGACGAAGAGTGGCTATCGCTTCACGCTTTTCGCGAGTCTGGGAGGGCCTATCATCTGCGGCGCGGTGCTGCTTGCGCCGGACCTCACGCCATCGCTGCCCGAGCCTTGGCGAGGCGGTGCATACAGCTTGCTGTATTCCTTGTTGTTTGTTGGCTCCGTGCTGGCCCTCCGCTTCGTCGGCAGCGCCGCGTCGACAGTCGGGTTGTGCTGGGGGCTTGCCGCTGTTGCCGCGGTCGACGTCACGTTCCAGCCGGAGCCGATGATGCAGGCGAGCTGGGTGCTGGTGGGGGCTGCACTGTGGATCAACCTCACCCTGTTCCTTTTGCATCGCTACCCGCAACAGGTGGAAACATGGGCGCTGGCCCCCTGGCGGGTGATGAGACCTTCCACGCCGATAGGCTGGCTGTTCGTCGTGGTTGCAATCAAGTTCTACGTCGCGGTCATAGCGCTGCTGGTGGTGGCCTTGCTGCCGGCGCTGGCTGTGGCGACGGGGCGCAATCTGGGGACTGGTTTCGTGGTGTCTGCGCTAGCGCTGGCCGTTGCCTTTGCGGAAAGGCTCGGGATGACGCCCATGCTGTATTTCCTGTGCTTCATCGGCACCCTGCGCGTGATGTGCCTTGCCCAGAGATGGGCGGATGCATTGGCGGAGCGCCTTTATTCCCGGCGGTGGCGGATGGCGGTGGCTTGATCGGAATGCGGGACGCGCTTCGCCGGCAGACGGGCGCGCTCGATGGTCATCAAGAGAACAGGCGGTCCCGCATCGAGGCCGCCCGTTTTTGTTCCTTGTAGTCCGGGAGGGGTAGCGCGTTCTGCGCCCGGCTCACCGGACCGGCAGGGCCGCCGTCCGCTCGAATCGGCACGAGCAGACCAGCCGCCCGCATCACTGCGCCGAACCCTCTCCCTTGCCCAGCAGCATGACCAGCCCCTCGCCCAGCGTGCCGCGCCAGTGCAGGTAGTCGTGGCCGGCGGCGTATTCCTTGTAGCGCACCGGGTAGCCCTTGGCGCGCAGCACGTCGCGCAGGTGGCGGCTGCTTTCGAGGATGCCGGTCTGGCCGTTGCGGCTGGCTTCGAACAGGCCGGCTTCGATCAGGAAGGCGAGCGGTTTGCGCTCGGCGGTGGCGTACTGGCGCATCAGCCAGCCGGGTTCTTCGCCGGTGACGCCGGGGCCGCTGCCGGGCGACCACCAGAAGGAGCCGGACTGGCTGTAGACCTTGCCGAACAGCTCCGGGTGGCGCAGGCCGGCGTAGGCGGCGGCGAGGCCGCCATAGCTGGAGCCGGCGATCACCGTGCGTTCGGCGGGCGCGGCGAGGCCGTGGGCGGCGGCCCAGGGCATCAGTTCTTCGGCGAGGAAGCGGGCGAACGCCGGGTTGGGCGGCAGCTCGCTGCCGCGCGCCTCGCGGCTGGGGTTGGCGAGCAGGATGGCGGCGGTGGGCGGAATGGCGCCGGCGGCGATGAGATTGTCGAGGAGGGTGGGGGTGGGTACTTCGCGCAGATAGGCGTGGGCGTCGAACAGCACCAGCAGGGCGTTGCCTTCGGCACCGGGGCGGTAGCCGGCGGGGCGGTAGAAATGCACCTCGCGCGTATTGCCGAGGATGCGGCTTTCCAGCGTCAGCGTTTCCAGCGTGCCGGTGGCGACGCCGGGGCGCACTTCGGTCCAGCGCTGTGGTGGCGCAGCCGGCAGCGCCAGGATGGATTCGCCTGCGTACTGGTCGATGGGCTGGGCCGGGAAGCTGTGGGCGTTGAGCGGGTCGCGCTGGGCGGTGGCGAGGATGGCGCGGCGGCGGGTGGTGGCGGGCGCGTTCAGCGTCGGTACGTCCGGCGCCAGCTTGTAGCCCAGGCGGCTGCTGTGCGGCAGGCGGTAGCTGCGGAACCAGACGTCGGAACCCGCCAGGCGCTGCAGTTCATCATGGTCGCCGGAGGGGGCGCCGAACAGGCGCACGTTGTCGCGGGCGCCGCGCCACAGGAAGGTGACCAGCAGCTCGTCGCCGGCCAGCGGCGGCGTCACGCCTGCGCTCTCGATCAGCGGCGTGCCGGCCTGGGCGAGCTCGCGCCAGAAGGCGCCGCTGTTGCCCCCGCGGCCGAGTTCGGCCTGCAGGGCGCGCAGGCGGGGGCTGTCCAGTTCCGCCGCCGGCATCAGCTGCCGGGCGCGCGGCACGATCTCGGCGATCTGCAGGCGGTAGCCGCCGGCCCGCGGGGCGCGCACTTCCAGCTTGTAGGGCGGGGTGTCGCCGGCGACGAACATGAAGTCCTGCCGGGCGTCCCTGCCTTCGCCCAGCACCCGCAGCCGCTCGCCGGCGGCGTCGGTGAGCACCAGCCGCATGCCGTCGCCTTCCAGCCAGCCGCGTACGTAGTCGCCGGGCGAGAGTTGCAGCGCATGGGCGCGGCGCTGCTTGCTCTCCAGCGTGTCTTCGACCTCCTGGCCGGCGCGCAGCGGCGCACCTTCCGCCGGCTGGCCGCCGGTGGGGGCGGCGTTGGCGCCCAGGGCGAAGGGGAGCAGGGTGAGTCCCAACAGGCGGCGCAGGGCGGGAAGGAGCATGGGGCGGTTTCCGGTGAAGGGGTGCAGAGGAGGGCTGGCCGGCGGCGATGGCGCCACCGGCCGGCGGCGGATTGGAGGCCGGGCGGTCAGAAGTCCATGGTGGCGGAGAGCTTGACGGTGCGGCCGGCGCCCTGGGTGACGTAGCCGTCGTTGAAGGAGCCAGCCCAGTAGCTCTTGTCGGCCACGTTCTCGACGTTGGCGCGCAGCATCAGCGCCTTGCCCATGAGCCGGGTGGCGTAGCGGGCGCCGAGGTCGAAGCGCGTCCAGTTCGGGATCTTCTGGGTGTTGGCGGTATTCACGTATTGCTCGCCGGTATGGACGATGCGGCCGCTCAGGGTCAGCGCCCGCAGGCCGGGCACCGTCCATTCCGCGCCGAGGTTGGCCTTCCACTTGGGCACGCCGTAGACGTGGTTGTCGTCGTAGGTGTGGTTGGCGCTGCGGGTGAACACCGCGTCGGTGTAGGCCACGCCGCCGAGCAGGCGCAGCTTGCTGTTGAGTTCGCCGTAGGCGCTCCACTCGATGCCGCGGTTGCGCTGTTCGCCGTCGTCGCTGTAGCGGCCGGTGGCGGTGTCCTGGATCAGGCTGGGCCGGGTGATCTGGAACAGGGCCAGGGTGCTGCCTACGGTGCTGGCGTCCCACTTCACGCCGACTTCGATTTGCTCGGTCTTGAAGGGAGCAAAGCTCTGGATGTCGCCGTTGTTGAGGGTCACGTTCTGCCCTTTGCTCAGGCCCTCGATGTAATTGGCGTAAAGCGAGACCGGCGCCGCCCACGGCTTGATGACGATGCCCAGCGCCGGAGTGAGCGCGCGCTCGTCGTAGTCCTCGGTGGTGGCGCCGGTGCTGACGTTGTAGGTCTTGGACTGTACCCGCTGGCTGCGGGCGCCGAGGATGAGCAGCAGCTTGTCATCGGCGAAGGACAGGGTGTCCGCCAGGGCGACGCTGGACAGCGTGGTGTCGCCGCTCTTGGGCGCATGGCCGGGGTCGGCGCCCAGGCGAGGGGTGGCGGGGTTGTATATGTTGGAGGCGTAGTTGGTGCTGTTGCCGGGATTGGCGCGGTAGCTGTCGTAGTCCAGGTTGGTGACGGCGAAGGTGAGCTGGTGGTGCACGCTGCCGGTGGCGAAGCGGGCGCGCAGGCCGGCTTCGGCGGAGACGGTGTCGTTGCCGCCGGCCTGGTTGTAGGTCTGGCCGGTGTAGTTGCCGTTGGGCTGGATGCTGCCGGCGCGTGTGCCGTTGATGTAGCCGGAGTAGCGGTAGCGCAGCGTGCCCAGGCTGGCGTAGGCCTCCAGGTGGTCGTTGAAGCTGTATTCGCCGCGCAGCACGGTGGCCTGGTTCTCCAGCTTGCCGTGGATGCCGCGCAGCAGGTTGGTGCCGGTGTCCGGCGGGCTGACGACCTTGCTGGCGAAGGAGGCCATCCAGGCGCTGCCGCCGTCTATGGTCTCCTCGCTGGTGTAGGCGTCCAGCGTGAGCTTGAGCTGGTCGCCGCGGTAGTCCAGCGCCACCGCCGCCAGGGTGCGTTCCTTTTCCTGGTGATCCAGCGAGGTCTTGCCATCGCGCCAGGCGCCGTTCACCCGGATGCCGAAGCGGTCGTCCGGGCCGAAGCGGCGGCCGACGTCGGCATGCACGCCGAACTGGGACTTGGTGGTGTAGTCCAGCGTCAGCTGCGTCAGCGGCGTGTCGCCGGCGCGCTTGGGCACCAGGTTCACGATGCCGCCGACGCCGCCCTGCGGCGCCATGCCGGTCAGCAATGCGCCGGGGCCCTTGAACACTTCCACCCGCTCGATGAACTCGGTGGCGACGTGGCCGTAAGGGGCGATGCCGTAGAGGCCTTCGAAGGCCATGTCGTCGGCGTTGATGTCGAAGCCGCGGATGCTGAAGTTCTCGTAGATGTGGCCTTCCGAGGTGGTGAAGCGCACCGAGGGATCGTTCTGCAGCACTTCCGCCACCGTGCTGGCCTGCTGGTCGGCGATCAGCTGTGCGGTGTAGGCGGTGGTGTTGAAGGGCGTGTCCATGGTGTCCATGTTGCCCAGCAGGCCGATGCGGGCGCCGCGGGCGACCTGGCCGCCGGCGTAGCTGTCCGGCAGGTCGTTGCTGCCACGGGTGGCGGTGGCGGTTACCGTGACCTGCCGCAGCGTGCTCGGGCTGCCGGCGGGGCGGCGGCGCAGGGTGTACTGGCCGTCGCCCTGGGCGACCGCCTCTAGGCCGCTGCCGGCGAGCAGTGCGGCGAAGCCGCCGGCCACGGTGTAGTCGCCCTGCAGGCCGGCGCTTTCCAGGCCGCGGGTGGCTTCGGGATCGAAGGACAGGGCAACGCCGGCGGCGGAGGCGTAGCGGCCGAGCACGGTGGACAGCGGGCCGGCGGCGATGTGGTAGCTGCGCGCGATGTCGGCCTGGGCTGCCTGCCCGGCCTGGGCGAGCTGGAGCGGCCTGGCAGAGGCGGCGGGCGGTTCGGCCGCGTGCGTTGCCGGTGCAGCGAGGAGGCTGGCGGCGGCGAGCAGCGGCAGGGCCTTGCACACCGCGATGGCAAGCGGGCGGCGGCTGGGAACAGGGGCGGACTGCGACATGGTTTTCCTTTCGTTCGATGGCGGGAGGCTGAAGCGCTTCAGCCTGTGGGCCGGTCGAGAAGGAAAAAGATGAAAACCGGAGCGGAAATTTTTTCAGCCCGCTGGCCGGGCCGCTTTCAGCGTCACCCAGTAACGGGTGAAACGCTCGACGCGCAGCGGCAGGGACTTTTCCAGCACTGCCAGCGCGCGCTCGGTGTCCGCCACCGGGAAGGCGCCGGAAACGCGCAGCTGGGCCACTGCCGGATCGCAGGCCAGGCGGCCGCTACGGTAGCGGCCGAGTTCGGCCACCAGGCGCTCCAACGGCCAGTCGTCGGCGATCACGCTGCCTTCGCTCCAGGCGGCATCGTTGGCATCGGCGGGCTGGGAGGCGGAAATGCCGGCGCCGTCGAAGCGCAGCTGCTCGCCCGCCTGCAGGCGGCGCGGCGGGCTGCTGTCGTGGGTGATCTCCACGGCTGCTTCGAGCACGCTGACCTGGGTGTAGCCAGCCTCGCGGCGGACGAGGAAGCGGGTGCCGAGGGCGCGCACCCGGCCGTGGGCGGTCTGGACGACGAAGGGGCGGGGATCGGGCGTTGCGCCCTTCGCGGTGCTGACGAGGATCTCGCCGGCATGCAGCTGCAGCAGGCGGAGGTGGCCGTCGAACACCACGTCCACCGCGCTGGCGGTGTTCAGCCGCAGCTGGCTGCCGTCGGCCAGCACCAGTGCGCGCTGCTCGCCGGTGGCGGTGCGGTAATCCGCCTGCCAGGTTGGCCACGGCGCCTGGCGGTAGCCCAGCCAGCCCAGCGCGCCGCCGGAGGCCAGCAGTACGACGCTCTTCAGCAGGGTGCGGCGGCTCTGGGTGGCGGCGCGCAGCGTGGGCGTGGCGACCGCCGCCGGCACCTGGCGCACCAGCCCGGCGAAGGCTTCGATGCGGCGCCAGGCGCGCTGGTTGTCCGGGTGCGCCTGGTGCCAGCGGCTCCAGGCGCGGTGCTCGGCTTCGGTGGCCTCGCCGGAACAGAGGCGGGCGTACCAGGCGACCGCTTCCTTGCGCACCTGGTCTTCGTCGCGGGCGGCAGCGGTGTTCATCGCCGCGCTCATTCCGCCGCCAGCAGGTAGCAATGCTCTATGGCCTTGAGCATGTAGTTATTCACCGTCCGAGGGGTGACGCCGAGCCGGCGGGCGATCTCGGCGTAGGTCAGCCCTTCGATCTGCGACAGCATGAAGGCTTCGCGTATCGCCGGTTTCATGCCCTCCAGCATGGCGGCGATGGCGGTCAGCGTTTCGACCACGATGGCGCGGGTTTCCAGCGAGGGCTGCTGGCCCTCCGGCTGCGCCGCCAGCACTTCCAGGTAGGCGCGCTCCACCGACTGGCGGCGGAAGAGATCGAACATCAGCCCTTTGGCGATGGTGGCGAGGTATTCGCGCGGCTCGCGGATGTCGGCGGCGTTGCGGCTGCGCAGGATGCGGAGGAAGGTGTCGTGCGCCAGGTCCGCCGCCTGGTGGGCATCGCCCAGCTTGCGCCGCAGCCAGCGCTTGAGCCAGTTGTGGTGGTCGAGATAGAGGGCCTCGACGGCGGTGGTCGAGGAGAGAGGGTTTGCCGGCACGCTGCGCCCGATGACGGAGGAACGGCGCAAGCGCCGCCTGTTTTTAAAAATGAGAATCGTTACTAATTATAGGGGCGGCTGGATCGCACGGTAAAGACCGTGCTGTCCCTAGGGAGGGGCTGTGGTTGGGGGCGCCTGCCGTTCGCGGCGCGGAGAAGAACGCCCCTCCGGTTTCCGGCGATGGGAGGGCGCTTTTGCCCTTGGCCCTTCGATTTCCTGCTGGCAGGCGGGTGGGCGAACCCAGTGAGCTCGCTCGCGGCAGGGCTTCCCGGGATGCCCTTCGGCAGGCTCAGGGCGAACGGGGGACTCGGGCCTGTTTGCCGTTTCGGCGGCGAGCGCTGGCCGCCGCGGCCTGTCGCCCGGAGTGGGGGATCAGCTGGCGCGGGGCGCCGGATTGAAGCGGAATACCGCCGGCGCGTCCGCGCGGCTCAGGGTCTGCACCGGCAGGTCGCGCCACCGCAGCAGGGTCTGGCCTTCGAGGGCGGCGAGCAGGGCTTCGTCGCTGGCGGGGCTGCCGTCGGCCAGCTGGCATTCGGCGAGCAGGGCGGCAAGGTCGCGGTCGTCCACCAGCGCCGGGCCGGCGGCGGTGGCGAGCAGCATGTTGCCTTCCTCGTCCAGCCAGACGCCACTGATGGCGCCCGCATCGTCGCTGGCATGGGTGTGCAGGCTGCCGTCCGGCTGCAGGCGCAGCACCAGTGGCATGTAGTCCAGTGCGGCGTAGACCTTCTGCGGGCCGTTCTGCACGAACCAGTTGCCGGCGTCGTCGTGACCGTAGTAGCGGTCGAGGAAGGCGCGCAGGCCGGCGTGGATCACCGCCTCGCCGCGCAGCCGCCAGGTGCCGCGGCGGTCCAGCGACAGCCAGTCGTAGCAGGCGGGAACGTTGGGCCAGGGCGGGGAAGCGGGGGTGTTGGTGGGGTTCGACATGGTGGCGGCGGTGTCGGTCTGGGCCGTCGAGCATAGCGCGCGGCGGCCGGGCTGCGAAGGAGCGGCTATCATGACGGCCATGAAGGCGGTGCCGCAGCGGCGCCGCGGGACGATTGCCGGCGCCGTTCGATGCGCCGGCCCAGGTAGCGCTTCGGTTGCCGAATCCAAAGGAGAAAAAGATGGCTTCATCCCATGACAACGCCAGCATGGCGGTGTTCTGCGACTTCGAGAACGTCGCGCTGGGCGTGCGGGATGCGAAGTACGAGAAGTTCGATATCAAGCGGGTGCTGGAGCGCCTGCTGCTGAAGGGCAACATCGTGGTCAAGAAGGCCTATTGCGACTGGGAGCGCTACAAGGGCTTCAAGGCGGCGATGCACGAGGCCAACTTCGAGCTGATCGAGATCCCCCACGTGCGCCAGTCCGGCAAGAACTCGGCCGATATCCGGCTGGTGGTGGACGCGCTGGACCTCTGCTACACCAAGCAGCATGTGGATACCTTCGTGATCATCAGCGGCGATTCGGACTTCTCGCCGCTGGTGTCCAAGCTGCGGGAGAACGCCCGCATGGTGATCGGCGTGGGGGTGAAGCAATCCACCTCCGACCTGCTGATCGCCAATTGCGATGAATTCATCTTCTACGACGACCTGGTGCGCGACCAGCGCGCGGCCAAGCGGGATACGCCGGAGGCGCGGGATGCGCAGCCGGCGCGGCGGTCGCCGGAAGAGGACAAGCGCCGCAAGGACGAGCTGGAGGCGCGCCGCAGCAAGGCCATCGAGATCGCGGTGGAGACCTTCGAGGCGCTGCTGGCCGAGCGCGGCGACGGCGGCAAGATCTGGGCGTCCATGCTGAAAGAGGCGATCAAGCGCCGCAAGCCGGACTTCAACGAGTCCTACTTCGGTTTCCGCGCCTTCGGCAACCTGCTGGAAGAGGCCCAGTCGCGCGGCCTGCTGGAATTCGGCCGCGACGAGAAGTCCGGCACCTACGTCTATCGCCGCGCTGGCACCGCCCCCGCGCTGCCGGCGGCACCGATGCCGCATCCGCTGCCGGAGAACAAGGGCGAGGCCGAGCAGGACCCGGTCGCGTGGGATGCCGGTGTCAGCGAAGCACCGCCGGCGCAGGAGCGCGACCGCGGCGGCCGGCGCAACCGCGGCCGTCATCGCAACGAAGGGGGGCGCAAGCCCAAGGACGCCACTGCGGCGGCCAGCGAGGTCGTGGCGGAGGCGCCGGTGGTCGTGGTGGTGGAAGCCCCGGTGGCGCCCGCGGTGCCGGCGGCAGCAGTGGCGGAGAAGGCCGCCGCCAAACCGGCGCGCTCCTCCTCGCGCCGTCGCCAGCCGGAAGGTGAGGCCAGGGCAGAGGCGGCCGCACCCATCCCTGCAGCGGCCGCGGAGGCCGCGCCCACTGCGCCCAAGGGACGCGGTCGGCGGGCTCAGTCGAAGGCCTCCGCCGAAGCTCCCGCCCAGCCGGCCCAGGCGCCTGCCCAGGGGGCTGCCCAGGGGGCTGCTGAGGCCGCGCCCGCAGCGGCGAGGCCCGAAAGCGGCAAGACGCAGAAGTCCCGGGCCAAGGCAAAGCCGGCGGTGGAATCCGCGGAGGCGGAAGCCAAGCCGCGTACGTCCTCGCGCGGCCGCCGTCCGCGCAAGCAGGAGGCTGGCGGCGAGGGCTGATCGCCGCTACGCCAGCCCGGCCGCCGAAGCGCAATGCGCCGGGCTGGAGGCCGTCTCCAGCGATTGGATGGCCTGCCGCAGCGGGGTCGAGCCCCTCGCGCGGGCTCTGGAAGAGGCGGCGGGCGATAGCAGCCCGCCGCGCAGCCCCTGGGCGGCCTGTTCGGAGCGCGGCCGCATGGTCCGGAGCGGATGGCCGCGGCCTGCGGCTGAACCGGCGCGGCGCAGGGCCTTCCATTGTTTGTCCTCGTAGGCAAGGCGCCGTGCTGAACGTTTCCGCACGGCTGACGGTTTCCCGCCGTTGCATCGCCTCAGAGAATCACGGTGATCTCCTCCCGGCTCACCATCTGCTGCTCGAATTCCCGGGCGTCACACTGGAGCGCATCGCGCGGCGACAGGATGCCAACCGCGCGGCCTTGCGCGTCCACCACCGGCACATGGCGGAAACGGCCCTCGTACATCAGGTGCAGGGCGTGGCTGAAGGGCTTGTCTTCCGACAGGGATTCCGGCTCGGTGGTCATGATTTCACGCACAGTCACCTGATCCGGATCGCCCGCTTCGGCAACCACCCGGGTAACGATGTCGCGCTCGGAGCAGATGCCGAGCAGCGCGTCGTCATCGCCCACGACCAGCACCGCGCCGGTCTGGTGCTCCTTCATCATCCGCGCGGCGTTTTGCACCGAGGTGTCGCGCGCTACTGACAAGCAGGGGCGATGGTTGAGGATTTCTGCGATGGGACGATCGAGCATGATGGTTCTCCTTCGCTGGATGCGGCCGCAGGCCTGCGCGGTGCCGCCCCCAGGGGGCGGAGGGAATCCGAACGGGAAGAGGGCAGACGAAGGCGGCCGGGGTGATCGGGCCGACGTGTTGCCGCCGCGCGGCAGACGCGCCATGTGTCCCTTACGACTGAAGCCGGGAAACCGCGTTCCGTAGCCGAAACCGGCGCTTACATAGTGGCTGCCGGCGGGGCGGGGAGGTCGGGCGCCGCCGCGCCTTTCCGGCGCGCCGGGGTTTGGGGCAGGGCGTCCCTCCCTGGCCAGGGAGGGCGCCGGGAGCGCGGGCCAACCCGGGCCTTTGCGGCGATCCCGGCCGGCCCAGGCGAACCATCAGCCCGCCAGCGCCTCGCGCACCCAGGCGTTGGCCTGCTTGGCGTCGAAGCCGGTGCCGAAGCGGGTCTTGAGGGCGCCCATGACTGTGCCCATGGACTTCGGGCTGCGGTCAGCCAGGCCGGCGACCGTCTCGGCGATGAAGGCCTTCACGTCGGCTTCGGTCGCCATCGGCGGCAGGTACTCTGCGAGGATGGCGGCTTCGTCCGCCAGCACCGCGCGGCGGGCCTCATCCTTGATCACCGCCAGCGCTTCCTGGTTGTTCTTGAGGAACTTGCGCAGGGTGGCCTGCACTTCGTCGTCGGTGCTTTCGCGGTTGCCGGCGTTCTTGCCCACCATCTCGGCTTCGGCGATCAGGGTGCTCAGCAGCGTGGCGCGCACGGTTGCCGCGTTCTTGCGCGCGACCAGCGCGTCTTTCTTCAGTTGGGCCAGCAGGCTCATGAGGGACTCCGGTGAAAGGACTACCGCCGGCCGGACCGGACCGCGCGGCTCAGCCCGCAAGTCTAGCGCAGCGGCGGGCGCCGGCGGCTTTGCCGGTGTGCCAAAGCGGATTACGCTGCGCTGTCCCCTCAGACAGGAGAGATGCGAGATGCCGATGTTGTGCGAATTGCTGGGCAGCGAACTGTCCCTCGTCCAGGCGCCGATGGCCGGTGTGCAAGGCAGCCGGCTGGCCCTGGCGGTGTGCGCTGCGGGGGGCGTGGGCTCGCTGCCGGCGGCGATGCTGACGCCCGATGCGCTGGTGGCCGAACTGAGTGTTTTGCGCGAGCAGGCCGCCGGCCCCTGGAACGTGAATTTCTTCTGTCACCAGCCGCCGGCCGCAGATGCGGCGCGAGAGGCGGCCTGGAAGACGAGGCTGGCGCCGTACTATGCCGAGTTCGGGCTGGAGCAGGCGGCGCCGGCGGGCGCCGGCCGGCAGCCCTTCTCGGATGAGATCGCCGAGGTGCTGGAAGCCTTCCGCCCGCCGGTCGTCAGCTTTCACTTCGGCTTGCCGGCGCCGGCGTTGCTGGCGCGGGTGAAGGGCTGGGGCAGCAAGGTGTTGTCGTCCGCCACCACGGTGGCAGAGGCGCGCTGGCTGGCCGAGCGCGGCGCGGACGCGGTGATCGCCCAGGGCCTGGAGGCAGGCGGCCATCGCGGCCATTTCCTGGATCATGACCTCAGCCTGCAGCGCGGCCTGTTCAGCCTGCTGCCGCGCATCGCGGACGCGGTGAAGCTGCCGGTGATCGCCGCCGGCGGCATCGCCGACGAGCGCGGCGTGCGAGCGGCGATGGCGCTGGGCGCTGCCGGCGTGCAGGTGGGCAGCGCCTTCCTGCTGTGCCCGGAGGCGGACACCAGCGCCATTCACCGCGCCGCGCTGAAGAGCCCGGCGGCTGCGCATACGGTGCTTACCAATGTGTTCACCGGCCGCCCGGCGCGGGCCATCGTCAACCGGCTGGTGAGCGAGCAGGGGCCGCTGGGCGAAGCGCCGGCCTTTCCGCGGGCAACCGCCTTTGCCGCACCCTTGCGCACTGCGGCGGAGGCAGCCGGCAGCGGCGATTTCTCGCCGATGTGGGCGGGACAGAATGTGACGGCGGCGGGGGAGGCGGGGGCCGCGGCCTTGGTGCGTCGCCTGGCGCCAGAGTGTTGCGGGGTGGGGTGATTGCCGGCGGGGGGCTGCTGCCGGGCAGTCGTTGCGGCTGTAGTTGGGAGGTCCTGGCTCCATGCGTCTCGGCCTCTTCCGCAGCGCATGGGAATCCACGCAAGTTGTGGGGATTGCTAGGTTTTTTTCTCGTGAGGGAGGGGATGGGCAGAGGGGGGCTGCGGCGCTCAAGCGACCGCTGGCGCCCTGGCGGGCGCTCCCCCTCCCCGGCCCTCCCCTGCGAGGGAGGGGGCAGGACTTGCCCCTTGCGAGGCGGGTGCTGGCCATGGGGCCTTGGTGATTGCTGCAAGGAGGGTGAAAGGCATGGCTTCCACGGTTCGCTGCCCGCAGCACTATCGGCGCCAGCGGCGTTTCCTGATGCGATCTGCTTCAGCGGCAGGCTGATCCAGCGACCAGGCCCGACTGCGCAGCGACCCGGCGGCGCTGCACCTCACTCCTTCACCCGGCCCAGGTCGGCCAGCGGATGCTCCCCACTGAAGCGCGCCCGCAACACGTCCTCGGCGTAGCCCTGCGGCACTTGCTCCAGCGCGGTGTATTGCCAGCGCGGCTGGCGGTCCTTGTCGATCAGCAGGGCGCGCACGCCTTCGATGAAGTCCGGCCGGGCGGTGGCGCCGAGGGAGGCTTGATATTCCAGCCGGAACACTTCCGCCAGCGACAGCTGGCGGGCCTGGTGCCACAGGGTGGCGGAGAGCACCGCCGAGCTGGGGGCGCCGTGGGTGAAGGCGCGGCCGGCGGCGGCGAGCCAGGGATCGGCGTCGTCGGCGAGCTGGCGCAGGCGGGGGGCGATGGCAGCGAGGTCGGGCAGGCCGCCGCCGGTGGGCCCGATGGCGTGTTCGATGCGGTTGAAGTGACGGTACAGCGGCGCAGTGGCGATGTCGTCCGGCAGCGCGCGGGCCTGCAGCAGGCGGCTGAGCTGGGTGCGGTCGGCCTGGGCTTCGCCGCTCCAGCGGGTGGCGGCGAGCGCGGCCAGCACATCGTCCAGCGCCCCGTCGGCGAGGATGAAGTCGGCCAGGCCGGCGAAGCGGGCGCTGGCGGCGTTCAGCGCGGCGCCGGTCAGCGCCAGGAAGAGGCCGCCGTGGCCGGGCATGCGCGGCAGGAACCAGCTGCCGCCGACGTCCGGGTACAGGCCGATGGTGATCTCCGGCATGGCCATGCGGGTGCTGGGCGTGGCGACGCGGTGGGAGGCGCCGGCGAGCAGGCCGATGCCGCCGCCCATGACGATGCCCTTGCCCCAGCACAGGATAGGTTTGGCGGCGGTGTGGATGCGGTAGTCCAGCCGGTATTCGCGTTCGAAGAAGTGGGCGGCTTCGGGCACCGGCCTGCCGCCGGCGGCCTTGATCGCGCGGTACAGCGCGGCGACGTCGCCGCCGGCGCAGAAGGCCTTGCCGCCGGCGCCGTCGAGCAGGATGCCGACGATGGCGGGGTCGGCCAGCCAGGCGTCCAGCGCGGCAGCCAGGCGGTCGATCATCGGCAGCGTCAGGGCATTGAGCGTCTTCGGGCTGTCCAGGGTGGCATGGCCGAAGCGGCGGCCGCAGGCGGTGGGGATTTCACGCAGGCTGACGCAGTCGTTCATCGGGAGGCTTCCAGGGCGGGGGAAAGCCGGGACTGTAGCAAGGTGGCGCGATGGCGGGTGGTGGGGGCGGGAGTTGCGCCAGCTGTCGCCCCTGCGGGGCGCCCTCTCTCCCCGGCCCTTCCCGCGAGGGGGAGGGAGTGGGACTGCCGTGGGGGGGCTGTCGCTTGTCGGTTCGATGCTGGCGCCTGTCGTTAAGGCATGCGGAGAAATACGCTTGACGGGCGCCGGCGAGGACGAATGCTGAGCGCCATCGCCATCGCCATCGCCATCGCCATCGCCATCGCCATCGCCACCGCCATCGCCATCGCCATCGCCATCGCCATCGCCATCGCCATCGCCATCGCCATCGCCATCGCCATCGCCACCGCCATCGCCATCGCCATCGCCATCGCCATCGCCATCGCCATCGCCATCGCCATCGCCATCGCCATCGCCATCGCCGGGGATGGCTCAACTTGCGATCCGGCGTTCCAGCTCACGATAGGCGGAACGCCAGTTCAATCCGCTGTCACCACCCGGTTGCGGCCTTGTTGTTTGGCTTCATAGAGGGCGGCGTCGGCGCGGCTGTAGAGCTCGTCGAAGGGGGTGCGGCGGGCGGCCCAGCTGACGCCGAAGCTGGCGGTGACCGGCCATTCGCTGAGCTCGGCCAGCGGCTCCGCGTTGAGGCTTTCGCGGATGCGCAGGGCGGTGGCGTGGGCGCCTTCGAGGCCGGCCCGGGGGTGGAGGATGGTGAATTCCTCGCCGCCGATGCGGCCTATGCTGTCGCCCTCGTCCAGGATGGTCTGCACCCGCCGGATGAGGCTGCGGATCACCGCGTCGCCGGTGGGGTGGCCGAAGCTGTCGTTGATGCGCTTGAAGTGGTCGATGTCGATCACCGTCAGCGCCACCGGGCCGGCGTCCAGCGCGCGCTGCACCCGGTCGATGATGGCGCTGCGGTTGTAGATGCCGGTGAGCGGGTCGTGGGTGGCCTTGTATTCCAGCGCGCAGGCGAGGTCCTGCAGTTGTTCGTTGAGGCGGTTGAGTTCGCGTTCGGCGCGGTCGCTGCGGGAGATCAGGCGGTGGGATTCCCGCATCATGCGCGCGTAGTGCTCCGCCAGCGCGGCCAGGGCCTGGCGGTAGATCTCCGCATGCTGGTTTTCCTGCGCGGCGATGGCGCGAGCCTCGCAGAGGATGGCGTTCTCGTGTGCGAACAGCTCGGTCGAAGACATCGTGTCAATCCGCCGGGTGGGCGTGGAAGGCGAGCGCCGGGAAATCGATGTGCAGTTCCTCGCCGAACTCCTCGGCGATGTCGTCTTCCCGGTCGTGATGCCAGTGCAGGGCAATGCGGTGGCCTTGTTCGGCGGCCTGGTTGAGGGTGTCGAAGAGGCCGAACAGCATCTTGGTGCTGGAGCTGTTGAAGTAGCTCAGGGCAACATGGACTTCGACCTGCTCCCCACCCTGCAGGCCGGCCACATAGGCTCTCAGCCCCTCGGCGAGGGGGCCGTAGAAGGCGGCGGCATTCTCCGGGTAGGACTCGCCTTCCAGCCGCAGCTGGTGGGCGTCGTAGCGGAAATCCACCAGCGGCGTGCTGGCGGTGGCGGGGAGGTGGAGGTTGTCCATGTGGGCGCTGCTCATGGTCTCAGATGATCGCTTTCAGATAGAACATGGCCTTGCCGTCGGGGCCACCATTGCGGAATGAGGACTGCAGCGGCGCGCTGGCGTCGCGGGCCACGGTGAGGAAGCCCAGGTCGGCGCCCTTGCTGCCCGCGGGCGTCTGGGCGCGCAGCGAGACCTTGTAGGCCTGCTTGATGTCTTCCAGCGACATCTGCGACAGGCTCTCCAGGCGGCTGCGCAGGCGCTCCAGCTCGGCGGCTTCCACCGGGTTGGCGCACAGCAGGAAGTAGTGCTCGCCTTCCCGGCCTATGCACACCGAGCCGTAGCGGATCTCCCCGTCCTGCGGGCTGGGCAGGCTGGCGGCGGAGTAATGCACGATGTTCTGCGCCATCTCGACGAAGGAGGAGAACAGCCGGCGGCGGGTGCTGGCGGGCACGCCGTTGGTCTCCAGGTGCAGGCGCACCGTCTCGGCCATGGTGCTGATGATGTTCTGCGAGAAGTAGCCGACGTAATAGAACAGCACCTCGCGCTGCTGCGCGTAGTCGAGGAATTCGTAGTATTTCTGCTCGGTCATGGGCTGGGCGTGGGGAAGGGGCGCCTGGGCGCGATGTTGGTCTTGTCGGTGCGTATGGGCGGGCGGCATGGGGAAACCGGGCGCTCAGGCGCGCCAGCCCCAGAAGGTGAGATCGTCGCGGCGGATCTGGCTGCCCTGATAGTCGCGGTGCTCCTGCTGCAGGGTGCGGGCGAGTTCCGGCATCGGCAGTTCGCGGCAGCGGTCGAGCAGGGCGAGCAGGCGGCGCTTGCCGTACATGATGCGGCGCTCGCCGCCGACCTGGTCGGTGAGGCCGTCGGTGGCGGCGAACAGCAGGTCGCCGGGCATCACCGCGCGTTGCTGGCTGGGCCAGGCGTAGCCGTGGGGTGTTTCGATGTAGCCCACGCCCATGCGGTTGCCGGCCAGTTCGACCGGCTCGCCGCCGTTGGCGGGCAGCAGGTAGGCGGACAGGCGGGCGCTGCTCCAGCGCATCACGCTTTCGGCGCTGTCCAGGCACACGATGAGCGCGTCGCAGCCGTCGTTGGAGGCGGGCGTGCCGTCGGCGCGGCCTTCGACCTGGCCGAGCGCATCCTTGATGCGGATGTTGATCTCGCCTAGCAGGCGGTCCGGATGCATCGGGCCGTGCAGCGCCAGCGCGCGGTCGAGCGCGGAGGAGAAGATCAGCGTCATGAAGGCGCCGGGCACGCCGTGGCCGGTGCAGTCGGCGATCACCGCCAGCCAGCCGCGGTCGTGGCGCATGAAGTAGTAACAGTCGCCGCCGACGTGGTCGCGCGGCTCCCAGGCGAGGCAGCTGTCGGCCAGCGCCGCCGTCATCGCCTGGCGCGAAGGGGTGAGCATGGCGCTCTGGATCACGCTGGCGTATTCGATGCTCTGCACGATCTGGCGGTGCTGCAGCGCATGCATCTCGGACACCGCCCGCATCAGGTCTATGCCGAGGCCGATGCCGAGGTAGCGGCCGCCGGCGGTGATGATGAAGCCGTCGGCCAGCGCCTTCTCGCCATAGGCCACCGCCAGGTCGGCCATCTCGTCTATGCCGGTGGCGGCGTCCACAATCAGCGGGCTCTTGTCCATGAAGGCGATGCAGCTCTTCCTGTCGTACAGCTCGCGGTGGAAGGGCCGCACGATCTGCGACAGGAAGATGTGGCGGTTGATGAGGCCGAAGGGGCGGCCATCCTCCACCACCGGCAGGCTCACCAGCTCCTTGTGGGCGGTGAACAGCTTCAGCACCGTTTCGTTGTCGCACTCAGGCGAAACGCTGGCTATCGCCAGGCAGAGGTCGCCGGCGCAGGGACGGCTGCCGAGGGGAGCGGTGGTGGCACGGACGGGGGCGGCGAGCATGCTTGTCCTGAAGGCACGGGGAGTTGGCGCCCGCCAAGGGTAGCCCTGCTTTATTACGCTTTAGTTATATCCGCCGGCCAGGTTCCGCAGGCCGGCGAAGAGCGCCGCGGAGGAGTCGCGCCGGGTTCAGCAGGGGCGTGCTCGAGGAGGAAGCGGGACCACAGGGGCCGGCTTCAAGCGCCCGGCGCGGAGATCCGCAGCCGGGAGGCATGGAAAAAGATGCGCCCCGTTCGCCAGGAGGGGGGCGAACGGGGCGATCAGGCGGCTGGCCTGCCTCGGAGGAGGAGGGCGAAGCAGGCCGTGCCAGCCGGCGGAGGGTTGCAGCTACCACGCCTCCCCACCGCCGGGACGCGGGGCTGCGCTCAGAGCGGCAGCTGGAAGTCGGGCGCGATCTGCTTCAGCCAGGTGCTGAGGCGCTCTTCCGTGAGGTCGGACTGGTTGTCCAGGTCCAGCGCCAGGCCGACGAACTTGCCGTCCTCGCCCACTGCCTGGGAGGTGGTGAAGTCGTAGCCGTCGGTGGGCCAGGAGCCAACGATCTTGGCACCGCGATCGCTGAAGAAGTCGTAGAGGAAGCTCAGCGCATCGACGAACTCGTTGCTGTAGCCCACCTGGTCGCCCAGGCCGTAGAGGGCGATGGTCTTGCCGTCGAAGCTGATGTCTTCCAGCTTGGGCAGGAATTCTTCCCAGCTCTCGGCTTCGGCTTCGGAGGAGAGGCCGGGCAGCTGGCCTTCGCCCAGCGTCGGCGTGCCGAGGATGAGGAAGTCGTAGGCGGCGAAGTCTTCCGGCGTGACGCGGTTCACGTTGAGCGGATCGGCCATCGTGTCGTCGTCGAAGCGCTTCTTGATCTGCTTGGCGATCTTGCGGGTGTTGCCGGTGTTGGTGCCGAAGAAAAGGCCGATACGTGCCATGGGATGTTCCTTCTCGGTTCTATGGATGAAAGCGGCAGGCGGGCGCATGGCGGCGCCACTGACCATACGGAGGCGGAGCTTTCCGCCTCCCTCGTACGGCATAAAGCACTATGCGTGCCTGTCTGCGCGAGAGCCGGCGGAATCCGCTTCAAGTGCGCCGCAGTAGCGGGTATCGTTCGCGCCTTCCTCCTTTTTTACCGCGTTGGCCGGGCTCGTGCGCCGCCGTCGGCGCGGTCTGCTTTCCTGGAACCGCCTTGAGCAGCTACGCAGTTGTCGACTTTGAAACAACCGGCATGACGCCGGAGCAGGGCGCGCGCCCTACCGAGATCGCGGTGGTGCTGGTGCGCGACGGCGCGGTGGTGGATCGTTACCAGAGCCTGATGAACGCCGATGCGTGGATTCCGCCGCAGATCCAGGCCCTTACCGGCATCAGCAACGCCATGGTGAGGGCGGCGCCGCGGGTGGAGCGGGTGATGGCGGAGGCGGCGGATTTTGTCGGAAACCTGCCATTGGTCGCACACAACGCAGCTTTCGACCGTAAGTTCTGGGACGCCGAACTGTCGGCGCTGGGCCGCAGCCGGGCGGGCGATTTCGTCTGCTCGCTGATGCTGGCGCGGCGGCTGTTCCCGGATGCGCCCAACCACAAGCTGGGCACGCTGGTGCGCACCCTGGGCCTGCCGGCCACCGGCCGTTACCACCGCGCGCTGGCGGATGCCGAGGCCACCGCCTACCTCTTTCTGCGCATTGCAGAAGAACTGCGCCAGCGTTACCGCCTGGCGCGGGTGGAACATGAGCTGCTGATGCGCATCCAGCAGACCGCCCGCAGCGGCCTGGCGCGCTGCATAGCGCGCCATGTGGCGCGAGCGGGCTGAGCGGGATTCCCGCAGCCTGCGGTGGCGGGATCAGCGCCCGGCGCCGTCCAGCAACTGCGCGGTGAGCGCCCCCAGCCGGCGCAGCGCGGCATCCAACTCCGGGCTGTAGGGATGGCCGCAGCCGATGCGGATGAAGTGATCGAAGCGCTGGGAGTTGGAGAACATGGACCCCGGCGCGATGCGGATGCCGGCCTGCAGCGCATGCTCGAACAGCAAGCGTGAGGGCAGGCCACCGGGCAGCTCCACCCACAGCATGGCGCCGCCGTCCGGCAGGCTGAGCCGGGTGCCGGGCGGAAAGCTGGCGGCCACCGTGTCCGCGATGCGTTCGCGCTGTTCGCGCAGATGCTCCCGCAGGCGCTGCAGGTGGCGGTCGTAGGCGCTGGTGGCCATGAAGCCGGCGGCAGCGATCTGCGACCATTCCTCGTTGTGCCGGCTCTGGGCGAACTTCAGCATCGCCACCCGCGCCTGCCAGCGCCCGGCGGCCATCCAGCCCAGGCGCATGCCTGGTGCCAGCGTCTTGTTCAGCGAGGCGCAATAGATGATGTTGCCGCTGCGGTCCCAGGCCTTCAGCGCCTTCGGCGGGGTGGTGCGGCAGTGCATGTCGCGGTAGGGGTCGTCCTCGATCACCGCGATGCCGTTGCGCTCGCACAGCGCCGCCAGCGCCGCCTTGCGGCCGTCCGGCATGATGGCGCCCAGCGGGTTCTGCAGGTTGGGCACCACCACCACCGCCTTGATGTTGCCGTAGGTGGCGATGGCCAGCTCCAGCGCCTCCAGTGAGATGCCGCTGCTCGGGCTGGTGGGAATCTCCAGCGCGCGCATGCCCAAGCTCTCCAGCACCTGCAGCAGGCCGAAAAAAGTGGGCGATTCCACCGCCACCGTGTCGCCCGGATTGGCGACCGCGCGCAAGGCGAGGTTCACCGCCTCGATGCCGCCATGGGTGACGATGACCTCCTCCGCCGTCATGCGGATGCCGGCATCCAGCGCCCGGCGGGCGATCACCTTGCGGAATTCCGGGTTGCCGTTGGGCGAGCCGGGCGTGGTCAGCAGCGTGGGCGACTGCCGCAGGCAGCGCAGCACCGCGTTCTTCAGCGCCTCGGTGGGGTAGTGCTCCGGCGCCGCGGTGGCGCCGCCGAGATTGAGCGCCGCCGGATAGCGCTGGCCCTGGGCGATGACGGCGGACACGGTGGCGTGGATGCCGACGAAGGCCGCCGGGTCTGGCGCCTGGTCCTGCGCCGGCTCCACCACGCCAGGCAGGCGGGCACGCAGCCGCCGGCGCACGAAGTAGCCGGAGCGCGGTCGCGCCTCCAGCCAGCCCTCGTCCTCCAGGTGGCGGCACAGCTGCAGCGCGGTGGACAGGCTCACCGTGTGGCGCTGCATCAACATGCGCACCGAAGGCATGCGGTCGCCCGGGCGCAGCGTGCCGTCCTCGATCGCGTCGCGGTAGGCGGCGGCGAGCTGGCGGTAGAGGGGCTGCGCAGAGGCGGGGGGCGCGGCGGTCGCGGTGGTATCCATGGTCAGGAATGATGGCGGGCGACTGTGGGCGGCGACAGATACAGAACGGGCCGAAGCGGACCATAACAGACTGGCGAAAAGGCCATCTGTTGCGGTTCACATTCTAGTTCCCTGTGTCTGTTGCGGCTGGCGGCCGGCGCCTAATCTGGTGCCGTCCGAAACAGCCGGGCCCAGCCCGCCGGAGTTCATCATGCGCCGCCAGTTCCTCTCCAGCCCATCGCCCTTCAGCCCCTTCATCCCCCTGTTCGCCCCGCTGCGGCTGGCCGTGACGCAAGCCGTGCCCAAGGCCGCTGCGAACTCGGCGGTGGAACTGCCGGCCGGCGGCCTGACCCAGCTCTCGCTGCCGGAAGGCTGCCTGGTGGTGGCCGCCGAAGGCAGCTTGCGGCTGGACTACCTGGCCTTCGACCCGGCCTGGCTGGGCGAGGCGCCGCCCCGGCGCAGCCTGCGGCTGGCGGACGGCGAAGCGCATGCGATGCCCTGGGCCGGCTGGGTGGAGATCGTTGCCACCGAGGGCGCGGCGCGCTGCGTGCTGTTGCAGCCGGCCAGGCGCCGGGTGCTGGCCTGGCTGGCAGCGGTGGGACTGGCGCTGACGGCGGCGGCGCGGGCGGGTGGGCAGGCGGCAGTCGCGGCGTTCAGGGAGGTTTTGCGGCGGGAAGGTGTGGCTTAGCGGCAGCGGGGGAGGAGGGCGTGAGCCCGCGGGGCGACTGCCATCCACGTTCGGGCTCAGCTATCGGAGCTTGGGTCGTTGCACCGGAGCCTGATCATCGCCCCCTGGCTGGCGCATCCTGGCCTGGGCGGCTGGCCCGAACCCGGCCGGCCCGGTCAAGCGCCTGGCCCTAAACATCGCCCCGCTCCTCCCTGGCTACCGCGGACAAGTCCCGCAAATACCAGCCGGCATAGCCCAGGCCGGCGAGGGCGACCAGGGCGCTGAAGCGCAGGGTGTTGTCGAAGGGCACGCCGGCCAGCAGGTTGGCGACGACCACGTAGCCGAGATAGAAGGCGGCGACCAGGCCGGCGACGATGCGGATGAGGGCGAAGGTCTTGCGTTGGCGCAGGGTGGGGCGTGCAGTCATGGCGTCGGGCGGAATGTTCCGGTGGCGTCGGGGGCCGACAGCATAGCTTTACTGCGGCCGGCTGGGGATGGCGCTTGCAATTGGCCTATGCGTGGCGCCTTGCGGTCGGCAGAAAGCGCCCGGCCGGCGGGTGCCAGGTGCCGCGCCCTGCGCATCTAAGCGCCCTGCCCGCCGCCTACAGGGCGTGCTCCCGCAGCCAGCGTTCCAGTTCGGCGGCCGGCAGCGGCGGCGAGAACAGATAGCCTTGGGCGACGTGGTAGCCCTGTGCCTTCAGCAGTTCCTGCTGGGTGCTGTCCTCCACGCCCTCGGCGACCACGGTGAGGCGCAGGCTGTCGCCGATGCGGATCACCGCGTTGGTCAGCGCGCGGGTGGCTTCATCCCGCGCCAGATCGCGCACGAAGCTCTTGTCCAGCTTGAGTTCGCTGACCGGCAGGCGGCGCAGGTAGCCCAGGCTGGAGTAGCCGGTGCCGAAGTCGTCCATCGCCAGCCGCACGCCCTGGGCATGGATGTCGCCCAGGGTTTTCATGGTGCTGGGGTTGGTGTCCATCAGCAGGCTCTCGGTGATCTCCACCGTGAGGTCCGAGGCCGCGAGTGCGTGGGTGCTCAGGGTGTCGGCGATGAGCTGCGGCAGTTCCAGGTTGTGGAAGTTGGTGGCAGAGAGGTTGACCGACACCGCCGGCACCGCCAGCCCGCGCTTGCGCCAGTCGGCCAGCTGGCGGCAGGCCTCGCGCAGCGCCCAGTCGCTCAGTTCGCCGATCAGGCCGCACTCTTCGGCCAGCGGGATGAAGCGTATGGGCGGGATGTTGCCGATCTCCGGATGCGTCCACCGCGCCAGCGCCTCGACGCCGTACAGATGGCCATCCTTGAGGTCGATCTGCGGCTGGTAGTGCAGGTGCAGCTGCTCCTTGCGCAGGGCCTCCCGCAGCGCGGCTTCCAGCGCCAGGCGCTCCTGCGCCAGCAGGTTCATCTCGTTGCTGAAGAAGCTGAAGCGACCGCGGCCGCTGGTCTTGGCCTGGTACATGGCCATGTCGGCGCGGTGCAGCAGGGTGTCCATGTCGCGCCCGTTCTGCGGGAAGAGGCTGATGCCTATGCTGGCCGAGGGCGTGAGGGCGATGTCGCCGAGGTGGCAGGGGGCGGCGATGGCCCGTTGCAGCTGCTCGGTGATGTCGGTGGCGCGGCTGGCGTCGCACTGGGTGAGGACGACGACGAACTCGTCGCCGGACAGCCGGCCAACGATGTCCGAATCGCGTACGGTGGCGCGCAGGCGGGCGGTGACGGTGCGCAGCAGGTCGTCGCCGGCGGGGTGGCCCAGGGAGTCGTTCACCTGCTTGAAGCGGTCGAGGTCGATGAACAGCACCGCCAGGCTTTCCTGCTCGCGGTTGGCGCGGGTGATGGCCTGCTCGGCCTGAACTTGCAGCAGGCTGCGGTTGGGCAGCCCGGTGAGGCCGTCGTAGAAGGCGAGCTGGCGGATGCGGGCGCGGGCCTCTTCGCGCTCCAGCGCGATGGCGCACAGATGCACGCTTACCTCCACCAGCCGTTTGTGCAGCGGCGTGGGCCCGCGCCGGTCGTGATAGTAGAAGGCGAAGGTGCCCACCACCCGGCCGTCGCTGCGCTTGATCGGGCTGGACCAGCAGCTCACCAGGCCCAGCGGCAGTGCCAGGTGCTTGTAAGGCGCCCACAGCGGGTCGGTGGCAATGTCCGCCAGCACCGGCTCGCCGCGGAAGGCAGCCGTGCCGCAGGAGCCGACGCTGGGGCCGATCTCCACGCCATCCAGCGCGCGCGAGTAAGACTCGGGCATGCGCGGTGCGGCCAGTGGGCGCAGCTTGCCCTCGTTATCCACTTGCAAGATGGTGGCCACCACTTCCGGTGCGATGCGCTCCACCTCGCGGCAGATCAGCGTCATCACCTCCGGCAGCGGCTCTTCCTGCACCAGGGCCGCCAGTACCTTGTGCTGGAGCACCTCGTGCATCTTGGTGTGGGTGATGTCGGTGTAGATGCCGACGGTGTTGCTGAGCCGGCCGCCGGCATCGACGATGGGGTTGAGCACCACGGAGCACCACAGCGGGCGCTCCTGGCTGTCGCACACCAGCTCGTCGGAGCGGTAGCTGCGGCCGGTGGCGAGCTGGGCGTGGACGTCGCCGAAGTGGGTGCGCGGGCAGTGGGCCGAGGAAAACAGCAGATCGCGTGGCTGGCGGCCGATGACTTCCTGCGGCTGCCAGCCGAACATGCGGGTGAAGCCGCTGTTCACATGGACGATGCGGTGGTCCGCGTCGGTGATGACGACCGCGCTGTCGGTCTCATTGAGGCCGAGGGAGAGCAGGCGCAGGGTTTCGTTGAGGCGGCGCTGCTCGGTGATGTCTTTGACGAAAGCGGTATAGAGGGTGCGTTCGGGCAGTTCCACCCGGGAGATGGACATCGCGCCCCAGGCGGTGTTGCCGTCCGGCCGGTGTATCGGCACCTCCAGCGGCTTGCCGACCAATGCGTCCAGGCTTTCTGCCGCCGCCGTTTCCACTGCTTCGCAGCTGGGGGTGACGAGGCCCTGAGCGAGCAGCACATCCAGGCTGTGGCCTATGACTTCGGCGCGCTCCAGGCCCCAGAGGCGCTCCGCGGCGGCGTTGAAGAGCAGTACCTTGCGGTCCGCTCCCAACATCGCCACCGCATCCACGGTCTGTTCCAGCGTGTGGGCCAGGATTACTGCTGCGTCTTGTATGTTGGGCATGGCGCCGCCGTCGTGCAGGGGAAGATACGGTTTCCCTTTCGTAATAACCGAACCGTATGACCACTATGGTGCGCCTGAATCGGCGTGGCGTCATCTGCGCCAGCGCTCGCCATGAGGCAGATCGCACGCCTTGCCCGGCCACCGGGCATTGCGGCCGGTGGCGCATGCCGCTGGCACCTTTGCGGCGGCGCTTTATTCGCTGATGCAGATGCCGTTGAGGAGGCCGATCGCGACCGCCACGCCCGCCATCAGGATGGCGGAGGCGTTGCAGCGTTGCTCGATGCGCTCGGCGAAGCGGCGCAGCAGGCCGAACACCAGCAACTGCACCACGCCGGTGATGACGGCCCACTTCACCATCTCCAGCAGGTCGTGGGTGAAGTAGATCGCCGCCATCAGCGGGAAGGTGAAGCCGAGCAGGGCGCCGGTGAGGGTGATGGCGGCGGCGGTGTTGTTCTCGCGGATCAGGGCGAATTCGTTGTAGGGCGTCACCCGGGTGTAGACGGCGGTGAAGGCGGCGAGCAGGGCGGCGGCGGTGCCGAAGTAGCTCAGGAAGGCGAGGAGGGCGTCCATGGCGTTCTCAGTCGAAATAGTGGGGAACGAAGCGGGCGAGGTTGGTGGTGATGGGCGTATCGTCTTCGCGTATGCACATGCCGGCGGCCTCGTCGCCCACCACCCAGGCGCCGATCACCGGGTAGCCGGGGCCGAAGCGGGCGAGGGGGTGCAGCGCCTGGTAAATGTGGCCCTCGGCGCCGTAGGGGCCGCCATCGCTGTGGTGCAGTTCGCCATTCTCGTACAGCTCGATGTTGGCGCCCTCGCGGGAGAACAGCGGCTTGCGCGCGTAGGAGGCGAGGCGGCCGGGGGTGAAGTGGGCTTCCAGCAGATTGGGGTGGCCGGGGTTGCGTTCCCACAGGATGGGCAGCAGGCCCTTGCAGGAGAGCAGCGCCTTCCACATCGGCTCGACGAAGCGGGTGCTGCAGCCGGGAATGTGCTCGCTGAAGGGCTCGCGCATCAGCCATTCCCAGGGGTAGAGCTTGAACAGCGTCTGCAGCGGCCGGCCGGCGAGGTCCACGAAGGCGCGCAGCAGCGGATCCCAGCCGATGTCTTCCATGTAGATGTGGCTGGTGCCCAGCCCGGCCTGGGCGGCGGTGTCCATCAGGTAGTGGGTGCAGACCCAGTCTTCCTCGTTGTCCGCCACCGAGGCGAAATCCACCTGGGCGAGGCCTGCGCCGGCGATCGCCCGCCAGCGCGCCACCAGTTTCTCGTGTACCGAGTTGAACTGGTCCAGCTCGCGGCCGCTGGCGGCGCGGTATTCCTCCAGCCAGTACCACTGCGCCACCGCGGTTTCGAGCAGGGAGGTGGGTGTGTCGGCGTTGTACTCCAGCAGCTTGGGCGGGTGGTGGCCGTCGTAGGCGAGGTCGAAGCGGCCGTAGAGCGAGGGCTCGCCGCGGGCGAAGGCGTCGGCGATGGGCTGGTGGAAGGCGGCGGGGATGCCGAGCTGGTCGAAGCGGTCGCGCTCGATGACGAAGCGCGCCGCGTCCACGCACAGGGCGTGCAGTTCCTCGGTGGCGGCTTCCAACTCGTCGATCTGGGCGGCGCTGAAGGCGTAGCAGGCGTTCTCGTGCCAGTAGTCGTCCCAGCTGTGGAAGGAGAAGCCGATTTGCTCCAGCCGCTGGCGGTAGTCCTTGCGGGGGGCGATGTCGAGGCGGCGCATGTCAGCCCCCGGACGAGGCGTGGGCGCTGCCGCCGAAGCCACCGCGCACGATGCCGGCGGACTTCATGCCGACGGCGTTGCGGGGCGCGCCGTTGGCCACGTTGGCATAGGGCACCGCGCGCCGGCTGCCATCGGCATCCACCGCGATGGGGTAGCCGCGGTCGCGGTCCCAGTAGTAGCGCGGGCCGTAGTAGACATAGCGGCCGCCGCTGCCGGCGCTGCCATCGCCGCTCTGGCAGTTGCGATAGTCGTACCCCCAGTCGCGGCGGCAGTCTTCCAGGCTGGCGTAGCGCGCCTGTTGCAGCGGGTATTCCGGGCTGCAGCCCGCCACTGCGGTGGCACCCAGGGTGCCGAGGATGACCAGACGAACCCGCTGCGAACGCTTCATGCCCATGCCCGATGAGTAAGGAAGCCCGGCCGGCGTCGGCGCGGGCGGGAAAAGGGGGCGGATTATGCGGCGGCGATATCCGCCGGGCAAGGGCAGGGAATGCAGGAGAGAGCCGGACGGCGTGTTCGGGCTGGCATGTTGCCGCCTCCGCCCCGCGATCTGCTGGCCGCGGGGCGTGCCGCAAGGCGGGGGACGGCGGACGGGCTCAGGGCAGCCAGATTTCGATCATGCCAGGGCGGATGTTGCGGTAGGACTGGGACAGGTCGCGCAGGGCCACCTGGCCAGTCAGGCCTTTGCGCACGATCCACTCCGCCAGCTCCCGATCCTCGGTGTGGTAGTAGATGACGGTGGGACGCTCGAAGCGCACCGGCGGTTTGCGCCCGCGGGCCTGGGCGCTGCGGGTGACGTTCTCTATGCCGGGCAGCTGGGTGCCCAGCAGGCCGGCGGCCTGCAGCGTGGCGACCACGGAGTCGGCGCGCGGGCGGGCATCTTCGGTGTAGATCTGCAGGTAGACCAGGGCGCGGGCGATGTCGGGCTGCTGCGCGGGTGGCGGCGGGGAAGTGGGGGGTGGCGTGGCCACGGGCGCATCGGGAGCAGCGGGAGTGGGGGCCGGCGGCGTGGGAGCGTGTGTTTGGCCTGCCGCCGCCGGCTGGTCGCTGCCGGAATGGGGGGCGGAAGTGGGGCTGCCCGCGGCAGCGCCGGCGGTGCTCAACTCGCCGCGGGCGCTGGCGCCGCCTGTGGCCGCGCCGGCCAGCGGTCTGTCCAGGCCCAGCGCGGAGGCCAGCTTGTCGGTGATCTCCAGCAGGGATTTTGCCTTCTCTGGCTTGATGAGGGCGAGGTCGGCGAGTTCCCGGCGCAGCATTTCCAGTTGGCCGGCGGCGGTGGGGCAGTCGCTGGTGCGGGTGCCGCACAGGGGTTTCTCGTCGGCCTTCTTTTCCAGCACGTCGATACGGGAGAGCACAAACTTCACCCGTTCCTCGGCGGCGGTGGCTTGCGACTTCTGGTAGTTGGAATAGAACTCGAAGCCGGTCCACAGCGCGATCACGATGGGGGTGTAGAGCGCGACCAGCTTGGCGGTGCCGACCGGCTTGGGGCTGTCTTCGGCCGGCTTGGGCGGCGGCGGGCGGCTCCAGTCGGTGCCGGTGAAGCCGGGATGGGCGGCGAGGTAGTCCTGCCAGGCCTGCGGCAGGGCGGCCAGCGGGCCGGCGAGCTGGCCGCCGATCAGCCGGCCGAGCTTGCGGGTGCTTTCCCACTGGGCTTCGTCATAGAACTGGTCGGCGGTGCTCTGCTGCGGGAAGGACGGGGCGCTGTCGGCGTAGTGGGCGAGGTCGGCCGGCAGGTCGGGCAGCAGGCGCGGCTTCACCAGCAGCAGCCAGCCGGGTTCGGGATCGTCGCGGTAGCCCACCCGCGCCAGGGCCAGCGCGGCGCCGCTGCGGGGAAGGCCGAGCGCCGGAGCGAAGAAGGCGGTGCGCCAGGGGGTGTTGCTCCACAAGGTATCGAGGTCGGCATCGCCGAAGAATTCGATCTCGGCATCGAAGTCGATGCGCGCCTTCAGCACCAGGTTGGTGAGGTCGTCGAAGCTGTAGTCCGGGTCGGCGCCGCAGTCGGCCACCACGATCTGCTTCAGCTTGCGCCGTATCAGCTCATAGGCGGCGGTGTTCTCGAAGTGGCCGCCGTCGGAGAGATACCAGTAGCGGTATTTGTCCGGGTTGAAGTTAGCGGTGAATTCGTCCATCAGCGCGCCGGCGGTGGTCGGCGTGCTGGTCTTCTCGCCGCTGCCGGAGCGCCACCAGTAGCCCAGCCTCACCCCCAGCAGACCGAGCAGCGCCGAGAAGCCCAGGCCGGTGCGCGGGCCGGCGCCGGTGGAGAAGGCGGCGCCGGAGATGGATACCCAGCAGCCCAGCGACAGGGCCTCGGCCTCCCGCCATCCGGCGGCGCGCCAGAAGGTGCGGCCGAGGTTGAAGCCGGCCGGTCCCACCGCCATGTTCCAGCCCTTGCGGTCGGGCTGGAAATTGCCGGTGGCGGAGTAGCGCGTCTGGTTCACGTTCACATTGATGAGATGCAGCGGGCCGCCGTGGCGGTGAGGGGCGTAAGCGGGCTCGCCCTTGCTGCCGCCGGACCCCATCGGCATGTCGTCTCCTTCAACCACGTCGGAGACCGGCTTCTGGCCGCTGCCGCGCACCGGCGTCTCCGACCAGGCGATGTCGCGCCTGCGGTTGCCGGCGCCCAGGTAGGCGCGGGTGAGGCGGGCGGCGTAGAACTGGTGCAGCGACGAGAGGTTGAGGAAGTCCAGGTTGCCGCGGTAGATCGCGAACATCAGCAGCAGGATGAACGCCGCCGCCAGCGCCAGCCAGCCGAGCGGGATCTGCTGCGACAGCTTGCTGCCGGCCACGCCATAGGCGGCCACGGCCCAGCCGAAGGCGACTAGCGTCATCAAGGCCACGCCGACCACGCCGATGACGCCTTTGAGACTACGCCCGGCGGTGCTGTTGCCCAGCTTGTTCACGCCGGAGGACAGATGGGTCGCGAGGGCGCGCAAGGCCGTCAACAAAGCGCCGGTGAGGCCGGCACCCAGCAGCGGCAGGTCCGTCTTGTTCTCCACCACGCGCAGCGTGAGCAGCGCCAGGTCGTCCAGCAGGGCGAGGCCGGAGCTGGCGAACAGATAGAGCAGCAGGCGCGAGGAGAGCTTGGAGAGCCGGTTGCGGGCGTGGGCGAGGGAGTCGGACCCCAGCCGGGTGAGGAGCAGGATGGGCAGCGTCGCCAGCGCGGTGCCCGCCAGCATCAGCAGGCCGCGGCCGCGTGGCTGGCACTCGTGCCAGAAGACCGTCGGCGGGCTGCCCAAGGCCGGGCAGCCCGCATCGGTGAACCACAGGAGGGCGAGCGGGCCTGCCGCCAGGGCCAGGGCGACGAACACCTGGAACCAGGCGCAGCCCTTGTCGCGCCGTACCATCCAGTAGCTCCAGGCGGAGGAAATGAACAGCATCAGCGCCAGCACCGCCAGGCTCCACAGCGGCCCGGCCTCGTAGTGCGGCTCGGCGGCCTGGACCAACTCCGGCGCAGCGGTGGCGGTGAAGGCGCTGCGCAGCCAGGCGAGCAGCATGAAGGCGCTGAAGAAGATGACGGCGAGGAACACATGCACCGACAGCAGGTTGCGCAGGTAGACCGCGGCGGCGAAGCGGCGGTCCTTGCCGCCGTGCGGGGCGAGGTAGCGGCCGTTGTCGCGCAGCCAGCGGATGATGGGCGCCTCGTCGCTGGCCAGCTTGCGTTCCACGTCCTGCGCCACTGCCAGCGGCGAAGCCTTGATGTTCTCCTCGCTGGCGCGGTGGTACAGCCGGCCGAGGAAGCTGCCGATATAGCCGCCGCCGGACACGGTGGAGAGATAGCCGAATGGCTTCAGCAGCCCCTGGGCCGCCAGCGCCTGGAGCAGGCCGAGGTTGAAGGTGGCGCTGCGGATGCCGCCGCCGGAAAGCGCCAGCCCGGGGCTGCCGGATACCACGTGCCCGCTCGGTACGGCGCTCCTGGGCTGGGCCTGCGCCCCGGCGGGCAGGGATGGCGCAGCTTGTGCAGGCGGAGTGGCGCTGAGGCGGTTCTCCAGCAGCCAGGCTTCTTCCCTCGCCTGTTCGGGAGCGAAGTAATGGACCGGGATGGGGGCGGCGGGGGCAGGGGTCGGGTCGGGCATGGGCATTCCGCGAACGGGCCGGCGCGCGCCATCGCGGGCGGCGGGCCGGCGTCATAGATGTTTTGTGGAACGGACTCAGGCCTTGCGTGGCGGGCGGAAAGTTCCGGGTATGCGTTTCGCAAGGCGGTTTTGAAACATAGGTAGGCGGGCTGGCGGCCGGCATCCCCCAAACGGGTTAGGGTTACCGTCGGCGTGGCGCGTCCGCGGCATGTGAGCCGCGGCGCCGACTCGAGAACGGGGAGGAGAGGGATGACGATGTTTGCGGTGCTGGGGCTGCTGGTGGGCTTCGCCGGGCTGATTGCCTTCGGGCCGCTGGCCGCCGCTTTTGTCCTGCTGTTGCTTGGCCTTGCGCGCAGGCGCAAGTCGCGCGGCGATGGCGGAGACGCCCCGGGCAACGCGGCGATGGCCAGCGCCGGCGGCGACTCGATGAGGGACGGTTGCCACGCCGCGGATGACGGTAGCGCGGGCGGCGGAGAGGGAGGAGATGGCGGCGGTGGAGATGGCGGCGGAGGCGGTGACTGAGGTGCTGACTGAGGCCGCCGGCATGCGCTTCATGGCCTAGCGGAAAACGCCGGATTTGGCCCTGTGATGGCCTGGCCGCCGGGGCCATCATCCTCTCCGACACCCGCTGCCTGCGGTGCCGAACACGCAGGCGGCAGATCTTCCAACAGAACGGAGCGTGCCATGAGCCAGCGTATGAACTACTTCCAGGTTTCCGCCGAATTCGCCAAGAAGTACATGGACTTCAACCTTGCGTTGAAGAAGAAGGCTGTCATCCAGGAATTCGAGCCCCTGGTCACCATTCGCGCCTCCCAGATCAACGGCTGCGCCTTCTGCCTGGACATGCATGTGAAGGAGGCCAAGATCCACGGCGAACGGGAACTGCGCCTGCACCACATCGCCATCTGGCGCGAATCCGGCCTGTTCAACGCCCGCGAGCGCGCCGCGCTGGAATGGACCGAGGCGCTGACCACGCTGCCGCCCCACGGCGTGCCGGACGAGATCTACGAGCGGGTGCGCACCCAGTTGAGCGAGGAGGAGTTGTCCGACCTCAGCTTCCTGGTCATCGCCATCAATGGCTGGAACCGCCTGAGCGTCGCCTTCCGCGCCGAGCCGGGGTCGGCGGACGCGGCGTTCGGGCTGGACAAGGCGGGCCTGTACTGAAGGCTGAAAGGGCGGGCGCTGGCGATGCACTTCGCCGCCTTGCGCGCCTGCCCGAGGGCGCGGACCGCAGCCATCTGCGGAACGGGTCTTCCGCCACCATCCCGCGCAAAAGCGCTTGCTCCGGCGATACGCCGGGCGCCATCGCGGGGCAGCCCAAAGCCAGCCCTGCCGTCTTGCAACCCACCGCCCTACCCGCAGTCACACCTTTCGCGACGCGGCGCCGAAGCGCGCCGCGGGCCGCCAGCGCAAGCCCACCCGGTTGCCCTGAGGAAGCCGGCCTGTTAAACACCGGCTTCGCCCGGCGCGCGCCGCGGCCAATTCCCCAATTCCGAGAGGGCCAGAACAAATGTCCGATACCCCTTATACGCCCCCAAAAGTGTGGCAATGGGAAACGCCCAGCGGCGGTGAGTTCGCCAACATCAACCGGCCGATCGCCGGACCCACCCACGACAAGGACCTGCCGGTGGGCAAGCACCCGCTGCAGCTCTATTCGCTGGGCACGCCCAACGGCGCCAAGGTCACCATCCTGCTGGAAGAGCTGCTGGCCGCCGGCCATGCCGGCGCCGAGTACGACGCCTGGCTGATCCGCATCAACCAGGGCGACCAGTTCGGCAGCGGCTTCGTCGAGGTCAATCCCAACTCCAAGATCCCGGCGCTGCTGGACCGCAGCGCCAGCCCGCCGATCCGGGTGTTCGAGTCCGGCTCCATCCTGCTCTACCTGGCGGAGAAGTTCGGCGCCTTCCTGCCGGCCGAAGTCGCCGCGCGCACCGAGTGCCTCTCCTGGTTGTTCTGGCAGATGGGCAGCGCGCCCATCCTCGGCGGCGGCTTCGGCCACTTCTACGTCTATGCACCGGAGAAGTACGAGTACCCGATCAACCGCTACACCATGGAAGCCAAGCGCCAGCTCGACGTGCTGGACCGCCGCCTGGCCGGCCAGCGCTACGTGGCCGGTGCCGGGTACACCATCGCCGACATCGCCATCTGGCCCTGGTACGGCGCGGTGGTGCTGAACGAGGTGTATGGCGCGGCGGAGTTCCTGGACGCCCAGCGCTACACCAATGTGCTGCGCTGGGCGCGGGAAATCGCCGAGCGCCCGGCGGTGAAACGCGGCCGCATGGTCAATCGCACCTGGGGCGATCCCGCCGGCCAGCTCCACGAGCGGCACGACGCCAGCGACTTCGAACTGCGCACGCAGGACAAGCTGGCGCCCGAGGGCTGAGCGCCCAGGGCATGGGGGCGGGCGTTTCGGGCGGTCGGCGATAGGTGCCGCCCTTCCCGCCGCAAAAGAAGGCGCCGCCGCCTGCCGGTCGGGCGAGGCGGCGGCGCGGATGGCAGCGTTTCAGGCGGAACGCGCGGTGGTGAGGCGGCCCGGCACCAGGCCGTTCACCACCTGCACCTGCTGGATGTGGCGGGCGGTCGCCATCACGTCCAGCAGTGCGCGGTCGAAGGGCAGGGGGCCTTCGGTCTTCGCCAGCTCGGCGGCGGTGGCTTCGCGCAGCAACTGCGCCTTGTCGCCATCCGGGCCCTTGGGGCCAGCGATGTAGACGCCACCCAGGTCTTCCACGATGGCCAGGCCGGCCGCGCCCAGCGCATCCGCCAGCAGGAAGGCGCCGGTACCGATCAGCAGCTTGTGAGTTGTGGAGGCAGATACGAACAAGGCCCCAACTTGGAGCCTGTCAACTGCACTTTCACCTCAATCCCAACTCAGCGCACCACCCGTCTGATATTCCGTGACCCGGGTTTCGAAGAAATTCTTCTCCTTCCGCAGGTTGGCTTGTTCATCCAGCCAGGGCAGTACGTTTTCGGCACCGGGGTAGGGTTCGCCCAGGCCCAGCTGGCGGGCGCGGCGGTTGGCGACGAAGCGGAACTGGGCCATGTGCTGGCTGGCGGAATAGCCGAGGATGGGTTCGCTCAGCAGGAAGTTGGCGTAGGCGCTTTCGCAGGCTTCCGCTTCTTCCCACAGGCGGCCGATGGCTTTCGGGTCCAGTTCCAGTTCTTCTTCGGCGATCAGGGTGCGGACGACGCGGATGCCGAAGGCGCAGTGCAGCACTTCGTCGCGCATGATGTATTGCAGCTGTTCGGCGGTGCCCTTCATCAGGCCGCGGCGTTGCAGGGCGAAGATGGGGGAGAAGCCGTTGTAGAACCAGCAGCCTTCGAAGATGCCGGCGAAGAAGAGGTAGGAGAGGGCGAATTCGTGCAGGTTGTCGCGGTCGGTGAGGTCGAAGTCCGACTGCATGACGCGGTCGAGGCGGCTGTTGGCGAAGGCGATCTTGCCGTGGATTTCCGGCACCACGCGGTAGCGGTTGTAGATCTCCTGCTGGTCCAGGCCGATGCTCTCGATGCAGTGCTGGTAGGTCCAGGTGTGCAGGGCTTCTTCGTACACCTGACGGGCCTGGTAGATCTGCAGCTCGGGCGCGGTCATCTTCTCCATCACCGCCAGGCCGATGTTGCGCATGGCGAGGATGTCGGAGGTGGTGAGGTAGGAGAGCACGTTCTCGAACACATGGCGCTCGGCCGGCGTGAGCTTGTGGTGATAGTCGTGCACGTCCTGGGCCATGGAGATTTCCAGCGGCGTCCAGTGGTTGCGGTTGGCGTTGAGGAAGAACTCCCACGCCCAGGGGTATTTGAAGGGGGCGAGCTGGTTGATGTCGCCCTGGCCGTTCACCACCCGCTTGTCGGAGGCGCGCACCGGGGCCAGCGCGCCCGGCCGGGGGCCGGCGGCATTCATGGCCGGGTTGCGGGCGGCGGCGGCGTCCAGGCCGGGGCGGCCGCCCAGCGGGGTGCCGCTACCGAAGCCGCCGGCGGGCGCTGCGCCCGCAGCGCCGGGCTGCGGGGTGGAGCGGGGCGCGGGGTTATCCCAGTCGTTGAAGTTGAAGGCGCTCATTATTGGCAGGCCTCGCAGTCAGGATCGAGGATGGAGCACGCCTTGGGGGCGGTGCTGCCGTAGGTGGCCGGCGAGGCGGCGGCGCTGCTGGCACTGCCGGCCTTGCCCGGCTGGGCGCTCTCGCCGCTGCTGCCGGCGCCGGTCTTTTCCATGGCGGTGGCGCCCAAGGTGCGCAGGTAGTAGGTGGTCTTCAGGCCGCGCAGCCAGGCCAGGCGGTAGAGCTCGTCCAGCTTCTTGCCGGAGGCGCCGGCGACGTAGAGGTTGAGCGACTGCGCCTGGTCTATCCACTTCTGGCGGCGGGAGGCGGCTTCCACCAGCCAGCTGGGTTCGATCTCGAAGGCGGTGGCGTAGCGGGCCTTGATGTCGGCCGGGATGCGGTCGATGGGGCCGAGCGAGCCGTCGAAGTACTTCAGGTCGCCGACCATGACTTCGTCCCACAGGCCGAGGGCCTTGAGGTCGCGCACCAGGTGGGCGTTGACCACGGTGAATTCGCCGGAGAGGTTCGACTTCACGTAGAGGTTCTGGTAGTCCGGCTCGATGGAGGCGGACACGCCGACGATGTTGGAGATGGTGGCGGTGGGGGCGATGGCGACGCAGTTGGAGTTGCGCATGCCGTGCTGGGCGATGCGGGCGCGCAGGGCGTCCCAGTCCAGGGTGGCAGAGCGGTCGACCTCGACCAGGGCGCCGCCCTCATTTCCGTTGGCGCCCAATTTGCCGCGGCCTTCGGCCAGCAGCTTCAGGCTGTCCAGCGGCAGGATGCCCTTGTCCCACAGGCTGCCGCGGAAGGAGGAGTAGCGGCCACGCTCTTCGGCCAGTTCGGTGGAGGCCCAGTAGGCGTAGTAGCACACCGCTTCCATGGAGCGGTCGGCGAATTCCACCGCGTCGTCGGAGGCGTAAGCCAGGCCCATCACGTGCAGGGCGTCGGAGAAGCCCATGATGCCCATGCCCACCGGGCGATGGCGGACGTTGGCGGCGCGCGCCTTGGGCGTGGCGTAGTAGTTGATGTCGATGACGTTGTCGAGCATGCGCATGGCGGTGCGCACGGTGCGGCGCAGCTTGTCGCCGTCCAGGCTCCACTTGCCTTCGGCATCGCGCACCAGGTGGGCGGGGATGTTCACCGAGCCGAGGTTGCACACCGCGGTTTCGTCTTCCGAGGTGTTCAGGGTGATCTCGGTGCACAGGTTGGAGCTGTGGACCACGCCCATGTGCTGCTGCGGCGAGCGCAGGTTGCAGGCGTCCTTGAAGGTGATCCAGGGGTGGCCGGTTTCGAACAGCATGGTGAGCATCTTGCGCCACAGCTGGATGGCCGGGATGCGCTTGAACAGCTTGAGTTCGCCCCGGGTGGCCTTGTCCTCGTAGGCGAGGTAGGCGGCCTCGAAGTCCTTGCCGAAGCGGTCGTGCAGGTCGGGCACGTCCACCGGGGAGAAGAGCGTCCAGTCCAGGTTCTCCATGACCCGCTTCATGAACAGGTCGGGAATCCAGTTGGCAGTGTTCATGTCGTGGGTGCGGCGGCGCTCGTCACCGGTGTTCTTGCGCAGTTCGAGGAATTCCTCGATGTCCAGGTGCCAGGTTTCCAGGTAGGCGCAGACGGCGCCCTTGCGCTTGCCGCCCTGGTTCACCGCGACGGCGGTGTCGTTCACCACCTTGAGGAAGGGGATGACGCCCTGGCTCTTGCCGTTGGTGCCCTTGATGCGGCTGCCCAGCGCGCGCACCGGGGTCCAGTCGTTGCCCAGGCCGCCGGCGAACTTCTGCAGCAGGGCGTTTTCCTTGATGGATTGGTAGATGCCTTCGAGGTCGTCGGCGACGGTGGTGAGGTAGCAGGACGACAGCTGGGAGTGGCGGGTGCCGCTGTTGAACAGGGTCGGCGTGCTGCTCATGAAGTCGAAGGACGAGAGCAGGTTGTAGAACTCGATGGCGCGGGTTTCGCGGTCGATCTCGTTGATCGCCAGGCCCATGGCCACGCGCATGAAGAAGGTCTGCGGCAGCTCGATGCGCACTTCGTCCACATGCAGGAAGTAGCGGTCGTACAGGGTCTGCAGGCCGAGGTATTCGAACTGGTGGTCGCGCTCCGGCTTGAGGGCGGCGGCCAGGCGGGCGATGTCGTACTCGCCCAGGCGCGGGTCCAGCAGCTCGGCCTTGATGCCGCGGCGGATGGCCTTGGGGAAGTAGTCGGCATAGCCCAGCAGCGGGTCGGACATTTCCGCCTGGGAGGTTTCGCGGCCCAGCACCTCGACGCGCACGGCGGACAGCAGCAGGCGGGCGGCGACGAAGCCGTAGTTGGGCTCGCGCTCGATCAGGGTGCGGGCGGCCAGCACCAGGGACTGGCGCACGGCGGCGATGGGCACGCCGTCGTACAGGTTGTGCATGGCGTGTTCCAGCACGGTTTCGGCGGAAACGTCTTCCAGCCCGGCGCAGGCTTCCTGGCATACCGCGCGCAGGGCGGCCACGTCCAGCGGGCGGCGGATGTCGCCATCCACCACATGCATCGCCGCCTCGCTGCCGGCGTCGCCGGCGTGGGCCATCTTCTCGGCGGCGCGCTCGGCGGAGCGGCGCTCGCGGTAGAGCACGTAGGCGCGGGCGACGTCATGTTCGCCAGAGCGCATCAGCGCGAGCTCGACCTGGTCCTGGATGTCTTCGATGTGCAGCATGCCGCCGTCCGGCATGCGGCGGGTGAGCGCCAGCACCACGGTTTCGCTGAGCTTGCCGACGATGTCGCGGATGCGGGCGGAGGCGGCTCCCTGGCGACCCTCCACCGCGAGGAAAGCCTTGGTCATCGCCACGGCAATCTTGCTCGGGTCGAAACTCACCACCGCGCCATTGCGGCGAATGACCTGGAAGGCGGCGAGTGCGGGGTCGATCGGGAGTCGGTCCATGGTTGTCGGGTCCTTGGGCGAGTTGTCGGAGGTTACGTTCTGCTCTGGGTCGCGGTCTTGCGGCTCAGAAACCACACTGTCGGCATGGGCCGGCAGCTTTGAAAAAACAAAAGGCAGAGCACGCAAGGCTCTGCCAATGGCGTTGAAGCGGTGGGCGAACACGGTAATTGTCCATAAACCTCACCAGGAAAGCCCCGCTCCGGTCCGTTATTGAAGGAACTGCGTCGCGGCCGGTTTCCTGGCGGTCGGGTCCTGGGTTCGTCGCTCACTTTCTCGGGAACATGCTCCCGGCGAAGGGGGACGATGGACTCGGTGATTGCTGGGCGGGAGCACGGAATCCGCAGTGGCTGCGGTGCCGTCTTCCCCCCGGATCCGGACAGGGCCGAACCGGTGCGACGAGGCGTGAAAGTTAATGGTCGAGGGTGGGTGCTGTCAAGGCTGGGGATACAACCTGTAGTGTTCCAGTTTGATTGATCCACTATATGTTGTTCAGTGGCGCGCTCCGGTTGTGGATAAAAAACGCCGCCCCCGTTTCCAGGGGCGGCGCGGCTTTCAGGGGATTTCGGGGGGATTCGGGTACTTAGCGGGAGGCAATTACCAACCGGTTATCCACATCTTTTACACCCTCCACCGAGCGGGCGATGGCGCTGGCGTTAGCCACCGCGACTTCGCTGGGCGCCTGGCCGGTGAGCACCACCACCCCCTTGTCGGTCTCAACCGAGATGTCCAGGGTCTTGAGATTTTCGGCTTGGACGATCTTGGCCTTCACCTCGGCGGTGATGGTGCTGTCCTCGGCGGCCTGGGCGATGGCGTCTGCCTTCTCTTCCATCTGGGCGCTGGCCTGTTCGCCCTTGCGCTCGGCTTCGGCGCCGGCGTTTTCCATCTTGCGTTCGATCTGCGCCGCCTGTTCCTTGGTGGCGTCGATGGCGCTGTCCAGGCGCTGGCCCGGCGTGGGCGGCTCGGGCTCGCCGCAGGCGACGAGCATTGTGGTGGAGGCGGCCAGAATGGCGGCGGTGAGCAGGGACTTGGTGGTCGGCTTCTTCATCATAGGTCTCCTTCTGGTCGAAGCGTTTGACGCTGTCAGGTGTGGCCCGGGCTCAGGCCGACACGCTTGTCGTCACTCTAGGGAGGCTGGCCGGGGCGGACTGTAGGCAGGCTGCCAAAGTCCTTGTAGGAAAAGGAGAAGTTGACCGCTGGTGTGCTACCGGTTGTTACAGGCGGCTGCATAGGGCCGCGATACTGGCAGCATGTTTGCGTGTGGCCGGCATGCGCGTCGGGCACCCGCGCGGCAAGACACCAAGGCTTCATTTCCCGTAAGCGGCGCTTGCGGGGAATGGCAGGAAGCCTCCCCGGAATAAGCAGGCTGGACCAGAGCCGTTCCGGGCGGTGGTGTGTGTTGCGGCGGATGAAGCCGATCCTGCGCCGGGCCGCTCCACTTCGACTGATCGCTGCCGGGGTGCAAGAAGCATCCGCCGCGCGAGGAGAGCGTTCATGCCCGAGATTATTTCTGCTGAAGCCCGGCCACTTGCGCAGCCCGCCCAGGCGGCGCGGCCGCTGCACCTCATCGCCAACCGTGCTTCCGGCTCAGGCGAGGGGCCGCGGCTGGAGGAACTCGCCGCCGAGCGCTGCCGCGAACTCGGCCGCGAACTGGTGGTGCATGTGCCGGACAGCCCCTCCGGGCTGGCGCAGGCGGCGGAGCGGGCGCGGCGGGCGGCGCAGGCGGATGGCGGCGTGGTGATCGCCGCCGGCGGCGACGGCACGGTGCGCACCGTGGCCCAGGTGCTGGCCGGCAGCGAGGTGCCGATGGCGGTGGTGCCCATAGGCACCTTCAACTTCTTCGCCCGCAACTACCGCATTCCAGAGGATATGGAGGGTGCGCTGGAGGTGGCTCTCCACGGCCAGCCGCAGGCGGTGAACCTCGGCCAGGTGAACGGCCATGTCTTTCTCGTGAACGCCAGCTTCGGCCTTTACGCCAAAGCGATTGCCGAGCGCGAGCGCAGCACTTCCCGCTTCGGCCGCAACCGGGCTGTGGTCATCGCTTCCACCGTCATCAGCATGCTGCGCGGCCATCCGGTGATGGACGTGGAACTGGAAATCGCCGGCGTGAGCCAGCGGGTGCGCACGCCCATGGTCTTCGTCGGCAACAACGCGCTGCAGCTCAAGGATGTTTCGCTGGATGTGGCGCGCTGCATGGGCGATGGCCAGCTGGCGGTGGTGGTGCTGCGGCCGGTGAGCTGGTGGGGCATGCTGAAGCTGACCTTGAACGGTTTGCTGCGCATGCTTTCCCAGGAACAGAGCCTGGAAAGCTTCTGCGCCCACCGCCTGCTGATCCGCCGCCGCCGCGGCCGCGTCCGGGTGGCGCTGGACGGCGAGCTGCTGCGGCTGGAGACGCCGCTGGAGTTCCGCTCCTGGGACGACGCACTGAGCTTGATGTCGCCCCCGCTGGCCGAGGCACGGAGAACTGAGGAAGAGCTGACCGCCGCCGCGCCCGGAGCGGACGCGGCTCCAACCGGCGGTGTTGCGCCGGGGAGCGTGGCAATGAAGGAGGACGTGGCCGGGTGAGCGTGCGCCTGCTGCATCTGTCGGATCCGCATTTCGGCACCGAGCGACCGCCGGCGGTGGCGGCGCTGCTGCGCGCGGCCGAGGCGCTGGCCCCGGATCTGGTGGTGATCTCCGGCGACATCACCCAGCGCGCCACTGCGGGGGAGTTCGCCGCCGCAGCGGACTTCGTGCGCCGCCTGGCGCCCCTGCCGCTGCGGGTGGTGCCGGGCAACCATGACATACCGCTGTGGAACCTGGCGCAGCGCCTGTTCAAGCCAAGGGCGCGTTTCGACCGCGCCTTCTTCACCCCGGAGCCGCCGCCCTGGTGCGTGGGCGGGGTGGAGTTGCTGTGCTTCGATTCCACCTCCCGCTGGCGGCACAAGAACGGCGCGCTGAAGCCGGCGGAACTGAGCGCCCGGCTGGCGGAGGTGAATTCTCCCGGCCTGCGCGTGGTCGCATTCCACCATCCGCTGGATTGCCGCAAGGACGTGGATGAGGAAAACCTCGTCCGGCCCGGGCCGGCGATTGCCCACGCGCTGGCGGAGGGCGGGGTGGACCTGGTGCTGGGCGGTCACATCCACGATCCCTATGTGGCGCTGGCGGCCGAGCGCTTCCCCGACGTGCCGAAGGCACCGGTAGTGGCGCTGGCCGGCACCTGTCTTTCCCATCGCCTGCGCGCGGGCGCGCCCAACTCTTTCAACCTGGTGGCCCTGGACGCGGCACGGGCGCGCATGGCCATAGAGCGCTGGGATTTGATCTCCGACCGTGACTTCGCCTGCGTCGGCAGCCGCAGCTACGGCCGTTCGGCGGAAGGGGAGTGGCGGCGGGTGGAGGCCGGGGAGGAAGTGCCGCAGCCGGCCGGCGATCCCATCATCGGCGGCAATGCCGCTGCGCTGACGGACTCCGGCGCGGGTATTGCCTTGTTGCCGGAGCAGGGCGGAACGGCGTCGGAATCGTCCGACAGCACATTAGGACGCGACCGATGAGGCGGCGCCGGAGCGGCGCGTAAAGTTCAATCGCACGCCCGGCACTTCCGCTGCCGTGCCTCCAGCCCCAACCTAGGAGGAACCCGTCATGCTGCACTACGCCGTAGTCTTCTTCGTCATCGCGCTGATCGCGGCCGTCTTCGGTTTCGGCGGCATCGCCGCTGGCGCGGCCGAGATCGCCAAGCTGTTGTTCTTCGTCTTCCTGGTGATGGCGGTGGTCAGCTTCGTCATCAACCTGATGCGTGGTAAGGGCTAGCCGCCGCATGCCTGCCGGCGGCGCAGCGCCGGCATAGAATCCGGCTTGCGGGCCCGCACATGCGGGGCGCAAGCCGGATTCCGATCAGAGAGACAAGGAAAACTCAAATGCTCGACATCGCCATCGTGGACGACCACCAGATCGTACGCGCCGGTTTCCGGGAGATGCTGGCGGATGAAATCGACATCCGCATCGCCTTCGAAGCCGCGTCGGGAGAAGCGGCCCTGGAGCATTTGCGCGAGTCTCCTTGCCGGGTGTTGCTGCTCGACCTGTCCCTGCCCGGACAGAGCGGCGTGGACGTGCTGCGCCGGGTGCGCCAGCGCTACCCCGACACCCGGGTGCTGATGCTGAGCGGCTTCCCGGAAGACCGTTACGCGCTGGCGATGATACGCAATGGCGCCGACGGCTACCTGTGCAAGGACTGCGAACGCGGCGACCTGGTGGCCGCCATACGCGCGGTGGCGCAGGGCCGGCGCTACCTCAGCCCGCGCACGGCCGAGTTGCTGGCGGACGAGCTCACCGGCGGCGGCAGCGGGCTGCCCCACGAGAGCCTTTCCGAACGCGAACTGCAGGTCTTCCTGCGGTTGGCGCAGGGCGAGTCGGTATCCGACATCGCGGATGCGCTCAAGCTCAGCGTCAAGACCATTTCCACCTACCGTTCCCGGCTGCTGGAGAAGATAGGCGTCGCCAGCAACGCGGAGCTCGCCACTTACGCCGTACGCAACGGCCTGATCGTCGAATGAGCGCCACCACTGCCCCCACGCCCGACGTACTCCCGGCACTGCGCGTGGCGCTGGTGGAAGACTCGCCCCTGCTCGGCCAGATCCTCTCCGGCATGCTGGAGGAGATGGGCGTGGAGCTGGTGGGCCGCGCAGAGGACGAGCGCGGCGCGCTGGACCTGCTGGCCGAACGCCAGCCGGCGCTGGTCATCGTGGACCTGGAGTTGCGCGCCGGCAGCGGCATCGGCGTGCTGCGTGCGCTGCACGCCGAACCTGCCCGCTTTGGCGCGCCGCGGGCGGTGGTGCTGTCCAACTACGCCCATTCCACCGTGCGGGAGCACTGCGCCGCGCTCGGCGCCGAGGCCTTCTTCGACAAATCCATGCAGATGGACGAGCTGCTGGATTTCGTCGCCAGCGCGCAGGAAGGGTAGGAGCCGCGGCCGCGGCTCATTCCTTGTTACCTTCGCGGCGGCCGGCGGCGCTTGTCGCCACCGCTGGCCGGGGCCCTGCCAGGTGCCCGCTAAGCCAGCGGAATCCGGACCACGATGCGGGTGCCCTTGCCGGGGCTGCTGTCCAGCACGAAGCTGCCGGCGAACATCTGTACGCGGTGACGCATGCCGGCCAGGCCGTGGTGGCCGACCGCGGTGCGCTTGGGATCGAAGCCTACGCCGTCGTCCGCCACCCGCAGTTCCGCATGGCCGGCGGTGAAGCTCAGTTCCAGCTCCACTTGCTGCGCCTGGGCGTACTTGCGGATGTTGGTGAGCGCCTCCTGGGCGATTCGGAACAAGGCCAGCGCGCGGTCGCCGCTGATCTCCGGCGTTTCCCCGTCGTCTTCTTCCGGCAGCTTCAGTACCACCTGCTGTTCATGGCCCAAGGCGAAGTCGTCGCCCAGTGCGCGCAGCGCGGCGACCAAGCCGAGATCCTGCAGCAGCGGCGGGCGCAGGTCATCGATGATGCGGCGCTTGAGGGCGATGCCGCTGGACAGGGTGTCGCGCAGGCGGTCCAGGTTGGGCTTCAGCGGCGCCAGCGCTTCCGGCGACAGTTTGCGCGCGATGGCGCCGGCATCCATCTTGGCAGCGGTGAGCAGGGAGCCGAGTTCATCGTGCAACTCGCGCGCCAGCCTGGCCTTCTCCACCTCCCGGCTGTTGGTGAGGTAGCTGGCCAGGCTGCTGAGTTCGGCGGTGCGGGCCTGCACCAGCGCATCCAGGCGCTCGTTCTCGGTCAACAGCAGACGGCCGATTTCCTCGCGCAGCTGCAGCTGGCGCAGGATGGTGTTGAACAGCATCAGCAGCAGCACCAGTGCGCCGGTGGCCAGGGCGATGACGGCGAAACGCGTCTGGCGGAAGCGCAGCACCGACTGGTCGATGGAGCGCTGGCTGGCGCTGCCCAGTTGCTGACGCAGGCTGTCCAGCGAGCCGCGGATCCGGTCCATCAACTGCTTGCCGACGATGTCGCCGGCGGGTTGCTCGGCCATGGTCCGCTGTGCCACCGCTTCGGCCATTACCCGCAGCTTGTCGTTCACCAGCTCCTGCAGCTCGGCGATGGCGGGGGCCGAGGCCGGCAGGTCGGCGAAGTCCTCGCTGATCAGGATGAGCTTCTGGTCCAGCCCAGTGATGGCGGCTTCGTAGGGTTCGAGATAGATGGGCTCGCCGGTGAGCAGGTAGCCGCGCACGCCGGTCTCGGCGTCCACCAGGCGCAGCTGCAGGCGGTCCAGCCGGCCGTTGCGCTCGCTCTGAGCCTGAACGGAGGACACCGCCTCCAGCCCCAGCGAGGATTGCCAGAAGCTGGTGATGAGCAGGGAGATGATGAGCGCGCAGCCGCCGGCCAGCAGCAGGTGCGGCCAGGCGCGCAAGCGCCCCAGCGGGCGGGGTAGCGGCAGCGAGGAGGAGAGCGCCGGGCCGGAGGCGGTGGCGGATTCGGCGAGGGGGCCGATTGGCGTTCCGGAGCCGGAAGCGGGGAGAGGTGAGGGCCGGTTCATGCGCTTGTCCTTGAGTCGCGTCGCGGGAGGGCGTGGCCGGGGAAGCGTGCGGCTGTGGGGCAGTCTAGCAAGCGGCCGAAGGAGTAGGATAGGCGCCGCGCCGCACCGCCTTGCGATCCCGCAGCCGCGGGGGCGGCGCCCAACCTGCATCCAGGAGACAGACAATGAAAGCGATCATCGCCCTCATCGCAGCTGCCTTCGTAATCAGTGGCTGCAACACCGTGGCCGGTGCCGGCAAGGACATCGAACGTGGCGGCGAAGCCATCCAGAACAAGGCCAAGGAAGTGCAGCGGGGGTCTTGAGTGGGTAAGGCCGCCTGCTGCCGCGTTTTGAGGCAGCAGGCGGTGGTTCTTTCGTTTCAAGGGTTTGTCCCTGTTTTCCACAGTTTTTCCCGGTAGCTGTGCACGGTGGCTGGGGAAAACCCGGGCCGGATGCCGTGCGGCGCCCTGACAAGCATTCGGTGTTCCCGCCATCGCGCTCCCGCAGGGGAGGCCGGCAGTGGCGCTCGCGGGCGCTTCCCTCCGCGCTCTCCGTCTTCCTTGGGCCTGTTCCAGCCTGCCCTGTTCCGTCGTGCCGCCCGCGTGCCTCGCGGGCGAGCCTGCAAGCGGCGGCCTCAGTCCCGTCCGCTGGCGACGAAGCGGGGATTGTCCAGCCCGGGTTTGCCATAGCCGAGCTCGGCACCCTGCAAGGTGCGCACATGCCCGCCAGCGGCCCGTAATACCGCATGACCGGCAGCGATGTCCCATTCCATGGTGCGGCCCAGGCGGGGATAGAGATCCGCCTCGCCACTGGCGAGCAAGCAGAGCTTCAGCGAGGAGCCGGCGCTGATGGAGCGCGCCACCCGGCGGCCGGCGAGGAAGGCGGCGAGGGCGCCGTCATTGCCGTGGGAGCGGCTGAAGACCACGGTGCAGCCTTCCGCTGGCACTGCCCGGCAGCGGATGGGGCGTATTTGCCCGGCTGTTGCCAGATAGGCGCCCAGGCCTGCCGCGCCGGCGTAAAGGCGGTCGAGCGCCGGTGCCAGCACCACGCCCAGCACCGGCTGGCCGGCTTCGATGAGGCCGATGTTTACCGTGAATTCGCCGTTGCGCTGGATGAACTCCTTGGTGCCGTCCAGGGGATCCACCAGCCAGAAGCGTGCGCCCGGCTCCGGCAGCCGGCCGGCGCAGGCGGCTTCCTCCGAAATCGCCGGAATCTCCGGGGTGAGCTGCGCCAGCCCGTGCAGGATCACTGCTTCCGCCGCGTGATCGGCTGCGGTGACGGGCGAGGCGTCCGTCTTGTAGGCCACCGCGGGTGCCGCACTGTTCTCCTGTTGTGCATACAGTTCGAGGATGGCCGCGCCGGCGTGCCGGGCGATGGCTTCGACCTGGGGCAGCAACTCGGGGTAGTCGTCTTTCACGGGCGTCTCGCGCTGAGGGAGCGGCGGATCATAGGCGGGCGGCGGCGGCACGGTCAGCCCCCGGCTTGCGACTGCGCACGCGGGTAGCGCTTGCCACTTTCTGAAGCAGAGGGCCTCGGTCCTTTGCTTTCAAGCGCTTGCGCAGTTTGTCCACAGCTTCTCCCACGGGCTGTGCACCTTGGCTGGGGAAAACGGTGGATTGTTTCGCTTATTACCGGATTCTCCACAGGCGGTTTTTCCCGCGGGGGGTCAAGGCGGATCGGGCCGTGCGCGCTGCAGCAGTGCGGCCGTGTCCAGCGCCGGCCCACCGCCGAAGGCGTTGCTGCCGGCTCCTTCCTGCAGCCGGCCCAGGCAGAACGCCTCGCCGGCAATCCCGTCGCCCTGCAGCAGGCGGGCGGCGGACACCGCCAGGGCGATGGCTTCGGTGAGGCGGCGGGCGTCCGCCTCCTGCGGGGCGGCCAGCAGCTTGCCGAGGCGGTCGAGGTGGCGGTCGTAGGCGGGGTGGCGGCCGCGGGCGGGTGCCAGTTCGGCGGCCAGCGCTGCGCCGGCATTCTTGTCGCGGGCCAGGGCGCGCAGTACGTCCAGGCACATGATGTTGCTGGCGCCCTCCCAGATGGCGTTGAGCGGCGACTGGCGGAACAGCCGCGGCATCGGGCTTTCCTCCACGTAGCCGTTGCCGCCCAGCACTTCCATCGCCTCGGCCACCAGCGCCGGCGAGCGCTTGCACACCCAGTACTTGGCCACCGGCGTGAGCAGGCGCTTGAGCGCGGCTTCGGCGGCGTCGTCGCGCTGGCGGTCCAGCGTGGCGGCCACCCGCAGGCAGAGGGCGACATGGCCCTCCACCTCCACCGCCATGTCGGCGAGCACTTGCGCCATCAGCGGCTGGGCGATCAGCGGTTTGCCGAAGGCCTGGCGGTGGCGGGCGTGGTGCAGGGCGTGGGCGAGGGCTGCGCGCATGATGCCGGCGGAGCCGTTGGCGCAGTCCAGCCGGGTGTAGCTGGCCATCTCGATGATGGTGGCGATGCCGCGGCCTTGCTCGCCCAGCGGCAGGGCGAGGGCGCCATCGAAGCGCACTTCGGCGCTGGCGTTGGAGCGGTCGCCCAGCTTGTCCTTGGCGCGCACCAGGTGGAGGGCGTTGAGGCTGCCGTCCGGCAGGAAGCGCGGCATGAAGTAGCAGCCCAGGCCATCCGCGCCCTGGGCGGTGACGAGAAAGGCGTCGCTCATGGCGACCGAGAAAAACCATTTATGGCCGGTGATGCGATACCAGCCATCGCCGGCCGGGTCGGCGCGGCTGATGTTGGCGCGCACGTCCGAGCCGCCCTGGCGCTCGGTGAGGCCCATGCCGATGAGCAGGCCGCGCTTGCCGGCGGCGGGGATGAAGCGCGGGTCGTGGGCCGGCGCGAGCGCGAGGCGCAGCCAGGGCTCGGCCAGCGCCGGCTCGCGCATCAGCAGCGGCAGCGCGGCGTGGGTCATGGTGGCCGGGCACAGGCTGCCGCATTCAACTTCGGCGAAGAGCTGGAACAGGGCGGCGCGCTTCGTTTGCGCGCCGGGCTGTTCGTCCGCCCAGGCGGCGCCGGCGACATGGTTGCGCTTCAGCCAGTCCAGGCAATCGTGCCAGGCGGGGTGGAAGTCGAAGCGGTCCAGCCGCCGGCCCTGGGCGTCATAGAGGCGCAGTTCGGGCGGGTGACGGTTGGCGAGTTCGCCGCGGGTGATCCAGTCGGCGCTGGCGAGTTCTTCGCCGAGGCGGGCGAGCGCCGGCTCCATCGCCGCGGCCACCGCCGGTCCGCATTCCCGCGCCAGCGCGTCGCGCATCGCGGCATGGCCGAGATAGCGGTTGTGGTCCTGCAGCGGCGGCGCCTGGTTGAATACGCCTTCGGTGGCTTCAAGATCGGTGGCGCGGGTCATCATGCGAGACTCCCTGGGCGTTGAGCGGGGAAGGGCGCTGCTTTCCCCGCTTGCTCCAGTATGGACGGCGGCAGGCATTTTTCCCGCCCCAGCCGGTCTACCGGTCATGAACAGGACAATGAGACGAGGGCTATGGACTCACGCTGGCTGATCGCCTGTCTGGCGCCCCTGCTGCTGGGCAGCGCGGCGGCGCAGGAGACGCAGGTCTACCGCTGGACCGAGCGCGACGGTCGGGTGAGCTACGGCTCCACGCCGCCGCCCGGTGTGAATGCGCAGCCCATCGGCGGCCGGGTGTCGGTGGTGCCGGCGCCGCCCAAGCCGACGCCGGAAGAGTTGGAGGCGCGCCGCACCGACCAGCGCCTGCGCGAGTTGGAGGTCCAGCTGGAGGATGAGCGCCGCCAGCGGCAGGCCAGCGAGGAGCGCGAGGCGGCGCGGGCGCAAGCCAGGGCAGACTGTGAGGCGCGCTACCGTGAGGACTGCGATGACGATGGCCGGCCGCTGGGGCGGCGGGTGATCGTGGTGCCACAGCGGCCGCCCTGGGCGTATCCGCCGACGCCGCGCCCGCCGGTGCGCCCTCCGCCGCCGCATCGGCCTGACCGCCCTGACCGCCCGGAACGCCCCTCGCAGCCGGATCGCAGCGAGCGGCCGCCCCGCTCGCCGGCGGCGACGGTGCCGGCCGAGCCACGTACGCCGGCGACCGCACCTCGGCCGGCAACGCCGCCGTCCGCGTCGACGCCGCCCGCCCCGCGCGGCCCGGCATCGCTGCGGGGGCCGGAGGTGGCGCCGGGCGAGCGTTGACGTCGGCGGGCCGGTTGGCCTGGCCCGGAGGGGGGTGAGTTGTTCAGGCGTTGGCCAGCCGTTCCGGCGGCGGTTCCGTTTCCGGAACGGCGGGCTTGGTGTTCCCGGCGGGGAGGATGGGGTGCGCGAGCCGCATGCGGGTCCGCGTCTGGTGTGCTGCCGGGCGGCTCCCGGTTCTTTCTGGTTCCCGCTTTTTCTCGCTTTTTCTTATTGCCCGCGCATGAAGAAGCGATCCAGGTCGCTCATGGTCAGCTGCGTCCAGGTGGGCCGGCCGTGGTTGCATTGGTCGGCGCGCTCGGTGGCTTCCATGTCGCGCAGCAGGGCGTTCATCTCCGGCAGGGTGAGCTGGCGGTTGGCGCGCACCGCGCCGTGGCAGGCCATGGTGGCGAGCAGTTCGTTGCGGCGGGTGGTGGCGACCTCGGTGGCCGGGAATTCGCGCAGTTCCTCCAGCAGCTTGCGCATCAACTCCGCCACCGGGGCGGAGGCGAGCAGCGCCGGCACGGTGCGCACCGCCAGTTCCTGCGGCCCGGCGGGGGCGACTTCGAAACCCATGCGCAGCAATACCTCGGCGCATTCCTCGGCGGCGGCCATGTCCTTGGGGCCGACCGAGAACACTGCGGGAATGAGCAGGCGCTGGATGGAGGGCGTGCCGTCCAGCACCGTCTTCAGGCGTTCGTAGAGGATGCGCTCGTGGGCGGCGTGCATGTCCACCAGTACCAGCCCGGCTTCGTTCTGCGCCAGCACGTAGATGCCATGCAGCTGGGCGATGGCGTAGCCCAGCGGCGGCGCGGCTTCGCTGCGCGGCAGCGGCGGGGGCGGCGCCCAGCTGCGCGGCTCGGCGGTGGCCACGCTGTCGCCGCTGCTGCTGGCGCGCGCCTGCGGCAGGGCGCTGGCCGGGCGGGCGCTGCCGACGAAGTCGAAGTAGGAGCGGCTGGCGGAGTCCATCGCCAGGCGGCCCTGGCTGGCGCCGGCCGGCGGCCAGTGGCGGGCGGCCGGTGACGTGGATGGCGGCGCGGCGTCCATGGCGGCCGGCGTCACCGGCGGATGGATCACGCCGTCCTCGTCGGCGACCAGACCGGCGCGGCTGGCGCCGGACTCGGCCAGGGTGCGCTTCACCGCGTGGAAGACGAACTGGTGCACCGCGCGGCTTTCGCGGAAGCGCACCTCGATCTTGGCCGGATGCACGTTCACATCCACGCCCGCCGGGTCCAGCTCCAGGAACAGCACGTAGGCCGGGTGGCGGCTGCCGTGCAGGATGTCGGCGTAGGCCTCGCGCAGCGCGTGGGTGAGCAGCTTGTCGCGCACGTAGCGGCCGTTGATGAAGAAGTACTGGGCGTCGCGGCTGGCGCGGGAATAGGCGGGCAGCGAGGCGAAGCCGGTGAGGCGCAGCGGGCCGCCTTCGGCATGGACTTCGCGGGCGTGGGCGAGGAAGTCGTCGCCCATCAGCGCGGCGACGCGGCGATCGGCCTCGCCTGCGGGCAGGCGGTGTATCACCCGGCCGTTGTGGGAGAGCTGCATGCCGAGGTCCGGCCTGGCGAGGGCGACGCGGCGGAACATCTCGTCGCAGTGGGCGTATTCGGTGCTCTCGGACTTGAGGAATTTGCGCCGCGCCGGGGTGTTGTAATAGAGGTCGGCCACGTCCACCACCGTGCCGGCGTTGAGCGCCGCCGGACTCAGGCTGCGGTCGTCGCCGTCTATCTTCCATGCATGGCTGGCGCCGGTGGCGCGGCTGGTGATGGTGGTGCGGGCGACGGCGGAGATGGCGGCCAGCGCCTCGCCGCGGAAGCCCATGGTGCCAACCCGCTCCAGGTCGTCCAGGCTGGCGATCTTGCTGGTGGCGTGGCGCTCCAGGGCGAGGGCGAGGTCGTCGCGCTCGATGCCGCAGCCGTCGTCGCTGACGCGGATGCGCCGCACGCCGCCCTGTTCCAGCTGCACCTCGATCGCGCGGGAGCCGGCATCCACCGCGTTCTCCAGTACCTCCTTGAGCACCGAGGCCGGTCGCTCCACGACTTCACCGGCGGCGATCTGATTGACGAGGAGGTCGGGCAGGCGGTTGATGACGGGCATTGTCGGCTGCGGAGGAAAGGCGGATGGGCCGGCAATTATACGGGCTGGCCGGGCTGCGGCCGGCGCGGGGCGTTGCCGCCGGCAGGGCACGGCGGGCACCCATGCAGCGGAGATGCCGCTGCCGCGCGGGCTTGGTTATTATTTGCCCAAATTATTCTGATGCCCGGGGCAACGGGGAGGCGTGCATGGGGCGTGGGGGAGGCGTAGGTGTGCGCAGGGGCTGGGCCGCGGGCATGCTCGGCATCGCGCTGATGGCGGGCTGTTCGTCGCCGGGCACGGCGCCGCGCGAAGGCCGCCTGCCGGCCTGGGCGGTGCAGCATCTGGTGAAGTCGGATGTGAACCGCTTCGTCGAGGCGGACCAGCAGCGCATCTTCATCAGCCTGCGCCGGCTGGCGGTGAAGCTCTACAAGCGCAACCCGAAGGAGTGGCGCAAGTCGGCGCCCACGCTGGAGGCGGCGGTGTCGCGCGTCTTCGACGACAAGCACGGCTGGCGCTTCGAGGAGCTGGGCTACCGCCGCGGGGTGGATGCGATACAGGTGGCGTTGCACCCCGGCTACCGCGGCGACCGGGTCATGGCCTATATCGTCGGCATGGCGAGCATGGTGCAGTCGGCCTTCGGCGACCGGGAGGAGTTTTACGTGCTGGATGATCTGGACGCCCAGCACCTCTACAATGCGGCCCGCAACGTCGAGATCGCGGCCTGGAAACTGGCCAGCGCGCGCGACGAGCGCGGCGAGCTGCTGCTGCTGTCGAACGAGATCGGCGACATCACCAACCTCAGCTTCGAGCGCGAGTTCGGGCGCATCATCGGCTTGCTGGAGCTTCTCTCCGACGTGGTCGAGGAGAAGACCGAACGTACGGTGACCCGGGTGGTCCAGAGCATGGCCACCGCGGTGTTCCTGCCGGTGCATTAGGCACCGGTTTCCGCCCGCCAGGGCGCCGGCCCCTGCCCGGATTTTTCCCGCAGCCTTTCCTGCAAGCCTCAAGGATCATGAAGTCCATCGTCATTCTCGTTTCCGGCCGCGGCAGCAATATGGAAGCCATCGTGCGCGCCGGCATTCCCGGCGCCCGCATCGCCGCGGTGATCAGCAACCGGCCGGATTCGCCCGCGCTCGCCTTTGCCGAGGCGCAAGGCATTGCCGCGCTGGCGATAGACCATAAGGCCTACGCCGACCGCAGCGCCTTCGATGCCGCGCTGGCCGAGGCGATAGACGCGCGCGATCCCGATCTGGTGGTGCTGGCCGGCTTCATGCGGGTGCTGACCGACGACTTCGTGCGCCGCTACGAAGGCCGCCTGATCAACATCCACCCGTCGCTGCTGCCGGCCTTCCCCGGCCTGCACACCCACCGCCGTGCGCTGGAGGCTGGGGTACGGGTACACGGCGCTACGGTGCATTTCGTCACCGCGGAGCTGGACAGCGGACCGATGGTGATCCAGGCGGTGGTGCCGGTGCGCGACGACGACGATGAGGCCAGCCTGGCGGCGCGGGTGCTGGAGCAGGAGCACCGCATCTATCCGCAGGCGGTGCGCTGGTTCGTCGAAGGCCGGCTGCAGCTGGGCGGCGACAACCGGGTGAGGGTCGTCGGTGCTGAAGAGGCCGGCGCCAGCTGGACCGTGCCGGCGCTGGGAGCCGGCTGAGGGCAGGCGGCCATGATCAACCGCCGCCTGCTCCTCGCGCTCGGGGCCTCGCTGCTCGCCCACGGCGCCTTGTTCGGCAGCGACCTCTGGCATTTCTCCATTGCACCGCTCGGGCAAACCGCAGCGGAACCGGTGTTGACTGCCACGCTGCTGCCGGCGCGGCCGGCGGCGCCCCCGCCGCCGGAGATCCGGCCCGCGCCGCCCCGGCCGGTGGCCGCACCGCCCCGGCCCAGGCCCGTCCGCCAGGCGGAGGCGGCCAGTACCAAGGCCGAGCCGGCGGGGTTGATGCCGCCGCCGCGGCAGTCGATTCCCGACGTGGATGCGCCTGAGGAGTTCGCCCCGCCGGCGCCGGATAACGGCGGCGGCGCGCTGCCTGTCTCCGCTCCCTTGCCGGTGGCGGAAAAGGACGGCGCGGTGGACAATGCGCCCCCGGCGGAGGCCTTCAGCATCGAAGGTTGGCCGGCGCAGGGCAGCATCAGCTTCCGGGTGTTCCTCGGCGAGAAGCGCCTGGAGGTGGGCGAGGCCAGCCACAGCTGGTCGCATGACGACGACAGCTATCGCATGGAGGTGAACCTGCGCACCACCGGGCTGATCGCGCTGGTGCGCGGCTTCCAGTATTCCCAGCACAGCGAGGGCGGCGTGGGGCCGCAGGGCCTGCAACCCCGGCGTTTCAGCGTGCAGCAGCAGGGCAAGGAGCCGGAGACGGCGCTGTTCGACTGGCAGGCCGGCAAGGTCAGCATCCGCCGCGGCGAACGCGAGCGGCGCAGCGCCGGGATCCAGGCAGGCGACCAGGACGTGCTTAGCCTGTGGCACCAGATCGGCATCGTCGGCACCGCCGGCCTGCCGCGCACGCTGACGGTGGTGAGCAACAAGGAGGCCAAGATCGCGCTGCTGGAGGCGGTGGGCGACGAGGGCCTGCGGCTGCCCATCGGCAGGGTCGATACCCTGCGGCTGCGCGCCCAGGCGGAGGACGGCTCGCTCACCATAGACATCTGGCTGGCGCGCAACTACGGCATGCTGCCGGTGCGCATTCGCATGACGGACGACAAGGGCGAGATGTTGGACCAGCAAGCTACCCACCTGCGGCTGGCGCAGGCGGACGAGAACAAGGGAGGCGAGCGCGAGCTGGCCGCCGTGCAGGAAATGGTAGAACTCAAGGAAGAGAAGAGCGCGGAGGCCCCGAACGGCCTCTTCGCCAACTGAAGGCGCTATGCAGAAACAGACCAAGACGAACGAGGCCGCCGTTTCCCGCGGCCTGCTGATCCAGGCCACCCAGGTATTGGGCGCGGTGCTGGCCTTCGAACACCCGGCGGACGCGGTGTTGTCCCGCCACTTCCGCGACAACCGCGAGCTCGGCCACCGCGACCGCGGCTTCATCGCCGAGGCGGTGTACGGCATCCTGCGCCGCCTGCGCTGGCTGCGCCGCCTGGCCGGCGACGACGCCACCCCGCGGCAGCTGCTGCTGGCCTGGCTGGCGCGCGGCGAAGGCTGGCCGATGCGCCAGTTCGAGGGCCTGGCCTCGCCCACCGAGCGCGACTGGGTGGCGGCAGTGAAGGCCGCGCCCATCGATGGCGGCAGCCTGGCCGAACGCGCCGACCTGCCCGACTGGCTGGCCGAGCGCCTGCTCGCCACCCATGACGAGGAAGCGCTGCTCGACCTCGCCCGCAGCCTCAACCAGCCGGCACCGTTGGATCTGCGGGTGAACCTGCTGAAAGGCAACCGCGACGAAGTGCTGGCCCGGCTCAACGCGGAAGGCTTCAAGGCCGAGCCCGGCGCCTGGTCGCCGCAGGCCATCCGCCTCGGCGGCAAGCCGGCGCTGCAGAAGCACCCGCTGTTCCTCGATGGCACGGTGGAAGTGCAGGACGAAGGCAGCCAGTTGCTCGGCCTGCTGGTCCAGCCCAAGCGCAGCGAACTGGTGGTGGACTTCTGCGCCGGCGCCGGCGGCAAGACGCTGCAGCTGGGCGCGATGATGCGCTCCACCGGCCGCCTCTATGCCTTCGACGTCGCCGAGAAGCGCCTCGCCAAGCTCAAGCCGCGCATGGCGCGGGCCGGGCTGTCCAACGTGCATCCGGTGCTGATCGCGCATGAAAACGACGCCAAGGTGAAGCGCCTGGCCGGCAAGGCCGACCGCGTGCTGGTGGATGCGCCCTGCAGCGGCTTGGGCACCCTGCGCCGCAACCCCGACCTGAAGTGGCGGCAGAGTGCTGCCGGCGTGGACGAGATGGTCGCCAAGCAGCGCGCCATCCTGGCCTCCGCCGCCCGCCTGGTGCGGCCGGGCGGGCGGCTGGTGTACGCCACCTGCAGCCTGCTGGCGGAAGAGAACGATGCGGTGGTGGATGCCTTCCTGGCCGCTCACCCCGGCTTCCGCCAGGTCGACGCCAGCGCGGTGCTGGAGAAGCAGGGTGTGGCCCTGCAGACCGGCGAACGCTTGCGCCTCAGCCCGCGGCTGCATGACACCGATGGCTTCTTCGCGGCGGTGCTGGAACGGAGCGCCGATGCCTGAGCGCCGTCCTGGTCCCCGGCACCGCGCCCGGGGACTGCTGGCCGCGCTCGCCCTGTCCGCCCTCGTGGTGCCTGTCCTCACCCCCGCCGCCGCCAGCCAGCGCATGCCGGCCAGCGGCGAAGTGGAAGTGGCCTTCACCCCGCGTGACGATGCCGAGAAGCTGCTGCTCAAGGTCATCGGCAGCGCCCGCCGCAGCCTGCAGGTGCAGGCCTATGCCTTCACCAGCCGGCGCATCGCCGATGCCCTGGTGGCGGCGCAGGCGCGCGGCGTGGCGGTGGAAGTGCTGGCCGACGCCAAGATGAACCAGCGGGAAAAGGGCAACGCCCTGCCGCGCTTGCTCGCCGCCGGTGTGCCGGTGGCGCTGGAAACCCGCTACGCCGCCGCCCACAACAAGCTGCTGATCGCCGATGCCGATGGCCCGCACTGCGCGGTCGCCACCGGCTCCTACAACTTCACCTGGTCGGCGCAGAACCGCAATGCGGAGAACGTGCTGGTGCTGCGCGACAACTGCGCCCTGGCCGGCGCCTACCGCGACAACTGGCGGCGCCACCGCGCGCAGGCCACGCCCGTTACCCGTCTGCCCTGGAAGCCCTGACCGAGGAAGTCCCGCATATGGAAGCCATGCCCGCCGACGCCGCCGGAACCGAGTTCGCTGCCCTGCTGCAGCACATCTGGGCAGACCTGCACGATCCCCGTGTGATCTGGCAGGTGGCGGCCCTGGCGCTGTGCCTGGGGGCCGGCTGGATGGTGCAGCGGCTGGCCTTGCAGCGGGCGAAGGCAAATGCGGTGGAGACGCCGGCCAGCGCGGCGCGCCGTTTCGGCCAGCACGGCATACGGCGGGTGATCTTCCCGCTGTCGGCGCTCATCCTGGTGGTGGGGGCACGTGCGGTGCTGAACAAGTTCCAGAACGTCTATCTGCTCGACCTCGCGGTGCCATTGCTGATGTCGCTGGCGGCGATCCGCTTCGTCGTCTTCGCTGTGCGCCAGGCGGTGGGCCACTCCAGCTGGCTGGGCGGCTTCGAGCGCAGCTTCGCTGCGCTGGCCTGGATCGTGGTGGCTTTGCACATCGTCGGCTGGCTGCCGGAAGTCATCGATGGGCTGGACGCCATCTCCTTCACCATGGGCAGCCAGAAGCTGTCGCTGTGGATGGTGATGCAGGGGGCGGCCATGGTGCTGCTGACCGTGCTGGTGGCGCTATGGATAGGCGGGGTGGTGGACCGCCGCCTCTCCGCCGCCGCCGGGCTGGACGCCAATGTGCGGGTGGTGATGGCGCGGGTGGCGAATGCCCTGCTGTTGCTCATCGCGGTGCTGGTGGCGCTGCCCATGGTCGGCATCGACCTGACCACGCTCTCGGTATTCGGCGGCGCGCTGGGCGTCGGCCTCGGCCTCGGCCTGCAGAAGATCGCGGCCAATTACGTCTCCGGTTTCATCCTGCTGCTGGACCGCTCGTTGCGCATCGGCAACCTGATCACCGTCGGCACCGAGCGCGGCGTGGTGCGGGAGATCACCACCCGCTACACGGTCATCCGCGCCGGCAACGGGGTGGAGTCCATCGTGCCGAACGACACCCTGGTGGGCTCCATCGTCAAGAACGAAACCTACAGCGACACCAATGTTTCGGTTTCGCTGGATTTCCAGGTGGCCTACGACGCGGACGTCGAGAATGCGATGGCCATCCTCGTGCAGGTGACCGCCGAGCAGCCGAGGGTGCTGAAGACGCCGGCGCCCCGCGCCTACCTGGTGAGCTTCGGCGACAACGGCATCAACCTGCGGCTGGGCTACTGGATCGCCGATCCGCAGGAAGGCACGCTGGGCATCTCATCCGCCATCAATCTCGAGGTGATGCGCCGCTTCAAGGCCGAAGGCATCGGCTTCCCCTATCCCCAGCGCGAGGTGCGGCTGCTTCCTGGCTCCGAACTGAACGCCGTCTTGCCTGTCCCAGACTCCGTGGCCAAGGATTGATCAAGGCGTGTGTTTTGTGGCGATTCCCCGCCAGGCCATCACGTAGAATCGGCACAGCTTTTCCCCTGCAAGGACTCTTCTGCACATGATCTCCGGGTTGTTCGATCTTCCCTGGTGGGGCTACGTCCTCGTCGCCCTGGTGCTTACCCATATCACCATCGCCTCCGTCACCATCTTCCTCCACCGCCATCAGGCCCACCGGGCGCTGGATCTGCATCCCATCCCCAGCCATTTCTTCCGCTTATGGCTGTGGCTGACCACCGGCATGGAGACCAAGGCCTGGGCCGCCATCCACCGCAAGCACCACGCCAAGTGCGAAACCGAGGAAGACCCGCACAGCCCGCAGACGCGCGGCATCCGCAAGGTGATGTGGGAGGGCGCCGAACTGTATCGCGCCGAGGCGAAGAACGCCGAAACCCTGGCCCGCTACGGCCACGGCACGCCGGACGACTGGCTGGAGCGCAATGTGTACCGGCGCTCCACGCTGGGCGTATCCATCATGCTGATCATCGATCTCATCGCCTTCGGCCCCATCGGGCTGACGATCTGGGCAGTGCAGATGGTGTGGATTCCATTCTGGGCCGCGGGCGTGGTCAACGGCCTCGGCCACTACTGGGGCTATCGCAATTTCGACTGCACCGACGCCTCCACCAACCTGGTGCCCTGGGGGCTGATCATCGGCGGTGAGGAACTGCACAACAACCATCACAGCTTCGCCACCTCGGCCAGGTTCTCCGCCCGCTGGTACGAGCTCGACATCGGCTGGGTGTATATCCGCACGCTGGAGCGGCTGGGGCTGGCCAAGGTGAAGAAGGTGATTCCGACGCCGAAGTTCGGCGAGGCCAAATTGATTCCCGACCTGGAGACCCTGCAGGCGGTGATCACTCACCGCTACGACGTCATGACCCACTACGTCGCCTCGCTGAAGCGCATCTGCGGCGAGGAAATCGACAAGCTGATGAAGAGTCATCACGCTGGCAGCTTCGATGCCAAGGCGCTGAAGCGCTGGGTGCTGTCCGGCGAGGAACGCCACCTCGCCGAGGGGCAGAAGCAGCAACTGCAAGTGGTGATGAAGGACAGCATCGCGCTCAGCCTGGTGGTATCCATGCGCGAGGAGCTGTCGGCGATCTGGGCTCGCTCCACCGCAACCCATGAGCAACTGCTGAAGCAGTTGCATGACTGGATCGCGCGGGCGGAAGAGAGCGGCATCCAGCAACTGCAGGAGTTCTCGATGCGGCTGCGGCGCTACGCGGCCTGAAAAAGCCCGCGCCGGACGTGAAAAAGGGAAGCAGGCGCTTCCCTTTTTTCTTTGCCGTGGCGGTTCAGCTCCGGCTTTCGTCCCTCAGTGCGTCGGCCCAGCAGTTCGGCGTCTCGTAGAGGCGGACACGTTCCAGTCGCAGGTGGTTGCCGTAGATGTCCTGGTAGGCCGCATCCAGGATGCGGAAGGCGACGGCGGCAAGGTTCTCGGCGGTGGGGACCACATCCAGCACCACCGTCTTGTGGCCGGGAACCGTGGCGAGGAAATCCACCACCAAGCTGTCGCCGCGATAGACGAGAAAAGCGTGGTCCCAGCGGCTGACCACCTGTTCGTTGGCGATGCGCTTGACGTCGGCGAAGTCCATCACCATGCCGTTGACCGGCTGTCCATCGGCCTTGATGATGTCGCCCGACAGGGTGACCTCCAGCACATAGCGATGGCCATGCAGGTGGCGGCACTGGCTGGCGTGATCCGGTATCCGGTGGCCGGCGTCGAATTCCAGACGGCGGGTGATGCGCATGGTGAGTCTCGGCAGAACGGGCGCGGATTATAGCATCGGCCTCCGGCCCCCCGTCTTGCCTGCGGCGTCCAACTTCCCCGCAACCCACTGAGTCGATGATGATTTCCCTTGCCCGCCCGCTCACCATCCGCAACCACGACCGCGATCTCGCCGGGCTGACCTACGTCTATCCGGTGCTGTCGCGTCGCGCCGGCGGCGTATCCATTGGCATCAACCTCAATCCCAACAATGCCTGTAACTGGCACTGCGCCTATTGCCAGGTGCCGGATCTTGTCCGCGGCAAAGCGCCTGCCATCGATCTGGCGCAACTGGAGCAGGAGTTGGGCGGCTTCCTGGACGATCTGGTCCATGGCGACTGGCTGCAGCGCCATGCGCCGGAAGGCATGCGAGCGATCCGCGACATCGCTTTCTCCGGCAACGGCGAGCCAACCAGCGCAGCGGTGTTCCCGGAAGCGCTAGACCTGGTGGTGCGCCTGCGGGAGCAGGCAGGCCTGGGAAAGGAAGTGCCGATCCGGTTGATCACCAACGGCAGCCTGATGGCGCAGGCGCGTGTCCAGCAGGGCGTGCATGCGCTGGGCGAGGCCGGCGGCGAAGTATGGTTCAAGGTGGATGCGGGAACGGTGGCGGGTATGGAGCGCATCAACGGCGTTCGCATGGACCCGGCGGCGGTGGCGAAGCATCTCGCATTGAGCGCCTCGCTCTGCCCGACCTGGGTACAGACCTGCATGTTCCGCTGGGATGATGCGCCGCCGTCCGGGACTGAGCTCGCGGCGTACCTGGATGTGCTGACCGCTGCCGGTGTGAGCAAGCTGCAAGGCGTGCTGCTGTATGGCCTCGCCCGCCCTTCCATGCAGGTAGAGGCGAGCCATCTGAAGCCGCTTACCGCCGGCGAACTGGAAGCGATTGCCGGGCGTATACGTGAAAAAGGGCTGACGGTACGCGTCAGCCCTTGAGATTGCCTGCTACCGGCACGGATCAGCTGCGCTCTTTCTTCTTGGCGCGGGCTTCCTTCTTCAGCGACTTGTAGAGGTCGGGGTTGGTCGCCTTCAGGTATTCGGCAACTTCCATGTCGTCCTTCTTCACCTTGCTGATGTCGATCTGCTCGATGTGCACGAGGCGCAGCAGAGCCTGGACGGGGCGCGGAATGTTGCGGCCGCTCTCATAGCGGGAGCCCCCGCTTTGGGTTACGCCGATCTTGGACCAGAACTGGGACTGGTTCAGACCGAGCTTGCGACGGATCTCGCGGACGTCAATGGTTTCGGCGTTTTTCATGATTAAGCCCTGTGTTGGGTAGCCAGACGCGATATGAGACCTGGCTGGGTTTTAGAAAGTTCCTACGACTTAAGTTGTAGGGTGAATCAAGTATAGATCACTATTCTTCATACATACAACCGGGATGCCGCTCAGTTCCGGGTTAACCGTAACCAATATTTGCGGTTCTCCGTGTCAAGATTCTCACTCCTGCAAAAACCTCCGCCTTTGGATAGAATTTCGGGCTTTATCCACAGGCGCTTGGATCGATGGCTCTGATAGTTCAGAAGTATGGTGGCACCTCCATGGGTAGCCCCGAGCGGATCAAGAACGTTGCCCGCAAGGTGGCCAAGTTCCGCGCCGAGGGCCATGACGTGGTGGTCGTGGTTTCGGCGATGAGCGGCGAGACGAACCGGCTGATCGCGCTGGCCAAGGAAGTGGCGGCGACGCCGGAGCCGCGTGAGCTGGACGTGGTGATCTCCACCGGCGAACAGGTCACCATTGGCCTGTTGTGCATGGCGCTGCAAGACATTGGCGTCAAGGCGAAGAGTTACACCGGTAGCCAGGTGCGCATCCTCACCGACTCCTCATTCACCAAGGCGCGCATCCTGGAGATCGATGAGGAGCGCATGCGCCGCGACCTGCAGCAGGGTTCGGTGGTGGTGGTCGCTGGCTTCCAGGGCGTGGACGCCGACGGCAACATCACCACGCTGGGCCGCGGCGGCTCGGATACCACCGGGGTTGCACTGGCGGCGGCGCTCAATGCCGACGAATGCCAGATCTACACCGATGTGGACGGCGTCTATACCACCGACCCGCGCATCGTTCCGGAAGCCCGCAAGCTGGACACCATCACCTTCGAGGAGATGCTCGAGATGGCCAGCCTGGGCTCCAAGGTGCTGCAGATCCGCTCGGTCGAGTTCGCCGGCAAGTACAAGGTCAAGCTGCGTGTCCTGTCCAGTTTCCAGGACGGAGGGGAGGGCACGCTCATCACAGTCGAGGAAGACAGCAACATGGAACAGCCCGTTATCTCCGGCATCGCCTTCAACCGCGACGAGGCCAAGCTCACCGTTCTCGGCGTGCCCGACAAGCCCGGCATCGCCTACCAGATCCTCGGTCCGATCGCGGAAGCGAACATCGATGTGGACATGATCATCCAGAACGTCGGCCATGACGGCACCACCGATTTCTCCTTTACCGTCGGCCGCGGTGACTTGGACAAGGCGGTCAAGATCCTGGACGGCGTGAAGGCGCATTTCGGCGCCCGTGAGCTGAAGAGCGACAAGACCATGGCCAAGGTTTCGGTGGTCGGCGTCGGCATGCGTTCGCATCCGGGCGTGGCTTCCAAGATGTTCCGCACGCTGGCCGAGGAGGGCATCAACATTCAGATGATCTCGACCTCCGAGATCAAGATTTCCGTCGCCATCGAAGAGAAGTATCTCGAGCTGGCGGTGCGCGTGCTGCATAAGGCTTTCGGCCTGGACGGCGGCGAAGCTTGAAATTGACCCGCTGGCGCGAACCAGCTATAGTCGCGCCCTCGTAACGGAGACGTGGCCGAGAGGTCGAAGGCACTCCCCTGCTAAGGGAGCATGCGGGCTAAAACTCGCATCGAGGGTTCGAATCCCTCCGTCTCCGCCAGATACGGAAAGGCCCCTGGAAACCCAGGGGCCTTTTCCATTTCTGCGTTCCCTTTTCCGCGCCTCCGCGAAATTTCCCGCAACAAAACGGCATGGCCGGACGCGCGTCGGCCAGGCGTACCGCTTATGCGGGTGGTGTGGCTGTGCCGGCCGCACTGACATATTCCCTGGCCATGGCTTTGCTGCCCTGCGCGAAGTGACTTTCCGAATTTGCGGTGGATCAAGGATTCCGCTGTCGCGGACTTCGAGAATCGACCCCGACAAGAAGGTCATCCCATCGCAAACGGAGTCACGCAACATGAGCCGAGAACACAACAAGACGCCTGAGGAGCAGCTGGATACGGGCCGTCGCAGATTCCTCAACACCGCGGCGGTAGCGGGGCTTGCGGGCGCCTCGATGAGTGTCGGCCTGTCCGCCTGCAACCAGGACAGCAAGTCGGCCAGCGCTGTGCCTGCCGCCGCGGCCGGCCATGCCGACGCCGCCCACGAAGGTCAGAACCCGCACCTGAAGCCGGGCGAGCTGGATACGTATTACGGTTTCTGGAGCGGCGGCCACACCGGCGACTTCCGCGTGCTCGGCATGCCTTCCGGCCGCGAGCTGCACCGGGTGCCGTGCTTCGTGCCGGACGCGCTGGTGGGCTGGGGCATCACCAATGAATCCAAGGCGGTGATGGGTACCAAGGCGGACGGCAGCCTGAAGTACACCGTGGCCGACACCCACCACACCCATGCCTCCTACAAGGACGGCAACTACGACGGCCGCTACGCCTGGATCAATGACAAGATCAACAGCCGTATCGCCCGTATCCGGCTGGATTACTTCATCTGCGACAAGATCACCGAGCTGCCCAATGTGCAGGGCTTCCACGGCATCTTCCCGGACAAGCGCGACCCGGTGGACCCGGCGATCAACTACACCACCCGCGTGTTCTGCGGCGCCGAGTTCCACGTTCCGCTGCCCAACGACGGCCGCGATCTGGAATCGCCGGAGAAATACCGCTCGCTGTTCTCCTGCGTCGATGCGGAGACCATGGAAGTGCGCTGGCAGATGCTGATCGACGGCAACTGCGACCTGGTGGCCACCTCCTACGACGGCAAGCTGGCGGCGACCAACCAGTACAACACCGAAGGCGGCTACCACTATGAAGGCATGATGTCCGCCGAGCGCGACGCCTGCCTGTTCGTCAACATCGCCCGCGTCGAGGAGGCGGTGAAGGCCGGCAAGACCATCACCATAGGCACGTCCAAGGTGCCGGTGGTGGATGGAACCCGCGCCGCCAACCCGGACCCGAAGACCGCGCTGGTCGGCTACGTGTCGGTACCGAAGAACCCGCACGGCGTGAATGCCACGCCGGACGCCAAGTACTTCATCTGCGCCGGCAAGCTTTCGCCCACCGGCACGGTGATCGAGCTGGCCAAGGTACTGGACTGGTTCGACGGCAAGCTGGACGACATCGACAAGGCCATCGTCGCTGAAGTGGAACTGGGTCTCGGCCCGCTGCACACCGCCTTCGACGGCCGCGGCAACGCCTACACCACGCTCTTTCTCGACAGCCAGATCGTGAAATGGAACGTGGATGCGGCGATCAGATTCCACGCCGGCGACAAGAGCGCGCAGTACGTCGTCGATCGCCTGGATGTCACCTACCAGCCGGGCCACGTGAATGCCTCCCAGTCCGAAACCCGCTTCGCCGACGGCAAGTGGCTGGCGGTGGGTTGCAAGTTCTCCAAGGACCGCTTCCTGCCGGTCGGCCCGCTGCATGCGGAAACCGAGCAGCTGGTGGACATCTCCGGCGAGAAGATGAAGCTGGTGGCGGACCACCCGGTACGGCCGGAGCCGCACGACTTCATCATCTTCAAGCGCGATCTGCTGCGGCCCAAGCAGGTCTATGACATGAGCGAGTTCCCGCTGGCGGTGAAGGATCAGAAGGAAGCCGGCGTGTTCCGCGACGGCAAGAAGGTCACGGTGAAGATCGCCTCACTGGCGCCGGCCTTCGAGCCGCGGGAGTTCAAGGTCAAGGTGGGCGACGAGATCACCATCATCCTCACCAACCTGGACAAGGTGGAAGACCTGACGCACGGCTTCGCCATCCCGAAGTACAACGTCAATTTCATCGTCAATCCGCAGGAGACGAAGTCCGTCACCTTCAAGGCCGACAAGCCGGGCGTGTTCTGGTGCTACTGCACCCACTTCTGCCACGCGCTGCACCTCGAGATGCGCTCGCGCATGATCGTGGAGGCCTGATCCCTTTCTTTTTCCCGGGTTGTTGATGGGGTGCGATTCGAGGGGCCTGGCGCCCCTCGCTTTTTTCCCTGCAGGCGCTGGTGGAGCGCCCGGCGAAATTGACCCGCAACAAGTACAGCCTGCGTCGCGCTTCCTAGACTGCGGCCATGCCGTTCCAGACGGACCGTACCATGATGATCCCCCAGGCCCTGCGCGGGCTGCTGCTACTCGCCGCGCTGCTGTTCGCGGCCCCCCTGGTGCGGGCGGATGCCTACGAGGCCAAGCTGCCCGCCGAACTGAACACCGCTCCCCGTTTGTGCGACTACGTGCCCTGTGCCGAGGTGCTCCCGGGCGCCACGATTTTCTCCGAGCGCAAGGGAAGACCCTTCTATGTCGAAGGTTATGTCGAGGAGGGAAACGGCAGGCGCCTGGCGGGCTATGTGATGCTGTCCACCGACATCACCGACATTCCCGCCTATTCCGGCAAGCCGGTGGTGACGCTGATCGGCATGGACGCCAACGGCCGCTTCACCGGCAGCCGCATCCTCAAGCACTCCGAGCCCATCCTGCTGCTGGGCATTCCGGAATCGGCGCTGGTGCGCTTCAACCAGCAGTACCTCGGCAAGTTCGTCGGCGACAACATCGAGATCGGCCAGTCGCGGCCGGAGGAAGACATCATCGGCCTGGACGCCATCTCCGGTGCCACCGTCACTGTGATCGCGCAGAACCAGGTGATGATGAGCTCCGGCGCCGCGGTGGCGCGCCAGGTCGGCATTCTGGAACGCACCATGCGTCCGCAGGCCCGGCTGCTGGAAACCGGCGCAACGCCGGACTGGGCGACGCTGGCCACGGAAGGCAGCGTGAAGAAGCTGACAGTGGCGCCGGAGCAGGTTGGCCTGCCGCGCGCCGCCCAGCCCTTCATCGAACTCTGGTACGGCTACCTCAACCAGCCGGACGTGGGCCGCGCGGTCCTGGGCGAGGCCGGCTGGCAGAACCTGCTGGCACGGCTGAAGCCGGGCGAGCACGCCATCTTCGTGATCCGCAGCGACGGCAAGGAATCCTTCAAGGGTTCCGGCTTCGTGCGCGGCGGCCTGTACGACCGGGTGCAAGTGCGTCAGGGCCAGGACGCCTTCACCTTCCGCGACCTGGACTACCTCAACCTCTACGGCCTGGCGGCGGCCGGTGCGCCGCGTTTCGACGAGTCGGCCATCTTCATCATCCGCTCCGACGCCTTCTCCGCCGCCTACCCGTGGAAGTTCACCTTCCTCGGCAACCGGGTGGACCGCGAAACCGGCACCCGCAGCTTCGCCAACTTCGACAGCGAATACTGGCTGCCCGCGCACTACTTGGACGGCGGCCGGCCTGAGGTGAAGAAGCCGGCGCCGCCCTGGCTGCGGGTGTGGCAGACGCGCCGCTACGAGATCGCCGCCTTCGCCGCGCTGCTGATCGCGGTGGCGGTGGTATATGCCCGGCGTGACCGCCTGACCCGCGCCGCCACCCGCAACAACAAGTGGCCGGTGAATGGCTTCAAGTACAGCTTCTGGCTCATCAGCATCGGCTTCGTCGGCTTCCACCTGATGGCGCAGCCCTCCATCACCCAGGTGCTCACCTGGTTCCATGCGCTGCTGTTCCAGTGGCGCTGGGAGCTCTTCCTCACCGATCCCTTCATCTTCCTGTTCTGGATCTTCATCGTCGCCACCGTCTTCCTGTGGGGCAGGGGGCTGTTTTGCGGCTGGCTGTGCCCCTTCGGCTCGCTGTCGGAGCTGCTGTACAAGACAGGCGGCTGGGTCGGGCTGAAGCGCTTCCAGTTCAAGCTGCCCAAGGTCTGGCACCACCGCCTGAAGTGGGTGAAGTACGGCGTGTTCGGCGGATTGCTGGCGGTATCGGTGTTCTCCATGGGGCTGGCGGAGATGCTGGCCGAGGTGGAGCCGTTCAAGACCACCTTCCTGGTCGGCCTGTTCAACCGCAGCTGGCCCTACACCTTGTTCGCCGCCAGCCTGCTCGGCTTGTCGATCTTCACCGAGCGGCCGTTCTGCAAGTACCTGTGCCCGCTTGGCGCCTCGCTGGCGATGCCGACGACCTTCCGCTGGTTCGGCCTCAAGCGCAAGTCGGAGTGCAGCAGCTGCAAGGCCTGCGCGGTGGGCTGCGGCTCCCAGGCCATCGACGAGCACGGCCGCATCGACCAGCGCGAATGCCTGCATTGCCTGGACTGCATGGTGCTCTACACCGACGACCACGCCTGCCCGCCGCTGGTGCACGAGCGCAAGCGCCGCGGCAAGGCCGGCCTGCCGCTGACGCCGATAGGCGCGAACGGCTACTACATCCCGATCAAGCCGGTGCCCGCCGCGGCCACCGCCAACGCGGCCACCGCCAACGCGGCCAGCGGCATAGCGCCGCAGTCCTGAGGCAATGGAGAACGACAACATGGTCGACCCGAGAATGCTCACCGAGCCGGTGCAGCCGCCCTACGCGGCGGAAGGCGGTGGCCTGCGCCGGCTGGCCGCCGAGCTTTGGGACCACCTGTGGCCGTGGAGCCGCAGCGGCTTCCGCCATCCGCGCACTCAATTGCGCGCGCTGCAGGGCGCCGGCCTGGCGCTCGCGCTGGCGGTCAGCGTGGTGTGGGTGCTGGCGGCCGCCGGCCGGCTGGAGGCGGGCGCCGTCATCGGCTGGTGGTTCGGCTGGAGCGTGTTCGAAGTCATCGTCCGCCTCGGCGCCAAGCCCTATGTGAAGGAAGGGCCGTGGTGGGGCCGGCGTTACCGCGCGGCTTCGCTGATGGACATGCTGTGCTACGTCGGCTTCAAGAACCTGCTGATGGGCGCGGCCCTGTTCCTGGCGCTGAAGTCCTTCGGCCTGCTGGTGGTGTGAGCCTTCCGCCATGACGCTCCCCACCGCCCGCCGCCTGCTGATCCTCATCGCCGGCATCGCGCTGGCAGCGCTGGCGCCCCTGGCCGCCGCGGCCACGCTGCGGGTGGTGCCCGGCGAATCCATCCAGGCCGCGCTCGACCGCGCCGAAGCCGGTGACGTGGTGGAAGTGGCGCGCGGCCGCTACGTGGAGAACCTGCGCATCACCAAGCCGCTGACGCTGCGCGGCCTGGAGCGGCCGACGATCTCCGGCGGCGAGCGCGGCGACACGATACGCGTCACCGCGGTGGACGTCGTCATCGAAGGGCTGATCGTGGCCGACTCCGGCGGCAGCCTGCGCGAGCAGAACGCCGGCATCTACATCCAGCCCGGCGCCGACCGCGCGGTGGTGCGCAACTGCGAGCTCACCTACAACCTGTTCGGCCTGTGGGTGGAGCAGGCCAACGACGTGCTGATCGAAGGCAACGTCATCACCGGCAAGCGGGATTACCAATCCTCCCAGCGCGGCAACGGCGTGCAGCTCTACAACACCCGGCGGGCCCGGGTGCTGGGCAACGAAATCAGCTTCGTGCGCGACGCCCTCTATGTAGACGTCACCCACGACGCCGTCTTCCGCGGCAACCGCCTGCACCACAGCCGCTACGGCACCCACTACATGAACTCCTACCGCAACCTGTGGGAGGACAACGATGTATGGATGAACCGCGGCGGCCTGGCGCTGATGGAGGTGCGCGACCAGGTGGTGCGCAACAACCGCGTCTGGGCCAATTCCGACCACGGCATCATGCTGCGCACCATCCAGGACGCGGTGGTGGAGAACAACATCGTCGCCGGCAATTCGCGCGGCTTCTTCATCTACGACGCCGAGTACAACACCCTGCGCGGCAACCTGCTGGTGGACAACCTCGTCGGCGTGCATCTGTGGGCCGGCTCCAAGAACAACCAGGTGGAACGCAACGACTTCATCGCCAACCGCGAGCAGCTGCGCTACGTCGGCGCCCGCGACGAATTGTGGGGGATCAAGGAAGGCAACCACTGGAGCAACTACCTTGGCTGGGACCGCAACGGCGACGGCGTGGGCGATGTGCGCTACGAGGCCAACGACCTGGTCGACCGCCTGAGCGGGAAGCATCCGCTGATCAAGCTGCTGCTCGCCAGCCCGGCGGTGCAGACCCTGCGCCTGGTCGGCCAGCAGTTCCCGCTGCTGCGCGCGCCCAGCGTGGTCGACCCCAAGCCGCGCATGCGGCCCGACAAGGAAAACTGGAGAGACTGGCGTGGCAAGACCTTCCCTGGCATACGCTGAAATGCCGAACGCGTCGTCCGGCGCGGGCGCCGACCCGCTGGCCACAGCCGCTGCGGAGCAGCACCCGGGCGCCCAAGCCACTGAAGCCACTGAAGCCGCTGGAACCACCGACGCGGTGGTCACCGTCCGCGGCGTGCGCAAGCACTACGGCGCGGTGCATGCGGTGGATGGCGTGGATCTGGACATCCGCCGCGGCGAACTGTTCGGTCTCATCGGCCACAACGGCGCCGGCAAGAGCACCCTGTTCAAGATGATGCTGGGCCTGGTGCCGGCCAGCGCCGGCGAGATCCGCATCGGCGGCGTCGCCGTCGGCGGCCGCGATTTCCGCGCCGCCCGCCGCGCCGTCGGCTACCTGCCGGAAAACGTGGTGCTCTACGACAACCTCACCGGCCTGGAAACGCTGCACTTCTTCGCCCGCCTCAAGGGCGCGGCGGCGGCCGACTGCGCGCCGGCGCTGGAGCGTGTCGGCCTCGCCCAAGCGGCGCGGCGGCGGGTGCGGGAATACTCCAAGGGCATGCGCCAGCGCCTCGGCTTCGCCCAGGCCCTGCTCGGCAAGCCGCGGCTGCTGTTCCTGGACGAACCCACCACCGGGCTGGACCCCGAAGCCATCCGCGACTTCTACGCCACCCTGCGCGAACTGCGCGCCGAGGGCGTCACCATGGTGCTCACCTCCCACATCCTGGCCGAGATCCAGGAGCGGGTGGACCGCCTCGCCATCATGGCCGCCGGTAAGGTGCAGGCGCTGGGCACGGTGCAGGCGCTGCGCGAGCGCATGGACTTGCCGTTGAACATCGAGCTGCGGGTGGCCGCGGTGGAAATCGCCGCGGTGCGCGCCGCGCTCGCCGGCCTGCCACTGCTGGCGGTGGGCGACTGCGAAGGCGGCCTGGCGCTGCAATGCCGGCGCGAGCTCAAGATGGCGGTGCTGGAGGCGCTCACCATGCTGGCCGGCAGGGTGAGCGACATCCGGGTGCGCGAACCCTCGCTCGAAGACGTGTTCTTCGGCTTCGCCGATTGAGGAGGGCGACATGGAAATCCGACAGATCGCCACCATCGCCGGCAAGGAGTTCTGGGACCGCCTGCGCAACCGCTGGGTGCTGGCGGTGGCGCTGGTATTCACCGCCTTCGCCCTCGTCATCGCCTATTTCGGCGCTGCCCAGCAGGGCGCGGTGGGCTTCCGCTCCATCGAAGTCACCATCGCCAGCCTGGTCAGCCTGGTGATCTACCTGATCCCGCTGATCGCGCTGATGCTGGGCTTCGACGCCATCGTCGGCGAGCGCGAGCGCGGCTCGCTGGACCTGCTGCTGGCGCTGCCCATCACCCGCTTTGAACTGCTGCTGGGCAAATACCTCGGCCTGGCGGCGGCGCTGGCCTTCTCCACCGTGGTCGGCTTCGGCCTGGTGGCGCTGGTGCTGGCGCGCCAGCTGGATGTGGGCGCGCTGTTCCACTACTTCGGCTTCATGGGCAGCTCGGTGCTGCTGGGCATGGCCTTCCTCAGCCTGGCGGTGATGCTGTCGGTGTTCGCCGCCGACCGCACCCGCGCCTCCGGCCTGGCCATCGCGCTGTGGTTCTTCTTCGTGCTGGTGTTCGACCTGTTGCTGCTGGGCGCCCTGGTGCTGGGCGGCGACGGCTACGGCAGCGAGTTCTATCCCTACCTGCTGCTGGCCAATCCGGCGGACGTGTTCCGCATCCTCAACATCTTCAGCCTGGACGATGTGCGCACCCTGTACGGCCTCGCCACCGTGTTCCCGCCGGCGCTGGCACAGCCCTGGATGCTGGGCGGGGTGATGCTGGGCTGGATCGCGCTGCCGCTCGTTATTGCTGCCTGGCGCTTCCGCAAGTGACGAAAGAGAGAACGACATCATGAAATCCTCCCCCCTTGCCCCGTATTCCCGCCTGCTGCTGATCGCGGCCGCCGCTGCGCTGCTCGCCGCCTGCGGCCCGGCAGACCAGAGAGCCCAGACGCCGGTGGCGGTCGAGATAGACCGCGGCACCGTGTGCGCGCTGGACGGCATGCTGCTGGCCGACTACCCCGGCCCCAAGGCCCAGATCCACTACCAGGACAAGGCCGAGCCGGAGTTCTTCTGCGACACGGTGGAAATGTTCTCCCTCTACCTCAAGCCGGAGCAGGTCCGCGGCGTGCGCGCGCTCTATGTGCAGGACATGGGCAAGGCCGAGTGGGACAACCCGCGCGGCCACTGGGTGGATGCCCGGAGCGCCTGGTATGTGCACGGCTCCAGCCGCAAGGGCTCCATGGGGCCGACCATCGCCAGCTTCGGCAGCGAGGCGGATGCGCAGAAATTCGCTGGCGAGCACGGCGGCAAGGTCTACCGCTTCGAGGGCATCACCGCCGACATGGTGGTGCTGGACGGCGGTGCACTGCACGACCAGCGGATGTAAGCCGCGATGGATGCCAGAACCCGCGTCCACGCCTCCGCCGCTACGCCGTTCTGCCGCCTGGGCATGCTGGCCACCGGCCTGCTACTGCTGGGTGGCGCCATCTACGGCTGGCATGCCGCGGGCGCGGCCGCGCCCGCGGGCGACCGGCTGGCGGTGGCGCTGGCCGAGGACGTCTGCATCGTCCGCCCCGGCGCGCCTTTCCCCGGTGCGGTGCATCCCTACGACCCCGCCAGCGGGCTGGAGATGCTGGCCGCGCGGCCGGTGCCGGCGCTGGCGCGCTGCGCCGTCTGCGGCATGTATCCGGCGCGCCAGCCGCAATGGGCGGCGCAGGTGATCGTCGCCAGCGGCGACGCCTGGTTCTTCGATTCGCCGGTGGACATGCTGCTCTTCATCGCCGACAGCAGCCGCTTCACCGAGGGCCAGGGCGCTGGCGAGATTGCCGCCCGCTACGTCACAGACTACGCCGGCGGCGGCTGGGTGCCGGCGGCGCAAGCCTGGTTCGTGCACGGCTCCACCGCCAACGGCCCGATGCGTGGGCCGGACCTGCCGGCCTTCGCCCAGCGCAAGGATGCCGAAACCTTTGCCCGCGCCCGGGGTGGCGAGGTGCTCGGCTTCGATGCGCTGGATGGGGGAATCGCCGAGCTGCTGCGCTACGGCCACGGGCACCACGGGCACTCGATGCCGGCGCCTGTGGCGGGGTGAGGGCGGGGCGGGTTGAACAGGGCGGCGATCACGCGGGCGGCGGGTTCGCCCGGCGGATGCCGTCTTCAGCCTGATCGCTTGATTCCGGAAGGGCAGGGCGCGGCGGCGACTGCCCCCCCTACGCCAGATGGCCTGGCAAGCGCAAGCGCATTCAGGCCTTCTGCGCCCTTGGCAGCGCTGGCCTGACGCCGATGATGAAGGGGATCGGCACCGGCGAGCGTTCGCCCTCTCGCGGCTGGCGAAGCGCCTCGGGCTGCGCCGAAGCGAGGGACGTTTCAGCGCAGCCCGTCTGCGCGGCATGCGAGCGGGCGGCTGGCGTGCTGCTTACTCGGACTTCGACACCATGAAATCCACCGCGGCCTTCACATCCTCATCCGGCATCGTCGCCGCGCCACCGCGCGCCGGCATCATGCCCTTCTGGCCGGTGAAGCCTTCCAGAGCGTGCTTGTACAGCGTGTCCTTGCCCTGGGCGATGCGTGGGCCCCAGTCGGCCTTGTCGCCCGGCTTGGGCGCGCCGGCCACACCGGCGCTGTGGCACATGGCACAGACCTTCTTGTAGGAACTTTCGCCGGGGTGCGGCGCGGCCGGGGCGGCGGCCACCGGTGGCGGTGCCGGCGCGGCGGCAGGGGCTGTCGGCGGGCTTTCCTGGCCACCGCAGGCGGCGAGGGAGGCGGCGAGCAAAGCGGCAATCAGCAGGGGGGCGTTTTTCATGACAAGGCTCCGTTTTTGTCTGTGCGGTAAGCCGGCGGCGGTTCGCGGCCGGCTGCGAGTGCGGGGCCATGCTATGAAGCGGCGGACGAAATTTGATTGATTCGAATCAAAACGGCAAAGCCGCTTTTTGTGTGAATCGAAATGGCCCGGCGAACTGCGGGCTTGCCGCCGCTGCGCTGCGCCGGCCGGCGTGGCGCAGGCTGAAAGCCGCGTAACTGCGGCGTTTCCATTGCGGGAAATGATGCATTTCCGCCGCGCCGGAAGCGGAGAAAAGCAGCCTGAAAAATGCCGATGGGCTCCTTCGTTTTTTTTGGCGGCTGAAAACGCGAAAAGCGGAGGAGGGGGAGCGGGACGCTCAGCCCTGGCCGGCCACCGGCCGGCGGATGAAGGCGAGATGCTGCGGCGTGCCCGGTGGTTCGTGGATCAGGTCCGCCAGCGTGCGGCCGTCCAGCACCGCGAACATCGCCGTCAGCGCCTCGCCCAGCACCCCCTGCAGGTGACAGGCGCCGTCGATGTAGCAGCGGGAGTCGCTGCCGAAGCACTCCACCAGGGCGAAGTCGGTTTCGGTCTGGCGCAGCACCGCGCCCAGCACGATCTGCGCCGGCGCCTGCGCCAGCCGCATGCCGCCGCCCTTGCCGCGCAGCGTCTCGACATAGCCGGCGCGGCCGAGTTGGTGCACCACCTTGGTCAGGTGATGTTCGGAGATGGCGTGCGCCTGGGCGATCTCGGCCACGGTGCTGAGGCGGTCGCCGCGTTCGCCCAGGTACATCAGTACGCGCAGGCAGTAATCGGAGAAGGTGCTGAGCCGCATGGTCCGGCCTTTAAAGGTGTATGAAACATATTGATTATGGCCTGCCTCACTGGTAATCTGAAAGCTGCATAGGAAATGCATCTTATGCTGTGCCGGCAACGCCGCTGGCAACGGTCCTTTCCCCGAAAAATCACCGTGCCCCGCGGCGTCCATCCCCATGTCCGAGCAGCAGCGCAGTTCCCCGTCTTCCTCCGAGGCGTCTTCAGCGCCCCTGACTCAGTCCTCTCCCCGGCCTCCTGCGAAACCCCTGCGCCGCGCCAAGCTGTCCGCGGTGCCCAAGCCCGAGGCGGGCTCGCCCTTCGTCTCTGAGGCCAAGGTCTATCCGCGCAGCATCAGCGGCGTGTTTCAGCGCTGGCGCTGGGTGTTCGCCTGGCTGACGCAGATTGTCTTCTACGGCTTGTGCTGGTTGCCGTGGAACGGGCGTCAGGCGGTGCTGTTCGACCTGGATGCCCGCCGCTTCTACGTCTTCGACTTCGTGCTGTGGCCGCAGGACACCATCTACCTCGCGGTGCTGCTGGTGCTGTCGGCGCTGGCGCTGTTCCTGTTCACCACGGTGGCGGGGCGGCTGTGGTGCGGCTACACCTGTCCGCAGACGGTCTATACCGAACTCTTCCTGTGGGTGGAGCGCAAGATCGAGGGCGATCGCGCCAAGCGCATGAAGCTGGATGCCACGCCCTGGGGGCCGCGCAAGCTGGGTCTCAAATCGGCCAAGCACGGTGTGTGGCTGGCGGTGGCGCTGTGGACCGGCTTCACCTTCGTCGGCTACTTCACCCCCATCCGCGAACTGGCGGTGGAGACGCTGTCCTTCTCGCTGTCCGGCTGGGAGACCTTCTGGGTGCTGTTCTACGGCGGGGCCACCTACGGCATGGCCGGCTTCATGCGCGAGCAGATGTGCAAGTACATCTGCCCCTATGCCCAGTTCCAGTTTGTGATGTTCGACCAGGACACCCTGATCGTCGCCTACGACGAGGCCCGCGGCGAGCCGCGAGGCGGCCGCTCCAAGAAGGTTGCGGCCAAGGAGCAGGGCCTGGGCGATTGCGTGGATTGCAGCATGTGCGTGCAGGTGTGCCCCACCGGCATCGACATTCGCAACGGCCTGCAACTGGAGTGCATAGGCTGCGGCGCCTGTATCGACGCCTGTGACCAGGTGATGGACAAGATGCAGTACCCCCGCGGCCTCATCCGCTACTCCACCGAGAACGCGCTCAAGCACCGCAGCTCCCGCGCCACCATCCTGCGCCGCGCGCTGCGGCCGCGGGTGCTCATCTACAGCACCGTCTTCCTCGTTGCGCTCATCGCCACCGCTTGGTCGCTGGCGACCCGGGTGCCGCTGAAAGTGGACGTGCAGCGCGACCGCGCCGCGCTGGCCAGCGAGGCGGACGACGGTTCCATCGAGAATGCCTTCCGCCTGCAGCTCATCAATGCCAGCGAAAGCGAGCGCCATTACGTGGTGAGCGTGGCCGGGCTGGAGGGCATCCACCTGGCCGAAGCGTTGACGGTGAGCGTGCAGGGCGCCTCCACCGCCGCCGCCACCGTACAGGTGCGGGTGGCGCCGGGCGCCGCCGGCAGCGGCCCGCACCGCATCGAATTCACCGTGACCGACCAGGCCGATCCCGCGGTGACGGTGACCGAAGATGCCAAGTTCTGGTTGCCCTGAACTTCTCTTGAACTGCCCCCAGTTCGCAGCGGAGAACCGCGATGTGGCCCTTCCCCGATATCCGCGCGCTGCGTGAAGCCGAGCAGCGCTGCGCCGCACTTGCGAGCGAAAACGCTGCGCTGCTCGCCCGCCTGGAGGGGGCCGAGGCCGACCGTGCCGAACTCGCCCGGCGCCTCGCCGCCCGTGAGCAGGAGTGTGAGGTGCTGAATGGCGTGTTCCGCAACCTCGGCAGCTTCGGCGACTCCCTGGCCGGTGTCGGCGGCTCCTTCCTTGAACTGGTCGGCGCGCTGGACCGCGACAAAGGCAAGGCGGTGGATGCCGCCGAACATGCCGAGAGCAACCGCCAGTCCTTCGAGACCATCGCCGGCCGGCTGCAGCAGATGGTGGGGAAGATAGGCGAGGCTTCCGCCAAGGTCGAGGGCCTGCACCACCGTGCCGAGGAGATCGGCGGCATCGTCGAGCTGATCAAGGAGGTGGCGGCGCAGACCAATCTGCTGGCCCTGAACGCCGCCATCGAAGCCGCCCGCGCCGGCGAGGCCGGCCGCGGCTTCGCGGTCGTGGCGGACGAGGTGCGCAAGCTCGCCGAACGCACCGGCAAGGCCACCGGCGACATCGCCGAGCGGGTCGCCGCGATCCAGGGCGACACCGGGGCGGCCAGGGCGGTGATGCAACTGGGCGCGCAGGACATGGAAGCGTTTTCCCGCTACAGCGCGGAGGCCACCCTCAGCATGCAGCATCTCATCGGCCTGTCGCGCGAGGTGGAGCACTCTTCCGCCAGTTCCGCCCGGCTGGCGAACGTGGAGCTCGCCAACCTGGAAGAGCTGGGCCTGAAGCTGGAGGTGTACAAGGTGCTTCTCGGCCTCTCCGACCTGCGCCCCGACGCCTTGCCGGACGAAACCGCCTGCCGCCTCGGCCGCTGGTACTACGACGGCGAGGGCAAGGCCCGCTACGCCCGCTTGCCCGGCTACGCCGCCCTGGAGCAACCGCACCGCGAGGTCCATCAGCACGCCCGTCGCGCGCTGGAACTGCACTACGCCGGCAAGCCCGCGGCCGCCCTGGCCGCGCTGGCGGCAATGGAGCAGGCCAACCTCACGGTGATGGCCGGCATGGCGAGGATGCTGGCCGGCGAGGCCTGAGCCACCGTTGCCGCCGGCAACCCAGGCGGATCGCTGGACGACGCCCGCAGCCCGGCGGCCGCCGCCCCCCACCGGCATGCCGCCGGCCCTCTCCGCTTGCCGGCCTCATTCCATCACGTCGCGTACCCAGCGCACGCGATGGCGGCCCTGCACATCCAGCGTGCCGTCGGCCCCCATGGAGGTGATGGTGCGGGAGACGGTTTCCAGGGTCAGGTCGGTGATGTCGGCGATATCCCGCAGCCTGGGCAGTACGACGGCGCAGCCGCTGCCGCCCATCAGCGCCAGCAGCTTGCGGATGCGCTCCGTCGCCTTGCCGCAGCGCAGGGCCAGCAGCGCGCCCATCCGCCGTTCCGCGGCGGCCACCGCCTGCAGCCAGAACCCGCTGGCTGCCGCGTCGGCGGCCTGCGTCCAGGGTTTGAGCGTGCAGGGCGACAAGGCGTGGGCACTGAAGGTGTAGCGGCCGAAGAGCAGGGTTTCCGCTCCGACCACATCGCCGGTCATGGCGAGTCCGGCGAACCGGGGACCGGTGTCGTCGTCATGATCCAGCCGCAGGGTGCCGCTGACCAGGCGCCAGGCATGTCCTTCCTCGCCAGCGGCGTAGAAGGGGGCACCGCGCCGCAGCGACACCATGCCTTGCCCGGCTTCATTGTGTTCGTTCACTTTTCGGCTCCAGCCATATTGCGTTGTCGGAAGAGCAGCGGGTGCTCGTTCGTGCCCGCCGCTTCCCGTGGCGCCTTCCTCCTGGGAGGGGCGTGGCGCGGCGAACCGGGAATGGGCATGGGCAAAGCGCTCCGGCAGGGCGAGTCGCCACGCCAGCGCTTCCTTCGCAGTGCCTGAGCGGGCAGCGGTGGCGGCTCCGTTCCGGCAGCGCAACAGACGTGACGAAGCGGGGCGCCGGCGCAGGAAGGCGGGCGGGCCGCCGGCCGGTCCTCGGGGCCGGTCTGGCAGGTGTGCTCATTGCCAGGGCGGCGGCTCATCCGGCAGCGGATGGGGCGGTGCGGCCGGGGACGGCTGGGCAAGCCCGGCCGGAGGCGGATCAGGCGGAGGGGGGCGCTCGCGGCTGCGGGGTGGTCCAGGCCGAAACCGGGGCCGGCGGCAGCGCGGCGGCCAGGGGCAGAGGGCCGGCAGGCCCGGCGAGGGCTGGCCAGGACTGGGCGTCCACCGGCGCCAGCGCAAAACCGAAAGCGTGGGTGAGGCAATAGGGACAACTGCCGCTGCTGCCCGCGTGCCCGGACTCGTCCGGCGAGCCGCCTCCCGCCTGGAGGTGCTTGATGCCCGCGGCGGTGCAGACTTCCATCCACCCGGCGTCCCGGGCCGCGAGCGCCTTGCTGATGCCGGGAGCGAGCACCGTCAGCAGGATCGCCAGGATGGCGAGCCAGCTGCTCAAGCGCTGAAGGCCGGGGGAGAGGGGCATGCTGGCGAGAAGAAGGGTGCGCAGGCGGCGCGGGGCCGGAGGCGGGAATTCTATCGGACGCGGCGGGGAGCGGGAATCGTCATGCCGCCGCCGCATTTCTGCCCTCTCCCTCAGTCCAGGCTGGCCCGCAGCCTGGCGATGTCGGGCACATGGATGGTGCGGCCTTCCACCTCTATCAGGCCGCTGTCTACGAGCTCGTGCAGGATGCGGGAGAAATGCTCCTGGGTGAGGTTGAGGCGGGAGGCGATGGTGCCCTTGCTGGTGGAGAGCCGGATGGAGACGCGGCCGCGGCCGGGGCAGTCTTCGTCCAGCCCTTCCTCGCGCAGCAGGTAGCCGACGATGCGGTCGCGGCCGGAGCGCAGCGAGTAGCTCTCCACGTCGCCCATCAGCTGGTGCAGGCGGCGTGACAGGCCGCCGATGATCTTGCGGCAGAACAGCGGGTCGCGCGCCATTTCCTCGAACACCGCCTGCTTGGGAATGTGCAGCAGGCGGGTGTCGCTCAGCGCCTGCGCCATCACCACATAAGGCTTATCCATGAACATCACTGCTTCGCCGAAGGTCTGGCCGGGGCGCAGGATTTCCACCACCTTCTCGTTACCCGCCGCCGACAGGAAGGCGAGCTTGATCTGGCCGGCGAGGATGAGGTGGAAGCCGCTGCACGCGTCGCCACGGTGGAACAGGATCTCGCCGCGGGCGGCGGTGAGCTCGCGCACGCCGCGGGCGAAGCGGGCGATCTCGTCCTGCGCCAGGCCCTCGAACAACGGCGCGGTGGCGAGCAACTGGCAGATGCGCTCGCTCTGCACGTCTATGGCTTGAGGGCCGGCCGTGAGCGGAAGATGGGGCGCTGCCGGCTCGCGTGGGTCGACCGGCTGCATGCAGGGGAGGGCTTCGCGCAGCATGCTTACCTCCTGGGCTGGGCGTGGTGGGCGGGAACTGCCGGAGGCGCGGCCGGGCGGCCGTTGAAGGCCGGCGGAATGCCGCCGCGATGAGCCTTCGCGCCGCCGCCGGCCGGTTGCGGGGCAAGCGCCGGGCGGTGCATCGCTGGCGCTCCTTCCCGGCCCTGCAGACCACGCTGGGCGTCCGCCCGGCGGATCGGGATGACGCGGCGGGGCGGTGGGCCGGGGAAGGTGTCCTGCGCGGTCATCGGGATAAGGAGGTCGGTGGAAGCGGAAAGGCCGGGAGCGGCCCGGAGATAGGCCGCAGTCTAGGAAGGCGCCGGGGCAGGCTCCTTGATTCGGGACAATTTTGGCGGCGCGCTTGTCATCGGCGGGAAGCGGCCTCGATGCGGCCCGGTCATGGCGGTCGAATGCCCACCAAAGGGGAAGGACGGGTGCCGGTTGCGGGGCGGGCGGCGGCTGGCGCCGCGCGGCGTTATTGCGGTGCCGGAGGCTGGCTGGCGGCCGCCGCGTTCAACGCGGTGCCGTTCCCGTGGCCGCTTCCGCGGCAGCCTGGGCGGATGTCTCCTCGACGGCGTTGCCCTTCTCGTCCGGCGTCAGGCCCCAGTCGCCGTAGAGGTACCAGTCTTCGCCCAGCAGTTCCGCCGGGTGCTGGGTGCGGCCGGAGCCGTTGCCACAGCCCAGCGAGGCGGTGGGGCAGTACTTGTCGCAGCCCCAGCAGATGCGCTCGGGGTGCTTGGGGTTCAGCGGGAACTTCTTGGCCATGATCGCGGGCGCTTCTACGCCGGGTAATGCAGGCAGGAGGCAGGAAACGGATATCCCCTCGCCGGGCCGCTCGGAGGAGGAAGCGTGGGCGCCCGAGCGATTGTCTGGATCGCGTGAGGAGGTGAGCGCCGTGGCCCGGTGAAGGGATGGGCGGATTATCCGGCCGCTTCCCGGGCGCGCTCCATGATCCAGATCAAGCGATCCAGGCTGGCGTCGCCGGCGGTCGCCGCATGGCAAACGATTTTTCGGATTTGATTGGGGTCAAGGAGCGGCCCGGCGGCGGCGCAAACAATCCGGCCTCATCTGCCACCCCGGAGAGAGCCCGAATGGACCGCCTGACCCACTTCATGCAACACCACCATGGCCATTGCGACGAGGCCTTCGCTACCGCCGAGGCCGATGCCCACCGCGGCGACTGGAGCGCCTGCGCCGCCAGCCTGGCCCGCTTCCGCGCCGACCTGCTCGGCCACCTGGCGGTCGAGGAGGAGCGCATCTTCCCCGCCTTCGAGGCCAGCACCGGCAACACCGCCGGCCCCACCCGGGTGATGCGCTCCGAGCATGAGGAGATGCGCGAGCTGCTGGGCTGGCTGGACGAGGCGCTGGCTGGCCGCAACGCCGTCGCCTTCGCCGATGCCGCCGAAACCTTGCTCATCCTGCTGCAGCAACACAACATGAAGGAAGAGAACATCCTCTACCCGATGTGCGACCGGATACTGGGTGGCGACGAGGTGGCCTTCAAGCAGCTGATGGGAGAGGTCGAGCAGGCCTTGATGGAGGTGGCGCATGGCTGAGCAGGCGGGGGACGGGGCGGCGGGCGCCCCCCGGGTGATAGACGCGCGCGACATGGTTCCGCCGGAGCCGATGGAGCGCACCCTGGAGGCGCTGGATTTCCTCGAACGCGGCGAGGAGCTGCAACTGTGGCTCAACCGTGAGCCCTTCCCGCTGTACCGGATACTGAACACCAACGGCTACGCCTACCGCACCGAGTACATCGAGGACGACGGCCGTTTCATCGTCCACATCCGGCACGCCGGCCACTAAGCGCGGCCGCCACGGCGACCGCATTCCCCGCGGGAGGCAGGCCGATGGCCGCCGAACTTTCCTTCGAGCAGGCGCCGCCGCTGTCGGTGCCGCTGCGCTTCTTCTTCACCGCGCCGCTGTTCGTTCTCGCCGCCGGCCTGTTGCTGGTGCTGCGCGGCGAGGCGGTGTTCGCCAGCCGGTGGACGCCGGAGGCGCTGGCGGCCACCCACCTGCTCACCGCCGGCACCATGCTGCAGATCATGCTGGGCGCGCTGTTCCAGGTGCTGCCGGTGGCCGCGGGCGCCAACGTGGTGCAGCCGCGCCTGCTCGCCGGGTTGGTGCATCTGGCCTTGAGTGCCGGCGGCGCGGCGCTGGCCTGCGCCTTCCTGTGGAGCGATGCACTGTTCTTCCACCTTGCCGCCGGCCTGCTCGGGCTGGCGGTGGCGGCGCTGGTGCTGGGCGTTTCCGCCGGCCTGTGGCGCACGCCGGCGCTGGGCGCCACCGTGTGGGGGCTGCGCGGGGCGATGCTGGCGCTGGTCGTCACCGTCGGCCTGGGCGCGGCGCTGGCGCTGGTACGCAGCGGCGATCTCGGCGGCGGCTGGATGGCGCTGTCCACCCTGCATCAGGCTTGGGGGCTGGGCGGCTGGGCCGGCCTGCTGCTGGTGGCGGTCGCCTGGCTGGTGGTGCCGATGTTCCTGCTGACGCCGTCTTACCCGCTGCTGTTCACCCGCGGCCTGCCGGCGGCCATAGGCGCGGTGCTCATCATCGGTTCGCTGGTGATGGCGACGCCCGCCGGCTGGGGCGGCGGTTGGGCGGAGCGGCTGCTGGCCATCGGCCTGGCGCTGGCCGCGGCCGCCTTCGCCTGGGCCACGCTGGCACTGCAGCGCCGCCGCCGGCGCAAGATCACCGACGCCTGCTTCCGCTTCTGGCGGCTGGCGATGTTGGCACTGATGCTGGTGGCGGGGCTGCTTGCCGCCAGCGCCACCGGTCTCGCGCCGGACGCCGGGCTGGGGCCCCAACTGGGCGTGCTGGCGCTGGCCGGCGTATTCCTGTCGGTGATGCTGGGCATGCTCTACAAGATCGTGCCCTTCATCCTGTGGCTGCACCTGCGCCGCAAGGTGAATCGGCCACCGGCGATGACCCGCCTGATCACCGAGGAGCGCCAGCTGCTGCATTACCGCCTGCACCTGGCCAACCTGCTGGCGCTGCTGCTGGCCACCCTGTGGCCGCCGACGGCGGTGGCGGGCGGCCTGCTGCTGGCGGCCTCCGGCGGCCTGCTGCTGGCGAACCTGGCCGGCGCGCTGCGGGCTTACCTCGCGGTGGAGCAGGCGCCGGCGGTGGCGCTGCCCTGAGCCGGCGCGCTCAGCCCTCGTGCGCCCGCAGCCGGCGCAGGTCGTGCAGGGTGATGTGGCGGCCGGCGACGGTGATGAGGCCGCTGTCGGCCAGGTCGTGGAAGATGCGCGACAGGGTTTCCGGCGTGAGGTTGAGGCGGGAGGCGATCACCTGCTTGCTGGTCGGCAGGCCGATGCGGCACTCGCCGCTGTCCACGTCCTCCGGCGTCTGCTGCAGCAGGTAGCCGATCACCCGCTGGGTGCTGGAGCGCAGGGTGTAGGTCTCGACGTCGCGCACCAGGCTGTGCAGGCGGATGGAGAGGCCGGCGAGCAGCTTGCGGGCGAAGCGCGGGTCTTCGTCCAGCTGGCCGAGGATGGCGTCGTGGCCGATGGCGAGCAGGGTGCTGTCGACCAGCGCCTCGGCGAACACCGGGTAGGGCCGCTCCATGAACATCACCGCCTCGCCGAAGCTCTGGCCGGCGCCTATCACTTCCACCACTTTCTCGTTGCCCTGGGCGGAGGAGAAGGCCAGCTTCACCTGGCCGCGCAGCACGCAGAAGAAGCCGCGCGGGGTGTCGCCGCGCTGGAACAGCACTTCGCCGCGGGCCAGCGCGCGTTCGCGGCTCTGGCGGGCGATGCGCGCGATGTCTTCGTCGGCGAGTTCCGAGAACAGGGGCACCTGGCGCAGCTGGGCGATCAGGGCGGGGGAGGCGGTGGGGAGTTCTCCGGCCATCGTTGTTCAGCCTGTCATGGGGTATGGCCGTCGATTCTAGCCCATGGGGAAAGCAGGCCCCCTGGCTTGCTGATGGCGCGGGTCTGTCGATTGCAAGCGCAAGGCGGAGTGCGGGTGGAAGGCGGCGGACGGAAAAAACAAAAGGCCCCCGATAGGGGGCCTGGCGATGGCGGCGGCGGGAAGCGCCGCCGGCCGGCCTCAGCGGGTGGCAGTCTGGACGGCCTGCGGGCGGATTTCCTCGGCGACCTGGGTCGCTGCGTCCGCCTTGGCGACGCCGGGCAGCACCACGGCGCGCGGGCCGTGGCTGAGCTTGCGCACGTTGTCGGAGGCGGTGGCTGCGGCGGGCGTGCCGGCAGCGGCTTCGCTGGCGGCGGTCTGCTTCGCGGCGGCGCGGGCGCGTTCGATGGCGGTCCAGTCCGGCCCGGCGATGCTGCTGCCGGAAACGAGCAGGAGGGAAAGGGCGGCGAAGGCGGCCGTCTTGTTGCTGAATTGCATGTAGGTACTCTTTCTTGAAGTGATTGATGTTGTAGTGGGCGCTGCACCGGCGGCGGCGCACCCTCACGGGGAAGGCGGCTTTGCGCGGCGGCCGCTTTCCGCAAGGTCCATGCCGCGCGTTGCGGAGAGGCTTTTTCGCGCGCCTGGATACGGCGTGCGGGCGAGGGGGAGGTGCCGGGAACGCGGCCGAAGCGTCAGGGCTTGTCAGACAACCGTGCTGCATTTGTGGCTTTGCCGACGCCATTTCCGCCGTGCAGCGCGGGTTCCGGCGGTGCACGCCGGGTGCTAGACTCGCAGCCCTGATCCGCGGCCGGCAGCAGTGTTCCGCCGCGGGCTGCAACCCGCGCCCGGCGCGGGTTTTCGTTTGGCGGCGGCGTGTGCCGGCGCCACCCTGCGGCGGGCCGTGGAGGCCGCCGTCCTGACCAAGGAAGATCAATGCCGGAGTTTCTTCTCGAGCCGACGTTCTGGGTTTCGGTGGCCCAGGTCATCGCCATCGACATCCTGCTCGGCGGCGACAACGCGGTGGTGATCGCGCTCGCCTGCCGGCGCCTGCCGGAATCCCAGCGCAACAAGGGCATCTTCTGGGGCGTGCTGGGCGCCATCGTGCTGCGCATCGTGCTCATCTTCTTCGCGGTGAAGCTGCTGGCGATGCCCTTCCTCAAGCTGGTGGGCGCGCTGCTGCTGGCCTGGATAGGGGTGAAGCTGATGCAGCCGGAGGATGAGGACGAGCACGGCAGCATCGAGGGCAGCACCCACCTGCTGGGCGCGATCAAGACGGTGGTGGTGGCCGACGCGGTGATGAGCCTGGACAACGTGATCGCGGTGGCCGGCGCGGCGCATGGCGACATGTCGCTGGTGGTGTTCGGCATCGTCGTCAGCATTCCCATCATCGTCTGGGGCAGCAAGCTGGTGCTGCACCTGATGGACCGCTTCCCCATCGTGATCACGCTGGGCGCGGCGCTGCTGGGCTGGATCGCCGGCACCATGCTGGTGGGCGACGTGATCCTGGCGCCCCTGCTGTCCGGCGCGCCGGGCTGGCTGCACTATGTGACGGCCGCCATAGGCGCGGTGCTGGTGGTGGGCCTAGGCAAGTGGCTGGCGAGCCGCGCGGTGCCCGGCCCGCTGGTGGAGCTGGACCTGGAGGCGGACGACAAGGGGAGGGGCACGAAATGAGCGGAATGAGCGAAGAGGGCGGCACCGCCGGTGAGGTGGTGGCGACCCAGCCCGCGAGCGTGAAGGTGCTGCTGGCGGTGGATGGCTCCGAATGCGGCGAGCGCGCAGTTGCCCACCTGCTGCGCCTGACCGGCGCCGGCCTGCACGCCGAGGTTCATGTGCTGAATGTGCAGATTCCGGTGGATTCCGGCCATGCGCGGCTGTTCGTTTCCCATGAGGAGTTGCAGCACTACTACCGGGAAGAGGGCCTGGCGGCGCTCAAGCCGGCGCGGGAGCAACTGGAGGCGGCCGGCGTGGCGTGCAAGACGCACATCGCCATTGGTCACACGGCGGAAACCATCGTCCGCTTCGCCGTCGAGGGCGGCTTCCATTCCATCCTGCTCGCCAGCCGCGGCCGCGGCGGCATTGGCCGTCTGCTGCTGGGTTCGGTGGCGACCGAGGTGGCACGCACCTCGTCCATTCCGGTGACCATCGCCCGCTGAGGCGGTGGCGGCCGGCGGCTGCCGGCCACCCCTTGCTCCTGCGCCGGCGGCCACGGTTCCTGCGAGCCGGGGCCGCCAGCGGCGGTGCTTACTTAGGTGGCGGCGCTCAGTGGCGGGACACTCAGGCCGCCGGGCCGAAGCCCATGGGCGCCGGCGCCAGCGACAGGATCTTCTGGTACAGGGATTCCGCCTCTTCTTTCGGCTTGATGCCGAACAGCGGGTTGTCGTTCTCGCGGAAGGCGGTGTGGATTTCCGCCCAGTCCTCGGCGGTGAGCACCCGCTCGGCGATGGGCATGAACACCTCTTCCTCGGTGTGCAGGTGCTCCCACTCCAGCTCGGCGTAGCGGTCGGCGGTAGCGAAGAAGCGCTCGCGGGCCTCGGTTTCGCCGTTCTGGAAGGCGATCAGGTCACGCTTCAGTTCCTCCACCATCGGGTAGCCCAGGCTGTGCTCCCGCTCCAGGCGCTCGATCAGTTTGTCCGCCTCGCGGGTGCGGCGGCGCACCGCGGCGAAGAGGTATTTGTCCTCCTTGGGGTGATGCCAGCGGTCCGGGTAGGACACGATGTAGTCCAGGATGGCCTTGAGCAGCGGAAAGTTGGGCGCCGAACCCTTGCGCATCTCCTTGACGAGGTAGCGCAGGGAATACAGTACCGCGCTGATGGCGAGGTGTTCGTCCTTGATGATCTGGATGGCTTCCGGCCTCACGGTTCGTCTCCTTGTTCTCTTCTGGTGTGGGCGGCAGTGGCCGCCTTCTCATGTTATCCCCTGCGTGCGCAGGGTTTCAGATCCGCTCTATGGCGATGGCGATACCCTGCCCCACGCCGATGCACATGGTGCACAGCGCATAGCGGCCGCCGGTCGCCTCCAGCTGGCGCATCGCGGTGAGCACCAGGCGGGCGCCGGA
>NZ_SNVV01000015.1 GCF_004361735.1 Azoarcus indigens | reverse complement strand
CCTGCATGCGCAAGCTCCTGACCATCATGAACGCCATGATCAAGAACAACACCCCATGGAGCCCATCGCCCGCTTGACGGCCAACACGGTTGCTCCCCCCGCGAGGGGGGAGGGAGCGTGCCTACGAGGGTGGAGAAGGCGGGGCGGCTGGCCGAGCCGGGCGGGCGGTGCAGTCCGGGATCGGGAGGCCAGGCTCCTCTCCTGGCGCGGGCGCAGGTGGAGAAGCAAAGCGCTGCTTCGTCCGCCGCAACGCCTCGGAGCCGGCAGGCTATGAGGCCGGGGCGGCGGCGGAGGAAAGAGGGGCATTCAGCGAAGCTCCAGCGCAGTCGCCCCCGTGCGGGGATATCCCCCTCTCCCAGATCCTCCCCCGCGAAGGGGAGGGAGTGCGCCAGGGGGCGTGCGCTCCAGAGTCATCGCCCTGGCCCGGCCTCACCTCCTGTTCGCCGGCATCGCCGGCGACGCCGCGGCCAGGCCCTGCGGCGGAGCGCCGCTGGTTTCGGCGATCAGGGCCTGGACCTGGCGCAGGTGCTCCAGCACCACCGGCAGCGTTTCCTTCGCCAGTTGCTGCACGGCGGCGTCCTGGCCGGCGTTGATTTCCCATTCCAGCAGGTGCGCGGTCTTCTGGTCGTCGGCCAGCTGCACCGCCAGATACTCGGTGTTGAAGGCGGTGCCGGAGAGGGATTCCAGGCGCTTCTTCGCCTCTACCTGGTCGGGTTGGGGCATCGCGGGGGCCGGCAGCCCGCGCTCGCGGGCAAGGCTCTCCAGCTTGCCGCGGGTGGCGGAGTGGTCTTCCACCATCTGGCGGGCGAAGGCCTGCACGCGGGGGTCGGAGGAGCGGGCAATGGCGAGCCGGCCGGCTTCCGCTTCGCCGAAGTTGCCCATGGCGGCGAGCTTGAGGAAGAGGCGGTCGGCAACGTTGGTTTCGCCTGCGGCGGGCATGCCGGGGCGGGCTTGGGCGGTGGCGGGGTCGGTCACGCCGGGGTTGCCGAGCTGGGCGTGGGCGGGCAGCGCCAGTGCGGCCAGCAGGGCGAGGGTGGCAGGCGAACGCATGGAGGTCTCCTCAGAGCGTGAGCAGGTAGGCGTGCAGGGCGTCCTTCTCTTCTTGCGAGAGCTTGAGGCCCAGCACCAGGTTGAAGAACTCCACCGTGTCGGCCAGCGTGGGCAGGCGGCCGTCGTGCAGATAGGGCGGGGAATCCTTGATGCCGCGCAGGGTGAAGGTCTTGATCGGGCCGTCGGGCAGCGCCACCTGGTCGTTCACCGTCTTGCCCACCTTGTAGAAGCGCTCCAGCTTAAGGTCGTGCATGCGGTTGTCGAGGAAGTCGGGCGCGGCGTGGCATTCGGCGCAGCGGCCCTTGCCGTTGAAGATGCGCTCGCCGGCCAGTTCCTGGGCGCTGGCCTTTTCCGGGATCAGGCGGCCGGTCACATCCAGCTTGGGCGCCGGCGGGAAGTCGATGATGTTCTGCATCTGCGCCATCATCGCCACCTGGTTGGGGCGGTCGGGCAGATGCACGCCCTTGCGCGTGGCGCTGACGTGGTCGCCGTTGAAGTAGGCGGTGCGCTGCTCGAACTCGGTGAAATCCTCCACCGAGCGCAGCGAGCGCTTGGAGCCGTGGATCTGCTGGTTGAAGAGGCCGCGCAGGCTGTTGGTGTCCAGCCGGAAGCGGGCGGACTGCGGGCGCACGTCCGGCGTGAGGTGGAAGGCGGCGTTGGTGTGGAAGTTGGTGTGGCAGTCCAGACAGGCCACGCCCATGCTGGGGGCGGCGACCTTGCGGTCCTCGGTCTGGTTGAACTCCTCCTGCGGGAAGGGGGTGAGCAGCAGCCGCAGCCCTTCCATCTGCACCGGCGTGATGATGCCGTTCATGATTTCGTAGAAATTGCGCAGCGTGAGCGCCTGCCCGCGCGAGACGTCGCCCAGCTCCGGATGGGTGGTGAGGAAGATGGGCGGCGGGAATTCCGGGGTGAGGTGGTCCGGCAGGTCCATGTCCACATCGAAGCGGCGCAGGTCGCGCTGCTCCAGGCTGGCGATGACGTCGATCTGGCGCTGCGGGAACACCTGGCCGCCGGTGGCCTGCTTCACATGCGGCAGCGGGCGGAAGCCCTGGGGCAGCAGGTCGCGCTCGCGGATCTCCTCCGGGCCGAGGCTGGCGAGGCGGTCCCAGCTCATGCCGGCCGCCAGCTTCACCCGCGCGCCGCCCTGCACCGGCTTGCGCCCGCCGGACATCATCACGCCCGGCAGCGGGCGGTCGGCGAGGTCGTAGCGCTCGCCGAGCAGCGCGGCCTGGCGCTGCATCACCGCGGCCTTCTGCTGCTCGTCCATCCGTTTGACTTCGGAGAACGGCTGGGTGGGCGGCGGCCGGTAGGTGGCATCCGGCGGCAGCGGATCGGCCTGTGCCCCGGGCGCGAGGACGGCGATGGAGCAGAGCAGTAATGCCTTTGGCTTGAACATGGTGGTCTCCCAGAAAACCGGCTTGTCGTTAAGCGGAATGCGGGACGAATGCCGCGTGCAGCGAATCTACAAGCCCCGTTCCCGAGTGCGGCGCCCCTCCCCGCTTTACTCCCCTGCGCTGCCCCCGCAGCCTGGCGCCTGGCCGCGGACGGCTCATGCGTATGCGCTCGGGCCCGGCGGCAGCGCGCGCGGCCGGGCGCGTTCCTGCCGCCACAGGTCCAGCGCCTGGGCGACGACTTCCTCGACGGCGATGTCCGCGATGAAGGAGGGATCGTGTTCGCAGCGGCGGCCCGTGTTGTCCTGGCCGCACACCGGGCAGGCGGTGCGCAGCGAAAAGGCATAGCGGCGACGCGCCACCGTGGGCGGGCCGGAAACGAAGAGATTGATCAACCAGTACAGCCCCACGGTGGCGGCGCCCACCGCCTGGGCGAGGTGCAGCGGGCCGCTGTCGTTGGCGACCACCAGGGTCGCCCGCGACAGCAGGGCCGCCAGCCCGCCGAGCGAGAGCATGCCGGCGGCGTCCAGCGCCGGCTGCCGCATGGCGGCGACCACGCCGGCGCTCAAGCCGCGCTCCTGGTTGTCGCCCTGCACCACGACCGCGGCGCCGGCGGCGGCAAGCGCATCGCCGACGGCGGCGAAACGCTCCACCGGCCAGCGCCGCCGCGGGTCGCTGGCGCCGGGGCTGAGCACCACGAAGGGCTGCGGCAGCAGCGCCAGCCTGCCCAGGAGTTCGTCCACATCCCGCGGCAGCAGCGGCAGCCGCGGCTCCAGTTCCAGAGTCTGCGCGCCGGCCATGCCGACCACCTCCAGCAAGCGCAGACGCTCGTTCTGCCACAGGACATAGGGCAGCGAATATTCCAGCGGCTTGGCATCCGCCGCACACAGGCCGAAGGTGTGGCGAGCGCCCACGCGCCTGAGGAAGGGGTTGGAATAGCGCCCGCCGCCGTAGAGCTGGAAGGCCAGATCGAAGCGGCGGTAGCGCAGGCCGGCGCAGCAGGCCTCGATGGCCCGTTCGTCCGCCCTGCTGCCGGGAGGCGCGCCGACGCCGGGAATGGGCGGCAGCACGATCACCTCGTTCACCAGCGGCGTGCGCCCCTCCAGGAAGCTGCGGTGCCAGGGCTTGCCGAGATAGACGATGCGCGCGCGGGGAAAGCGCTGGCGCAGCGCGGTCAGCGCCGGCAGAGCGAATACCAGGTCGCCGACGCCGTTGGGGCGCAGCACCGCGATGCGCTCGACCAGGCCCAGCGGGCCCTCGCGGCTGCGGTCCAGCAGGCTGGCGCGGGCGGCATTCATGGTTCACTCCAGGCGGAGCGCGCGGGGAGCATCCACCTCCCGGTGCGGCACCGTGGTCGGCAGTTCCTGGTGGTAGGCGCCGGAGGGTATGAGGCCGCAGCCGCCGTGGCGGGCCATGACGCGCAGTTGGGCATAGACGTCCTCCCCGCAGTGCTCTGGCGGTAGCTCGCGCCAGAAATCGAAGCCCCCGGCCTCGCGCAGTTTGGTGGCATCGAAGAGCACGCAGCCGCCCACCCAGGCGACGCGGTAGAGGCGCTGGCTCGCGGCCGTCAACCCCAGGCGGCACTGCAGGTGGTAGAGGTTGGCGGCGCTGTGCAGGTGGTGGCGGTTCCAGGCAGCGCCGCCGGGCGTCACCGCCTCCGGCTCCACCCGGCCCTCCCAGAACTCGATGCCTTGCTGGTGCGGGCGCTCGTCGCCGGCGTAGCTCATGCCGATCAGTGCGCTGCCAACGAAGCCGCAGCCCTGCTCGCGGATCACGCCCAGCATGCGCTCCAGCAGGTCCGCCTCCAGCACCACGTCGTCATCCAGGAACAGCACATAGGGCGCGCGGGCCTGTTCGAGCAGGAAATGGCGCTGCTCGGCCAGGCCGCGGCGCGGGAGATGGCGATGCAACTCCACGCTGTTCTGGCGCGCGCGCATCAGCCGCAGCGCCGCCTGCACTTCCTCCGCCTGGCCGGCCTCGCACCGCTCGCCCTGGTCCGATATGACGATGCGCAGACCGCGCAAGCTCTGGGCGAAGAGAGAGGTGAGCGTGACCGCCAGCGCGCCGGGGCGGTTGCAGGTGGGAATCAGCACGTCCACCGCGGCGGGGGAGGCAGTGGAAGCCACGGCCACCTCGCCGGCGACCTGCTGCTGCCCCCGTGGCGGAAGCACGGGGTCGCCCTCGCCGGGACGGCGGTGCAGGCGGAGACGCATGGCCCCCACCCGCGCCTCCCACAGCAGGCGGTCCAGGCAGGCGGCGAGGTCGGCGCGCTGCTCATCCAGGGCCTCCAGTTGGGCGCCGCAGGTGATGCGGGAGGCCGCATCCGCCTGCTTGCGCTCCGCCTGCCGCCGCAGGTGATGGATCTTGAGCGCCAGCAGGGAGAGGCGATTGACGATGGCGCTGGCGATCTCGCTGCAGCGCCCCGCGGCGTGGGGCGGCGAGCCGATCTCCAGCGCGGCGAGCAGCGTCCGTCCCAGCGCCTCGACCGCCCGCCGCGCACCTTCCGTCACGGGTCCGCTCCCGGCTTCGCGTTCCTCCCGCCACAGCGCGGCGTTGCAGCGGTGGATCTCTTCTATCCAGCGCCACCACGGCCCCGCCAGATGCAGGGCCTCGCCTTCCACGCCGGCCAGCAGGCAGTCGTGGAAGGCAACCACGGCGGATGCGTCCAGCATCATCTCGGCGCCGCCGGTAGCCGCGTAGTCAGCCAAGTTTGCTCACCTCCCGGGAGATGGAAACCGGGCTGTCATAGGCACGCTCCGGCAACTGCTCCAGCGCGTCCATCACCCGCTGATCGGCGCCCTGCTCGCGCGCCTTGCCGAGAATGGCCTGCTTGTCCACCGGGTAGTCCAGGCCGCCGAGGAACTTCTGGATCTGGACGGGGTTGGGCGTCTCGCCGCCGGATTGCTCCTGACCTTGCTGCCGCTGTTCTGTCGCCATGTCGGTTCTCCTGTAGAAGCACTGCCTGCGCCTCCTTGCAATGCGGGGGCCCGCCGCCGCGGGCCGGCGTTTTTTCCGCCCGCGCGCCGCGCCGATATTGCGCCGCAACCCGGCCCTCCCCCGGCGTTCCCGGCCGCCCGCCGGAAAGAAGAAGCTACATCCAGCCGAAACTTTTACCGGCGGAATACGGCTCAGGGCCGCAACCCTGATGCCCCGCCAGGCACACCCCATGCTCCAGCTGCCGGCCTGGTACGGGCAGCCGGGAAGCGATGACATCGGACCTGCTTCCCCGGCGGAAACGAACAAGCGCGGGAAAACGTAGAGAGCAGCGGGAGAGCGCCGGCACACGGCACCGGCACAAGGCCTCCGCCGCACGGCGGGCGTGGCTTAGGGAGTGCGCTGGGTCGCGATAGGCGCGGCCCACCGGAGCCTGCGGCAGCCGGCGGCCCGGCAGGGAGGGAACCGCCCTTGCTACCTCACTGGGGAGGCCATGCATGGCCCGTCATCGACATCAACCCCAGGAGAGCACCATGCCCTTGAAGACCCTAGAAGACCTGTTCATCCATGAACTGTCGGACATCTACAGCGCCGAGAAGCAGCTCACCAAGGCCTTGCCCAAGCTCGCCCGCGCGGCGACGAATCCCGAGCTGGCCGCGGCCTTCGAATCCCACCTGGAGGAAACCCAGCATCAGGTGGAGCGCATCGACCAGGTAGTGGAAGCCACCGGGGTGAAACTGAAGCGCATGAAGTGCCTGGCCATGGAAGGCCTGGTGGAAGAAGGCAAGGAGGTCATGGAGGCGATAGAGAAAGGGCCGGTGCTCGACGCCGCCCTGATCGCCGCAGCCCAGAAGGTGGAGCACTACGAGATTGCCGGCTACGGCACGCTGCTGGCGCTGGGACGGCAGTTGAAGTTCGACCGCATCGAGACGCTGCTGCAGGAAACGCTGAAGGAGGAGAAGGCCGCCGACCAGAAGCTGACCCAGTTGGCCGAAGGCGGCGCCAACCAGGCGGCGGCCGGTGCAGGCTGAGACAGTCCGTTCGCATGAGCACGGCGGCCTGCGGGCCGCCGTTTTCATTCCGCCCGGATTTCGTCCCCCCCCCTCCCCCGGCGGGCGGGTCCGGGCAACAAGGCGCAGGCCATGTCCGCCGCCTCCGGGGCTTGCCTCCCCGGGGCCCTCAGCGCTTCTTCAGCACACTGATCTGGCCATCGTTTTCCAGGAAGGCGAATCTCACCTCGTCCAGGTCGCAGTCCGCCTCCCGCAGCGCCTTGTCGAAATCGGTCAGGCCGACGTGGTTGCGGCGGAGCACGTCCTCGAACAGTTTGCCGTCCCTGGCGATGAGCACCGGCGAGCCTTCGCTGATCGTCTCCAGCCTGCGGCTGCGGGCGGTGGCAAAGGCCAGCAGCAGGTTCAGGCCTATCAGCGTGGCCGCCGCGATCAGGCCGCCGGCCACCGATTCGTCGCTGCCGGTGAGGCCGTTGGACACGCTCTCCGACAACAGGGTGACGACCAGCAGATCGAAGGGCGTGAACTGGCCCACCGTGCGCTTGCCCGACACCCGCACCAGGACCAGCAGGACGATGTAGATCGCCGCCGCCCGCAGCACGAACTCGTACCAGGGCATCTGCATGTCGAGCATGGGGACCTCCGTTGCGCTACGCGGTCAACGCGGTATCCAGGATCATCATCAGGACGAAGCCGCACACCAGGCCGGCGGTGGCGAAGCGTTCATGGCCCTGGCGGTGGGATTCGGGAATGATCTCGTGGCTCACCACGAACAGCATCGCGCCGCCGGCGAAGGCCAGGCCCCAGGGCAGCAGCGGCGCACTGTAGCCGAGCGCCGCCGCGCCCAGCACCGCCGCCAGCGGCTCCACCAGGCCGGAGGCGGCGCTGATCAGCAGCGCCGGCAGCTTCCTCAGCCCGGCGCTGAGCAGGGCCAGGGCCACCACCAGCCCCTCGGGAACGTCCTGGATGGCGATGCCGGTAGTCAGCGCGGTGGCATGCGCCGCGTCGGTGCCGGCGGTGGCCACGCCTATCGCCAGCCCTTCGGGAACGTTGTGCAGCACGATGGCGAACACGAACAGCCACAGGCGGCGCACCCGCTGCAGGTCGGAGGCGTCCTGGCGGTCGGGCGCGACCACGTGCACATGCGGCGTCAGGTGCTCCATCACCATCAGGAAGAAGGCGCCCAGCAGCAGGCCGGCGCCGACGATGAGGGACGACGCCCAGGGGCCGCGGCCCTCACCCGCCGTATCCAGCGCCGGCACGATCAGCGAGAAGCAGGTGGCCGCCAGCATGACGCCGGCGCCCAGCCCCAGCAGGCTGTCGTTCACCCGGGGGTTCAGCTTCTTCACCACCACGATGGGCACCGCGCCAAGCGCGGTGGCAAGCGCCGCCAGGGAGCCGGCGGCGAGCGCGTCGCGCACCGGCGCCGAGGTGCTCAGCCAGTGGCCCGCCTGCACCAGCACCAGCAGCAAGCCCAAGGCCGCCGCGGCGGCGATGACGAAATGAAGCGGCCGTTGCAGGCCGCCGGCTTTGACGTTCATCCCCTGCTCCATGCGGAAAGCCGGGTGAGCGCCCCGGCTGACCGGCCGGACCGGGGGCACCGCCGGCAATGGCGGCCCTCCCGGCCGGCAGCCCGGCGCCGGCTCAGCGCTTGGCCTCCACACCCGGCGCGGCGTCCCGCGCCAGGAAGGCCTGGGTGACTTCCGGCAGATGGCTGAGCAGCCAGTTGGCCATCTCCACCTCCTCGGCCAGGATCTGCTCGCACATCAGCCGCGTCTCGGTATCGCCGGCGGCGTCGGCAGCGGCAATCAACACCGTGTAGGAGGCGATCTCCATGTTCTCGAACACATAGCCGCTCATCGCCCCTTTGACCACCTCGTCCGGCATGAACATGCCGGCCAACCCCTGGCCGAAGGCGAGCGCCTTGGCTGCCAGATCCTTGATCGCCGAGGTACTCCCGCCGGCGCGCCTGATCGCCTCTTCCAGCAGGCGCTGCTGGCCCAGGGTTTCCTGGATGTGCTGCTCGATACGGCTCTTCAGCGCCGGGTAGTTCTCCAGGCGCTCGGCCTGTGCTTTCAGCATGCTCTCGGCCTGCTGCTCCATTGCATGCGCGTCGCGCAGCCAGTCCAGAAGGTTGGCCTTGTAGTCGGTCGCCATCAGCGTTCTCCGTGGGTGGTACTGGGTTGGATGGGCATCCACCGGCTCGCGGTGGTCCCGCACAGCTTCGGCAATCGCCATTCCCGCCCCGGCCGCCGCCCTTGTCCGGCCGCAGAGGGCGCCACGGCGCCATGCGAGGCCGGGTGGCGGCAGGCCCCCCGTGTAAGCCTTACCGGCCGCGTGCACCCGCCGCCATGCCGCGACAGGAACGCGTAACGGGGAATGGCAATGGGACCACCGGGAGCACTGGCAGGGGTATGCGGCGGGCAGCGGCGGGCGCCGGTTCGGCTTCGAGGCGGTGCGCCAGCTCGCCGGCCTGCCGCCGGAGCTGCTGCTGGTGCCGCTGCCCGGTCACACCCTGGGCCATGCCGGCATCGCCGTCGGGCACGGCGGGGAGGACTGGTGGCTGCGACGCCTGCTTCTTCCACGAGGAGATGGACGGCGAACGGTCGCACTGCCCGCCCGGCCTGCGCATGTACCCATGGATGATGCAGAAGGACAGGTGGCAGCGCCTGCTCAACCAGGTGCGCCTGTGCGCCCTGGCGGCGGACGAGGCGCCGCGGGTGGAGGTGTGCTGCGCGCACGATCCGCCGGAGTTCGAGCGCCTCGCCCGCCGCCGGCTGGGGGAGCCTGTAGCGCCGGCCGCGGGCTGGCGCGCCACTCCCCCGCAGGCCTGAACCCGCGCCCCGGCGGGGCAGCCGGCCCGCCGCTCAGCGCCCCGGCGGCGGCTCCCGCCGGCGGTGGTTGCGGCGCCGCCCCAGCAGGCTGGCGACGGCGGCCACCAGTTCGCCGGGGGCCACCGGCTTGGCGAGGTGGACCTGGAAGCCCGCCAGCAGCGCCCGCATGCGGTGTTCGCTGCGGTCGTAGGCGCTGAGGGCGATGGCGGGCAGGCGCTCGGCGAGGCCGAAATCCTGCTCCGCCTCGTAGCGGCGCAGCTGTTGCATCACGTCGTAGCCATCCTCTTCGCCCAGGGCGACGTCGCAGATCATCGCGTCCGGCCACTCGTCGCGCGGCGTGCCGAACAGCCAGCGCAGCGCTTCGGCGCCGGAAGCGCAGGCGTGCGACAGCGCGCCTTCGCGCTGCAGCGCCGCCTCCACCTGGGCGCGCGCCTCGGCGTTGTCATCCACCACCAGCACGAAGGCGCCGGCGATGGAGGAGGCCGGCAGCACCGGCGGCGCGCCGCCCGCCGCCGCGGGCGCTTCCTCCACCGCCTGCACCGGGAACTCCACCCGCGTCTCGGTGGTGTCGCCATCGGCGGCGCGCACCTCGTAGCGGCCGCCATGCTGTTCGACGATGGCGCGCACGTCCGCCGGCGACAGGCCCTTGCCGTCCGGCAGCGCGCCGGGCGCCGCCGCATGACGGAAGCTGACGCGCAGATGGGTGCCGGCGCGCTCGATGCGCCACTCCACCCGGCCGCCGGGCGGGCTGGCGGTCACCGCGCGCAAGACCAGGCTCCACATCACCTGCTGCAGCCGGCCGGGGTCGCCGACGACGCGCGCCGACTCGGCGGCGATGGTGCTGTAGAAGCCGACGCCGCGGGCGTCGATCTCCGTCCGCAGGCCGTCTATCACTCCCGCCAGCAGGGCCACCAGGTTGACCTGCTGCATCGCCATGCCGTGCTCGGCCTGCTCCATTTCCTGCTGCTGGCGCTGCAGGTGCCACAGCTGGGCGTAGAGGCCGTCCTGCTGCATCAGCTGTTCGTGGGTGCCGCGCTCGACGATGCGGCCGTGTTCCAGCACCAGGATTTCGTCCGCATCCACCACGGTGGACAGGCGATGGGCAATGATGAGCGTGGTGCGGCTGCGGGCGAGGCGGTCCAGCTCCTCCTGGATGGCGCGTTCGGAGCGGGTGTCCAGCGCCGAGGTGGCTTCGTCGAACACCATGATGGGCGGGTTCTTGAGGATGGCGCGGGCAATGGCGATGCGCTGCTTTTCGCCGCCGGAGAGGATCACCCCGCGCTCGCCGACCTCGGTGTCGTATTGCTCCGGCAGGGTGGCGATGAAGTCGTGCACATGGGCGGCCCGCGCCGCCTCGATAACGTCCGCCAGGTTGGCCCCCGGCCGGCCGTAGGCGATGTTGTAGGCGATGGTGTCGTTGAACAGGATGGTGTCCTGCGGAACGATGCCCAGCACCGCCCGCAGGCTGCGCTGGGAGATGTCGCGGATGTCGGTGCCGTCTATGGCGATGCGGCCGCCGCCCACCTCGTAGAAACGGAACAGCAGGCGCGCCAGGGTGGACTTGCCTGAGCCGCTGCCGCCCACCACCGCCACGGTGGCGCCGGGCGGGATGGTGAAGCTCACGTCCCACAGGATCTGGCGGCTGGGCTCGTAGGCGAAATCCACATGCTCGAAGCGCACTTCGCCGCGCGCCACCGCCAGGTCGGGGGCAGCGGCGCTGTCCTCTATCTCCGGCTTCTGCTCCAGCAGGCGCAGCATCTTCTCGGCATTGACCACCGCGTCCCGCGCCTGGCGGAAGACGAAGCCGAGGGAGTTCAGCGGCAGGCAGATCTGGATCAGGTAGGCATTCACCAGCACCAGGTCGCCGACCGACATCGTGCCCTGCACCACGTTCTGGGTGGCGAGCAGCATCACGCTGGCCACGCCCACGGCGATTACCCCGCTCTGGCCGATGTGCAGGGTGGAGAGCGCCTTCTGGTTCTTCACGCCTATCTCCACCCATTCCTCCAGGATGGTGCCGAAGCGGCGCTGCTCGAAGGCTTCGTTGGTGTAGTACTTCACCGTTTCCTGGTTGAGCAGGCTGTCCACCAGGCGGCCGTTGGCGGTGGAATCCAGGTTGTTCAGCGCCCGCTGGTAGATCGCCCGCTTCTCGGTGAACACCACGGTGAAGGTGGTGTAGAACAGGAAGGTGAGCAGGATGATGGCGGTGAACCCGTTGCTGTAGTTGAGGCTCATGATCGCGATCACCGCCGCGATCTCCACCAGCGTGGGCAGGATGGTGAACAGCCCGACGCCGAGCAGGAAGCCGATGCCGGCGGTGCCACGCTCCACGTCGCGGGTGAGGCCGCCGGTGCGCCGCTTGGCATGGAAGCGGGTGCTCAGGCGATGCAGGTGGGCGAACACCTGCAGCAGGAAATTCGCCACCGTGCTCTGGGTGACGCGGACGAAGACGAGATCGCGCACCTCGCTGAAGAAGGTGCCGAGGAAGCGCAGGAGGGCGTAGCCCAGCACCAGGAACACCGGCAGCACCACCGAAGCCGGCACCGCGCCCAGCTGGTCGACGATGCCCTTCAGCGCCAGCGGCACCGCCACTGCCGCCAGCTTGGCGAGGATGACCAGCGCCAGCGCGGCCAGGGTGCGCTGGCGATAGCGCGACAGCGCCGACCCCAGCAGGCGGAGAGCGAAGGCGGTGGTCGACTGGGAGGCCGGTTCTGGCATGGGCGTAAGGGAGTGGGGAGCGTGGGCCGCTCAAGGCGCGCGGCGATCGAGGGTTTTCGGGGGATTGCAGGGCCGGCGCAGGGACGCTTCAAGAGTGCGCCGTCGTGGCCGCGCCCCACCCGGCCGCGGGGGACACAGGGGCGCATGCCCCGGCAGCCGCCCAGGCCCCCCGCCGTTCAGGGGCTGGACGGCTGCCGGGAGGCCAGCCTGGGGCAGGCCGTGCCTACAGGTAATCGGCCGGCTGCCAGTAGGCGCGCTGGCCGTAGTAGGCATGGACCTCGCTGGCCCAGGTGGTATCGGCCATGCTCGGCCAGCTGTCCTTGTCGAAGCCGGGCGCGTTCTTCAGCCGCTCGGCATCCACATCCAGCACGAAGCACTTGCGGCCGATGTCCAGCGTGAGGGCCATCCACGGAATGGCGTACAGCTTGTCGCCCAGGCCGAGGAAGCCGCCGGAGGACAGCACCGCGTAGGCCACCCGGCCGCTGGGCACGTCGATCATGATCTCCTTGATCTTGCCCAGGTCTTCGCCATCGGCATTGACCACCGCGTCGCCCTGCAGGGTGCTGGCGGCCATCACGTCCGGCCCCGGTCCGCGGGGCGTGCGGGTTTCGGTGCCAACGATGGCGGGGCGCTCCCCGTCGGGTGGATATTCTCCTGACATGGCCGTTTCCTCCATCGAGCGCGGCGATGCGCCTGTACCGCCGGTGGCGGCAAAGCGGCGCATCGCCGGCGTCACTCCTTTGATTGCGGCCCTCCCGCGACGGAAGCCACCGCCTGGGGATCGGCCTCCGAGGCGCCGACGGCGGAACCCATGCCGCGCTCGCTGCCGGCCCCGCCCCAGGCGCCGCCCCCGCCCTCACCGCTCCAGCCGCCACGCGGCGCAACCCGGATGTGGTTCACCACATCCCGCACGCCCCAGCAGTTGTCGGCGGTTTCCTCGATCGCATACTTCATCGAGCGCTCGGGCACCGTGCCTTCCAGGGTGACGCAGCCCTCTCTCACCTCCACGCCGACGTCGCTGACATCCAGCCGGTGGTGCTGGGCGAGGCGCTCGCAGATGAACTCGCGTATGCGTTCGTCGGAACGCACATAGCCGCGCGGGCCCTTGCGGTCGCGGGCGACATCGCTCCATGCCTGGCCGCCGGCATTGACGCCGTAGCCGCTGCTGGAGCCGCTGGCCAGCGTGGAGCGCAGATCGCCCTGGTCGGCCCCCCAATGCCCAGGCTGGCTGCGCCCGCGGCTGCCGCCGCCGGATTCCCCCCCGCGCTGGCCACCGCGCTCTCCGCCCCCGCCGGCGTTGCCACGGCCAAAGCCGCGGCGCAGGGCATAGCTCTGGTCATAGGGCGCTTCGTCGAAGTCGCGCCCGCCGAAGTCGCGCTCGCCGCGACCGCTCCCGTACTCGCCGGGGGCGCCGTAAGCCCCGCCGAAGCGCGGTTCATCCCGGCCGAAGGGATCGGTGGTGTAGTCCTCGCCGCCGTAGCGGGAAGTTTCGTCCTCGCGGTAGCCGCGGCGGCCGGCGGGGCGCAAGGCCTCCTCGCCAGGCCGGCCGCGCTGGCCGCCGGCGCGCTGCTCGCCGCTCTGTCTCTGGCCTTCGGAACCGGCCTGGCGGCTGAAGCGGCGGCCATAGATGTCCTGCATCTCCTGGTCGTCGCTCCAGTGCCCGGGCGGCAGGTCGTAGTCGGAATCCTCGCCCACGCCGCGCACACCGAGCTCGTTGCGCATCTGCTCGCGTTCGTTCTGGTAGGGGGAAGACTGCGGATATCGTGTTCTCATCGTCTCGGCTCCTCTTTTCTCCGCCCCGTCCGGGGCGCATGGGATGGAAGAGCGCCTCCCGGCACCACCGCGGCGCCTTCCGTCTCCACCCCGACGCAATCGCCGTGCCCCGCACCCGGGGTTCCGCACTGTCTTCGGCCAGAAGCGGCAGCGCCGGGGAGGGCCCTGCGGCCCGCCTCCCTGGCGGCCGGAGAGGGCCGCGGGCCGGGCGTCTGTCCCCTCTTGCAGCCCCGCGCGTGCGCGCGCTGCGGCGCACAAGGACAGGTGCCGCGCTCCGCCGCCAGCGTCAAGCCGGAAAGGCCTGCAGCCCACTGGCCGCGCGGCTTCCGGGTCCGGCCCGCATTTTCCGTTCCGTGGAAACCGGGCGCGCGCTTGCCGCGGCGCAGTAAATCTTTCCCCGCGCCGGGCGAACTTACACGGTGGGAAAAGCGCCGGGCTTCCCCGCGGTTCCCCCAAGGCCGGGCACAGCGCTTGCCCCAGGCGAAGCACAAGCGATTCCCCCGACATAGGTTCTCAAAATGAAAATTGCGCTGATCAGCGAACATGCGTCGCCGCTTGCCGTGCAGGGTGGTACCGACAGCGGCGGCCAGAACGTCTACGTCGCCTATGTCGCCCGCGAACTCGGCCGCGCCGGCCACACAGTGGACGTGTTCACCCGCCGGGACGACCCCGGCCTGCCGCCAGCCATCGCCTTCGCCCCGAATGTGCGCGTGCTGCCGATTGCCGCCGGCCCCCCGCGGCCGGTGCCCAAGGAAAAGCTGCTGCCCTACATGGCGGAATTCGGCGACGGCGTGGCGCTGCATTGCGCGCCGCCATCCCGCCCCTACGACGTGGTGCATGCCAACTTCTTCATGTCCGGCCTGGTGGGCCTGCGCCTGCGGCAGGCATTCGGCCTGCCGCTGGTAGTCACCTTCCACGCCCTGGGCAAGGTCCGCCGCCTCCACCAGGGCAGTGCCGACACCTTTCCTGAAGCGCGCCTGCGCATCGAGGAGCTGCTGGCGCTCCACGCCGACCGCCTGATCGCCGAGTGCCCGCAGGACAGGGAGGATCTGATCTCCCTCTACGGCGCGGACAAGCGCTGCATCTCCATGGTGCCCTGCGGGGTGGACAGCGCCGAGCTGGGGCCGGGCGACGGCGGCGCGCGCCGGCGCCTGGGCCTGGCGGAGGACGAATTCGTGGTGCTGCAGCTGGGCCGCATGGTGCCGCGCAAGGGCGTGGACAACGTGATACGGGCGGTGGGCGAACTGCGCCGCCGCCACGGCCTGCGGGCCAGGCTGCTGGTGGTGGGCGGCGAATCCGCCGAGCCGGATGCGGCCCTCACGCCGGAAATAGGCCGCCTGCAGGCGGTCGCCCGCGAGGCCGGCGTCGAGGACCAGGTGGTGTTCACCGGCCGCCGCGAACGCCATGCGCTGCGCGACTTCTATTCCGCCGCCAGCGTCTTCGTCACCACGCCCTGGTACGAGCCCTTCGGCATCACCCCGCTGGAAGCCATGGCCTGCGGCTGCCCGGTGATAGGCGCCAACGTCGGCGGCATACGCCATACGGTGGTCGATGGCTGCACCGGCTACCTGGTGCAGCCGCGCGACCCGGCGCAGCTGGCCGAGCGCCTCGCCCGCCTGCAGCGCGACCCGGCCCTGGCGCGCGCCTTCGGCCAGGCCGGCATGCGGCGGGTGCGCCGCCTGTTCACCTGGCGCCACGTCGCCAGCGCCCTGGAAACCGTCTATCGCAGCCTGCAGCCCTCCCCCACCCTCCAGACCACCGAAAGGATGATGAGCCTATGAACACCCAGACCCGCCCCCTGGAAGGCAAGACCGCCCTCGTCACCGGCGGCGCCCGCGGCCTCGGCAAGGCATTGTGCGACGCTCTGTGCGGCGCCGGCGCCCGCGTCGTGGTGGTGGACGTGCGCTCCGACCTCGCCGAGCAGGCCACCCGCCAGCTGGTGGAATGCGGCCACCAGGCCATGCACTGCGTGGTGGACGTTGGCGACGACATCCAGGTGGCCGACTGCATCGCCGCCGCCCGCGAACGCTTCGGCGCCATCGACATCCTGATCAACAACGCCGGGGTGGACTACACCTTGCCCATCGGCGAGCTGGAAGTCGCGCAGTGGGACCATGTGATGGCCACCAACCTGCGCGGCCCCTTCCTGTTCACCAAGCGGGTGGTGGCACAGATGCGGCCGGGGGCCGGCGGCCACATCGTCAACATCGCCTCCACCGCCGCCAAGCGCGCCTGGCCCAATGCCTCCGCCTACCACGCCAGCAAGTGGGCGCTGCTCGGCTTCTCCCACGCGCTGCATGCGGAGCTGCGGCCGCAGGGCATCAAGGTCACCGCGGTGATCGCCGGCGGCATGCGCACGCCCTTCCTGCTCGACCGCTTCCCGGACATCGACCCCGGCGTGCTGCAGCCGCCGGAGGCGGTGGCCGAGGCGGTGCTCCAGGTGCTCACGCTGCCGGCCGGCAGCGTGATCGGCGAGATCTCGGTGCTGCCGATGGGAGAGACCTCATGGCCGTGAGCATCACCGTCGATGCCGCTGCCGCCGGCTCCGGGCCGGCCGCCGGCCTGGCGCCGGCAGTCTTCATCGACAAGGACGGCACCCTGATCCACGACCTCCCCTACAACGTGGATCCGGCCCGGGTGCGCCTGCGCGAAGACGCCGGACCGGCGCTGGCGCGGCTGCAGCAGGCCGGCTACCGGCTGGTGCTGATCACCAACCAGGCCGGCCTCGCCCACCAGAAGTTCGAGGAAGAGGCGCTGCAGCCGGTGTGGGACATCCTCGCCAGCCTGCTCGGCCTCTATGGCGTCACGCTGGACGCCATCTACTACTGCCCGCATCACCCGCAGGGCAGCCACCCGGAATTCGGCCGCGGCTGCGACTGCCGCAAGCCGGCGCCCGGCCTGCTGCTGCGCGCCGCCCGCAAGCACCAGCTGGACCTGGCGCGCTCCTGGTTCATCGGCGACATCCTGGACGACATCGAAGCCGGCCACCGCGCCGGCTGCCGCACCGTGCTGCTGGACGTGGGCGCCGAGACCGAATGGCGCAACTCGCCGCTGCGGCGGCCAGACCGCGTCGCCGCCAGCCTCACGGAAGCGGCGGCCGACATCCTGGCCGCCGCCGCGCTGGCCGGCGCCACCATGGAAATGGCGGAATGACGCAGCCACCCGTTTCTTCCGGCCCGCCCCGGGGCGGCGAGGCCCCGGCCGCGCTCGAAGGCCTGCCCGGCAGCGCCTGGATGGCGCAGCGGGTGGCCGCCCCCGGCAGCGCGGCGGCACCGCCGGTGGAACTGCCGGCCGCCGCCAACTCGCCCTGGGCCCAGGCCAGCCGCATCCTGGCGATACGGCTGGACAACCTGGGCGACATCCTGATGACCACGCCGGCACTGCGGGCGCTGCGGCAGCAGCTGCCGGGCCGCCACATCGCCCTGCTGGCCGGCGGCGCCGGGCTGGCGCTGGCGCCCTTCCTGCCGGAGGTGGACGAAGTCATCCCCGCCGCCTGCCCGTGGATGCCTGGCCCGGCGCCGACGCCGGCCGCGCTGGCGGAAACCGTGGCCCGGCTGCGCGCCGGCCGCTTCGACGCCGCCGTCATCTTCACCGTCTACAGCCAGAGCGCGCTGCCGGCGGCCATGCTGTGCTGGCAGGCCGGCATTCCGCTGCGGCTGGCCTACGGCCGCGAGAACCCCTACCACCTGCTCACCGACTGGGTCGCCGACCCGGAGCCGCACGAACTGCTGCGCCACGAGGTGCGCCGGCAGCTCGACCTGGTGGCCCGCGTCGGCGCGGTGGCGGACGACGACCGCCTGTCCTTCGCCATTCCGCCGCAGGCGCGCGAGCGCGCCCGCGCCCGGCTGGCCGAGGCCGGCATCGACGCCGGCCGCCCCTATGTGGTGGTGCACCCCGGCGCCAGCGCGGCCTCGCGGCGCTATCCGCCGGCGCAGTTCGCCGCCGCGTTGCGCCGGCTCGCCGAACTGAGCGGCCTGCAAGCGCCGCAGCTGGTGTTCACCGGCGACGACGGCGAAGTGGCGCTGGTGGAGGAGATCCGCCTCGGCGCCGGTCCCTCGGCCACGCTGGCGGGCAGGCTGCAGCTGGGCGAGCTGGCCGCGGTGCTGGACGACTCGGCCCTGCTGCTGGCCAACAACACCGGCCCGGTGCACCTGGCCGCCGCCCTGGGCACCCCGGTGGTGGATCTCTACGCCCTCACCAACCCGCAGCACGCGCCGTGGAAGACCCCGGCGGCGGTGCTCTACGAGGACGTGCCCTGCCGCTACTGCTACCGCAGCGTCTGCCCGCAGGGCCACCACGCCTGCCTGCACCTGCTGGCGCCGGAGCGGGTGGCCGCCGCCGCCCGCCGGCTGCTGGACGAAGGCGCCGAAACCGCGGTGGCGGAGCCGCCCGCCCCGCCCCCGCTGCGCCCATCCTCCCCCCTTCCCCCCGCTCGCCCCAACGGAGGCTGAAACATGTACACCCTGGGAATCAACGCGGCCTTCCACGATAGCGCCGCCTGCCTGGTGCATGACGGCAGCGTCGTCGCTGCCGCCGAGGAGGAACGCTTCAGCCGCATCAAGCACGCTAAGCGGCCGGTGCCCTTCTCCGCCTGGGAGCTGCCCTTCTCCGCCATCGACTATTGCCTGGCCGAGGCCGGCATACGGCTGGACGATGTGGACCAGGTCGCCTACTCCTTCGACCCGGCGCAGTTTCCCGGCCGCAGCGAGACCACTCTGCTGACGCTGCCGCTGGAGCCCTCGGCGGTGGGGGTGGAGGGCGAATGGAACAGCCCGTGGGATCCGCTCTTCCTCTCCTACGTCATCAACGCCCCGCGCCAGCTGATGGACGGCGCCCCCCACCACTTGCGCGACCGCTTCGAGAACCTCGCCGCCCACGGCGGCTTCCGCTGGAACTACGTCGAGCACCACCTCGCCCACGAGGCCAGCGCCTTCCTCGCCGCGCCCTTCGAAGAGGCCGCCGTCCTCACCCTGGACGGCCGCGGCGAGCGCGCCACCACCACTCTGGGGGTATGGCGCGGCGGCAGCTACGAGCGCCTGCGCCAGATCGACTTCCCCCACTCCCTCGGCCTGCTCTACGAGGAAGTCACCCGCTACCTCGGCTTCCAGCACGCCAGCGACGAATACAAGGTCATGGCCCTGGCCTCCTACGGCAAGCCGCGCCACCTCGACCTCTTCCGCGACATGCTGGTGTGGGACGGCGACGGCGGCTTCACCATCGCCCCGCTGCTGCTGGAGAACCAGTTCGGCCCGCCGCGCCGCCGCGGCACGCCGCTGGAGGAGCGCCACTACGACGTCGCCGCCTCGCTGCAGGTGGCGCTGGAGGAGACGGTGCTGCACCTGGCCGACTGGCTGCACAAGGCCAGCGGCCAGCGGCGGCTGTGCATGGCCGGCGGCGTCGCCCTCAACTGCGTCATGAACGCCAGGCTGCGCGACCACGGCCCCTACGAGGAAGTGTGGGTACAGCCGGCCGCCGGCGATGCCGGCACCGCCCTGGGCGCCGCCCTGTGGGTGGATTACAAGGAACGCGGCCAGCCGCGGCAGTGGGCGATGGAGCACGCCAACCTCGGCCCCGGCTATGGCGACGACACCATCGAGGCGGCGCTGAAGCGCGCCCGCCTGCCCTACACCCGGCTGGACGACGTGGCCGGGCGCACCGCCGGGCTGCTGGCCGACGGCAAGGTGGTGGGCTGGTTCCAGGGCCGCATGGAGTTCGGCCCGCGGGCGCTGGGCGCCCGCTCCATCCTGGCCTCGCCGCTGGACGCCGGCATGCAGGCACGGCTCAATGAGCTGAAGGACAGGGAGGACTTCCGCCCGGTTGCCCCTTCGGTGCCGGAAGAGGATGTGGCCGAATGGTTCTCCTGCGAGCGCGACAACCCGGGCCGCTCGCCCTTCATGCTCTTCGTCTATGACGTAACGCCAGACAAGGCCAGGCGCATTCCGGCCGCGGTGCATGTGGACGGCACCGCCCGGGTGCAGACGGTGAGCGCCGCCACCCAGCCGCGCTACCACGCCCTGCTGCGCGCCTTCGGCCGCCGCACCGGGGTACCGGTGCTGATCAACACCTCCTTCAACGTCCGTGGCGAACCCATCGTGTGCACCCCGCGCGACGCCATCGCCGCCTTCTTCACCTCGCCCATAGACGCGCTGGTCATCGGCAGCTTCCTGGTGGAGAAGCAGCCATGAGGCCACTGCAGCCGGGCACTGCGCTGGTGGTATCGGTGGTGGTGCCCACCTGCCGGCGGCCGCGCCAGCTGCAGCGCTGCCTGCACGCCCTGCTGACCCAGGAAGGCGTGCCCGGCCGCATGGAGGTCATCATCGTGGATGACGGCCGCTCGCCGCGGCTGGCAGGCGCAGTGCAAGGCTGGCTGCGCCGCAGCCGCAGCCAGGTGGAGGTGCGCTGCCTGCAGCCGCCGGCCGGCCGCCGCGGCCCGGCCGCCGCCCGCAATGCCGGCTGGCAGGCGGCGCAGGCGCCGGTGATCGCCTTCACCGACGACGACACCCTGCCGGCGCACGACTGGCTGCGCGAGGGCCTGCGGGCGATGCGCACCGGCGTCACCGCCGCCTGGGGCGACGTCATCGTGCCGCTGCCGGAGGCGCCCACCGACTCCGAGCGCAACACCGCCGGCCTGCAGGGCGCCGGCTTCGTCACCGCCAACTGCTTCGTCCGCCGCGACGCCCTGGCCGCCATAGGCGGCTTCGACGAGCGCTTCGAGCGGCCCTGGCGGGAAGACTCCGACCTCTACTTCACCCTGCTCGAAGCCCGCGGCCTGGTGGTGCATGCGCCCGCCGCCATCGTCATCCACCCGGCCAGGCGCTCGCCGCCGGGCACCTCCATACGCCAGCACCGCAACCTGCTGTTCGACGCCCTGCTGTTCAAGAAACACCGCCGGCTCTACCGCGAGAAGATCGCCCGCTGGCCGCCGCTGGGCTACTACCTGACGGTGCTCGCCGCGCTGGCGGCGCTGCTCTGCCTGCTCGCCGGCGCCCGCCTCGCCGCCGGCATCGCCGGCGCCGCCTGGCTGCTGCTCACCCTGCGCCTCATGCTGCGCCGGCTGCGCGGCACCTCGCGTACCTGGAGCAACGTGGCCGACATCGTCGCCAGCTCCCTGGTCATCCCCATCGTCGCGGTGTTCTGGCGGCTGGCCGGCGCGCTGCGCTACCGGGTGCCCTTCGCCTGACGGCGCTTTGCGCATCCGTGCAGGCCGGCACCCGCCGGCGACATAACAAGAGACAAGGAGACCGAGGCATGCTTCCTCCCCCAAGCCAGCACTCCAGCCCGCGCGGCAGCAGGCGGCGGCCGCTGCGCATCCTCACCTGGCATGTGCACGGCAACTACCTCTACTACCTCGGCCATGTGCCGCACACCTTCCTGCTGCCGGTGGATGCGGCGCGCTCCCCCGGTTACAGCGGCCGTGCCGGCGCCCTGCCGTGGGGCGACAACATGGTGGAAGTGCCGGTGGACCAACTGCGCGACACCGCCTTCGACTGCATCCTGTTCCAGTCCGCCCGCCACTACCTGGAAGACCAGTACGATCTGCTCAGCCCGGCGCAGCGCCGCCTGCCGCGCATCTTCCTGGAGCACGACACGCCGCAGCGCCACCCCACCGACACGCCGCATCCGGTGGACGACCCGGAGACGCTGCTGGTGCACGTCACCCCCTTCAACGCCCTGATGTGGGATAACGGCCGCAGCCCGGTACGGGTGGTGGAGCACGGCGTGGTGGTGCCGCCGGAGGTGCGCTGGAGCGGCGAGCTGGCGCGCGGCATCGCGGTGGTGAACAAGCTTTCGCGCCGCGGCCGCCGCCTGGGCGCGGACGTATTCCTGCAGGCCCGCGACCAGGTGGCGCTGGACCTGGTGGGCATGGACGCGGAGAGCTGCGGCGGCCTGGGCGAGGTGCCCAATCCGCAGTTGCCCGCCTTCCTCGCCCACTACCGCTTCTACTTCCACCCGGTGCGCTGGACCAGCCTGGGGCTGGCGGCCATCGAAGCCATGATGGTGGGGCTGCCGGTGGTCGGCCTCGCCACCACCGAGCTGGTGACCGTGGTGCGCAACGGCCACGAGGGCTACGTCGACACCGACCCCGCCCGGCTGGTGGAGGCCATGCGCCAGTTGCTGGCTGACCCGGCCGAAGCCGCCCGCCTGGGCGCCCAGGCCCGCCGCAGCGCGCAGGAGCGCTTCAACATCCAGCGCTTCGTCGCCGACTGGCAGGAGGTTTTCGCGGAGGTGACAGGCTGATGGCTACCCGGTCCCACCCCCGCGCACTGGTGGCCGGCGGCGCCGGCTTCCTCGGCTCCCATCTGTGCGAGCGCCTGCTGGAGCGCGGCAGCGAGGTGATCTGCGTGGACAACTTCCAGACCGGCGCCGCCGACAACGTGCAGCACCTGCTGGCCCACCCCGGCTTCTCGCTGCTGGCGCACGACGTCACCACGCCGCTGGAGGCCGAGGTGGACTGCATCTTCAACCTCGCCTGCCCCGCCTCGCCGCTGCACTACCGCGAAGACCCGGTGCAGACGGTGCGCACCAGCGTCATCGGCACCCTCAACCTGCTGGAACTGGCCCGCCGCGGCAACGCCCGCATCCTGCAAGCCTCCACCAGCGAGGTGTACGGCGATCCGGCGGAACACCCGCAGCAGGAGGGCTACCACGGCAACGTCAATCCCATCGGCCCGCGCGCCTGCTACGACGAGGGCAAGCGCTGCGCCGAAACGCTGTGCTTCGACTACCACCGCCAGCACGGGCTGCGCACCAAGGTGGCCCGCATCTTCAACACCTACGGCCCGCGCATGCGGCCGGACGATGGCCGGGTGGTCTCCAACTTCATCGTCCAGGCCCTGCGCGGCCAGCCGCTCACCCTGTACGGCGACGGCGCGCAGACCCGCTCCTTCTGCTACGTGGACGACCTCATAGAAGGCCTGCTGGGCCTGATGGATTCGCCCGACGATTTCTGCGGCCCGGTGAACCTGGGCAACCCGGCGGAATTCACCGTGGGCGAACTGGCCGAGCAGGTGCTGCGGCTCACCGGATCGTCCTCCGGCATCCGCTACCTGCCCCTGCCGGAAGACGACCCGGTGCGGCGGCAGCCGGACATCGGCCTCGCCCGCAACACCCTCGGCTGGACGCCCGCCACGCCGCTGGAAGACGGGCTGAAGCGCACCATCGCGTACTTCAACCAGGTGCTGCGGTGAGGGGGTCGGCCGCAAGCTGGGCGACAAGCCGCCCCCTCGGGGCGCCCCCTCTCCCCGCCCCCCCGCAAGGGAGGAGGGAGAAAGGCAGGCCGCCGCGCGGCTGAAACGCCGAGGCCCGGCGTTTTTCACCCCTCTCCCCTCGCGGCCCGAGGAGGGGCCGCTGCGCCAGTACAAGCGTAAACGCCCTTAAGGGCGCCGCCTCTCCCCGCCCGGGGCGGAAAAACGACCGTCCCTGCGCGGACGATCCGCTTGAACGATATGCAACGCCGGCCTCAAGGTTCAACAGGAGAACAGCCGATGGAAACCCCGCTGCTGCAGCGCCACTGCCCGCGCAACATCCTCGTCTTCCGCGCCCTGCAACTGGGCGACATGTTGTGCGCGGTGCCGGCGCTGCGGGCCTTGCGGGCGGCCTGCGGGGATGCGCGCATCAGCCTGGTCGGCCTGCCCTGGATGCGGGCTTTCGCCGCGCGCTACCCCCGCTATCTGGACGACTTCATTCCCTTCCCCGGCTTTCCGGGCTTGCCGGAGCAGACGCCGGACATCGCCGCCATTCCGGGCTTTCTTGCCGAGCTGCAGGCGCGCCGCTTCGACCTCGCCATCCAGCTGCATGGCGACGGGCGCTTGAGCAATCCATTGGTGGCGCTGTTCGATGCCGGCCGCAACGCCGGTTTCTCGCCCGGGGAGGCGGCCGCGGCAGAGGGCGCTTTTCTGCCCTACCCGGCGCAGGGCCACGAGTTGCGGCGCTTGCTGGCGCTCACCGATTTCCTCGGAGCGCCCCGCCAGGGCGAACACCTGGAGTACCCCTTGCTGGCGGCGGAGAAGGAGGAACTGGCGCGCAGCGGGCTGGCTGCCGGGCTGGAGGCCGGCGGCTACCTCTGCCTGCATCCTGGCGCCCGCTCGGCGGCGCGGCGCTGGCCGGCGGGGTGCTTCGCCGCCGTCGGTAATGCGCTGCAGGCGGCCACCGGCCTGCCCCTGGTCATCACCGGCTCGGAGGCCGAGGCCGGGCTCGCCGCCGAAGTGCAGCGCGGACTGCAGACACCGGCGCGCAACGCCGCCGCCCCGATCAGCGCCGGCGCCCTGGCCGCGCTGCTGGCCGGCGCCCGGCTGGTGGTGTGCAACGACACCGGCGTCGCCCACCTGTGCGCCGCCTTGCGCCTCCCCAGCGTCACCCTCTTCCGCGCCTCGGCGCCGGAGCGCTGGGCGGCGCTGGACCGCGATCTCCACCGCCCGGTCTGGGCCCCGCCCGGCCATCACGCCGACGACGGCCTGGCGGAGGTGCTGCGGGAAGCGCGGGCGCTGCTGGCAAAGCCGCCGTCGGCCGGATGGCGCTGAAGCCGCCCCAGCCGTGCGCCGGCCAGAGGATGGTTCCGCCCGGCCCCCTTGCCTTTCCGCAGCGGCGGATGACAAGGCAGGCCGCCGCTGCGCCGCGCCCTAGCCCGGCCCGCCGCCTGCCCGCCCGTACAACTCCGGGTTCAGCGCCGGGTCGTTGTACATCTTGAACTGGCGGTAGAGCTTGAAGCGGGCGGTGCCGCAGCGGGCCTCCCACAGCAGGCGGTCCAGGCAGTTGGCGAGGTCGCCGCGCTGTTCGATCAGCACCTCCAGCTTGGCCCGGCAACGTGCCATGTGGGCCGCGCCCGCCTCCTCGCGCGCGGCCTGCAGCCGCATGTGGTGGATTTTCAAGGCGAGGATGGAGAGGCGGTCGATGATGGCGCCGGCGGTCTCGCTGGAGAGGCGCACGTCCGGCACCTCGGCGGCCGGGCCCAGCGCCGCCAGCAGGGTCTGGTCCAGGGCTTCCACCGCATCGTTGCGGCACTGGTTGTAGCGGTCGATGTTGCGCTTGCAACTCACGATCTCCGCATCCGCCACGTCGGTGCGCCGCGCCTTGTCCTCCTCCTTCCACAGCGCGGTGTTGCAGCGATGGTTCTCGGCGATCCAGCGCCACCAGGGGCCGGCGTGCTCCGGGACGGCGGCGCTGCCATCGGCCCCGCCCAGGTAGCGGTCGTGGAAGGCGACGATGGCCGGCGTCTCCAGATCTGCATAGGCCTGCGCCACCCGCTCGCCGCCTTCCTGCGGGCTGAAGGCGGCGGCGTTGCCGGAGTGGGGACGGTCGCCGCGCCGGCGGGCGGGGCGCTGCTGGCCGTGGGGCATCTGCTGCATGGACATGGCGGATCTCCTGTTGGAAACGCTCTGCCCCGGATGCGGTGCAAAGCCGGTTCCCGCCCTGGGTTCCACCTCCGCGCCCGTCACGATGCTGCACCGCACCGCCGGCCGCCCGAGGGCGGCGCCGGCTGGCGGAAAGAATTACAGCGCGGCCGAAACGCTTACATCGCCCTCCGGCGCCATCACCTTCTCTGGCGTCATCGGCGTGCTGCGCACCCGCCGGCCGGTAGCGTGGAAGATGGCGTTGCACACCGCGGCGGCGACGCCGACGATGCCGATCTCGCCCACGCCCTTGGCGCCGATGGCGCTGACGATGCGGTCGTCCTCGTCGACGAAGATGACGTCGATGTCGCCCACGTCGGCGTTCACCGTCACGTGGTACTCGGCCAGGTTGTGGTTCATGAAGCGGCCCAGGCGATGGTCGGCGTGAGTTTCCTCGTGCAGCGCCTGGCTGATGCCCCACACCACCGCGCCGCTGACCTGGCTGCGCGCTGTCTTGGCGCTGATGATGCGGCCGGCGGCCACCGCGCTCACCACCCGCGTCACCCGCACGGTGCCGAAGGCCTCGTCCACCCTCACCTCGCAGAACACCGCCGAATGGGTGGCGCGCAGGTACTGCTTCTGTTTCAGCACCTTGGGCAGCATGAGGTACTTCTCTTCGAGGCGGGCCTCGCCGGCGGCGGCCATCACCTCTTCCACGCTCATCGCCACGCTGGGCTGGCGGCGCAGGCGCAGGCCGCCGCCGGCGAACTCGACCTCGTCGAAGCGGGCCTTGGCGAAGGGCGAGTTATCCAGCCGCCGCGCCATACGGAACAGCCGCTTCCGCAGCTTTTCGCAGACGCCGGCCACGGCCGAACCCACGGTGGCGACGTGGGAAGAGCCGCCCTCTATCGGCGCCACCGGCAGGGTGGAGTCGCCGAGCTGGAACATCACCTGCTCCAGCCGCAGGCCGAGGGCATCGGCGGCCAGGGTGCACATCGCGGTGTAGGTGCCAGTGCCGATGTCGGTGGCGGCGCTGCTGACCACCAGCCGGCCGTCCGCATGCAGCACCGCGCCGGCGCGGGCGAACATCTGCATGGCGTCCCAGGTGCCGGTGGCCATGCCCCAGCCGACCAGCTCGCTGCCTGCGCGCATGCTGCGCGGCGCCAGCGGCCGGCGCGCCCAGCCGAAGCGGCGGGCGCCCTGCTCGTAGCAGTCGCGCAGGGCCTTGCTGGAGAAGGGCAACCCCTTCATCTGGTCCTGCTCGGCATAGTTGCGCAGCCGCAGTTCCAGCGGGTCCAGGCGCAGCGCCCAGGCGAGTTCGTCCATCGCCACCTCCAGCGCGTGCACGCCGTGGGCGGCGCCGGGGGCGCGCATGTCCATCGGGCTGGACTGGTCCAGCGCCACCAGCCGGTAGAGGAGCTTGACGTTGTCGCAGGCGTAGAGCTGGCCGGACCAGTTCACCACCACCTCGACGTAGTCCTCGTAGCGCGAGGTTTCGGCGACCGCTTCGTGCACGATGGCGCGCAGGCGGCCGTCGTGGTCGGCGCCCAGCTTGATGCGCTGCAGGGTTTCCGGGCGGTGGCCGAGGGAGAACATCTGCTGGCGGGTGAGCACCACGCGCACCGAGCGCCGCAGCTGCAGCGCCGCCATCACCGCCAGCGGCAGCTGGTACTGCGGCCGCAGCCCCGAGCCGAAAGCGCCGCCGACGTAGGGGTTGCGCACGGTGACCTTGTCCTTGCCCAGGCCGAACACCCGGGAGACGTACCAGCGGCTGTTCTGCGAGCTCTGCGTCTTGTCGTAGATGGTGAGATGGCCGTCTTCACCGCGGATCACGGTGGAGGCGAACAGCTCCAGCGGGTTGTGGTGCTCCACGCCGCTGTAGTACTCGGCCTCGATGCGCACCGGCGCGGCCAGCAGCGCCGCCTCGGCGTCGCCGCGCTCGTCCGGCGGTGGCGAGAAGCCGGCCTTCAGCGGCTTGGGCTTGTGGCTGCGCGCCAGGTGCGCCATCAGATTGGTCTCATGCTGCTGCGGCAGGTAGTCCACCGCCACCAGCGAGGCGGCGTAGCGCGCCGCTTCGAAGGTTTCCGCCACCACCAGCGCCACCGGCTGGCCGCTGAAGTGGATTTCGCCGTCGTACAGCGGGCGGAAGGGGGCGCCGGCGGGGGCGGTCATGTCCTTGTAGAAGAGGTCGAAGCTGCGCATGCGCGGGCGATTCTCGTGGGTGATGATCTCCACCACCCCCGGCACCGCCAGGGCCTCCCGCAGGCGGAAGCCGGCGATGCTGCCGCGGGCGATGGTGCTGCCCACCACCACGCCGTAGGCGAGGTCGTGCGCCGGGTGTTCGGCGGCATAGCGCGCCTCGCCGGTGACCTTGGCGCGGCCATCCACCCGCGACACCGGCATGCCGACGCGGACGAAGCCGGTGCCGGCGTCGGCTACCGGCGACTGCAAATCCTGGATCAGATCGTTCACCGTTCTTCCTCCCCGCAGGCCGGGCCGGGCGTGCCGGCGGCGGCGACTTCCAGGGCGCGCACGATGGCCCGGCGCGCCATGGGAATCTTGAAGTCATTCACGCTCTCGCCACGGGCGCCGGCCAGCAGCACCGCCGCCGCGGCGGCGAAGTGGGCCGCCTCCGGCGGCTTGCCCGCCAGCACCGCTTCCGCTTCCGGCTGGCGCCAGGGCTTGTGGGCGACGCCGCCGAGGGCGAGGCGGGCGGAGACGATGCGGCCGCCCTCGTCCAGCGCCAGCGCCGCCGCCACCGACACCAGGGCGAAGGCGTAGGAGGCGCGGTCGCGCAGCTTGAGGTAGGCGGAGTGGGCGGCGTAGCGCGCCGGCGGCAGCTCGATGTGGGTGATGAGCTCGTCCGCCGCCATGGTGTTGTCGTGCTGCGGCGTGTCGCCCGGCAGGCGGTGGAAGTCGGCGAAGGCGAGCTGGCGTTCGCCGCGCGCGGAGCGCAGGTGCACCACCGCCTCCAGCGCGGCCAGCGCCACGCACATATCGGAGGGATGGGTGGCGATGCAGTGCTCGCTGGCGCCCAGGATGGCGTGCAGCCGGGTGAGGCCGCCCCGCGCCGCGCAGCCGCTGCCGGGGCTGCGCTTGTTGCAGGGCGTGCCGGTGTCGTAGAAGTAATAACAGCGGGTGCGCTGCAGCAGGTTGCCGCCGTTGCTCGCCATATTGCGTATCTGCGGCGAGGCGCCGGCCAGGATGGCAGCGCTGAGCAGCGGGTAGCGGCTGCGCACCAGCGGGTGGTAAGCGGTGTCGGCGTTGCGCGCCAGCGCGCCCAGCAGCAGCCCGCCGGCGGGCGTTTCCTCTATGCGTGCCAGCGCCAGCTGGTTGAGATCCACCAGCCGCATCGGCCGCGCGACGTTCTCCTTCATCAGGTCCAGCAGGTTGGTACCGCCGGCGAGGAAGCTGGCCGCCCCCAGGGGCGTGTTCCCGCCGGGCGCGGTGAGGGCGGCGAGCGCGTCGGCGGGGTCGCGGGCGAGGTGGTAGGCGAAGGGTGTCATGCCGGCACCGTCCCGACGATGACCGGGCGGTCGCGCTCCTCGGCGCCGGCGCTGCCGAACATCACCTCTTCCACCGCATCCACGATCTGCGGATAGGCGCCGCAGCGGCACACATTGCCGCTCATCAGCTCGCGCAGATCGTCGCGGCAGCGGGCCTGGCCCTCGTTCATCAAGCCCACCGCCGAGCAGATCTGCCCCGGCGTGCAGTAGCCGCACTGCAGCGCGTCGTGGGCGACGAAGGCGCGCTGCAGCGGGTGCAGGCGCGCACCCTCCGCCAGCCCTTCGATGGTGAGCACCTCGCGCCCCTGCTGCATCAGCGCCAGGCTGAGGCAAGCGTTGATGCGCCGGCCATCCACCAGCACCGTACAGGCGCCGCACTGCCCCTGGTCGCAGCCCTTCTTGCTGCCGGTGAGATGCAGGCGTTCGCGCAGCAGGTCGAGCAGCGTCACCCAGGACTCCACCTCCAGCTCGTAGGGCTGGCCATTGATGCGCAGGCTGAGCGGATAGCGCGGCGCCGCCTGCGCCCCCGCCCCGCCCTCGTTCCTCACCGGAATGTCCATGAACGCCACCTCCTCGCCGATAAAGCCTCCACGAGCGCCGGGAGCGGCGCCGGAAGTACGCGGGAGAACGCAGCAAGCGATATGCCCCGGGGGGCCCGGCCGGTACTTGCCGGCCTGCCGGGCGGCCGCCGCCGGAGCGGGGAAAGCGCTGCCGGGCCAGGCCCTCATCCCCGCCGCACGGCCCCGCCGGTGGGCGCGCGCAGCGCGATGTAAGCGCTGAAAGTGCGGTGAGAGCTTCCTGTACCATACCCGCGCTCCGCCCCGTCCCGTCGACGCCCGGCATGCGCTTCCTTCAATCTCAGCGGTGTCGCTTTAGTGAGCCATACCCCCGATTTCCTGCCGCAGCCCCCGGACGTGCTGGCAGCCCTGCGCGAGGCGACGGGCAGCCGGCATGCCGTGATCGACGAGGCGATGCCCCTCTCCCGGCCGGCGCCCGGGCTGGCCGATTACCGCGACCACCTGCTCCTGCTGCGTCAGTGGCTAGTGCCGCTGGAGCAGTGGCTGGCACGCCACGCCGACGGCCCCCAGGCCGAGGCGCTGCTGCCTCGCATATGGCGGCTGCCCTTGCTTGAAGCGGATCTCGCCGATGCGGCGCTGCCGTGCGGCGGGGTGGCAGCCGCGGAACCGGCGGACCTGCCGGCGCTGCGCTCCGAACCTGCGTGGCGCTGGGGCGTCTGTTATGTGATCGAGGGCTCTCAACTGGGAGGAGCGGTGCTCCATCGACGCCTGTCGGCGGCCTTGCGGCCCCATCCCCTGCGCTTCCTGCAGCCGGACGAAGCCGGCCCGGGAGCGCGCTGGCAACAGTTCATCCAGGCGCTGCGGGCGCAGGTGCGGACCGAGGCCGAACTCGCGCTCGCGTGCCAGGGCGCGCGGGACGCTTTCGACCGCCTGCTGGCGCTCGCCGCGCCCCGGGGCCGCTGACCATGGACGACATCGTGCGCTCCCGGCCCGAGCCGGACCTTTCCGCCAGCCAGATGATGATCTTCGACGTCCTGCCGGAGGCCTATCTCGTCACCAACGAGCGCTACGAGGTATTGACCGCGAACAGCCGCTACCTGGATGTCATCGGCACTTCGCTGCCGCAGATCGTCGGCAGATCGGTGTACGACATCAACCAGCATGTGCCCTACGAGCAGCGGGAGACGCGGCGGGCGTGGCTGGACTCGGTGCTGCCCTCGCTGCGACTGGGCGAGACGCGGTCCTCCCCCATCCTGCGCTACGACCTGCCGCTGGCGGAGGATGCCGCCGCCGGCCAGGTGCCGGAGCGCTACTGGCAGGCGCGCGTCAGCCGGGTAAGCAGCGGCAACGGCCTGCCGGGCACCGACCTGCTGGTGTTCTGCCTCACCGACGTGACCGAATCGGTGGATGCCTCCGAGCGCAACAAGCGCGAGCGCGCCAAGCTGCGCTCCCAGGCGCGGCTGCGGCAGGTGCTGATCGACGAAGCCAATGCCGAGTTGCGCAGCCAGCAGGCGCGGCTGCAGGAGGTGCTGACCTTCGCCCGCGTCGGCGCCTGGGAATGGGACCTGGCCAACGGCGAAATGAGCTGTACCGAGCAGTGCTACCGCAACATGGGCATTCCGCTGGGCGAGCCGCTGAACGCCCACCGCCTGTTCACCGAGCTGATCGATCCGGAGGACCGCGCCCGGGTGCATGCGGCGGTGGAGCGTTCGATCAGCTCGCACGACTACTTCGAGGTGGAGTACCGGGTGACCTGGCCGGACGGCAGCGTGCGCTGGCTGCTGGCCCGCGGCGCCCCCCACGGCCCGGCCCACGGCGCCCCCACCTCGCTGGTCGGCTTCATCCTGGACATCACCGAACGCAAGCAGGCGGAGCTGCACCACCAGGCGGTGGCCCAGGAAGAGAAGCTGGCGCGGGAGCGCAGCGAGAGCGAGGCGCGGGCGATGGACCACTTCATCACCGCGGTGAGCCACGAGTTGCGCTCGCCGCTGCACGCCATCGTGTCGTGGACCATGTTGATGCAGCGCACGTCCGACCCCAGCTATGTGGCGCGCGCGGTGCAGGTGATAGAGCGCAACACCCGCCAGCTGTCGCTGATGGTGGACGACCTCCTGGACAGCGGCGCCATCGCCACCGGCAAGCTCTCCATCACCCCGCGGCCGGTGGACCTCGGGGCGCTGGCGGGGCTGGTGGCGGAGGACATCCGCTTCAACGCGGAGGCGCGCCACATCAGGCTGATCGCTGAAGCCCTGTCGCCCTGTCTGGTGATGGCGGACGAGGGCCGCATCAAGCAGGTGATCTGGAACCTGCTGACCAATGCGATGAAGTTCGCCGACGGCGGCACCATCGAAGTCTCGGTGACCGCCGACAGCACCCACGCCGAGCTGATGGTGCGCGATACCGGCATCGGTATTCCGCCGGATGCGCTGGAGCGTATCTTCGACCGCTTCCAGCAGGCGCAGAACGGCCAGGCGGCGCGTGTCGCCGGGCTGGGGCTGGGCTTGTGGCTGGTGAAGAACCTGGTGGCGCTGCACGGCGGCACGGTGAGCGCCCACAGCGAGGGCCTGGGCCAGGGCGCGACCTTCCGGGTGAGGTTGCCGCGCTTCCGCTAGGACGGCGGGCGGTAGCGCGACCGACGCTGGCGCGGGCAGGCGGCGCTGGCGCTCAGTCCTCGAACGGCGGCGGTTCGTTCAGCACCGCCCAGAACATGCCGAGATCGGTGATCGCCGCCATGAAATCCTCCAGCTCCACCGGCTTCACCACATAGGCGTTCACCCCGAGGTCGTAGCTGCGCAGCAGGTCCCTCTCCTCGCGCGAGGAGGTGAGCATGACGATGGGGATGCGCTTGAGCCGCTCGTCCGAACGCACCGTCTGCAGCACGTCGTGGCCGTCCAGCCGCGGCAGCTTCTTGTCGAGCAGGATGACCGCCGGATTGACGTCTTCCCGGTCGGCCCATTTGCCTTCACGGCGCAGGTAGTCGAGCGCATCCACGCCGTCCCTGACGGAAACCACCGGATTGGCGATGCGCGCCTTCTCCAGGGCGATCATCGTCAGCTCTATGTCGTTGAGGTCGTCTTCCACCAAAAGTAGGGGTCGTAGCATTACTGGTTTCCGTCCTTGCTTGTGTCTTTCAGCACCGGCTTGTAGGACTGCGCGGACGACAGCGCCGCGAGCCGCGCCGCCGCTTCGTCGAGCGAGGGGTTGTGGGCGTCGGCCTCCGCCCGGTGGATGTTCGGCAGCGAGAAGTACATGGTAGCGCCCCGGCCCGGCTCACCGCGGGCCCAGGCCCTGCCCCCGTGCCGTTCGACGATGCGCCGCACGCTCGCCAGCCCGATCCCGGTGCCGGGGAACTCCTCTTCATGGTGCAGCCGCTGGAACACGCCGAACAGCTTGTCCACATAGCGCATGTCGAAGCCGACGCCGTTGTCGCCGACATGGAAAACATCCTGCCCGGCCAGTTCGCCTTCGCCGGCGCTGCGGCCGATCTCGATGCGGGCGGGCGGCTGGCCCTCGCCGCCATTGCCGCCGCCCCGGTTGGCGGTGAATTTTACTGCGTTGGCGATCAGGTTCCGCATCGCCACCTCGATCAGCAGCGGATCGGCGCTGATCTGGCCGAGCTCGCCCACCCGCCATTCGATGCGCCGCTCGATGCCGCGGGTCTCTTCGGTCGCGAGCCGGGCCACCAGCCTGTCCATGTCCACGCGCTGCACCCGCAGCGCGGTGCGGCTCATGCGGGAGAAGCCGAGCAGATCGTCCACCAGCCGGCCGCCGAAGCGCGCCTGGGTGAGGATGCGTTCGAGGAAATCCCGCCCGCGCTCGGAGAGCCGATGGGCTTCGCGCTCGCGCAGCAGATCGGTGAAGGCGGCGATATGGCGCAGCGGCGCGCGCAGGTCGTGCGACACGGTGTAGGAGAACTCTTCCAGCTCGCGGTTGACGCGGCCGAGGTCCAGCGCGAGCTGGGCCATTTCCTCCGCCCGGCGCAGCACGATGCCCAGCAGCGCGGCGCGGAAGGCCTGCACGATCTCGATCTCGGCGCCGCGCCACGGCAGCGAGCGGCCGCGCACCGTCTGCGTCCACATCTCGAAGCTGGCGCGCGGCGACAGCGAGGCCGGCTGGCCCTGCAGCTTGGCGCGCGGATCGCCCGCCCATTTGATGGTGCGCACCGTTTCCGCACGGAACCAGATCACGTAGTTGCGGAACAGGCGGGAAATGGAAACGGCGAGGATGCCGGCGCAGCCCTCGTCAGGAACGGCGCCCTCCGCGCCTGCGCCGGCGGGCGGCCAGTGGCCGGCGAGGTGGTCGGTGGCGAACACGTCCTCGGTGTGGCTATCCAGCCAGGCCACCAGCTTGCCGATCACCTCCAGCCCGGGCGCCGCGCCCATGCGTTCGATGCGGCCTTCGAACACCACCGCCGCGCCGCTCGCGCCGGTCAGCGCCATCAGCTCCTGTTCCTGGCGGGCCAGACCGTCGACGAAATCATCGGTATCGGCCAAGGCGGCCAGCAGGCGGGCCTGGCGCTCGCGCAGCTGCAGGCGGTAGGTGGCCTCGGCGTGGTCTTCCTTGGCCTCGATCTGCAGCGACAGCAACTGGGCGATGTGCTCGCAGGCGCTGCGGACCTCGAAGGTCGGCAGCATGGGCCTGGCGTTGTGGCAGGAGATCAGCCCCCACAGCCGCCCGCGCACGACGATGGACATGGACATGGAAGCCCAGGTCCCCATGTTCTTCATGTACTGCACATGAACCGGCGACACGCTGCGCAGCGAGGCGTAGGACAGGTCGGTGGGCCGGCCGGTGTGCGGATGCAGGGGCGGCACCAGCCGCGCGGGCTGGTAGTCGGCATCGGCGATCAGGCGAATGCGGTTGCGTACATAGAGGGCGCGCGCCTGCGCCGGGATGTCCGAGCCGGGAAAATGCTGGTCGATGTAGGAGTGGTAGCCGGCCTCGATTTCCTCCGCCAGCACATGGCCGGCGCCGTCCTCGTCGAAGCGGTAGACCAGGGTGCGGCCGAAGCCGGCGACGCGATGCACCTCGCCCGCCGCCAGCCGGGCGAGGCATTCCACCGTTTCGGCGCCCTGCAGGCTGTGGATGAAGGCGCGCACCAGCGGGTACAGGGAGGCGAAAACGTCGGCGGTGGCGCGCGCCGGCTCCAGTTCGACGATGGCGGCGCCCTCGTAGCGATGCACCAGCAGTGCCAGCGGCGCGTGGGCGGTACCGGAGGAAGATGCCGCGCCCGGCCCGCCTGCGGTGTCACGCGGGTCGGCTATCGTACCGGCATGGACGGGCGCGCCATCCGCCTCCAGCCCGCGCAGCGCCCTTACCGCAAGGCCGGCCGCCTCCGCGCCCAGCACCCTCTCCAAGGGCTCGCCCAGCAGGGCTTCCACCGGCGCGCCGGCGAGCGCGGCAAGGTTCTCGCTGGCCTGCACCACCCTGCCCGCCTCGTCCACCGACAGCAGGAAGCCGTGGGGCTGGATGCCGCCCGGAATGTGGATGGGCTCGCGGGAGCAGTCCGCCATGCCCGCCTCGTTGATGGCGATGGCGGCCTCGTTCGGGTCGTCGATGGAACGGCGTGGGCCGTGTGCGGCAGGGTTCATCGGGAGCGGCGCCAGGGGAGCGGGTGGGGCCCATTGTGCCACGCGGCCCCGAGCGGCCCGGGCGCGGGGACGCTTCAGGATGCAACAGGCGCGGGCCCGCGGAGAGCAGACCGCGCAGACCCGGCTGACCAGCAAGGGCACGAGGCCGAAGCCCCTTGCCCAGGCCGGAAACGCCTCCACCGGCATCGGCCGGGCGATGAAGTAGCCCTGCGCCATGTCGCAGCCCAGGCCGGCGAGCAGCTGCCAATGCCCCAGGGTCTCCACGCCTTCGGCCATCGCCTTGCAGCCAAGGTCATGGACCAGGTCGATGGTGGAACGGACGATGACGGCGGAATCCCGGTCGCGGGGCAGGGCCGCAATGAAGGACTGGTCGATCTTGATGTAGTCCACCGGCAGTTTCTGCGGGTAACTCGGCGAGAAATACCCGGTGCCGAAGTCGTCCACGTAGAGCGAAATGCCATCCTCCCGCAGGGCGTTCCCCACCCGCAGCGCACACTCGGCATCGTCCATCACCCTGCTCTCGATGATCTCCACCCCCAGCAAGCCAGGCGCCACATTCCGCTCCGCCGCGCCAGCGGCGGTAGGTGCCGAACAACGGGTCGTCGCGAAACTTGCGGGCGGAAAGGTTGATGGCGTGCCCCCCGCTCCTGCCAGCCGCGGAGCAGGTCCAGCCCTGCCCACCCCGCGCAGCAGTTCCTGCGGCGTGGCGCCGTGCCCCGGGGTAAAGCGCGATGCCGGTCTTGGAGTTGACGTCCAGCTGGATGTCGGCGAGTTAGAAGGGCTGGGCCAGGCGCCCTTCCAGTTCGGTGGCGAAAGCCATCGCGGCAGGGCCATCGGTGGCGGGGGCAAGAACGGCGAATTCGTCGCCGCGCAGGCGGGCAACCCCGGAGCCGCCCGGCGCATTCCCACGCGGGCGCTGGCGGAACTCCCGCTGGAACGGGTCGCCGTGGACGAAGCCGAGCACCGCGTTTCTCGCCCAGACGCTCGATGTTGAGCAGCAGCGCCAGTGGCTGAGGAGCGGGGAGCGCTTCCAGTGCAGCGCCGAGGGCCTCGCTTAACTCAAGGGGGTTGCGCAGGCCGGTGAGGGCGTGGTGACGCGACCTGGGGTGCAGTTCGGCCCTCGCCCTCTCCTGTTCGGCACGGGCGCGCAGGGTCCCGATGCCGAAGGCCGGCCATCGGCACTGCACCGGCTCGCGCGGCTGCTCATGAATGAGGCGGAACACCTCCTCCACCGGCCGCCCCCGCGCCAGGCTCCCGCTCCGGCTCGCGTTTCCACCGTGCTGGCCGCGCCACCGGTGTCCACGGAAACCCGCGCCGCCGCGACTTTTTTGGCGAACGGCTCCGCGCCGGCCGCGCAGACCCTAAGCCCCGCAGCGCACCCTCACCGGCTCGGTGATGGCGTGCACCGCGTGCAGCCGGCGCAGCGTGGAGATGGCGGTTTCGCTGAGGCGGTGGCCGCGGGTGAGCACCATCAGCCCGTTGGTGGTGCGGATGTCCTCATCCACGATCCAGCCGGCGACCAGGTCGCGAATGCGGACGGTGCGCTCGGTGTCGGCGTCCGGCTGGAAGCCGGCGACGGCCTTGATGATGTACTCCGGAATGCGCGGACGGCTCGCCGCCAGCGCGGTGGCCGGCGGCATCTTCCCTTGCCCCCTGCGGCTGTGCCGCTCCAGTTCCAGCGCGGCATGCAGCAGGGGGATGCCACGGATGAGTTCCAGCGCAGCGCCCTCCGGCACCTCGCCGCGCTGGTGGCGGATGATCTGGGCGACGGTTTCCATGCGCGGGATGCGCTCCACCAGCCGGCCGGCCACCTCGGGATGTTCCTTCAGCAACGTCTCCTCATCGGCGCTGAGCGGTCGCTGCTTGGCGTCGGCCTGCACGATGTCCGCCGGAATGCCGACGCAGCCGATCTGGCTCAGCGAGGCCGCCATGATGTAGATCCACTTGTCCGGCCAGTCGAGTTCCTTCAGCGCGAACTCCACGCAGTCGCGGGCAAAGGCGGCACGCTGGAAGGCCCAGGGCGCGACCATCGCAAGCAGTTCGGTGAGGGTGGCGACCGAGGCGGAGAGCGTGGTTTCCAGCAGCTGCCGCTCGGCCTGCTCCAGCTGGTACTGGCGCAGGGCCTCGGCCAGCGTCGCTTCCAGCATGTCCTGCGGGCAGGGCTTGCATAGGTAGCGGAAGATCCCGCCCTTGTTCACCGCGGCGATGGACGAGGCCACGTCCGCCTGGCCGGTCAGCAGGATGCGGACGCTGTGGGGCGCGACCTCCCGCGTCTTTGCCAGGAACTCGGCGCCGTCCATGCCCGGCATGCGCATGTCGGACAGAATGATGGCGAAAGGCCCGCTCCAGTGCACCGCGTCCAGGCCGGCAGCACCGCTGGGCGCGACGGTGACGTCGTACTTGCCGAACAGGCTGCGCTCCATCGCGGCGAGGACATTCGGCTCGTCGTCCACGCACAGGAGGCGGGCCAGGGGGGTCTCACTCATCGTTCTCTTCCTCGAGGAATTTGCTGCTCGCCGCCTGCCAGGCCGGCAGGCGGTCGAGCATGCCGGCGGCGGCCAGGTAAGCGCCGTCGGGCTGCTCGCCGCTGGCGAGCGCGGTGGCGACGTGGGTCATGCCGGTAATGCCGAACTCGGTCGGCGAATCGCATTGCGGCAGATGGTGATGGGCGACCGCACGCACGATGTCCATCGGCAGCCCCCACAGGCCGAGCAGGTAGGCGCCGACGGCGGCGTGCAGGGGTGCACCGCAGACGCAGCAGGACTCCGGGGCCGCAGTGGCCGCCGGCACCGGCGCCACCAGCAGGCCGACATGCGCCAGCAGCGCGGCGGTGGCTGCCGGCCCAGGGGTGCCGATGACGCGGGCCGCGATCTGCGAGGCGCGCAGCGCCTGGCGTTGCAGGGCATCCACCTGGCCATTGGCCGAAGCGCCGTCGAAGACCTGGGCGGCGATGACGACGCGGGTCACCACCTCCGTGCCCAGGCGGGCAACGGCGGCGGCCACGTCGGGCACCGGCTTGCCGCCGCCGAAGAAGGCGGAGTTGGACAACTGCAGCACCTTGGCGCTGAGCGCCGGATCGGCGCTGATCAGCTCTCCCACCGCGCGGGTGTTGCCCAGCGGGTCCGCCAGCATGCGGTTGAGCTCGCCGAAGATGCGGGGGGCGGAAGGCAGGCGGTTGATGCCGCCTACGGCGGCGACCACCTCGGGCGCCGAGAACATGTCGCGCAGGCGCACCGCGCTTTCGATGATGGAGAAAAGGCGGGCGTTGTCGCAGGGCTTGGCGAGGAACTGGTGGGCCACGTCCAGCATGCGGCGCATGGCTTCGACGTCGGCATGGCCGGAGAGGATGATGCGCATGCTGGCAGGCCAGCGCGCCCTCACCTGCTGCAGCAGCTCGGCGCCATCCATGAAAGGCATGCGCATGTCGGAAACGATGACGTCGGCCGGGCAGCTCTCCAGCCCGGCCAGCGCCTCCGGCCCGCTGGTGAAGAAGGCGCAGTCCCACTCGTCCTCGCGTATCGCCAGCGTTCTCTCGAAGCCGGAGAGCACCAGCGGCTCATCGTCGACGAACACTACCCGCATGCCTGCTCTCCCGCCGGCCCCTGGCGGAGCGGCAGGCGCACCACGAAGGTGGTGCCCACGCCCAGGCAGGATTCGCAGTAGATCTCTCCGTGGTGCTTGTCCACCACGGTGGAGTAAGTCAGCGCCAGCCCCTGGCCGGTGCCCTTGCCCACCGGCTTGGTGGTGAAGAAGGGGTCGAACATCCGGTTGCGGGTTTCCTCGCTCATGCCGGTGCCGTCGTCGGTGAGCCTGAGCTCCATCCAGGGGCCGACGGTTTGCGCCGAGACGAGGATGCGCCCCTTTTCCTTCACCCCTTCCTTCAGGGTGTCGCCGATGGCGTGGGCGGCATTCACGATCAGGTTCAGCAGGGCCTGGCCGACCAGGTCGCGGATGCAGGGCACCGGCGGCAGGCCCTCGGCAGGCAGCACTTCGAGGTCGGCCACATACTTCCATTCGTTGCGGGCCACGGTGGCGGTGGTGCGCACGAGGTCCAGCATGTCCACTTCTTCCATCTCGCCGGAGGAAGGATGGGAGAACTGCTTGAGCGCGGCGACGATGCTGGCGATGTGGCGCAGCCCTTCCAGCGACTGCTCCAGCGCCTCCGGGATCTGGCGGCGCATGAACTCGATGCGGCGGCCGCCGAGTTCCTTGCGCAGGACGACCAGCGCCGGGTCGGCCTCCGTCGCCGGCAGCGTGCCCAGCAGGCCGCTGGCGGTATCCAGCAGGTCCAGCAGCGTGCCGGCGGCGGATCTGACGAAGTCGATGTTGCTGGAGACGTACTGGGTGGGCGTGTTGATTTCGTGGGCGACGCCGGCCGCGAGCTGGCCGATGGACTCCATCTTCTGCGCCTGCACCAGTTGGGCCTGGGCCGACCTGAGCTCTCTCAGCGCGGTCTCCAGCTCCTGCCTTTCGGCCTCCAGCTCCGCCGTCTTGCGCGCCACCACCTGTTCCAGGGAGATGTTCTGCGTCAGCAGGGCGAAGGGCGTGTCGCGGTCGCTCTGGGCCTCCTGCATCAGGCGGCGCTTCAGCGCGGCGATGGTCTTGTCGCGGGCGGCGAGCAGGCGGGGATAGTCGGGAGCGGCATCATCCGCGGTGGCTTCCACAGGGCGGGGGTCCATGGTCAAGCTCCCAGGGCGATGCCGGTGAAGGTCTGGTTTACATGAATGCCATTGAACTGTTCGCCGTAGGTGGAGAAACCGAACACCTTGTTCTCCGCCATCAGCCGGCCTATCGCCCGGAAGTCGCCGGTGTGCTCGAACTCCAGCCGGCGCAGGATGCAGTCGCAGGCGAGGATCAGGGTGGTGCCGCCCAGGGCTTCATTCACTTTGTCCAGCGCCAGCCGCAGGGTTTCCAGCGGACTGTCGGCAACGCCCAGGGTAACGATGAGCCCTTCTTCGATGGCGCAGTAGCAGGTCAGCGATTGATCGGGATTGCAACGCAGGATGGAGCGCACATAGGTCTCCGCGCCATAGGTGAGTACCAGTGGATGCTTGGAGAAGAGTTCCGGCCCGAGCGCAGCCACCGACCGGTTCAGGGCCTGGGCGTAGGCGAGCGCCGCCGGCTCGCCATTCATCTCGTAGATGATGCGCTGCTCCGGATCTGCCGCGGTGATGACGAATTCGGTGTCGCTGGGACGGAAGTGCTGGACCTTGAAGGGCAGGATGGCGGCGTCGGTGTCTATCAGCGCGAACACGGCCGCACCGGAGAGGAAATGGCCATCGCCGTCATAGACGGCGGTGCCCTCGAACTTCAGGTCATCGCCGGCGGAGCCGCCGATGATGGGCACGTTGTCCAGCGCCTGGTAGAGGCTGGCGGTAACCCGCTCCTCCAGCATGGAGAGTCCGTCGATCAGCAGCAATCCGAACCGGTTGCGGCCACCTTCCCCGCTGGCTGCGCGGGCCTTGGTCGTGCTGGCGATGGCGACCGCCTGCGCCGCATGGTCGGCCAGCGGAGAGATGGGAAAGAGCTGGACATGGAAGTTGCCGCTGATGCCGATGCCGACCAGGCCTGCGCGTTCGAAGCCGCCCAGGCCGATCTGGCCGGACGAGGTACAGGCGATGACCGGGCAAGGGAAAGCCTGCTTCAGCGCTCCGCCGAGTTCGGCGAGGTCGTACTGGGAAGCGCAGAAGATGATTGCCGCCTGCAGCGCGGCGGCGTCGAGCTGCCGTGCCAGCTCGGCAACCGCCTCTGCCGGCGCGGCCTGGCTGGTCTTTCCGTATTGCACGCGTATGGGCACGAGACCTCCCCTCCTCCTGGCCTTGCCGTGGCGGCGCGCTGTGCGCCTTCCGGCGGGTGGAAATGGCTTGCACCGGGGTGCAGCCTCCTGTTCTTCCACGGCTCGTGAATACCGGCCGTTCTTCTATTCCTAGGGGGTAATCCTGCTCCTTTCAAGCGCCGCCAATCCGGCAGTAATTCACGCTGCCCGCCAGGGAGAAGCGCCTGCTCGCACGACTGGCTTCGCTCAGTCGGGCCCCGGCGCGGCGGCGTGTACCTGGAAGCGGTTCTTGCCTGCCTGCTTGGCGGCGTACATGGCCTGGTCGGAGAGGCGGAGCAATACGTCCGGGTCGGTGCCATGCTGCGGATAAAGGGCGATGCCGATGCTGCCGGAGACATTGCAGGCCTGGGTGCCGAGTTCGATGGGGGCGGCGACCGCCTCCAGCACGCGACCGATCACATGCTCGCACTCCTGCAGGCCGCCTATGCTGCCGAGCAGGAGCACGAACTCGTCGCCGCCCAGGCGCGACACGGTGTCGCCAGCGCGCACGCAGTCCTTGAGGCGGTGGGAGATCTCGATCAGCAGCACGTCGCCGGCCTCGTGGCCGAGTTCGTCGTTCACCGCCTTGAAGCCATCCAGGTCCAGGTAACACACCGCGACCAGGCTGCCGGAGCGGCTGGCCTGCGCCAGCGTCTGGTGCAGGCGGTCGGCCAGCAGGGCGCGGTTGGGCAGCTTGGTGAGCGGGTCGTAGTGGGCGAGGAATTCCAGCTGCTCGCGCTGGTTGATCACACAGGTGATGTCGGTGAAAGTGCCGATGTAGTGGCTGACCTCGCCCTGCTGGTCGCTCACCGCCGAAATGGTGAGGCGCTCGGCGTAGGCGGAGCCGTCGCGGCGGCGGTTCCACAGTTCGCCCTCCCAGTGGCCCTGGGTGCGTATGGCCTGCCACATGGCTTCGTAGAAGGCATGCGCCTGGCGCCCGGAGGCGAGGATGTTGGGTTTTTGCCCCAGCACCGCTTCCCGGGAATAGCCGGTGATCTCGGTGAAGGTGGGATTGACGTCGATGATGGCGCAGTTGGCATCGCAGATCATGATGCCCTCGTGCGCATGGGTGAAGACGTTGGCCGCCAGCCTCAGTTGCGACTCGGCGCGCTTGCGCAGGGTCACGTCGCGGGTCACGCCCAGCACCGCGGTGATGACGCCGTTGGCGTCGCGCAGCGGGGCGGCATGGGTATCCATCCAGCGCACGGTGCCGGCCTTGCCGACGATCATGAACTCCAGGGTGGCCGATTCGCCCTCGAACACCCGCTGGCACAGCTCAGCATAGGCGGCCCGGTGCTCGGGGACGATGAAGTTCATCGCGCCGAAGGTGTTGGCCTCCTCCAGGCTGCCGATTTCCAGTACCTCCATGGCGGCCCGGTTCATCTCCACGTAGGCACCGTCGCGCCGGCGGATGCTCACCGCTTCCGGTTCGTTGTCGATGATGGTCTGCAGCCGGGCCTGGCTGGCGGCCAGTTCCCTGGCCGCGTGCTCGCGCTCTATCGTGGAGCCCATCCACCGCGCCAGCAGCGCGACGAACTCGATGTCGCCTTCATCGAATCCGCGCGCATAGCTGTGGGGCGAGCTGAAACTGACGGTGCCGAACACCTTGCCGCCCACCTGTATGACCGCGCCGATGTAGGCCTCCATTTGTAAGGTCTGGTAGCTGGGGTGGCGGCGGTAGAGCGAGTTGCCCATCTCGGCGATCGCGACCACCCGCATCTCGCTCAGGGTGATGTCGCAACAGGTTTGCCCCAGTTCGAAATCCTGTCCTTCCCGCAGCTCGCCGTGGGGCGAGACCTCGCTGAGGATGGTGTAGCGCCGTTCGCTCACCTGGCTGACGATGCCGAAGGGCAGTTCGAGCTGCGCGCTGGCGATGGCAAGCGCCTGCCGCAGCTGGGTGGCGAGCGGCAGATGGGAGAGCGCGGCAACCTCGTTGAGCTTGGCCAGGCTCTCGCGCTGGCGTCGCCCGGCAGCCTCGATGCGCTTGCGGTCGCTGATGTCGCGTGCGCTGACGAAGCGCAGGTAGCTACCCTGGAAGGCCACCGGCGTCAGCAGGATCTCGACCGGGAAACAGGAGCCATCGCGCCGCCGGTGGGTGGATTCGAAGGGCGCGAGGCGGCCGGTCTGGTCCGCCGGCAGGGGCTGCACCCGGCGCCCGTCCGAGTACGCCGGATCGACATCGCCCACGCCCATCTGCAGCAGTTCCTCCTCGCTGTATCCCAACTGCTCGCAGGCCATGCGGTTTACGTAAAGGAAGCGGCCCCGCTCATCGACCAGGAAGGTGGCGTCGTTGGCGTTGTCGCTGAAAAAGCGGAATTTCTGCAGCTCGTTCTCGAAGCGCTTGCGCTCGGTGATGTCGCGCTCGCAGGTGAATGCCAGCCACTGCCCCTTGACCAGCAAGGCGGTGGAGTTGATCTCAAGCGGAACGCAAGTGCCATCCTTGCGCCTGTGCTCGGTCTCGAACGGCGGCATGCGGGTGCGCTTGCCCTGTTCGAAGTGGGCCACCACCCGCGCAAGGTCATAGTGGGGGTCGATGTCGGGCACGCTCATCCGTAGCAGTTCCGCCTCGGTGTAGCCCAGCTGCTCGCAGGTCATGCGGTTCACGTAGAGGATGCGCCCCTGCTCGTTCACCAGCATGTAGCCGTCGTTGGCGTTGTCGTTGAAGAACTTGAACTTCTGCAGTTCGTCCTCGACCTGGGTGCGCTCGGTTACATCGTGGAGGATCGCGTAGATGCGGGCGCGGTCGCCGGTGCCCACCAGGCCAGCGTAGATTTCCACCTCCCGCTCTGCGCCGGAGGCAAGCCGGTGCCTGGCCTTGAGGGACCAGCCAGTGCCGGCAGCGGCGTTGGCGGCCATGCAGCGGTCGAATTCATCCGCGTCGGTGCCGATCTCGCGCAGGCTGCTGCCCAGCAGGCGGGAACGGGGATAGCCGTAGAAATCGCAAGCGGCCTGGTTGGCATCGAGGATGCGGCCGTCGCGGGGATCGAAGACCAGCTTGATGGCGTGGTTGCTCTCGAAGATCTGCCGCAGCCGGCTTTCGCTGGCCTGCAGTTCTCCCAGCAGAACGGTAATGAGCACGGTGGTGATGGAGGCGGCGGCCATGTAGCCCCATAGCATCGCCAGGCTGGCATGCAGATCGCCGTTGTGGAAAGGGCCGCCGCCATGAGCCGTTGCCCACACCGCCTGGGCGGAGAGCAGCAGGGCCGCAGTGGAAGCCAGGCCGGTGCCGCCGCGGATGGCGATCCACATCAGCAACAGGAAGGGCAGGAACATCAGCGGCGTGGCCGCCGAAGTCAGCAGGTGCCCATCGAACACCAGGCCGCCGATCAACAAGGTCATCAGCAGCGCGCAGCCCAGTTCCACGCCGCGCCGGCCATGGAACAGCGTGCGCCATTGCTGGCGCCCCACGGTGAGCAACGGCACGCCGAGCACCAGGGCTCCCATGGCGTCGCCCAGCCACCAGGTAGTCCAGGCGGAGAGCATGTTCTCCGTGGGCAGGATGCCCGCCAGCCGCAGGCTGAGCACTCCGTTGCTGGCGCTGAGCGCCATCCCGCCGGCCACGCCGATGGCAAGAAAGTGGAGCAGATCCCGACGCCGCGGAATCGCCGGATCGAAGCCCCGCTTCTGCAGCAGGCTGGCCGCCACCCAAGGCCCCAGGGTGTTGCCGCCGGCAATCGCAAAGGCAAGCCAGGGCGGACTGCCGATATCGAGATTGACGGCGAAAGCAGCCAGCCACACCGCCGGCCAGAGCGAGCGCTGCCAGCCGAGGAAGGCCGCGAGGGCGATACCGGTGGGCGGCCAGATCAGCGTGATGTGGGAACCGACGAAGGGCACCGACAGCCCAAGCTGCCCCCCAAGGTAATAGGCCAGGGCAACGCTGACGAAACGGAATATCCAGCGCGGACTGAGAGGGCAAGCAAGCATGGGGGCAGGAAGGACGGCCCGCCGGTGGCAATGCCGTCTTGAGTTCTGGTTGTACTTATCGGCGAGCCTCTCTGTGCAGTCTCACCGTCGCCGGTAAATCCTGTAGTCAGGTCATCTACGGCATGCCGCAGATATTAATTAATTAATTCGTTGGTAATAGTGCATTTACTCACGGCCCAGCCTGTTGCACTACGGGCGGCTACCCATTCCCGTTGTCATCGCCTGCCTCCGAGTATGCAGCCCCGCCGCGGCGGGGGAAGCCGGGGAAGACTGTGCGAATACCTGCCTTTGGTTATACGTCCGCCCGGACCGGCGGAGCATTGTTCCCGATCAATGCCGCGCGGCTCTTCCGGCCTCCGCCTTGCGCGGGGGGCGTGCCGCAGTCCAGGGCGGGCCGGCGTGCGGGCGCCGCGTCGGCCACCACTCCGGCTTGCCCGGCCCGTCCGCATGCTGCCGAGGTGGTTGCGCAGGAGCGCGACGAAGCGGGCGACCTTGGCGGGGAACTTGACGTCGCCGCCTGGCTACCCGCCATCGTTCTGGCGCAGTGCAATGCGCTGCGGCTGCGCCAGTTCTCTGGAGTGGGCCGGCCCTCCCGCAGCGTCGCAGCGCTCCTCACCCGCCGTCCTTTACGGACCTCCCCCTCGCCGCCCGTGTCAGGCTGCCTACGCTAGCCGCCCGATGTGCGCCAACGGATGGGGAATGCCGCCATCGCCGTAGCTGCCGACCACCTGGGCGATCACCACCTGATATCCCTTGAGCCACTCGCCCTGGCGCCGCTTCGCCTCCAGATGCGCGGGATGGGTCATCAACTGCTGCAGCGCCTCCATGCTTTCCCAGTAGTACACATTGGAAACGAGCCCGCTCACCGGATTCTCCCAGGCCTCCTCGCCCAGATAGCCGGGGATGGCTTTCGCCGCTTCGGCAATGACCTTGTCCAGGGCATGGAAGGCCTCGTCGAAATGACCGGCAGCGAAGGTGAAGGTGGATGTATACATGGAGCGCCCAAAGCCTGCAGGAAACCGGTCGGGCCGCCGATCCACTCGGGCGGGAATTCCGCCCGACCGCGAAAGAAAAGCCTGCGTCGCTGCAGGCCTCTGCTTTTTTGTTGGTGGCGGTACCGGAAGCCGGCCCGCGGGGAAAAAAGCTGCGGAGTCTAGCCGGAGCCATGCGGGGCGGCAATGGCGGGCCGCGGCTTTTCCACGCTCCGAAGCCCGCATCGTCTTCCTGGGGCAATTAGGCGGAAATGTGCTCCGCGGACTCAAAGAGGCGGCAGGAGATGATCAGTCCCGCCCAGGAGCGCCACCACACCCATGCTGCCCGCGATGGACACGCCGGCAAGCTTCCCGCCACCAGGATGGGCCTGCCATGCGCAGGGTCTGGTTCGCGATTCAGGACAGGTCGGACAGACCGGCAATAGCCGCGAGCAGACTGCCCTCGACGGCGATGATTGCGATACGCATGCGCGCTTCACGGCGGAGTGGCGGATTTTCCATGGAGTCAGTCCGACTTCGCAGAAACACCGCACCGAGTACGTCCCACTTCAGATCGATGTCTCACCGGATGGCGAGAACGATCTGACACCTGCCCCGGCGTAACACCAGCTTCACGACAAAAAGGCTTGCATTGCTGCAAGCCTTTGATTTTTCTGGTGCCCCCGGCAGGAATCGAACCCGCGACCTTCGGTTTACAAAACCGTTGCTCTACCAACTGAGCTACAAGGGCGACGCCATTTACGGCGGGGGCGGATTATAGCCCAAGACAGCAGAAAACCGCCTGCCGCCATTCAGCACTTCCCATACAGCAAATTTACTGTATAAAATTACAGCCATCGAGACAGCACTTGCCGCTGACGTTTTAGGAGCTTCTTAGATGGAAACCAAGGTCAATCGCGTTCTCATGGGGTTCGGTCTGCTTGCGGGTCTGGCACTGGGTGTAGGCAATCCGGGGGGCAGCATTGCGCTGGCCTTTGCTGGTGCGGCATCCGCCTGGCTGCTGCGCCATGGGTTCCTGCAACGCAAAGGCGCCTGCCAGCGCCCGTAAGCCGGCACTGCGCCGGCCGGGAGAAGTGTTACTTCTTCAGTGGAATCTGGAGAGCGGCATCGACCGGCACCGCGGTAATCGCGTTCTGCGGGCTGCCTTCGATCAGCTTGTCGGAATAGGTGAGATAGACCAGCACATTGCGGGTCGGATCCACCATGCGAACAACCTGCAGGCGCTTGAACAGCACCGATTGCCGCTCGGAGAAGACTTCCTCCTTCCTCGGCAGGGGTTCGCGGATACGCAGGGGGCCAACCTGTCGGCAGGCAATGGATGCTTCAGCCTTGTCCTCGGCCAGGCCGACCGCGCCGGAGAGCCCCCCGGTCTTGGCGCGGGAAACGTAACAGGTAACCCCTTCGACCTTGGGATCGTCGTAGGCATCGACCACGATCTTGTGATTGGGGCCGATCAACTTCCAGACGGTGGAAACCTCGCCTACCGTCTCGGCCCAGGCACCAGTGGAAAAAAGCGCAGCGCCCACCAGCCAGGCAGCAGCTGCAGCTTTCGTCTTCACTTGGCGAACTTCCCCACCAGTTGCTGCAGCTTTTCGGAACGCCGCTTGGCTGCCTCTTCCGCTTCCCGCTTCTCGCGCTGCTGCTTCGCCGCGGCGGCAAAACGCTCCTTCAGCGTGGTGGAGGCGTGGGTGCGCTGCTCCTCGGTCACCTCCCCGGCCGGATTGCCATCGAAGTCATAGCGCTCGGTGGAGCGTTCCATCGCCTTCAGGTAACGGGTGGTGGCCGTATGGAAGCGCAGCGCGGCGCGCAAGGTCTTGCGCTCGAACTCAGGGAAACGCTCCAGGATGGCTGCGTCTATGCGCAGGGCCAAGGGCTTGCAATCACGGAAGGTGGGAGACAGTTCCTGCAGCCGCTGGAGCAGCGCGCGCGGTTCCAGGGAGGTTTTCTGCGTAGGCGTTTCGTTACTCATCGATTCTGAGACTCAGAGATTTCAGGCCCCGACGGCGGGTCCCACGTGCGGCGGCACGATGGACCATTCTACCCGAGCCCGCCTGGCGAAACCCAACCGGGTGCGCGTTGTCCATTCGCCGTCCAGACAGGAGAACACCATGCAACCGGAACAGACCCGCGCCCTGCTCGCCCTCTGCCTGATGGCGGCCTTTGCCGATCAGCGCAAGGACGACAAGGAGCGCGAACAGATCAAGCGCGTCGCAGCCTCGCTGGGCGAGGGCAGCGGTATCGATCTGCTTGCGCTCTACCAGGATGTCTTGCTGAAGCGGATCACGCTGGAAAACGCGGTCGGTGCACTGGATGCACGGGAGCTTCGCCACCTGGCCTACGAGATGGCGGTGGGCGTTTGCGATGCCGACGGTGTGCACGACGCGCAGGAGACGGCCTTTCTGGAGAAGCTGCGGGCTTCCCTGGATCTGCCGCCGCAGCAGGCCGCGACCATCCTCGACGATGCGGACAGATTGGCAGCGGCTCCGCCCAGCGCACCGCTGCCGGCAGAACTCGACCCGCCGCGACCTTCCACGGCGGCGGCAAAGCCGGCTGTCGATACCGCCGAGTTGGACAAGCGCATCCTCAACGCCGCCATCCTCAACGGCGCCCTGGAGCTCCTGCCCCAGTCCCTCGCCTCAATGGCCATCATTCCGCTGCAGACGCGGCTGGTTTATCGCATCGGCCAAGCTTATGGCTACAGCCTGGACAAAGGGCATATCACCGACTTTCTCGCCACCGTCGGCGTCGGCCTCACCTCTCAGTACGTGGAGCAGTTCGGCCGCAAGCTGGTCGGCGGTCTGCTCGGCAAGGTGCTGGGCAAAACCGGCCGCGCCATCGGCAGCGCCGCCACGGGCTCTGCCTTCTCCTTCGCGACCACCTACGCCCTCGGCCAGGTGGCGAAGCACTACTACGGCGGCGGCCGCAAACTGGACGGCAGCGCGCTGAAGACCAGCTTCAACGACCTGTTGGGCCAGGCGCGTGGCCTGCAGCAGCGCTACACGCCGGAAATCGAACAGCGCGCCCGCACCCTGGATGTGAGCAAGCTGATGGCGGAACTGAAGGTCTGAGACCCGGCCTCCAGGCGAAGCAGCCTGGCGGTCAGGCCTTCACCACTGGCGGGCGCCCGGCGGGTGCCCGCCAGCTGCTTTCAGTACTTCATCACCACATTGATTTGCGACGGACGGTCTGCCGCCACTTCGAAGGCGCTGTCCTCGAAAGCCGGCGGGCCCATCACCCGGGGGTTGTTGGACAGGCCGTAGCCCTCAGCGGGAAACATGCCGAAGCGCATATTGAGCTTCCCGTCGCCGTCCTCGTCGTGATAGGCCATCACCGCGTAGCGCCCTGCCGGCACCGCGTCGAACACCACCCTCACCACGCCGGGTGCCGCCGGCGCCTCATGCACCGCCAGCGCGTGCATTTCCTTGCGGAAGGAACTCGGCGTGGCGTACAAGCCGACGCGCACGCTGCCCCGCTCGTGTGCCACGCCCTCCAGCACCACGGTAAGCGTTTGTCCATGAGGCTGGCTCGCCGCGGGCGCGGCAGTCTGGGCATGAACGGACCCGACAAGCGCCACGCTCGCCAAGAGCGAACGGCACATGAACAGCCTCGGTCGGCCTGCTTCCATTTCCTGCACCTCGTCTAGAACAAACCGCGAAGGATGTCTGCCAGCGCGAGATAGGGCAAGCAGACCCAAGCCCGTTGAAGGCGCGCGAAAGAGCCCCTGCCGGACCACCGCAGGAGCCAGCTTCGCCCAAAGGCGTAGGAGAGGATACAAAAGTGTTGTATAATCCGGAGCTTGCCGTTGCCACTCGTGGTAGCGCCTGCCGGCGAGCATCGCCGGCACTGCCGGGCCCAGCGCCCTTCCCCATCGACCCCCGGCCGACACGGCCTGCGGTTAGACCCGTCGGCACCCGGCCGGCTGCGCCACTCCACCCCATGGAGCCCGGCACACCGCCCCATGCCGTCCTCCCTGCCATCGGCCCCGCCGGTGGCGCTAAAGCCGGATCGCCCGGTTTCGGTCCCGTACCGTTCCGCTCATTCCGCCCCTGCCAGGCCCCGCTTGGCAGACGCCGTGCTTTTCGCGCGGCCAACGACAAGGAGCAAGACAATGGCTAAAGAAGAACTCGTCCAGTTCGAAGGTGTGGTCCAGGAAGTCCTCCGTGACGCGCGCTTCCTGGTCAAACTGGAAAACGGCGTCGACGTTGCCGCTTATGCCTCCGGCAAAATGCGCAAGTTCCGCATCCGCATTCTCGCCGGCGACAGGGTGACGCTGGAGATGTCGCCTTACGACCTCTCCAAGGCGCGCATCTGCTTCCGCCACAAGGATGAACGCAGCCGCCCGCCGGCCACCGCCCACTGAGCCCGCATCGCTTGTAAAAGTCGCGCTTCCGGACATCGTCCCCCGTGGTTTTCACCCCGCGGGGCAGGCATAATCCGGCCAATCCTGGCGGCTCCTCCCGCCTGCTCGATTGGAATGCCGAATGGCGCGCACGCCGTCACCGTCCCTCCCCCCAGCGGAGCTCTCCGGAACCGATTTCCGCCGCGGCCCGGCGGGCGGGGGCGACACCTCACCCGAAGCCGCATCCCCCTCCGACATCGCCCGCGAAGCGCTGCACCAGCTCGCGGTGAAGCGCATCCCGCCGACGCCGGATAACTACCGCACCCTGTACCACCAGATCGCCGGCATCGCCGAGGAAGACGCCTTCCCCGGCCGCAGCCTGCGGGCGCTCAGTTCGCTGCTGCCGCGCGACACCCCGGACGGGCTGCGCATCGCCCACCGCTTCGAGGCCGCCGTGGCCAGCGAACAATGGACCCAACTGCGCCAGGTGCTGGTTGAAGTATGCGCGGCGCGCAACGCAGGCTCCCTGCCCTGGGGGCGGATGATCCGCGAGCTGATCGTCGAACTCGAACGCCGCCAGGAGGGGCTGACCCGCGCCCGCAAGAACGAATCCCTGCAGCACGTGCTGGCCGCTTCCACCACGGACAGCGAACAGCTCTTCCTGCGCCTGCAAGGCCTGCTCGGCAGCTGGGCAAGGCGGGACGAAAGCGAGCCGCTGGAGCTTGCCGGCCTGCCAGCACTGGAAACCGCCGGCGACATGCCTCACCCGCTCGCGCCGCTGATCTCCCAGCTGCTGCAGCGCGGCCTCACGCCGCTGGTCGCGGGCGATCCAGCGCTGCTCGAGGAAACCCGGGAACTGGCGAGCACTTTCGACCAACTGGAGGGCGCCATCCCCGACGCCCTCGTCCGGCGCCTGGACACCTTCTCCGTCCGCCTCAACTGGATGGCCGAAGACAACAGCGCGGTGCGCAGCGCCCTGCTCGGCCTGCTGCGCCTGCTGGTGGACAACATCCGCGAGCTGGTGCTGGACGATCAATGGCTGCACGGCCAGCTCAGCGTGCTCGCCGAGGCCTTCGCCGGCAGCCCGGACATCCGCGTGCTGGACGAAGTGGAGCGCCGCCTGCGCGACGTCATCGACAAGCAGGGTAGGCTGAAACGCGAACTCACCGACGCCCAGCACCGGCTCAAGACCATGCTGGCCGGCTTCATCGACCGCCTGGCCGAGTTCTCCGACACCACCACCGAGTACCACGACGCCCTGGGCCACTGCGCCGAGCGCATCAGCAGCGCCTCCGACATCTCCGAGCTCACCGACGTGGTCGAGGAAATGCTGCGCGAAACCCGTAGCGCCCAGGCCTCCGCCCAGCGCTCTGGCGCCGAGCTGAGCGAGTTGCGTGCCCAGGTGGACCACGCCAACCAGCACATCCTGAAGCTGCAGCGGGAACTGGACGAAACCAGCGAGCTGGTGCGCCACGACCCGCTCACCGGCGCCCTCAACCGCAAGGGCCTGGACGAAGCCCTGGCACGGGAGATCGCCCGCATGCGGCGCAAGGGCAACAGCCTCTGCCTGGCCCTGCTGGACGTGGACAACTTCAAGCAGCTCAATGACACCTTCGGCCACACCACCGGCGACGACGCCCTGCGCCATCTCGCCGCGGTGGTGCGCGAGTCGCTGCGACCGCACGACACCGTGGGCCGCTACGGCGGCGAGGAATTTCTCATCCTGCTGCCCGAAACCGAACTGGAAGACGCCCACGCCGTACTCGTGCGACTGCAGCGCGAGCTCACCCGGCGCTTCTTCCTCGCCGGCGAGCAGAAACTGCTCATCACCTTCAGTGCCGGCATCACCCGCCTGCAAACGGAAGAAGAAGCGCAACTGGCGATAGAACGGGCCGACAGGGCCATGTACGCCGCCAAGCGCGCTGGCAAGAACCGCGTTCTCACCGCCGCATGAGTTGCCATGGCCGCTGCCACCAACCCTTTCGAGATTGCCCGCGAAACCCTGCGCCAGCTGGCAACCCGCCGCGTCGCACCCACCCCTGACAACTACCTGCGGCTGTACTACGAGATTGCCGGCAGCGAGGCGGTGGAGGTCTTTCCCCTCGCCTTCGTCCGCGACCTCGCCCGCCGCATACCGCGCGACTCGCCCGAGCGCCAGCGCCTCGCCCGCCAGCTCGACCAGGCCCTGACTTCGGATGAGCCGGCCCCGGTGCGCGAAGCACTGGACGGCTACATCGACAGCCTGCGCCTGGAGCCGCCACCGGCCTGGAACGAACTCATCGCGCAGCTGCTGCGTCAGTGGGAAGGCCGCCAGCTCGGCTGGACCACCGCCCGCAAGCGCGAATCCCTGGAGCGGGTGCTCAGCGCCAACGACCCGGCAACGCTGCACGGCCGCCTCCAGGCCCTGCTCCGCGCCTGGGGGCAGAGCCCCATTGACCCGGAACAATCGCTGCCGCCGGAAACGCCGGAACTCTCCGCCGGCAGAGACCATCTCCTGACTGCCGCCCCCACCGACAGCGTCATCGGCGTACGCCTGCTCGCCAGCGATGAAAGCCGGGAACTGATGACCGGCCTGCGCGACCTGCTATTGCTGGCGCTGGAAACAGTCATCCCCGCTTTCCTCGGCGAACACCCCGAGCTCATCAACGACGCCGGCCTCATCGCCGCCGACGTGCGCCGTGCCGCCAGCGAGCGCGATCTCGCCAACGTCCGCCGCCAACTCGCCAAGTTCAGCCATCGCCTGGAAGGCACCGCCGCCGACGCCGCCGAGATCCGCGCCGGCCTGCTGGACCTGCTGCGCCTACTGCTGGACAACATCGACGAGCTGGTGGTGGACGACCAGTGGCTGCACGGCCAGATCGAGATGCTGCGCGATGTCATCGACCAGCCCGCCACCCTGCGCATGATCGACGACGCCGAGCGCCGGCTGAAGGAGCTCATCTACAAGCAGAGCCAGCTCAAGCACAACCTCGCGGAAGCCCAGCGCAACCTGCGCAACATGCTTGCCGGCTTCGTCGACCAGCTCGCCCGCTTCGCCGAAAGCACCGGCAGCTACCACGACCGCATCGGCCAGTGCGCGCAGAAGATCGCCGCCGCCCGCGACATCGCGGAGATCAGCGACGTGCTGGACGAAGTCATGCGCGACACCCGCGCCGTCCAGTTCGAAACCGCCCGCTCCCGCGACGAACTCCAGGGTGCCCGCCTGCGGGCCGAAGCCGCCGAAGCCAAGATCGCCGCCATGCAGGCCGAGCTGGAAGAGGCCAGCCGGCTGATGCGCCACGACCAGCTCACCGGCGCGGCCAACCGGCGCGGCTTGGAAGAGAGCTTCATCAAAGAGGCCGCCCGCGCCGAACGCCGCGCCCTGCCCCTGTGCCTCGCCCTGCTGGACGTGGACAACTTCAAGCAACTCAACGACACCCTGGGCCACCAGGCCGGCGACGACGCCCTGCGCCACCTCAGCAACGTGATCCAGCACCAGCTGCGCCCGCAAGACACTCTCGCCCGCTACGGCGGCGAGGAGTTCGTCATCATCCTGCCCGAAACCGACTTGACCCAGGCCAGCCAGGCCCTGGTGCGACTGCAGCGCGAACTCACCCGGGCGCTGTTCATGAATGGCGCCGAGCAACGCGTCATCACCTTCAGCGCCGGCGTCACTCAAGTGCTGCCGGGCGAGAACCTGGACGTCGCCCTCGGCCGCGCCGATTCGGCGATGTACCAGGCCAAACAGAGCGGGAAGAACCGGGTGGCGACGATAGAAGCACCGCGCTGAACAAAGCTGGTGGCGGAGAAATAGCCGGTTAAACCAGACGTATTCCGCACACACGCCGTCTCCATCCAGGTTCATAGTGTCAAGCGGCCAATTGCCCAGCAAAGAGCCTGGATCACACCATGCTTCCTCCAGCATCAGAATCAGACCCCGACCTCGCGTTTACCGGCGCCTTCATAAAGGCGCAGGCGCCTTACTACATATACGCAGTGGATTACCGCGAAAACTCTAGCGGAGTCCTGGCTCTACACGTGCTGTGCGACGTGCTCAATCGGGCGGGCCAGGCGGCCTATCTGCTTAATACCCGCAAGACGCACCCCGCCTTCAACGTACGCCTGCTCAGCGAAGAGGATCTCACCCGTCACGCCTCGGCTGGTCTCGCCCCCATCGTTATCTATCCGGAAGTGGTCAGCGACAATCCCCTTCGGGCCCAGGCCGTCGTACGTTGGATGTTGAATCGCAGCGGCGCCCTGACGCAGAAGCCGGTTGTCCTCGGCGAACATGACCTTGTCTATTACTACTCGAAGGACTTCGTTCCTAGCGGGCAGACAGCACCGCGCTTTCTGCGGCCTTCAGCCCTGGCGCCTACCTATGAACCCGCGAATATACATGGCCCGCGCAGCGGCGCCCTGCTGTACCTGAATCGCCTGCGAGCAGACGAGATCGACTTCACCCGTCTTCCCGCCGACATCCGCATACTGGACAACAAGCAGCCGATCTCCCTGCCGGAGCTGATCCAGCTTTTCAGCCGTTCGGAAGTCCTGTACTCCGCCGAACGCAGCGGCACATGCACACATGCGATGCTCGCCGGCTGCCCGGTGCTCTACTTCCGCAGCCGCCTGCTGACCGAGATCCCTGAGGTAGAAACTTACTCTGCCGGCTGCGACTGGGCCGACACTCCCGGCGCCCTGGAACGACTCAAGGGCACTGTCGCCCAAGTGCGCTGGGAATGGCGACGCTGGGTCGACGCTTTCGCACAGCAACTACCAGCCTTCATCGAGGAAACTCAGGCTCTGGCCGCGAGCAGGAATTCAAGCGGGGTGATTACCCCGGAAATGCGTCAGGCAGTGCTTCCCTCCCTCAAAGCTGCAACCCCCGTCCAGGCCAGCGCCGCACGATCACGCCGCCCCCCAAAAAAACGCCCCGCTCCGCCTCACCCGGATCAAGCTATCGTCGAAGAGGCACTTCAACTGCAGGCGGCAGGAGACGTCGGCACGGCGTTCTCCTTGTTCCAGCAACTCGTCAATACCGATACGCCGCTTCCCCGTCCCTATCTGGAAATCGCCCGCATCGCACTCAGCCAGGGGGAGCGGGCCATCGCGCTGGAGTTCCTGGAACTCGCACAAGCACGGGAACAACCGCCGGCGGAAGCACATCTCGAGCTTGCCCGTCTGCACAGCGCCGAACAGCGCCACGAAGCGGTGCTTGCCGTGCTGAGTCCCCTGCTGCGTCAGCCCGGCGAGCATTTCGAGGCGCTGGACCTGATTCGCCAGACGCTGGGCAAACTGCCTGCGCTCGGGCCAATCCCCTGGGCGCGCCTTCTCGCCGATCTTCGCCGCCCTCTTCCACGGGAAGAGTCAGTAGAGGAGATCGGGGAGGAAGACACGGCTGACGAGGACGCGCCGCCCAACGGCAGCCTATTCCCGGACTCCGCCCTGGCCCACCGCCTGCTTGATGGCAAGCGCGGAATCGAGGTCGACCCCTCGGCGCACAATGCCTTCCACATTCCCGACTGCCTCTTCGTCGACAAGTGGGTCGAGTCCCGTTACACCAAGGAGCAGATGGAACTGAGCGGCGAAATCCAGCGCATCGACATCCTTGCCGCCGGCAATCGCCTGCCCTTGGCGAATGGCAGCCTGGACTACGTGCTGACCTCCCATGTACTCGAGCACTTCCATGACACCATCGGCACCCTGAAGGAGTGGTACCGGGTCGTGCGCGACGGCGGGCTGATCTTCACCATATTCCCGCACAAGGAGCGGACTTTCGACAAGGTGCGCCCCCGCACCACCCTTGCCGAGCTCGAAGAACGCCATGCCTCCGGCACCCTGGATGCGTCTGACCGCCATCACACGGTGTGGATCACCGAAGATGCCGTCGAACTGGTCCGGCACCTCGGCTGGAAGCTTATCGAGGTCATGGACGTGGATGACAAGGTCGGCAACGGCTTCACCTTCGTGATCCAGGTCGAAAAAGCCCGCGCGGCTTGAGCAGATGGAGCCCCGAGTGCCGCCCCGCCAGATATCCGTTTTCTCCACCGACGCGCTGGACAGCGCCTGCGCCCGCCTTCGTCTGGCCGACCCGATACGTTCCGCCGGCCTGGTGCTGAACTGGCACGCCCGGATCGGCAAGGACAGCATGGAGATCAACCTCAAGGGCCTGGAACAGGCGGACTTGATCGTCATCCAGCGCGCCTTTCCGCGGGCGACCGGCGTCGAAACCTTGCTGGACACGCTCTTCAGCCTCGGCATCCCGGTCATCTACGAGACGGACGACCTGCTCACCGGCATCCCCGGCGACAACCCAATGGCAGACTACAGCGAAGAAGCCGCCGACATCCTCGTCGCCTTGATGCAGCGCTGTTGCGCGCTCACTGTCTCCACCCCTGCCCTGGCCGGGCATTACCGGCACTACAACCCCAAGGTACATGTCCAGCCCAACCCGATCGACGAGCAAATCTGGACTGCGCGCCCGCCGGCAGTGAAACCCAACCGGCGTCTGCGGGTGGGTTTTGCCGGCAGCGCCACCCACGTTTCCGACCTGCGCCTGGTGGAGGAGGCCTTGCTGGAGATACTGGCGCGCCATGGTGACGAGGTGGAGTTGTGCCTCTTCGGCTGCGCCACCGAGCGGCTGGCCTCGCAACCGGGCGTCCTCACCATTGGCGGCGGCCTGCCCTACGCGGCCTATGCGGAAACCCTTTGCCAGCTCCAAGTGGACATCGGTATTGCGCCACTGGTCGATACGCCCTTCAACCAGGCCAAGAGTGACATCAAATGGCTTGAGTACTCGATGGCCGGCATCGCCGGCATCTACAGCAGGCTCCCGCCTTACGGGCAGATCGCCGATGGCGAAACGGGGCTGCTGGTGGGTAAGGAGCCCGCAGAGTGGGTCGCAGCGCTGGAGAGGCTGCTGCAGGACCATGCCCTACGCCACCGCATCGCCAGCCAGGCCCAGCGCGAGGTGCTCGCGCAAAGAACCATGGCGCAGGCGGGCAAGAACTTGGCCTCGATCTACGAGCAGATCATCCTCGAGCATTCCCATGGCCAGGGCAGCCGGCGCTCTCTGGCAAGCGCGGGGAGACAATTGCGCTACGCGCAGTGGCTGGATGCCAACCTGGCCTCGCGCGCAGATCTCGTCGTCTGGGCCGCGCATCATGCCGCCGACCGCGCGCTGCAACTCCACGCCATCGTCATCGACGATGGCGCCCGACCGGAAGCCACCGAACGCACGCGGCAGACCATACAGCGGCTGTGGCACAGCCAGGTGCGTACCGACCTCCTCGCGCCGACAGATGGCTGGGCCGACCGGGCCAACCATCTGCTCGCCAGCAGCGGCGCGGAATGGGTGGTGCTGCTATGGTCGGGGGATCAGCTGGCTGCTGCGAGCACTTGGTACCTCCAGCAACGGCTGCACAGTCATGCGGATGCCTGGGCCGTCTATTTTGACGAGGACGGCATCTCCGCCACTGGCGGACACGACGACCCGCTGCTCAAGCCCGATTTCGACCTGCAGCGCCTGCGCTGCGCCAACTACCTCGGTCGCAACCTCTTCCTTCAGCGCGAACAGTTGCTCGCCCACGGCGGCCTGGCCCCGGTGGCCCCCGACCTCGCCGGCACCGACGCCCTGCTGAGGCAGCTCGACGCCGGGCTGCCCGCCACCGGCATTGTGCACATCGCCCGCCTCGCCGTGCATCGCGATCAGGCGCCGCTGGAGAACAGTCGCCAGCAGGCGCTGTGCGAAGGCTACGCGCGGGTGATCAACGCCCACCTCGCCCGCCGCCGGCTGGCAGTTGAAGCCCAGCCCCGCCTCCCCTCCGGGGCGCGCTGGCCCGGCACCAGCCTGCAGTACCAACTGAAGCGGGCTCCCCTGCTCAGCGTCATCATCCCCACCCGCGACGGCGGCAAGATGCTGCAGCGCTGCCTGGAAACGCTGGTGGGCGAAGGCGGCTACCCCGACCTGGAAATCCTGGTGCTGAACAACCAGAGCCGCAGCCACGAGACCCTGGACTACCTGAACGGCCTGCACCAACTGGGCAGCGACAGGCTGCGGGTGATCGAAGTGGATGAGGCCTTCAACTTCTCCCGCCTCGCCAATCTCGGCGCCAGCGCCGCCCACGGCGAATTCCTGCTCTTCCTCAACGATGACACTGCGGGCCTCTCCTCCGGCTGGCTCGCCGAACTGGCTGCACGGCTGGACGAAGCCGACGTCGCCGCGGTGTCCCCCCGGCTCCTGTTTCCCGACGGCCGCGTGCAGCACGCCGGCATCGTTCTAGGCCTGGGGGGCGCGGCTGACTTCGCCTACATCGGCGCCCCCATCGAGGAGGCCGGTTACGCGGAACGCTTGATCTGCGAACAGGAAGTCTCTGCCGCCAGCGCCGCCTGCCTGCTCATCAAGCGCGCCGCATTCCAGCTTGCTGGCGGCTTCGATGAAGAGGAACTGGATCTTGCCTACGGCGACTTCGACCTGTGCCTGCGCCTGCGCGAACATGGCTACCGCATCTTGTGGACGCCTTCAGTCAGCCTGCTGCATGAAACCGGCCACTCCCTGAAGGCCCACACCGTCACGCCGGAAGCGATTGCCAAGCGCAGCGCAAGTTTCGCCCGCAACAGGGCGGCCTTCATGGAACGCTGGCTGGAACGGCTGGCGCATGATCCCTACTACAACCCCGGCCACAGCCTGCAAGCCAACAGCTATCCGCTGGATACCCGGCAGGAGCTGATGCGGTCGCGCCTGGCGGAAGCGAACCTGCCGCGCCTGGTCGCACTTCCCGCCGACGCCTCCGGCTCTGGCTATTACCGGGTCACTGCGCCAACTGAATTCGCCACCAAGCAGACGCGCATCGACGGCCGCGTCCTGCCCGGCTACCCCGATGCCCTCACCCTGAGCCGCCTGGATGTGAACACGCTGTTCACCCAGCGCCAGGTGGATGACAACCACCTGCAGGCACTGGCCGCGCTGCGGCGCGATCTGCCGGGCATGCGCGTCGTCATGGATTTCGACGATCTGCTGACCGCAGTTCGTGCGGATAACCCCCATTCCGCCGACGTCTGGCCCGACATCGAACGCCGTATCGCCGACGCCTGCGGCCTCAGCGACTGCGTCACCGTCTCCACCGCAGCGCTTGCCGACGCCCTGCGCCATTTCCATGACGACATCCGCGTCATCCCGAACGCCATTAACCCGGAGGACTGGCCCAATCTCCCTCCCCGAATCCTGCAACCAGGCCGCCGCCTGCGCGTTGGCTGGGCAGGAGGCATGAGCCATGCGGGCGACCTCGCCCTGCTCGCCGAGGTCATCCCCGCGCTTGCCCGCAAGGTGGATTGGGTCTTCTTCGGCCTGCGTCCGCCCGGTGTCTCCACCAAGCTGTACGAGTTCCACCCCGGAGTGCCCTTCGCTGACTACCGCAGCAAGCTCGCGTCCTTGCGGCTGGACCTCGCCCTTGCGCCCCTGGCCCATCACCGCTTCAACGAATGCAAGAGCAATCTCCGCCTGCTGGAGTACGGCATTCTCGGCATTCCAGTGATCGCCTCCGACATCACGCCCTACCAATGCGGCCTGCCGGTGACGCTGCTGCCGGGCAAGGCGCAAGCCTGGAAGGCGGAAATCCTCGCCCGCAGCGACGAGGCCCGCGCCTTGCAACTGCAGGGTGAAGCCCTGCGCAACGCCGTCATCACCGACTGGAAGCAGAACCGCTTCCAGAACGCCTGGCTCGAAGCCTGGACAGGTGACACCAGCGCCAGCAGCACCGATTACTCCATCGCCCCCTGAAAGGGATACCGGCCATGAGCAACAAGACTCCAGTCACCAGCCCTTTCCTGCCGCCGCTGGAAGAGTTCGTCCCCTACTTGCAGCAGATCTGGGACAACAAGTGGCTGACCAACAACGGCCCCTTCCACCAGCAGTTGGAAGCCGAGTTGGCCGCCTACCTGGGCGTGGAGCACCTCAGCCTGTTCGCCAACGGCACGCTGGCGCTGGTCACCGCGCTGCAGGCGCTGCGCATCGGCGGCGAGGTCATCACCACGCCCTACACCTTTGCCGCCACCTCGCACTCCCTGCTATGGAACGGCATCAAGCCAGTGTTCGTGGATATCGACCCCAGCACCTGCAACCTTGATCCAGACCGTATCGAGGAAGCGATAACCCCCGCCACCACCGCCATCCTGCCGGTGCACTGCTATGGCATCCCATGCAACGTGGAGCGCATAGAGCGCATCGCCGACACCTATGGCCTGAAAGTGATCTACGACGCCGCCCATGCCTTCGGCGTGCGGCAGAACGGCAGCAGCATCCTGCAACATGGCGATCTTTCCATCCTCAGTTTCCACGCCACCAAGGTATTCAACACCTTCGAGGGCGGCGCCATCGTCTGCCCGGATGCGAAGATCAAGCAGCGCATCGACTACCTGAAGAACTTCGGCTTCGCCAATGAAGTCACCATCGTCGCCCCCGGTATCAACGGCAAGATGAACGAGGTGTCCGCCGCCATGGGACTGCTCCAACTGCGCCACATCGACGCCGCGCTCGGAGCCCGGGCCACCATCTTCCAGCGCTATGCGAAGGGCCTGGCAGAAATCCCTTCTCTGAAACTCATACACCCTCCCTCCGACGTCGCCTGGAACCATGCTTATTGCCCAGTCCTCGTTTCCGAGGACTACCCCCTGAGCCGGGACGAGCTTTACGAGCTCCTGAAGTCTCAGGACATCCTCGCCCGGCGTTACTTCTACCCACTGATCAGCTCCTTTCCGATGTACCGCGGCCTGCCCAGCGCAGCACCGGCCCGCCTCGCCCATGCGGCTCACATCGCCGAACAGATCATCTGCCTGCCGATCTTTCCTACCATCGCGCCCGAGGAAGTGGGACGTGTGATCGGCATCCTCCATCAGCCGTTGACCAAGCAGGCGTCGTCTCAATGAGCCTCGATGTGCCTTCTCCTGCAGTTGCAACCGGCAAACCCAAGGCCATCGTCCTGGCAGGCGGCTTCGACCAGATCGGTCTCATCGAGGAACTGAAGCGACGCAACTGGAAAGTGGTGCTGGTGGATTACAACCCGGCGCCACCTGCCGCTCCGCATGCGGATATCCACTATCAGGCAAGTACCCTGGATGCGGACGCCGTAACCAGAATCGTGCAGGCCGAACAAGCCAGCCTGCTCACCACAGCTTGCACCGACCAAGCCCTGCTGACCGTCGCTCAGGTCAGCGAGGCGCTCCAACTCCCCTGCCCCTTCAACACCCAAGCCACGCGCCAACTGACCAACAAGCGCTGGATGAAGGAGCGGATGCGGGAGGCCGGCATCCCCACTTCTGCCTTCACCATCCAACACGAGAAGGCTGACACCCCACCTTCCGGCCTCATCTTTCCCTTGGTATGCAAACCAGTGGACAGCAACAGCTCCAAGGGCGTCACCCTGGCTGAAACCCCAGAGCAGTTCCCTCAGGCTTACGCCTGCGCCCGCGCCGCCAGCCGCTCGGGCGAGGTGATCTGCGAGGAGTACATCGACGGGGCGGAGTTGTCGATAGACGCCTTTGTCATCAATGGCACAACGCACGTGCTGATGGTCAGCGAATCGCAGAAACTGGCCAACGAGCAGGGCGCCTTCCCCATTCATCGCAGCATCCAGCCCGCGCCAGCGGCTCACCTGCTGGCAGACCGGATCAAGATGGTGGTATCGCAGATCGCCCGGGCTTTTGATATCGACAACTCACCGATGATCGTGCAGGCCATCGCCTCCAGCCGCGGCCTGTACATCCTCGAGCTGAGCGCGCGCATCGCCGGCGGCGCCAAGCATTGCTTCATCAAGGCGGCCACCGGCTACGACGTCATGCGGGCTTATGTCGATACGCTGTTCGGGCAGCATCCGTCCATACCGCCGACAGTCTTTCCTATGCCCGCCGACGCACCTCTGCATGCCATGCAGTATCTCTATGCCAGACCCTGCATGCTGGCGAAACTGGAGGGCTTCGACATGCTGAAGGCCCAAGGCGTCATCCTGGACTACTTCCCCACCAAGACGCCGGGCATGGAGGTCGGCTCGGCCCTGAACAGCAGCAACCGCGTTGCCGCTGCTCTGCTTTCCGGGGTGAGCACCGCAGCGCTGGATGAAAAACTGCATCAGTTGTTCGCCAGCGCCCGCGCCCTCGATCACAACGGCAACGACATGCTGCTACGGCAAGCCCTGCAGCAATGAGCCGGCTAGCGGGGGAAACACCCGGGGCAAGCGGCTGGCGGCCAGTTCGGCACGCTCGGCCGGCGGCACCGGCACGCCCCGCGCGTCCACCACGCTGACGCCACCATCGACCAACGCAGTTTCCCAGGCCGTCGCGAAGCGGAATTCGTCCTTCCCTTCCCATAGATAGGGCACCGGAAGGAATCCGGCCGCGAAGATACGGTACAGGCCATCCACCGTGTAAGGGTCGGCAATTTCCCTCTCAATCACCGCGAGCACAGACTGGGCACCTGCGAGCAACTGCTGGGCGCGGCCTTCCACATGCAGGTCGAAGCCAAACACCGGAGCCTGACCCGCCTTGCGCGCACCACGGTAGGCATCTAACGCGCCCCGCACGATGCGTATGCTGTCTTCGATGACAGGAGGGTCCGCCAGATAGGCCGCTTCACTGTAGCTGACCACATGGATGATGGGCGGGCTCTCTGGCTGATCCGGCTCAATGTCATCCATCATCAGCGCGGAGGCGGCCAACTGTACGCGCGCTCTATCCAGGTTCGGTGAGAAATAGTCCAGCCCGGCACGCGGCTGCAGAATCACACGGAAGTCCTTGTCCTCCAGCGTGCGCACCAGCCTCAGCATGGCCCGTGATTTGGCCAGGTCCGACAGACCGGAGGTGTACTTCGGCGTATTGAGCATGTTCTGCAGCACGAAGCTGCGGATCCCCAGCCGTTTGGCCGTCCTGGCAGCCAGATAGGCAGACAGCACATAGCTGATGTCATCTGCTCCCCGGAACGCGAAGTGATGTGGCACGTTCGCTTCCAGAGGCTTGCCGCTGGCGGCGATGCTGCGGATGGCCTCCAGGTGCTCCGTCAGGTTCTGATGGACGGTGTTCTCGCCTCGACCATCGATCTGACAGAACCACCACAAAGACAGCGCATGCCAAGCAATATTGAGGGTGCGCTCATGCATTTCGGCGAGGCGGCGGACATGCCGGGTTCCCGCATAAGTCCTGACCAGCATGGGCCTGGCTGCATCCCAAACCCGGGTGTACTCCTCCTCCGAGTTAATCGGTACCCCGCCGCCGTTCGGACGATCGCCCCATTCTTCGCCGAAATTGGACTGGGTCAGCTGGGAGGTACCGATGCTGAGAATATCCAGAAGGCCACCCGCCGCCAGTCGCTTGGACCACTGCAGGAACTCGGCCACCGCCGTTTCCCTAGGCGTGCCGAAGGGGCCGACGTGAACACGCATCAGGGGGGGCAGGCCCGCGCGCTTACCGTGATCCACCCGGTCCAGCAGGTGTTCGGAACGGGTACCGAAGTTTTGCCCGCCGCTGCGGTCAACCGGCCCCACACCGAGATGGGTCGCCGGCTCCAGCACTTCGCGGGCAAACCGCATGCGCTCGTTGTCATAGGTGGACTCGAGTTGCAGGAAGGCCGGCATGCGCTCTTCGGGAATGCCGAGGCGGGCCAGCGTTTCCGCCGGCGATTCATCGCCCTCGAAGGTTTGCACGCGCTCACCGAACTCTCGGCGAACCAAGGCGCAGGCCTCCGGGAGACCTGCGAAGTAGATCGCCCGCAATTGGCCGCCCTGGTCGGCAAAGGCGTGCTGCGAATGGAGCAGGTGGTAGAGCCGGCCGAAGGTATCCCGGGCCATGTGCGGATCGAGGCGAAAGCTGAAGCCCAGTCGGCTTATGCGATGGAGCTTGACCCAGCCATACAACCCGGCAGAACTGCTCTCCGCATTCATATCGCCGACCAGCTCAACAATGGCCCGATCGCCGATCACACAGCCATGGCCCGAAGCTTCTATCAGCCGCGCCACATAACTGATGCCCAACGTATGGGCATCTATCGAATGGCGCAGGAAGCCGAAAACCTCTCCAGGAATGACACTCACAGTCCCGCTCCGCCCTCGATCACTGTCCTGATATCCAGTGCGCTCATGCCCTCCAGCCCCATCCTCTTCAATGTCCGCCCGCTCCGGCGGAAATCCCGCCCCAGAATGGCAGAAGCCAGATCTACCAATGCCCGCGTCAACGGCAGCTCCATGCCGGCCGCACGCGCAAGCTCTTCAAAAGGCACCAGCCCAGTCGGCACATCCTCGCTCAGCAACCGCGAATCCAGCAAACCGGGGGCCAGGATGTCGTAATACGAAGGGCTGGTACGCATCTGCTCTGCCAGCGAAACCGCATGGGTCTGGGGATAGGCCTTCAGCATCCACTCCTGCAGAGAGTCGAGTTCCAGGCCGTAGGCACGGCCCAGACCGATGCGCTCTGCATCCAGGCGAGCAACCAGATCGGCAATCCTCTCGGTGACGTCTTGGTAAAAGAAGAAGCGCTGTCCACGATCTATCGTGCCGGCATTGAGCAAGGTAATCGACGGATGCAGTACTGCACCCATGTTGGCCAGCCCAGTCTCGAGCAGGTTGCGCGCCGGCTGGAAGCAATCGAACAAGGGCTTGATCCGCTCCACCGCGGTCACCGCCCGCTCCGCCGGCCAAGTGCCCAGCAGCACTCTTTCCTTACGGCCAATGAGCTTGACCCGCCCCGGCCCTTCGAGGCGGCAGGCATAAATCAGGCTCTGCGCCTCTGCCACACAAACCTCTGCCTGGCAGTGTTGCCGCAACGCCTGGCGAAACTCCAATACACCACCGGTACGCCCAGGGCTCAGCACAACCAGTTGCCCATGGCGCAGATAGGGCGCCATCTGGACTGCCAGCTCGCCATGGGCATCGGCGGTAGTAACCACGAAGATCACGTCCGCCGCCCCGAGCGCAAATTCCAAGCTATCCGTCACCACAGCCAGCGAAGCAAGCCAGCTCTCTACGCCATAGCCACGGATGAGACGGCTGTGGCGCACCTCGCCCAGTTTCTCCAGATTCCGCGCATACAGGCAGACCTCGAAGCCCCGACTTGCGAGGCTGCCCGCGAGCGCTTGGCCACCGTTGCCAGCCCCCAGAACAGCAACCCTATCCACGATCCCTATCCCCCTTTCCCGAACAACATCAGGGCATTGCCGTAATCGCCGAGATCGCGCTTGAGACGATTTCGGGAGAGCATCACAGAGAGTCTCGACAGCCCTCGGAAAAGCCTGGACTGGTTGGCCTGCAAACGTCGCTGAGTATCTGTTTCCGCATCGTACCAATGCGTATACAACAGCTTGGCAACGTGGCGCTCGAACCAGCGATGGGCATCAAAACTCAGGCGCCATGCATCCTGAAGCTCATATCCGGCAGCGGTAAATGCGGCGAGATAATCATGCGCGGCCCGCCTCACGTAGCCAGCCCCGCGGCTGGTATGTGGTCCCACTTGTTCGAATATCAGTATGCGTCCGCCCGGAGCCAGCCGCGTGGACCATTCACTCAGAATCCTCATAAGCAATTCGTCATCGACATGGGCCAGCACGGCAACGCAATAGATCAGATCGAAGCGCTGCCCCCAATCCTCGTCCGGCAAGAACAGCCTGGCTTGCGGCGCCGCTTGCGCTGCCAGCTCCAGCATGCCTGGCGCAACATCGACCCCGGTCCATTCCACCGCCGGACTCAGTTGAGCGAAGTGCCGTAGATACCAGCCATCCCCACAGCCGTAATCGCACACCCGTGCTGCTGCAGCGACATGGGACTGCATGAGCTGGACCAGCAGACGCCGCCGAGCCAGATAAAAGGGGATGGGCGTAATGGTGTAAATGGACTCGCCGCGATATTGGAACGACCAGCGAGCGCGCTCGCTCCATGCGTCGGCACTCCCACCGCTTGAAGTCAGCGGCGGCCTGTCCGAAGCGCGCCCGCTCACTCTTCATCCCTATCCGGGATCTGCCGCGAGCGCGGTGCTAGACCTGCGCACCAGTCGCGCCAGATAGACCTGAACGCCCGCTCCAGGCCACGGGTGACGAAACGGATATCCCGGTACGGGCACTCTGCAATACGTTGTCGCAGCCCGGCACGCAGTTCAACAAGCGTTTCCGGCGCGGCGGCAATCTGCCGCGCCCGGCTCACGAAATCGTCTTCGTCACGGGCAATGAAATCATCCAGCCCGATACGGCTCATGGCACCCGCACCACCGTGGGAGATACGTGAATTCCCTTGCATGGTCAGCACCGGCACGCCCATCCATACCGCAAGGTTGCTCGTGGTACCGCCCGGATAGGGAAAGGTGTCGAGGATGAGGTCCACTTCGTTGTGCAACTTCAGGTAATCGAGCATCGGTTTGCGTAGCTCGAAACGCAACCGGTCACCAGCCACTCCGCGCTTGCTGAACTCCTCACGCAGTGCGTCGGCCACCGACTCCGATGGCACCGCCCCCAACAACATCCGGGCATCCGGGCATTCACGCATTACCCGGGCCCACAGATCGAAGGTTGGCGCCGACACTTTGCCCAGGCGATTGAAGCTGCCAAACGTCAGATGGCCATTGCTCAGCGCCGGCAGGGCATTCACCCCCGGGCTCCGGTCAGGGTGGATGAAGGTACCGTTGCTGGGAAGGCGAACGATCTGCTCGGTAAACAGATGGTCGAACAATCCCTCCGGCGAATTGAAGCGGTCAGCGAAGTGATAGTCCATGCTGACCAGGCCGGTGGTATTCGGGTAACCAATCCAACTCACCTGCAGCGGCGCTGGCTTGCGGGCGAAGGCCAGCAGACGGTGGCCGGCGGTATGGCCGGAGAGATCGACCAGGATGTCAATCCGGCAGGCGCGAACAATCTCTGCCACATCCTTATCCGATACATGGGGAATCGACACCCAGAACTTGAACAAGGCCTTCAAGCGCTCCGAGATCGCATCGAACTTGACCGTGTTGTGGAAAGCGTAGAGGTCGAAGCGATTGGTATCCAGATTCTTCAGCACCGGCTCGATGAAGCTGGCCACGGCATGGTCATAAAAGTCACCGGAGACGAAGCCGATCCGCAAGCGTCGCTCAGGGTCCCTGTCGTTCTCATGCGGACGATGGGTGGAGAGGAGGGGTACTTCGAAGCGACGGCCGAACTCCAAATGTTGTTCGAAGACATCTTCAGGCGAAAGACGATAGTCGTGTGCCGTGAAGAACAGCAGATTGGAATAGGTATTGGGGTTGTCCGGGTTGTGCTCCACCGCCTGCTCGCTGGTACGAATCGAATCGTCCAGCCGGCCCTGGTTGAAGTAGGCGTAACCGAGATCCTGATAGGCACCTCCAAAACTGGGGTCGGCCTGAATTGCCCTTTCCAGATACGGAATCGCCTCATCGACACGCCGGGTGGAAAGCAGAACCAGCGCCATCAACTGGCAGGCCATTGCATTACCGGGTGCAATCTCGACCGCCTTGCGCGCCAGCCCCTCGCCCTTATCGAAGGCGCGGCGGTTGACCTCCATATTGCCGTAGCGCACCAGCGTATCGATCTTCGACGGCCTTATTTCCAGGCTGAGCTTGAACAGCGCTTCAGCCTCGGCCAGATAATTGAAAGTGGAAAGGGCCGAGCCCAAGTGGTCCAGCATCTGCGCATCGGCAGGGAATGCCTCATTGGCCTTTACCAGCGATTTCAACGCAGACATTCGCTCACCCAGCCGAAAATGGGCCATCCCGAGAAAATGCCAGCCCGCGGGATTCAGGGGATGCGTCTTCGTAAGCTGCTGCGCACGCTTTTCCAGTTCATGCAGTTCTCCCTGGTTGAACAGTTCAACCAGGCGGTTGAAGACCTTGCTATCGACTGGCCGCCCCTTTATTGCCGCACGCTTGCCGGAGGCCATCTGTGCCCGGCTGCGGCGGATGATCTGGGCAACGGCGGCGAGCAGTTCCTTCTCCTGCTCGTCCGCCGCCAGCTTCACCGGCCCGGCCACCGGCGCCTCTTCCACCACCGGCGCGGTGGCGGCTTCTATGCGCTGCCGCATCTTCTGCAGCTCATCCTCGGTAATGCCGCTGCCAGCGGCCTGCTCCAGCATCTGCACCGCATGGCCGGCGGCACCCGCCGCCAACAGCACTTCCAGCAGGGAATGCCAGAACTGGCTTTCCGCCGGCCGCGCCTCGATCGCGTTCATCAGCCGTTCCAGCGCCTGATCCAGGTTGCCGCGGGAGAACTCCAGCAGCCCCAAGTTGTGGTTGCCCTCGGCGTGGGCCGGCGCCTCGGCCAGCAGCGCGTGGTAGGCCTGTATCGCCTCGTCGTTCTTCCCCGCCAGTTGAGCGGCCAGGGCTTCTTCATATAGCGACTGCACTGAAGTCATCGAATGGAGTCCGTCAGGTGATGGGCCGGGGTGCGCCGGAAAGTCGATGCATTCTGCCACGGCCCTCCTGCGGTCAATCCGCGAAGGAGGAGCGGCAAAACCGGCCATTACCGGCGACGGCAAGCGGCAAGGCTGCCCTGCCGCAGCTGCCGGCAACCGGCAATTTCTTCCGCCCAGCCTCTGTCATATCCTTTCATCTATTTGATATTTAAAGAAAAAAATACCTGGCACGCTCCTCGCTATTAAGAGCTCAGCTCGGAGGCCGGATGCGGAGGCAACGTCCTGCCGGCCCGGACAACCTCTGATCCGTATGCAAGGAGATGAACATGGCACAGGTCATCAGCACCAACATCCAATCGCTGAATGCGCAGCGCAATCTGAATAACTCAGCCAACTCGCTGCAGACCTCGCTGCAGCGCCTGTCATCCGGTCTGCGCATCAACAGCGCGAAGGACGACGCCGCCGGCCTGGCCATTTCCGAGCGTTTCACATCGCAGATCCGCGGCCTGGACCAGGCGGCCCGCAACGCCAACGACGGCATCTCGCTGGCGCAGACGGCCGAAGCCGCGCTGCAGTCCTCCGGCGACATTCTGCAGCGTATCCGCGAGCTGTCCATCCAGTCAGCCAACGCCACCAACTCGGCCGGCGACCGCGCGGCGCTGAACGCGGAAGTGCAGCAGCTCACCCAGGAACTGCAGCGCATCGCAACCAACACCGAGTTCAACGGCCAGAAGCTGCTGGACGGCTCCTTCACTGCGGCTACGTTCCAGGTGGGCGCCAACGCCAACCAGACCATCACCGCCACCTCGGGCAACTTCCAGGTGGACGCCTACGGCAACTACCGCGTCGGCGGCCTCGCCACCTCGACCAATACGCCCAATGGAGTGGGCGACCTGGTGGTGGGCAGCGTGGCGCAGGGGCAGCTCTCCACCGCGGTTGCCGGCAGCAGCTCCGGCATCGCCGGTGACACCATCACCCTGTCCAGCAGCCTGGGCAGCAAGGAGATCACCTACTCTGCCGGCGCCAGCGCCGAGAGCATCGCGGCCAAGATCAACCAGGCCGGCACCGGCGTGCGCGCCTCCGCCAACACGACTTTCGTGCTGGGCGCGGGCAGCACCGGCTCCTTCACCCAGGGGCAGAGCTATACCTTCATGCTGGCGAACGACACCACCTCCGGGGTCGATCCCTCGTCCTACACCACCGTGTCCTTCACCATCGGTGGTGCAGCCACCGGCCAAGGTGCCAGCAACGCCAGCCAGCTCTCCTCCGCGGTGCAGGCCTTCAACGATGTGGCCGGCAAGACCGGCTTCGTGGCCAAGATCGTGGAAGCGGACGACGGCACGCTGGGCGTGATGCTGACCAGCGAGGTGGGCAAAGATCTGCGCATCACCAATACCTCGGTCGACAGCTCCGGTGCAGGCGTGGATGTGTCGCTGAACGACATCCGGGTGATGGACGGCGACACCACCAACGATGGGGCAGCGGCCATGAACGGCGGCAGCATCGTCGGCGTGACCAACGCAGCGTGGAGCAGCGGCTCTTCTGCCTGGATCACCGGCCAGCTCATCCTGGACTCGGACCGCTCCTTCTCGCTGACGACCACGACCGATGACCTGACGATCTCCTCTGGCACCTTCGGCGGCCAGTTGCAGGCAACCGGGAGGATGGACATCAGCACGGTGGAGGCGGCCAACCGCACCCTGAGCATCGTCGATTCGGCGCTGGCGGCGATCAACAACCAGCGCGCCCGTTACGGCGCCCTGCAATCCCGCTTCGAGAACACCATCTCCAACCTGCAGAGCACCTCGGAGAACCTGTCGGCCTCACGATCGCGCATCCGCGACGCGGACTTCGCGGCGGAAACCGCCAACCTGACCCGCGCCCAGATCCTGCAGCAGGCCGGCACTGCCATGCTGGCCCAGGCCAACCAGATTCCGCAGCAAGTGCTGCAGCTGCTGCAAGGCTGATCTTCAGAACGCGGAAAGCCGGAGGGCCGGCGCACAAGCTGTGCGCCGGCCCTCCGTTCTTCTTGCTACCCAGTGCAGCTCAGGCCCGTGCGCCCTGCTCCGCGCACCGCTGCCGCCACATGCCGCGCCAGGCGGCCTGGAGATTAGCGGCATAGCGCGGCGCATCGCACAGCGGCGAGGCCAGCAGCTCTGCGCGCAGGTTCTGCCGCAATGCCGCCAGCCGCGCCTGGTCGGTCGCCAGCCCGCGCGCCAGCGCCCGGTAAGCCTCGCCGTCGGCCGCGATCCATTCCGGATGCCCGACTCCGCGCAGCAGCATCTCGCCCTGGTGCGAGATCCAGCGATCACCCTTGAGGGTGACGTGGGGTACGCCCATCCACAGGCCCTCCACCGTCGTGGTGCCGCCAGGGAAGGGAAAGGGATCCAGCATCACATGCACCCGCCGGTAGGCCTCCAGGTAGTCATACCGCGGCGCCGGCCCTTCCAGCAGCAGCCGGCTGGCGGCAACACCGCGGCGGGCAAAGCGTTCGACGATCACTGCCCGCGCCGGCTCCTGCGCCAGGGCGCGCGCCTTCAGCAGCAGCTTCGCCTCCGGCATCTCCTTCAGTAATTGGCTCCAACAATCCAGTACCGCGTCGTTGAGCTTGGCCAGGTTGTTGAAGCAGCCGAAGGTCACCCCGCCCTCCGGCATCGCCGGCACCACCTCTTCCTGGGGCGGGGTGAAGCACAGGGCGAAGTCCGGCAGACGCCACGGCTTCTCCACGTATAGCGGCTCCTCCGCTGGCGGCAGCACGTGCGCGTCGCACAACAGGTAGTCGATCTGCGGATTGCCGGTGGAGGCGAAATAGCCTAGCCAGGCGTGCTGCACCGGCGCCGGCTTGCGGGCGAAGACGCCGGGCCGGCCATGGGCGGTATGACCGGCGAGATCGACCAGAATGTCTACACCGTCCTGCTCAACCCGGTTCGCCAAGGCCTCATCGCTCAATCCGGCCGCTTCGATGACTTCGGCAAAGGCCGGCCGTAACCGCGCCCACACCGCGTCGTCGCGGCGCCGGGTGCGGTAGGCCAGCAGCCGGCATTCATTGCCGGCCAGCGCCGCCAGCACGCTTTCCAGGAAGTAGCCGACCGGGTGGGCGCAGAAGTCGCCGGAAACCAGGCCTATGGTCAGCGGCCGCTCCGGATCTGAATCACGCCGCCAATGGGTGCGCGGCGGGATGCGCGCCTGCAGGAGTTCGCAGTAGCGCCGGGTTTCGGCGATCACCGTCTGTGGCGCCACCTGGGTGTAATTGAGGAGGAAGAGCAGATTGCCCTGCGCCTCCAGCGCGTCCGCCGGAGACTGCGCCGCCGCCCGGAAGCACCCGGCCGCCGCGTCCAGTTCGACATTGCGCATCAGCGCAATCCCCAACCCGATGAGCAGCTTGGGCTGGCCCATGGGCAGGTTGGGCTGGCCCATGGGCAGGTTGGGCTGGCCCATAGGCAGGTTGGGCTGGCCCATAGGCAGGTCGGGCTGGCCCATCTGCGGTGCGGGCTGGCCCGACAGGGCCTGCAGCCCCTGCCGGTAGGCCCCGATCGCTTCCGCGAGCCGGCCCTGCTCCCGCAGCGCGTTGCCGAGATTGACCCGGGCAGCCAGATCGCCCGGGCTCAGTGGCACCGCGATGCGCGCATGCAGCTCGGCGTCCTCATACTGCCCGGCCGCATGCAGGGCCGCGCTCAGGTTGATGTGAGCCTCCGCGAGGGCAGGCGCCAGCGCCACCGCCTGGCGGCCACTGCGTAGCGCATCGTCCAGCCGGCCCGCTTCCCGATAACCGTCACACAGATTGGCATGGGCGCCGGCATCGCCGGGCAGCAGGGCAGCCGCTCTTTCCAGTTCCGCCAGTGCGGGCAGCCCGAGGCTCTGCAAGGCCACGCCCAGGATCTTCCAGGCGAAGCCGAAAGCGGGGTCGCGCTGCAGCACCTTGCGGGCTTCCTCGACCAGCCCATGCAGCCGCCCCGCCCGGTAGAGGTCGATCAAGGTCATGGCCGCCGCATCCCGGGTTGACGGGGAAGGCGCTGCCATACCGGATAGGGGCCGTTCTGCCATCGGGGTCGCTCTCGAATCGTTGGAAACCGGATTCTAGCGGGGCACCCCGGCTACCCTGCCAAGCTCAAGCTTTGGAGGGAAAAACCGTTATCACAACCAGACCCAGGAACTGGCGGCAAGGGCGGCAAAAATTTCCTAAAGCTTTTACCGGAACATCCGTTAATGGTTCCAACGGCACCGCAGATCAAAGTGCTCAGGCCGGGTTAACGGAAAGACCTCTCCTCAAGGAGCCTCAAAATGGCACAAACCATCAACACCAATATTCAGTCGCTGAATGCCCAGCGCAACCTGAATAACTCGTCGAACTCCTTGCAGACCTCTCTGCAACGGCTTTCCTCCGGCCTGCGTATCAACAGTGCCAAGGACGACGCCGCCGGCCTGGCGATCTCCGAACGCTTCACCTCTCAGATCCGTGGCCTGGATCAAGCAACCCGCAACGCGAACGACGGCATCTCCCTGTCGCAGACCGCTGAAGCCGCCCTGCAATCCTCCGGCGACATCCTGCAGCGTATTCGCGAACTGTCGGTGCAGTCCGCCAACGCCACCAACTCCGCTGGCGACCGTGCCGCGCTGAACTCCGAAGTCCAGCAGCTGACGCAGGAACTGCAACGCATCGCGACCACCACCGAATTCAACGGCCAGAAGCTGCTGGACGGCTCCTTCACCGCCGCCACCTTCCAGGTCGGCGCGAATGCCAACCAGACCATCACCGCCACCTCGGGCAACTTCCAGACCAACGCCTACGGCAACTACCGCGTCGGTGGCTTGACGGTATCCGCCAAGACCCAGACAGGCACGGGTGACCTGGTACGCGGGTCCAATGCCGATGGCCAGCTGACCACCGCCACCACCGGCGCCAGCTCTGCGATCACCGGTGACACCATCACCATCTCCAGCAGCCTGGGCAGCAAGGACATCAGCTACTCCTCCGGTGCCAGCGCCGAAGAGATCGCCGCCAAGATCAACCAGGCACAGGCGGGTGTGACGGCTTCTGCCAACACCACCTTCGTGCTGGGCGCGGGCGATGCGTCCTCCGGCGCCTTCACCCAGGGCCAGAGCTACACCTTCCTGCTGGCGACCGATACCACCGCTGGCGCGGATCCCTCGTCCTACACCACGGTGTCCTTCTCCATCGGCGGCTCCTCCACGGGTACCGCTGCGGCCAACGCCAGCCAACTGGCCTCCGCTGTGCAGGCCTTCAACGACGTGTCCGGCAAGACCGGCTTCGTCGCCAAGATCGTGGAAGCGGATGACGGCAGCTTCGGCCTGCAGATCACCAGCGAAGCGGGCAAGGATCTGCGGATCACCAACGCCTCGGTGGATAGCAGCGGCGCGGGCGTGGATGTGTCGCTCAATGACATCCGTGTCATCGATGGCGACACCGCCAATGACGGCAGCGCGGCGATCGCCGGCGGCACCATCGCCGGGGTGACCGACGCCTCCACCTGGAGCAGCACGAGCGCGGCCTGGATCACCGGTCAGGTCATTCTCGACTCCGATCGCTCCTTCTCACTGAAGACGAATAAGGCGGAGATCACCACGACCTCCGGCACGTTCGGCGGCCAGCTCCAGTCGGTGGACAAGATGGACGTCTCCACCGTCGAAGCCGCCAACAGAACCTTGGCGATGGTCGACTCGGCGCTATCCGCGGTCAATGCCCAGCGCGCACGGTACGGTGCTCTGCAATCCCGCTTCGAGAGCACGATCAGTAACCTTCAGGCGAGTTCCGAGAACCTGTCGGCCTCCCGTTCGCGGATCCGTGATGCGGACTTCGCGGCGGAAACCGCCAACCTCACTCGGGCACAGATCCTGCAACAGGCTGGTACCGCGATGCTGTCGCAAGCCAACGCCCTGCCGCAAAACGTCCTGAGTCTGCTTGGCTAATTCGGGTAAGATCGGGTAGTCGCGGCGCGGGGCTCCAAGAGCCGCCGCGCCGTTTCCCCATCAGGAGGCCAGGATGAACATTCAGTCCATACCCTCGGCATCGCCCGCCCTGCCTCCGGCAGCAACGGCGGGCACGGCAAGCGACAATCTATCGCCCATACCGGCAGTTCCTGCCCCCGGCCCGGCAGAAACTGCCATTACTCAACCTGGCCTTGCCGCGCCCCCTACGCCATCCGGCTCAAGCGGACAGGAGAGCGGCTTCGACCCCGTCCAGACATCGGAAGCACTGCAGCAGGCCCTGGCTGATTTCCAGGCCGCGCTGAAACCGGTGGCCAGCGGGCTCGACTTTTCGGTGGATGACGACTCAGGCCGCGTCATCGTGAAAATCGTGGACTCGGAAACCAACGAGGTCATCAAGCAGATCCCGTCCGAAGAGATGATGCGCATCTCCAAGGCGCTGGACAAACTGCAAGGCCTCCTGGTGAAACAGGAAGCGTGACAGGAGGAAGCGCACCATGGCAACGATCACTTCCAGCGGCATCGGCTCCGGCCTCGACATCGAATCGCTCGTCACCCAGTTGATGACGGCCGAGCGGACGGTGCCGGAGAAACTCATTGCCGCCAAGGAAACCAGTGCCCAGACCAAGCTCTCGGCCTACGGTCAGATCACGTCAGCGCTGAACGCCTTCAAGTCCTCCATGGCGACGCTGAACAACGCGTCGCTCTTCACCTCGATGAAGACCACGGTCAGCGACAGCAGCGTCATGACCGCTACTGCCTCCGGCACGCCGAAGGCAGGCTCCTATTCGGTTGAAGTGCTGCAGATGGCCCAGGGCCAACGGGTGGTCAGCAACGCGACCACCGCACCCACCGTTGCCGCCGGCACGCTCACCTTCAACTTCGGCACCTACGAAACAACCGGTACCGGCGACGACGCCGTCACCACTTTCACCGGCACCTCTTCACAGACCATCACGCTGCCGGAAGGCAAGACTTCCCTCAGCGATCTGCGGGATGCGATCAACTCCGCCGGCATCGGCGTGACCGCGTCCATCGTGAACAACGGCAAGATCGACCAGCTTGTCATCGCCAGCACCGCCGAAGGCGCCACCAGCGGCTTCACCATGAGCGGAACCGACGGCCTTGCCGGCTTCAGCTACGACACCTCCACCGGTGGCACCAGCACGCTCAGCACCCTGGATGCGGCTCAGGATGCCAAGCTGAAGGTGGGCGGCATCGAGATCAGCCGCAGCACCAACGTCATCGACGACGCCATCGAGGGGCTGACGCTCAATCTCCTCGACAGCAAGCCCGGCACCACCCTGCGGGTGTCCGTCAGCAACGACCGTGAGGCCGCCAAGACCGCCATCACCGACATGGTGACGAAGTACAACGAGGCGATGACGCTGCTGCAGAACCTCACTAGCTATACCCCGGCGGAAAGCGACGACGAAGAAGCGGTCTCCGGCACGCTGGTGGGCGACGGCACCACCCGCAACCTGATGCGGGCGCTGCGCTCCACCATGAGCGAGGGCATCTCCGGCCTCGGCAAGATCCTGGGCATGTCGCTGGACGACGACGGCAAGGCCTCGCTGGGCATCGCCATCGGCAGCGACGGCATGATCACCCTGGACACCGGCAAGCTGGACACGGCCTTGGCCAACTCCAGCGCCGATCTCTCCAGCTTCCTCACCGGCACCAGCGGCTTTGCCTCGCGCATGCAGACGACGCTGAATGGTTACCTGGACAGCACGACCGGCGTGCTCACCGCCCGCACCAAGAGCCTGGACAACCAGATCGACGACCTCGCCGACCAGCGCACCAAGCTCGAAGCCCGCATGGAGATCCTGGAGACCCGCTATCGCGCACAATTCACCGCGATGGACTCCACGCTCGCCAGCTTGAACACCAGCAGCAGCTACATCACCCAACTCATGAACAGCTTGTCTTCATCAAGCTGAGGCAAGCGGCGTCAGGAGGAATCACATCATGTTCGGCTCATCCGCAAATCGCGCATCGGCCTACGCCCGTGTCGGCGTGGAAACCGGCGTCACCGCGGCAAATCCTCACAAGCTCGTCCTCATGCTGTTCGACGGTGCCCTGGCCTCCATCTCGGTTGCTGGTGCGGCCATGGAACGCAAGGACATCCCGGCCAAGGGCCAGGCCGTGTCGCGCGCCATCGAGATCATCGCCAATGGCCTGTCCGCCAGCCTGGACAAGGAGGCCGGCGGTGAGCTGGCCTTCCGCCTGGAAGCGCTCTACGAGTACATGACCGACCGCCTCCTGCACGCCAACCTGCGCAACGATCCGGCCGCGCTGGAAGAAGTCGCCGGCCTGCTCCGCCAGTTGCGCGAAGCCTGGGAAGGCATCGGCGAACAGGTGGGCGCCCAGCCCGCCTGAGCGAGAACAAAACCATGTCCGCCCTGCAACATTTCCAGGCCATGGCAGAGTGCGCAGCGCAGATGCGGGAAGCTGCCGTGGCCCACGACTGGGACAAGCTCACCGCCCTGGAAAAAGATCTCGCCGCGATGCGTGACACTGCGCGGGCAAACATCGATCCGGCAGGGATCACCGACGCCGCCGAGCGCGAAACCATCCTCGGTCTGCTGCAGCAGATACTCGATGATGAAGTCACCATCCGCTCCCATGCCGATCCCTGGATGGAGAGCACCCGCAAATGGCTGGCCCAGGCCAATCGCGGCAAAGCGATGAAGAACGCATACAGCCGACTGGATTTCTAATGCGCCCCGCCGGGGCAGGCGGTCTGAGGTCTGGAGCATGAAACAATCCACTCCCGCTTCAATCAACCTCACATACTGCCCCCGGAGTTCCTCGTGATTCCCCCAGATCTCGCCGCCCGTCTCCGGATGATCACCGAGGCGAGCTTCTTCAACGCGGACCAGCCGCTTCCCGGCGTCCAGCGCGCCCGGGAGATCCCCGCCAGTCTCCCGGACCTGCTCCCGGGCCAGCGCATCTTCGCCACCCTGCAGCGGGTGCTGCCGGATGGCACCTTCCGCGCCCTGGTGGCCGGCCAGACACTAACCCTCTCTCTGAATCAATCAGCCAGCCCGGGCGACACGCTGGAACTGGAAGTAACCCAGAACACCCCGCGCGCCGTCTATGCCCAGGTGGTGGGCCAGCAAAGTGCGGCAGCCAACAGCAACGCCTCCAGCCAACCGGTGCTCAGCCAGACCGGCCGGCTGATCAGCTTCCTGCTCACCGGCCAGCCTACGCCCGAACCGGCGAAGCTCGCTGCCAACCAGCCACTGCTGAACGCTCCACCACTCACTGGCGCGCCGCTGACTCCCGCTCTCAGGCAGGCCCTGGTGCAGAGCGGGCTGTTCTACGAGTCTCACCAGTCCCAACTGCTGAGCGGAAAGATGGACCTGCAGACGCTCTCGAAGGAACCGCAAGGCCAGGTCGCCAGTTCGCCACTTCGCGCGACACCAGGGGCAAGTGGACAGCCGGCTGTAGCCGCGAGCCCGGGCGGGGAAAAGAGCGCCCTGGAGCGACTCGCCAGCGTCTTCAGCCAGACAAGCCAGGAAGAGCTTGCGCCCGTTCGCACCGGCCCGGTTGCCGACCGACTGCTTCCGGTCGTCCATCAGCAGCTGGATGCCCTGGCCACCAATCAATACCTCTTCCATGGTCAGCTCTGGCCCGGCCAACCGTTCGAGTGGATCATCGACGATCCTCGCGACGGCCAGGGCGACGGCAACGACGAAGCCTTGCAGGAGTGGAACACCACCCTCCGCGTCACCCTGCCCCGCCTGGGCGGCCTAGAAGCTCAGCTGCACCTCACGCCAGCCGGTGTCGCGGTGCGCCTGCGCGCGGCGGAAAGCGGCGCGATCGACGCGCTGGAAAACAACCGCCAGTCGCTCGAAGACGCCCTCGCCGCGGTCGACGTACCCCTCACCGGCATGGTGGTGGAGCCCAGCGATGGCGCCTGAGGACGATCTGCCCGCAGGCCGCGGCGAAGCGGTCGCGCTGACCTACGCCGCCGGGGACGCTGCGCCGCGTGTCATCGCCAAGGGCCGCGGGCTGATCGCACAGGAAATCATTGAACGCGCCCGCGAGGCCGGCATCTACGTTCACGAGTCGCCGGAACTCGTCTCGCTGTTGATGCAGGTGGACCTGGATGCGCATATTCCGGCCCAGCTATATGTCGCCGTCGCCGAACTGCTCGCCTGGCTCTACCGGGTGGAACAAGGCGTGGATGCGGGCGCTCCGCCCAGCACCAGATCGCTCGCCGATCTGCTGACGCCGCCCCCGGCCCAAGCCGATGGCAATGAAACCAAGCCCGGTCCATCCTGAGGAGTGAAGCCACGCATGAACTCCGCAGCCGCCACGCCCTCAGGCGGGCATCCACTTCCACTGGCGCTCGTGTTATAACCTCCGGCTAGCCTTGCAGCAGCGCTACCAGATTCCAAAAGCATGCAAAACCAGAACGAACAGACGCGCGTGGAACTATTGCAGTCAGACGATTACGCCAAGTACCTGCTTCACGGTCAGCGCGAAATTCAACAAGTCCTTCAAGGCTTGGTCGAAAGTCGCACGCTCGTTTCGGCTCACATCGCTCCGGGCCAACAGTCCTTCCTCACCGCGATCATCCAGGTGGAGGGTGACCATGTCGTCATCGACGCCAGCGCAGACGAGCTCATCAACCAAAAGGTCGGGAACGCCGAGAAGCTAGTCTGCTCCGGTCATCTGGACAAGATACGCGTCCAGTTCGCGCTTGAGTCGCCCTCGGCATGCGTGCTGGACGGTCACCCCGGCTTCCGCGCGGCCCTGCCCACCGAAGTGCTGCGGCTGCAGCGGCGTGAGTTCTACCGGCTGCAAACGCCGGTCACCCATACCATCAACTGCCTGATTCCCGTCATCCAGGCCGACGGCAAAAGGGGTACGGTGGAGGCGCGGGTGGTGGACATCAGCGCTGGCGGAGTCGCCGTGGTAGTCCCGCCGGAAGGCATGCAATTCTCCACCAACACCGAGTTCGCCGATTGCCAGCTGACCCTGCCGGGCGTTGGTTCCATTCCGGTTCGGCTGCGGGTACGCAACCTCTTCCGCCTCACCAACCGCAACGGCATCGAGATGCTGCGCGCCGGCTGCGAGTTCATCGATCTGCCGGGCTCCGCGGACAACGCCATCCAGCGCTATATCTTCAAAGTGGAACGGGACCGCAGCGCCCGCGAGCGCGGCACCGGCCTGTGAATGGCACAGGCTCAGACCGTGGCGTAAAATCCTCAGCCTGCAAACGAAGAAGCCGCCCCGGAGGGCGGCTTCTTCGTTTGCAGGCTGAGGATTACTCAGACCGGCATGTTCATCATGTCCTGGTAAGCGGTAACCAAGCGGTTGCGCACCTGCACCATCTGCTGGAAAGAGAGGCTGGCCTTCTGCAGGTTTACCATTACATCCTGCAGGTTCACATTGGGATCGCCAGCGGAGAAATTCTGCGCCATCTCGCGCGCCTCGCTTTGGGCGGCACTGACATCCTTCAGCGCATTGTTCAGCACGTCGGCAAAATCTACGTTGCCCGTTGCTTCGGTGCCCTGGACTGGCTTGTTCTGAGCGGCCTGCGATACGGATCGCAGTTCGTTCAGCATCTGGTCAATTCCGCGGCTATCCATGTGTTACTCCCGGCATCGGGTTCTCTCGGTTCTCAGTCTAGCAGAGCAACGCCCATGCCACCAAGCCGATGTCAAGGCCAAGTGTGCACGATGCCCAAGGGAGGCAAGGTGGCGTCCAGCCCAAGTAAAAAGCAAAAGACGGGCCAGCTGAAACCTGTATTGCCAGCCGTTTCAGACGTCGTAGCCTTCATCCCTGTACTGCTGCAGCTTGTATCTCAGCGTACGTTCTGAGATTCCCAGCTTCTCCACCGCTTTCTTGCGGGAACCTCCCATCTCCCGCAGCGTGGCAAGGATGTGCTCCCGCTCCAGATCCTTCATGTTCGCCGGCCGCGCGGGAGATGAGCCCCCGATTTCCCCGGCCGGCTGGGCAGAAATTGCCGGCAAGCCAATGCCGGGCACGAAGGCGGGTGCCGGCAACGGGGAGGCGGGGGGCCGAGGCGACGCACCTACCGCTGGCGCCACCTCCTCAGCCGTCCAGTGCGGCAGGCAGAGGCGGACGGTCTCGGCGCTCACCGTGTCGCCCGGCGTCAGGATCAGGGCACGGTGCATGGTGTTCTCCAGTTCGCGCACGTTGCCCGGCCAGCCATAGCGCGCCAGCAATGCCTCCGCCTCGGCCGATAGCCTAACCAGGCGGCGGGCGCGTTCAGCATGGCGGGTAAGGAAGTGGCGGGCGAGCGGCAGCACGTCACCCGGCCGCTCCCGCAGCGCCGGGATGGCAAGCGGGAAGACATTGAGGCGGTAGTACAAGTCCTCCCTGAAGCGGCCAGCCGACACTTCACGCGACATGTCGCGGTTACTGGTTGCAAGGACTCGGATATCCAGGGGAATCGGCTTCTTGCCGCCCACCCGCTCCACCTCGCGCTCCTGCAGCACCCGCAGCATCTTGGCCTGCAGCCCCAGCGGCATCTCGGAGATTTCGTCCAGCAGGATGGTGCCGTCCTGCGCCTGCTCGAACTTGCCGGGCTGGGCGGTCTGAGCGCCGGTGAAAGCGCCCTTCTCGTAACCGAACAGGGTCGCCTCCAGCAGGTTCTCCGGAATGGCGGCGCAGTTGATGGCGATGAAGGGGCCGCTGCGGCGCGGCGAATGGTGATGGATATAGCGGGCGAAGACTTCCTTGCCGGTGCCGGATTCGCCGGTGAGCAGTACGGTGGCGTCGGTCTCCGCCACCCGCGTCGCCAGGGCCAGCAGGTTGCGGGTGTGGATGTCCTCCGCCACGGTATCGTCGGCCGAAGGCTGTACCGCTGCATAGCGGCGCACGTTCTCCAGCAGTACTTCGGGCTCGAAGGGCTTCATCAGGAAGTCGCAGGCGCCGCCGCGCATGGCTGCCACCGCCTTGTCGACGTCGCCGTAGGCGGTCATCAACAGCACCGGTAGCTGCGGCAGGCGGGCCCGGATCTCGCCCAGCAGTTGCAGGCCGTCCATCGGCTGCATGCGCAGGTCGGAGATGACGAGGTTGAAGGCGTGGTCTTCCAGCACCGCCAGCGCCTGCGGGCCGCCTTCGACGCCGGTCACGCCGTGGCCGGCCATTTCCAGCGTGAGGCAGACGGCATCGCGCAGGGCGGCGTCGTCCTCGACCACGAGGATGCTCAGTTGTTCGATCATGGTGCTTCCGTCCCGCTGCTGATCGCCGTTTCCCCGCGCAGCAGGGGCAGGCTCAAGGTGAAGGTGGAACCCTGGCCGGGTACCGATTCGAGAATGATGTCGCCGCCATGGCCACGCGCCACGCCGCGGGCGATGGCCAGGCCCAGGCCGGTGCCTTCGGCCCGGGTGGTGAAGAAGGGTTCGAACAGGCGCTCCTGCAGTTCCGGCGCAATGCCGCGCCCGCTGTCGCGGACGATGAAGCGCACGCCGGCATGGACGCCACTCTCAGGCACGACTTCGCAGGACACGGTGCCACCGGCCTCGGTGGCCTGGATGGCGTTTTCCAGCAGGTTGGTAAGCGCGCCGCCCAGCGCCTTGCGGTCGCCATAGAGTTCCAGCTCGCCGCAATCGCACCGGCTGTGGAACTCCAGCTGGCGGGCGCGGGCCAGCGGCTCCAGCGTATGGGTGAGTTCCGCCGCCAGGTCGCAGACGCCGAAGTATTGCCGCCCCAGGCTGTCGCCACGGGCGAAGAGCAGCATGTCGCGGATCAGGCGTTCAAGGTAGCGCAGGCGTTCGATGGCACGGTCCGCCACCTTGGCGCGTTCCGCCGGCCCCAGCTCCGGCTGGCGCAGGTTGCCGGTGTAGAGCAGCGCCGCCGCCAGCGGGGTGCGCAGCTGGTGGGCCAGGCCGGCAACCATCTCGCCCATCGCCGCCAGCCGCTCGTTGCGTTCGGCGGTAAGGCGCATGCGGTGGGTTTCGGTGACGTCGTGAATCAGGAGGATGCGCTCGTCGCCGGACTCCAGTGCGGTTTCCGAGACGGCGAGGCGGCGCGCGCCGTCGGCCAGCTCCAGGGTCATCTCGCCCGGCGTCTCTGTGGCCTGCAGGCCCTGGGAGACCTCGCGCCACACCCGGCCGGCCAGCCCGGTGCCGAACAGCGTTTCCGCGGCGCGGTTCACCTGCACCGCCACACCCGCGCGATCCAGCACCACCACGCCAGCGGGCAGCGCACCCATCAATACGGTGAGCCGCTCCGTCAACTGGACGACTTGGCCCTGCAGGGCGTTGTACGCGGTGGACAGCTCCTCCGACGCCCGGCTGAACAGGGCAAAGGCTTCCGCCAGCTGGGCCGCGTCCATGGGCGGCGCCGCCGGCGTGGAATCACCACCACTCGCGGGCGTCAAAGGGGACATTGCAGTCGCTCCGTTTTCACAGCCGGCACTCTAGCCGGCGGCCGGTCCATGTTAACCGGCAAAGAGGCGGCAAAAAATGCCGCTTTTTCCCCGTTCGGGCTTGCGCGGGCTGGAAGAGAATGCCGTCATCCATAAAAGGGGATGTACCGGGAACTCCACCATGGCCACTGCAGAGAACGTCGCCGAAGGCCTGCCGGCCGCCGATGCGCCACCCGCCTCCGGGCCGCCCTCGCGCTTCCAGCAAACGCTGCAGAACATCAATGGGCTGAGCCAGCGGCAGAAAATTGCCGCTGCCGCGGCGATTGCGCTCGCCATCGCGCTGGTGGTGGGCGTGCTGCTGTGGAACCGGGAACCGGCCTACGCGGTGCTGTTCTCCAACCTGGACGACCGCGATGGCGGCACCATCATCAACACCCTGCAACAGCAGAACGTGCCCTATCGCATGTCTGGCGATGGCCGCGCCATCCTGGTTCCCCAGGAACAGGTGCACCAGATCCGGCTGCGCCTGGCGGCAGAAGGCCTGCCCAAGGGCGGGCTGGTCGGTTTCGAGCTGCTGGAAGCTCAGAAGCTGGGCGTTTCCCAGTTCCATGAGCAGGTGAACTACCAGCGCGCGCTGGAGGGCGAACTGGCGCGCACCATCCAATCCATCGCCACCGTGTCCAGTGCGCGGGTGCACCTGGCGATGCCGAAGCAGACCGCCTTCCTGCGCGACGACCAGAAACCGACCGCCTCGGTGATGGTGAACATGCGCCCGGGCCGCTTCCTCGACCCCAACCAGGTCGCCGGCATCGTGCACCTGGTGTCGTCCTCGGTACCGCGCATGAGCGCGGACGGGGTGAACATCGTCAACCAGGATGGCGAGCTTCTCACCAACAAGCCGGACCCGCTGCGCCAGGCCGGGCTGGACCCGACCCAGCTGCAGTACGTGAAGGAAATCGAGACCGGGCTGATCCGTCGTATCGAAACCATCCTCACACCGATGTTCGGCAAGGACAACTTCCGCGCCCAGGTAGCGGCGGACGTGGACTTCAACCAGGTCGAGCAGACTGCCGAGACCTACAAGCCCAATCCAGCGCCCGACCAGGCCATCCGCAGCCAGCAGACCACCGAAGAGTACAAACGCGACCGTACCCCGCAAGGGGTGCCCGGCGCGCTCACCAACCAGCCGCCGGTGCCGGCCACCGCGCCCATCACCAACCCGCAGGTGCCGCCCAACCAGGCTGGCACCACCCAGCAGGGCGACAGCAGCCGCAGCGCGGTGCTGAACTATGAGCTGGACCGCACCATCCAGCATGTGAAGCAGTCGCTCGGCCAGATCAAACGCCTGTCGGTGGCGGTGGTGGTCAACCAGCGTCCCGGCCCGGGCCAGGAAGGCCAGCCGCAGACCATTCCGCTGTCGGACGAGGAGATCGCCCGCATCACCAATCTCGTGCGCGAGGCGGTGGGCTACAACCAGAACCGAGGCGATACCATCAACGTCGCCAGCAGCCCCTTCACCGCCGGCGACGCCGAGCCGTCGCTGCCGCTGTGGAAGGACCCGGACGTGCTCGAACTGGCCAAGGAGGCGTGGAAGTACATCCTCATCCTGGCGGTGCTGGCCTTCGTGTATTTCGCCATCCTGCGGCCGCTGATGCGTACCGTGATCCCGCCTCCTCCGTCGCCCGAGGGCGAAGGCGCCGCTGGCGGCCCCGGTGGAGAAGGCGGGCCGGGCTTCGGCGACGAGGACGAGGATGCCGAAGTCGAGCTTTCCCCCGAGGCACTTGCAGGCCAGACTTACGAGAACAGGCTGGAGCGCGCCCGCGAGTTGGCACGCCAGGATCCCAAGCTGGTCGCCGGTCTGATCAAGGAATGGATGGGCCTGAATGAGGAGGGACGCAAATGACGCCGGAAGAAGGCCTGGAGAAGAGCGCCCTGCTGCTGCTCACGCTGGGCGCGGATGAAGCGTCCGAGGTTCTCAAGCATCTCGGCCCACGGGAAGTGCAGAAGCTGGGCATGCAAATGGCCACCATGGCGCCGCAGCCGCGGGCCAAGGTGGAGGCCCTGCTGGACGAGCTCGAAGCCCACTTCGCCAAGGGTGCGCTGGTGCATGCGGACGAGGAACAGATCCGCCTGATGCTGACCAAGGCGCTGGGCGACGAGCGCGCCGCCCACCTCATCTCCCGCGTACTGCAGGGCTCGGACACCGCCGGCATCGAGAGCCTGAAGTGGATGGACGCCCCGACCGCCGCCGACCTCATCAAGAACGAGCATCCGCAGATCATCGCCACCATCCTGGTGCACCTGGAGGTGGACCAGGCGGGCGACATCCTCAAGCACTTCCCCGACCGCCTGCGCAACGACGTGGTACTGCGCATCGCCACGCTGGACGGCGTGCAGCCGGCCGCGCTGAAGGAGCTGAACGACTCCCTCACCCGCATGCTGGCCGGCGCCTCCACCGTCAAGAAGGCGGCCATGGGCGGCGTGCGCCATGCGGCGGAAATCCTCAACTTCGTCGGCTCGGCGGCGGAAACCGCGGTCATCGACAATGTGCGCGAGTACGACCCCGACCTGGCGCAGAAGATACTGGACGAGATGTTCGTGTTCGAGAACCTGATGGACATCGACGACCGCGGCATCCAGACCATCCTGCGCGAAGTCCAGTCCGACTCGCTCATCGTCGCCCTCAAGGGCGCCTCGCCCGACCTGCGCGAGAAGGTCTTCAAGAACATGTCCAGCCGCGCCGCCGAAATGCTGCGCGAAGACCTGGAGGCCAAGGGTCCGGTGCGCCTGTCCGAGGTGGAAGCCGAGCAGAAGGAGATCCTCAAGATCGTCCGCCGCCTGGCGGAGGAAGGCCAGGTGATGATGGCCAGCAAGGGCGGGGACGATGGCTTCGTCTGATAGGAGCGGCCGGTGAGCATCACCCGCAACCAGGCCTCGGGCGCCTATCGCCGCTGGCAGCCGCCCTCCTTCGACGGCCGCGAGGAAGCCCCTGCGCCAGAGGCCACGCCTCAGCAGGACACGCCGCCGGCAGAAGACCCCGCCGCGCCGCCCCGGCCGCAACGGCCGGTCGCTGCGCCCACGCTCGAGCCCGAAGCCGAGATCCCCCCGCCCTACCCCGGCGTGCAGCTGCCCACGGTGGAGGACATCGAGCGCATGCACGAGCAGGCGCGCGAAGAAGGGCGCAAGGAAGGCCACGCCGAAGGCTATGCCGCCGGCCACAAGGAAGGCGAAGCCGCCGGTCGCGAGCAGGGCCACGCCGCCGGCTATCAGGACGGCAAGGCCCGGATCGAGGCAGAAGCCCGGCGTTTCGGCGAACTGGCGGACAACCTGGATCAGGCGCTGGCGAAGATAGACGAGGAAGTCGCCGAGGAACTGCTCGGGCTGGCGGTCGCCATTGCCCGCCAGATGGTGCAGCACACCCTCGCCACCCATCCCGAAGCGGTCGCCGAAACCGTGCGCGCCGCGCTCATGCAATTACCGCAGGGGCATGCCCATATCCGCCTGCATCCGGACGATCTCCAACTGGTCCAGGAACACCTGGGCGAACAACTCGCCCACAGCGGCCACCGCCTGGCCGAAGACGACAGCCTGACCCGCGGCGGCTGCCGGGTGGAATCGCCCGGCGCCCAGGTCGACGCCACCATGGAAACCCGCTGGCGCCGCGTGCTGGAACAACTGGGCCGCGAAGACGCCACCTGGGAGCCGGAGCGGTGACCGAGCGACACGGCGAAACCTGGCGCGCCTTCCTCCAGGACGGCCGGCAACTGGTGGAAAGCGCCAGCCCCTTCCAGTACGCCGGCCGCCTCACCCGCATCAACGGTCTGGTCATGGAAGCCGCCGGCCTCAAACTGCCGCTGGGCTCCGGCTGCCGCATCCTGGTGCCCGGCGGTGGCGCGGTAGAGGCGGAAGTCGTCGGCTTCAACGGCGAGAAGCTCTACATGATGCCGACCGACGACGTCTTCGGCCTCGCCCCCGGCGCCCAGGTGCTGCCGCTGGAAGCCGGGCACCCCAAGCTGATCGCAGGCAAGCGGGTCGGCCCCCGCCGCCGCGCCGCCGACCGTGCCAAGCACTTGCCGGTGGGCGAAGCCCTGCTCGGCCGGGTGGTGGATGGCGCCGGCCGGCCGCTGGACTCCCTCGGCCCTTTGGTCACCCAGGAAAGCCGCTCGCTGCAAGGCCGCTCCTACAACCCGCTCAACCGCGCCCCCATCACCCAGCCGCTGGACGTGGGCATACGCGCCATCAACAGCCTGCTCACCGTCGGCCGCGGCCAGCGTATCGGCCTCTTCGCCGGCTCCGGCGTCGGCAAATCGGTGCTGCTGGGGATGATGGCGCGCTTCACCATGGCGGACATCATCGTCGTCGGCCTGATCGGCGAGCGGGGGCGCGAGGTGAAGGAGTTCATCGAGCACAACCTGGGCGCCGACGGCCTCGCCCGTTCGGTGGTGGTCGCCGCGCCGGCCGATACCAGCCCGCTGATGCGCATGCAGGGCGCCGCCTATGCCACCACCGTCGCCGAGTACTTCCGCGACCAGGGCAAGCAGGTGCTGCTGATCATGGACTCCCTCACCCGCTACGCCATGGCCCAGCGCGAGATCGCCCTTGCCATCGGCGAACCGCCGGTCACCCGCGGCTATCCGCCGTCGGTGTTTGCCCGCCTGCCAGCGCTGGTGGAACGCGCCGGTAACGGCCCGGAAGGCGGCGGCTCCATCACCGCCTTCTACACCGTGCTCGCAGAGGGCGACGACCAGCAGGATCCCATCGCCGACTCCGCCCGCGCCATCCTCGACGGCCACTTCGTGCTTTCCCGCAGCCTGGCGGACCAGGGCCACTACCCGGCCATCGACATCGAGCAATCCATCTCCCGCGCCATGCACAACCTGGTGGACGACACCCACTTCGAGCTCGTACGCCGCTTCAAGCAGTTCTTCTCCCGCTACCAGCGCTCTCGCGACCTGATCGCCGTCGGCGCCTACCAGGCCGGCGCCGACCCCATGCTGGACCTCGCGGTCGCCCTCTACCCGCGGCTGGAGGGCTTCCTGCAGCAACGCATCAACGAACGCGAAGGCTATGAAGGCGCCATCAGCGAGCTCGGCGGGCTGTTCCCGACCAAGCCCTGAATCCCCACGGGGAACCAGACTGGCGACGAACGGACTATTTGTCATCAAACTGCGCGCGTAGCATCTTTTCATTCCCGCACGAAGAAATAAGCCATGAACGGGAAATTCCCCCTACAGCCTCTGCTCGATCTTGCCCAGAACCGGATGGACGATGCTGCACGACGGCTGGGCGAATTGATCGCCTCCGAGCGAGACAGCCAGCAGAAACTCGACATGCTGCAGAACTACCGCAACGAGTACCACGAGCGTTTCATGCAGGCCGCACGCGAGGGTATCGGGCCGGATGCCTGGCGCAACTTCAGCACCTTCCTCGGCCGCATCGACGAAGCCATCGCCAGCCAGGCCAAGCTGCTCGAACAATCCCGCCACCAGACCGTCCAGGGCCAGCAGGCCTGGCTCGCCCAGCGCAACAAGGTGAAGGCCTTCGACACCCTCTCCCAGCGCCATCAGGCCGGGGTGGTGCGCAGCGAAAACCGGCGTGAGCAGAAAATGACCGACGAGCACGCCGCCAAGCGGCGCGGCCAGGAAGAAGAATGAGCCCGGCGGAGGCGGCCTCGCCGGCCCGCCTCCCGTCATCCCCGCCACAGCTTGGCACGGGGCTTGCTGAACGGTAGCCGAACACGCCACCGAGGTCATAGAGCATGCCAGCCAACGTCACCCAATCCAGCCTCTCCTTCTCTGCCGCCAGCCTTTTGGGCAGTACCTCGGACGCCACCGGCACCCCCCGCGCCGCCACCCGCAGCGCCACCTCCAGCGACAACTTCTCCCGCATGCTGGCCGGCCAGATGAGCAGCACCCGCAGCGAATCCCGCGGCGCGGTGCAGGACACTACCGCCAGCCGCGGCACCGAGCGCCAGCAGGCCCGTGAAACACAACGGGAAAGCAGCCGCAGCCGAGAGAACGGCAACACCGAGGCCACCCGCCAGCGCGAGCGCACGAGCAACGAGAATACCCGCGCCAGCCAACCGCAGAAGAGCGCCGCCGAAGCCACCGACTCCCAGGCCACCACCGCCGGCAGCAACAAGGCCGCCACCCCATCCAGCGAGGACACGGCCGCCACCGGCGGCGACAAGGCCGCCCAGCAGACCGCCGCCACCGACGCCGCGGCCCAGCAACAGCAGGCGGGCCAGCCCGCAACCGCCCTTGCCGGGCTGCCGGCAGCCATTGCCGCCCTGATGAACAAGGTTGCCGGTGAAGGCACCGAGGGCGAGGCTGCACTTGCCGGTGCCACGGACAGTGGCAAGCCGGTGACGACCGGCATCGTCGCGGATGACACCTCGGGCAAATCGCTTCAGAATCCCGCCGATGCGCTGCGGGCCGCGGTGGATGCCAAGGTTTCGGCCGCCGACAAGCCGAATTTTGCGGCGCAAGCCCAGGCCCAGGCGGCAGCGGCCGCTTCGAGCGCGGCAGACCGGCCGGCCACCGCCCTGCAAGCGGGGCCGGGCGAAGCCGGATCCGCCCTGCAGGGCGCGGCGGCACTCACTGCGTTGCGCCACCAGGTGTCGTCTCCGCAGAGCACCACCCCGCAACTCCCGGTGCAGACGCCTGCCGGCCAGAATGGCTGGGCAGAAGACGTCGGCAACAAGGTGGTGTGGATGCTGGGGCGCGCGGAGAGCAAGGCCGAACTGGTGCTGACGCCGCCGAACATGGGCAAGGTCGAAGTCTCCATCCATCTGAATGGCGACCAGACCACCGCCCATTTCGTTGCCGCCTCGCAGGCCGCGCGGGATGCACTGGAGCAGGCGCTGCCGCGACTGCGCGAGATGCTGCAGCAATCCGGCATCAGTCTGAGCCAGGCAGATGTCAGTACCTCTGGCGAGCAGCAGGCGGGCACACAGGACGGCAGCGGCAAAAGCGGCGGCGGCAACCGCAGCGTAGGTGGAATCGAAGGCACCGAGGGCGGCAGCGCGCCGGTCTGGGTCAAGCAAACCGAAGGGATGGTCGACACCTTCGTCTGAAGCGTATGAATTGGGGCGGCTCTGCCCCACTTTTCCGCGCTTGGCGGGGCGCGACGATCCCGGATAATGGAATCGTGAGAAAAGGAGAGTCGCATGGCGAAAGCCCCCGCCAAACCGGAAGAAGGCGCCAAGGAAGCCGCGCCCAAGAAAAGCGGCAAGCTGCTGCTGATCATCGTCATCGTGCTGCTGCTGGTGCTGATCCTCGCCGCGGGGGGCGTCGCCCTGCTGCTGCTGCTCAAGAACAAGGGGGGGGGCGGCGGCGACAGCCATGCCGAGGCCCCGCCGGCTGCCGCGGCGCCCGCCGGGCCTGCCAAGATCGACCTGGCCAAGCCGCCCTCCTTCGTCACCCTCGACCCCTTCACGGTGAACCTGCGCAGCGACGAGGGCGACCGCTACCTGCAGACGGTGGTGGTGCTGCGCGTCAGCGACGAGAAGCTGGCGGAGAGCCTGAAGGGCTTCATGCCGGAGATCCGGCACCGCATCAATCTGCTGCTGTCCAACCGTCTGCCGTCGGAGGTCGCCACCGTCCAGGGCCGCGAAGAGCTGGCCAGCGACATCCTCGACCAGGCCAACGAGGCGCTGGGCTTCCCGCCGCCGCGCGAAACGTCTTCGCGCCGGGCGCCGCCCACCGGGCCGGTGCAGGCGGTGCTGTTCAACTCCTTCATCATCCAATAAGGCAACTGGAACGGCCATGGCCGCGGATTTTCTCTCCCAGGAAGAAGTCGACGCCCTCCTCCGCGGCGTAAACGGGGAGAGCGACGAACCGGAGGCGGCCGACTCCGAACAGGGCGGCATCAAGCCGTACAACCTGGCCACCCAGGAGCGCATCGTGCGTGGGCGCATGCCCACCATGGAGCTCATCAACGAGCGCTTCGCCCGCTATCTGCGCATCGGCCTGTTCAACTACATGCACCGCAACACCGAGATTTCGGTAGGGCCGATCAAGGTGCAGAAGTACGCGGAGTTCGTCCGCAACCTGGTGGTACCGACCAACCTCAACCTGGTGCAGGCCAAGCCGCTGCGCGGTACCGGGCTGGTGGTGTTCGACCCCAACCTGGTGTTCCTGGTGGTGGACAACATGTTCGGCGGCGACGGCCGCTTCCACACCCGGGTGGAGGGCCGCGACTTCACCCAGACCGAGCAGCGCATCATCCAGGGCATGCTCAACGTGGTGTTCACCGAGTATGGCCGGGCCTGGGCGCCGGTGTTCAAGCTGGAGATGGAGTACATCCGCTCGGAGATGAACTCCCAGTTCGCCAACATCGCCACGCCCTCGGAGATCGTCGTTTCCACCAGCTTCTCCCTGGACCTGGGCGGCGCCCAGGCGGAGATGCACATCTGCTTCCCCTACTCCATGGTGGAGCCGATCCGCGACCTGCTCTACTCCACCATGCAGAGCGACCACCTGACCCAGGACAAGCGCTGGATCACGCTGCTCACCCGCCAGCTGCAGACCGCCGACGTGGAGCTGACCTGCGTGCTCGGCCACGCCCGCGTCACCCTGCGCGACATCGTGAACATGCGGGTGGGCGACGTGATTCCGCTGCAGGTGTCCGACCTGCTCACCGCCGAGGTGGACGGCGTGCCGGTGCTTGAATGCCGCTACGGCACCCAGAACAGACAATACGCAATGAAGGTGGAGCGCTTCCTCGGCCCCGAGGAAACCGACGCGCCGCCTGTGCCCGGAGCCCAGCATGGCTGACGAAGAGAATCAGATTACCGAAGACGACTGGGCGGCAGCCATGCAGGAGCAGGCTGCAACCGAGGCCCAGGCCGACCCTGAAGCCGCCCAGGTTGCCGCCGACCTCGCCGCCGCCGCGGCCGGCTCGCCTTACCAGGCCAAACCGGCCAGCCAGCTGTTCGAGGATTTCGGCAACAGCGGTACCAAGCCCGGCTCGCTGAACGACTTCGACATGATCCTGGACATCCCGGTCCAGATCACCGTCGAACTCGGCCGCACCAAGCTCTCCATCCGCAACCTGCTGCAACTCGCGCATGGTTCGGTGGTGGAGCTGGACGGCCTCGCCGGCGAGCCGATGGACGTGCTGGTGAATGGCACCCTGATCGCCCAGGGTGAAGTGGTGGTGGTGAACGACAAGTTCGGCATCCGCCTCACCGACATCATCACGCCGGCCGAGCGCATGCGGAAAATCCGCAACTGAGCGGCGGCTGCGCATCATCCGCCCGGACGCAGCGCACCCTTGGAGCCCCCTGGCGAACCTGCCAAACGCCTGCTCGCCGCCTCAATCCCTCTCTTCAGCCTTCTCCTCGGCCCGGCTCAGCGTCCCCGCCAAAGCGGGGAATAGTCGGGCTTTTCCCCGCTTTATCGCCGCCTGCCCCACGTGCGCGCGGGATTAGGCTAGCCGCGTCGGTAGCCTATCCTCGTCCCGTGCGCCTCCTCCTTACCTCACTCCCCTTGCTTGCCATGCCCGCCCTGGCGGGCATGGCCCCTCCAGCCATTGCGGCCGATCCGGCACCGCCGGCTCCTGCGCCACTGCCTACGACGGATCTGACCTCCAATGTCGGCCAGATGATCTTCGGCCTCGTCATCGTCATTGCCCTGCTCGTCGTCTGCCTGTGGCTCATCAAGCGGCTGGGCGCGCCGCGGGGCAGCGCCGCCGCGCTGAAGGTGCTGGGCGCCGCCCCAGTGGGACCGCGCGAGCGGGTCGTGCTGGTGGAACTGGGCGAAAAGGTGCTGGTGCTGGGCGTCGCCCCCGGCAATGTGCGCACCCTGCACGTGATGGGCAAGGACGAACTGCCGCCCGCCGCTGCCGGCGGGCCGGCCGCCTTTGCCGGCAAGGATTTCGCCGGCTGGCTGAAACAATCGCTGGAGCGGAGCCGCAATGCGGGTTGAACGTTTGATCCGCCTGGGCGCGGGCCTCGCCCTGCTGGCCGGCGCCGGCCTGGTGCTGGCGCAATCGCCCACCCTGCCGGTGGCACCGGTGCTGCCGGCGGTCACCACCACACCCGGTAGCGGCGGCGGTACCACATACAGCCTCACCATACAGACGCTGGCCCTGCTCACCCTGCTGAGCTTCATTCCGGCGATGGTGCTGATGATGACCAGCTTCACCCGCATCATCATCGTCTTCTCCCTGCTGCGGCAGGCCATGGGCACCCAGACTTCGCCGCCCAACCAGGTGATGCTGGGGCTGGCGCTCTTCCTCACTTTTTTCATCATGTCGCCAGTGGCGGACAGGGTTTACACCGAGGCCTACCTGCCGATGTCCGAGGGCCGCATCGGCATGGACCAAGCGATGGAGCGCGCCTCGGTGCCGGTCAAGGCCTTCATGCTGAAGCAGGTGCGGGAGCCCGATCTGAACCTTTTCTCCGGTCTGGCCAAGATCGAGCCGGTGGAAAAGGCGGAAGACCTGCCCATGCGGGTGCTGATCCCGGCCTTCGTCACCTCCGAGCTGAAGACCGCCTTCCAGATCGGCTTCATCGTCTTCATCCCCTTCATCATCATCGACATGGTCGTGGCCTCGGTGCTGATGTCCATGGGCATGATGATGATGTCGCCGGTGATCGTCTCCCTGCCCTTCAAGATCATGCTGTTCGTGCTGGTGGACGGCTGGACGCTGATGATCGGCTCGCTGGTGCAGAGCTTCGCCGTCTGAGCACGGCACGCGAGGAATCCCATGACTCCGACTACCGTGATCGACCTCGGCCGCCAGGCCATCGAAGTGACCTTGCTGATCTCCGCCCCGCTGTTCCTCGCCGCACTGGTCACCGGCCTCATCATCAGCATCTTCCAGGCGGCCACCCAGATCAACGAGATGACGCTCTCCTTCGTCCCCAAGGTGGTCGTCATGTTCGTCACCCTGGTGGCGGCGGGGCCGTGGATGCTGACCCAGCTCACCGACTTCATGCGCCGGCTGTTCGAGTCGATACCGCAGATGATCGGCTGAGGCGCCGGTGCTCAGCGTCACCTCCGCCCAGCTGGATGCCTGGCTGGCCGCCTTCATGTTTCCGCTGGCGCGCCTGCTGGGCCTGTTCGCCACCGCGCCCATCTTCGGCAACCGTGGCGCACCGGCGCAGGTGCGGCTGGGCATAGGCCTGGGCATCTCGCTGGCGCTGCTGCCGGCGCTGCCACCGATGCCGGAAGTGCCGCCGGGCTCTGGCATCGGCCTGCTGATCATGATCCAGCAGATGTTCATCGGCATCGCCATCGGCTTCGTGGTGCGCCTGGTGTTCGCCGCTGTGGACATGGCCGGCGCGCTGATCGGCATGCAGATGGGCCTGTCCTTCGCCATCTTCTTCGACCCGGATGCCGGCGGCCAGACCGCGGTGCTGTCAGACTTCCTCACCCTGGTGGCCACCCTGCTCTTCCTCGCGCTGGACGGCCACCTGCTGCTCATCCATGTGCTGGTCAGCAGCTTCGAATGGCTGCCGGTCGGGGTGGAGCCGCTGCGCGCCGAAGGCTGGGGCACCATCGCCCGCATGGGCGCGAGCATCTTTTCCGCCGGCCTGCTGCTGTCCCTGCCAGTGGTCGCCATGCTGCTGGTGGCCAACATCGCCATGGGCATCCTGACCCGGGCGGCGCCGCAACTGAACCTCTTCGCCATCGGCTTCCCGATCACGCTGGCCGCCGGTTTCCTCGGCGTCGCGCTGGTGATGGCGAGCTTCGCGCCGGTGGTGCAGAGCATGTTCGAGCACAGCCTGGACAACATCGCCCGCATGCTCACCGCACTCGCCCCCCTGCCCCGCTGAGGCTGCGGCCAGCGGCTGGCGGCCTAGAACTCTGGGAACTGGCGGGATTTCACCAGGCGGATCTCGGCGCTGGCCACGCGATGGGCGAAGGGCCGCGTCGACTCTATGCCCTCTTCGTAGCGCAGGATGTCGAAGCCGGCGTAGCCGCCCTCCTGGGCCACCTGGCGGGCGTTACGCATCAGCACCTGGCGCGCCTCGCCCTCGCCGCCGGTCACCAGCCGCTTCATCGCCAGGTCGAAGCGGACCACGTCCTCGCCCATGGGCGCGGCGCGCACTTCCCAGGTCGGCGAGAAGGGATCGTAGATGGCGTAGGCGACCAACGCGCCGGCGATGAACTCCGGTTTGAAGTAGCCGCTCTGCCGGGCCATCATGTAGCCGCCCACCGTGCCGGCGGCGATGCCGCCGTAGTCCCGCACCGCGTCGGCGGTCTGCTGCCTGGCCTTTTCCGCATCGAAGTTGTCCACATAGTCCTGGACGCTGGCGCAACCGCCCAGCAGCAGCACGGCCAGCGCGGCGAGCACCGGCCGGCCCAGGCTGCCCCCCTTCTCCCTCACCGTGTCCATCGTCGCCCTCTTACAGGTAGTTGAACAACGACAGGTTGGAGACCTGCATGAAGGACTGCTGCGCCGCCTGCAGATAGGTCTGCTGCTGGGCGAGGCGAGAGATGGCATCCACGTAATCCACATCCATCAGCCCCGAGATCACCTCCGAGTACTGCAGGTTGAGGTCGCTGCCCAGGCTTTGCAGGCTCTCGGTCTCGGTCAGTTGGGAGCCGACCTGGGCACGCACCTTGAGGATGTTCTCGAGGGCACCATCCAGGTTGTCCAGGCCGACCGCCACCGCGCCGCCGGCCATGCCGGAGGGCCCCGGCCGCTCCATGGAGTCGATCAGCAGGCCGAGGTTGTCGAACATGTTGTTCGACGACACGAAGACCTCGAAGCGGTCGCCGTCGCCCGGCGTGCCGCTCACCGCCAGGTTCACCCCGATATAGTTGGGCGAGGTCGGATCCGCCAGGCTGGTGAGGTCGGCCAGGCCGGTGGCGATGGTGACGCGGTCCGGGTTGCCGGGCTCGTATTCATAGACGTCGTAGCCGGCGGGATCGTTGTAGACGATCTCGTAGCGGCGGCCCAGCTTGTCCATGTCGATGGAGCCGTCGGCCAGCGGCGCGAGGGTGCCGGTGAGGCTGGCGTCGCCGGTGTTGGCGGTGCCGTCGGCGTGTTCGCCGGTCAGGGCGGCGACGAGGTCGTCGTTCACTTCCCGGGTGGCGGTGAAGATGTCCGAACCGGGCAGGCTCACCGGCATGTAGCGCGAGGCGGAGACTTGTATGGTCTGGGTGCCGTAGTCGCCGGCGTAGCTCACTCCGGCAACGCTGCCGCTGAAGGGCTGGACGTTGGAGCGGTAGCCGGAGAACAGGTAGTCGCCGGTACCGTCCTGGCTGTTCGCCAGCGCCAGCAGGCTGTCGAACTGGGCACGCAGGTCGGTGGCCAGGTAGCCCAGGTCCTCTTCCTTGTAGATGCCGTTACCGGCGGCCACCGTCTTCTCGCGGATGTACTGCAGGGTGTCGTCCACCCCGGTCAGCTTGTTCTCCAGCAGCTTCAGGCGGTCTTCGGCATAGCCGGTGTTGGTCATGAACTGGGTGTTCACGCCCTGGGACTGGCCGATCTCCAGCGCGCGGGAGGCGGCGATGGGGTCGTCTGCGGGGGTCAGCACCCGGCGGCCGGTGGAAAGCTGCTGCTGGGTGTGCAGGAGATCGCTCCATTGCCGTTGCATGGAGCCGACGCCCTTGTCGTAGATCATGTTGGTCGAGATGCGCATGATGACTTCTCTCCTTAGCGCGCGATCGACAGCACTTCGTCGAACAGGGTCTGGGCCACCGACATCACTTTGGCCGAGGCCTGGTAAGCCTGCTGGTAGCGGATCAGGTTGGCCGCCTCTTCATCCAGGTTGACCCCGGAGAGCGAATCCCGCGCATCGGTGGCCTGGGCCAGCAGCGACTCCTGCGCCTTGAGATTCACTTGCACTTCCCGCGCCTTGTTGCCGACCTGGGTCACCATCTGCGCATATACCGATTGCAGGGTGGCGGTGGATTCGCCGTTGCTGCCGGCCAGCATCACCTTGGTGGTCTGCAGCGCGCCCATGGCGACCGCGTTGCGGTTGTCGGCGGTGCCGGCCTGGGTGGGGCCGAAGGATAGCGACTCGCCGTTGGTCCAGGCGCCGACGGCGGTGAATTCGAAAGTGTAGGTGTCCGGCGCGGTCCCGCCAGTGATGCGGAACTTCGCCCCGGCGCTGTCGGTGGAGGGGTTGTAGGCGCCGCTGGCCACCCAGGTGCCGGTGCTGCTGTCGTAGCGCTCCAGCGTGCCGCTGGAGGCGGTAAAGGTGTTGGTGGCGGAGTCGAAGCTCAGGGTGATAGGCGCGAAGTCGGCCACGCCGTCGCCGCTGCTGTCCAGCCCGGCCACCGAGGTGGTCTTCACATTGGTGATGCGCTCGCTGACGGTGCCGGTGTAGTTGCCGGGCGACACGCTGACCGGGTCGCCGGCGGCAACCTTGCGCGGGTCGGTGATGGCGACGGCGATGTCGCGCGCAGCATAGCGGGTGGGCTGGATCAGCAGGCCGTCGGTGGGGATCTCCGACGGATCGGTGATATTGATGTTGAGCCCGCCACCGCTGTAGCTGCCATCGGCCTGCAGAGTCAGCGGAATGTTGACGCCGCCGGTGGTCCTCAGCGTGTAGTTGGTGCCGTCGTACTTCAGCACGTAGTCGGCAGCGGTGAGCTGGGAGACGTTCTCCACCGACACCGAGACGGTGTTGATGGCCGGCGTCAGCGACGGCGTCGGGCTCTTGAAGAACTCGCCGCCGAGCACGCCGTCCAGGTCGATACCGAGCGCCTGCTGGGCATTCACCGTTTCGGCGATGCCAAGCGCGATCAGGCCCAGGGTGTTCTGGGCGGTATCCAGCGTTTCGCTGCGGAAGGTGAGCAGGCCGCCCAGCGTGCCGCCGCTGAGCAGGCGCTCCGGCAGGATGTTGGCGACGCCGTTGTCCGACACCAGGGCGATGGCATTGCGCTGCGGGTCGTTGGGATCGGGCACCGCGGCGAGCTGGGTCACCGTGCCGCCGGCGACCAGCGCCTGGCCGGAGCCGACGAAGATGCTGACGGAGCCGTCGCTCTCGGTCACCGTGCTCACGGAAACCAGCTTGTTCAGCTCGGCGATCAGCTGGTCGCGCTGGTCCAGCAGGTCATTGGCGGCAACGTTGGCGCCGCCCACCTGGGCCACGGTGATGCGCTGGTTCATGTCCGCGATCGCCTTGGCGTACATGTTCGCCTGCTCGACGGTGGACACGATCTCGCTCTCGGTACCCTGGCGGACCTCGGAGAGGCGGGCATCCATGGTCTGGAAGCGGGCCACCAGCGCCTGCGCGGTGGAGATCAGCGACTGGCGCGAGGCCACGCTGGTCGGGTTGGAGGCCACTTCCTGCACGCCGGCAAAAAAGTCCTCCAGCGCCGGCGACAGGCCGGAGGTGGAATCGGCAAGCAGGTTGTTGATCTGCGAGATCTGGTCGTTGTACGCCGAGTACTGGGCGACCTTGGTTTCGCTGTTCTTGACCTGGTTTTCCAGATACTGGTTGTAGGCGCGCGTCACCGCGGCGATCTGGGTCCCCTGGCCGAAGAAGCCAACACCGGTGTACAGCGGATTGGCGGTGGTCTGGATCACCGTCTGGCGGTGATAGCCCTCTACATCCGCATTGGTGATGTTGTGGCTGGTGGTCAGCAGCTGTGCCTGTGCGGCTGAGAGGCCGGTAAGACCGATGTTGAGCAAGCCTGCCATGGGAACTACCTCGATTCGCTGGGTTTTGACCCACTACTGCAAGATGCTTGCCAGCGCAAAAACGGCAAAATCCGCCGGCTGGCGAGGGCAGACGCGGGCGAATGCGGGCGAGGAAGGCGGGAGGGCGGAAACGCGCCGCCGCGGCCACAGAACCGCCAGCCAGCGCGGTGGCAAGACCGGCCAGGCCGGACTCAGCCGGCCAGCGCGGTGCGCAGCGTGGTGCCGCGGATGACGCGGGTGAGTTTGTCCGCGTACATCGGGTCGGTGGCGTAGCCGGCCTGCTGCAGGCTGCGGGCGAAGGAGGCGGCGTCGGTCTGGCCCAGCACGCCGGCGTAGCGCGTGCTGCCGGCCAGCAGGTTGGCGTAGTCGCGGAAGGAGTCGGCGTAGGAGTCGTAGCTGCGGAAACGGGCACGCTCGGTGTAGGCGCCGCCGCCGTTGTACTCGGTGACGTCGCGGGCCACGGTGTCGCCGCTCCAGCTGGAGCCCGCCTTGATGTTGAACAGGTTGTAGCTGGAGGAGCCGTCCTTGTCGCGCAGCACCTTCTCGCCCCAGCCGGTCTCCAGCGCCGCCTGGGCCACCAGGAACTGCGGCGGAATGCCGGTGGCGCGGCCCGCCTCCACCGCATGCGGCCAGACTTCGTCGACGAAGGCGCGGGCGCGGGACGAAGCCTGGCCGCCGGCCTCGCGGGCGCCCTGGATGGCCATGTCCAGCCGGCTGGCGAGCGCGCTGGCCTCGCCGTCGTCGCCGTAGATGGCGGCAAACGCCTCCTGCGCCTTGCTCAGCGCGGCGGTGGCGGAGCTGGCGGCATTAATTGCCGCCGGCCGGCGGATCACATTGCCGATGTCGAAGCCCTGGTTCTCTTCCTTGCCGGCGTTCAGCGGCTGGATGACCGCGCCCGGCAGTTCCGTCTTGCCGCCGAGCTGGCGGTAGATGGCGTCGGACAGGCCGGTGCCGCGGCCTTGGGCCATCTCCAGCGCCAGCTGCTGGTCGAGCATGCTCTGGTACATGCGCGTCTGCTCGCTGTCGAACATGCCGTCCTTGGGCGTGGCGTCGCGCATCGCCTTCAGGGCCATCTGCAGGAACAGCGCCTCGAACTGCTTGGCGGCAGCGCGCAGGGTTTCCGGCGAGTCCGGCTTCTCACGCGCGAGCCGCTTCAACTCGTTGAACGAGTTGGGGTCCATCGCGTTGAGCTGGCCGACGCTCACCTCAGATCACCTCGAGTTCCGCCCGCAGCGCGCCGGCGGACTTCATCGCCTGCAGGATGCTGACCAGGTCCATCGGCTTGGCGCCGAGCGCATTCAGCGCCTTGACCACGTCGGCGAGGTTGGTGCCGGCGCGCACGTTGAACAGGGCGCCGGCATCCTGCTGGATGTCCACCTGGCCCTGCTGGGTCACCGTGGTCTGGCCAGCGGCCAGCGGGTTGGGCTGGCTCACCTGGTTCTCGTTGTTCACCGTGACGGTGAGGTTGCCGTGGGCCACCGCGCAGTTCTGCAGCGTCACCCGCTGATTCATCACCACCGAGCCGGTGCGGGAGTTCACGATCACCTTGGCCGCCTGCAACATCGGCGTCACCGTGAGGTTCTCCAGTTGGCCGATGAAGGCTACCCGCGCCGAGCTGTCCTGCGGCGCCCGCACCCGGATGCTGCGGCCATCCAGCGCTTCGGCGCTGCCGGGCGAGGCGATGTTGATCGCGTCCACCACCCGGCGGGCGGTGCCGAAGTCGGTGTCGTTCAGTTCCACCATTACAAAGTCGCCCTGCCCCACCGCAGTGGGCACCGCGCGCTCCACGGTAGCGCCGCCGGGCACCCGGCCGGCCGACAGGTGGTTGATGGTCTGCGAGGCGCCGCCGCCGGCCTGCGCGCCCGCGCCGCCGACCACCATGTTGCCCTGCGCCATCGCATAGACCTGGCCATCCACGCCCTTCAGCGGCGTCATCACCAGGGTGCCGCCGCGCAGGCTCTTGGCATTGCCGATGGAGGAGACGGTGACGTCGATCTGCTGCCCCGGCCGGGCAAAGGCCGGCAGCGTGGCGGTGACCATGACCGCGGCCACGTTCTTCAGCTGCAGGTTGGTGCCGGTGGGTAGGGTGACGCCCATGTTGCCGAGCATGTTGGAGATGCTCTGCACGGTGAAGGGCGTCTGCGTGGTCTGGTCGCCGCTGCCGTCCAGGCCGACCACCAGCCCATAACCGATGAGCTGGTTGTCGCGCACGCCGGCGATGGAGGCCAGATCCTTGATGCGCTCCGCCGCGCCGGTAACGGCCGGGGTGGCGGCCAGCGCCGGCGCAGCCGGCAGGCCGAGGGCAAAGACCAGCAGGAGGGCGGGAAGTGTGGGGCTGCGCATGAACGTCGTCTCCGCTTTAGAAGGGCAGGATCACGCCGAAGAAGCGCTGCAGCCAACCCATGGTGGTGGACTCGTCGATGAATCCGCTGCCACGGTACTCGATGCGCGCATCCGCCACCTGGGTGGACTGCACGGTATTGCTGCCGGTGACGGTGAAGGGATTGATCACGCCGGAGAAGCGGATGTACTCATTGCCCTGGTTGATCGCCACCTGCTTCTCGCCGGATACCAGCAGGTTGCCATTGGGATAGACCTCGATGACGGTGACGGTGATGGTGCCGTTGAACACATTGTTGGCGCCCGCCGCGCCAGTGCCGGTGAATTCGGAGGTAACACCCGCGGTGGCATTCAGACCGTTGAGGCCGGACAGCGGCATGTTGGTGCTGGCGGTGATGCCGCCGGTGAGGTTGGAGGTGCGGCTGGCGTTGGCGTTGGCGTTCTTGGTCGCCGTGGTGCGCTCCACCAGGTTGATGGTGATGACGTCGCCGATATTGCGCGCTCGCCTGTCCTCGAACAGCGGCCGCACCTGCGCCGGCTGGTAGATGGCGCCGTTGGCGTTCACCATCTGCGGCCGCGCCTCCGGCCGCGCGGTCATCGGCTGATGGACCATGGTGGCCGGCGTCGGGTAGATGGAAGCGCAGCCGGAGAGCAGTGCCAGGGCAGCGGTGGCGATGAATGCGAGGGCTTTCACGATGCCCCTCCTGTTACAGCTGGGTCAGACGGCCGAGCATCTGGTCGGAGGTCTGGATGGCGCGGGAATTCATCTCGTAGGCGCGCTGGGTCACGATCATGTTCACCAGCTCTTCTGCCACGTTGACATTGGAGGTTTCCACGTAGCCCTGGTTGATGACGCCGGCGCCATTGGTACCCGGCTGGGTGGGCGTGGCGACGCCGCTGGAGGCGGTTTCGTAGAACAGGTTCTCGCCGGCGCTCTGCAGGCCGCCGGTATTGACGAAGGTCGCCAGCTGGATATTGCCGACCTGCACTGGGGTGGTCTGCCCGGCCTGCAGCACGCTGACGGTGCCGTCCTTGCCGACGGTGATGGTGAGCGTGTCGGCCGGAATGTTGATGGCGTCGGCCAGCGGGTAGCCGCTGGCGGTGACCACGTTGCCCTGGTTGTCGAGCTGGAAGGCGCCGTCGCGGGTGTAGGCGGTGGTGCCGTCCGGCATGGTGATCTGGAAGAAGCCGTTGCCCTGCACCGCCACGTCCAGCGAACCGCCGGTCTGCTGCAGGTTGCCCTGGGTGAACAGGCGGTCGGTGGCGATGGGGCGCACGCCGGTACCAATCTGCAGGCCGGAGCCGACCTGGGTCTGCTGGGTGGTCTGGGCACCGGGCTGGCGCACCGTCTGGTACAGCAGGTCCTCGAACACCGCGCGCTGGCGCTTGTAGCCGTTGGTGGAGACGTTGGCCAGGTTGTGGGAGATCACGTCCAGCGACGTCTGCTGGGCATCCAGCCCGGTACGGGCGGTCCAGAGTGAGCGGATCATGATGAGCTCCTGAGTGCGTTCTGTTGTGCGGTTGCGGCCCCGCGCCGTGGAAACGGCTCTGCCGACGATGGAAGCTTAGGCTTGCGGGGGCGCGGTCAATCGATGGATTACCGGGGCAAAAGCCCTGCTGATCACCTGGCGGAGATCACCTGGGTGGCGGACTGGTCATTCTGTTCGGCGGTCTGCAGCATGCGAGTCTGCATCTCGAACTGGCGTGCCAGCGAGATCATGGTGACCATCTGGTCCACCACGTTCACATTGCTGCCTTCCAGGTAACCGCCGGCCACCCGCACGTTGGCGTCCGCCGGCGCCGCGCCGCCCTGGCGCAGGCGGAACAGGCCGTCGTCGCCGCGCACCAGGTCGGCCTCGGCCGGATTCACCAGCTTGAGCTGGTCGATCACGTTCACCACGTTGCCCTGGCCCAGGCCGGAGGGAATGGCGGAGACGGTGCCGTCCTCGCCGATAACGATCTCGCTGTCCGGCGGCAGCGTGATGGGCTGGCCGGTGGCACCCAGCAGCGGCAGGCCGTCATGGGTCTGCAGTACGCCGTTCACGCTCACTTCCAGGCTGCCGTCGCGGGTGTAGGCCTCGGTGCCGTCCGGCATCTGCACTGTCAGCCAGCCCTTGCCCTTCACCGCCACGTCGTAGGCATTGCCGCTGAACTGCAGTGGGCCGGGGGTAAAGTCGGTGGCGACGCTGGCATCGACGACGAAGGCGCGGCTGTGGAAGGCCTCGGTCTGCATTTCCACCGCGCGCAGCTTGTGCATCTCGGTGCGGAAGCCGGTGGACGTCGCATTGGCCAGGTTGTGCGCCACCGCCGCCTGCTGTTCCAGGGTCCACTTGGCGCCGGTCATGGCAGTGTAGATCAGACGATCCATTAACTTTCTCCTGTCCTTGCAACGTGTGCGGCCGGCCGCCGCTTACCTCAGGTTCACCAGCGTCTGCAGGACCTGATCCTGCGTGCGGATGGACTGGGCGTTGGCCTGGTAATTGCGCTGCTGCACGATCATCTGCACCAGCTCGGTGGTGAGGTCCACGTTCGACTCTTCCACCTGGCCGGAGGTGACCGAGCCGAGGATGCCGGTGCCCGGCGCGCCGACCGTGGGCTGGCCGGAGTCATAGGACTCGGCCCACAGGTTGTCGCCCAGTGAGGTCAGGCCCTGCGGGCTGGCGAAGGTGGCCAGCGCAAGCTGGGCGATGTCCTTCGTCAGCCCGTTGGAATAGGAGCCCTGCAGCACGCCGGTGGAGCTGACCGACACACCGGTGAGCGCACCGGTGGTGTAGCCGTCGGTGCGCGGCGAGGTGGTGACGCCGAAGCTGGTGTTCCACTGGGTGGACTTGGTCAGGTCCAGGCTGAAGCTCAGCGCATCAGCGCCAGTGCCGATCTGGGCCGCCGTGCGGGAAATGGTGAAGTTGCCATTGTTGGCCACCGTAGTGTCCAGCACGCCGAAGGAAGTGAAGGTCATCTGCCCCAGCTCTTCCAGCGGCGTGCCGATGTTGGTGGCCGGGTCGGTGGGATCGGGCACCACGTCGTTGGAGAGGCGGCCATACACCGTCCAGGTGTTGGGCGACACGCCGGCCACGTCCGGGTCGCGCACGAAGTACAAGCTCATCAGCGAGGAATTGCCCAGGCTGTCATACACCGTGATGGAGGTGGTGTAGTTGTAGCTATCCACCGGGATGCTGGTGGCGTTGAGGTAGCTGGTGATGTCACTGCCCACCGGATCCTGGTTCAGCGGGTTCTTCTCGGAGGAGTTCAGGTTCACCCCCACCGAGGCGGTGCCGCTCTCCCGCGGCGCGACGTTGGAGGTGTCGATGTAGATCACCGAGGGCTCACCGGCGAACACGGTGGAGGTGCCGCTGTTGTCCACCACCGCGTAACCGGTCAGCTTGTCGCCGCTGGAGTTGATGATGTAGCCATCCTTGTTCACATCGAACTGGCCGTTGCGCGAGTAGGCGATGGTGCCGTCGCTGCGCTGCAGGCGGAAGAAGCCGTTGCCGTTGATCGCCATGTCCAGCTGGTTGCTGGTGGCGGTGAGGTTGCCCTGGGTGAAGGACTGCCACACCGCGGCCACCTTGCTGCCGATGCCGACCTGCAGCGAGGAAGTGCCGCCGACCATCGCCGAGGCGTACATATCGGAGAACAGCGTGCTGCTGGCCTTGAAGCCGACGGTACTGGCGTTGGCCACGTTGTGGGAGATGACGTCGAGCGCCTTCGAAGAAGAATTGAGGCCGCTCAAACCTTGCTGGAATGCCATGTTCGCCGCTCCGGATCAGAGGATCTGCTTGATGTCGTCGAGCTTGAAGATGCCCAGGTTGCCAACCTGCAGGTCGGTGCCGCTGGAGCCGCGGATGACGCTGGTGACCGCCGCGAACTGGAGCGGTCGGGAAACGACGGTGTTGTCGCCCTGAACCGCCTTCACCGACACGGTGTACATGCCTTCGGCGGCCATGCTGCCGTCCTTGGCGGTACCGTCCCAGAGGAAGTTCTGGCTGCCGGCTTCCATGTCGGTGAACTCCAAGCTGGCGACCTCCACTCCCGAGGCATTCTTGATGGTGATCGTCACCGTATCTGCCGGGCCATCCAGCTCGAAGCCGCCCACCGCGCCGGCCTCGGTCAGCTGAAGGCCGGAGCCTTCGACCAGCACGCCGCGGCCGACTAGAGCCGCCGCCTGCAGACCTTCGGCAGACTCCTGTGAGTTGATGAGCTGGGTCATCATGGTGTTCAGCTTCTCGATGCCTTCCACCGTACTGAGCTGCGCCAGCTGGGAGGTGAGCTCGGCGTTCTCCATCGGGTTCATCGGGTCCTGGTTCTGCAGCTGGGTCGTGAGCAGCGTCAGGAACTGGATGCGGGTGTCCGCCGCGGTGCTGGTGGACGAGGTATCCGTACGCGCCAGGCTGGCGAGGACGGCGTCCGAGGTTGAGGTGCTGCTGTTCACGGTGGCCATGCTGTATCTCCGAAATCTGCCCTTCGATTACCGTTCGGCGCTTACTGGCCGATCTGCAGGGTCCTCTGCAGCAAGGTCCGTGCCGTGTTCATCACTTCCGCGTTGTTCTGGTACGAACGGGAGGCGGAGATCATGTTCACCATCTCCTCCACCACGTTCACATTCGGCATTTCCACGTAGCCCTGCTCGTTGGCCGCCGGGTTGGTCGGATCGTAGGTGAGCCGCATCGGCGCGGCGCTCTCCACGATCTGCGTCACCCGCACGCCCACCGAAGCGTCGTCCGCGCCTTCGAGCTGCTTGGCGGCGAAAACCACCTGCTTGGCGCGATAAGGCTGGCCGTCCTCGGCGATCACGCTGTCGGCGTTGGCCAGGTTGGAAGCGGTGGTGTTGAGCCGCAGCGACTGCGCGTTCAGCGCCGAGCCGGCGATCTGGAAAACGTTGAGCATGCTCATGGCCGTTACCCCGCGCTTACTGGCCGTTGATGGCAGTCTGCATGGAACGCAGCATGCCGTTGATGAAGGTGATGCTGGCCTCGTAATGCACCGAGTTCTCGGCGAAAGCGGCGCGCTCCACGTCCATGTTCACCGTGTTGCCATCCACCGCGGACTGCAGTTCGGTGCGGTACTTGGTGGCATCTTCGAGGACGTTGCCGGTGCCGCCTTCAATATGCTTCGGCTGGGTGCGGGACAGCGCCATGCCGTTCTCCTTGCCGCTGAGCACGCCTTCCAGCGCCTCGCGAAAATCGATGTCCTTGGCCTTGTAGTGAGGCGTATCGGCGTTGGCGATGTTCGAGGCCAGCAACTGCTGCCGGTAGGCCTGGACGTTCAGGGCCGTCTGGTGAAACTGGATCTGCTTGTCGAACTGGGTCTTCATCGCCTTACCTCACTCTCCATCGTCCGCGCCGCAGTTGGAAGGCTGGGTGCGGACACTCAGGCCATTGCACCTTCCATGCCACGAATGGTAGCGAGCACCCCGCACGCACCTTGGCGAGATAAGGCCCCGAAAGCCCGGCCAATTTGGCCGCTAGCCGGCGGCCGGCCCGCGGGAATTGCCGGGCCACGGCAATCTTTGCCGCAGGCGTCCGCAAGCGCTGCGGGTTGCCGTGGGCGGCGCGGGCGTGATGCAATCCCGGCATGAGAAAGACAACACGCCTGCTCCGCCACGCCCTTCCCTACGCGCTGCTGCCCCTCGCCTGCCCCGCCCTCGCCCAGCAAGCGCCAGAACCGGTCAATCGCACGGTGCTCACCTTCCTTCAGCAGGAAGCCCGGGGCCTGCCCGGCAAGGTGGAGATCGAGGTCGGCGGCCTGGATCCGCGCAACCAGCTGCCCGCCTGCGCCAGCCTCATCCCCTTCCTGCCCGCCGGCACCCGCGCCTGGGGCCAGATCAGCGTAGGCGTGCGCTGCGACTCGCCGGTTACATGGACGGCCTACATCCAGGCGCGGGTATCCGTCACCGCCGACTATCTGGTGGCGGCACAACCCTTGCGTGCCGGACAGATCGTCGGCCAAGCCGACATCAGCCGCCGGCGCGGCGACCTGGCGGCGCTGCCGGACAACACGCTGACCGACCCGGCTCAAGTCCTGGGTCTGCACACCCGTTATGCAGTGGCCGCGGGCAGCCCGCTGCGCGGGGACATGCTGCGCATTCCGCATGCGGTGCGGCAGGGGCAGAACGTGCGCGTGGTAAGCGCCGGCCCAGGCTTCAGCGTAAGTTCGGAAGGACGCGCAATGAACAACGCCGTGCCCGGCGAGATGGTCCGGGTGCGCATGCCCAACGGCCAGGTGGTAACCGGCACCGCGCGGCCGGGCGGCGACGTGGAGATCCCGCAGTGAAGCGACCGCGCGGGAGATGCCGGGACAGCCGGAACGATTGGTGCTTTAATTGCTAAAGTTTTTCCCCAGCCTGCCGATGACCGGTTGGAGAATCCATCTTGGAGCGGCATCATGAAAATCGAAAGTTCCGGCCCTTCCGTCGGCGGAGTCTCGACCGCCGACACGCGCCAGCGCACCGTGCCGTCTAAGCCGAGCGAGAGCGGCGAGCAGGTTCAGCTCTCCTCGCTGTCCTCCACCATGCAGAAGGCCGAAGCCGCCATCGCCGATACGCCGGTGGTCGACCAGCAGCGCGTCGATGAAATCCGCCAGGCCATCGCCGAAGGCCGATTCAAGGTGGATGCCAATCGTATCGCCGACGGCCTGATCAAGGACGTACGGCAGATGCTGGACGCCCAATCCTGACCTTCCCCATCGCCGCTAATTAGATGCCAGCTCCCACTCCGACTCCTGCCGACATTCAGCGCCTGGCCCTCCTCATCGAAGCCGAGGCCATACAGCTGCGCGAGTTCATCGGCGTGCTGGAGAAGGAGACGGCGCTGCTGATCGCCGCGGACATCGACGCGCTGATGGCGCTGACCAAGGACAAGACCGACCGCTACCGTCAGCTGCAGCGCCTGCACGACGACCGCGCCATGCTGCTCGGCCGCATGGGCCGCAGCCATTCGGACGCGTCCATCCGCGAACTGTGCAAGAACCTGCCGCGGGTACTGGCGCGCTGGGAAGAAGTGCTCACCCTCGCCCGGGACGCCCGCGAGCGCAACCAGCTCACCGGCAAGCTCATCCACGAGCGCATGCAGCACAACCAGACCGCACTGTCGGTACTGCTCGCCGCCGCCGACCAGCCCCAGCTCTACGATGCCGCCGGCAACGCCCGCCCCACCGGCGGCGGCCGCATGCTTGGCAGCGCCTGAGCCGCCCGCTCCCGCCGGGAGCCACCGAAGCCCGCGCCCGCCCTTCCCCGGTCTGTTATTCTGGCGCCCGTTTTTCCGCACCACGCCCCCAGCATGACAGCCAAGCAATACGACGAATCCTCCTTCCGCGTCCTCAAGGGCCTGGAGCCGGTGCGCGAGCGCCCGGGCATGTATACCCGCACCGACTCGCCAGCGCACATCATCCAGGAAGTCATCGACAACGCTGCCGACGAAGCCCTGGCCGGCTTCGCCAAGAAGATCCACGTCACCTTGCATCTGGATGGCTCGGTGACGGTGGCCGACGACGGCCGCGGCATTCCGGTTGGGCTGCACCCGGAAGAAGGCGTGCCGGTAGTGGTGCTGGCCTATACCCGGCTGCACGCCGGCGGCAAATTCGACAAGCGTGAAGGCAACAGCGCCTACGCCTTCTCCGGCGGCCTGCACGGCGTCGGCGTGGCGGTGACCAATGCGCTGTCCACCCGTGTCGAGGTCGAGGTAAAACGCGAAGGCAAGCTGCACCGCATCGACTTCACCAACGGGGGAGAACAGATCGGCGAAGTGCGGGTGGAAGGCGAATGCGGCCGTCAGACCGGTACTCGGGTCCGGGTGTGGCCGGATGCGCGCTACTTCGACAACCCGCGCGTGCCGGTGGCCGAGATAGAGCGCCTGCTGCGCAGCAAGGCGGTGCTGCTGTCCGGCGTCAGCGTGCGGCTGGACACCGAGCAGGCCAGCGGCGCGGCGCTGACCAAGACCTGGTCCTACCCCGAAGGCCTGGCCGGCTACCTGAAGGAAGTGGCAGGCGATTTCGAGCCGGTGGCGCCCATCTACACCGCCGAGAACTACGCCGGCAAGGACGACGCCAGCTTCGCCCCCGGCGAGGGCGCGGCCTGGGCCATCGCCTGGTTCGAGAGCGCGGTGCCCAGCGAATCCTATGTGAACCTGATTCCGACGGTGGCCGGCGGCACCCATGAGTCCGGCCTGCGCGCCGGCGTGTTCGAGGCCATCAAGTCCTTCATCGAACACCACGCGCTGCTGCCGCGCGGCGTCAAGCTGCAGCAGGAAGATGTCTGCGGGCGCATGAGCTTCGTCCTCTCCGCCCGCCTGCTGGACCCGCAGTTCCAGGGCCAGGTAAAGGAGAAGCTGAACTCCCGCGAGGCGGTGAAGCTGGTCTCCTCCCAGATCCGCGACCCCTTCGAGATCTGGCTGAACAACCATGTCGAGGCCGGCAAGGCGATCGCCGAGCTGTCGATCAAGCAGGCGCTGGCACGGCAGAAGAGCGCGCAGAAGGTCGAGAAGAAGAAGACCTCCGGCGTGGCCGTACTGCCCGGCAAGCTGTCGGACTGCGAGTCCGAGGACATCGCCGAAAACGAACTCTTCTTGGTCGAAGGGGACTCCGCCGGCGGTTCCGCCAAGATGGCGCGCGACAAGGAAACCCAGGCCATCCTGCCCTTGCGCGGCAAGGTGCAGAACGCCTGGGAGATAGACCCCGACCGACTGTTTGCCAATGCCGAGATCCACGACATCGCCGTCGCCCTGGGCGTGGATGCCCACAAGGCCGGCAGCAACCCGGACCTTTCCGGCCTGCGCTACGGCAAGGTCGTCATCATGTCGGACGCGGATGTGGACGGCTCCCACATCCAGACCCTGCTGCTCACCCTCTTCTTCCGCCATTTCCCGGCGCTGATCGCGCGCGGCCACGTGTACATCGCCCAGCCGCCGCTGTATCGCGTCGACGTACCGGCCCAGGGCAAGAAACGCCCGGCGCGCCGCCTCTACGCGCTGGACGACGGCGAGCTCGCCGCCATCCGCGACCGCATGCAGCAGGAAGGCTTCAAGCTGGAACAGCTGGAGATCGGCCGCTTCAAGGGCCTCGGCGAGATGAACCCCGACCAGCTGCGCGAGACCACCATGGCACCCGCCACCCGCCGGGTGCTGCCGGTGCAGGTGCGCCCCGGCGCCGACGAGGAAACCCAGCGCATGTTCACCCTGCTGATGGGCAAGGGTGAGGCTTCCGGCCGCCGCGCCTGGATGGAAGACAAGGGCGACACGGTGGAAGCCGACATCTGAGGTTTCTACCCGGCGGGCAGAGCGGAATGCATCTTGCTTAAGCGCAGGATCCGCGACTCCATCCTGCCCACCATGGCCCGCCCCAAGCCCGTCGAAAACCTGGTCGATTTCGGTCCGCTGCCGCCCCACGTCAACGCCCTGCTGCAGGAAGGCGTGGGCTGCCATCGCAGCGATCCGGCACGCGCCCGCGCGTTGTTCCGCCACGCCATCGAGATCTCGCCCTCCTCCCTGCCCGCCTACCGCTGCCTGTTCAAACTGCAGAACCAGCAGCGCGACCTGGACGACGCCCTCGCCGTCGCCCTGGACGGCCTGGCCGAAGCCGCCCACCAGGCGCGCGTCAGCCAGGATTGGCGCACCTGGACCCCAACCGACGTCGGCGAAAGCAGGCGCCGCACGACACCCCAGCGCTTTCTGCTCTCCTTTCTCAAGGCGCTGGCCTTCATCGAACTGCGACGCGGCAACCCCGAAGTCAGCCGCAGCGTGCTCGGCCATCTGCAGTTGCTGGACCCGGACGACGGCGTTGGCCACTCGGTGATTGCCGCACTGCTGGAAGACGCCGAGGACGAGTGAACACCGCCCCGGTGGCAAAACCGACAAGCGCCGCAGCCGCGTCGCATCCTCGCCGCCGCGGTTGGCGGCTGGCGCCGCGAACGGGGTAAGATCGGGGCCCTTTGCCAATCCGGCCCGCGCTTCACCTCCGATGAGTAACGATTCCCTCGATCTGTTCGACGCCGCAACGCCCCCGGCTCCCCCCCCGCCCGAAACCCCGGTTTCCGGCGAACTCGACGACGGCGCGCTGCCGCTGGACCGCTACGCCGAGCGCGCCTACCTCGCCTATGCGATGAGCGTGGTGCGCTCGCGCGCCCTGCCCCAGGTGGAAGACGGCCTCAAGCCGGTGCAGCGCCGCATCCTGCATGCGATGAACGAGATGCGCCTGAGCGCGCAATCCAAGCATGTGAAGTCCGCCCGCGTGGTCGGCGACGTCATCGGTAAATACCACCCCCACGGCGACAGCTCGGTGTACGACGCCATGGTGCGGGTCGCCCAGGACTTCTCGCTGCGCTATCCGCTGGTGGACGGCCAGGGCAACTTCGGCTCGCGCGACGGCGATTCCGCCGCGGCCATGCGCTACACCGAATGCCGGCTGACGCCCATCGCCGAACTGCTGCTGTCCGAGATCGACCGCGGCACAGTGGATTTCATCCCCAACTACGACGGTGCCTTCGAAGAGCCGCAGCTGCTGCCCGCCCGCCTGCCCATCGTGCTGATGAACGGCGCCTCCGGCATCGCGGTCGGGATGGCCACCGAGATTCCACCGCACAACCTGCGCGAAGTCGCCGAGGCCGCCTGCCATCTGATCCGCCATCCGGAAGCCGGCCTGGACGAAGTCCTGCCGCTGCTGCCCGGCCCCGACTTCCCCGGCGGTGGCCAGCTCATCTCCACCCCGGAAGCCATCCGCGACGCCTACGCCAGTGGCCGCGGCAGCCTGCGCATGCGCGCACGCTGGCGCATCGAGGAGTTGGCGCGCGGGCAGTGGCGCGTCATCGTCGAGCAGCTGCCGCACGGCGTATCCACCGCCCAGGTGCTGTCCGAGATCGAAGGCATCACCAACCCGCAGCCGCGCGCCGGCAAGAAGGACGTCTCCCAGGAGCAGAAGAACCTCAAGCAGCTGGTGCTGGGCGTGCTGGATACCGTGCGCGATGAGTCCAGCGACAAGTCGCCGGTGCGCATCGTGCTCGAGCCCAAGTCCAGCCGGCAGAGCCGCGACGAGTTCATGGCGGTGCTGCTGGCCCACACCAGCCTTGAAAGCTCGGTCTCGCTGAACCTGACAATGATAGGCCGCGACGGCCGGCCGCAGCAGAAGAACCTGGTGCAGATCCTCAAGGAGTGGATCGACTTCCGCTACCACGCGGTGGAGCGGCGCACCCGCCACCGGCTGGGTGAAGTCGATCGCCGGCTGCACATCCTGGAAGGCCGCATGATCGCCTTCCTGCACATCGAGGAGGTGATCCGCGTCATCCGCGAGTCGGACGAGCCCAAGCCGGCGCTGATCTCCGCCTTCGGCCTCAGCGAGATCCAGGCGGAGGACATCCTCGAAATCCGCCTGCGCCAGCTCGCCCGGCTGGAAGGCTTCAAGATCGAGAAGGAACTGGCCGAGCTCAAGCAGGAGCGCGAAGGCCTGCAGCACCTGCTGGACAACCGCAATGCGATGACCAAGCTCATCCTCAAGGAAATCCAGGAGGATGCGAAGAAGTACGGCGACGACCGCCGCACGCTGCTGGAAACCGTTGCCCCGGCGGCCAGCGCCGAGCTCAGCGTCGCCGACGAGCCGATGACGGTCATCCTCTCGCGCAACGGCTGGGTACGTGCCCGCCAGGGCCACGGCATCGACCCGGCAGCAGTGTCCTACAAGGCCGGCGACTTCGGCTTCGCACTGCTGGAAACCCGCAGCACCTGGCCGCTGATCGTCATCGACACCAACGGCCGCGCCTATACCATCAAGGTCTCAGAGCTGCCCGGCGGCCGCGGCGACGGCGTGCCCATCACCACGCTGGTGGACTTCCAGGACGGCGGCAAGCTGGCGCAAGTGGTCTCCGACGCACCGGACACCGTCTGGTTCTTTGCCAACAGCGGAGGCTACGGCTTCCTCTGCTCAGTGACCGATGCCAGCAGCCGCCAGCGTGCCGGCAAGGCCTTCATGAGCCTGGAGAAAGGCGAACGCCTGCTTGCGCCTGCCAAGGCGGTGGGCAACTGGATCGCCGCCGCCTCCGAAGGTGGCCGCCTGCTGGTGTTCCCGCGCACCGAGATGAAGGTACAGAGCGGCGGCCGAGGCGTCATCGTGATGGCGTTGGACGAAGGCGAAGCCCTCGCCGCCGTCGCGATACCGGCAGACGAGGCGGTGCTGGTGGTGGAGGGAACGGGTCGGGGCGGCAAGGCCACCAGCCAGGAGCTCAAGCCGGCCCAACGGGAAACCCTGCGCCATCGCCGTGCCCGCAAGGGTGTGCCGCTGGCGCCCAGGATCAAACCTGAGCGCATGCGCTGATCCTGGCGCACCTGTCCGCAATACGCACCGCCGCAAGCGGAGCAGCATGAAAAACGGCCGGGAACCCCGGCCGTTTTCGTTTTCTTTCACTGCGGAAGCAGTTCAGCTCCGGGCGCGCCAAAACTGCCACCAGCGGCGCTGACGCATGGCCCGCTGCGCCTCCTCCATCCACGCCGGGCGGGAGCCGTTCTCCACGTACCAGCCACCGAAGCGCTGATCCACGTCGCAGATGTGGCGGATCAGCCATACCCGCAGAAAGTGCAGCAGCTCGAAAGTGATGGAGGTTTCGCCCTTGTCCAGCTTGGCCTGCAGGGCGTGGATCTGGTCGATCAGCGCCTCGTGGTAGCTGCGGTGCTCCTCATACTCAGGGTAACCGGACTCCCGCATCAGCCGCTCTTCGATGGCGAAGTGCTCGCGGGTGTAGTTCACCAGTTCGTCCAGGGTACGCCGCACCGCCTTGGAGCCCTGACGCTCGTGGATCGCCGCATTGAGACGGTTCAGCAACGCAACCAGCTCTTCGTGCTGCTCGTCGATGTCACCGATACCGACGTGATACGCATCGCTCCATTCGAACAGATCAGCCATGGCCCTGCCTCCTATACCGTGTGGTATGGATTGTTTGCTTCATACCGTATGAAGGCCTTGACTCTCGTCAATGGGTCACGGCTTTGGCCCACGCCGTTCGTCAGGGGGTGGCGGTGGTGGCCGGCTCAGGAGGCAGGATGGAGCGAATGGGGTCGTTGCGCGGAATGCGCCCCGGCGCGGCCGGAGCCGGTTCGCCCATGCGCGACTCGATCATGATCGTTACCCGCCGGTTGCGCGAGCGGCCTTCTTCGGTGTCATTGGCTGCCACCGGCCGCTGGTCGGCATAACCGGCCGCTGTCAGCCGCTCCGGCTGCACGCCGGCGTCGACGAACAGCCGCACCACCGAGGAGGCACGCACCGCGGAGAGCTCCCAGTTGGAGGGGAAGCGGAAGGTGTTGATCGGCGTGTTGTCGGTGTGGCCCTCGATGGTGATCGGGAAGTCCGCCCCTGCCAGCACGTCTGCCACCGCCCGCAGCGCGGACACCGCCGGCGCGCCCAGCATCGCGTCGCCCGGCGCGAAAAGCACGCTGGCGTTGATCTCCACGGTGATGCCGAAGGCGCCCTCGGAAACGCTCACCTGTCCGCCCCGCGTCAGGGGCTCCAGCACGCGCCGGATTTCATCCGCCATGTTGCGCATGCGCTGCGCCACCTGCTGCCGCCTGGCCTCCGCCGCCTCCTGCTCAGGCGTGCGCGCCGGTGCCGCGGCCGGCGCCGGCAAGGCCGGCGATACGGCGCTGATCTGCGGCAGCACGATCTGCTGGCCGCCCTCGTCCTGCACGTTGATGTTGCGGAAGGCCTGTACCAGCGAGTCCGACAACACCCGGTACTTGCCTTCGTTGATGGACGACAGCGAGTACATCACGACGAAGAAGGCGAACAACAGCGTGATGAAATCGGCATAGGAGACGAGCCAGCGCTCGTGGTTCTCGTGTTCCTCTTCCTGGCGTCTTCTGCGTGGCATGGCTGGGCTCCGTTTGGGGGCATTCTACGGACAAACGCCGCATTCCTTTAATGACGGCGCCACGGCGCCAGGCAACGAAGAACGGCACAGCCCGGCGGCAAATGCAATACCGCCGCCTCAAGGCGGGGCTGACGCTGCCGTATATAGTGATAACGGAAAGCGTCCTCCGAGGCCGAAAAATGGACTTCATCTTCAATAGCGTGCGCAACAAGCTCCTGCTCATCTGCGGCGGCGGCACGACGCTGGTGCTGCTGGCCGCGGGCATCGGCCTGTTCCTGCAATACCAGTCGATCAACCGGCTGACTTCCGGCGAAGTCGCCGAACTGCAGAACCAGCGGGCCTCGGTGCTGGAGAGCAAGGCCACCTACAACGGCCAGTTGCTGGAGTGGAAGAACACCCTGCTGCGCATCACCGACGCCCAGGCGCAGGCCCAGCACTGGAACACCTTCCTCGCCCGGGAGAAGGAGGTCCGCGCCCAGGTCGACCGCCTCGCCACCGTCGACAATGCCCGGATCCGGGAGATCGTCGCCGAGTTCGGTCGCGCCCACTCCACGCTCAGCCAGACCTACCAGGCGGCGCTGAACGACTACAAGATCGACTTCAACCTCTACGACCTCGAAGAGAACGTGCGGGGCGCGGATGCCAATTCCAGCGCCCTGCTCGACCAATTGGTGGGTGCGATGGTGAGCTACATCGACATGCGCACCAAGGCGATAGACCACAGTTCGAACCGCATCGTCGCCATCAGCGTCGGGCTGATGGCGGCCGCCTGCGTGCTCGCCTTCGGCATTTTTCTGTGGCTGCTGCGCCAGCAGATCACCCAGCCGGCCGAGGAACTGGAGCGGGCACTGCAGTCCCTCGCCCGCGGCGATTTCAGCCAGCCGGTGCGCGCCCGCACCCGCGACGAGATTGGCCGTATCGCCACCAGCGCGGAAACCATACGCCGCGACCTCGGCGCGCTGATCCAGCGCGTGGCCGCATCGGTGAAACAGGTGGACGAAGGCGCCGGCGGGCTGGCCGGCGAGAGCCGCAGCGTAGCTTCTTCCGCTGCCGCGACATCCGAAGTGGCGGCCTCCACCGCGGCGACCGTGGAGCAAGTCACCCTCTCCATCCAGAGCATCAGCGACAACGCCGGCAGGGTCAGCGAACTCTCCCGCACCGGCGCCAGCGAGGCGCGGCTGGCGGAGGCCAAGCTGGCCTCCCTGGCCGGCTCCATCGACGAATCGACCGCGATGATGAACACCGTGACCGAGACGGCCCAGGATTTCATCCACAACGCCCGCGACATCGCGGCCATGACCCAGCAGGTGCGGGAGATCGCCGATCAGACCAATCTGCTGGCGCTGAATGCCGCGATCGAGGCGGCACGGGCCGGCGAACAGGGGCGCGGCTTCGCCGTGGTGGCGGACGAAGTGCGCAAGCTGGCGGAGAAATCCAGCCAGTCCGCCAGCCAGATCGACGCCATCACCTCCGGACTGGGCGACCAGGCGGGCAGCCTGGAGAAGGCGCTGAACCGCGGTCTGCAGGCACTGGAATCCAGCCGGGAAAGCATGAACGAGGCGGCGACCGCGCTGAGCACCGCCAGCCGCTCCTCCGAACGCGCCTCGGAGGAGGTCGAGCAGATCAACCAGTCGGTGAAGGAACAAAGCGAGGCGAGCAACCAGATCGCCCGCCATGTGGAAACCATCGCCGAGATGGTGGAGCAGAGCCACGCCGCGGTCGGCCGCATGGCCAGCACCGCCGACGGCCTGCATCACGTGGCCGACGAACTGAAAGCCTCCATCGACAGCTTCCGCCTCTGACCGCCGGCACCGCGCCGGCGCGGCAGCGATGCCGCGCTCAGACGATGTAGCCCTGCATGCGGCTTTCGATGATGCGCGGGTTGTCGCCATTGGCGATGCCCACCAACCCATCGACAAACATCTCGCGCTGGGCCACCAGCACGCCGATGTGCGCCATCAGCTTCTTGGCGATGGGGAGGAAAATGAGGTTGGCCGAGCCCACGCCGTAAATGGTGGCGACGAAGGCCACCGCGATGCCGGCGCCGAGCTTGGACGGATCGCTGAGATTCTCCATCACATGGATCAAGCCCATCACCGCGCCCAGGATGCCGATGGTGGGCGCATAGCCGCCCGCCCCTTCCCAGATCCGCGCGCACTGCTTCAGCTGCCCTTCCCAGGCACCGATCTCCACCTCCAGCACTTCGCGCAGGCGGCCCGGCTCCACGCCATCCACCAGCATCTGCAGGCCCTTGCGCATGAAGGGATCGGGCAGGCGGTCGACATGGTTCTCCAGCGCCAGCAGGCCTTCCTTGCGGGCGATCTGGCTCCAGTTGGTGACCTGCTGGATGACCTGCGTCGGGCTGCTGGAAGGGGGCACGAATACCCACTTGCCCATCTTCATGCCCTGGATGAAGATTCTCAGCGGGCTCTGCAGCATCACCGCTCCCAGGGTGCCGCCAATGACGATGAGGAAGGCGGTGGGCTGCACCAGTGAGCTGATGTGCCCCCCTTCCAGCGCCTGACCGAGCACGATGGCGGCGAGCCCGAGCGTCAGGCCGACGAGACTGATACTGTCCATGCTTAATGGCTTCCGGTTGGCAAGCTCGGGAAAGGCTGGCGGGCCGGCAGCCCCGACGCGACGGCCTCCGGCCGCAACATGCGCAAGCCGGCAGGCACGCGTCAGGCCTCGGCCGCCGGTTTCTTGGGCGGACGGCCGCGCCGGGCACCGCCGCCGGCGACCACGCTGCGCCCGCCCAGCATGTGCGAGCGCAGGCGGGCAACCGCCTGGCTGTGCAGCTGGCATACGCGCGACTCGGTGACGCCCAGCACCTCGCCGATTTCCCTGAGATTGAGTTCTTCTTCGTAGTACAGGCCCATCACCAGCTTTTCCCGCTCCGGCAGGGCCTCGATGGCACGCACCAGATGCGAGCGCATGTCGGCGTCTTCGAGCAGGTCCAGCGGGTTGGTTTCGTGTTCCCCCAGGTGGCGCTCGAAATAGTCTTCGCCCTCGCCATCGGTGAAATCCTCGAAATAGACCAGTTGATGGCCGCGAGCGTCCTGCAGCATGCGCTGGTACTCCGCCAGCGGCACGCCCAGGGATTCGGCCAGTTCTGTCTCGCTGGGCGCGCGGCCGAACTGCTGTTCCAGCAGGTGGATGGCGCCTTCGATGCGGCGCATGTCGCGGCGCAGGCTGCGCGGCAGCCAGTCGTTCTCGCGCAGGCCGTCCAGCATGGCGCCGCGGATGCGCTGCACCGCATAGGTCTCGAACTGCGCGCCCAGACCTTCCTCGTAACGGTTGATCGCGTCGAGCAGGCCCATCATGCCGTTCTGGATCAGGTCTTCCGGCTCGACACTGGCCGGCAGCTTGACCATCAGTTGATAGGCGATCCGCTTCACCAGCGGCGCGTAGGCCGTCACCAGGTGATCCTTGTCGAGATTGCCCTCAGCGTCGTACATCCATTTCGCCTGTATCTTCTTGCGGCGGGAACGCTCCGTCGAGGCGCCGCCCGAATCCGCGGACGGCCATTTTCCCGCACCGGCGGCACCATTACCAGCGGGATAGGTAAAGGGCATCACAGGCTCACCGTTCCCGCGGCGATGTCAAGACACCGCCGCTCCCATCCAGCTTCGCCAGTTGACGCAGGAAAGCCGCTTCCGGTTCGCGGCCACCCCCTACCACGGGGATGCGCGCCAGCCCGTTGGCGAGGTCATCGCGCTCCACTTCACCGAGCCATGTGAGCGGCACGCCGACATGACGACGTACCAGCGCCTCCAGGCTGGCGAAGAAGGCAGTTGCTTCCTCCCGGCTGCGGGCGCGGGACACGGCGACGTGCAAGGAGCCGGCGCCAGCAGCGGCAAGCTGCTTGATCACCTGATAGGCCTCGGTGGCACCCGGGGCACTGGCCTCGGCCACCAGCAGGCGGCGCGGTGCGGCGTGCACGAAGGGGGAAGGATCCGCAGCGGAATCCGGTGCGGCATGCACCAACACGAAGCCGGCATGCCGGTGCAGCACCTTCAGCGCCTCCACCAGGCAGGCGCGGCGGGCGTTATCCAGCAGCGGCAGCGCCAGCGCCGCGGCTGCGGCCGGTACCCTGCCCATCAGGCCGGGAATCGGCTGCAGCAGTTCGGCCAGCGTCAGCCGGCCATCCAGCATCTGCAGCAGGTCCGGCCCCGGCGCCAGGCCGAGCATGCCGCCCAGGGCGTCATCGCCGCCCGCTTCGTCCAGGATCAACACCCGCTCTGCCTGACCAGCGATGCGGTGGGCGGCACGCACCGCGTGGTGAACCCGGTAGCGGCCGGTGGCATAGAGCGCCACCACCACCGGCGGCGCCCGGCGGAACAGCCGGCGCAGGCCGGCAGCCTGATCTTCGCGTCCGTCCAGCATGTCAGGCTCCTGCGCCGCCCGCCGCCAGCATCAGGCCGGCTTCGTCGCCCTGCAGACGCCACGGCGATTCGGCCGCCGGCTCACGCATGGCACGGTGCAGCAGGTAGGCGCGGTTGGGCAGGTGCAGATCTTCCGGCACCCGCTGACCATTGGCCACGTAGAAGACGTCCAGCTTGCGGCGCACCGCCACATCCACCGCTGGTGCGAGCGAAGCCGCCTCGTCCACCTTGGTGAAGATGCAGCCTTGGAGTTCCGGGCCAGCGTAGGCGCGCACCACATCGTCCAGGGTGTCGCCGCGGCAGGTGGCGTTCAACAGCAGCAGGCGGCGCACGTCGCCGGCGCCGGTGAGCATGGCGGCCTGCTCGGCCACCGCCTTGTCGCGCTGGCTCATGCCCATGGTGTCGATCAGCACCATGTGTTTGCCGCGCAGTTCGGCGAGGGTCTGGCGGAGGTCCGCGGCGTCGCGCACCGAGAACACCGGCACACCGAGGATGCGGCCGTAGATGCGCAGTTGCTCCTGGGCGCCGATGCGGTAGCCATCGGTGGTGATCAGGGCCAGCCGGCTGGCGCCGTGGCGCACCACGCAGCGGGCGGCCAGCTTGGCGGTGGTGGTGGTCTTGCCGACGCCGGTGGGACCAACCAGGGCGTAGACGCCGCCGCGGTCGATGATGTCATCGTCGGAGGAGCGCGCGCGCAGCAGGCGGTCAAGCACGCCGCGCACAGAGGCGCGGGCCTGCTCCGGCGTGGCGTCCTCGGCCACCGCCTCGCACAGCTTGCGCGCGGTGGGGCCGGAGAAGCCGGCTTCCAGCAGTTCGCCGACGACGGTGGCACGGGCCGGCGCATGGCGGCGGGTTTCGCCCCAGGCGAAACCGGCGAGTTGGCGCTCGATCATGCCGCGGATGCCGGAGAGTTCGTCCATCAGTCTGGCATTGGTTTCCTGCAGCGCCTGCACGCGGGCGTCTTCCGCTTCGCGGGCAAGCGATGCCGCCGGCGCGGTCGCAGCGGGCTGATGCACAGGTTCTGCCAGCGGACGCTCCATGGACGGGCGTGGCTCCGGCATGTCCAGCAGCGGCGCCGGGCGGAGCGCGGCCGCAGGCGCAGCCGGGCGGCGGCTGACGATGTGATCGTTGGGCTCGGCACGCGGCGGGGTGAACGGCCGGATCACCTGGGGCCTCACAGCCGGCTCGGCAGCGGCGCGGCGCGGCATCTCAGCAGTGGCATTGCGCGGAATCGCACCGGCGGCGAGGCCAGACAGGCTCACATGAAAATCGTCGTCGTCGAAGGGGAACGGGGCAGGCGCGGCGGGGGCACGCGGAGCCGGCGCGGCTACCGCCGGCTTGGTGGGCGATTGCATCGCGCCGACAGCGTCGGCAGGAAGCGCCAGGATTTCGACCCCGCCTTCCACCGCCCTGTTGGACAGCACGATGGCGTCGGCACCGAGTTCTTCCTTGAGGGCACGCAGGGCCTCGCGGGCGGTTTGGGCAAAGTAGCGCTTCACGTTCATCATGGATCTCCGAACAACCCCGCTTTTGGCGCAGGTTCAGCCGGATTATCGGCGGCGTGGAGGTGGACCGATGGCAGGAATAAAGCCCGCTTTTCCCGCTTATTCGTCGTCGCCCCTGTTGCCGTCGCCCCCAGCGCAAACGGCTTTCCGCGGACGGCCGGAAGCGGCCTCAGGCATGCCTTGCCCGGGACCGGAAAGCTATGCAGAAAGTACTATCAGGCGGCGCCGCCGACCACCGAGGTGACGCGGATGATGCGCGACTCTGGCACCTCGGCGTTGGAGATGACCTTGAGCGAAGGCACCGAGCGGCGCAGGAAGCGCGACAGCAGGGTGCGCAGTTGCGCCGGCACCAGCAGCACCGGCGGCAGGCCGATGTCCTCCTGGCGCTGGGCGATCTGCGCCGTCTGGCGCAGCAGGGTGTCGGCCAGGCCCGGCTCGATGGCGCCGCCCTCGCTGCCGGCGGACATGGCCTGCATCAGGATGCGCTCCAAGCCCGGCTCCAGCGCCATGACCTGCACTTCGGCGTTGCCGGGGAACAGGCTCTGGATGATGGCGCGGCCCAAGGCTTCGCGCACCCTCGCGGTGAGCTCGATCGGGTCCTGTACGCGCGGCGCATGCTCCGCCAGGACCTCGATGATGGTGCGCATGTCGCGGATGTTGACGCCCTCCTCCAGCAGGTTCTGCAGCACCCGCTGCACGGTGGAAACTGGCAGCTGCTTGGGCACCAGATCTTCGATGAGCTTGGGCGATTCCTTGCCGATGTGGTCCATCAGCGCCTGGGTTTCCTGGCGACCCAGCAGCTCGGCGGCATGGTTGAGGATGAGGTGGTTGAGGTGGGTGGCGACCACGGTGCTGGCATCCACCACCGTATAGCCCAGGGCGTGCGCCTGCTCACGAGTTCCGCCGTCGATCCAGAACGCCGGCAGGCCGAAGGCCGGGTCCTTGGTCTCGCGGCCGTTCAGCGGGCCGGAAACGCGGCCAGGGTTGATGGCGAGGAACTGGCCGGGGTAAGCCTCGCCGCCGCCGATCTCCACCCCCTTCAGCGCGATGCGGTAGGCGTTCGGCTTCAATTCCAGGTTGTCGCGGATGTGTACCGGCGCGGCGAGGAAACCTACCTCCTGCGCGAACTTCTTGCGCAGGCCCCGGATGCGCTTCAGCAGTTCGCCGTCCTGGCCCTTGTCCACCATCGGGATCAGGCGGTAGCCCACTTCCAGGCCGAGCACGTCCACCGGCGCCACATCGTTCCAGCTGGCCTCCTGCACTTCGGCCTGCGGCTGGGCGGCCGCGGCTGCTGCTGCGGCCGCCTTGGCCGCGGCCGGCTTGGCCTCCTTGCTGCCCGCCTCCTGTTTCTTGTATCCCCTCCAGGCCAGGTAACCGAAACCGGCCGCCAGCAGGATGAAGACGAAGTTGGGCATGCCCGGGATGAGGCCGAGCACGCCGATGATGCCGGCGGTAAGCGCCATCACCTGCGGATTGGCGAAAATCTGGGAGATCACCTGCGCGCCGATGTCGCCTTCGTCGTCTCCCACGCGGGACACCACCAGGCCGGCGGCCACCGAGATGATCAGCGACGGGATCTGCGCTACCAGGCCGTCGCCGATGGTCAGCAGCGTGTAGGTGTGGGCGGCATCGCCCACTTCCATCTGGTGCTGTATCACTCCGACGAAGAGACCACCGAGGATGTTGATGACCAGGATGAGGATGCCGGCGACAGCGTCGCCGCGCACGAACTTGGAGGCACCGTCCATGGCGCCGTAGAAGTCCGCTTCGTTTGCGATTTCCTTGCGCCTGGCCTTGGCGGTCTTCTCGTCGATGAGGCCGGCGTTGAGGTCGGCGTCGATCGCCATCTGCTTGCCCGGCATCGCGTCCAGGGTGAAGCGGGCGCTCACTTCCGCGATCCGGCCCGCGCCCTTGGTGATGACGACGAAGTTGATCAGGGTGAGGATGATGAACACCACGATGCCGACCGCGGTGTTGCCACCCACCAGGAAGTGGCCGAAGGCCTCGATCACCTTGCCTGCAGCGTCCGGCCCGGAATGCCCCTCCAGCAGCACGACCCGGGTGGAGGCGACGTTCAGCGACAGCCGCAGCAGCGTGGTCACCAGCAGCACCGTGGGGAACACCGAGAAATCCAGCGGTTTCCTGGAGTACATCGCCACCAGCATCACCATGACCGAGACCGCGATGTTGAAGGTGAAGAACACGTCCAGCAGGAAAACCGGCAGCGGCAGCACCATCATCGACAGGATCATGATGATGAGCAGCGGCGCCGCCAGCGGCTGCAGGTTCTCCGGCGTGATCAGCCGGCGCAGGTTGAGAACGTTGATGGCCATGGCTCAGGCGGTCTCGGCGTTCATTCTTCGGGCACTCCCGGGTCCATGCCTTCGGGCACCGGCAGCTCGGACGGCTGAGTGGGCTTGACCCCACCCTGGCTCATCCACTGGTTCAACTGATAGACGTAGGCCATGACTTCGGCTACCGCGGTGTAGAGCTGGGTGGGAATCGCGTCCTCCAGCTCGCAATGGGTGTAGAGCGCACGCGCCAGCGGCGGTGCCTCCAGCATCGGAACCTCGTGTTCCTGGGCAATCTCCCGGATCTTCAACGCCAGTTCGCCACGCCCCTTGGCAACCACCACCGGGGCGCCCATCTTCTCGGCGTCATACTTCAGCGCCACCGAGAAGTGCGTCGGGTTGGTGACGACCACGTCCGCCTTCGGCACCGCGGCCATCATGCGGTTGCGCGCCATCTGGCGCTGCACGCTGCGGATGCGCCCCTTGAGCTGGGGATCGCCCTCCTGCTCCTTGTACTCCTGCTTGACCTCTTCCTTGGTCATGCGCAGACGGCGGTGGTACTGCCAGAGCTGGAACGGAACGTCGAGCAGCGCCAGGAAACCGAGGCTGGCGGCAATCAACACAGCGGTGAAGATCACCGTGTCGGCGAAGTCGGACATGCCCACCTCCAGCGGCTCCGCCATGAGGTCGAACAGGTGATCCTTCTGTGACCACAGCACCATGCTGCCCACGCCGCCCACCAGCGCCGCCTTCAGCATCGCCTTCAGCATTTCCGCCAGCCCATGTACCGAGAACATGCGCTTGATGCCCTCCAGCGGATTCAGCCGGCCGAACTTGAACCCTAGGGCCTTGGAGGAAAACACCAGGCCACCCAGCGCGATCGGCGCCCCCACCGCGGCGATCAGCAGCACGAGGAACAGCGGCATCAGGGTAAGCAAGGCGCCGCTCAGGAGGTTCTGCAGCGTGGCCAGCATCAGCGTGGGATCGAACGCCAGCTCGCGCTCGATGATGAGGGCGCGCCGCACCATGCCGAACATGCGCTCTGCCATCCAGCCACCCAGCGCCCATAGCGTGAGCACGCCGGTCATGGTGACGAGAAAGGTAGACAGTTCCCGCGACTGCGGAACCTGTCCTTCCTCGCGGGCTTGTTGCAGCCTTCGCGGTGATGCGCTTTCTGTCTTTTCGAGATCGCTGTCTTCGGCCACGGCCGGCTCCGGGAACCCAGGTCCCCGCGCCCAACAGGCCGGACGCAGGACGAGATGCGGCAATTATCGCCGCCGTCCGACAAGTCCTGCCGCCGAAAAGACCGGGGAAAGCCGGCTTATTCGGGCTTTGTTCCGCTACCGTAGCCGCCGCTTACGCCGCGTTTCAGGAGAGTTTCGAGGTCGCTCAGCGCGCCTCGGGAAGCCTGTCGATCCCGCGGATCTGGTCGCCGCGCTTCAGGCCCCGGTCCTTGAACCATCCCAGGTTCATCTCCAGGGCGTAGCGCGCCGGTGCCGCAGCGCAGTGGTTGTCCTCGGTCTGCGGCTGCATGTCCTCGATGTTGATGATGCGGCCCTGCGCATCCAGGAAGGCCACCGACAGCGGCAGGAAGGTATTCTTCATCCACATGCAGTGGCCAGCGTCCATCGGGAACACGAATACCATGCCGTGCTGCGCCGGCATGCTGCGCCGGTTCATCAGGCCAAGCTGCCGCGTCTGCATGGTGTAGGCCACCTCGGCCTCGATGCGGTACATGCCCGCCCCGAGCTCGGCCATAGGCATCTGCGCCTGAACCTGCGCGGCCACAAGCAGCGCCATCCCCCCCAGCACCAAGGACGCGCAAGCGCCCCATCCTGCCCGCTTCATCATGTTCTGGCCCGACCTTGGAAAGAGCAGGATTCTACCGCTTGCGCGAGAGAAGCCGCGGCGGCCGAGGCGAAGCGGCAGCCACCGCCACCTCCCGCCACTCACCCGGCGCAAGGCCATCCAGCGCCCACTCGCCGATGCGCGCGCGCACCAGCCGCAACGTCGGAAAGCCAATCTTGGCCGTCATCCGCCGCACCTGCCGGTTCTTGCCCTCGCGCAGCACGATCTCCAGCCAGGTGGTCGGCACCGTCTTGCGAAAACGCACCGGCGGCACCCGCGGCCACAGCCATTCCGGCTCGGCCACCCGCCCTGCCTCACACGGGCGAGTGATGAAGTCACCCAGGTCAACGCCGGCACGCAGCCGGGCGAGCGCGGCATCGCCCGGCTCGCCCTCCACCTGCACCAGATAGGTCTTGGGCTGCTTGTGGCGGGGATCGGCAATACGGTGTTGCAAGGCGCCGTCATCGGTCAGCAGCAGCAGGCCCTCGCTGTCGCTGTCCAGGCGCCCGGCGGCATAGACCTCCGGCACCGGCACGTAATCCTTCAGGGTGGCCTTGCCCGGCTCGGCGGTGAACTGGCAGAGCACGCCGTAGGGCTTGTTGAGCAGGATCAGCCGGGACACGGGAGAAAGGCTCGAATCGTGATGAAGCGGCAGCGCCGGCGCTTGTCCTCGGCTGGGGCGCGGGAATTCGCGCGGGGGACAGGCTGGCCGGACTAGCCAGGCGACATAATTTGGCGGGGGCTGTGAGATTCGAACTCACCTAATTAGGTATCACAATCAGAAACTTGCCGCGCAAAGAACCTGACTTGGGGCACATTTGGG
>NZ_SNVV01000014.1 GCF_004361735.1 Azoarcus indigens | reverse complement strand
GTGGCACTGGTGATCGGCGCCAACGACGTGGTCAATCCGGTGGCGCGCACCGACAAGAGCAGCCCGATCTACGGCATGCCCATCCTGAACGTGGACATGGCGCAGAACGTGATCGTGGTGAAGCGCGGCAAGGGCGCGGGCTACTCGGGGATCGAGAATGCGCTGTTCTACAAGGACAACTGCCGAATGCTCTACGGCAGCGCGCAGCAGGCGATTGCCGAGGTCATTACGCATGTGAAGGCGCTGGAGGGGTAAGCGCGCAGGCGGGCCCGGGAGACCGGGCTGGCTGCGGGCGCAAGCGCCTGAGCGGCCCTGTTCCCGATTGGGAACAGGGCCGTTTTGTTTTCTGCGGGTGAGGGCGTTGCGCTGCGGCTCAGCCCGCCTTGCCCGGCCTGTCAGCACGCAGGTGGTCCAGCAGCTGCCGCGCATGGGCCGGCAGCGCGGCGGCGTCGCGCACGCACAGCAGCAGCCGACGCATCGCCCAGGCGTCGCTCAGCGGCACGCAGCGTATGGCCATGGCGCGGCGGCAGCGGCGGGCGGAGGTCTCCGGCACGATGGCGATGCCGACGCCGCTCTCGGCCATGCGGCAGATGGCGTCGAAGCTGCGCAGCCGCACCCGGTAGCGCAGCCGCCGGCCGGCCTGGGCGGCATGGCCGGCGAGGTAGGCGTTGAGGGCGGCGTCGCCGGCGAGGCCGACGAAGTCGTGCGCCAGGGTGTCGGCGAAGGCGACCCGGCGCAGGCCGGCGAGCGGATGAGTCTTGCCGGTGACGACCACCAGGCGGTCGTCGTGGAAGGGGTAGCGCTGCAGCCCGGCGGCATCGGCGGCGTCGGAGATGATGCCGAGGTCGGCGCTGCCGTCCAGCACCGCCGGCACGATCTCGTGGCTGAGGCGCTCTTCCAGGTCGATGTCGATGTTGGGCTGGGCGGCGAGGAAGCGCGCCAGCGCCTGCGGCAGGAACTCGCTCAGCGCGGCGGTGTTGCATAGCAGCCGCACATGGCCCTTGAGGCCGCGGGCGTACTCCCCCAGCTCGCCGCGCATGCATTCGATCTGTTGCATCACGCAACGGGCGTGGTGGCCGAGGGCGATGCCGGCCGGCGTTGGCCGCACGCCGCGGCGGTCGCGTAGCAGCAGGGCCACGCCCAGCGCGTCTTCCATGTTCTTCAGCCGGGCGCTGGCGGAGGCCAGCGACAGATGGGCGCGGTTGCCGCCGGCGGTGATGCTGCCGGCTTCCAGCACATGAAGGAAGAGCTTGAGGTCGCTCAGGTCGAAGCGCATGGCGGGCTTTCCGTGGCAGGGAGCGGGGAAGGCCGCATGGTGCCATGAGCGGCGGCGTTCAGCCTTCGTTCCGGCCGAAGGCTGGCCGCGGCGATTCCGCATTCCGGGTCGGCGGGCGGCGCGGGCATGATGGCTCTATGGAACTCAATTCGCCGCTGCTGCTGTGCTTCATCGCCTTCGTCTTCGCCCTCGCCGGGCTGGTGAAGGGCGTCATCGGCCTGGGCCTGCCGACGGTTGCGGTGGGCCTGCTGGGGCTGGTGATGCTGCCCTCGCAGGCGGTGGTCTTCCTGCTCGCGCCCTCGCTGCTGACCAATGTGCTGCAGCTGGCCACCGGCCCGGCGCCGTGGGCGGCGCTATACCGCTTCCGCTGGTTGTCGGTGGGCATCTTCGCCGGCACCTGGGCGGGCATCGCCTGGCTGCCCGGCGCGGATGCGCCCTGGGCGGGCAAGGCGCTGGGGCTGGCGCTGGTGCTGTACGGGTTGGTCGGCCTGGCCGGGCGCAATCTGCATGTTCCTCCGGCGCTGGAGCAGAAGCTGGCGCTGCCGGTGGGCGTGGCGACCGGGCTGGTGAGTGCGCTCACCGGGGTGTTCGTGCTGCCGGCGGTGCCTTATCTGCAGGGGCTGGGGCTGCAGCGGGAGCAATTGGTGGAGGCGCTGGGGGTGTCCTTCACCGTGTCCACCGTGGCGCTGCTGCTGGGTCTGGGCGCAGGCGGGTTGATGGGGGCGGAGGAGGCGGGCGTGTCGCTGCTGGCGCTGTTCCCGGCGCTGGGCGGGATGATGCTGGGGCAGTATTTGCGCCAGCGCCTGGCGCCGGCGTTGTTCCGCCGGCTGTTCTTCTGGGGGCTGCTGGCACTGGGCGGCTACCTGCTGCTGCGCGCTGGGTTCTAGGCGCCGCGCTTCAGCGCGCGGCGGTTTCGCTGCGGGCGACGCGCTCCGGGCCGCTGTGGGTCAGCTGCGCCAGCAGGGCGCGCGGATCCTCGGTGATCTCCCGACCGTCGTGGTAGAGCAGGGCGACGCTGAGCGGGCCGTCGCCGACGGCGCGGGCGGCGATGTTGTCCGGGCTGATGGTGACGCGGCCGAACACGCGGGCGGTGGGCCATTGCATGTCGCCGTAGGCGAGGTAGACCAGCTTGGAGCAGAACACCCGCTTGGTGGTCTCGGCGTCGAAGTTGAAGTCGTAGGCCTTGCCGACCTGGCGCAGCGCCTGCAGCACGACGCTGGCGCGCTCGGCCTCGCTCAGCTGTTCGCCGCGCAGCACCGCCAGGTCGTCGATGTTGAGGAAGGCGGCGATGGGGTTCATCTCCACGCCGGAGCGCAGCGCTTCGACGACGCCGTGGCCGGCGCGTATCTCCGCCTGGTAGGCCTGCACCACCGGGTGTTCCCAGATGCCGAGCTGGCGCAGTTCGGCTTCGTTGCCTATCCAGATGGCGGCGTGGCCCCAGTGGCCGGGGATGAAGGTGTCGGTGAGGCGGAAGGGCGTCTTCTCCAGCAGGATGTCGCCGGCGCGCAGCTGCCGGCTGACCTGCGCCAGCACCTCCGGTCGTTTGTCCAGCTTGCCGCGACGGGTTTCGATCAGACCTATGGTGTTGCCGAACAGCAGGCTGGAGAGGTTCACGCCCTCGCTGCGCAGGCTGGTGAGCGCATCGTTGGCGGCCAGTCGCAGCAGGCCGACATGGGTGCCGAACTCCTGCAGCGGGCTGCTGCGGCGCACCAGTTGGTAGGAGGGGCTCTGTGCTATCAGGCGCTGCAGGTAGGCGCTGCCTTCGATGTTGTCGGTATCCGCCATCGCCGCATTGCGTTCGTACCACTCCAGGCCGCGGCGCACCCGCTGGCGATAGGCCGGCGAGGAGAAGGCGCTGGTGATGCGGTCCAGTTCGTTGTGGTCGATGTCGAAGCCGCTGTCGCGCCGGTTCAGGTGCTGTCGCAGCGCGGTGTCGTCGTGGTACAGCGAGATGGCCGACAGGTAGTTGTCGTACAGCGTGAGCGCGGCGGCCAGCGACATCAGGATGCCGGCGCGGCGTACGGCGCGGGCGTCGGCGGCGGCCGCATCTTCCTCGCCATCCAGCCAGCACTCATGGGCGAAGGCCACCTGCAGCAGAGCCTTGCGCTGGGCCAGCAGGGCGGCGGCGCCGCTGTTGAGGCGCTGCAGGTCGTGGCCGTTCAGGGCCTCTCGCCGGGCGGTCTTGGCGTCCAGCTCGTGGTACAGGCGGATGGCTTGCGCCCGCAGGCTCAACGCTTCTTCCGACAGTTGCTGGTAGTCCGCCAGGGTTTGCGTCATCGCCGCGCGATCCAGCCCCGCTGCCGGGGCGCTGCAGCTGGAGAGCTTGAGCGCCAGCGGATCCAGGCCGGGGACGTCCGCCGCGGTGCTGCGGCTGCCCTCTCCCGAGCTGGCACAACCCTGCGCGAGGCTGAGCAGGGCGGCAATGACGGTGGCGGTGAGCAGTCGGCGGGGCGTTTGAGCGGGCATGGCGGCGAGGGGCGGAAGCGTTGCGGGGAACGGCCGGGGTGATGCGCATGGCGTCCTCGCATGTCTCCCGGCTAGGTGCATGGCATCGCAGGGCGGGATCTTAGGCGCGCGCCGGAGCGGGGGCAAATCCACGCTGCCGGCCGGGCTCGCGGGATGCCGCGCGCAGTGCTCTCGCGCCGGGCGGCTTGTCGACCGCGACTTGTTTGGAGTCGCACATGAAAAGCTGTGGTCTAGCCGACAAGTTGCGCTTGATGAAATTTAGATATTTCTTTATTTTCAATGGGATGGTGGCGGAAAGTGCACTGGCACGCCCCTTGCGGAAGTCCTGCCGTACGACTTCGCTAAAGGGGATCGACAATGGAACTCCCGGTTATCAGCAATTCCGCGCCCGAGGCCTCGGGTGGCGGGTGCAGCTCCAGCGGCTGTGGCACTGCGCCCGATGCCCTGGGCCACCTGCCGGATCACATCCGCAGCAAAGTGCAGGACCATCCCTGTTATTCCGAAGAGGCTCACCACTACTTCGCCCGCATGCATGTGGCGGTGGCCCCGGCCTGTAACATCCAGTGCAACTACTGCAACCGCAAGTACGACTGCTCCAACGAATCCCGCCCGGGCGTGGTGTCCGAGGTGATGAGCCCGGAGCAGGCGGTGAAGAAGACGCTGGCGGTTGCCGCCGCGATTCCGCAGATGACGGTGCTCGGCATCGCCGGACCCGGAGACCCCCTCGCCAACCCGGAACGTACTTTCGAGACCTTCCGCCGCCTCTCCGAAGAAGCGCCGGACATCAAGCTGTGCGTGTCCACCAATGGCCTTTCGTTGCCGCAGAGCGTGGATGAACTGGCCAAGCACAACATCGACCACGTCACCATCACCATCAACACGGTCGACCCGGAGATCGGCGCCAAGATCTACCCGTGGATCTTCTGGGAGAACAAGCGCATCTTCGGCGTCGAGGGCGCGAAGATCCTGATCGAGCAGCAGCAGAAGGGCCTGGAGATGCTGACCTCGCGCGGCATCCTGGTGAAGGTCAACTCGGTGATGATCCCGGGCGTGAATGACGAGCACCTGAAGGAAGTCTCCAAGATCGTCAAGGCCAAGGGCGCCTTCCTGCACAACGTGATGCCGCTGATCGCCGAAGCCGAGCATGGCACCTACTACGGCATCATGGGCCAGCGCGAACCGACGCCGCTGGAACTCGAGGCCCTGCAGGATTCCTGCTCCGGCGACATGTCGATGATGCGTCACTGCCGCCAGTGCCGCGCCGACGCGGTCGGCCTGCTGGGCGAGGATCGCGGCGAGGAGTTCACCCTCGACAAGATCGACGAGATGGAAGTCGATTACGCCACCGCCATGGTGGAGCGCGCCAAGGTCCACCAGGCGATCACCTCCGAGCTGGAAATGAAGCGCGCCCTCAAGGCCGCGCCCAAGTTCGAGGCGGAGGCCGCCGACAAGCCCGCCACCCGTCCCATCCGCATCGCCATCGCCAGCAAGGGCGGCGGCGTGATCAACGAGCACTTCGGCCACGCCCACGAGTTCCTGGTGTACGAGGTCGACAGCGCTGGCCACCGCTTCCTCGGCCATCGCAAGTGCACCGCTTACTGCATGGGCGACGAGTCCTGTGGCGACGGCGAGACGGTACTCGGCCAGATCATCAAGAGCCTGGAAGGGGTGGAAGTGCTGCTGGCCAGCAAGATCGGCTTCGAGCCCTGGGCCGACCTGGAGAAGGCCGGCATCCAACCCAACGGCGAGCATGCGATGGAGCCGATCGAAGAGGCGATCCGCGCGGTGTACGACGAGTTGGCGGCCGCCGGCAAGCTGGATCAGCCGGCCGCCGCCAAGGCCGCGGCCTGAGTGCGCCGACCCCCGCGGCGCGGGCCGCGGGGGCTTTCTCCCCCTAGCTATCCGAGAGGCAGCAAATGGCACTCGAAATCACCGAAGTCTGTGTGGGCTGCTACGCCTGTGAGCCGCTCTGTCCGAATGAGGCGATCAGCGCCGGCAACCCGGTCTTCACCATCGATCCGAACAAGTGCACCGAATGCCTGGGCGACTACGACAAGCCCCAGTGCGCCGAGATCTGTCCGATCGAGGCGGCCATCGTCGACGAGATCGGCGATCCGCTGAACCCGCTGGGCTCGCTGACCGGCATCCCGCTGCATCTCATCGAGGAATACAACACCACCGGCACCGTGGTGCGTAGCTGACCCCCGGCGCGCGATTCGCGCGCCTTCGCATCCCCGCGGGTGAGCGCACACCCGCGGCAACCGAAAGGAGGCTGTCGTGACGACGACTGTGCCTATCCGCTTCTGGTGGAAGCCCGGCTGTGCCACCAATACCCGCCAGATCCGCCTGCTGCAGGCGGCCGGCTGCGAGGTCGAAGTCCGCGACCTACTGACCGAGCCGTGGACGCCCGCCCGCCTGGCCGGCTTCCTCGGCCGCCGGCCTGTGGCCGAATGGTTCAACCCGGCCGCTCCGGCGGTGAAGTCCGGCGCGGTGGTGCCGCCCGCCTTCACGCCGGAGGCGGCGCTGGAGCGCCTGGCGGCGGAGCCGCTGTTGATCCGCCGGCCGCTGATGGAGATCGGCAACGCCCGTGCCAGCGGCTTCGACACCGCCTGGCTGGCGGCCCAAGGTGTGGCCCTGGCCGAAGGCCCGGCGCCGGAGGGCTGCGCCCACGGTGACGCGCCCGCCGCCTACTGTCCGCCGCCAGCGGCGGTGCAGGCATGAGCCTGGCGGATGCCGTCATCCCCGGCAGGCCGGTGGCGGTCGCCCCCGGTGTGCATTGGGTGGGCGCGCTCGACCCCGAGATGCGCCAGTTCGACATCATCCTGCGCACCGCCAACGGCACCAGCTACAACGCCTACGCGGTGCGCGGCCACAACGGCGTGGCGGTGATAGACACGGTGAAGGAGGACTTCGCCGGCGATTTCTTCGCCCGTCTGTGGGCCTGCTGCAAGCCGGAAGAGATCCGCGCCATCGTCCTCAATCACCTGGAGCCGGACCACTCCGGTGCGCTGCCGGAGTTGCTGGCCGCCGCGCCGCAGGCGCCGCTGTACATCTCGCGGCCGGCGCTGGGCATGCTCAAGGGCCTGCTCAAGGATGGCCTGGACCCAGCGCGCATCGTCGCCGTCACCGACGACACCCGGGTCGAACTGGGCGGGCGCAGCCTGCGCTTCCTGCCCACGCCTTACCTGCACTGGCCGGACACCCAATGCACCTGGGTGGAAGAGGACGGTCTGCTGTTTTCCGGCGACGTCTTCGGCTGCCATTTCTGCGATGCCCGCCTGTTCAACGACCGTGCCGGTGATTTCCGCTTCTCCTTCGATTACTACTACCAGCACATCATGCGGCCCTTCCGCGAGTTCGTGCTGCAGGCGCTGGGGCTGATCGAGCCGCTCCCCATCCGCCTGATCGCCCCCGCCCACGGCCCGGTGCTGCGCGACCACCCGCAGACCTATGTGCGCCGCTACCGCCAACTGGCCGAACCGCTGCTCGCCAACGAGGCCGCCGGCCGCGCCAAGACCCTGCTGGTGTTCTACATCAGCGCCTACGGCAACACCGCGCGCATGGCGCAGGCGGTGCGCGACGGCGCCGAGGGCGTGGATGGCGTGCGGGTATCGCTGTACGACCTGGTCGGCGGCGAGCCGGGCCCCTTTGCGGATCTCATCGAAGAAGCGGATGGCCTGCTGTTCGGCTCGCCGACCATCAACGGCGACGCGGTCAAGCCGGTGTGGGACCTGCTCTCCTCGCTCACCCTGGTCAAGGTCAAGGGCAAGCTCGGCGGCGCCTTCGGCTCCTATGGCTGGAGCGGCGAGGCGGTCGGCCTGATCGAGGACCGCCTGCGCGGGCTCAAGCTGCGGGTGCCGCGATCCGGCGTGAAGGTGAAGCTCATCCCCACCGCTGAGGAACTGGCCGAGTGCGCCGCCTTCGGCCGCGACCTGGCCGAGCAACTGGTGGGCCGTGCCGGCCCCCGCCATATCGATTTCACCGCGCCCCAGGCGCTTTCTGCTTAGGAGTCATTCCATGCCCAAGGCCCAGGTCACCTTCGAAGACATCGAAGTCACCGTCACCGTGCCCGCAGGTACCCGTCTCATCGAAGTCTCGGAAAAGGTCGGCGCCGGCATCACCTACGGCTGCCGGGAAGGCGAGTGCGGCACCTGCATGATGAAGATCGTCGGCGGCAGCGAGAACCTCGCCAACCCCTCGGTGCTGGAAGACAAGGTGCTGAAGGAGAACTTCGCCGGCATCGGCAACCGCCTCGCCTGTCAGGCCCAGGTGCTGGGCGGCCACGTCGTAGTGCGGCCGGGCTGAACCCCAGACCCTGACAGAGAGATTCACCATTCACCAGGAGTTCAACCATGCCGAACGTGATGTTTTCCAGCCCCATCCACAGGGACAAGACGGTGTATGCCGTCGCCGGCTCCCACACCCAGACCATCCTCAAGATTGCAAAGGAGAACCACATCCCCATCGATTTCTCCTGTGAGGACGGCGAGTGCGCAACCTGTCTGATCAAGGTCACCGTGCTGTCGAAGAAAGGCGCGATGGCCGGCCCGCTGACCGACAAGGAAGTGCAGGTGCTGAAGGAGCACAAGAAGATCTCCGACGCGGAGATCGAGAAGATGCGGGTGGAGGATGTGCCCACCACCCCCTGGAGACTGGCCTGTCAGCTCGTCCTGCGGGACGAGGATCTGCTGGTCGAATACTGACCGAAGCGGCCGCGCCCGTTTCGGCGGACGCGGCCCCGATTCCGATGAGGAGTTCCGCCATGCTCGCTCCACTCAGCCACCGTCCTTCGCCGGCGCGCGTTGCCCTGCATGCGCATCTCATGCGCCATGCCGCCGGCACGCCGAACGACGAGTTTCTCGCCCACCTGATCGCCGGCTGGACGCTGGGCGACGGCGTGCTGCCGTCCGACCTCGGCCTCGGCGCTGCGCGCTTCGCCCGCCTGATGGCGCGCCACTTCCCCGGCCTCGCCTGGCAGCCCAAGACCGACTTCGGCCCGGCGCTCACGCTCTACCCGGAGTTCGAGGATCTGGTGCGCTTCATCGGCTGCCATGCCGACGACGTGGCCGAGAGCGCGGACGACATGGCCATCGTGCTCGCCACTGGCTGCATGGGCTCCGACCACCTGTGGCAGGACCTCGGCCTGCCGTCGCGGCGCGAGCTGTCGCAGCTCATCGCCATCAACTTCCCGGAACTGGCGGCGGCCAACACCCGCGACATGAAGTGGAAGAAATTCCTCTACCGCGAGTTGTGCCAGCGCGAAGGCATCTACGTCTGCACCTCGCCTTCTTGCGAAGCCTGTGTGGACTTCGCTGCCTGTTTCGGCCCGGAAGAGTAAGGCCGCGCCGACGATGACGCCCGGCTTCGTGCCCGATCCCGCGGTGCTGCTGGATCGCGCCTGCGGTGCCATGCTGGGCCTGGCGATAGGCGACGCGCTGGGCGCCACGGTGGAGTTCATGACGCCGCGCGAGATCGCCGCGCAGTACGGCGTGCACGACCGCATCCGCGGCGGCGGCTGGCTGCGCCTGCCGGCGGGCGAGGTGACCGACGACACCACCATGACCTTCGCCCTGGCCGAAGCCTGGCTGGCAGCCGGCGCCGAGCCGGACGCTGCCGCCTGTGCCCGCGCCTTCGACGGCTGGATGCGCGCCAAGCCGGTGGACATCGGCAATACCGTGCGCCGCGGCATCCTGCGCTGGCGCAAGTACGGCAGCGCCGAGGCGCCGCAGTCTGAAGACGCCGGCAACGGCGCAGCCATGCGCTGCCTGCCGGTGGCGCTGGCGCTGTATGGCGCGCCCGAGGAGGACATCGTTGCCGCGGCGGACCGCCAGGGGCGCGTCACCCACCATAACCCGCTCACCGACGCCGCCACCCGCAGCGTGGTGCGCATGGTGCAGGCGGCCATGGGCGGTGGCGGCATCGGCGCGGTGATCGCCGAAGCCCACGCCCTGGTCGCCGAGCAGCCGGCTTTCGTCTTCCGCGACCGTCGCTGCGAGAACCCCAGCGGCTACATCGTCGATACCCTGCGCGCGGTGTTCCAGGCCATGGACGGCAACGATGGCTTCGAGGCGGTGCTGGTGGACATCGTCAACCGCGGCGGCGACGCCGATACCACAGGCGCCATCGCCGGCATGGTGATGGGGGCACTGTGCGGGGAGACCGGCTTGCCGCGACACTTGCGCCAAGCGGTGAAGGCTGCGGTGCGGGGAAAGTGCGTGCGCCTGGCGACCGAACTGCTGGCGCTGTCGCCGGGTTATCGGGCGCGCCTGGCGGAGGACGCGGTGCTGGCGGATTGAGGCAGGCGAAGCCGCAGCATGGCGGCCGTTGCCGGAAATGCCCGCCACCAGCGCGCCGGCCTCCGTCTATCCTCAGTTGATCTGTTCGTCGCGCCAGTAACGGCGGCCGCCGGCGGCCACGCCCGCCGCCAGGCCGGCGCGGGTCATCGGGTAGATGGCGATGGGATCGCGCAGGGCCTCGGTGATCTCGCTGGCGAGGCCGCGATCGCTCACCCTGAGGGTAGCGTTCGCAGTGCCGGCGATCTGCCAGCCGGACTCGACGAAACGCTGTATGGTCTCGCGGTCGCGGAAGACCAGCACCTCACGGTAGTCCTTGATGCCGATGTCCAGCCCGGCGCTAGCCTGGCCCATGTTCATGTACACCACCTCTCCGCTGGCATTGTCCCGCACCATGCCGCGGGCGCCGGCGCCGCCCAGCAGCAGCGAGACGCCGAAGCCGGAGAAGCAGCCGTAGCCGGCGGAGCGGGCGACGATGGTGCGGGCGGTCGGGCGTGCGGCATATAGGGTGGACAGGGCTTCATCGCACATGCGGTGGATCTCCGCCCGTTGCTGTGCGGCCTCGTCTGCCGCCTGCGCCGTGGGGGACGCGGTGGCGAGGAGGAGCAGGGCCAGGGTGGTGCGACTACGCGGGAACATCGCAAACTCCATCTCTCTGCAGGGAATCAACGGTCGTTGTTGTTGCGCGCCTCCGGGCGGTTCCCGGGATTGGGCCGGCCGCCGCCGTCGCCGCGGCCTTCGCGATCGCCGCGGGGCGGGCCGCCGTGCGTCTCTTCTCTCTGTGCGGCGGGCGGTGGGCCGGCGCGACGCTCCTGCGCACCCGCTTCGGGTCTGCCGCCCTCGCGCGGCGGGCCGCCATTGCCACGTTCGACGCCCTGCGGATGGCCGTTTCGGCCATAGCCGGGGGTGAAGCCGGCAGCGGGGCGGAAATCCGGCCCCGGCGTCGGCCGCGCTTCGGGCGGGCGGGTGGCCGTGACGCGGCGGTCCGGGCCACGGCGATCTTCCTGCCGGGCGCCTTCTGATCCGCGGCCGGGGCGCTCCGACAGGTTGGCGCCATGGCCGCCAAAGGCAGGGCCGGGATCGGGGCGGGCACGTTCCCGGCGGTCGTCGTTGCCCCGGCCGCGTTCTTCGGCTGGCCGGCGCTCTTCGCCCGGACGGGCGGTTTCCAGCCTGCGCCCCGGTTGCGGAGCATCGTTGCGGCGGAATTCGTCGTTGCCGCGGTTGCGGCGCTCCTCGTTGCCGTCAGGGCTGCCGAAGCCGCCCCGCTCACGGAACATCTCCTGAGCGCGCTCGCGCTGCGCCTGGCGCGAATCGTCGGCGCGGGCTGCGGACCGCCAGCCTTCCCCCGGCCGAGGAGGCTGCTTGTCGGGGCGCAAGCCCGGCGCGCCGTCCGGGCGATTGTCGCGGCGTCCGTCGGGGCGGGCGGTGCCGCCGAAACCGGGCGCGGGCATGAAACGGTCGCGCTCCTTCAGGTCTCGGTAGGCCACGCCACCGCGATGGGCCGGGTCGTGCGTCCAGGGGCGGCGGTCATAGGCGGGGGGCAGCGGGTGGGCGCGGTAGAGGCGGTTGTAGCGTGGCACGTCGATGAGCACATAGCGGCGATGCCAGTCGCTATGGCTCCACAGTGCGTCGGTGATGAAAACGCCGACGCCGAAGCCGATGCCGCCGTAAAACTGCAGAGACATTCCGTAACGAGGCGGCGGAGCGAAATGGTAGGGCGGGAAGGCCGGCCACCACCACGGGCCGAACACCACCACCGGGTCGTATACCGGCACGTAGACCACCGTGGGCCGCACGCTCTCGATGACGATGACCTCGCGCCGGACGCCATTGGCAGGGCCGTTTTCGACGATGACGCGCTGTCGGGTATTACTCACCAGTTTGCCGCTGCGGCGGGCCTGCAGGCGCAGGTATTGCACCCTGTCCATGACCAGTCCGGGTTCGGCGAGGAAGGCGTCGCCCAGCTCCTGCACCCAGTCGGGCTGGCTTTCCAGCGTGGCCAGTACCTGGGGGAAGGCGACCAGCGACTGCACGCTGGGATCCCAGTCATAGCGCGACACTGCGCGTACCGCTTCGTCGCCGCTGAGTTCGGGATTGGCGCGCGACCAGCCGGCGGCTTCGATCACGTCGGCGGGGTAGGTGGATGCCATCAGGATTTGATTGAGCAGCGCATCCGGGTAGAGCGCGATGGGCGCCAGCAGTTGGTCCATCCGCGCGAGGCGGTCCTCATCCTGCTGGGCGTGGGCGGTCATCAGCAGACAGAGGGTGACGAGCAGGCCGCGGGCAACGTCACGTAGGAAGCGACGCATGGTGCTTCTCCGCCAGAAAGGCTGTTCTCGGGAAAGCCAGCATAGGCGGCCACTTTCCGCATTGATAGCGCTTGCGGCTCTCAGTATGTGACCGGCTGTAAAGCGTGTTTCAAGGATTTCCGCGGGTTTTCAGGGGCGTTGGCGCAAGTTGCGCACCGTCGGGGAACGGACCTGGGTGCGAGGGCGAGCCGCGCTGCCCCGCCACGCAAGCGCGGGTGGGCGGAGGCGCTCCGGGAGCTCCAGCTTAGAGGAGGACGCGCGACCTCCCTGAGGAAATCCCCACAGGGTTTGGTGTCAGGGCGGAGCGACGGCTTCGCATCCTGGCCTTCTTGCAACAGCCACGGCGCGGCATTCATGCCTTCGGGATGAAGGTTGTGCTGCGGCTCGCGGGGGGCTGCCGGTCGGGGAGCGCCGGAGGCGGCGTTGCCGACCGGCAGGCGCCGAGGCCGGGTGGATGCTTCCGCCCTGGCGTTTCAGCGTGTGCCGATCTGTTTCAGGTGTGCGGCCAGCGCCGAGTCCATGGTCGCCAGATGGAGGTTGAACCAGTCGCGCAGATTCTCGCGCACATAGGCACGGGCCATGCGCATGCGTCCGGCCTGCACGCTGCGGTTGAACTGGCGCAGCTCCATCAGTACCCGCTGGTGCTCGCCGATGTGTTCGCCGATGGCGCTGAAGCGGGTGGCCTTCATGGTGGCGTCTTCGGCGGAGAAGTGGCTGCGGGTATGGTCCAGGAGCGTGGCGAACAGGGCGGGGAAGGCGTTGTCGTCGGCGGTGGCGAGGCGGTCGGCGAGTTCGATGAATTCGCGGTGGGTGTGGTCCATTTCCGCCACGCCGAGGGCGTGGCGGGCGTCGTCCCAGACAAAGATGCTCATCGGGTTACGCTCGGGCGGCGGCGCTCAGGCGGCCTCGGCCAGCGGCAGGCCGGCCAGTTCGCGCACGTCGGCGTCGATGACGGTGAGGCCGAGGCGGGCGCAGAAGCGCTTCTCCTTGTCGTTGGCGCCCGGAATCAGCGCCCAGCCGGCAGGTTGCGCGGCGCTGAAGATGATGTCGGAAAGCAGCATGCGCTGGGTGTCGCGGTTCAGGCGGATGCCGGCGACCAAGTACTTGAGGCCGACGCGGCGCTGCTTGAGGAAGCCGGGGATGGCGAAGCCGCCCATCAGCTCGGTGATGTAGTCGACGAAGTCGGCATCCGAGGCGATCCAGTTGCCTTCGGGCCACGGGCTGCCACAGGGCTTGAATAGGATGGGCGCGGCCGGGTCGATCTCGCTCTCGTCCACCGCGGCGCTGTACTTCTCGCCATCGTGTTTGTAGAGCTTGTAGCGGTAGGCGGTGCCGGCGATGCGGGCAACGCCGGCGATGAGGGTGTGCGGCCGGTTGGCGTAGAGCTTCTGCAGGCCGGTGTCGCGGTTGATGTCGACGATGTAGGGCAGCTTCTGCTCGGCCAGCCAGCGGTGCAGCGAGGCTTCCGACCAGCTGTTGTCGCCATAGGTCTGCTCCAGCCAGCGGTTGACCGCGCTGCGGCCGCGCTTGAGTTCAACGTTCATGGCCGCGCGGGGGAACTCGTACATCAGGCGCGGTGCCATCGGCTGGCCGTTGTTGAGGGAGTAGATGAGTTCGTCGCTGGTGGCCGGAATCTTGCGGCCGTCGCCCGCGTGGGTGACGTCGGCGAGCGCGTCGGCGCCGATGAAGGGGACGACTTCGCCTGCGGCGAGGCCGGCCCGGATCTGATCGAAGACAGCGTTCATGGGAGTTTCCTTGTCGAGGTCGGGCGAAGCGGTCTGGGCCGCTCCGGACTGTGAAACCGCAAGAACGATGCCATTGGCGCGCTGGGGCACGCGGCTGCCGCAGTGGCGCGCAACGCACAGAAGCGCGGCTGTGGCTGCCGCGGGATGCCAGCGGTTGATGTCGGCGTGCCGTGGCGCAGTTGTCGGCTTTGCGACAGCGGGCGGCAGGCAAGGCAGTTCAGGCCAGTTGTTCGACCATCACCACGCCGCCTATCACCAGGTACTCGTCCTCGCCCTGCAGCCGGCCAGGCAGCAGGCGGGTGAAGGCGAGCACCTTTTCCAGCGGGATGGCGCAGGCGACGATGCGGTCGCCGAACTCGTCCGCCCGCTCGCGGTTGCTGGAGAAGGAGCTGAGGTTGTTCAGCGCCACCAATGAGCGGCCGTGCTCCAGCCGGACCAGCGGCTCCATCACCTGCTGGCCGGAGAAGCCGCGGTAGAGCGTGAGGTGGCTATGGCCGGGCAGGCGGCGGCGGAGTTCGTATTGCGCCCAGGCGTAGAGCAGGTCGACCTGGGCTTCCAGCGCGCCGGTGCCATAGAGGCCGCCGGCCGCTTCCCGGTCGAAGGCGGTGCGGGCGGGGGTGTCGTCGCCCTCCAGCCTGCGGCGGTGGAAGGTGGCGAGCAGGCCGAAGCGCGATTCCACCCAGGCTTTCAACACCGCGCCCTCGCGCCCCTCCGAATCGAACAGCCAGCCGCGCAGCAGCCTCAGGTAATCCAGCCGGCTGCGGTCCATGCGGGCGTTGTCCGACAGCCCCTGGGCGGGGGCGTCGTCCAGCAGGAAATGCGCATTCATATAGGACTGGAAGCGCTGTGCCCTTTCCTCGGTGTCGGCGCTGTCGTCCAGCTGTCGGAACAGCGATTGGTGCAGCGGCAGGACGCCATCCAGTTCCAGGGCCTGGGGGCCGAGCTGGAAGGCCAGGCTGGCCAAGGCTTCGGGCGGCAGATTGCAGCGGTTCACCCGCCTGCGGCGGCCCGCCGGGACGCTGAGGCGCAGTTGCTCGGCGGTAGGCTCGAAAGGGATGTTGTTGGCCTTACAAAGGGTGGGGGCATTGTCGGAACAACGACGCCCTTCGCTGCTTGAAACCCCCGCAGACGCCTTTGTCGGATGAAATTTTTCTTCTTTGAAAACAGTCATTTGTTTCTGCTTTGTGCGACTGGCACGGCGATTGCCATGTAGTGGCTGTGGGCGCCGGGGAATGTCCTTCCGGGCCCAGGACACCCGGACGTTTTTTCTTCAACGAGGAGAGTTTTAACATGGCAAAGCTGCGTCAATGCGCCATTTATGGCAAGGGCGGTATCGGCAAGTCGACCACCACCCAGAACCTGGTTGCGGCCCTGGCCGAAGCCGGCAAGAAGGTCATGATCGTCGGTTGCGATCCCAAGGCCGACTCCACCCGTCTGATCCTGCACAGCAAGGCCCAGACCACCGTGATGCACCTGGCCGCTGAAGCCGGCTCGGTGGAAGACCTCGAACTCGACGACGTCCTGTCCGTCGGCTTCGGTGGTGTGAAGTGCGTCGAGTCCGGTGGCCCGGAACCCGGCGTCGGCTGCGCCGGCCGTGGCGTTATCACCGCCATCAACTTCCTGGAAGAAGAAGGCGCCTACGACGAAGACCTCGACTTCGTGTTCTACGACGTGCTCGGCGACGTGGTTTGTGGTGGCTTCGCGATGCCGATTCGCGAAAACAAGGCCCAGGAAATCTACATCGTCTGCTCCGGCGAAATGATGGCCATGTACGCGGCCAACAACATCGCCAAGGGCATCGTGAAGTACGCCAACTCCGGTGGCGTGCGCCTGGGCGGCCTGATCTGCAACAGCCGTAACACCGACCGCGAAGACGAACTGATCATGGCCCTGGCCGCCGCCATGGGCACCCAGATGATCCACTTCGTGCCGCGTGACAACGCTGTGCAGCACGCCGAAATCCGCCGCATGACCGTCATCGAGTACGACCCCACCCACAAGCAGGCCGATCAGTACCGCCAACTGGCGATGAAGGTGCTGAACAACACCAAGCTCGTCATCCCGACCCCGATCGAGATGGAAGAGCTGGAACAGCTGCTGATGGAGTTCGGCATCATGGAACAGGAAGACGAGTCCATCGTCGGCCAGACCGCTGCCCAGCTGAACGCCGGCGCCGCTGCCTGATCGGCTTCGCTGCAGAAAGTCTCAATCGAGTGAATCCGGGCGGGGCCTGCCGCGCCCGGACTTGAATCCTGTCTTGAGTGCCGTGCACAGATTGGTGCCGGCATGAAAAGGAGAAGCAAGATGTCGAACCTGACCCGCGAAGAAACCGACGCCCTCATCCAGGAGGTGCTGGAGGTTTATCCCGAGAAGGCGAAGAAGGACCGCGCCAAGCACCTGGCGGTCAATGACCAGAGCGTCACCCAGTCCAAGAAGTGCATCACCTCCAACCGTAAGTCGCTGCCCGGCGTGATGACCATCCGCGGCTGCGCCTACGCGGGTTCCCGCGGCGTGGTGTGGGGTCCGGTCAAGGACATGATCCACATCTCCCACGGTCCGGTTGGCTGTGGCCAATACTCCCGTGGCGGCCGCCGCAACTACTACGTGGGCACCACCGGCGTTAACACCTTCGCCGAAATCAACTTCACGTCCGACTTCCAGGAGAAGGACATCGTCTTCGGCGGCGACAAGAAGCTGGCCAAGGCGATGGAAGAGATCGAAGGCCTGTTCCCGCTGAACAAGGGCATCTCGGTACAGTCCGAGTGCCCGATCGGCCTGATCGGCGACGACATCGAAGCCGTGTCCAAGAAGGCTGCCGCCCAGTACAACAAGGTTGTCGTGCCGGTCCGCTGCGAAGGCTTCCGTGGCGTGTCCCAGTCCCTGGGCCACCACATCGCCAACGACGCCATCCGTGACTACGTGCTGTCCAACCGCGACGGCAAGGAGTTCGAAGGCACCCCGTACGACGTCACCATCATCGGCGACTACAACATCGGCGGCGACGCCTGGGCTTCCCGTATCTTCCTGGAAGAGATGGGCCTGCGCGTGATCGCCCAGTGGTCCGGCGACGGCACCATCGCCGAAATGGAAAACACCCCGAAGGCCAAGCTGAACCTTCTCCACTGCTACCGCTCGATGAACTACATCAGCCGGCACATGGAAGAGAAGTACGGCATTCCCTGGATGGAATACAACTTCTTCGGCCCGACCAAGATCGAAGAATCCCTGCGCCGCATCGCCGCCTTCTTCGACGACAAGATCAAGGAAGGTGCCGAGCGCGTCATCGCCAAGTACAAGCCGATGATGCAAGCCGTCGTCGACAAGTACAAGCCGCGTCTCCAGGGCAAGCGCGTCATGCTGTACATCGGTGGCCTGCGTCCGCGTCACGTCATCGGCGCGTACGAAGACCTCGGCATGGAAGTCGTGGGCACGGGTTATGAGTTCGCCCACAACGACGACTACGACCGCACCATCCAGGAAATGGGCAATGCGACCCTGCTGTACGACGACGTCACCGGCTTCGAGCTGGAAGAGTTCGTCAAGCGCATCAAGCCCGACCTCGTCGGTTCCGGCATCAAGGAAAAGTACATCTACCAAAAGATGGGCATCCCTTTCCGCCAGATGCACAGCTGGGACTACTCCGGTCCGTATCACGGTTATGACGGTTTCGCGATCTTCGCCCGCGACATGGACATGACCCTGAACAACCCGTGCTGGGGCAAGCAGACCCCGCCGTGGAAGAAGACCGAAGCGACCGAGGAAGTGAAGGCTGCCGCCTGATCACCTCTTGGATGAACCCCATGCGCCGTCCTGGCGCGTGGGGTACCGAATGCACTCGCACCCGTGTCCACAGATTGGTGGCCGGGTCTAGGAGCCTTAAATGCAGACCGTAGACGATATCAAGCCGTGCTACCCCTTGTTCCGCGACGACGACTACAAGGCCAACCTGAAGAACAAACAGGACCTGTACGAAGAGCGCGTTCCGGCGGACAAGGTTGATGAAACCTTCCAGTGGACCACGTCCAAGGAATACCAGGAACTCAACTTCAAGCGTGAAGCGATCACCATCAACCCCGCCAAGGCCTGCCAGCCGCTGGGTGCGGTGCTGTGCTCGCTGGGTTTCAAGAACACCATGCCGTATGTGCACGGTTCGCAAGGGTGTGTCGCCTACTTCCGCACCTACTTCAACCGTCACTTCAAGGAGCCGGTTTCCTGCGTGTCCGACTCCATGACGGAAGATGCGGCGGTGTTCGGCGGTCAGAAGAACATGTTCGACGGCCTGGAGAACGCCAAGGCGATCTACAAGCCGGACATCATCGCCGTCTCCACCACCTGCATGGCCGAGGTGATCGGTGACGACCTGAACGCCTTCATCAACAACGCCAAGAAGGCCGAGCACATCCCGCAGGATTACCCGGTCCCCTTCGCGCACACCCCGTCCTTCGTCGGTAGCCACACCACCGGCTGGGACAACATGTTCGAAGGCTTCCAACGCTTCTTCACGCTGAACAAGATGGAAGGCAAGGTGGTTGGCAGCAACGGCAAGATCAACTTCGTGCCGGGCTTCGAGACCTACCTGGGCAACTATCGCGTCATCAAGCGCATGATGAAGCAGATGGATGTCAGCTTCACGCTGCTGTCCGACCCGAGCGAAGTGCTGGATACGCCGTCCGACGGCGAGTTCCGCATGTACTCCGGTGGTACCACCCAGGAAGAGATCTCCGATGCGCCCAATGCGCTGACCACGATCTTCACCCAGCCGTGGCAGTCGGACAAATCGAAGAAGTTCGCCGAAACCGTGTGGAACCACGACGTTCCCAAGCTCAACATTCCGATGGGCCTGGACTGGACCGACGAGTTCCTGATGAAGATCTCCGAGATCACCGGCAAGGCGATTCCGGAAGAGCTGGCGGTGGAGCGCGGTCGCCTGGTCGACATGATGCAGGACTCCCACACCTGGCTGCATGGCAAGAAGTTCGCGCTGTACGGCGACCCCGACTTCGTCATCGGCATGGTCAAGTTCCTGCTGGAACTGGGGGCGGAGCCGATCCACATCCTGTCCAACAACGCCAGCAAGCGTTGGAGCAAGGCTGTGCAGAAGATCCTCGACAGCTACCCGCAAGGCGCCGCCTGCAAGATTTACGCGGGCAACGACCTGTGGCACATGCGCTCGCTGTGCTTCACCGAGAAGCCGGATTTCCTCATCGGCAATTCCTACGGCAAGTACATCCAGCGCGACACGCTGTACAAGGGCAAGCAGTTCGAGGTTCCGCTGATCCGCCTCGGCTTCCCGATCTTCGACCGTCACCACCTGCACCGCATGACCACCCTGGGCTACGAAGGCGCGATGTATGTGCTGACCACCCTGGTGAATGCCGTCCTCGAGCGTCTGGACGACGAAACCCGCGGCATGGGCACCACCGACTACAACTACGACCTGGTTCGTTGAGTCGGCTTGGCCCGGCGCCCCGCCTCAGGGCGGCGGTGCCGGGCGCCACGGTTTCCTTCCCTCCGGGGAAGGAGGCCGCTTTTCGCTTTCCGCGTTGCAGATCGCCGTGTTCGGACCTCGCCGAGCGGCACATTCACCCAGGAGTTCCGTTGTGGCCAACATCATGATTCGGAAGAACGACCAAGGCGGGCTGGTGTTCTATCTGCCGAAGCGCGACCTCGAAGACAACATCTCTTCCATCGAATTCGACTCGCCCGAGAAGTGGGGCGGGGAAATCAAACTCGCCAACGGCGGCAGCTACTACATCGAACCACAGGTGCCACCGGAGCGGCTGCCGGTGACGATCCGCGCCAAGCGCCTGGATGCGCCGGACTGAGCGTCCGCGGTATCAGGGTTTGTGCAGGGTTTTCGCTATTTCATCCTGCCGCCTCGCTGAGGAAGGGCGCATGGCATGGAGGCCATGCGTTCATGCCTGACGGAAGGCGGCCTTTCGGCAGCGGATGGGCCAGGTGCCCGCCGCCGCCAACCCCGGCAGCGGCGGCCTGCCGCCGGGCCGGCAACGAGGGCAGGCTGACCCTCCAGCAATGAACGCATTCCGATGAGGCTCGTCATGAACGCCACTTCCAGTACGGCCGGCTCGCCGCTTGGCAGTCCGGTGTCCCGAGAGGCCGCCCTGCGCATCGCGCTGGCGGCGCGCGCCCTGCCCGGTGTGGACATCCCCGCTTTCGTCCGCGCGCTGGGCGACCGCCTCGGCCTGCCGGTTACCGACGACAAGCTGGCGCGGGTCACCGTCGCCGACATCAAGACCATGCTGCAGGGCGATGAAATCGTCGATCCCGGCGTGGACGGCGAAGCCCTGAAGACCGCGGTGCGCTACCTGTGGGGTGAAGGCGTGGAAGATGGCTTGCCCAAGCTGGATGCCGACGTCCCCGACGCCGCCGGCATGCTTCGGGTCGCGGTTGCCTCCAATTCCGGCGAACTGCTGGATGGCCACTTCGGCTCCTGTGCCCGCTTCCTGATCTATCTGATCTCCGAGAGGGGCCTGTGGCTGGCCGAGATCCGCTCCACCCTTTCCTGCGATGAGGCAGAGGATCGCAACGCCGCCCGGGCCGAACTGATCGCCGATTGTCACCTTGCCTACATGCAGTCCATCGGCGGCCCCGCGGCGGCCAAGGTGGTGCGCGCTGGCGTGCATCCGGTGAAATTCCCGGTAGGCGGAAATGCCCGCGAGGCCCTGACCCAGCTGCAGGGCACGCTGAAGCGTCCGCCGCCTTGGCTGGCGAAGGTGCTGGGCGTACAAACGCGCAGCCTGCAGTACGACGCCAGCGAGGAGGCCGAGGCATGATCAGCGACAACGTGATCAAGGATGCCGCCGAGGTCGTCGGCCGGCTGGGCTGCGGCGATGTGGCGGTGGAGACCATGCGTCGCCAGTGGCCAGCGCTGCGTTTTGCCGCCTGTTCCGACGACGACGTGCCGCCCCGCCTCAAGCCGGCCTTCGAAGGCAGCGGTTTCAACTTCTACTACATCGGCAGCGGCGACCACTGCCTGACGCTGACCAAGGATGCGGACAGCGCGATGGGCTTGGTTGTCGCCGAGGTGACCGAGGACGACTGAAGCGGGGCGCACGCCGGATACGGGCGGGCGCGGAGCAGGCTGCCCTGGTGGTTGCACCCCCGAGGCCTGCCGGCTCTCTTCACCGCCGCGCCTTCGCAGTGTTTCGCCGGCCTCAAATGAAAATCCCCCACGGTTCTCGCCGCGGGGGATTTTTCCTTTCAGGAACCAGATCCGCCCGCAACTCAGGTTTGCGGGCGGATCTGGTTCCTGCCGCCGGGTCAGGCCGCCGATTCAACCCAGAGGTGTTGCGCCACCGCGTGTTCGATGGCGATCTCGACGTGGTCGCACAGCACTACCGTGAGTGGATGCTGCTGCAGCACCTTGAGCTTATGCGGCACCGACAGGCCATAGGCGTGCAGTTGCTCGCGCTGCAGCGGGTCGATGTCGTCGCCAAACTCGGCGAGGCGGACTTCACGGCCTACCGGCGTACCGAGCAGGCGGATGCGTTCTTGCTGACTCATGGCGCTCACATGAAGAGGTGCAGGACGTGGTTGAGGACACCGCCGACGAAGAAGGCGGTGGGCATGATGATGGCGAGCATGATGGCCGCGGTGCGCATGCCCCGTTCCTTCACGATCATCATCACGCTGGCGATGCAGGGCACGAAAAGGGTGATGGTCACCATGCCGACCACGGCCTGGATCATGGTCAGTTCGCTGCTCAGGGCGAACAGGCCGGTGGCGCCGAAGTCGCGGCGCAGGAAGCCCATGACGAAGGCAGCGCTGGCTTCGGGCGGCAGGCCCAACCAGCCGGACACCAGCGGCTCGCCAGCCTTGATGATCCAGGGCAGCACGCCGGCGCGGTCAAGGATGAACATCAGCAATGTGCCGATCAGGAACAGCGGGATCACTTCCACCAGGTACCACTTCAGGCGGCCGCCGGTCTTCTTCAGCACATTGCCCAGTACCGGCATGCGCATCGGCGGCAGCTCGGTCACCAGGGGGATGCGGCGGCCCTTGACCAGCTTGCCGGCGAGGAAACCGGCGGTCAGCAGGACCAGCAGCATGCAGCCGGCCCAGATCAGCGTGGCGTTGAAGGAGATGCCGCCGAGCAGGCCGAACACCACGCCCAGCTGCGCGGAACACGGAATCGCCAGTGCCATCAGGAAGATGGTGATCAGGCGCTCGCGCGGCGTCTGCAGGATGCGGGTGGTCAGCGTCGCCATGGTGACGCAGCCCAGGCCCAGCACCATGGGTAGCACCGCGCGGCCGTTGAGGCCGATGGCGGCGAACATGCGGTTGGCGATGACCGAGAGGCGGGAGAAGTAGCCGGAATCCTCCAGCACGCCGAAGGCGAGGAAGAAGGTGGTGACGATGGGCAGGATCAGCGCCAGGGCGTAGGTCATGCCCATGGTCCACAAGCCGTATTCGCCCACCAGCAGGTCGGCGATCCAGGGGATGGTGACGTAGTGCTGGACGAAGTCGGTCATCGCCGGGTTGAGCACGCCGCCGAAGAAGTCCTCCTCCAGCAGGCCGACCAGCGTGCCGGCGCCGAAGTCGCCGACGAAGAGATAGACCACGTACAGCACCGCCAGCAGGAGGGGCCAGCCCCACACCGGGTGCACCGCCAGCTGGCCGACCCGCATTGCCATCGAGCGGTCCTTGCCGGCGGCCTGCTTGGACACGGTGCGGGCCAGCGCTTCGGCGGCGCGGCCGCGTTCGCGGGCGAGCAGGGCGGCGAGCGGCTCCTTGCGGCCGGCGGCGGTATCGGTAATCAGCTTGCGGATCTCGGCCGCGCCAGCGCCGGCCTTCTCGTCCAGCCAGGCACTGACTTCGGGGTCGTGGCCCAGCAGCAGGATGGCGAGGCCGCGCGCCGCCAGGCGCGGATGCGGCGCATGGCGGGCGATGAGTGCAGTCACCGCCTGGACGGCGCGCTCGGTCTCGTCGTCGTAGCGCAGCAAGGGGGCGGGCGGAGCGGCATGCTTGAGCGCATCGGTCAGCGGCACGACACCTTCGCCGCCGGTGGCGATGGTAGCGATCACCGGAATGCCCAGGCTTTCCGCCAGCGCAGCAGTGTCCACAGTCACGCCGCGGGCATTGGCCTCGTCGGCCATGTTCAGCGCCAGCACCATGGGTATGCCCAATTCGGCCAGCAGCGCGGTGAGATTCAGCGTGCGGCGAAGGTTCTTGGCGTCGCCCACCTGAATGAGGGTGCGCATGTCTTCGTGCAACAGAGCGCGCATGGTGGCGCGTTCGTCGTCGCTGCGGGCGGGGAGGGAGAGCACCCCGGGGGTATCCAGCAGCGATGCGTCGCGGTCGAAACGCGGCGCGGCCCGAGACACCTCCACCGTGGTGCCGGGGTAATTGGAGACGTTGACGTAAGTGCCTGTAAGGCGGTGGAACAGAACTGATTTACCGACGTTCGGATGGCCAACCAGAGCCAGCGTGCGGGCTGTGGCGTCCAGTGTTGCGCTAGGGGTCATGAGCGGGCAGGAAGGGGGGATGGAGGGGTGACTGAAACGTAATGTACCCGAAAGCAAGAATCAGTCTCAATAACAAGGCCTTGTCATCGGAGGGGTTTTGCCATCCGGCAGAGGGAGCTTGACCTGTTGCTGAGAGACGCTATTATTTGAAAATAGTTCTCATTGCTATCCGAACTGTCGTCCGGTCGCGATCGGCTCGACATCCGCGGCGTCTTGCGCCGGGGATGGCGGGCAATCGGTGCTGCGGCCAGGCAGCCTAATTTGAATAAGGAGAATGCAGTGTCCCGTTACACCGGACCGCGACTGAAGGTCATGCGTGCCCTCGGCACCGAACTCCCCGGCTTGTCCCGCAAGCCGCTGGGCGAGCGCAATTACCCGCCGGGCCAGCATGGCCAGAAGAATCGGCGCAAGTCGGACTACGGCGTCAAGCTGATGGAGAAGCAGAAGCTGCGTCTGAACTACGGCCTGACCGAGAAGCAGATTCAACGCCTGTTCCGCGAAGCCAAGCAGTCCAAGGCGCCCACCGGCGAAAAGCTGCTGGAGCTGCTGGAGTGCCGCCTGGACAACTTCGTGTTTCGCGCCGGCTTTGCGCCGACTGCGGTGGCCGCCCGCCAACTCGTGCGCCACAAGCATGTGCTGTACAACGGCCGCGCGGTGAACATCCCCTCCATCCGCATTGCCGCCGGCGACACCATCACCCTGACCGCCAAGGGCCGCAAGATTCCCTCCACGGTCGAGACCCTGGCCGAGCCGGCGCTGACCCGGCCGGAATGGCTGAGCTACGACGAAGCCCAGCTCACCGCCACCGTCACCCGCCTGCCGGGCGCCGACGAAGTGCCCTTCCCGGTGGAAGTGCAGCACGTCGTCGAGTACTACGCGGTGCGCATCTGATGGGCCGGGCGAACGATCTCTGCGGCACCCGGGCGCCGGAGCGGGTGGGCGAAGGCCCGAGCTACAGCGCCCAGCCGGAGATGGCGCTTGCCGCGCTGCTGCACCTGCTCACCCGTTTCCCGGCCAGGCAGACGCCGGCCATTGCCGCGGCGATCGTCGCCCATCTGCGCATCATCGAAGACGACCCACGCATCGCCGCCTGCGTGCGTGATTGCGCCGGGCGTCTGACCGACGACTGGCGTGCCTACACCATGCTGTGCGACGAACAGGCCGATGCACCGGCCCGTTCGTTCTCCTGAGGGACTCGACGGAAGGCATGGATTAACCCTCTCCGCATCACGGGTTATGGCGTATTGAAATGCCCAGGTCATCCTCAGGACGGCCTGGGCATTTTCTTGACATGCCCATTTCCGGTAGCTAAGTGGAAGTGATGAAACCCTGAAAGAATATTCGACACGAGAGGTGGGAGCATGGGAAAGCCCATCAATCCATGTCCTTGAGATGCCGATGCTCTTTGATCGGCCTTGCTGATCCCGGCCGGCGCGGTATTCGGGGCCACGGCCACTGCCCCCTTCTCGGTCACGGCAACCGTGCTTGCCAACTGCCTCGTCAGCGCCTCGTCGCTCGCCTTCGGCAACTACTCCTCGCTCCAGCTGGACGCCACCACCACGGTCACCTGCACCTTATAACGTTGACCTTGACGCCGGCATCGGCAGCGGCGCCACCGTGACCACCCGGCGGATGTCTGGCGTGGGCACCCTGAACTACACCCTCTACAGCGATTCGGCCCGGACCACGGTATTCGGCAACACCGTCGGTACCAATACCGTCGCGGCGAGGGGCACCGGCAGCGCCCAGCCACTGACGGCCTATGGGCGGATTCCGGACGGGCAGTACCCGGCCGCCGGCAGGTACACCGGACACCCTCACCGTTAACGTGGCCTACTGACGGCGGCCACCGCGACGGCGACCTCAAGACTTTCCGCGCCATCCTCCACCGTCCTGCCTTCGCGATCGGCGACTGGGGCTTGCGGCTGCAGGACGAAGGTGGCGACTACCCGCGCCAGCAAGCCGAAGCGGAATACCGCGCCCGCTGGCTGCGCTCGCGCCGGGGCATGGAGCGCTTCCACGGCGAGGCGGGACGTCGCCCGATCCGCTGAAGAGTCTGTTGCTTGCCGTGCTTGCCGTGCTTGCCGTGCTTGCCGGGCTGGCGAGGGCGGTGAGGTGTGGGGTGTCGGCCACAGCCACCGCTTTTGGCGGGTACTCGCCAAACTCCGGTACGCCGCTGGACACGACCGGGACGGTGACCTGCCAGCCCGAACTCGCGGCCTTGCTGTTTCCCTACATCGTTCACCTGCCCACCGGGGCAGCAATCCCTATTTACCCCGGTGGATGTTCAACGGCGCCGCCAACCTTCAATACCCGCTCTATTTCAACAACACGAGAACCCGGGTGTGGGGCGTAGCACCGACTTCCTAAGCGACTCCATCCTTAGCGGCGCGCTGGCACCGGTGGCGGGCAGACCAGCGCGGCGGCCGGCAGCTATCTGGACACCATCACCATCAGCTATTGAGTGCTGCCGCCGCTAGTCTGGCGGCGCGGATTCAGACCTCCGCCCACATGCGCAGCAGATTGTGATAGTGGCTGGTGAGCGCCACCACCTCCTCGTTGTCGCCCACGCGGGCGCGCAGTTTCTGGATGGTGCAGTCCAGGTCGAACATCATGTTCCGCTTCCAGTCGTCGCGGACCATGCTCTGCGTCCACAGGAAGGAACAGACGCGCGCCCCGGCGGTAACCGGTTCCACCCGATGCAAGCTGGTGGAGGGATAGACGATGGCGTCGCCGGCGGGGAGCTTGGCGGAATGGGTGCCATAGCTGTCCTCCACGATCAGGTCGCCGCCCTCGTATTCATCGGGGTCGGTGAAGAACAGCGTGGTCGATACATCCGAGCGGATGTTGATCTCCGAACCCCAGGGGCGCCGGATGGCGTTGTCTACATGGTTGCCGAACTCCTCGCCGCCCTCATAGCGGTTGAAGTATGGCGGCAGGATGCGGTTCGGAAGCGCGGCCGAGAAGAACAAGGGGTTGCGCATCAAGGCGGCGGTGACGATTTCCCGCAGGCGACGGAGAGTGGCGGTGTTCTCCGGGAGCTGGCGGTTGCGTTTCACCTGCGCCGCCTGTGCGCCCGCGGTAACCAGCCCGTTTTCCCAGTCGGCGGCGAACAAAAGCTGACGGCACTCGGCGAGTTCGTCGCGGGTGAGGACTTCGGGAACGTGCAGCATCATGGTCGTCAGGCTCCGGGAAGGCACTCCCGCCGTGGAAGGGGGAGGGTGAAGATCGGGGAGTCGCCGGCAGTGTCGGCGGGCATGGAGCCCGTAATACTGCGCTTGCTTTGGGGGCAGGCCGGCGATGGATTTCTCGTCTGTCAGGTGGTGCTTCCGGTGGGCTCCGGCGCGGCTGCGTCCGCCCCTCTGATTCTTCCGCACGCGCTCGCTGCGGGTTCGTCCGCTACGGCTCGTTCCTACAGTTCCGGCGAGCCCAGGGGCATCGCTGCCCCTGGGGCCAAGGCCGGCTTAGAACTTCAGGTTGGCCGTGAGGATGGCCTGGCGGCCGGGCGCCACGGAGACCATGTGGGTCGAATACGCCTTGTCATAGTAGGTCTTGTCGAACAGGTTCTGGACGTTCAGGCGCAGGCTGACGGTCTTGTTGATCTCGTAGCTGGCCATCGCGTCGAAGCGCCAGTAGGACGGCACCCACTTGGTGTTGGCGGTGTTGCCGTACACCTTGGACATGTAGAACGCGCCGCCGCCCAGCACCAGCTTGGGCATCAACTCATAGCTGGACCACAGGCTGAAGCTGTCCTTCGGGGTGTTGGGGAAGCGGTTGCCCTTGTCGGTCGCCGCGGCGGTGGGGCCGGGATCGCTCAGCTCGCTGTCCAGCCGGGTGTAGCCGGCGGAAACGTTCCACTGCTTGGTGATGGCGCCGGCGACGCCAAGCTCGAAGCCCTTGATGCGCTGGGTGCCGACGGTGTCCATGATGTCGGTGGCTACGGTGACCTTGGCGTTGGTCTTCTTCATGTCGAAGAGGGCGGCGCTGAGCGAGAGGCGGTTGTCCAGCAGGTTCCACTTGGTGCCCAGCTCGTAGCTGCGGGTTTCCTCCGGCTCCAGGTTCTGGTTGGCAGCGGAAATGTTGTCTGCGCCGTCGCCGGTGGTGATGCCGGACGGGTTGGCCGAGGTGGCGTAGTTCAGGTAGATGCTGCCGTTCTCCAGCGGCTTGAACACCAGGCCGGCCTGCCAGCTCCAGAAGTAGGTATCGCTCTTGCCGCGCTGCCTGAGCTGGTTGGCGGTGAGTGCTGCGCCATCGACGTTGTAGGGCGTCTGCTTGGTGTCGAAGTGATCCCAGCGTGCGCCGACGTTGAGCAGCCACTGTTTGTGCAGGGTCAGGGTGTCGAACAGGTAGGCGGCCTGGGTGTTGGTCTTGATCTTGTTGCCGGCGGTGGCGCGGGTCACTGTGCCGTTCCAGGCGTCGTCGGCGTCCGGGTTGGCAATGTTGGCGAAGCTCGCGCCCAGGTACTGGACGCCGTTGATGTTGGTGCCGGTGACGGTGTAACCCCGGCTGTCCACTTCGTTCTCGCTGAACTCGATGCCGGTGGCGAAGTTGTGCTTGATGAAGCCGGTCTGGAATTCGCCGGTCAGCTCGGTGGCGTTCACATACCCCTCGCTGACCGAATGGCGGTTCTTGGAGGAGCGGTTGAGGAAGCCGGCGGGGAGGGTTGTTGTGTTAGCACCCGTTCCGACCGTGATGTTGCCGTTGGTGATGTTCAGGCCGGAGGAATCGCCTGGGTTGGTCACCACGTAGTCGTTCAGCGAACGGGTGTAGCGGGTGCGGTTGCGGATGGTGAGCTTGTCGTTGATGTCATGCTCGATGCGCAGGGTGCCGGAATCCACTTCGGTTTCGCGGAAATCCCGGTCCTTGAGGCCGTAGAAGTTCTCGCGGTCCACATGCAGCGGGCCGCCGTCGCCGTTGTAGATGGCATTGGCGGAGGTGGCCGCGTAGGGGTTGTTGTAGGGGATGCCGTAGTCGGGCAGATCGTCGGTTTCGTAGTGGTAGTAGTCCACGCCGATACGCGTCGGCGTGCCGATGCCAACGTTGAAAGACAGGGCTGCGCCAAGGTGGTCGTTATAGACCTCGTCGCGGCCGGCGACATCGCTGTCTTCCTTCATCACGTTCAGGCGCAGGGCCACGGTGTCGGCCAGCTGGCGGTTCACATCGACGGTGGCGCGCCTGTAGTTGGCGGTGCCCAGGCCGAGGTCGATGTCGGCCGAGTTGCCAAGGTGTGCCTGCTTGCTGGTGAGGTTGATGGAGCCGCCGATGGCACCGCCGCCGCTGAAGGCGGAGTCCGGGCCCTTGACCACGTCCACCTGCTCGACGTTGAACATGTCGCGGGACTGGGAACTGGGGTCGCGCAAGCCATCGATGTAGGTGGCGGACTGGCTGTCGTAGCCGCGGATGAAGGGGCGGTCGCCCGAAGGATTGCCGCCTTCGCCCATGCCGAAGGTGATGCCGGGCACGGTGCGCAGGGCGTCCTGCAGCGTCAGGGCGTTGGTTTCGCGCAGAACTTGCTCGGTAACGACGGTGATCGACTTCGGCGTGTCAACCAAGGGCGCGGTGTACTTGCTGGAGGCGGCGGACTCGACCTTGTAACTACCTTCCGCCTCGGCGCTGACTTTGACCTCGGGCAGCGTCTGCACCGACTGGGCAAAGGCGCTGGCGGGAAGCGCCAGGGCGAGGGCGGTGAGGGCCGCGCTCTGGGAGAGCTGCGGCTGTCGACGCACGGCGTGCTTCTGATGCTTGATATGAGCCATCGGGAACTGCTCCTGGATTCAGTGTTTTGGAAAGACAGAACGACTGGCTGGCTTCCCGGCACTGGCTTGGAGCAGGGTGGCTGGCTGGTTTGTACAACTTGTTTTGGAATAGTAATGATTTCTATTTATATCTCTCAAGTTGCAACAAACCATTCAGCAAGCTTGTTGTGCAGATGCAACAAATTCTTATTTCATTCTTAATTGATCCTGAGTGCTGGTTGTATTCCCTGGGGCTGAAGGGCTGTCGCCGCCGGTGGAATGGCTACCGGATTCAGTACACATCGCGCCGATAACGCCCCTGGGCGATCAATTCGTCTCGCGCTTCCTCGCCGATCACGCGGCTGATCACCGCGTCTACCGCCGGCGCCATGCCTACCGCGTTACCGCAGACGTAGATCGCCGCACCTTCCTCCAGCCACTGCCGCAGTTCGGCGGCGGCATCGGCAAGGCGGTGCTGGACATAGACCGGCTCGGCGCTATCGCGGGAAAAGGCGAGGTCCAGCCGGGCCAGCAGGCCGCGCTGCTGCCAGTCCAGCACTTCTTTCCGGTAGTGGAAGTCGGCGGCGGCGTTGCGTTCGCCGAAGATCAGCCAGTTGCGGTGTTCGCCGCGTTGTTCGCGCTGGTGCAGGTGGGCGCGCAGGCCGGCGATGCCGGTGCCGTTGCCGACCAGGATCAGCGGGCGACCGGCGTTGGCGCCGAGGCGGAAGTTCTCGTGGGGGCGCAATCGCAGCGCGATGGCCGTGCCGATGCCGGCGCCCTCGGTGAGCCAGCCGGATGCCACGCCCAAGGCGCCATCTGCGCCGCGTTGCTGGCGTACCAGCAGCAGCAGGCGGCCTTCCTGGGGAAGTGAGGCGATGGAGTATTCGCGGGGCCGTTCCAGGTCGGCGGGGGCCAGTACCTGTACCAGGTCGCCGGCTTCCCACGACGGGAGCGGGGCGCCATCCGCCGGAACGAGTTCGACATGGAAGGCCGGCTCGCCAGCGCTGCCCGGGTTGGCCAGGCGGCGGGCGCTCAGGCGCCAGTTCTCGTAGGCCGGGCCGCGCCAGTCGGGCAGATCGCCGGTGCCGGCGATGTGGCCGAGTTCGTGCTGCCAGCGCTGCAGGGCGGCGGTATTGCCATTGTCTACCTCGATGGCAGGAAAGATGGCGTGGGCGCCGTTGTGGCGCAGCCAGTCATCCAGCGCGCGGCCGAAGCCGCAGAAGTGGGCATATTCGCTGTCGCCCAGGGCGAGCAGGCCGTAATGCAGATGAGCGAGCGGCAGCTTGCCGGCCATGATGCGGCGGGCGAACAGGGCGCCGTTGTCCGGCGGGTCGCCCTCGCCGCAGGTGCTGACGAGGAAGAGCGCTTCCTCGCTGTCGGCGAGCATCCCCGGGGTGAGCTGACCCAGCGGAATCAGCCGGGTCGGCGTGCCGGCCGCCTGCAAGGCCTCGGCGGCGGCGTGGGCGAGTTGCTCGGCGAAGCCGGTCTGGCTGGCATAGCTGACGAGCACCGGCTTGCCGCTGCCGGCGCCGGGCGCGAGTACCGCCGCGGCATGGGCTGCACGCAGCCGCCTTCTGCGCTCGCGCAGGCCGATAGCCAGGCAAAGCGTGGCGTAGACCAGCAGGACGAGACCGGCTGCGGCGAGGCGGTTGGGTTCCAGGAGAGGCATCGGCGGGCTGCGGATAGAGGTCGTTCGAGGCGGGTGTGGCGCCGGAGGTGGTCAGGTGCTCATTCCGCTCAGCGTTTGAGGTTTGTTCGAAGCGGCGCCGTAGCGGTGGGCTTGGCGGACTGCAATGCGATGGATCCGGGCGAAAGTGCATGCCGGAAATGGCAGCGGGCGGAGGCGCAAGCGCGGCCCCGCCCGCAACAGCGCCGGGGCCGGCTGGCCCCGTCCGCTTATTCCGGCAGGACTTCGAAGGTGGCGACGTAGGACAGGCGGCGTTCCTTGGCCTGCTTCACCGTGGTCTTGTCGTCGGTCACGTCGGCGTCCAGCCAGTACATGCCGGCCTGCGGCCACTTCACGCTGAACTTGCCTTCGGCGTCGGTGGTGAGCTTGATCTCTTCCAGCTGGTTGCGGTAACGGCTGCCGCCCCGCACCAGCACCACTTCAATGCCGGCAGCGGGCTTGCCGTCCACCTGGAAGCGGAAGGTGGCGCTTTCGCCGGCGAAGAGGTCGTTCGGGTGGGTTACCGGCACCAGTTCCAGGCCTTTGCCGGTGGGCTGGATGGCGGTGGGCTTGCCGACGGTGACGAAGGTTTCCAGCCGGCTGACGGACTCGGTGACGCGCAGCTCGGTGGCGTTGGCCGGCACTTCCTTGGCGAAGCCTTCAGCGTTGCCGCGGAAACGCTTCGGCTGGTCGCCTTCCTTCCACATCGCCATGACGCCGTCGTTTACCACCGCCAGGCGGTAGGTGCCGGTCTGCGTCAGGTTGAGGTCGAACACGGTGCGCAGCTTGCCTTGCTGCAGGTTCTCGGTCGGCACGGTGCTGCCGTCCGGCGCGCTCACCACCAGGTTGTCCACCCGCAGCGGCACATGGTTGAAGTGGAAAATGTCGTTGGCAACCGCGGCATCCACCGTGATGTAGGAGGCCTTGGACAGCACGGTGGAGGAGGGCAGCAGCCAGAAGTTATGGGCGTGCGCGGCCGGCAGTTGCAGGCAGAAGGCGAGGGCGGCGGCGAGCTTGAGGGTGCGTTTCATTCGAAGTCTCCTGGAGTGGTCATTCGGGAATTCAGGGCTTGAGCTGGACCGTGATGGCGCCGAGTTCGTGCTGGCCTTGCGCCTTCAGCTGCTCGGCCTTCTGCGGTGGCCACTGGAAAGGTACGGTGAGCAGTTCGCGGCCGCCGACTTCGCGCGCGGCTTCCACGATCAGGCGATATTCGCCCGCCGGCAGCTTGCCCAGCGGCGCACTGCCTTCGGCGAAGCTCAGGCTGTGCTTGCCCGGCGCGCGGGTGGCGCTGGTGACGCCGTCGATCGGCACTTCCAGTTCGCGGCCGGCGCGGCGCCACCACTGGCGCAGATCCTTCAGCCACTTGGTGCCTTCGTTGTTGCGCATCTTGCCGTCGTACCACACCGCCAGATTGGCGGCGACGCTGTTGTCCGGCCGCTCGATCCAGGCAGCGACGTAGGGGCGGTGGTACTCGGCGACGCTGAGGCGGGGGATTTCCACTTCGAGGTCGATGTTGGCGGCCAGGGCCGGAGCGGCGGCCAGCAGGCCGGTGGCGAGGAGCAGGGTGCGGCGCATGGAGGTCTCGGCGTTGGGTTGAACGGACGGGCGCTGCGGGCGAGCGCTCAATGGATGAAGAGGATGACCAGCAGTACTGGAATCACCACGCCCAGGCCGACGATGGGCCAGGTGGAGGGGCGGTTGCCGGCATGCATCTGCAGGATGAACAGCCCGGTGATGGAGAACACCAGACAGGCGGCGGCAAAGATGTCGATGAACCAGCTCCAGGCGGTGCCGGCGTGGCGGCCCTTGTGTAGGTCGTTGAGATAGGCGATCCAGCCGCGGTCGGTGTCTTCGTATTCCAGCGCTCCCTCGTTCAGATCCACCCGCAGCCAGGCGTCGCCGCCGGGGCGGGGCAGGGCGAGATAGACCTCGTCGGCGGACCATTCCGCTTCGGCGTCACGGGCGTGGATGTCGAGTTCATCTGCCAGCCAGCTGCGCAGCTCGACCGGCAGGCGAGCGGCTTCGCCCTGCGGTTCGCTTTCTGCCTGCGTTTTCAGCTGCGCCAGCAGCACTGGCGGCAACTGGCCTTCCTGCGTCTGGATGCGCGGCTTGGCTTCAATGTCCGCCGAGTGATTGAGGGTGATGCCGGTGATGGCGAACAGCAGCATGCCGAGCAGGCACAGCGCGGAGCTGATCCAGTGCCACTGGTGCAGCGTTTTCAGCCAGCCGCTGCGCCGGGCTTGTCGCCGCATGGCCTGATCGGCGGCCGCGGGAATGCTGCTGTGCGCGGGGGAAGTTTCCTGGGGGGCGGGGTAGGTGGGCATCAGGGCAGCAGAGCCGCTCCGGGCCGGTTTAGGGGAGAGCCGGCGCCCCGGGCGGAGGGCAGATTTTATTTGATGATAACGATTCTCAACAATAGCGATGTGCTGTTTTTTTCTTGTACCGTTTTGTACGAAGGCCCCCGCCGGGCGGCGGGAGCCTTCTTGAGCGCGCTGAGTTAGCGCCCCCTTGCGCTGCCAGGGGCAATACTTGGCGAGGCGATCAGAAGCTCAGGTGCGCGGCCACCCACAGGCGGCGCGGCTCCTGGTTGTTGCGGTAGGTGGCGTAGGTGGTGCCGTTCACCACTTCAGCCTTGTTGAAGCGCTCGTCGGTAACGTTGAACAGGGTGGCGGAGAGGTCCAGGTTCTGGCTCACCGTGTAGGTGCCGCCGAGGTGGAACAGGGTGTAGCCCTTCCAGTCGCCGACCACGTCGCGGGCATCCTGGCCGGTGGCGCTGTGGGTGCCGCTGCGGTAGCCGTCGCCGCGGTATTCGCCGCGCACCCAGGCGGACAGGCGGTCGGTGGGCTTCCAGCGCACCGCCAGGTTGAACATGTGCTCCGGCGTGTCATTCACCGGGTCGCCCTTGCTGGCGCCGCTGGTCTGTTCGCTGTCGGTGTAGGTGTAGTTGGCCGACAGGCTCCAGGCCGGGTTGATCTGCCAGCGGGAGAACAGCTCGACGCCCTGGATGGTGGCCTTGTCCACGTTCACCGGCCGGCGCAGGGTGAAGCTGTCGCCAGTGGCGTTGCTGCCGCCCACCCACACATCCCACTGGTTGCCGGCGGCGGCAAGGTAGTCCTCGCAGGCCTCGGCCGAGGCTGCGCTGCCGCCGGCGTTGGTTCTGCCGTTGCAGGTCATCAGTACCGGGCCGGCGCTGGTGCTGATGAAGTCCTTGTACTTGCTGTGGAAGATCGTGGCGCTGGCGGTGAAGCCCTGCAGGCTGTCGAAGATGGCGCCGATCTCGGTGTTGGTGCTGGTTTCCGGTTCGAGATCCGGGTTGCCGATGGCCGGAGACGGTGTAGATGCCGTTGGTCAGGTACTCCAGGCGCGGCGCCTTGTAGCCGCGGCTGATGCCGCCCTTCACCGTCCAGTTCTCGGTGGTGTTCCACACCATGTAGGCGCGCGGCGTGGTGTAGCCGCCGAATTCGTCATGGTGGTCGTGGCGCACGCCCAGAGTCAGGGCCAGGCTCTCGGCCAGGCGCCATTCATCCTCGGCAAAGATGCCGACCTGGGTGAACTCGGTGGCCTTGGGCAGGATGCCGTCTTCCATTTCCGCGTTCCAGTACTGGGCACCGATCGACAGGATGTGGTTGCCGATGCCGGTGACGTACTTGGTGTCGAAGATGAAATCCTTGGTGGTCAGGCCGCGGTCGCCGCTGCGGCCGAGCAGACGCGCCGGGATCAGTCGGCCCACGGTTTCGGTCTCGTTGTAGCTGAGGCTGGACTCCAGCAGGCCGGAGCCGGTGCGCCAGTTGTGGGCGAGCAGGAATTTGTCGCGGTTGTACTGCTGCGTCGGGCCGTATCCGCCGGCGGCGCCCAGGGTGCCCAGCTGCTGCTTGCTGTTGTCGTAGCTCTGCTTGGTGGTGTCGATGTCCAGCCAGAGGTCGTGATCCTTGTTCGGCGTCAGCGTCAGGCGGGCGCCGTAGTTCTCGATGCGGCCCTTGGTCGGGTTGCGGCCCTGGGTGAGCTCGTCGCCGGAGGTGCCGTCGTCCAGGTCATAGGCGATGCTGGACTGCTCGCGGTGCCAGTTGCGGGCGCGCACCTGCAAGCCAAGCAGATCCTGCTTGATAGGGCCGGAGGCGAAGACTTCGGCGGAGTAGGAGCCGCCGAAGTCGCTGTCTTCCACCTGGGTGCCTTCCACCGTCAGCGAGCCGGTCCATTCCTTGCCCACCTTGCGGGTGATGATGTTCACCACGCCGCCCATGGCGTCGGAGCCGTACAGGGTGGACATCGGGCCGCGGATGACTTCGATGCGCTCGATGGCGGAGACCGGCGGCAGGAAGCTGTTGCGCGCCTCGCCGAAGCCGTTCGGGTAGATGTTGCCGGTGCTGTTCTGGCGGCGGCCATCGATCAGCACCAGGGTGTATTCGTCGCCGAGACCGCGGATGCGGATGTTGAGGCCGCCGGTCTTGCCCGCGCTGCCGCCGGTGTCTATGCCTTCCACGTCGGCCAGGGCGTCGGCGATGTTGGTGATGCGCTTGGTTTCCAGGTCTTCGCGGGTGATCACGCTGATGCTGGCGGGGGCTTCCTTGATCTGCTGCTCGAAGCCGGAGGCGGAAACCACGGTCTCGCCCAGCTGGCGTTCATTGCTCTGGGCGAAGGCGCCAGCGGAAAAACCGAAGGCGAGGGCCAGCGTGAGGGCGTTGCGGCGGGGGCGTTGCGAAAACGCGGGACGAGCGGGTAGAGCGGTGCCACGGGGCATCGTTTATCTCCTGACAGTAGGAAGTGAAGTCCGGTAGGGCTGGGCGGGCTTCCTGGCAGGAGGCAGTGATGCTGCTGCAGGTGGCTGGCCGTACTGACGGCCGCGACAAGGCGACCATCCGTTGGAATTGTTTCAAAAATGCTAACAATTCTCACTACGGAAGGTCAACGAAACTTTAAGAAAAATTCAGATTTCTTTAATTTTGTGTATGAGGTGGGGGCCGATGTCGCCGAGGCGGGCGCAACCGGTCAGCGCCATGCCGACTTCGAGCTCATCGCGCAGCAAGCGCAGCACATGGGCGACGCCCAGAGCGCCGGCGGTGGCAAGGCCGTAAAGCCAGGGACGGCCTACGAGTACGGCGCTTGCACCCAGCGCCAGTGCCTTGATGACATCGGTGCCGCGGCGGATGCCGCCGTCCAGCAGCAGGGGCGCGCGGCCGGCCACCCGCTCGGCGATGGCGGGCAGGGCGTGGAGGCTAGCAGGCAGGGTATCCAGCGTACGGCCGCCATGGTTGGAGACGACGATGCCGTCCACCCCATGCGCCAGTGCAAGCTCGGCGTCGTCTGGATACAAGATACCTTTAAGGATCAGGGGCAGCCGGGTCAGGCCGCGCAGCTGCTCGATGTCCTTCCAGGTTGCGGCATAAGCCATCAGGCCGTCGAACACCTGGCTGGCGCCGGGCGGCAGCGTCGGCTGGGGTGCGCGCATGCCTTGCAGATTGACCGCGCTGATGCCCTGTGGCAGATGGAAGCGGGCGCGCTGTTCGCGGTTGCGGATGCCGGCGATGGGGGCATCCACCGTCACTACCAGTGCGCTGTAGCCGGCGGCTTCGGCGCGTTGCACCAGTTCGCGGGTGAAGCCGCGGTCGGGCTGGATGTAGAGCTGGAACCACAGCGGCGCGCCGGCGTAGCGGGCGATGTCCTCCAATCGGCAGCTGGCCAGGGTGCTGACCATCATGCCCGCCTCCAGCGCGGCGGCGGCCTGCACGGTGGCGAGTTCGCCATCCGGATGGGCGAGGCGCTGGTAGGCGACCGGCGCGATCATGATGGGATGGGCGAAGCGCTGGCCGAACAGCTCCAGCGCGGTGCTGCCGCCGCGGACGTCGGCCAGCACGCGGGCATTCAGCGACAGGGCGTCGAAGGCGCCGCGGTTGGCGTGGTGGGTGATCTCGTCGCCGGCGCCGCTGGCGATGTAGGCCCAGGCGTTGTCGTCCAGGCGTTCGCGGGCGTAGGGCTCGTAGTCGGTGACGGCGGCGATGTCGGCCGGAATGGCGGTCAGGCGTGGGAGTGTCATGCGCGCCAGTGTCGCCGATTCAGGACTGCGGCGAAACGGCGACGCCGGTCTCCGGCCGCCAGCCGCCGCCCAGTGCCTTGTACAGGTCCACCGCCGAGGTGAGGCGGGAGAGGCGCAGCTGGGCCAGCGAATCCTGCGCCGAGAACAGGGTGCGCTGGGCGTCCAGCACCGTCAGCAGGTCGTCCGCGCCCTCGCGGTAACGCAGTTCCGCCAGGCGCAGGCTACGCTGGGCCTCGGCGAGGATCTGTCCCTGCAGGACCTCCTGGTTGGCGTTGCGGCCGCTGTTGCCGAGGGCGTCCTCTACTTCCTTGAGCGCGGTGTGGATGGCCTTGCGATAGGTCTCGACCAGCTCGCGCTGGCGCGAGCGGGCGCTTTCCACCTGAGCGCGCAGCCGGCCGCCGTCGAAGATCACCTGGGCGACCGAGGCGCTGAGGCTGACGGTGTTGCTGGGATCTGCCAGCGATAGCAGCGTGGCGGTGGCCAGGCCGCCGGCGCCGGAGAGCTGGATGCTGGGTAGCAGCGCGGCGCGGGCGGCGGCAACGTTGGCGGAGGCGCCGGCCAGCGCGGCTTCGGCGCTGGCCAGGTCCGGCCGGCGCACCAGCAGATCCGCCGGCAGACCGGGGGTGACCGACGGAATGGCGAGCGTGTTCAGGGCTTCGCCCTGCAGGCGCAGGTCCTGCGGCACGCGGCCGAGCAGGATGGCCAGCGCGGTGTTGGTCTGGCGCTCCTGCACTTCCAGTGGCGGAATGGCGGCGCGCTGGGACAGCACGGTGGTGCGCTGGCGGCTCACGTCCAGCGAGGAGGCGGAGCCGTTCTGGTAGCGGACTTCGACGATGCGCAAGACCCGTTCGGCGATGGCGAGGTTCTCGCGCGCGATGCGCAGGCGCTCGCGCAGCGCCAGCAGCTGGAAGTAGGTGGTGGCAACGTTGGCCGAGAGGCTGAGGCGGGCGGCATCGTAGTCGAAGCGGCTGCCGGCCAGGCTGGCTTCGGCACTGTCCACATTGGCGGCGATGCGGCCCCACAGGTCGATCTCGTAGCCGGCGTTCAGCGTGACGGCCGAGGACTTGGTTTCGCTGACCGCGCTGCCGTCGTTGGCGTCGCGCCGCGTCCAGCCGGTGTTGCCGCCGAGGTTGAGGGAGGGGAACAGGGAGGCGCCGCTGACGCGCAGCGATTGCTCCGCCTGTATCACCCGTTCGGCGGCGATGCGCAGGTCCGGGCTGGCGGCCGCGGCCTCCTGCACCAGGGCATCCAGCTCGGTGGAGCCGAAGGCGCGCCACCAGTCGGCGCTGATCCCGTCGGCCGCGGGCGCGGCTTCCGCCCAGGTGGAGGGGAGAGGTAGGTCGGGGCGGGCAATGGGTTCGTGCAGCGCGCAGCCGGAGAACAGCAGCAGGCTGGCGAGCAGGCCGCCGGTGGCGGTGCGGGGCCGCCGTCGGCGCAAGCAGGTTGGGGTGTCCGTGGGGGCGAGGAGAGCTTGCGGATGCATGTCTGTCATTCCGAGGCGAGCGCGACCACCGGGTCCAGCCGGGCGGCCTTGCGTGCCGGGAGATAGCCGAAGATGAGGCCGGTGGCGAAGGCGCAGCCAAAGGCCAGCAGCACCGGCGCGAGGGTGTATTTGATGGCGGTGCCGAAGGCGGCAATGATGGCCGCGGCCCCGAGCCCGACCGCGACGCCGATGGCGCCGCCCAGCGCCGAGACCACCAGGGCCTCGATGAGGAACTGCTGCAGGATGTTCTTCATGCGCGCGCCGGTGGCCATGCGGATGCCGATCTCCCGCGTCCGCTCGGTCACCGACACCAGCATGATGTTCATGACGCCGATGCCGCCCACCAGCAGCGAGATGGCAGCCACTGCGCCCAGCAGGATGGTGAGCGTGTTCTGGGTGGCGGAGACGGTTTCCAGAATGGAGGCCATGTTGCGGATCTGGAAATCCTCCACGCCGTGGCGGGCGATGAGCAGGCTGGTGACCTCTGCCTGGGTGGCGTCGATGCGTGCGACATCCTCCACCGCTACGGTGACGTTGCGCAGGAAGCGCTGGCCGGTGAGGCGCAGACTGCCCGTGGTGTAGGGCACGAAGACGATGTCGTCCTGATCCTGGCCGAAACCGGTGGCGCCTTGCGCGCTCATGACGCCGATGACCTGGAAGGGGATGTTGTTGACCAGGATGTAGCGGCCTATCGGATCGCTGCCGGGAAAGAGGCCGTTGGCCACCGTCTGGCCGAGCACCGCCACCGTGGCGTAATCCGCTTCGTCCGCGGCGCTGAAGAAGGTGCCGGAGGCGACCGGCCAGTTGCGGGCGATGATGAAGTCGGCGGAGGTGGCGTTGGCGGTGGTGCGCTGGTCGGCGTTGCCGAAGCGCACGGTGACGTTGGCGCTCTGCTCCGGCACCGAGGCCAGCACATTGGGCAACTCGCGGATGGCGCGCACGTCGTCTATCACCAGCGTGGCGGTGGTGTCCCGCCCGCGCTGGTTGGGCGCACCCGGTCGTATGGTGAGCAGGTTGGTGCCCATGGCGCTGATGCGGTCCACCACCTGCTGCTTGGCGCCGTCGCCTATCGCCAGCATGGCGATCACCGAGCCGACGCCGATGACGATGCCCAGCAGCGTCAGGATGGAGCGGAAAATGTTGGCGCGCAGCGCCCGCAGCGCGGTGCGGGTGGCCTCGACCACGTCGGTGAGCGAGGAGCTGTGGTCCTGCCGCGGCGCGAAGTCCGGCTCCGGTTCCTCGCGCGGACGCGGGCCGGGGTCGGAGAGGATGTTGCCGTCGCGGATCTCGATGATGCGTTGCGCTTCCTCCGCCACCTCGCGCGCATGGGTGATCAGGATGATGGTGTGGCCCTGCTCCGAGAGCTGGCGCAGCAGCTTCATCACCTCGACGCCGCTCCTGCTGTCCAGCGCGCCGGTGGGTTCGTCGGCGAGGATGATGCGGCCGCCGTTCATCAGCGCGCGGGCGATGGAGACCCGCTGCTGCTGGCCGCCGGAGAGCTGGCTGGGGCGGTGCCCGCAGCGCTCGCCCAGGCCCAGCGTGGTCAACAGTGTGGTGGCGCGGGCATGGCGTTCATCCGGTGGCATGCCGCAGTAGATGGCCGGCACCTCGACGTTCTCGCGCGCGGTGGCGTTGCCGATCAGGTTGTAGCTCTGGAACACGAAGCCGAAGGCCTCGCGGCGCAGGCGGGCGAGGTCGTCGCGGCCGAAGCCGGCCACGTCCTCGCCCATGAAGTGGTAAGTACCGCGGGTGGGGCGGTCCAGGCAGCCGAGAATGTTCATCAGCGTGGACTTGCCCGAGCCGGAGGCGCCCATGATGGCGACGAATTCGCCCGGGTAGATGTCGAGATCCAGGCCGTGCAGCACCTCGGTTTCGAGTTCGCCGTTGCGGAAGGTCTTGGTGACGCCGCGCAGGGAAATCAGCGGGCCCGCCGACGCCGGCGCCGGCCGCTCCAGGGGAAGAGGCTCGCGCTTCATAGCCGGGGCGGCATCCGAGGGGGCTGGTTGCTGTCACCGCCCTGCGGACGGGCGGCGATGACGTTGCCGGAGGCAAGGCGCTCGCCTTCCTCCAGGCCGGACAGCACCTGCACTTGCACCCGGTTGCTGATGCCCAGTTCCACCGGACGATCCTCCAGCGTGCCATCCGCCCTGGCGACCCTCACGATGCCGCGCCTGGGGCCATGTGCCCCGGCCTGGGACGGCCGACGGCGTTCGCCACCGGCTTCGCTGCTGCGCTCGCCACGTTCCGGACGCTCCGCCGCGCCTGCGCGCGGGCTGCGCTCCCGACCGCCCTCGCCCGCTTGGCGGGCGGCGGCCTGCATGCCGCCGCTGGGGCCAGTGCCGGCGGGGCGCTCGCGTTGTCCTGGGCCTTGTCCTTGGGCGGGGCCTTGCCCGCGAGGCGGCCGGTTGGCAACGTTGAGCGCCGACATCGGCACCACCAGCGTGTTGCGTGCGGAGGCGACGATGAAGAAGACCTGGGCGGTCATCTGCGTCATCAGCCGCCCATCCGGGTTGGGCACGTCGAACAGCGCGTTGAACAGCACCACGTTGTTGGTGACGGTGGGCGTGGGCTCTATCTTCTCCAGCTTGCCGTACCAGCGCTGGCCCTGTCCGCCCAGGGTGGTGAAGTAAGACTCCATGCCGACCTTGAGGCGGGCGACGTCTGCTTCCGAAACCTGGGTCTGCACCGTCATGGTGTTCAGATCCGCCACCCGCAGCACGGTGGGTGCGCTTTGGTTGGTGTTCAGCGTCTGCCCCTGGCGGGCACTGATGGAAACCACGGTGCCGCTCATGGGCGACAGGATGCGGGCGTATTGCAGATTGGCTTCGTCCGCCCGCAGCGAGGACTCGATCTGTTCGATTTGCGCCCGCAGCGCTTCCAGCTGCGCTTCGGAGGACTGCAGCGATGCCTCCGCGTTCTGCAGCGACTCGGCGGTAGTGGCCTCCTCGCTCATCAGCGCCTGCTGGCGCCTCAGTTGCAGGCTGGAGAGCTTGAGCTGGGCCTCGCGCTCCTTGAGCTGGGCGCGCAGATTGCGCAGCTGGGCGCGGGAAGCGTCGACCTTGGCGAGATAGACGGTGGGGTCGATCTCCGCCAGCAGGTCACCGGCCTTGACCTCCGAGCCTACCTCCACGTGGATCTTCTTCAACTGGCCGGACACCTGCGCGCCGACGTCCACATAGTCACGCGGCTGCAAGGTGCCGGTTGCAGTCACCACGTCCTCGATGTCGCCGCGCTGCACGGTGGCGAACTGGTATTGGGCCTGCGGATCGGCACCGCGCAAGAAATTGCTCCAGACGAGGTATCCGCTCAGCAGCACGACGCCGCTCACGACTGCGTACAGGGGCCAGCGCCGCAGCCTGGCCGGTTTGGTGGAGGAGGGGGGAGAGGGCTTGTTCATGCTTTCAGAAGGGGAGACGTGACGGCGGGCGGATGTCGAGGGCTGCAGGATACGGGCCACTCCCGCCACGCTTTGTATCGTATTGCAGGCACCGCCCAGGGCCGCCGCCGGTTAAGACGAAAGGTGGATAGGGCGGCTTTCATGATCTGGGTCAAGAAACCAGGTGGGTAAGGGGGGTTAAATCTGCCTGCATGTTTAGAACGCGTCTAATCGACCGATCTGTCATGGACCGTTGCCGGCGCTGCCGATCTGCCTGCAACGGCGCGGATCAACTCACGAAGGAGAGCATCATGAAGCTGAATTCCACCGGGATCGCGCTGGCCGTGGTCGCGACGGTCGCCGCCGGCTCCGCCTGGGCGGTGCGGGATGAGCCTATCCAACCCATACAGCCCGCCAAGGTGACGAACCCTGCCAAGGTCGAGCTCGGCAAGCGCCTGTTCTTCGATCCCCGGCTGTCCCGCTCCGGCTTCATCTCCTGTAATTCCTGCCACAACCTGTCCATGGGCGGTTCGGACAACCTGCAGACCTCCATCGGCCACAACTGGACCAAGGGCCCGATCAACGCCCCCACCGTGCTCAACTCCAGCATGGCGGTGGCGCAGTTCTGGGACGGCCGCGCCAAGGATCTGAAGGAGCAGGCCGGTGGTCCGATCGCCAACCCGGGCGAGATGGCCTTCACCCACGACCTGGCGGTGGACGTGCTGCAATCCATCCCCGGCTACGTCGCCGAGTTCAAGGCGGTGTACGGCTCCAGCCGCGTCGAGATCGACAAGGTCACCGATGCCATCGCCGCCTTCGAGGAGACGCTGGTGACGCCGGGCTCGGCCTTCGACAAATGGCTGCAGGGCGACGACAAGGCGCTGAACAAGCGCGAACTGGCCGGCTACAAGCTGTTCAAGGACAGTGGCTGCGTTGCCTGCCACAACGGGCCGGCGGTGGGTGGCTCCTCCTTCCAGAAGATGGGGCTGGTCGAGCCCTATGTGACCAAGAGCGGCGCCGAGGGCCGTGCCGGCGTCACCGGCAAGGACGAGGACCGCTTCAACTTCAAGGTGCCGACGCTGCGCAACGTGGAACTGACCTACCCGTACTTCCATGATGGCCAGGCGCAGACGCTGGAGGAGGCGGTGGACGTGATGGGCCGGCTGCAACTCGGGCGCAAGTATTCCAAGGAGGAGATCGGCCAGATCGTCGCCTTCCTGAAGACGCTCACCGGCGACCAGCCTTCCTTCATCCTGCCGCTGCTGCCGCCGTCCTCCAATGAAACGCCGAGGCCGGTGCCCTTCGACTGACTCAGGCAGGCCCAGGCCGTGGATGCCGGCGTAATGCCGGCCGTCCGCGGTCGATTGACAGTCATCGGGGGTAATACCAACATTCGACCACCGGGCAAGCTGGCCCGGCCAGGCCGATAAGGCCCCCGATATCAATCACGATAGGCTCCACAGAGATGGAAACATCATCAAGCCGCTACCTGGCCGATCGCCTGCGCGCCATCGGCGTGCCGGTGACCCTGCAGCGGCTGGAGATCGCACGGGTCATGCTGTCGCGGCCGGTGCACCTGTCTGCCGAGCAACTGCTCGCCAAGGTGCGCGATACCGTGCCGGAGACCTCGCGCGCAACGGTGTACAACACGCTCAGACTGTTTCGCGAGAAGAACTTGGTCAAGGAACTGATCGTTGATCCGGAGCGGGTGGTCTACGACTCCAATGTCGAGCCTCACTACCATCTCTACGACGTCGATACCGGTGAACTTACCGATGTCGCCGCCGAGGAGTTGCATGTGGTCGGTGTGCCCAGCCTGCCCGCCCATGTCGAACTGGAGCAGGTGGACGTGATCATCCGGGTGCGGGGCAAGCGGGTGTAACGCCGCTCGTGCCTGCCGTTACCGCTGCGGCTTCCGCACGAAAAACAAAAAGGCCACGCGGTGCGTGGCCTTTTCTTTTGGGCGGGTGGGCCTGGGGCGGGTCAGGGCGCCGTTTCCGGCTGGGTGATGAAGCCCATCTTCTCCACGCCGGCTTCGCGTGCCTGGGACATCACTTCCGCCAGCTTCTGGTAACGGGTGTTCTGGTCGGCGCGCAGGTGCAGTTCGGGCTGCGGGGTCTGCGCCGCCGCGCTGCGCAGCCGCTCCGGCAGCGCAGCGTCGTCCAGCGGCTCGTTGTTCCAGAACAGCTTGCCTTCCTCGTTGATCGCCAGCGTGACCGTTTCCGGCTTCTCGGTGTTGGGCTGGCTGGACGCCTTGGGCAGGTCGATCTTGACCGAATGGGTGAGCAGCGGCGCGGTGATCATGAACACGATCAGCAACACCAGCATCACGTCGATCAGCGGCACCATGTTGATGTCGCTGGACGGCGCGCGCTCGCTGCCTTGGTTGAAGCCGCCGAAAGCCATTTACGCGGCTCCACCGGCACCGGCCAGACGCACCGGCGCGCTGGGGGGGGCTTCTTCACGTTCGTTCAGCGGGCTGATGCGGGCGCCGGTGCAGAACCAGGAATGGAGGTCGTGGGCGAAGGCATCCAACTCGGACAGCTCGACACGGTTTGCACGGGTGAAGGCGTTGTAGGCCAGCACCGCGGGGATGGCGACGAAGAGGCCGAAGGCGGTCATGATCAACGCTTCGCCGACCGGGCCGGCAACCTTGTCCAGCGTCGCCATGCCGGAAGCGCTGATGTTCACCAGCGCGTGGTAGATGCCCCAGACGGTGCCGAACAGGCCGACGAAGGGCGCGGTGGAGCCGATGGAGGCCAGCATGGTGAGCCCGGATTCCAGCGAAGCAGTGGAGAGCGAAATGGACTTGCGCATCGCGCGGGTGATGAACTCCTCCGCGTTCAGCTTGCCGCCCAGGGTTTCGCGGTGGGTGTGGCGACGCACATGGTCGGTCGCCGCCGCGCCCTGCTGGGCGAGGGATTCGAAGGGCGAGTCCGGCGCCCGCTTGCTCAGGCGCTTCAGGCCCTCGGTGAGGTCGGGCGCCGCCCAGAAGGATTCGACCGCGTCATCGAAGCTGCGCGCGCGCAGCTGGCGCAGGCCACGCACCAGGATCAGGTACCAGCTAGTGATGGACATGACCAAGAGCATGAGGGCAACGATGCGGATGACCATGTCGGCCTGGCCCCAGAGGTGGGCAAGTCCGAAGGCTTGAGTGGTTTCCATGGGTCTTACTTTCCTTCGAGATTGAAAACGATGGGTACCAGTACCCAGGCTTCGATGGGCTGATCGCCCTGCTTAGCGGCAACGAAGCGCCAGCGGGTCACCGCGTCGCGGGCTGCATTGTCCAGCCGTTCCGAGCCCGAGCTCTTGGAGAGCTCGATCTTGGCCGGCAAACCTTCAGGGGAAACGAGTACCCGCAGCATCACCCGGCCTTCCTCGCGCATGCGGCGCGATAGTGGTGGATAGCTGGGGGCGGGGTTGTTCAGGTAGTCGGCGTCGAAGCGTGCCGCGGTGACGGGCGCGGGCGGCGCCGGCGCCGGGGGGGCGGGGGGCGCCGGCGGAGCTTGCGGCGGCGCCGGTGGAGTCGGTTCGTGCTTCTCGGCCGAGATCGCGGTTTCGGAGGTCGTCGTCGGTTCGGGCTCGCGGGCCACCGGCTTGGGGCGCGGCTTGGGCTCGACCTTGGGCGGAACCGGTTTGGGCGGGGTCGGCTTCTCGACCTTCACCGGCGGTGCGGGCGGCGCGGGTTCGGGTTGAGGTGGCGCTTCCAGCGGAATGAAGGCGACCTGGATGGGTGTGATCTGGGGCGGGATGGTGACCTTGGCGCCGAAATAGACCAGGGTTGCCAGACCGCCCAGATGCAGCCCCAGAACCAGCACGGCGAGGGAAGCGCGCTCGGCGCGGCCGCTGCGGCGCTTGCCGCCGGAGGGCGGCTGCGGGGTGGCGGGCGGAGTCGCCTGCCGCGCCTGGTGCGACTTCTGGGCGTTGTTGTCGCCGTTCAGGGCAAGAGCCGGGGAGGCAGCGGCGGTCATCAGTGGAAATCCGGGGAGAAGCGGGAAGTCGACATCGTAATCAGCGCAGGTTCAAGGTCATGCTGGCCAGTGAAGGCTCCATCAGCAAGTGCATCAGCAGGGCTGCGATGGCCAGATAGAGTGCGAAGCGTCGCGCGGGAAACGCGGGTACTGCATGGTTGTTGGTGCGCTGGCGGTTCGGGCTGGTTTGCATGGCAAAGCGAATCTCCGTCGGCTGAGCGCACCGTTTGCTGCTGGAGCGCCGAGGGGCGCTCCAGCCTGGGCCGGTTTATGAGGCTTCCGGTTCCATCTGCGACTGCAGGTAGTTCGGCAGGCCCACTTGGGCAACCAGGTCGATCTGGGTTTCCAGGTAGTCGATGTGCTCTTCGGTGTCTTCGAGAATGTCTTCCAGCAGGTCGCGGGAGACGTAGTCCTTACAGGACTCGCAGTAAGCGATGGCCTCGACCAGATCGGCGCGGGAGGCCTGCTCCAGCTTCAGGTCGCCGGCAAGACACTCGGGAACGTTCTCGCCGATCATCAGCTTGTTGAGGTTCTGCAGATTGGGCAGACCTTCGAGGAAGAGCACGCGCTCGATGAGATCGTCCGCATGCTTCATTTCTTCGATGGACTCTTCGTACTCGTGCTTGCCCAGTTTGATCAGACCCCAGTTCTTGTACATGCGGGCGTGCAGGAAGTACTGGTTGATCGCCGTCAGTTCGTTGGTCAGTTGCTTGTTGAGTAGTTGAATGACTTTCTTGTCGCCTTTCATGAGGCCTCCACGGCAAGGGGAAACGAGGGCAGGACGCCCGCGGGCATCCCGTAGTCCGGGGCCTGTTCGGCCATCGCAGCGCGCAGACAATCACGAGCGCATATCGCGCAGCGGCCGCATTCGGCGGTGACACCCAGATCCTTGCGCAACTCGCGCATGGTGGTCACGCCATTGCGTACCGCTTCGTTGATATGCCGCTCAGTTACCGCGTTGCAGACACAGACATACATAGTCTAGCCTCGTTGAGGGGTTTTGCCGTTCCTGGCCGTGCTACTTGGTGAGAATCAACTTTCCCGCACGGGTGGTGCGGAGTACGTACTGCACACCCTGATGGTCGATCGTGACGCTGGTTCGTCCCAGCAGCAGCATGCTGCTGGGAATGGGAGGCTCGGCCATGGGGGGCTGCCTTTCCGCGAACCGGGGCAGGTCGCGGGCTGCCGGGGCGGATGTATCTGCCGGAGCGATCGACTCTGCTGTCATGTTGCATCGCCATACAAATAAGAATGATTTGCATTACATCACCATTGCGCAGCTTTCGTCAAGTCCGCGCCGGATAAGGCTGAGCGCGTGTGTGACTGACTTCTTCGGCCTGCAGCATTGGCTGTCCAAAAATATTGCCAATTGCATATTCCGCCCCGCTCTCCGGCAGGGCGCTGTCCACAGGCGGAAAGCAGGAAGCGGGCCACTTGGAGAGGCTGTCCCGCTGAAAGGCGGATTGCGGACCAGGGGGGGCGAAAGCTCCCGGACTGAGGGCGTTTCCGCAGTGCGGAAAGTTCGCCTGCAGCTGGAAGTGATCGCGTTCCCGTTCTGTCCCGCAGGATTGCGCCTTGTCGGGTTTGCTACGAAGGGCCGGGACGGCGGGGAGGGTTTGTCGCGGGGCTCAGGGGCTGGGGAGTGTGAGCAGCACGCGGACGCGTTGATCCAGGACCCCGGTCGGCAGATAGGCGAGACTGGCCTGCCCCTCCGCCAGCCAGCGCAGGACTTCCTCTGCTCCGTTGGCCTGCCGTGGCGGGAGGGCGCGGCCGGTGAAGACTTGGCGCGACCAATAGGCCCGGATCTGCGCCGGATTCTTGCCGGTGAGGTCGAGGTAGAAGGCGTCCCGCACCGGCCCCGGCGGCAAGTCGATCAGCACGGCGGCCTGACCGTTCGCCAGCGTGGCGCGATGGCCGAGATAGAGCTGGGTGGCTTCCTCGCGCCCCAACTCCTGGATGCTGGACTGGCGTCCGGTGACCAGGGCGATGTCCGCCCAGGCGAACTGGATGCCCAGCGCCAGCGGCAAGGCGAGCGCCCAGGCGAGGAGAGGGCCTCTAGAAGACGACATCCAGGGACAGGCTCAGCGTGTCTATCGTGCGTCCGCGCATGTCGGCGGCAGCGGGCTCGCCCCGGGGGAAGAAGCTGCCCCAGCCGTCGCGGTCGGTATGGGTCCGCGTCCATTCGGTCTTGAGCGCGGCATTGGCGGCGAAATCCCAGCGCAGGCCGAGGGTGGCGCTGCGTTGCGCGAGGTTGCGGGAGGCGAGGAAGCCCTCGAAGGCCTGGGTCAGCGCCGGGTCGCCGAGGTCGGTGCGGGCGATCGGCCTGTCCTGGGTTTGCCGCGCCAGCGTCAAGAAGGGCAGCCAGTTGCCGAAGCGGTGGCCGGCGGTGAGATGCCAGCCGTGGCCGCTGTTGGCGTAGCGGGTGTTCTCGCGGCGGGCGTATTCACCGATCAGCAGCCACTCGCCATCGTCCCACTGGAAGCCGGCGGAACTGAAACGGGCGCGTCCATCATCGCCGGAGAGGTCGGCCAGGACGTCGCTGCGTCCCAGCATCTGCAGCGCGCCGGTGAGCTGGCGGTAGTCCGGGTCGTTCCATTGCAGCTTCAGCCGCGCGCGCGCATGGCCGAGGTGCACCAGGAGGTTGCCGTGGGTGAGCGAGAGGTTCAGGCCCAGGGTTTCGCGCAGGCCGATGTCGCCATTCTTGTAGAGCGGGAGGTCGCTGTGGCCGGCGTAGGGGTGCAGTTCCAGCTGGGTTTCGCCCAGTTGCAGGCGGTAGAGCAGGTCGATGCCGTCGAGGTCGGGGAAGGGATTGAGGCTGTAGACCTCGCCCGGCGGCCGGACCCAGGGGTTGCCGTAGTTGATGTCCTGCGTGTCCGACAGCATGAAGAAGGGTACCCGCATGCGGCCGGCACGTACCGTCAGCGTCGGGCTCAGGGCGTAGCTGAGGAAGGCCAGGCTGGGCCGCGGGGTGTATCTGCCCTCCGGCGTTTCGCGGCTGATGACCTGCAGTGCGGCACCGAGCCGGTCGCCGAAGCGGAAGTTGCCCTGCAGGCCCGCCACCGTGTCCGGACCGAAATCCGGATTCTCGGCGCCAGGGTGATCCACGCCGATGCGGGCGTAGCGCAGATCGCTCGCCGAGGTGGAAACCATGCCCAGGGTGGCGAAGCCGGACCAGCGCACGTCCGGCATCTCGGCATGCAGGCCGACCGACCGCAGCAGCGCCGCGCAGACGAGGAGGGGGGGCAGCAGCTTCACCCGGCCAGCGCCAGCGGGGGAGGGAGCCGTGCCGTCATTGCGTCGGCGGGCAGCGGCCGGGAGAAGAGGTAGCCCTGGCCGTAATCGCAGTGCATTTCATGCAGCAGGGTGGCCTGGTCTTCGGTTTCTATGCATTCGGCGACCACCGCGATGCCGAGATCGTGAACCAGCTCGATGCTGCGGCGGACGATGGCGCGCAGCCGGGCGTCGTCGGTCAGCGAGCGGACGAAGGAGCCATCCAGCTTGACCACGTCGCAGGGGATGGTGTGCAGATAGCTGAGCGCCGAGAAGCCGGTGCCGAAGTCGTCGATCAGCACCATGACGCCTGCCTGGCGCAGCTGCTGCAGCGCGGCCTTGGCCGGGCCGTCAGGGCGCGCGAACAGGCTCTCGGTGACTTCGATGCGGATGCTGGCGGGCGAGACGCGGTGACGGGCGATGGCGTCCAATAATTCGGTGGCCAGCGCCGGCCGGCTCAGCTGGCGGGCAGAGAGGTTGACGCTGACCGGCGGTGGTGTGTAGCCCTCGCTCTGCCAGCGGGCAAGGTCTGCGCACACTTGCTCCAGCACCTGCATGCCGAGCTCGTGAACCAGGTCCAGCGCTTCTGCGAGCGGGATGAAGACGTTGGGCGCCATCAGGCCGCGGGTCGGGTGCGGCCAGCGCACCAGCGCTTCCATGCTGCTCAGCCGCTGCTCGGCCAGGGTGACGATGGGTTGGTAATGGACGATGAGGGCGCGCTCGTGCAGGGCCTGGCGCAAGTCGGACTCGAGCTGCAGCGTGAGCAGCGTCTGGGCATGCATGGAGGCGTGGAAGACGGCCACCGGCGAGTCTTCTGCCTGACGTGCCTTGTGCAGGGCGTTGTCGGCATCCCGCAGCAGGGCGCCGGCATCCTCGTAGTCCGGCTCGCCGAGGGCGACGCCGATGCGGCACTTGGGATGCAGCGGCTGGCCGGTGGCGGGCAGGGCGAAGGCCGGCAGCTCCACCAGGGACTCGGCCAGGCGCAGCGCTTCGGCGCTGTCCTTGAGCCCGTCCAGCAGGACGGCGAACTGGTCGCCGCCGACGCGGGCGAGGACGTCGCCGGCGCGCAGCGAGGCGGAGATGTGGCCGGCGATGCTGCGCAGCAGGGCGTCGCCGGTGGCATGGCCATAGCTGTCGTTCACCAGGCTGAAGCGTTCCAGGTTGATCGCCAGCACTGCGAAGCGTTCGTCGCCGTCGCGGCGCTGCTGGCCGATGGCGCGGCGCACATGCTCGATGAAGAGTGCGCGGTTGGGCAGGCCGGTGAGGCCGTCATGCAGGGCATCGTGCACCAGCTGCTGTTCCGCCTGCCTGCGCATGTCCACATCGCCGATAGAGCCGGCCATGCGGATGGCGCGGCCGTCGTCGCCGCGGCGGGCGACGCCGCGGGTGACCACCCAGCGGTAGCCGCCGTCCGGCAGGCGGATGCGGTGTTCGCAGGTGAAGCGGGCGCTGATGCCCTTGAGGTGCTCGGCCATGCGCTGGCGATAGGGCTTCACATCGTCCGGGTGAAGCAGGTCCAGCACTTGCTGCGGCGAACCGGGCAGGTCGCAGGCGGTGCGGTCGGCAATCTCGCGGAAGCGTTCGGAGTAGTAGATGGTGTTGCCCGGGATGTCCCAGTCCCACAGCCCGTCATTGGCGCCTTGCATGGCGAGGGCGTAGCGGTCTTCGCTGGCGGCCAGGCGGTCGGCCGTGTCCTGCAGTTCGCCGACCCGTTCCTGCAGCGTGGCCGCCATCAGGTTGAAATGGCGTGCCAGCCGGGACAACTCGTCATTGCCATACACCGGCAGGCGGTGCTCGAAGTGGCCGTCGGCGATGGCGCGGCTGCCGTCCAGCAGGCGGCGCACCTTGCTGGTAAGCAGATAGCCGAGCGAGGAGATGAGCAGGAAGGTGAGCAGCAGTTCGGCCGAGGCGATCAGCGTGCCCTGCTCGATAATGGCCTTGCGCGCGGCAGCGAGGATGGAAACCGAAACGCCGAACTGCAGGAAGCCGACTTCGTTGCCCGACAGCAGCAAGGGGCGGCGGATGTGAATGAAGCGTTCGGCGAGCACCCGGTCGATGTCCGCTGGCAAGGCGCTGCTGCCGACGGGCAGGGGTTCGAGCTCCGGCCGGCCGGCGGAGAGCAGAAAGCGGCCCTGGCTGTCGCCGATGCGCACATAGGCCAGCCCGCCGTGAGCGTCGGCCAGCAGTTCGCGCAGCAGGTCCTGCAGCGCCGGGTAGCGTTCCTGTTCGCCGAAGGCGGTGGCCATGGCGTGCAGCATGCTGGCGTTCTGTTCGACCAGGGTGTCCAGGCTGGCGGAGGCGGCCTCGTTCATCAGGCGGACGCTGTTCACCACCAGCAAGGTGAGCAGCACTACCTGGACGGCGGTGCTGGCGAGCAGCAGGCGGACCCGGATTGAAGCGGGCCGGAAGGGCAGGCGCACGAGGGAGATATCCGTCAGCTAGGGAGCGTGGCGGGTCAGCTCCGCCGGCAGGAGTGCCGATGGCGCCCGGGACCACTTCGGGATCATACGGTCGGTGTAGCGCCGGCGGGTGCGACATGCGTCATGGTCGGCCGCCGATTGCGCTGGACCTCAGCGCCGGGCCTGGCGGCGGACGGCGGGGGAGGCATCGATGCGGCCTTCGCTGGCATACGCCTCCAGGTTGGATTCGATGCGGTCGGGGTCGTAGAGGTAATTGACCATGATGCCCCAGGACTGAGCCAACCCCTTGGCTGAGCTGTCCGCCATCCAGTTCAGCCGCTCCACGCGGGCGCCGTTGCCCAGGTGGAAGCGGGCCACCGGATCCACCGGCCGGCTGTCGCCGGCGGTGTGCAGCAGGTAATGGGCCGCCACCCGCAGCAGCGGCTCCTTGAGCGCTCGCGCCAGCGCGGGGTCGTCCTGCCAGTCCGCCTTACCCTCCAGCAGGGCGCCCAGCCGGGGCGAGTCGGGGCCTTCTACTCCTGCCGCTGCCAGCTTCTTCCAGTCGGCCGGCGTGAGGGCCTTGGCCAGTTCCTCCGGATGGCGGCTGGTCCAGCGCACCAGGCCGGGCAGGGGCGAGAGGGTGGCGAAGCACTTCAGCTTGGGAAAGTCGCGCTGCAGGTCTTCCACCACCCGCTTGAGCAGGAAGTTGCCGAAGGAGATGCCGCGCAGACCGGCCTGGGTGTTGCTGATGGAGTAGAAGATGGCGGTGTCGGCGCGGCGGGTGTCCTGCACCGGCGCATGCTCGTCCAGCAGTTGCTGCACGTTGTCGGCCAGCTGTTCCAGCAGGGCGACCTCGACGAAGATCAGCGGCTCCAGCGGCATGCGCGGGTGGAAGAAGGCGTAGCAGCGGCGGTCGGTATCCAGCCGGTTCTTGAGGTCGTTCCAGGAACGGATCTCGTGCACCGCCTCGTACTCCACCAGCTTCTCCAGCAGCACCGCCGGCGAGTGCCAGGTGATGCGGGTGAGCTCGAGAAAACCGACGTCGAACCAGGCGGTGAGCCGCGCTTCCAGTTCGCGGTCCAGCGGCTTCAGCAGCGGCTCCTCCGGCAGGTAGCGCAGCAGGTCGGCGCGCAGGTCGACCAGGAACTTCACCCCCTGCGGTATCGCATTGAACTGGGTGAGGATGCGGATGCGGCGGGAGCGCATGGCGGCGCGCAGCTGCGCCTCCGCGTCCCACTGCCGTTCGCTGCCCACCGCAGCCTGGTAGGCCTTGTGCGCCGTGGCCACCTGGGTGGGGTCGGGGCCGAATTCCAGCGCGATCATGCGCAGCACCGCAAGGCGGCCGCCATCGTCCAGGCCGAGATAGGTTTCCGCCAGGCGGGCAGCTCGCTGGCGGGTGGATATCTCGCCGCCGCGGCCCTCGGCGCATTCGTGCAACTGCTGACGGATGCGCTCCAGAATCTTCTCCGACGGCTCCTTGGGCTTGGCGGTGGCATTGGCGACCATCTCGCGCATGCGGGAAAGCCCGCGGGAAAACAGATCGGTGGCGGACATGGACAGTCTCCAGAAACAGGCCGGATGGGTGGCGCCATGATATCGCGCCGCCCCGGAGGCAGCCCTGGCGGCAGGCCGCGCTGCGGGGCCGGAAGGCGCGCCGGCAAGGGCTGCACGCCTCGCAGGCCTTGGCGTAACATCGGCTTACTCCCCGCCCGGCAGGAGGATGTGCTGATGAGCGACGCCCCCCTTCCCCCGCTTCCGCCGCCCCCCTCGCCAGGGCTGCTGGCGCTGCCGGCTACCTTGATCTACGCCGCTTTCGCGGTAGCCTGGATCATCTATTCCGACCAGCTGATCTCCATGTGGGTGGGCGAGCCGAGCCGGCTCACCGAGCTGCAGACCTACAAGGGGCTGTTCTTCGTGCTGGTCACCTCGGTACTGCTGTGGATCCTGGTCAGGCTGGGCTTTGCACGCCTCACCCAGCTGCAGCAAGGCTTGCTGCGGCGGGAGGCACGCCTGCGGCTGGCGATACGCGCCACCGGGCTGGGGTTGTGGGACTACCGGGCGGATGGCGACGTGGTCGAACACGACGAGAGCGTCGCCCGCATGGTGGGAGCGCCGTCGGAGGCCTTCAGCGAACCGGCCGATGCGTGGCTGGAGCGGGTACATCCCGAAGACCGGGAGCGGGTGCGCGAGCGCTTCCGCGCCTACCTTGGCGGCCGGGTGGCGACCTACCAGTGCGAGTTCCGCATGCGCCTTGCGGGCGACATCTACCGCTGGTTCAGCTCGGTGGGGCAGGTGGTGGAGCGGGATGCCGACGGGCATCCCCTGCGGGTGGTAGGAACCTATCTGGACATCTCGGATCGGCAACTACACGGGGCCGGCGGGGCCATGGCGCAGCGAGTGTGACGTGTTGCATAAACCCTTCGTTGCGAGGGGTTGATGCCTGTCAAGGGCGTATGCCATCGTGTAGGTGGAGGTATGCCGTGAAGATTCCCGATTGCCAGCCCTGCCTGATGACTGCTCCCCAGACCACGCCGCTGCGTGTGCTGCTCGCCGTGCCGGAGACGCCAACCTGTGCCAAATTGAAGGCGGAACTCGCTATCTGCACCGGTGTGCGCATCGTTGGCAAGGCCGATCGGGAGAGCGAGGCCATGCGGCTGTTTTTCCGCATGCGGCCCGAGGTGCTGGTGGTCGACTGGCGCATCGCCGAGCATGAGCCGGCGCGCCTGGTGGGCCTGCTGAAGCGGGTGTCGCCGGGAACCTGTGCGGTGGCGGTGGTGCCGGGCGTGGACTCCATGCCGGCCCGTGCCGCCCGCGCCTTGGGCGCAGATCACGTTGTCGTGGCGGCGGACCTGCCAGACTGCCTGGAACGCATCGCCGCCGACGCCGAGGCGCGCCACCGCCACTGACTTCCCGCTTCGCCTCCCCCCAAGCCCTACCATTGGCATGAGGGCGGGCAAAGAACTGCCCTCGGCGCTGCAGGCTACACATCCTCGTTTGCTGTTTCCCGATTGCCGGGCCACCTTGGATGGTGCCGGCCCGGGCATGCAGCGACGCGACGCCCGGCCGGCCGCTGCCTTCGGGATGCCGCCCGGTCAGGCCTTCAGTTTCCTGCTGTAGCCGAACAGCACCGCTCCTGTCAGCACCATGGGCACGCACAGCCACTGGGCGGTGGACAGCCCCATGGACAAGGTGCCGAAGATGCCCGGGTCCGGCGTGCGGAAGAACTCGGCGATGAAGCGCAGGCAGCCGTAGCCGAGCAGGAACAGCGCCGATACTGCCATTCTCGGCCGCGGTTTGGCGGCGAAGAACCACAGTATCAAGAACAGCAGCAGCCCTTCTCCGGCGGCTTGGTAGAGCTGCGAGGGGTGGCGCGGCAGATCGTCCACCAGCGGAAATACCATCGCCCAGGGCAGATCCGGGTTGGCCGGACGACCCCACAGCTCGCCGTTGATGAAATTGCCGATGCGGCCAGCGGCCAGACCCAGCGGCACCATCGGGGCGATGAAATCCGTCACCTCCCAGAAGCCGCGGCCATGCTTGCGGCCGTACAACCACATCGCCGCCAGCACGCCGAGGAAGCCGCCGTGGAAACTCATGCCGCCTTTCCACACCGCGACGATCTCGGCCGGGTTGCTGAAGTAGTAGCCGGGCTGGAAGAACAGCACCTCCCCCAGCCTGCCGCCGATGATGACGCCGAGCACGCCGTAAAACAGCAGATCGTCTATCGCCTGCGGCGTCCATCCGCTCTCCGGGCGACGGCGCGCGTGCAGGCGGCCGAGCACGATGAAGAGCACGAAGGCGATCAGGTACATCAGCCCGTACCAGCGCACGGACAGGGGGCCGACCGAGAAGGCGATCGGATTGATCTGGGGATGGATCAGCATGCGTCCACCCTTATTCGAACTGTTGGCGGAATGCTTCGAAGCCGCGCTTCAGGGTTTCCACTTCCTCGCGCAGGCGCTTCACCTCTTCTTCCAGTTCGCCGAGCCGGCTGCGGCTGCTGCTGCCCCCGCTGCCGGCGGCAGCGCTTTCCTGGGCTGCTTCCAGCGCGTCCTCGCCGCCCAGCAGATGCATGTAGCGGGTTTCCTTGGTGCCCGGCGAGCGCGGCAGGCTCACGGCCAGCGCCGGGTACTTTTCGGCCAGGTGCTCCAGCACTGCCTCCACCTCGGCGATGTCGTCGAAGCGGTGCATGCGCTCGCAGCGCTGGCGGATCTCGCCGGCGGTCTGGGCGCCGCGCAGCAGCAGCACCGCGAGCACCGCCTGCTCCGCCGGCGGCAGCGAGTGGCGCAGCCGCAGTTGGTGTTCGTACTTGGAGACACGGCTGCTCTGCTGGTCGCGGCGGCTCACCAGCCGCAGCCCGATCAAGCTGTCGATGGCGGCTTGCACCTCGGCCTCGCTCAGGTTCATCACCGGCTCGCGGGCGGTGAGCTGGTTGCTGCCGGTGGTCAGCGCATTGATGGACAGCGGGTAGGTGTCCGGGGTGAGGAAGGCTTTTTCGGCCAGTACGCCGAGTACGCGGATTTCGGCGGGGCTCAGGGAGTAGGTCTTGTCGTCGCTTGCGGCGGGGCTGTCCATGGTGTTTCCGGAGCTGGGGCGGGAGGGGCGATGATAAAGGAGACGCGCTTTCCGCGCGGCAAAGCGGGCCGCGGCGCTCGGCTATGATGGCCGCCTTGCCCACTTTTCCGCCCTCGTCAGGATGTCTTTCCGGCACCGCATTTCGTCTGCTGCCCTGTCGATTCCCCTGTTGATCGCCGTGCTCGGCCTGGCCCTGCAACTGCTGGAACCGCAGGCGGTACTCGCGCTGCGCCATGCGGTGTTCGACCAGTTCCAGCGCTGGCAGCCGCGCACCGCCGCCGAGGCGAAGGTGCGGGTGGTGGACTTCGACGAGGAGAGCCTGGCCCGCCTCGGCCAGTGGCCCTGGCCGCGCACCCGGCTGGCGGAGCTGCTGCAGCGCCTGGATGGCGCCGGCGCGGCGGCGGTGGGCTTCGACGTGCTGTTTGCCGAGGCGGACCGCAGCTCGCCGGCAGCCGTGGGCGCGCTGTGGCAGGTGCCGGCGTCCTTGCGCGGCGCGCTCGCCGGCTTGCCCGACCATGATGAGGCTTTCGCCGCTGCGCTGGCGCAGGCGCCGGCGGCGCTGGGTTTCGTCGCGGTGGAACGCGGCGCGCTGCCGCGGGACTTCGCCTGGCCCTTCCGCTTCGTGCTCAGCGGCGCGCCGCAAGTGAATGGGCTCTTCCATTTCGATGCCGCGGTGATGCCGCTGCCGGTCCTGGCGCAGGCGGCCCCCGGACTGGGAGCAATCAGCTTCGTGCCCGACCCGGACGGCGTGGTGCGGCGGGTGCCCATGGTGTTCCGCCTGGGCGGGGCGACGGTGCCGGCGCTGGTGGCGGAGGTGCTGCGGCTGGAGCAGGGGGCGCGCAACTACACCCTATTGGCCGACGGTGAGGGCAGGCTGGCCGGCCTGCGTGTCGGCAGTCGGGAGCTCGCCACCAACGAGCGCGGCGAAGTCTGGGTGCATTACGCCCGGCCGGATGCCGCGCTTTATCTGCCGGCCTGGCAGGTGCTGGCCGGCGAGGTGGATGCGGAACTGCGCGGCCGGCTGGTGCTGGTCGGCTCCTCCGCCCAAGGCTTGATGGACCTGCGCTTCAACCCGGTGAGCGGGCCGATGCCTGGGGTGGAGGTGCATGCCCAGGTGCTGGAGCAGATCCTCGCCGGCGACGTGCTGCAGCGGCCCGCGCTGGCACCGGCGGTAGAGAGCCTGGCGCTGCTGCTGGGCTGCCTGGTGGTGGTGCTGGCGACCGCCCGGGCGGCAACGCCGCTGGCGCTGGGTGTGCTGGCGCTGGTGCTGGGCGGGCTCGGTTGGGCGGGCTGGGCCGCCTTCTCTCGTCATGGGCTGTTGTTCGATCCCGCCCTGCCGGCGCTGACGGTGCTGCTTGCCTTCGCCGCCGCCAGTGTGATCCGCCACATCGCCGGCGAGCGGCGCCAGCGCTGGATACGGCTGGCCTTCTCGCGCTACGTGTCGCCCAACCTGGTGGAGCATCTGGTGGCGCACCCGGAGCAACTGGCGCTGGGCGGCAGGCGGCAGGTGTGCAGCTTCGTGTTCACCGATCTTGCCGGCTTCACCGCGCTGATGGACAGGCTGGACCCGGCGGAAGCGGTGGCTCTGCTCAACCGCTACCTGGACGAGATGATAGGCATCGCCTTCCGTCACCAGGGCACGCTGGACCGCATCGTGGGCGACGCGGTGGCCATCATGTTCTCCGCGCCGGTGCTGCAAGCCGACCACGCCTGCCGGGCGCTGGCCTGCGCACGGGAGATGGCCGCTTTCGGCGCCGCCTATGCGGCAGAGCTGGCGGCGCAGGGCGTTCCCTTCGGCCACACGCGGGTCGGCGTGCACACCGGCGAGGTCATCGTCGGCAACTTCGGCGGCAAGGCCATCTTCGATTACCGCGCGCTGGGCGACGCGGTGAATACCGCCTCGCGGCTGGAGGGCGCGAACAAATACCTCGGCACCCAGCTCTGCCTGTCGGCGGCGACCCTGGCGGCCTGCCCGGGGGCGACGGTGCGGCCGGTCGGGCGGTTGATGCTGCGGGGACGCAGCGAGGCGCTGATGACCTACACGACCGTGGAGGCGGAGGACGGCGCCCACGCCGCCGCCTACACCGCCGCCTACGCCTTGCTGGCGGCGGGCGAGGAGGGCGCGCTGACGGCTTTCGAGAAACTCGCGGCGCTGCGGCCGGAGGACGCGCTGGTGCGCCTGCATCTGGCGCGGCTGCACGCCGGTGCGCGGGACGATCTGGTGGTGCTGGAGGGGAAGTAGCCTCGCCCTCTGCGAAGAAGCGGAGGCTTCAGCGGGCGGTGCGATTCGCACTCACAGGCGTGAGCCGGCCCCGGGGCAAAACGGAGGGGCGCCTTGGCCGAAGCCGGCGCCCCTGACCCTTCCGGTTTCCGATGGCACGGGATGCGCGCTCAGCGCACTGTCACTTCCACCCGCCGGTTGCGCGGCTCCTGGGTTTCGTCCGGCGTCGGGATCAGCGGATTGCGTTCGCCGTGGGAAGTGGCATTCATCTCCAGCGGCTTTGCGCCCTCGCTCTCCAGCAGCTTACGCACCGCCTCGGCACGCGCCAGGCCCAGGCCCTCGTTGGCGCTGGCGTTCCCCATGGTGTCCGTGTGGCCGATGATGGAGACGTCGGCCGCCGGCCGGCGGGCGATGGCGGCGAGGATGTCCGGCAGCCGGGCGAGGGATTCCGCGGTCAGGCGCTCGCCGCCCTCGAAGTAGAGCAGGAAGCTCTCCGGCAGCGGCGGCTGGGCGGCCAGCGCGGCGCCGAAATCGCGCTGCACCTGGTCGGCATCCACCACCAGCGGGCGCGGGCCGTCGGCGTTCAGCGCCAGCGCATCGCCGGCGCGCTCCACGCCGGCCTGCCGGCCACTCGCGCCGGTCACCAGCACTTTGCCGTTGCCGCCGCCGGGGTTTTCCAGCAGCACCAGGTAGGACTGCGGCGCGCAGCCGGCGAGCAGCAGCGCGCCGATCAGGCCGGCTGCGCTGCGGGAAAGGAAAGCCCTGCGGGCGGAATTCATGGCGATGCGCATATCAGTCGGCCACCTTGACGACGAAGCGGGTGCCGCGGACGCCTATGGTGCCGGTGGGCGTGCGCACCGTGACCGCGTCCGGCTTGAGTCTGGCGATGACACCGGAGATGTAGTGCAGCGTGCCGCGCAGGATGCGCGCATCCAGCCGCAGCGCCTCGCGGGCGGGGGCGTAGAGGTAATCGTCCACCGAGATCTCGGTGTCCGGCCCGAGCGACAGCACCGTGTTGTCCTTGAGGATCAGGCCGAGGCTGGCGTTGGCACCGGTGATGATGCGGTCGCCCAGCTTCAGCGGGCTGCCGACCCGCGCCGCGCTGCTAGTTTCACCGCTTACGATGTTCGCATCGCCGCTGAGTGTCTTGACGTATCCTATCCGCGCATTGTCTTCGGCGTGCGCGGCTAGGCCAAACGCAAGCATCGCGGCAAGGCAGAGCGATCGGAAATGGTTCAATGGGGACTCCGGGGAACTGGGTTTGCCCGGTACGGGCAGGCCGTAAGTAATACCTTGCTTCCACGCTCGCCGCAATCGACCGGTAGCCCTGGGAGCGCAGGCAAAGGACGGTAAATGGGCATTCCGGCTGGACTGAAGCTGCGCTTTCATTACCTGACCACGGCCTTGCTGGCGGTGTTCGTCGTTTCCCTGATGGGCGTCTTCCTGTTCGCCGCCTGGAACCGCTTCGACGAAATGGCGGAGGAGAGCGCCACCGGCATCTTCGCCCACATCGCCGACCATAATGCCGCGCGCTTGCAGGAGATGATCGCCTCCGCCAGCCGGCTGGTGCGCATCCAGGCCAGCGTGGAGGCCGCCAGGCTGCACCGCGACGGCCGGCTGGACACCGCCCTGGTGGCGCCGGCGCTGCTGGTGGCGGTGCGGGAGAATCCCAATCTCTATGGCGTCTACCTCGGCCTGGCCAACGATGACTTCGTCCAGGCCATCGGCGTGCGCGGCGACCCGGCGGTGGCGCAGGCGCTGGCCGCGCCGGCGGATACCTGGTTCGCGCTGCGCACCATCCTCGCCGGCACCGGCGGCAGGACGGAGCACTGGCGCTTCCTTGACCGCGATGGCGGCGTGTTGGGCGAACGGCGCCAGCCGGCGGAGTACCGGCCGGGTGAGCGCCCCTGGTATGACAGCGCCCGCCGCCAGCCGGGGCTGCAGGCTACCGATCCTTATCACTTCCAGTCCTCGCAGGCGCTGGGGCTCACGCTGTCGCAGGCAGTGGCGGGCGGCGGCGGCGTGGTCGGCGCCGACCTGGCGCTGGGGCAACTGCAGCGCCTGCTCGCCGACACCGTGGGCGAGCGCGAGGGCGGAGCCGCAGTCATCGACAGCCAGCGCCGGGTGCTCGCCTTTCATGCCAGCGCCGCCCTGCACACGCCGCTGCCGGTGCCGCTGCAGCCGCTAGGCGAGGCGCTCACCCCGCTGCTGCAGCCGCTGAACGCCGCTGGCGTGGCGGGCGTAGGGGAAGCGGACAAGGGCAGCCGCCTCATCGACCTCCAGGGGCAGCGCTATGTCTATGCGCTGCGCGAGGTGGCGCTCAGTGCCGGCCAGACCTTCCAGGTGGCGGCTTTCGCGCCGATGAGCGCCTTCGCCGGGCCGATCGTGCGCACCCGCGACGACATCATGCTCATCTCGGCGCTGGTCCTGGCGCTGGCGCTGCCGGCCTCCTTCTTCGCCTCGCGCCAGGCCTCCCGCGCGCTGGGCCTGCTGGCGGCAGACTCGGAGCGGGTGAAGCGGCTGGACTTCTCCGGCCGCGTCACCGTGCGCTCGATGTTCTACGAGATCGATACCCTGGGCGAAGCGCACCAGACCATGAAGGCCTCGCTGCTGCAGCGCACCCGCGCGCTGAACGAGGCCTTGGCCAAGCTGCAGGGGCTGGTGGACAACGGCCTGCTGCTGTCTTCCGAGCGCGACCGCGAGACCTTGCTGCGCCATGTGCTGGAGAGCGGACGGCAACTGTGCAATGCCAGCGGCGCGCGGCTGTATCTCGCCAATGGGCAGGACGGTCTGCGCCTGGCGCTGGACAGCCATGGCGATCAGATCAGCGATGGCGTGGAAGAGGGCGCCTCACTTGCGCTGCACGACGCGGCCGGCGCCCCACGGCTGCGCGATCCGGTGGCGCTGGCGGCGCTGGAGCGTCGCACGGTGACGGTGGCAGATGCCGCCGCCGATCCCCGCTTCGACTCCGCCGTGGAGGCGGGCGCCGGAGTTTCCCTGCTCACCGTGCCGATGACCGCCTCCAGCGGCGAAGTCATGGGCGTACTGCAGTTCATCGACGCGGTGGACCCGGACAGCGGCGCCACCGTCCCCTTCGGCCCGGACACGGTGCAGTACGTCGAGGCCTTGGCTTCGCAGTCGGCGGTGGCGCTGGACAACTACCAGCTGTTGAACGCGCAGCAGGTACTGATGGACTCGCTGATCCAGATCATCGCCAGCGCCATCGACGCCAAGAGCGCCTACACCGGCGGCCACTGCGCCCGCGTGCCGGAGCTGGCCCTGATGCTGGCCGAGGAGGCCTGCAAGACCGACCACGGTCCGCTCGCCGACTTCCGCTTCGAGACCGAGGACGAATGGCGCGAATTCCGCGTCGGCGCCTGGCTGCACGACTGCGGCAAGGTGACCACGCCGGAATACGTGATGGACAAGGCCACCAAGCTGGAGACCATCTACAACCGCATCCACGAGATCCGCACCCGCTTCGAAGTGTTGCTGCGCGACGCCGAGATCGAGCGCCTGCATGCCGAGCGCAACGGCATGGAACCGGCGCGGGCCGCCGCCACCTTGGCCGGCCGCGTACAGCAGCTGCAGGCGGATTTCGCCTTCGTCGCCGCCTGCAACATCGGCGGCGAGTCCATCGCCGACGAAGACGTGCAGCGCCTGCGCCGCATTGGCGGCCAGACCTGGCTGCGCCATTTCGACGACCGCCTCGGCCTGTCCCACGGCGAACAGCGCCGGCTGACGGATCTGCCGGCGGCCGAGCTGCCGGCGGTGGAGCACCTGCTCGCCGACAAGCCGGAGCAGGTGGTGCCGCGCACCGGGGGCGAGCCGCTGGATCCCCGCTTTGGCTTCCGCGTCACCGTGCCGGAGCACCTGTACAACTTCGGCGAACTGCACAACCTTGCCGTCAGCCGTGGCACGCTGACCGAGGAAGAGCGCTTCAAGATCAACGAGCACATCATCCAGACCATCGTGATGCTGGACCGGCTGCCGCTGCCGGCGCACATGAAGCGGGTGCCGGAGTACGCCGCTACCCACCACGAGACGCTGATTGGCACCGGCTACCCTCGTGGTCTGCAGGCCGGCCAGCTGTCGGTGCCGGCCCGCATCATGGCGGTCGCCGACATCTTCGAGGCCCTCACCGCGCCCGACCGGCCCTACAAGAAGGCCAAGACGCTATCGGAGGCCATCCGCATCCTGGATGGTTTCAAGCGCCGGGAGCACATCGACGCCGACGTCTTCGACCTCTTCCTGCGCTCCGGCGTCTATCTCCGCTACGCCGAGCGCTTCCTCGCGCCGGAGCAGATCGACGAGGTGGATCTGGCGGCCTACCTGGGCTGAGCTGCGGCCGTGCCATCCGCAAGTCCGTGGCATGCCCCGACATGGGTCGGCTGCGGCCCGCTGTGGCACCAGCCATGTGCGCGGCCGGCCGGCGGGGTTAGAATCTCCGGTTCGACCCGCAGCTTCCCGGAGTACCCCATGCCTCAATACCGTTCCCGTACCTCGACCGCCGGCCGCAACATGGCGGGCGCCCGTGCGCTGTGGCGCGCCACCGGGATGAAGGACGGCGACTTCGAAAAGCCCATCATCGCCATCGCCAACAGCTTCACCCAGTTCGTGCCCGGCCATGTCCACCTCAAGGACCTGGGGCAACTGGTAGCGCGCGAGATCGAAGCCGCCGGCGGCGTCGCCAAGGAATTCAACACCATCGCGGTGGATGACGGCATCGCCATGGGCCACGGCGGCATGCTGTATTCCCTGCCCTCGCGCGACCTCATTGCCGACAGTGTGGAGTACATGGTGAACGCCCACTGCGCCGACGCGCTGGTGTGCATCTCCAACTGCGACAAGATCACCCCGGGCATGCTGATGGCCGCGATGCGCCTCAACATCCCCACCGTGTTCGTCTCCGGCGGCCCGATGGAAGCCGGTAAGGTCAAGTGGGAGGCCAAGGTGATCTCGCTGGACCTGGTGGACGCCATGGTCAAGGCCGCCGACAAGAACTGCTCGGATGAGGAAGTGGACGCCATCGAGCGCTCCGCCTGCCCCACCTGCGGCTCCTGTTCCGGCATGTTCACCGCCAATTCCATGAACTGCCTCACTGAAGCGCTGGGCCTGTCGCTGCCGGGCAACGGCACCATCGTCGCTACCCATGCCGACCGCGAGAAGCTGTTCCGCGAAGCCGGCCGCCGGGTGGTCGACATCGCCCGCCGCTACTACGAGCAGGACGATGCCTCGGTGCTGCCGCGCTCCATCGCCACCTTCGAAGCCTTCGAGAACGCCATCAGCCTGGATGTGGCCATGGGCGGCTCCACCAACACCGTGCTGCACCTGCTGGCCGCCGCCCAGGAAGCCGGGGTGGACTTCAAGATGGAAGACATCGACCGCATCTCCCGCAAGGTGCCCTGCCTGTGCAAGGTGGCGCCGGCGGTGGCGGATGTGCACATCGAGGATGTACACCGCGCCGGCGGCATCATGAGCATCCTCGGCGAGCTGGACCGCGCCGGCCTGCTGCACCGCGACGTGCCCACGGTGCACAGCAAGACCCTGGGCGAAGCCCTGTCCCGCTGGGACATCATGCAGGCCCACGACAAGGCGGTGTTCGACCTCTTCCTCGCTGCCCCCGGCGGCGTGCCCACCCAGGTCGCCTTCAGCCAGAACAAGCGCTGGAAGGAGCTGGACATGGACCGCGTCAAGGGCGTGATCCGCAACAAGGCCAACGCCTTCAGCCAGGATGGTGGTCTCGCCGTGCTCTACGGCAACATCGCCGAGAAGGGCTGCATCGTGAAGACCGCCGGCGTGGACGAGTCCATCTGGAAGTTCACCGGCAAGGCCCGCGTCTATGAAAGCCAGGACGATGCGGTGGAAGGCATCCTCGGCGAGGAAGTGCAGGCTGGCGACGTGGTCGTCATCCGCTACGAAGGCCCGAAGGGCGGCCCCGGCATGCAGGAGATGCTCTACCCCACCTCCTACCTGAAGAGCCGCGGCCTGGGCAAGCAGTGCGCGCTGCTCACCGACGGCCGCTTCTCCGGCGGCACCTCCGGCCTGTCCATCGGCCACGCTTCGCCGGAGGCGGCCATGGGCGGCGCCATCGCGCTGATCGAGAATGGCGACGCCATCGAGATCGACATCCCCAACCGCAGCATCCGCCTGGCCATCTCCGACGACGAACTGGCCAGTCGCCGCGCGGCGATGGAGGCCCGCGGCGCCAAGGCCTGGCGGCCTGCCTCGCGGGAGCGGGTGGTGTCCGCCGCGCTGCAAGCCTACGCCGCGCTGACCACCTCCGCCGACACCGGCGCGGTGCGCGACCTCAGCCAGCTGAAGCGCTGAACCCGCCCGGCGCGAGCGCGCCGGTAAAGGAACGGGGCGCGTCTCCCACTCGGGAGGCGCGCCCCGTCTGCATTGGGGCGCAAGAAAGGCGTTGCTGGCGCGACGCTGCCGAGCCTTGGCTCAGCCCTGGCCCTGCGTCAGCAACTCGCTGGCGGCACGGCGGATCAGGCCGTGCTCATCGATGCGGTGCGCCGTGCCGGCGCGCAGGCTGGAGGTCACGGCCTCCAGATCGGCGGCCACGGTGCGCTGGCGGCTCTGGTCCACCAACAGCACCACTTGGCGCGCCGGGCCTATCCAGGTGGCGCGGCCCAGCAGCGGGCTGCCGTCCGGCAACTGCAGCGCCAGCAGTTCGCCGCGGCGCAGCCAGTCGTTGGCGCCGCGGATCTCGGCGCGCTGCGGCGCCGAGGGCGGAAAGTGCAGATAGCTCAGCGCCGGCGTATCGCTCACCCGGGTCAGGACGGGTTCGGCAGCGGCTTCCTGCGGCGGCAACTCGGGCAAAGGCTTGCCGCCCAGGCGAGCGGCATGCATCGCCATGCAATCTTCCAGGGCGCGGTCGCGGGCGGCCTCGTCCAGCCCGAGCAGGGCGAGGCCCTTGTGCACCGCCTTGATCAGCTCCGGCAGGTTGGCCTGCAGCCGCTGGCGTGCCTGTGGGCTGTCCAGCGGTCGCCCGCTTTGCCCCAGGCGGTTGGCGACATCCAGCAACTCCCGCCATAGCGGGTGCTTGTCGCCGTGGTTGTAGAGCACCCGGGCCACCAGCTGCGTCCATTCGCCGGCGAGGAAGCGGCGCACCGCTGGCGGGGTGTGGTCGTCGCACAGGCGGGCGAGGGTGCGGGCGGCGGTAGACAGCGCATGGGCACGGCGGTCCAGGCGCTGGCCGGCGAGCATGGCGGCGTCGGTGAGCTGCTGTTCGATGGCGGCACGGCTGGCGAGTATCGGTTCCAGCCGCGCGTCTGCACGGGCGAAGTCCTCCGCGGCGGGGGCCGGCAGGGCGCAGAGTGCGGCGAGCGCCGCATCCAGGGTCTGCTCCGCCTCGGCCGGCAGCGTCTCGTCCGCGCCTGCGCCGATGCGGACCAGGGTGTCCAGCAGCTGGCGGGCGGGGTGCGCCGGGTCGCCGATGGCCGCGCTGTCGTCCACCACCAGCCGCAGCAGAGGGATCTGCAACTGGCTGAAGCGCTGGGCAAGTGTCGGCGGCACGCGGCTTTCGCCGCTCAGGTACTCGAGCAGGCGCTCGACGGTTTCTACCGCGGCGGCGGTTTCCGGCGGCAGCAGCGGTGCAAGTTCGCTGGCATAGAGGCGGTCGCCGGCGCTGTCATGGGCGGAGAGCCAGTTGCGCACTTGGCCGAGGATGGCGGCCGACAGTGCCGGGTCCAGCGCCTTGGGGGCGTCGACGGGCCGCCGCCGGGCGAGGTGGGCGCCGAGTGCGGATACCGGGTCAGCATCGGCGGGGGCCGGGGGCACCGTACGGCCGGCGGCGGCGAGCAGCGTGGTCTCCTCCGGCAGCGCCGGCAGTTCGCCGCTGTCGGCGGCGGACGGCGGCGCGGCGCCCGGCTGGTGGCCGCGGCCGACTACCGGCATGTCCAGTCCGCTCTCCAGCAGGCGGTCGTTCAGCCCGCGGTAGAAGGTGCGCAGCCGGCGGCCCAGGGGTTCCAGGGCGGTGGAGAGGAAGGCAGAGCGCTTCTCGCCGCTCAGGCCGGCGCTGTCGCACAACGCGCGCAAGCCGCGGCAGGCGGTCTCGGGGCCCACCGGGATCTGCTCTTCCGCCGCGTCCGTCTGGTCCAGCAGCACGAGATAGGCCGCGTGCAGGGGCGTCAGCTCGCTGCTGCAGCGGTCGCGCAGGCGGCGGGCGAGGTCGGTGAGCTCGATGGTGAATTCGAGATCGTCCTCGTGCACCAGGCTGATGCGGGAGGCGGTGAGGCCGCGCGCGGCGGAGAAGCTGTGGCGGTCGCGGAAGCCGGCCAGTTCGTCATGGCAGGCGCCGGCTGCCTCCGTGATGGCGGCGAGTTCCACCGGCCGGCCGCGGCCGACGTCCTTGGCGAATTCGCTCAGGGTCTCCAGCAGGCCGGCACGGAACTCGGCGACGAGGCTGGCGGAGAGGGTATTACCGGCGGGGTGGCTCATCGGTTTTCTATTGCAGGCGAGACCTGCATTGTGCCGCGGCCGGGCGCCGGCCGCGAGCCGGCCGCGAGCCGGCGGCGTGAGCTGTTTCGCATGGCACTGACGAACGATGTTGCGTGGCATGCACCCGCTTTGCTTGAATGTGCGTGTCTATGCAGACCGGCTGGCTAAGCCCAGCCCCCCGCTCCTGGAGCCAGGATGCCGCAGGATCGTCGCCCCGCGCAGGCCGCCGCCGTCGTGTTCGTCCTCTTCTTGCTCATCGGCCTGGGGGCAGGGGAGCATCTTGCCCGCAGCAACCGCGAACAGGAGCAGGCACGCTTCGATGTGGTGAGGGACTGGGTGATCCAGGAGATCGAGGAGCGCTTCACCCGCTATGAGTACGGTTTGCGCGGCGCGCGCGGGGCGCTGATCGCCGCCGGGCCGGAGGCTATTTCCCAGCAGCGTTTCCGCGCCTATATCGAATCCCGCGACTTGCCCCGGGAGTTCCCCGGCGCCCGTGGCTACGGCTTCATCCGGCGGGTGGCGCGGGCCGAAGAGGCAGCCTATCTCGAGCGAGTCCGGGCGGATCATCAGCCCCACTTCACCATCAGTCAGTTTGCGCCGCACGCCGGCGAGCGTTTCGTCATCGAACTCCTTGAGCCGGAGCGGGAAAACCGGCCGGCAATCGGGCTGGACATCGCCTCGGAGCCGAACCGCCGGGCGGCTGCACTAACTTCGGTGCTGCGGAACGCGCCGGTGCTCACTCGGCCCATCGACCTGGTGCAGGCGAAGGATGAGCGCCGAACGGGTTTCCTGCTGTTGCTGCCGGTCTACCGCAGCAATTCGCCGCCGCTTCCCACCCCCGAAGAGCGCTGGCAGTACCTGGAGGGCTGGGCCTACGCGCCGTTGAGCGCATATGAGGTCATGGGCGAGTTCGAGAACCTCTTCTCCGGATTCACCTTCGTCCTCTATGACCTTGCCTATGCCGAGCCGCCGCAGCGCTTCTACACCTACGGCGGCCAGGAAAGGACGGTAAAGGGACTGGAGAGCCGCACGCAGATCGCCGTGTTTGGCCGGGACTGGCTGGTGGAGGTCAAGGCCACGCCCGCCTTTGTCCAATCCCTGAACCTGATGAAGCCTGCGATGCTGCGAGCCGAGTTGATAGGCGGTGGTTCGATGCTGGCTGTGTTGGTCTATACCCTGCTGACCGGCAAGCGGGGCAGGCAACGGGTGGCGATGGAACAGGGCCGGCTCGCCGCCATCGTGCGCAGTGCTAGCGACGCCATCGTCGGTACCGACCTGGAGGGCCGGGTGACGGCCTGGAACGATGCCGCGCGGACGATGCTGGGCTACGAGGCAGGCGGCGTGATGGATGTACCGCTGGACGATCTCATTCTCCCCTCCGATCGCCATGCCGAGGCGAAACGGCTGATGGCGCAGGTCGCCGGTGGCGAGAGCGTGCCGCATTTCAGAACGCAGCGCCGCCGCCGCGATGGCGCGCTGATCGACGTGCTGCTCTCCGCCTCGCCGATCCGGGGCGATGGCGGCCAGATCCTTGGGATGGCGCTGGTGCTCACCGACATCGGTGCGCGCAGCCGGCTCGAATCCCGGCTGGAGCGTTCGCTGGCGCGCATGCGCATCGCGGTGGAGTCGGCGGCCCTCGGCATCTGGGAATGGGATCTCGCCAGCGGACGCACCACCTGGGATGAACGCATGCTCGAGTTGTACGAGGCTTCGGAGGAGGAGGTGGCTGGCGACCACTTGGCGCTGTGGCGCGCCCGGGTGCATCCGGACGACGTCGTCCGCGCAGAGGCCGAGCTGATGCGCCATATCCATGGCGAGGCCGAGGGTTATGCCTCCTCCTTCCGCGTCGTGCTGCGCAATGGCGGCGTGCGCTACATCGAGGCGGCTGGCTTGCTGGAGCGCGACGCCAATGGCCGGCCGGTGCACTGCATCGGCTTCAACCGTGACGTCACCGGCGAGCGCATCGCGGTACTGAGGATGCGCGAGCTGAATGCGGAACTGGAGGCCCAGGTGCTGGAGCGCACCGCGGCGCTCAAGCAGGCGCTGGGCGCGGCGGAGCAAGCCAACCAGGCGAAGTCCGAGTTCCTGGCCAACATGAGCCACGAGATCCGCACGCCGATGAACGCCATCCTCGGCTTCGCCTACCTGCTGCAGCGGCAACCCCTGCCGCAGGAGGCCAAGAGCATGCTGACCAGCCTCGACCAGGCCGGCCGCAACCTGCTGGGCATCATCAACGACATCCTGGACTTCTCCAAGATAGAGGCGGGGCGCTTGAACGTGGAGGAGGTGGAGTTCTCCCTCACCGAAGTGCTGGACAGCCTGGCCGGCATCATGGCGGCGGCGGTGGCATACAAGACGCTGGAGGTGCTGGTCGGCGACGCACCGCCAGGGGCCGAACGCCTCATGGGCGACCCCCTGCGCCTGGGCCAGGTGCTGATCAACCTGGCGGGCAACGCCATCAAGTTCACCGAGGCGGGCGAGGTCGTCGTACGGGTGAAGGAGGTGCAGCGCGACGAAGCCGAGCGCCGTGTACAGCTGCGCTTTTCGGTGCGGGATACCGGCATCGGCATAGAGCCGGGGCAACTGGAGCTGATCTTCGCCGCCTTCTCCCAGGCGGACAGCTCGACGACCCGGCGCTATGGCGGCACTGGACTGGGCCTGAGCATCAGCCGTCGGCTGGTGGAGCTGATGGGCGGTACGCTGGAGGTCGCAAGCGAGCCCGGCCGTGGCAGCGAGTTCGCCTTCACACTGGCCTTCCGCCTGCCCGAGCGTGTTGCACTGCCGCCGCCGGATCGGCGCAAGTGGTCCATCCTGGCGGTGGACGACCATGCCGAGGCGCGCGCCATGCTGGTGGAACTGGCCGAATGCCGCGGCTGGCAGGCCGATGTCGTCGCCAGCGGCGAGGAGGCGGTGCGCAAGGTGGTCGAGCAGGGCATGCGCAAATACGATCTCTGCCTCATCGACCTGACCATGCCGGGCATGAGCGGCGCAGACACGGCCCGCCGGCTGCGCAAGCTTGCCCCGGATGCCTGTCCGCCGATTGCCCTGATGGTAACCGCGCAGGAGCGGGAAGCCTTTGCCGGCGGCCCGGACGGCAGGCTGGCGGACGCCATCCTCACCAAGCCTGTGTGCGGCTCGGCGCTGTACAACGTCATGCTGGAGCTCGCCGGCCAGCAGGCGGCGCTGGCCGTTCCGTCCCAGCCCGCCTCGCAGCGCCTGCAGGGCGCGCGCATCCTGGTGGTGGACGACAGCGAGATCAACCGGGAGGTGGCGCGCCAGATCCTCGGTGCCGAAGGCGCGGAGATTCTGCTCGCCGCCAACGGGGAGGAGGCGCTGCGCATCCTGGAGCACGCCGAACCGCCGGTGGAACTGGTGCTGATGGACGTGCAGATGCCGACCATGGATGGCTACACCGCCACCCGCTGCATCCGCGCAATACCGCGCCTGGCGGCCTTGCCGGTGATCGCGCTGTCCGCCGGCGTCTTCGAGCCTGAGCGGATGGCGGCGCTGGCCGCCGGTATGGACGCCTTCGTTCCCAAGCCTTTCGACGTGCCCCAATTGCTGGGGGTCATCTGCCACCACCTCGCGCGCGGCGAGGGCGGCGAGGGGCAGCCGGCCCCGCCTCCCGCCGCGCCGGTGTCCTCGCCAGCCGTGGGCGAGGCGCCGCTGCTGGATGCCGCCGAAGGGCTGCGGACGTGGCGGGACGCTGCCGCCTTCCGCCGCAGCCTCACGCTGTTCCTCGACCGCCACGGCAGCGATGCGGACGCTCTCGCCGCCGCATGCGCCGGCAACCAGCCGGAGGAGGCGGCCGCCATCGCCCACCGGCTCAGGGGCGCGGCAGGCGCACTGAGCTTGGACGCGCTGGCCGGGCTGGCGCAGGCGCTGGAGCGGGATTTCCGTCAGGGCGAGGCGCGGGGCGACGAGGTGGAGCGCCTGCGTAGCTGCCTCGCACGCACGGCCGAGGCGGTGCGCGCCTACCTGGGCGGCGATGTGCCCGCCACCGCCGCAGCTGCGCCGGACATCCTCTCCGCCGAGGCCGCCGCCGCGCTGCTGCGGGCGCTGGACAGCGATGACCCGGAGGAAATAGAGCGCATGCTCGACCGCTTGCAGGCGGACTTGCCCGCCGCCCTGCTGGGGCCCCTGCGGGCGGCGGTGCTGGCATATGACTTCCGCGCTGCCGAGCGCTGTCTGCGCGCATGGACGGACGCGGGGCAGGACGCCGACGTAGAAACCAGGGGAGCCTGATGACGATGCTTCGCAAACCGATACTGTGCGTGGACGATGAGCCGGGCAATCTGGACCTGATGCGGGCCATCCTGGGCAAGGACTACCGCCTGGTCTGCGCCAACGGCGGTGAGTCCGCCCTGAGCGCGGCGGAGAAGCATCGTCCGGCGCTGATCCTGCTGGACGTCGAGATGCCGGGCATGGACGGCTACCAGGTCGCCCGGCGGCTCAAGGCGCAGGCGGCCACGGCGGACATCCCGGTCATCTTCGTCACCGCCCGCAACGCCGCCCGCGACGAAGAGGCCGGCTTCGCCGCCGGTGGCGTGGATTACATCGGCAAGCCGCTCAACCCCCGGCTGCTGGTCGCCCGGGTGCGCACCCATCTGTCGCTGGTGCGGGCGGCGGAGTTGGAGGCAAGCTACCGCGACGCCATCGCCATGCTGGGGGAGGCGGGCCACTACAACGACAGCGACACCGGCCTGCATATCTGGCGCATGGCCGAATACAGCCGCTGCCTGGCTCGGGCCTCCGGCTGGGACGAGGAGGACGCCGCCCTGCTGGAACTGGCGGCGCCGATGCACGACACCGGCAAGATAGGCATCCCGGATTCCATCCTGAAGAAACCGGGTCCGCTGAACGCCGAGGAGTGGCAGGTCATGAAGACCCACCCGGTCATCGGTCACCAGATCCTGAGCAAGAGCAAGGCGCCGCTTTTCCGCCTGGCGGCGGAGGTGGCGCTGTACCACCACGAGCGCTGGGACGGCAGTGGTTATCCGGAGGGGCTGGCAGGAGAGGCGATTCCGCAATCCGCCCGCATCGTCGCGGTGGCGGACGTGTTCGATGCGCTGACGATGAAGCGCCCCTACAAGGAAGCCTGGCCGCTGGAGCGGGTGGTACAGACTCTGCGCGAGCTGGGTGGCAACCACCTGGACGTGCGCCTGGTGGATATCTTCCTCGGCGCCATGGACGAGATCGTGGCGATCGCCGCCCGCTGGGAGCAGCGGGAGCAGGGATAGGCAGGAGTGCAGACGCGCGGGCCCGGCCGGGGCCGCGGCCTCAGGCTGGCAGCAGTAGACGCTCTATCGCTTCCATGAACACCCGGGTGCGCGCCGGCACCAAGCCGCGGGCGGGCAGGAAAGCGTAGATCCGCAGCGGGTTGGGCGTGTAGGCCGGCAGCAGCGGCACCAACTGGCCGGCGGCCAGCTCCTCCCGGCAGAAGGCGGCGGCGAGCAGGGTGGCGCCGCGGCCGGCGAGGGCGGCCTGCAGGCGCAGCGCGGCGTTGGTGGTACGCAGCGGGCCGCGCGGCTGTATCGCGTGCTCGCGGCCGGTGCCGTCGCGGAACAACCAGCGCGTTTCCCCCAGCATGCTGATGCAGGGCCAGTGGGCGAGGTCGGCCACCCTTTCCGGGGCGCCGTAGCGGCGCACCAGTTCCGGCGTGGCATAGAGGCCGCGGGCGACGGTATAGACGCGGCGGGCGATGCGCGGCGAGTCCGGCAGGCTGTCGCCGGTGGCGATGAAGGCGAGGTCATACTGCGGGCCCGGCGCATCCAGCGTGCCCACCCGCACATCCAGCTCTATCTCCAGCCCTGGGTGCTGGCCCAGCACCTCGTTCACCACTTCGCCCAGCTGCAGCACGCCGAACTCGTAGGGCGTGGACATGCGCAGCACGCCGCGGGCCTCGTCGCGGGCGTCACCCGCTTCGGCGGCGACGCCGTCGAGGCGTTCGAACAGCGGCACCACCTGCTCGCGCAGGCGTTCCCCCTGCTCGGTCAGCGTCAGCCGCCGGGTGCTGCGCTCCAGCAGGCGCTGGCCGAGGCGACGCTCCAGCCGCGCCACCGCGTAGCTCACCGAGGACTTGGGCAGGCCCAACTGCTCGGCGGCGCGGGTGAAGCTGCCCCACTGGGCGACGGCGGCGAAGGCATACCAATCGTTCCAATCATTTGTTCGCATAATTGAACGAATCGTCCATTTAAGAGTATTTATCCAATGATACGCACAATGTAAATTGCGCGGCATGCCTCCTTCCAACGATGCCCTTTCCGTCTCCCTGCCGCCCGCCCGGGCGGTATTGCTGTCCGCCCATCCGGATTTCCGGCCGCTGCGGGTGTATGCCTTCGGCGCCGCCCTCGGCCTGGTCGCCGGGCTGGATTTCGTCGCCACCATCCTGATCGCCATGGCCGGCGTGCAGGTGCAGCAGGGCCTGGGCGTGGCGCCGCAGGATTTCCTCTGGGCGCTGACCGCCTACGCCGCCGCCGCGGTGATGGCCAACCTGGTGCTGGTGCGGCTGGCTGGCCATCTCAGCTATCGCCGCTTCACCCTGATCGCGCTGCTGCTGTTCATCGCCGGCGCGCTGGGCTGCGCGGCGGCGGATTCGCTGCCGGCGCTGGCGGCGGCACGCACGGTGCAGGGCCTGGGCGGCGGCGGCCTGTTCGCCGCCTCGCGCATCCTGGCGCAGTACGCCTCGCGGCCGCAGGAGCGCATCTCGCTGTTCTGGGGCTTCGGCCTGGCCAACTTCACCATGGTGGCAATCACCCCCTGGCTGGCTGGCGTGCTCATGGCGGCCCACGGCTGGCACACCATGTTCCTGCTGCAGGTCGGGCTGGCGCTGCCGCTGCTGCCGTTGGTGGCCTGGCTGTATCCCAAGGTGGAGGCGCGGCCGCATGCGCCCATCGGCCAGCTGGACTGGGCGGGCGTGTTCGCCTTCGCCGTCGGCGCGCTGCTGCTGGTGCATGCGCTGGAGCATCTGCGCTACCTGTCCCTGGCCGAGTTGCCGGCGCTGGCCGCCTACTTCTGCGCCGGTGCGGTGCTGCTGATGGTGGTGATGCGGCGCTTCCACCGCCATCCGGACCCCTGGCTGGACCCGCGCCGGCTGGCGAGCCGGCGCTACCTGGTGGGGCTGGCCTTCTACGCGCTGTTCTATCTCGTCAGCGGCAGCTGGAATTTCCTCGTGCCGGCCTTCCTCTCCGAAGGCCTGGGTTTCGGCCTGCAGACGGTGGGTGGCCTGCTGTCGCTGGGCGGGCTGGTGTCGGTGCTGGCGGTCATCGTGTTCCACCTGGCGCTGCCGAAGATCATGCGCAAGCGCCGCTACATCGCGCTCGGCTACATCGGCCTGGCCTCGGCCTTCCTGCTGATGGCGCTGGCGGCGCAGCCGGGCGCCGGGCCGCTGGCGGTGCTGCCGGCCATCCTGCTGCAAGGGGCGATGCCGGCGCTGGCGCTGCTGCAGGTGGCGCTGATGACTTTCGTCGACATGCCCACCGAGGACTTCGCCCATGCCTATGCCTTCAAGAGCATCGTGCGCGAGATCGTCAACGCGCTGGGCACCGGTCTGGCGGTGCTGCAACTCCACCACGCCACCGCGGCGGTGAAGCTGGAATTGAGCGCGGCCAGCGGCGGCGTGGCCGAAGGCCTGCTGCAGCACACCGCGGTGACGCTGGCCGCCGGCGACATGCTGGCCTGGCTTGCCGGCGCCTGCGTGCTGATCGCGGCGTTGGCGGTGGCGCAGCGCACGCTGAAGTAGGCCGCCCGCGCGGGCCGCGCGGCGCCCGTCTGGCTTGTGCCGGCGGGGCCGGTGGTGGCTTAATCCGCCATCGCATGCGCAGGGCGGGGAAAGGAATGGGATCGCAGCAGGGGCAGCCGGCCGCCGGCAGATCGGGGGCGGCGCTCGGCCTGACTTACGCGGTACTGGGCGCGGTCGGTTTCTCCTTCAAGGCCATCCTGGTCAAGCTCTCCTACCGCCATGGCGTGGATGCGGAGACGCTGTTGGCGCTGCGCATGGCCTTCTCGCTGCCTTTCTTCATCGCCATGGGCGTGCTCGCCGGCCGGCGCGCGGCGCATCCGCTGAGCGGCCGCGACTGGGGCTGGATGGCCGGCCTCGGCCTGTTCGGCTACTACCTCGCCAGCTACCTGGATTTCCTCGGGCTGGACTACATCTCGGCCGCGCTGGAGCGGCTCATCCTCTTTCTCTACCCGACGCTGGTGATCCTGCTGTCGGCGCTCTTCCTCGGCAAGCGGCCGAGCGCCCGCATGCTGTGGGCGTTGCCGGTGTGCTACCTCGGCATCGCGCTGGCGGTGGGGCACGACCTCAAGGTGGCCGGCGATGCGCGGGAGGTGACGCTGGGCTGCCTGCTGGTGTTCGGCAGCGCGTTGAGCTACGCGCTCTACCTGATGGGCAACGGCGAGGTGGTCGGCCGGCTGGGCTCGGCCCGCGTCACCGCCTGTGCTTCCGGCTTCGCCTGCCTGTTCAGCCTGGCGCAGTTCCTGGTGCTGCGACCGCTGGACCTGCTGTTCGTCCAGGACTGGCAGGTGTATGCGCTGTCGCTGGCGATGGCGGTGTTCAGCACGGTGGCGCCGGTGTGGATGGTGTCGGAGGCGATACGCCGGCTGGGCGCCGGGCCGGTGTCGCTCACCGGCACGCTGGGGCCGGCGGTCACCATCCTGCTCGGCTGGCTGATGCTGGACGAGCGCATCGGCCTGGTTCAGCTCGCCGGCACCGCGATGGTGATCGCCGGCGTGCTCATCATGGCGCGCCAGCCGCGCCCGGCGCGGGCTTGAGGAGGGTACCGGCGTCCTGGTCGCGGCACTCCAGCCGGTGGGGGTGGATGCTGAACAGCAGGCCGGCCAGCGCCGTGCCCACCCAGGGAATGTCGTCGTAGCTCAGGCCGTGGGTGAGGGCGAGGCCGCCCAGCCAGGCGCCGATAGCATTGCCGAGGTCGGCGGCGACCTCGGGCTGAAGGCCCATGATGACGAATCCGGTGGTGCCGATGCCGGCGGGGCGGCGGCGAGGGCGAGCAGAGGCAGGGCATGGGGGTGTCGGGGGGAGAAAAAAGCCGCCTGGCGAGGGACGCCGGCGGCCAGTTCTTAGGGCAAGACTGTTTTTTGGACTGCGCTGCTGGACTGCGTGAGTGCACTACGGTGAGAACGCTGCAGCACCGGAGGAGAGGGAGCAGTGCTGCGGGAGGAATTCTACGTTGCCGGGCTGGCGCGATTCCGCCGCGGCGGCTTTGAAATTTCTTATCCGGCCATAGAGAAGGGAAAGCGCGGCAAGGAGACGGGACGCCGTGGCGTCCCGTCTCCTTTCTGCGCAGGGGCTGCAAACCGGCTGCAGGCGCGCGTTTCGCGGCTTACTTGCCCGCCGGCTGGCTGCCTTCGGCCTTGGCCTTGTCCAACTCGGCCTTGAGGTCGTGGGCGCGCTTGATCACGTACTGGTGAATCATCTCCATGTGCTCCGGCAGCATGGCGTTGGCGAAGGGCGGCATGCCCTTGTCGGCGCGGGCACCGGCGACGATGGCGTTGAATTGCGCATGGGTGTCGGCGCTGAGGTAGCGCAGGTCGGGCACCACGCCGCCGCTCACCGCGTTGAGGCCGTGGCAGTTGGCGCAGTAGCCGTTGAACAGCATGCGCGCCATCGGCATCTTGTCCGCCTCCAGCGTCACCGGCGGCGGCGGGGGCAGCGGCAGGGTGTCGTACCTGGCCGGCGGCAGCGTGGCCTGGCCGCCGATCTTGTAGGTGAGGATGCGCGACTCCGGCTTCACCTTGGCCGCCAGCGACAGCGGGCCGAGGATGCGCGGGAAGGTGCCGCCCCAGCCGGCCATGAAGGTGACGTACTGCTCGCCCTTGACCTCGAAGCTCACCGGCCCGGCCATCACGCCGGTGTTGGCCGGCGACTGCCACAGCAGCTTGCCGCTGTCGGCGGCGTAGGCCACCACCCGGCCGTCGGCGGTGCCCTGGAACACCAGGTTGCCGGCGGTGGCGAGCGTGCCGCCGTTGTAGATGGTGCGGTAGTCCTGGCTCCAGCGCACTTCCTGCTTCACCGGGTCCCAGGCCAGCAGGCGGCCGCGCCAGGACTGGCTGATCTGCTCGACGACGGCGGGGTCTTCCGGCAGGTCGGGCACGTTGAGGCCGATGTTCACCACCGCCTTGCTGGGCAGGAACAGCGGCTCCTTCTGTGCCTCCAGGCCGGCGGCGGTTTCCTGCGCCGGCAGATAGACCAGGCCGGTATCCGGGCTGAAGGACATCGGATGCCAGTTGTGGCCACCGATGATGGCGGGCGAAATCAGCTTGGCTTCCTTGGAATAGTCGGCATCCGGCAGCATCACCGGCCGGCCGGTGGCGAGGTCGATGTGGCTGGCCCAGTTCACCGGTACGAAGTTCTTCGCCGAGATGAGCTGGCCGTTGGTCCGGTCCAGCACGTAGAAGAAGCCGTTCTTGGGCGCTTGCATCAGCACCTTGCGCAGCTTGCCGTCGATCTTGATGTCGGCCAGCGTCATCTGCTGGGCGGCGGTGAAGTCCCAGCGGTCGGCGGGCGTGGTCTGGTAGTGCCAGATGTACTTGCCGGTGTCCGGGTTGAGCGCGACGACGGAGGACAGGAACAGGTTGTCACCCTTGCCCTCGCTGCGGAACTGGTAGTTGAAGGGCGAGCCGTTGCCGACGCCGATGTAGAGCTGGTTCAGCTCCGGGTCGTAGGACATGGAATCCCACACGGTGCCGCCGCCGCCCCACTTGATCCAGCCGTCGCCGAACCAGGTCTTGAGCGCCATCGCCATGGCGTCGTCTTCCGGCGGCAGCTTGGGGTCGCCGGGCACGGTGAAGAAGCGCCAGGCCTGCTTGCCGGTTTCGGCGTCGTAGGCGGTGACGTAGCCGCGCACGCCGAACTCGGCGCCGCCGTTGCCGATCAGCACCTTGCCTTTGACGATGCGCGGCGCGCCGGTGATGGTGTAGCTCTTGGCGTGGTCTAGCACGGTATCCACCGTCCACACCGGCGTGCCCCGGGCGGCGTCGAGGGCGACCAGGCGGCCGTCGAAGGTGCCGACGTAGACCTTGCCCTTCCATACCGCCACGCCGCGGTTCACCGGACCGCAGCAGCCTTCGCCGGCCATCGGGCGCGGCACTTCCGGGTCGTATTTCCACAGCAGCTTGCCGGTGGCGGCTTCCAGCGCATAGACCACGCTGAAGGGGCCGGTGGTGTACATGACGCCATCGACGACGATGGGCGTGGCTTCCACCCCCATGTCGATGTCCAGCTTGTGGGTCCAGGCCAGGCCCAGCTTGTCCACGTTGCCGTCGTTGATCTGCTTCAGCGGTGAGTAGCGCTTCTCGTCGTAGCCGCGGCCGTGGGATAGCCAGTTGCCGGCTTCGCCGCCCTTGGCGACTTTGGCGATGCGCTTGCCGTCCACGTCCGCCGGCGCGGCGAGGGCACCGCCGGCGAGGCCGGCGAGCACGAGGGCGGCAAGGGTGTGGCGCAGGTGGGCGCGGGGGAGGCGGTGGGCTTGGAGCGTGCGTGTCATGGTCTTGTTTTTCCGTTGGGGCGCCGGCGCGGGGCCGGCGGGAGTGCAGTCGGTGGCCGGGCTTACATCACCAGCGACACCACCTTTTCTTCGGTGTAGGCGTCCAGCGCGAGGCGGGAGAGGTCGCGGCCGACGCCGGAATCCTTGTAGCCGCCCCACGGCAGGCGGGCGTCCAGCGGGCTCCAGCCGTTGATGGCGACCGCGCCGACGCGCAGTTTCGGCGCCAGGGTGTGGGCGCGGGCGACGTCCTGCGTCCACAGCGAGGCGGAGAGGCCGAAGGGGGTGTCGTTGGCCAGCCGCACCGCTTCTTCATCGCTGTCGAAGGGCACCACCACGCCGACCGGGCCGAAGATCTCCTCGCGCATGATGCGCATCTGCGGCGTGCCGCCGGCGAACACCGTGGGGCGGACGAAGAAGCCGCTGTCCGGCAGCGCCTCGCCGCCGGCCACCAGCGCGGCGCCCTCGGCGATGCCGCTCTCGATCAGGCTGGCGACGCGGTCGCGGTGGCGGGCGTTGATCAGCGCGCCCATACGGGTGTTGGCGTCCAGCGGATCGCCCAGGGTGACCGACTTGGCCGCGCCGGCGAGCGCGCCGACCACGTCGTCGTAGCGGCTGCGATGCACCAGGATGCGGGTGCCGGCGGCGCAGGTCTGGCCCTGGTTCACGAACAGGCCCATGGCCACGCCCATGATGGCGATGTTGAGGTCGGCGTCCTGGCAGATGATCTGCGGCGCCTTGCCGCCCAGCTCCAGCGTCAGGCGCTTGAACAGCGGCGCCGCCTCGCGGGCGATGATGCGGCCCACTTCGGTGCTGCCGGTGAAGCTGATCTTGTCCACGCCGGGGTGCTTCACCAGCGTGGCGCCGGCCTCCGGGCCCATGCCGTTCACCAGGTTGAACACGCCGGCCGGGAAGCCGGCCTCGGCGGCCAGCTCGGCCAGCGCGGTGAGCGCCAGCGGCGCGTCTTCAGAAGGCTTGAGCACCACGGTGCAGCCGGCCGCCAGCGCCGGGGCCAGCTTCCAGATGCCTATCATCAGCGGCGCGTTCCACGGCACGATCAGCGCGGCCACGCCGATGGCTTCGCGAATGGTGTAGTTGAGCGTCGGCCGGCCCATGAAGCCGGCGGTGGGAATCTGGCGCCCTTCCAGCTTGTCCGCCCAGCCGGCGAAATAGCGCAGGGTGTCGACGGACATCGGCAGGTCCAGCATGCGCATTTCCATCAGCGGCCGGCCCTGTTCCATCGCCAGGATGTGGGCGAAGCGTTCGGCGTCGCGCGCCAGCAGGTCGGCCAGCTTGTTGAGCAGGCGGCCGCGCTCGGCACCCGGCAGGCGTGACCACTCGCCGCCGTCGAACTGGGCGCGGGCGGCGGCCACCGCCGCATCCACATCGGCGGCGCCGGCGTTGGCGACTTCGGCCAGCACCGCGCCGGAGGTGGGGGCCAGCTTGGCGAAGGTGGCGCCGGAGGCGGCGGCGCGCCACTCGCCGGCGATGAAGTTGCGGTTGGGATAGGAGGTGGGTGCGGACATCGCGATTTCCTCGTGGTGGGATGGCTTGGCGGTTAACGGCGGCCGGCCCGCGCGCCGGCGGGCGGCGCGCAGGCCAGCGTCTTACTTGAAGTGATGGACGTAGCGGACCACGTAGCGCTCGCCTTCCGGCCGGTTGCGCACGTGGCTTTCCTTGTAGGCGTTGAAGAACAGGTGGTCCTGCTGGGAGAAGCTGTAGAGCACGCCGGGGCCGAGGCCGAAGACCTGTTCCTTGCTGCCCGACACCGCGTGGCCATTCACCTCGGTCTCGGTGATCTGTTTCAGCCAGTAGCCATTGATACCCAGGCGCAGCTGCGGCGTCACTGCGTACTCGGTGGCGAAGTTCATGTGGAAGGCTTCGCCGGGGCGCATGTCGCGGGCGTTGGCGACGCCGTAGCCGGTATAGCCGTTGGGGTTGGGGTCGGTGTTCTTGCCGCTCCACAGGTACCAGAGGCGAGTGGACACCGTCCAGTCGGGCGTCACCCAGTAGGTGCCGGACCAGTAGGGGTTGATGGTCCAGTGCTTGGCGCCGGGATTGACGCTGCGCTTGTTGTCGTACTCGCCGGTGGGGAAGGAGACGTCGATCTCGAAACGGTGGGCGAAGATGGGGCCGTTCTCGCCCATGATGGGCATCCACTGCAGGAAGGGGCCGACGATGAGGTCGCCGACGCCGGTATTGCCCTTGGGCAGGGCGGCGTTGTTCAGGCCATCGTCGGTGCGGGCGTCCAGCACGGCCGGCAGCAGCAGAGTGACGCCGTAGTGGGCGCCCCACAGGGTGTCGGCCGACATCCAGATGGCCTGTGACACCAGCGAGGTGACTTCGATGTCCTGCTTGGGCAGCGGTGCGGCCTTGCCGTCCTTGTCGCGCAGCTTGTCGGCGCTGTAGTACTGCAGGTACTCGGACACGTACCAGCCGGGGCCGGCCGGCGGCGCGCCGTCGATGAAGGTGGTGAGGCCGAGGTTCACCGCTGGCAGCTCGCTGGCGCCGGCGGGCGTCGCCAGGCTGCATGCGGCGGCGAGCGTGGCTGCCAGGGTGGCGAGCTGGCTGTGCGTGTTGCGGGTGCTGCCGGGCTGAGCGCCGGCTTGTGGTTTTGCGGGCATCGTAAGGCTCTCCGGGCGAGGCTGGGGTCGGGGGGCGGCTGCGGCCCATGCGTTGTGGGCCGTTGGGAATACCTTACGGAGCCAGGGGGCAAGCCGGCTTGCTTGTCCGTGCAGGGAACATGTCTGCGCGTGCACTGCGCGCAAATGAGGTGGTGAGCCGGGGTGGCGTGGAACGCCGCGGCGCGTTCAGCCCGCCGGGCGGCGGTCGCTGCGGTAGGCGCTGGGGCTGACGCCGAAGCGCTCGCGGAAGCTGCGGCTGAAGTGGGCGCCGTCGGCAAAGCCATGCTCCAGCGCGATGCGGGTGATGCTGCCTTCGCCCGGGCCGCCGGCGATCAAGGCCTCGCAGGCGCGCTCCAGCCGCAGGTTCTGGATGAAGGCGCGCGGCCGCAGTTCGGCGGCGGCGAAGAGGTTGTACAGGCTGCGGCGCGACATGTGCAGCGCGCGGGCGATGTCGTCCGGCCCCAGCGCCGGCTCCGCCAGGTGCTGCAGCACGAAGCGGCGGGCCTCGGCCAGGCGCAGGCTGTCGCGGCGGTCGCCGCCCAGGCGCTGGTCGGCCTCCTGGCGCAGCGTGCTCTCGATGAGCGCCAGCACCGATTCCAGCAGCGCGCGCTGGGCCAGCGGCGTCAGCCCTTCCTCTTCGCGCATGGCGCCGCGCAGGGCCAGCAGGGCGATGCGCGCCGGCCCGGCGTTGGGCCGGCAGGCGGGGCCGAGGTCGCGCGCCAGCCGCATCCAGCTCTCGGCGCTCTCGCCGGTGTAGAGCAGGGAGAAGAAGCGCGCGTCTTCGGACAGGTGCAGGGAGTAGGGGCGGCTGGCGTCGTAGAAGGTCCAGCCGTCGGCCACCAGGCTGCGGTCCTCGCTGCCTTGTTGGAAGCGGCCCTGGCCGTGCAGCAGCCACAGCATCTTCACCGCGGCGACATCGGAGGCGGCGGAATGGCGCGGCCGCCGGGTGACGCGGTGCTCGCACATGCGCACCTCGGCGGCGCGGGCGTGCTCCAGCCGGGCCCACAGCGCGCGGCCGTGGAAGGGCGTACTGCGGGAAACGTCGAAATCCAGCGGCAGGAACAGCGATGCCACCGCCTCCCGCCAGCAATCGTGGCGGGTTTCCTGCGTGCGGAACGCGGGACAGGGGCGAGCATCCATGGCGGGCCTCGGTGGGGTGCGGGTCTGGCCCGCGGGCTGCGGGCGGCTGCCTCCTCCCGCTGCGCGTCTTGCTGGGTCCGCCTTGGCCCGATGCTGTCTGCCGGGTGGCGGATTTGTGAAACGGCGAGAAAACTTTAGTTACGGAAAGTTTAGCCGTCAACTAAATGCTGCGTCGCGAAAGGCATGCGCAGCCCGCTTCACCGATGGCGGCTGCCTCTGAAGGCGCAGGCAGCACGCCGCCGCAGCACGAAAAAACGGGAACGGGCTTGCACCCGCCCCCGTCAGGATGCCTGCCAGGCAGCGTCAGCCGGCCCGCCGACCCGCCAGCAGGCGCACCCCGAGTGCCGCCGCCGAGCTGAGTGTGGCCAGCGCCACCACGCCCATCCAGCCCCACTGCGCCAGCGCCAGGCTGCCCAGCGCCGCGCCGGTCGACATGCCGATGAACATGCAGGTGAAGAGCAGGGCGTTGAGGCGGCTGCGGGCGGCTGGGTCCAGGCCGTAGACCAGGGTCTGGTGGGCGACCAGGGTGGCCTGCATGCCGAGGTCGAAGCCGATGATGCTGACGATGATCAGCCCGAGCTGCGCCGTTGGCGGCAGCAGGAAGGACAGGCCCATGATGGCGAAGGACACCATCGCCAGGCCGCTGCCGAGACGGGTGACCAGCTGCGGACCGCGCCTGTCGGCGAGGCGGCCGGCCAGTGGGGCGGCCAGCGCACCGGCGGCGCCGGCGAGGCCGAAGGCGCCGGCGGCGGCGCTGCCGAGCTGGAACTTGTCATGCAGCATCACCGCCAGGGTGGACCAGAAGGCGCTGAAGCCGACCGAGAGCAGCCCCTGGGCCAGCGCGGCGTAGCGCAGCGCGCGGTACTTGCCCCACAGCGCCCGCATCGAGCCCAGCAGCGCCCCGTAGCTGGCGCGGGTGGTGGGCGTGATGTGCGGCAGGCCGCGCCAGGCGGCGATGCCGATGGCGGCGATGGAGACGGCCGCGATCAGGTACATGGCGCGCCAGCCGAACTGTTCGGCGACGAAACCGCTGACTACCCGCGACAGCAGGATGCCCAGCAGCAGTCCGGTCATCACCATGCCGACGATCTTGCCGCGCTGGGCCTCCGGTGCCAGCGTGGCGGCGGCGGGCACGATGTCCTGCGCCAGCGTGGCGGTGAGGCCGACGGCGAGGCTGGCGGCCAGCAGCAGGCCGATGCCGGGGGCGAGGCCGCTGAGCAGCAGGGCGACGCTGAGGATGGCGGCCTTGATGGCGATGATGACGCGGCGGTCGTAGCGGTCGCCCAGCGGCGCCAGCAGCAGGATGCCGAGGGCGTAGCCCAGGGTGGTCAGCGTCGGCACCATGCCCACGCTGCGGGCGTCGGCCTGCATGTCGGCACCGAGCACGCCCAGCATGGGCTGGCTGTAATAGAGCGAGGCGACGCTGAGGCCGGCGCCAGTGGCGAGCAGCAGCACCAGCGAACCGGAAATGCCGCCGGCCGGTCGTGTTTCCGCATGCAGGGTTTGAATGTCGGACATGATCTCTACCTGTGTTGTTTTGGCGATGGCTGGATTCTTCGCCCTTTAGCTGCGGGCTTGTAGTGGTCTGGGGCGTACAGTTGCTATACGCTGGGCGTATGAAAGCGCCCGATGTCCCTTTGTCTTCCTCGGTGCCCCCCTCCGCGCCGAAACCTCTCGCGGAAGCTGCTGCCGGCTTGCCCCTGGCCGCCGGGGGCGACCGCATCGAGTTGATGCAGACCTTCGTCCGTATCGTCGAGGCCGGCAGTCTGTCCGCCGCCGCCGCGCAGCTGGGTACCACCCAGCCCACCGTCAGCCGCCGGCTGCAGATGCTGGAGCGTGCCTTCGGTCTCAAGCTATTGCAACGGTCTACCCATGTCATGAAGCTGACCGAGGACGGCCAGCGCTGTTATGCGCATGCAAAGGATCTGCTGGAGAACTGGTTGGCGATAGAGGCCGACCTGCGCGGAGCCCGCGACGAGCCGCGCGGCCGGCTGCGGGTGGTGGTGCCGCACGCCTTCGGCCAGGACCAGCTGATCGCGCCGTTGACCGAGTATCTGCGGCGCCATCCGGGCGTGTCGGTGGAGTGGCTGCTGCACGACCGCCGGCCGGATTTTCTCGCCGAGGGCATCGACTGCGCGATCCAGGTCGGCGAGATCGAAGATGACGCGGTGATCGCCATCCGTCTGGCGGAGGTGCCGCGCATCGTCGTCGCCGCACCGGGGCTGTGGGGCGACGGCGAGCCGCCGCTTCACCCGGAGGCACTGGCAGTGCTGCCCTGGCTGGCGCTGCAGACCTATTACCGCGAAGAGGTGCTGCTGCTGCGCGAGGCCGACGGCGTGCGCAGCCGCTTCGCCATCCAGCCGCGGATGTACACCGACAGCCTGTACGCGCTGCGCAATGCGGCGCTGGTGGGGCTGGGCGCCTGCGTGGTGTCGGCCTGGGTGGTGGCGGAGGACATCGCCCGGGGGCGCTTGGTCCATCTGCTGCCGGAGTGGCATGCGCCGCCGCTGCCGGTGCACCTGGTGTATCCGCCGGCCCGCCACTACCCGGCCAAGCTCAAGGTATTCAACGAACTGGTGCGGGCCCACATGCCGACGCTGGCGGGCATGCACCGGCCAAGCGTGGCGTCGGCTGGTTTGGAATGAATGGGGAGGGGCGAAGCCTGGAGAAGAAGGTTCCGCCCGGCATCGGGCGAGGGGCGGGGCTGGCTGGAGCGAGGCGCCGGATGAATGGCGCGCCAGTCCAGCTGGCCTGCCGCTTCAGGCCAGCTTCAGCCGCTGACAGATTTCGGTCGTGAGCGCAGCCTGATTCATGCTGTAGAAGTGCAGCCCCGGCGCGCCGGCGGCGATCAACTTGGCGCACAGTTCGGTGACCACGTCCAGGCCGAAGGCGCGGATGGACTCGGCGTCGTCGCCGAAGGACTCGAACTTCTTGCGCATCCAGCGCGGAATCTCGGCGCCGCAGGCATCCGAGAAGCGCGCCAGCTTGGAGAAGCTGGCGATGGGCATGATGCCGGGGATGATGGGAATGCTCACGCCCTGCGCCCGTACCGCATCCACGAAGTGCAGGTAGGCATCCAGGTTGTAGAAATACTGGGTGATGGCGGAGTCGGCGCCGGCATCCGCCTTGCGCTTGAAGGCGGCGAGGTCGTCGGCGGGCGTGCGCGCCTGCGGGTGCCATTCCGGGTAGGCCGCCACTTCGAGGTGGAAGCGGTCGCCGGTTTCGGCGCGGATGAATTCCACCAGCTCGTTGGCGTAGCGGAATTCGCCGGGATCGCCGACGCCGGAGGGCAGGTCGCCGCGCAGCGCGACGATGCGGCGGATGCCAGCGTCCGCGTACTCCTGCAGGATCTCGCGTATGCCCTCGCGGGTGGAGCCGATGCAGGACAGGTGGGGCGCGGCTTCGGCCCCGCCGGCGGCGATCTCTTTCACCGTGGCGAAGGTGCGCTCGCGGGTGGAGCCGCCGGCGCCGTAGGTTACCGAGAAGAAGGCGGGCTTGAGTTCGGCCAGCCTGGCGCGCACCGCGCGCAGCTTTTCCGCGCCTTCGGCGGTCTGCGGCGGGAAGAATTCGATCGAGAGTTCAGTCTTGTGCATGTCGCATCCAGATGAAGAATTCGCGGTTGCCATCGGTGCCGGTGATCGGCGAGTCGTACCAGCCGAGCACCGCCAGCCCGGCGGTCGTGGCTGCTGAGCGCAGCTTGCGCTCTACCTCGGCATAGCGCGAGGCATCGCGCACGATGCCGCCCTTGGAGAGTCCCTGCGGGCCGACTTCGAACTGCGGCTTGACGAGGGCGAGGATGTCGCCCTCCGCTGCCAGCAGCGCCGGCCATTGCGGCAGCAGCAGCGTCAGCGAGATGAAGCTGGCGTCGCAGACGACGAGGCCGAAGCCGCCGGCCGGGCAGTGCTCACCCAGCTCGGCCGATTGCAGATGGCGCGCGTTGATGCCTTCCCGCGTGGTGTTGCGCGCTTCCGCCGCCAGCCGGGGATGCAGCTGGCCATGGCCGACCTCGACGCCGACCACCCGCGCCGCGCCGGCCTGCAGCAGGCAATCGGTGAAGCCGCCGGTGGATTGGCCGACGTCCAGGCAGATGCGCCCGGCCGGGGCGATGCCGCTTGCCGCCAGCGCGCCGGCCAGCTTCAGGCCGCCGCGGGAAACGTAGCGGTCGGCCTCGTCCGGTGTCACCGCCAATTGCACGCTTTCCGGCAGCTCCTGCGCCGGCTTGCCCACCGGGAAGCCATCGGCGCTGACGCGCCCGGCTTCGATCAGCAGCCGCGCCGCGGTGCGCGAGGGCGCCAACCCCTGAAGCACCAGCAACTGGTCTGCCCGCGGCAGGCCGCGTGCGAGGGCGGCCGGCGCGGGCGCTTTCTCGGTGGCCGGACGGCTGCTGCGGCGGTGGAAGGACTTCATGCCAGCCCCCGCCCTTGAAAGTGGGCCAAGGCGGCACGGCCCAGCTTCTGGTCGAAAGTGGCCAGCGGCGCGCCCAGGCGGTCGGCCAGCGAGAGGTAGGCGGCGTCGTATACCGTGAGCCGGTAGCGCTGCGCGAGCTCGAGCAGCGCCAGCGGCTCCACCGCATGCCGTACCAGTTCGACGCAGTCATAGTCCTGCAGACCCAGCCAGGCCGAGTCGGTGGCGCCGGCGGCGGCTTTCTTCGCCGCCACGCTGGCGATCTCCACGTCCAGCAGCCAGGGCGCGTGGAGGCTGCGGCCGGCCAGTTGCTCCGCCGCCAGCGGCCGCTCCGGCTCGTCGAACAGCACCGCCGCCAGCACGCTGCAATCCACCACCAGCGGTGGTTCGACCGCATAGCGGGCGGGGTTCTCCGCGACGATGAGGGAAGCGAGGGTGGTGGTGGCAGTGAGCATGGTCAGCGGCTATCGCGTTCTGCCCGCAGGATGTCCACCGCCCGCGGGCTGTCCGCGAGCGGCGTGGGATAGCGTGCGCGGTGCTCTTCGGCGATCTGCGCGATGGTCTTGCGCCCCGCCGCGGCAGGCGGGCGTTCGATCGACGTCGCTGCTGCCGGCGGCGAGGCGGGCGGTGCATCCACCGCCTGCTCGATGATGGCCATCAACTCGCCTTGCAGCGAGCGGTGGTTGCTTGCGGCGCGCTGGCGCAGGCGCTCGGCGAGCGCCTCCGGTACGTTCTTGATCGACAGGTTGGGCATGGTTTCTGCCAGAATGGATCCGTTGTGGAGCCATTCTGGTTTCGTTTCGCGCCTGCCGTCAATCAGTAACGGTAGTGGTTGGGCTTGTACGGGCCTTCCACCGGCACACCGATGTAGTCGGCCTGGCCTTGGCTCAGCACGGTGAGCTTGGCGCCGATTTTCTTCAGGTGCAGGCGGGCGACCATCTCGTCGAGTTGCTTGGGCAGCACGTACACGCCGACCGGGTAGTCGGCTGTCTTGGTGAACAGCTCGATCTGCGCCAGGGTCTGGTTGGCGAAGGAGTTGCTCATCACGAAGCTCGGATGGCCGGTGGCGCAGCCCAGGTTCACCAGGCGGCCTTCGGCCAGCAGGATGATGCGCTTGCCGTCCGGGAAGATGATGTGGTCGACCTGCGGCTTGATGTTCTCCCACTCGTACTGGCGCAGGCTGGCGACTTCGATCTCGGAGTCGAAGTGGCCGATGTTGCAGACGATGGCGTTGTTCTTCATCGCCTTCATGTGGTCGTGGGTGATCACGCCGACGTTGCCGGTGGTGGTGACGAAGATGTCGCCCAGCGCAGCGGCGTCTTCCATGGTGACCACGCGGAAGCCTTCCATCGCCGCCTGCAGGGCGCAGATCGGGTCGATTTCGGTGACCCACACGGTGGCGCCGAGGCCGCGCAGGGACTGGGCGCAGCCCTTGCCCACGTCGCCGTAGCCGAGTACCACGCCGATCTTGCCGGCGATCATCACGTCGGTGGCGCGCTTGATGCCGTCCACCAGCGACTCACGGCAGCCGTAGAGATTGTCGAACTTGGACTTGGTGACCGAGTCGTTGACGTTGATCGCCGGGAACTTCAGCTCGCCCTTGGCGTGCATCTGGTACAGGCGGTGCACGCCGGTGGTGGTCTCTTCGGTGACACCCTTGATCTGCGCCAGGCGGGTGGAGTACCAGGTGGGATCGGTCTTCAGCTTGGCCTTGATGGAAGCGAACAGCACCACGGCTTCTTCGCTGTCCGGCTTGTCCAGCACCGAGAGATCCTTCTCGGCGCGGGCGCCCAGGTGCAGCAGCAGGGTGGCGTCGCCGCCGTCGTCGAGGATCATGTTCGAGTAGCCGCCGTCGGCCCATTCGAAGATGCGGTGGGTGTAGTCCCAGTAGTCTTCCAGAGACTCGCCCTTGACCGCGAACACCGGCACGCCCGAAGCGGCGATGGCGGCGGCAGCGTGGTCCTGGGTGGAGAAGATGTTGCACGAGGCCCAGCGCACTTCTGCGCCCAGTGCGGTCAGCGTCTCGATCAGCACCGCGGTCTGGATGGTCATGTGCAGCGAACCGGTGATGCGCGCGCCCTTCAGCGGCTGGCGGGCGGCGTATTCCTCGCGGATCGCCATCAGGCCGGGCATTTCGGTTTCGGCGATGCGGATTTCCTTGCGGCCCCAGTCGGCGAGGGCGAGGTCGGCGATGACGTAATCGTTGAAATCAGCCACAGCGTTCATGTGAAGCTCCGTGCTATGGCCGGGGGGGAAGGGGGACGCGCTGGCTCACCCATCATCCCGAACCCGGCAGGGTCTAGGGGAAGTACCGGCTGGCGGTACCTGGGTGAGCGCCGTTGAAACGCCCGCCGGGCGGCGGGTTCCGAGCCTGGGGTCGCCCGCGGGAATGCGGTCGAGGCCTCGCAGCGCTCCTCGGAAGAGGGGCGGATTATACGCTGTCGTGCAGTTTGCGTATGCCCCCGTCGGCGGTCGCGCGTGGAGCAGCGCACGCCGGGATGGCCATGGCGGCGGCCGGCATCCTGATGGCTCCGGCGTTCGCCCGCACTCAGCCCGGAGCGCACCCCTTGCTGGCTGCGATCTCCCGGTAAGCCAGGGCTTCCCAGCGGTGGGCGATGTACATGCAGACGGCGCTGGCGTGTATGCCTTCGCAGGACCAGTTCAGCGGCAGATTGCCGGCATCCACCCGGGCGATGCTGTTGCCGCCGCCGTCGGTGTCCCGGGCGGTCTGTGCCGCTTCCGCTGCGCTGCTTTCCGCCTGGACCGCGCTTTGCTGCGCAGTGTCGGCGGCTTCGCGCTGGACGGGAGAGCCGATGATGGCCTGGCGCACTTCAGCCAGCAGCGGATCGGTGTAGGGGCGAAGCTGGGGGGCGAGGTGGGCCAGCGTGCTCTTGCAACCGGTTGCCTGCTGTTTCTTCGGCGCCGGGCTGGTGGCGGTCCTGACGCCAGCAGCCGGGGTATCGGCGGCGGTTGCGCCTGCGCGGGGCGGCAACGGTTTGCGGGGTAGCGGCAGGCTGCCGCCGTCCGGCAGCTGGATGCTGGCATCGCGCAATTCTAGGAAGTCTTCGTCCACCGGAGCGAGCTGGCCTTTGATGGTGAGCGGGCTGATGCCGTCCAGCCGGCGCGCCTGGACGGCGGGCAGGGGGATGCCGATCGGCACGCCGCGCCATTCGCCGACGAAGTGGCCGGCTTCCGCGTTGTAATCCCGGACCTGCACGTCCATTTCAAAGGGGGCGCTGAGGGCGCGGGTACGGGCGCGATACTCCGCGGCAGTCTCGTACTTGTCCTTCTTCAGTGCGGCGAGGAAGGTCTGGGTGGTGTCGGGGCGGGTATCACCCAGGCTCACCTTCCAGAACCGGCTGCTGGTTTCCTCGCCGCTGCGAAAGCCGCGCTTGCCCAGCACGGTGTAGGGGCCGCTGATCGACAGGGCGCCCGGCAGCGCTTGCGCCCGCTTGCCCTCTTCCAGATCGAAGAATTCGGTGACGTCCCCCTCCTGGGCGTTCCATTGCCAGGGGCCGACGGCGAGATAGCGCGGCTGGCCCGGCAGCCGCCTGAGGGCGACGCCACCTTGCTTGTCGGCGACACCGACCGCCAGGCGATGCTTCACCGCCAGGTCCGGCAGCGTTCGCACCAGGACTTCACCCGGCTGGTACTGGAAGGCCAGCCCGCCTTCGATGCTGAGGGTGCCGTTGTGGGCGAGCAGCGTGCTCTCGCATGAGGGCAGCTTCACCAGCGCCGGTGGCGTGGTGATATAGGCATCGCCCTCCGGGGTGGCGGTGAGGAGCCCCTGGTTGCCGCGGGGGATCTCGCACAGCAGCTTGCCGGCGGCGAGGTCCCAGACCCGGTAGGGTTCGCCATTGGGCTCGGAGGCGTGCAGGTAGCTCACCGCATAAGGCAGTTCGCCTATGAAGTTGTAGACGAGGTGGGTATTGCTGTCGCCCCGGCGTGAGTCGCCCCGGAAGCGCTGGGCCTGCTGGCCGCCGACGTAGTGCGTGAGGGTGTCGCCATCCATGGCCAGGACGTCGAGTTGCCCTTCGCGGTTGACCCTGGCTATGCAGCGTTCTGCCTGCGGGTTCAGGGACAGGCGCTGCAGTACCTGCCCGGTACGTACGTCGTGGTGCGCCACCCAGCGGCAGAAGCGCTCCGGATAGACCTGCTGTTTGGTGACCACGATGCCGCGCTCGCTCGCCCAGGCGGAAACGTCGGCCTCCAGCCACTGTTGCAGGCGTCCGCCCTGCAGATCCATCAGTTCAGCTCCGTTGCCGCCGTACAGCAGCAGCGTGCGGCTGCCGTCGGGGAGGCTGGGGGAGTACCAGCTGTCGCGATTCAGGTCGCTGCGCAGCACGCGTTCCCGGCCGCTGGGCAGCTCGCGCAGGATCAGGCGGCGGTCTTCGGCCAGATAGACGAGGCTGCCGCCATCCGACGCGATGCTGACGGTATCGGTACCGGCGATGCTGAAGCTGGGCTGTTGTGGATCGCTGGGGGCAGCCTGCAGCAGGCGGCGATGCACAACCAGGTTGCCGCTCCAGGACGCTGGCGGCGTGAGCGCGGCCAGCTCGGCATCGCGGGCGCGCCGGGTTTCCGCCTCCCGGGCCTGTTTCTGCTTCGCTTCCTGGGCTTGCAACGCCTGCAGGCGTTGCATTTCGGCGGCTTCCTGCCGCTCCTGCGCCTCGAGTGCCCGCGCGGCGTCGCGCTCACTCTTTTCGATGATGCTCTGGATCTGCTGCAGCCCGCGCAGTACGGCGGCGCTGTCCGAGGCGGCCGCCGGCAGGGCAAGCAGGGCGGCGAGGGTAAGAACGAAGGGGCGCAGGGCTGGCGGCTTGATCATGGCGGGTCGGGGCAGCGTCGTGTGAGTTCTGTATGAGGCGGTGCGACGGGCTTGCCCGGGCCTGAATGGCGGCGAGCTGGCCGACAGTTGCTGCCGAACTATACGTGCGCGGTGGCGTTTCAGCCTCATTCATTCCGATGCGGAGTGAGCGATCTTCGTTGTGCCGTCAGCCGGGAGCGCGATGTTTGGCAGGGCACGCGGGTGAGGGAGAGGACGTCCTGGGTGGCGGTGCCGGCGCGGCTCAGTTGGCAGACCGCCATGCGCTTCGCGCCCCAGCGTTTGGAGGAAATCGTTGTAGATCTCTTCCCGGCGCAGCCCGGTTTTCATGGAAGTGGTGCCGGTCGGCCTGCCCCTGGCCCTGCCGGCCGCCGGTGAACCAGGGAATCCGGCAATCTACGCCGACATAGATTAGGCGGTGTAATCCTGCTCGGCTTCCCGCAGACCGGCATCGCTGACCTGGGTTTCGACGACGATGCGGCGCCGGGCATCCAGACGCAGGTCGTGGGCGGCGAAACCACCGCCGCGCAGCGCGACCGCTTTGTAGGCGTCCAGCAGCAGGCCGGGTTTCTGGACGGCGGCGTAGATCCGGTCGATGAGCTGGGGCTGTCCAAGCGGTCCATGGCTCGGTCCGTGTCTTGGCCTGCGATGGAGGCTGCCCTGCCGGCGCCTTGCGAGGGCGCCGGCAGGGCGGGCGGCTTAGAGGCCGGCGTCGGCCTTCAGCGCGGCGGCCTTGTCGGTCTGCTCCCAGGTGAATTCCGGCTCGTCGCGGCCGAAGTGGCCGTAGGCGGCGGTCTTGGAGTAGATCGGGCGCAGCAGGTCCAGGGTCTGGATGATGGCCTTGGGGCGCAGGTCGAAGTGGGCGCGGATCAGTTCGACGATCTTCTCGTCGGCGATCTTGCCGGTGCCGAAGGTGTTCACCATCAACGACACCGGCTTGGCGACGCCGATGGCGTAGGCCACCTGCACCTCGCACTTGGAGGCCAGGCCGGCGGCGACCACGTTCTTGGCCACGTAGCGGCCGGCGTAGGCGGCGGAGCGGTCCACCTTGGACGGATCCTTGCCGGAGAAGGCTCCGCCGCCATGGTGGGCCGCGCCGCCGTAGGTATCGACGATGATCTTGCGGCCGGTGAGGCCGCAGTCGCCGTGCGGGCCGCCGATGACGAAGCGGCCGGTGGGGTTGATCAGGTAGCGCACTTCGCCGGCCAGCAGTTCCTTCGGCAGCACCGGCTTGATCACTTCCTCGATCACCGCTTCGGACAACTGGGCGTGGGAGATGTCCGGCGCGTGCTGGGTGGAGACGACCACGGTGTCGATGGCCACCGGCTTGCCGTTCACATACTTCACCGTCAGCTGGCTCTTGGCGTCCGGGCGCAGCCAAGGCAGGCGGCCGTCCTTACGCAGTTCCGCTTGGCGCTGCATGATGCGGTGGGCGTAGTAGATCGGGAAAGGCATCAGGCTGGGGGTTTCGTCGGTGGCGAAACCGAACATCAGGCCCTGGTCGCCCGCGCCTTGGTCGAGGTCCAGGCCTTCTCCTTCATTTACGCCCTGCGCGATGTCTGCCGATTGGCGGTTGATCGCGGTAAGGATGGCGCAGCTCTTGTAGTCGAAGCCGATATCGGAGTTGTCGTAACCGATGCGGCGAACCACGTCCTGCGCGATTTCGCGGTAGTTCGGGTGAGCGTTGGTGGTGATTTCACCGGAGATGACCACCAGGCCGGTGGAGACCAGGGTTTCGCAGGCGACGCGGGCGTGGGGGTCTTCGGCGAGGATGGCGTCCAGCACGCCGTCGGAAATCTGGTCGGCGACCTTGTCCGGGTGTCCTTCGGAAACGGATTCCGAGGTGAAGAGGAATTCCTTGGCCAAGTTCGGCTCCTTGCTCAAAAAACAAAAATCCCCGGTGGTTGGCGTCGTGGCCAGCTCCGGGGATTTCGCCGAGCAGGCGACGCTTTAGCAGTATTTCTGGGTCGGTTCCTGTGGGAGGAAAGCGACGGCCGCCCTGCAAGTTGTCGAATTAACTCGGCGGCTAAGGGATAATTATAGACTTTCGTCCCGACCGGTCAAATCAGTCGCCTTGTACCAGCCCGGTGGCTGCCGGCCATTCTTCATGTTTCTTGCCCCGCTGTTCCGCTTTCTCTCCCGCCTGCCGCTGAGCTGGCTGCACGCCGTGGGCGGGCTGGCCGGCTGGTTGATCTATTTTTTCGACAGCGGCTACCGCCGGCGGCTGAAGGACAACCTGACGCTGGCCCTTGGCCGCGACGATCCGGCGCTGCGCCGCCGCGCGGTGGCGGAAGCAGGGCGACAGGCGCTGGAGGTGCCCTGGCTCTGGTTGCGTCCGGTGGAGGAGGTGCTGGGCAAGATCGTCCGTGCCGAAGGCTGGGAGTTGGCCGACCAAGCGCGCAGTGAAGGCGCTGGCATCCTCTTCATGACGCCCCACCTGGGCTGCTTCGAGATCACTGCGCTCTACTGCGCTGCCCATGCCCCCATCACCGTGCTCTACCGGCCGCCGCGCAAGGCTGCGCTGCGGCCGCTGATGGAATACGGCCGCAATCGGGGCGACATGCGCACCGCGCCGGCCGACCTCTCCGGCGTGCGGAAGCTGGTGAAAACGCTGCGGGCGAGCGAGGCGGTGGGCATGCTGCCGGACCAGGTGCCGGCCCTGGGTGAAGGGATCTGGGCGCCGTTCTTTGGCCGCCCGGCGTGGACGATGACGCTGGCGGCCCGCCTGGCCGAAGTGAAAAACGTGCGCATGTTCTACATCTGGGCCGAACGCCTGCCGCGCGGGCAGGGCTACTCGCTGCATGTGGCTCCCCCGCAGGAGGCGATGGAGGGTGATCTGGCGGCACGCTGCGCGGCCATCAACCGCGACATCGAGCGCGTTATCCTGCGTTGCCCGGAGCAATACCTGTGGGGCTATCACCGCTACAAGAAGCCGAAGGCAGGCAAGGCGGCCGATCAAGCGGCCGAGGATGCGCACGCATGATGACCCGCCTGGGCGTTGCCCTGTTCTGGCTGCTCCACTGGCTGCCGTTGCCGGTCCTCGCCCGCGTGGGCGAAGCGCTGGGCTTGCTCATCTACGTCTTCGCCCTGCCGCGTCGCCGGGTGGCGGCGATCAATCTGCGGCTGTGCTTTCCGGAAATGGAGGCCCATGCGCGCAACCGTCTGCTGCGCCGGCATTTCCGCATGCTGGGCCGCAGCCTGCTGGAGCGTGGCCTGAGCTGGTGGGCGAGCGAGGCGCGACTGCGGCGCCTGATCCGGCTCACCGGCCTGGAACGGGTGACGGCGGCAAAGGCCGAAGGCCAGGCGGTGATCCTGCTGGCGCCGCACTTCGTCGGCCTGGACATCGCCGGCACCCGGCTGGCCATGGAAGGCGACTTCGTCAGCATGTATGCCCACCAGAAGAACAAGGTGCTGGATCGCTGGCTCTACCACGGCCGCAGCCGCTTCAACGACCAGATGCTGCTATCGCGCCAGGACGGCGTGCGCAGCACGGTGAAGGCGATGCGCGCCGGCCGTCCCTTCTTCTACCTGCCGGACATGGATTACGGCCGCAAGGACGCCATCTTCGTGCCTTTCTTCGGCGTGCCGGCGGCGACCATCACAGGTTTGTCGCGCCTTGCCCGCCTCGCCGGTGCGGTGGTGATGCCCTGTACCGCCCATGTGCGGCGCGACGGCAGCGGCTACGACGTCGAGATCGGCGAGGCGTGGGCGGATTTTCCGACCGCGGATGTGGAGGCCGATACCCTGCGCATGAACCGCTGGCTGGAAGGCGCGGTGAAGTCCATGCCCGAGCAGTATTACTGGGTGCACCGCCGCTTCAAGACGCGTCCGCCGGGCGAGCCCAAGCTCTATTGAGTCCCCAGAGCAGCCTGGCGGCGCGGGCCTAGTCCCTCTTTTCGTCCTGCCGGGCAAGGCGCGCGAGCACGACTGGAAAGGCGGCGCTGCCGAGCAGGGCCACCGCCGACACGATCAGCGCCAGTGCAGTGCCGGCCTCCGCGAGTATGGGATGCGAAGCCGAGAAATCCCCGACCAGCAGGGCGAATCCCGCCAGCAGGCAGAGCAGACCGGGGATGCCGAGCAGCCAGGCGGAGAGGGGAATGAGTGCGGGGCGGGTATCCATGGCGCGGCATTCTCCCACCTGGCCCGCGGTGGACGATAGTCGGCCGCTGGGCGAGAATCGGCCGTTCTCCGCCCCATCCCTCCAGGAGCTTTCCCCCATGCGTTTGCGTTTCACCAAGATGCACGGTCTCGGCAACGATTTCGTCGTCATCGATGCCACCCGTGAGACGGTGGATCTGACCCCCGAACGGGTGCGGGTCATCGCCGATCGGCATTTCGGCGTGGGCTGCGACCAGTTGCTGGTGGTGGAGCAGCCCACGCAGCCGGACGTCGATTTCCGCTACCGCATCTTCAACGCCGATGGCGGCGAGGTGGAGCAGTGCGGCAACGGCGCGCGCTGCTTCGTCCGCTTCGTGCATGAGAAGGCGCTGACCGACAAGGACGAGATCCGCGTTGAGACCCGCAGTGGTCTCATCGCCCCGCGCCTGCGGCCGGACGGCCTGGTGACGGTGGACATGGGCGTGCCGCGGCTGCAGCCGGCGCAGATTCCCTTCGTTTCCGACTCGGACGCAGTGGTGCAGCCGCTGGACGTCGCCGGCGAGACGGTGGCGATCACCGCGGTCTCCATGGGCAACCCACATGCGGTGCAGGTGGTGGCCGACGTGGAGATGGCGCCGGTGCAGGCGCAGGGCGCGCTGATCGAAAAGCATGCCCGCTTCCCGGCACGGGTGAACGCCGGCTTCATGCAAGTGGTGGATGAAGGCCATGTGCGCCTGCGGGTATTCGAGCGCGGCGCCGGAGAGACCCTGGCCTGCGGTACCGGTGCCTGCGCGGCGGTGGTCGCCGGCATCCTGCGCGGCCTGCTGGTGTCGCCGGTGCGGGTCGAAACCCGCGGTGGCGAACTGGAGATCGCCTGGAGCGGCCCGGAAACGCCGGTGCTGATGACCGGCCCCGCGGTCACCGTATTCGAAGGCGAGATGGAACTCGCCTGAAACCCATTTTTACGGGGCGGCAGCGCCGCTCCGACTGGATTGGAGCCCCCCGATGAATGCTGACGACGTCGCCCGTTACCTCCGTGAACACCCCGATTTTCTTTCGGAGCACGGCGAACTCTTTACCCAGATCACCGTGCCCCATCCCCAGCACGACGGCCAGGCGATCTCGCTGGCGGAGCGCCAGCTCCATGCCCTGCGCGACAAGATCCGCCTGCTGGAAGGCAAGCTGGCAGAACTGATCCGCTTCGGCGAGGAGAACGACGACATCAGCGAAAAAGTGCACCGCCTGTCGGTTGCCCTGCTGGCGGCCGAGAACTACGAGGCGGTGCGGCATGCGCTCTATACCAGCCTGCAGGAGGACTTCAGCGTTCCGCACGTCGCCCTGCGCATCTGGAACAGCGTGCTGGCCCGCGAGGAGGCGGAGTTCGCGTCGGTGAGCGAAAGCGTGCGGCTCTATGTCGGTGACCTCCGCCGTCCCTACTGCGGTGCGCCCGACAATATCGAGGCGGTGGGCTGGTTCGGCGAAGCCTCGCCGCACATCCGTTCCCTGGCGCTGATGCCGCTGCGCCGCCAGACCCAAGTCTTCGGCGTGCTGGTGCTGGGCAGCGAGGAGATGGAGCGCTTCTATCCGGAAATGGGCACGCTCTACCTCGGCCGCATCGCCGAACTCGCCGCTGCCGCGCTGCTGTGCGAACTGGGCTGAATCCAGCCGAGGCGGAAAGCGCGCCGCCCATCTGGGTGGAGGATTACCTTGCCTACCTGGCAACCCAGCGCCGCGCCGCCCGGCTGACGGTGGAAGGCTATCGTCGCGATCTGCTCCGGCTGGCCGAACTCGCTGACGGGCGGTCGCCGCTGGAGCTTTCCTCTCACGACATCCGCCGCTTCGTCGGCCGCCTGCATGGAGAAGGATTGGGCGGGCGCTCCATCGCCCGCGCGCTGTCCGCCTGGCGAGGGTTGTATCGCTGGTTCGCCCGGCATCGCGGACTTGAGCGCAACCCGGTGGACGGGATCCGGGCTCCGCGCTCGCCTTCGCTGCTGCCGCGCGCGCTGTCGATGGAGCAAGCCCAGGCCTTGCTGGACCCCGTTGCCGAGAGCGTGCTGGAGGTTCGCGACCTCGCTATGTTCGAATTGCTCTACTCCTCCGGCCTGCGCCTGGCGGAACTCGCCAGCCTGGACCTGGGGCGGGGTGTGGATATGGACGAAGGCATGGCCACCGTCACCGGCAAGCGTGGCAAGACCCGCATGGTCCCGGTGGGCGGCAAGGCACTTGAGGCGCTGCGCGCCTGGGTGGCCCTGCGCTCCGGCTTGCCGGTGGGCGACGAGCGGGCGCTGTTCGTGACGCGCACCGGCAAGCGCATGACTTCATCCGCCATCCGCAGCCGTCTCGCCCAGCGTGCTCAGCAGATTGGCTTGGGCGTGCATGTCCATCCTCATATGCTGCGCCACAGCTTTGCCAGCCACATGCTCCAGGCCAGTGGGGACCTGCGTGCTGTGCAGGAACTGCTGGGCCACGCCAGCATCCGCAGTACCCAGGTGTATACCCACCTCGATTTCCAGCACCTCGCCCAGGTGTACGACGCTGCGCATCCCCGCGCGCGCAAGCGTTAAAAGGCAGCCTCTTCTGTTCCGTATCCCTTCCCCAGTTTGGGTATTTACGGATGTGGGGGTATAGAGGCCTTCGGCTATGCTGACAGCAAGCAGAATAATTACTAACGGACTGTGTCGCGTCCCCAGTAAATGGGGCGGCGAAAGCGGGGCAGCCATGACGACTGGAATTACCCCCAGGGGAGGAGGCGTCGAGGGAGGCGTCCTCGCTCCAGGCGCAGCATCATTCGAGCGCCAAGGTGTGCAGCGGGAGGTGGCTTTGCTGCTTGCCCGGTACGAGATCCGGAATCTCAGGCGCTGGTTTGATGATTTCGACCGCGACATCCTCTTACCTATTCTGCTGGGCGAGATTGCGCTGCATAACATTGGCGCTTACGAGAATGGCGCCGGCACACGCAAGACGCTGGATGACCCGGACGATCTCTGCCCCTTGAAGCCTTGCAATGCATACTCGATTGCCGCAGCGACCGGGCTGCCGCGCGAGACGGTCAGACGGAAGATCGTGCGTCTCATCGAGTTGGGCTGGATCCGCAAGCGCCACAACGGTCACCTCTATGTGACAGCCGAGGCGATCAACCACTTTGGTTCCATTCTGGGCACGCGCCAACTCAGCGAGTTGCTGACAACGGCGGACAGGGCCCGGCGCCTGATCGACAAGTAGCCCGATTCTCCACTACACGCATCCATTGGGGTATCCGCGACGGATAAAGCCTGTGCGGGTACCCCAGGGCCTTGTCGCCAGTGGATTCTTTGCTGGATTGGCGCCTCAGGGTACTGCGGGTAGACTTGCCGGCCATTTTCGTGGATTTCCCTCATGGCCCGCCTGATTCTGCTTCCCGGCAAGGAACGCTCCGTGATGCGTCGTCACCCCTGGATCTTCGCCGGCTCGGTTGCCCGGCTCGAAGGCCGGGCGCGTCCGGGAGATACCGTGGAAGTGCTGAGCGATGACGGCAAATTCCTGGGGCGGGCGGCATGGTCGCCGGAATCCCAGATCCGCGCCCGCATGTGGACCTTCGATGCAGATACCACCGTCGATCACGCCTTCTTCAAGCGCCGGGTGGCGGCTTCGGTGGCGCGGCGCGCCAGCCATCCCCTGCTTGAAGGCAATGATGGGCTGCGTTTGATCCACGGCGAGTCTGACGGGCTGCCCGGTGTGATCGCCGACCGCTACGGCCCGGTCGTGGTCCTGCAACTCACCGGCGCCGGTGGTGAGAAATGGCGGGATGCACTGGTGGCTGGCCTGGTGCAGGCCACCGGCTGCAGTGTGGTCTATGAGCGCTCGGACTCCGACGTGCGTGGGCTGGAAGGGCTGGAGCCGAGGGTGGGCTGCGTGTACGGCGAGTTGCCGGAAGATCTGCAGATCACCGAGCACGGCGTGCGGATGGCGGTGGACGTGGTGGGCGGACACAAGACCGGCTTCTACCTCGATCAGCGCGACAACCGATGGCTGACCGGCCGCTTCGCGAAGGACCGCGATGTGCTCAACTGCTTCTGCTACACCGGCGGCTTCTCGCTGCAGGCGCTGGCTGGCGGTGCGCGCAGCGTGCTGTCCATCGACTCCTCCGGCCCGGCGCTGGCGACCGCGGCGCGCAATCTGGCGCTCAACCCCCAGTTGCCGGCGGATCGCGCCGAATGGCGCGAGGACGATGTTTTCCAGGCTCTGCGTGCCTTGCGCGCCGAAGGGCGCAAGTTCGGCCTGATCGTGCTGGACCCGCCCAAGTTCGCACCTTCCGCCGCGCATGCGGACCGCGCTTCCCGGGCCTACAAGGATATCAACCTGCTGGGTTTCCGCCTGCTGGCGCCCGGCGGCATCCTGATGACCTATTCCTGCTCAGGCGGCATTGGGCTGGAGTTGTTCCAGAAGATCGTCGCCGGTGCGGCGGTGGATGCCGGCGTAGACGCCCGTATCATCCAGCGCTTGTCGGCGGCACCGGATCATCCCGTCGGGCTGTCGGTGCCGGAGGGTGAGTACCTGAAAGGGCTGGCGCTTCAGATCGACTGATCACGCTCAGCGCTGCGGCCGGCTCGCGGCCGGGCGGTCTGGGTCCGGGCCCGGCTCGGCGCTGGAGAATGCGGCGGCGATCAGCCCCAGCGCCAGCACCATGGCGATGAAGTGCTGCCTCTGCCCGCGCGGTCCGGGCAGGCGGCGCTCGCCGCGGTAGTAGAAGTTACCCATGTAGCCCACGCCGGCCCAGCCGGCGGCGAGCAGGCCGGCGCCGAGCAGGCGTGAGGACAGCGGGTCGAATAGCCGGCCTAGCGCCGGGTTGCCGCGGTCGGGCATGAAGAAGCTGGGGGCCTGGGTTAGCAGGTAGAGGCCGCCGAGCACGCACAGGCACAGCATCAGGACCTGAATGGAGCGCATGCCGGCTCAGCGCTCGAACAGGTCTCCGCCTGCACGCGGCGGCATGAGGCCGAAGTGCTGCCAGATGGCGTGGGTAGCCATGCGGCCGCGCGGGGTGCGCTGCAGGTAGCCTTGCTGGATCAGGTAGGGCTCGATGACGTCTTCGATGGTGTCGGTGGATTCACCGATCGCGGCGGCGATGTTGTCGAGGCCGACCGGGCCGCCGCCGAATTTCTCCAGCATGGCGGAGAGCAGCTTGCGGTCCATCAGGTCCAGGCCGAGCGCATCCACGTCCAGCATGGTCAGCGCGGCGTCCGCCACCTTGGCGGAGATGTCGCCGCCGGCCTTCACCTCGGCGTAGTCGCGCACCCGGCGCAGCAGCCGGTTGGCGATGCGGGGGGTGCCGCGGGCGCGGCGGGCGATCTCCAGGGCGCCGGCGTCGTCGATCTCCACGTTCAGCAGTCGCGCCGAGCGGCCGACAATGAAGCCCAACTCGTCCGGTGTGTAGAACTCCAGCCGGGAGACGATGCCGAAGCGGTCGCGCAGCGGGTTGGTGAGCATGCCGGCGCGGGTGGTGGCGCCGACCAGGGTGAAGGGCGGCAAGTCCAGCTTCACCGAGCGGGCAGCCGGGCCTTCGCCGATCATGATGTCGATCTGGAAGTCCTCCAGTGCCGGGTAGAGGATTTCCTCCACCACCGGCGACAGGCGATGGATCTCGTCGATGAAGAGGACGTCGTGCGGCTCCAGGTTGGTGAGCAGCGCGGCAAGGTCGCCGGCGCGCTCCAGCACCGGGCCGGAGGTCTGACGCAGGTTCACCCCCATCTCGGCGGCGACGATGTGGGCCAGCGTGGTCTTGCCCAGGCCGGGCGGGCCGAACAGCAACACATGGTCCAGTGCCTCGCCGCGCTTCTTGGCGGCCTGGATGAAGATCTCCAACTGCTCACGGACCTTCTGCTGGCCGACGTATTCGGCCAGGCGCTTGGGGCGCAGCGCACGTTCCACCGCGTCTTCCTGGCGGTCGGCGGGCTGGGGGGAGATCAGGCGCTCGGAGGCTGCGGCGCGGAGCTTGTCGGTTTCGATCATGGCGGGAGTTTAGCTGCTCCGGTGTTGCCCGGTGCGGACTACTGTCGATTTGTTCAGGCTTTCGACAGCGCCTTGAGCGCTTGGCGGATGCCATCGGAGACACCGACATCCTCGGCCAGCCCCTTCATCGCGCCCAGTGCTTCCTTCTCGTTGTAGCCGAGGGCAAGAAGGGCGTTGAGGACGTCGCTCTTCGCATCTGCTGCGCCGCCGGCCGCAGCGGCCAGCCGGGCGCCGGTGACTTGCGGCAGGGCCTTGCCGAGCTTGTCGCGCAGTTCCAGCAGCAGGCGCTCGGCGGTCTTCTTGCCAATGCCGGGAATTTTCACCAGCCGGCCGGCTTCCTGCAGCGCCACTGCTTGGGCGAGGTCATTCACCGACAGGCCGGACAACACCGCCAGCGCGGTGCGCGCGCCAATGCCGGAGACCTTGAGCAATTGGCGGAAGGCGGCGCGCTCTTCTTCGCTGGCGAAGCCGTAGAGGAAGTGGCCGTCCTCGCGGATGGCGAGGTGGGTGTGGAGGCTGACGCGGCTGCCGGTGGCGGGCAGGCCGTAGAAGGTGCTCATCGGCACTTCCAGTTCGTAGCCGACGCCGCCGGCGTCTACGAGGATCTGGGGCGGGTTTTTTTCCAGCAGGGTGCCGGTGAGGCGTCCTATCATCGTTCGCTCTTCTAGGTTTCAGGCCGGCCAGCGGCCGAAGGCCAGGGTGGCGGCCAGGATCAGGCCGTGGAGATGGGCGGCCAGGATGGTACGCCGTATCGCCGGCCCGAGGTGTGCGGCATCGTCCGCATGTTCCAGCAGCTCGCGGCCGGCGGCGAAGGAGAACACCAGCGTGAGCGCCGCGGTGGCGGCATGCTGCGGCAACTGGTAGCGCGCCACCAGCGCGACCAGCCAGCCATAGGCGAAGAGCGCGATCAGGAGGTACACCCACTTCGCGGTGGCGGTACCCAGCATCGTCACTAGCGTGCGCTGGCCGCCTTGGTCATCCCGGGCGTGGCTGGCGAAGGCGGCAATCAGGTGCTGGTTGCTGGCGAGCAGGGCGTAGGACAGCCCCGCGGCGGCGGCCAGCGGACTGAAGGCGCCGCGCTGCAGGGCGTCGGCGGTGAAGGCGATCAGCAGCCAGCAGATGGCCGCCAGCGCTTCCCCGCGGCCGCGAAGCAAGGACGAGGCAGCGCGCCAGGCGCCTAGGCTTAGGGCAGAGGCGGCGGCAAGTACGGGCAGCCAGGAGCCGGTGCGCAGGGACAGGCCAAGTGCCGCCAGGAAGGCCAGCGTCAGCGGGGCATAGATGCCGAGCGGGCTGCGCCTGCTGATGCTGGGTGTGTCCTGGTTCCCGCTGCGGGCGTCGTTCCCGGCCGGGTCTAGCCCACTCAAGCCGAAGTGCCCCAACAGCACTGCCAGCGCGGTTAACGCTGCCACGACCGGGTCGAGGCGGTGCAGGCTGCCGAGGGCGGAAGCGAAGCCAACCAGGCAGGCAAGCAGGCTGCTGGAGAGGCGTAGCGGCAGCGTGAAGGTCGGCGGGCCGTCCTGGGCGGGTGGAGTGTCGTCGGGAAGCGGGGCGGAAGACATGTCTGGATCCGGGAGTACCAAAGGCATGCGCCCGCAACTGCGGGCGCATGCCTTCTGAAAGACTGAGGCAGGAGGAGGACCTTGCATGCCGCCGGCTACGGGGCCGGTGCGCGTCGTCCTCGATGCGTCAAAGCAGCACGATGTCGAATTGCTCCTGGGTATAGCTGGCTTCCGGATGCAACGAAATCTTCTTGCCGATGAAGTCGGACAGCATTGCCAGCGACTGGCTTTCTTCATCAAGAAACAGGTCGATCACGTTGGGGGCTGCCAGCACCCGGAACTCGCGGGCGTTGAATTGCCGCGCTTCCCGCACCAGCTCGCGCAGGATCTCGTAGCACACGGTCCGCGCGGTCTTGACCTCGCCGCGGCCGCCGCAGGTGGGGCAGGATTCGCACAGCAGATGGGCCAGCGACTCGCGGGTGCGCTTGCGTGTCATCTCCACCAGGCCGAGGGCGGTGAAGCCGTTGATGCTCATCTTGGTGTGGTCGCGTGCCAGCGCCTTGCGGAACTCCTCCAGCACCATGTCCCGGTGCTCGGGGGTTTCCATGTCGATGAAGTCGATGATGATGATGCCGCCCAGGTTGCGCAGCCGCAGCTGGCGGGCGATGGCTTGGCTGGCTTCCAGGTTGGTCTTGAAGATGGTGTCGTCGAAGTTGCGTGCGCCGACGAAGCCGCCGGTGTTCACATCCACCGTGGTCATCGCCTCGGTCTGGTCGATGATCAGGTAGCCGCCGGACTTCAGTTCCACGCGGCGGGCCAGTGCCTTCTGAATTTCGTCCTCGACGTTGAAGAGGTCGAACAGCGGCCGCTCGCCGGAGTAATGCTCTAGCAGTGGCAACACCTTGGGACTATAGAGCGCGGCAAAGGCGCTGAGCTTCTGGAAGTTTTCCCGTGAGTCGATGACGATGCGCGAGGTCTCCTCGTCTACCAGGTCGCGCAGCACCCGGTGGCCCAGCCCGAGGTCCTCGTGCAGCAGGCAGGGCGGCGCCGCGCCGGTGGCCCGGTTGCGGATCTCGCCCCACAGCTTGCGCAGGTAGCCGATGTCGGCGGCGAGTTCTTCATCGGAGGCGGATTCGGCCATGGTGCGGACAATGAAGCCGCCGGGCTCGTCTTCCGGCACCAGCCGGGTGAGGCGTTCGCGCAGGGCTTCACGCTCGGCTTCATCCTCGATGCGCTGGGAGATGCCGATGTGCTTCTCCTGCGGCAGGTAGACCAGCAACCGGCCGGCGATGCTGATCTGGGTGGACAGCCGCGCGCCCTTGGTGCCTATGGGGTCCTTGAGCACCTGCACCATCAGGGTCTGGCCCTCGGTGAGGATCTTCTCGATCGGCCGCGCCGCCTCGCCGTTCTGGCGGTCGCTCCAGATGTCGGCCACATGTAGGAAGGCGGTGCGTTCCAGGCCGACGTCGATGAAAGCGGACTGCATGCCCGGCAGCACGCGCACCACCCGGCCGGTGTAGATGTTGCCGACGATGCCGCGGTTGGCGGTGCGTTCGACGTGCAGTTCCTGTACGACCCCCTGCTCGATGATGGCGACCCGCGTCTCCTGCGGGGTGAAATTGATCAGGAATTCGATACTCATGGCGTGGCTGGTAATGGGAAATGCGCAATGACAGGCAACACGTCAGCCATTGCGCATGGCTCATCGCCGGCAGCCGGCGGCATGGAGGGGAGGCGCCGTGGCTGGCGCCGCGGGCACGACGCTAGAGCGCGTAGCCGAAACCATCCTCCAGCAGTTGCGCGGTTTCGAACAGCGGCAGGCCCATGATAGAAGAATAGCTGCCACGTATTTCTTCGATGAAGATCGCTGCCTTGCCCTGGATGCCGTAGGCGCCGGCCTTGTCCATCGGCTCGCCGGAGAGCACGTAGTGGCGGATGTCGTCCTCGCTGAGGATACGGAAGCGGACATCGCTTACCGACAGGCTGCTGCGGATGTGGGTGCCATCGCTGATGGCGATGGCGGTGAGCACGCGGTGGCTGCGGCCAGAGAGGCGGCCCAGGATGGCGCGGGCGTCTGCCATGTCGCGTGGCTTGCCGATGATCTCGCCGTCCAGTTCCAGCGTGGTGTCGGCGGCCAGCACCGGGCGGCGCGGCAGCTTGCGCCAATGCACGCGGCGCCAGCCGGCCTCCGCCTTGGTCAGGGCGACCCGCTCCACGTAGTGTTCGACGGCTTCATTGGGGAGCGGGGTTTCATCGACGTCGGCGTCATCGCCCCGCTCGCCGCCGCGAAACGTCAGGACTTCGAAGTGCACGCCGATCTGACGCAACAGTTCCCGGCGTCGGGGGCTGGTGGAGGCGAGATAGATGCGAGGCGGGTTGGACGACATGACGGCGCGCGAAGCGGGAATGATTGCGCATTCTAACCGCAGCTGCGCTGGCGCCGCTTTCTCGGGGCATCACTCCGCGACACCGCCGGGGAGATCCGCCTGCCGGCGGGGTGCTCAGACCTCGTCGTAGGGCGGGGAGGCGGAGAGTTCGTCGGTGAAGCCGAAGCGGTTGAAATCCCTGATACGGGCGGGGTAGAGGATTCCGTCCAGGTGGTCGCACTCGTGCTGAACCACTCGCGCATGGAAATCCTCCACCTCCCGGGTGATGGCCCGACCCTCGACATCGAAACCGCTGTAGCGCAGGCGGCGGTGGCGTGGCACCCAGCCGCGCAGGCCGGGTACGGACAGGCAGCCTTCCCAGCCCTCCACCTGTTCTTCCGACAAAGGCTCCAGCACCGGATTGGCGAGGATGGTGAAAGGCACCGAGGGTGCGTCCGGATAGCGCTCGCTGTGTTCGAAGCCGAAGATCACCAGGCGCAGGTTTACGCCGATCTGCGGCGCTGCGAGGCCGACGCCGCCTGCCGCATGCATGGTTTCCAGCATGTCGGCGACCAGTTCGCGCAGTTCGGTGGTGCCGAAGGCGGTGATGGGCTGGGCCACGCGGGAAAGGCGGGGATCGCCCATGCGGAGAATGCTGCGGATCATGGTTACTCGCGGTGGTACGGGTGGTTACGCAGCACCGTCCACGCGCGGTAGAGCGCTTCGGCCAGCAGGGGGCGGACCAGGGCGTGCGGCAGGGTGAGGCTGGACAGGCGCAAGGTTTCCGCCGCGGTGCGCTTCAGCTCGGGAGAGAGGCCGTCCGGGCCGCCGACGATGAAGGCGACGTCCTCGCCGCCGCTTTGCCAGCCTTCGAGGCGGCGGGCGAGGTCACGGGTGCTGAGATCGCCGCCACGCTCGTCGAGGATGACGCGCCGGCAGCGGGCGGGCAGCGCGGCTTCGATGCGGCTGGCTTCGGCGGCCATCATGGCTTCCACTGTCTTGCCGGTGGTACGGGCTTCCGCCTTCACTTCAACGAGCTGCAGGGGCAGTTCGCGGGGCATGCGCCGGGCGAACTCCTCGAAGCCGGCATCCACCCATGCCGGCATGCGGTTGCCGACGGCCACGACCAGCAGTTTCAATTTACTCCCCGCGGGCGCGGGCAGGTTCTCCCGCCTTGCGGCGGCCGGGGGCGCCATTGGCCCACAGTTCTTCCAGGTTGTAATAGCTGCGGATGGCGGGCTGCATGATGTGGACGACGATGTCGCCCAGGTCCACCAGCACCCATTCACCGCTGTCCTCGCCCTCGACGCTCACGACTTCGCCGCCGGAGGCCTTGACCTTGTCCTGCACGCTGCGCGACAGCGCCCGGGTCTGGCGCCCGGAATCGGCGCTGGCGACGACGATGCGGTCGAACAGCGCGGTGAGTTTGGATGTGTCGATGACTTCAATGTCGCGCGCCTTGATGTCTTCCAGGGCGGACACGACGGTTTGCTGCAGTTGGGGGATATCCATGCGGTTCAACGATAGAGGTGGTGCAGCCCAATATAGTCGAGAACGGAATCGGGCAGCAAATAGCGGGCGCTGGCGCCGGCGTGCAGCAAATCCCGCACCAGAGAGGCGGAAATGGCCAGCGGCGTCATGTCGAAGGGGATCACCTTGCCGGCCGGAGTGTCGAGCTTTACCGGGGCGCGGTTGAGGCGGCCGCGGCAGGCTTCGTCGAGTTCCGGCGACAGGGTGGCAGGCCAGCGGCGTTCGTGTGGCGAGTGCCCCGGCCGGTTGGCGACGGCGATGTGGGCGAGCTCGAACAGCGCCTCCCAGCGATGCCACCCTGGCAGGCCGGCGAAGGCGTCGGCGCCCAGGATGAGCACCAGGGGGCGCTGCGGGCCGACCTCGGCCCGCAGGCGTTCCAGCGTGGGCACGGTGTAGCTCGGGCGCGGTTCGCGCACCTCGCTGTCGTCCACTTCCAGCGCGGGATTGCCGGCGGCAGCCAGGCGCGCCATTGCCAGCCGGTCTTCCGCAGTGGAGCCGGGCTTGCCGCGGTGGGGCGGCTGGCCGGCGGGAATCAGTCGGACTTTCTCCAGGCCCAGCGCTTCGCGCGCTTCTTCCGCCAGCCGTAGATGACCGAGGTGGATGGGATCGAAAGTGCCGCCCAGCAGTCCCAGCGGGCCGGCGTCGCCGACGTTAGCGGGCAAGGACATCGGGGGGCAGGCCGAAGACGTCCCGCGCGTTAATGTAGAAGCTGGCAAACACCACCGGGATCATGATCAACGGCAGCGGGATGGACAGCATGCCAGCCAGCGAGGGCGAGATCAGTCCGACCACCCCCAGCAGGATGCCGGGAATCAGTGCCCCGAATACCATCAGTGCGATGCCGAAGGCGAGAAAGGGGCGCCAGTTGCGCAGGCAGGCGTAGAAGCTGAAGAACAGGGCTTTGGTCGGCGGCAGCTTCCACCAGCCGGCAAGGATGGGCGCGAACCAGTAGGCCATCATCACCGGCGTGGACAGTGCGATGGCGAGCAGCAGCGCGCCGGTGATGCGCGGATCGGCGGTGGCGCTTTCGTCCATGCGGCTGCCTGTCATCACCTTCAGCAGGATGCCGCCGTCTATCAGCGTGGTGAGCATCAGCACCAGCAGGCTGGCAACGAGGTAGAGGCCGCCTATGGCGAGCAGGGCCTGCACATTGCCCTTGAAGCCGGAGAAGAGAATATCCGGCCCCACCTTGCGGCCGTTGTCCACGGCGCGACAGCCGTTGAGTACGCCGAGGGAGAGGATGGGCATCATCAGCGAGGCTACCGGCTGGCCGACGAAGGGCACCACGCTCACCAGTACCAGCACCAGCAGGTAGCCGAAGGCGAGGAAGGTGAGCAGCGCCGGGCTGCGCCGCCACAGAGCGAAACCTTCTTTCAGCCAGGTCCAGCCGCGGTAGGTGGGGAGTTGTTGCGCTTGCATGGGAGGTCTTCAGTCGGTTTGAGCGGCGGGCAGGGCGGGCCGCGGCGAGAACAGGTCGCGCCAGGCGGCGAGCTGGGCACCGGCGATGACGGGAACGAGCAGGAGCATGCCGAGGCCGGCCGGGATCATCGCGACCCATACCAGCACGTAGAGCATCACGGCGAAGATGATGAAGGTGAGCAGGCTGCCGAAACAGGCCTGCGCGGAGAGCTTCATCGCATCGAGCGGGGCCACGTCCTGCAGCATGACCAGGGCGGGGGCGAACCACAGCGCCATCATCAGCATGATCCATAGCACGGTGAACACCAGCATGCCGAACATCACGCCGCCGGTGGCCAGCCCCACGCCGGTGAGGGCGCCGACGATGGCCCCGGTGAGCATGGCGCTGCCGCCGATGGCAGCGGCGATCAGCGCGGCGAATAGCGCGCCCAGAAGGTGAAAGGCGCCGACCAGCAGCAGGTTGCCGGCATGCCGGCGCAGGCCGTCAAACAAGTGATCGACCCGCAGCTTTTCACCGCGCTCCACACGCTGGGCGCTGGCGACCATGCCGGCGGCCAGCAGCGGAAAAGCGACCGGCACCGCCACCGGCACCATGCCCAGCGCCAGCAGGATGAGGATGAGCACCAGGGTCTGCAGCAGCCAGGTGCCGGGCGAGCGCAGGAAAAGCTCCCATCCGGTGGCCAGCCAGCGCAGGGCGTCGCCCGGAGCGGCCGGCTTAATCTCAGGCAGCACGTGGCGATGGGGGCGGGGCGGAGGTTCTGGGGGGCTCATTGAGGATGTCGGCAGGATTCAGTGTCGTCGGCCGGAATCGTGCGCGCATGCAACTGCGCTGGCGGGGCAGGCCGACGGTGGCCGATGCTAGCCGATGGCAGGGGGGAGTTCAAACTTCGGGTAGCGCCGGATGGGCGGCGATACGATGGCGCAGGATGTCGCGGTACTCGTCCGGATTCTTCACCAGTACCATTTCGCCCTCCCGCGGCAGATGGTGGTCGGCGGCGCGGGAGAGCCAGAAGCGCAGCGCCGCCGCCCGCAGCATCGCCGGCCAGGCCAACCGCTCGGCGGCAGTGAAGGGGCGTTCTGCCTGGTAGGCCGTGAGCAGGGCGGCGCAGCGGGCGGCGTCCAGCTTGCCGTCGGCCGTGGCGCACCAGTCATTCACGGTGACGGCGACGTCGAACAGCAGGCTGTCATGGCCGGCGAAATAGAAGTCGATCACGCCGCCGATGTGGTCACCGTCCCACAGCACGTTGTCGCGGAAGAGGTCGGCGTGGATGGCGCCGGCGGGCAGGGCGGCGCTGTCCACCTGGGCCTGGAACGCGAGCTCAGTATCCAGCAGGGCCTGCTCCTCGGCCGGCAGAAAGCCACGCACCTCGGTGGCAGTGGCGGCGCGCCAGGCCGGCCCGCGCGGATTCTCCTGGCGCCGGCCGTAGGACTGTCCCGCCAGGTGCAGGCCGGCCAGCATGGCGCCGACGCGGGCGCAGTGCTGCTCGCCGGGCGCCATCACGGATTGGCCTGGCAGGCGCATTACCAGCACTGCCGGTTTGCCTTCCAGCGTGCCGAGGTACTCGTTGTCCCGGTCGGCGATGGGCGCCGGCACCGGCAGGCCGTGGCGGGCAAGGTGGGCCATCAGGTGCAGGTAATAGGGTAGCTCGGCGCGCGGGATGGCTTCGAACAGCGTCAGCACATAGCGCCCCAGCGTGGTGGTGACGAAGAAGTTGCTGTTCTGCACGCCGGCGGCGATGCCCTTCAGCTCGACCAGGCGGCCGACCGCGTAGCCGCGCAGCCATGTGGCGAGAGTCGATTCGGGAAGGGGCGTGAAGACGGACATCGGACGTGTTCCGGAAGTGGGCTAAGGCAAGGGCCGGTCCAGCGCCGCGGCGACGGCGCTCCAGGCGGCGATCTTTTCGGTCAGGCTGCGCGCCGCATGGGCGGGGCTGGTGGAGGGCAGGCGCATGAACTGCGGCTGGGGCAGCCCGGCGGGCAGCTTCACATGGCGGCGAAAAGCGGTTTCGGCGGCACTGCCGTTGAAGAACACGTGACGGATTCCGCTGCAGAGAGTGAGCAGGCCGGGGAGGTCGTTGGCGATCACGCTGGCAGGAGCGATGGCGCTATCCAGGCTGCCGGGGCGCTCGCAGTGGGCGATGACGTCCCAGAGCGCGACACCGGCGTCCTGGAGGCGGCGCAGGCGGTCGGCGTAGGGCAGTTGCGGATCGGCTCCCAGCAGCGTGCCCATGATGGGCCAGAAGGCGTTGCGCGGATGGGCGTAATACTGGCCGGCGGTCAGCGAGGCGACGCCAGGCATGCTGCCGAGAACGAGCACGCGGGCGTCTTCGCGGAAGACCGGGGGGAAGCTGCTGACGACGAACATGAGGCGGGCCGGCGCGGCGGAACCCGCCGGCCCGGGAGATTAAGGCCGGCGGAAAGCCTTACCAGGACTTGATGACCCACATCGGCACGGACAGCGTGGGTGCGGTGTCGTCGCGCACCATCTGGCCGTTGCCTTCCTTGTCCACCAAGTAATACGGCACGCCATGGGGTGGGGTGACCTTGACCATGTAGAGCTTGCCACGGATGCGGTACTCGGTGACGGTGTCCTCGCCCCGCTTCAGGATGGTGACCTGGGGCTCGTCGGCGCCGTCGGTCATGCCCGGCGGCGGCGGGGGCGGTTCGGGGATGGGCTCCAGGTTGGGCGGTTGTTGAGCGCAGACCGGGAAGGCTGCGGCAGCCAGCACGGCGATTAAGAGGCGGCGCATGATGTTCTCCTGTATATCGGCCGATTCTAGCAGAGCGGGGTCTGCGGCTTTCCGCCCGGCTCAGAGGTTCAGCATCAATTCGTGTTCCTCGGGCAGCGGCAGGAAGCCGCGCGTTTCGTAGTGCTTGAAGATGGCCTCGACAACCGCTTCCGGCTCGTCGATGACCTGCACCAGGTCGAGGTCCGCCGGATTGATCATGCGCTCGGCGACCAAGCGGTCGCGGACCCAGTCGAGCAGCCCGTTCCAGAACGCGCCATGCACAAGGATGATGGGAATGCGCCGGCTCTTGCCCGTCTGTATCAGCGTCATCGCCTCCAGCAATTCGTCCAGCGTGCCGAAGCCGCCAGGCATGACGACGTAGGCGGAAGCGAACTTCACGAACATGAACTTGCGTGCGAAGAAGTGCTGGAAGGTTTGCGAAATATCCTGATACGGATTCGCTTGCTGCTCCATCGGCAGCTGGATATTGAGTCCGACCGAGGGGCTTTTGCCGAAATACGCCCCCTTGTTCGCTGCCTCCATCACCCCCGGCCCCCCGCCGGAAATCACGGAAAAACCAGCATCTGACAGCAGACGGGCGATTCTCTCCGCCTGCATGTAATAGAGATGGTCGGGCGGGATCCGCGCGCTGCCGAAGATGGAGACGGCTGGGCGGATGGCATTCAGGCGCTCTGTGGCCTCCACGAACTCTGCCATAATCCCGAAGATTCGCCAGGACTCGCGCGCGCTGAAACGCGGGGCCGCGGCGCCCGCGGGACTGCCGGGCAATTTTTCTTTTGCGGTCATCGCTGTACTCGTTTGTTCTTATTGAAATAAACCGGATGCATTGCATCCGGGCGCCCCAAGCTTCTCCGCAAGGATTTTCCCGGATGCCCACCCTGCTGCTCGTTGACGGTTCCAGTTATCTCTACCGCGCTTTCCACGCGCTACCGGATCTGCGCAACTCCAAGGGTGAGCCCACCGGCGCAATCCGGGGGGTGCTGTCGATGCTACGTCGGCTGGAAGGGGACTACAAGGCGGAATACCGGGCCTGTGTGTTCGACGCCAAGGGCAAGACTTTCCGCGACGACTGGTACCCGGAGTACAAGTCCCACCGGCCGCCGATGCCGGATGATCTGCGGGTGCAGATCGAGCCGCTGCACGAGGCGGTGAAGGCCGAAGGTTGGCCGCTGTTGTGCGTGGAAGGAGTGGAAGCGGACGACGTCATCGGCACCCTGACCCGGCAGGCGGTGGAGCAGGGGTGGGAGGTGGTGATCTCCACCGGAGACAAGGATCTGACCCAGCTGGTGCGCCCCGGGGTGCGCTGGGTGAATACCATGAGCGAGGAAGTGCTGGACGAGGCTGGCGTGACCGCCAAGTTCGGCGTGCCGCCCGAGCGCATCATCGATTACCTGACGCTGGTCGGCGACACGGTAGACAACGTGCCCGGCGTCGAGAAGTGCGGCCCCAAGACCGCGGTGAAGTGGCTGACGGAATACGGCACACTGGACAACCTCGTCGCCAATGCAGAAAAGGTCGGCGGCAAGGTTGGCGAGAACCTGCGCAAGCACCTGGACTTCCTGCCGCTGGGGCGTCGTCTGGTAACAGTGGTGACCGATGTTGAGCTGCCCTTCGGCGCCGCCGACCTGCCAGCCCGTGAGGACGACAAGGTTGCGCTCAAGGCCCTGTACGAACGCTTCGAGTTTCGCGGCTGGCTGAAGGATCTGGCGGAAGGGAGTGTAAGCGAGCCGGCGCGGGCGGGGACAGAGGTCGAAGTCACCGATGAAGCGGACCCGACCGCCCACCGTGGCGGCTACCAGACCATCCTCGACCAGGAAACCTTGTCCGCCTGGCTCGCCAAGCTGAATGCCGCCGAACTGACTGCCTTCGACACGGAAACCACCAGCCTGGACCAGATGGAGGCCAGGCTGGTCGGCATGTCCTTCGCCGTCGCCAAGGGCGAGGCCGCCTACCTGCCGCTGTCGCACCGGGGCGCGGACCAGCCCACGCAACTGCCTTTCGACGCAACGCTGGCGGCGCTTAAGTCCTGGCTGGAATCGGACGCCCATCTCAAGGTGGGACAGAACCTCAAGTACGACGCACATGTGCTGCTCAATCACGGCATCCGGCTCGGCGGCATCGCCCACGACACCCTGCTGCAGTCCTATGTGCTGGAAAGCGACAAGTCCCATGACATGGATTCGCTCGCCAAGCGCCACCTGGGGCTGACCACGATTCCTTATACCGACATCTGCGGCAAGGGCGCCAAGCAGATCTGCTTCGATGAAGTGGCGATCGACAAGGCGACCGAGTACGCCGCCGAGGACGCGGACATCACCCTGCGGCTGCACCGCAGGCTCTGGCCGCAAGTCGAAGCCACCGGCCGCCTGGCGCCGCTCTATCGCGAGATCGAGCTGCCGACCATGGCGGTGCTGCTGGAGATGGAGCGCACCGGCGTATTGATCGATCCCTTCCTGCTGGCCCAGCACAGCGAGGAACTTGGCCGCCGCCTGCTGGACCTCGAGCGTGAGGCGCACGAACTCGCCGGCCAGCCATTCAACCTCGGCTCGCCCAAGCAACTCGGCGAAATCCTCTTTGGCAAGCTCGGCCTGCCAGTAGTGAAGAAGACCGCCACCGGGCAGCCTTCAACCGACGAAGACGTCCTGACCCAGCTCGCCGAAGACTATCCGCTGCCCAAGCTGCTGTTGGAGCACCGCAGCCTCGCCAAGCTGAAGAGCACATACACCGACAAGCTGCCGCGCATGGTGAATCCCAGGACCGGCCGGGTGCACACCACCTTCTCGCAGGCTACTGCGGTGACCGGCCGCCTCGCCAGCACCGACCCGAATCTGCAGAACATTCCCATCCGCACTGCTGAGGGACGTCGCATCCGTGCTGCCTTCATTGCGCCCCGCGATCACGTCATCGTCTCCGCGGACTACTCGCAGATCGAACTGCGCATCATGGCGCATCTCTCCGAAGACGCCCGCCTGCTCGACGCCTTCGCCCGAGGCGAGGATGTACACCGGGCTACCGCCGCTGAGGTTTTCGGGGTAGAGCCGGCCGAGGTCAGCAGCGAGCAGCGCCGCTACGCCAAGGTAATCAACTTTGGCCTCATCTACGGCATGAGTGCGCACGGCCTGGCGAAAAACCTCGGCATCGAACGCAGCGCCGCGCAGGCCTGGATAGACCGCTATTTCGCGCGCTATCCCGGCGTTGCGGACTACATGGAGCGGACGAAGGCGGAGGCGAAGGACAAGGGCTATGTCGAGACGGTATTCGGCCGTCGCCTGTATCTGCCGGATATCCGTGCGCAGCAAGTGGGGCGCCGGCAGGCGGCCGAGCGCGCAGCGATCAATGCGCCGATGCAGGGGACGGCGGCGGACTTGATCAAGAGGGCGATGATCGCCGTGCATGGCTGGCTCGCCGGCTCCAGCTTGAAGTCACGGTTGGTGCTGCAGGTGCATGATGAACTGGTGCTGGAGGTGTCGCAGAGCGAACTCGAGACGATGCGGACCGAACTGCCGAAGCTGATGGGTGGCGTGGCGGAGTTGAAGGTGCCGCTGCTGGGGGAGGTGGGGGAGGGGGATAACTGGGATGAGGCGCATTGAGGGTTGGCGGGCCATTTGGCAATAAGACCACATAATGCAAAGTTTTCACCGAAGCCAGCAGTTGCGGGCGTTCAGTTTCGTCCCAGGTTTACCGTTGGCAACTGTGGATGCACTGGATGGTGGTTGTTCGGATTTATTACCTTTGCCTCGTGTAAGGAGCGTATTCCGCGGTGCGATAATGCGGGGCTTTGTCGTTAGTCTGCGCGTAGCAGTTGTTAGCACCTTGAGCGCTTAGAGGCGCTAACAGCATGCATGTATGTCTAGTGCAAGTGTCGCCAACAAATGAGCCGCAGTCCATCTCCTTGGGGAGCATTTCCGAAGGAATAACCGACTGAAGCACAAAGAGTATCCCGGTGAGTACCTTGCGGTCGTCCAGTGGCTTGCGTCCAGGAGGCCATTCCCCGGCGCGGCTTCGGCGGCGGCAACAGCGGTTCGATCAGCGCCCGCAACTCGTCGTCCAGTATCAGTTTCGCCATTTTCTCTGCCTCGGAAAAAAAGCTGAGGTTATCAAATGAAATCAGGGGTGAGCAGACCACTTCGTCATTTTGTTAACGTTTCTTAGGCCGTGGGGCGGGTGTTGTGGCCTCTTGAATCTGGCTCGTTATCTGGCGTCGGCGTGGTTCGTGAATCGTCGGAGCGCCTCTGTTTACTCTGGCTTACATGTCTTCAGCGTTGTCCGTTGCCTTGTGGAATATCGGTAAATGTCAATGAAGAGAAAAGTGTTTGTCGCCGGGCACCGGGGGATGGTTGGCTCGGCGATTGTTCGTCAGTTACAAGCCGCCGGGGAGAATGTCGTCACGCGGACGCGCGCGGAACTCGATCTAACGGATCAGGCCGCTGTTGAGGCTTTTTTTGAGGCGGAGCGGCCGACACAGGTCTACCTGGCAGCAGCCAAGGTAGGCGGCATACACGCTAACGATACTTACCCGGCCGAATTTATCTACGACAATCTAATGATTCAGGCCAACGTGATTCATTCGGCGCATGTCCACGGCGTTCAGCAACTCCTTTTTCTGGGGTCCAGTTGCATCTATCCTAAGGCGGTGCCCCAGCCCATGTGCGAGGAGGCACTGCTTACGGGCACCTTGGAGCCGACCAACGAGCCGTACGCGATTGCCAAGATCGCGGGGATCAAGCTGTGTGAAAGCTATAACCGGCAATACGGCCGTGATTACCGCAGCGTCATGCCCACCAACTTGTATGGCCCCGGTGACAACTACCATCTCGCGAACAGCCATGTGCTGCCGGCGATGATACGCAAGTTTCATCTGGCCAAACTCGCGCAAGCTGGTGATGTGGCTGCGATCGAGGCTGATGCTGTTCGATATGGCGAGATTCCCTTAGATGTCTGCAAGATGATTGGCTTCGATGCCGTACGCCGCAGTGTTGCCTGGACAGGTAGCGTTTGTTTGTGGGGTACCGGTACGCCCTATCGCGAATTCCTCCACGTCGACGACATGGCTGCAGCCAGTGTCTTCGTCATGAATCTGGACAAGGGTGTCTACGATGCCAATACGCTCCCGATGCTTAGCCATATCAACGTCGGTTATGGCTCCGATCTGACGATCAAGGAGACTGCGGACTGTGTGGCCGAGGTAGTCGGCTACCGGGGCGAGATTGCATTCGACGCCAGCAAACCGGACGGCGCCCCCCGCAAGCTGATGGACAGCGGGCGCCTCACACGACTCGGCTGGCAAGCGCGTATCGATCTCAAGGCGGGTCTTCGCAACGCCTACCACGACTACCTGCAGGGCCGCGGCTAAGCGTCACTGGAAAAAGAAGGGCCGTAAGGTCCTCAAGGAAAATCAAAGCATGTCTGAAGAAAAGCGCAAAGTCGCCCTCATCACCGGTGTTACTGGCCAGGATGGCTCATACCTTGCAGAATTTTTGCTCGATAAGGGCTACGAGGTGCATGGAATCAAGCGCCGTACGTCGCTGTTCAACACGGACCGTATTGACCATCTGTACCGCGACCGGCATGAAAAGGATGTGCGCTTCTTCCTGCATCACGGCGACCTTACCGATAGCTCCAGTCTCATCCGGATCATCCAGCAGACCCAACCGGACGAAATCTATAACCTTGCGGCGCAAAGCCACGTCGCGGTCAGCTTTGAAGAGCCGGAATACACCGCCAACTCCGACGGACTTGGTGCGCTGCGCATCTTGGAAGCCATCCGCATCCTGGGCCTTGAGAAGAAAACCCGCTTCTACCAAGCCTCGACCTCCGAACTCTACGGTTTGGTGCAGGAAATACCCCAGAAGGAAACCACCCCGTTCTATCCGCGTAGCCCCTACGCGGTGGCCAAGCTCTACGCCTACTGGATCACCGTCAACTACCGCGAGGCCTACGGCATCTACGCCTGCAACGGCATCCTGTTCAACCATGAAAGCCCCGTTCGCGGTGAAACCTTCGTCACCCGCAAGATCACCCGCGCCCTGGCGCGCATCAAGCTAGGCCTGCAGGCCTGCCTGTTCCTGGGCAACATGGATGCCAAGCGCGATTGGGGCCACGCCAAAGACTATGTGGAAATGCAGTGGCTCATGCTGCAGCAGGCGCAGCCCGAAGACTTCGTCATTGCAACCGGCGTGCAATACAGCGTGCGCGACTTCGTCGACACCGCCGCCCAGGAACTGGGCATGGCCATCCGCTGGGAAGGCGAAGGTGTGAACGAAAAAGGCTACTGGAAAAACCCCGACGGCGACAAACTCATCGTCGCCGTGGACCCGCGCTACTTCCGCCCCACCGAAGTCGAAACCCTGCTGGGCGACCCGTCCAAGGCCAAGACAAAGCTGGGCTGGACGCCCAAGACCATCTTCGAGGAACTCGTGGCCGAAATGGTGCGTGAAGACCTCAAATCCGCCGAGCGAGATGAACTCATCAAGCATCATGGCTATAAGTCGATGGACTATCACGAGTGAGTATGGACCAGCCCAAGCTGCAGCCAACTGTTGTCGCAAACAGGCATCTGCTGATTTATTGAAGGCTCGTACGTGATCGCTGCTGAACCGTCCCGACACGCAACTCAGGTCATTGCCCCAGGCCTCGCCGATAAGCACTACTGGCGCGATATTTGGCGATATCGCGGGCTGTTTATCGTCCTGGCGTGGCGCGACCTTTCCGTCCGCTACAAACAAACCATCGTCGGTTTAGCGTGGGCCTTGTTGCAGCCCTTGCTGACGATGATCGTTTTCACGATCGTCTTCAGCAAGCTGGCCAAACTGCCGACTGACGGCACCACACCCTATGCCTTGATGGTGTATGCCGGCATGTTGCCGTGGCTACTGATATCGAGCAGCCTGGTGGGCACGGCCAACAGCGTGATCAACAACGCCAACCTAGTGAGCAAGGTCTACTTCCCGCGCCTGATTGTCCCGGTCTCTTCCTTGGTCGTTTCGATAGTTGACTTCATGGTCGGCTTTATTGTCCTGGTTGCGCTGATGCTGTGGTATGGCGTCGTACCGAACTGGCATGTGGTGGCCCTGCCTCTTTTTCTGATTATGGCCATTCTTGTCAGCATCGGCCCTGGCCTGTGGGCCGCGTCGCTCAATGTCAAGTATCGTGACTTCCGCTACATCATTCCTTTCTTTGTTCAGTTCGGCCTCTACGCGTCGCCGATTGGCTTCTCCTCCAGTATCGTCCCGGAGAAATGGCGTCTGCTGTATTCGCTTAACCCGGCCGTTAGCGTGATCGATGGTTTCCGGTGGGCTCTTCTGGGCAGCCCGTCACCCTATCTCCCGGGCCTGTGGATTAGCTGTGGAGTTATTCTCCTATTTCTGTGGGTCGGCCTTTACCAATTCCGGAAAATGGAAAAAAACTTCGCGGACCTGATCTGAGTCCATTGCCATGAGCCACATTGCCATCCGTGCCGAGCGTGTCGGCAAGTCTTATATCGTGGGCCACAATATAGCGGCAGCCGACGGCAACAATAGCCTGCGGGAAGCTCTGACCAACGGCGTTCGCAACTTCGCCCGGAAGACACGCGACACCTTCGCAGGACGCCCTGTCGTGCAGGGCGACAAAGTGGAAGAGTTCTGGGCATTGAAGGATGTCAGCTTCGAGATCCGCCAAGGCGATCGCGTGGGCCTGATCGGTCGCAACGGTGCCGGCAAGTCCACCTTGTTGAAACTGTTGAGCCGAATCTCCGAACCGACGACAGGTTCGATCTCCATCACTGGACGTGTTGCCAGTCTGCTGGAGGTTGGAACCGGCTTTCATCCGGAGCTCACAGGCCGCGAGAACGTCTTTCTCAACGGAGCAATCCTTGGCATGTCCAAGGCGGAAATCGCCAAGAAGTTTGACGAGATCGTCGACTTCGCGGGCGTGGAGCGGTTTCTCGATACGCCGGTCAAGCGCTATTCAAGCGGCATGTATGTCCGGCTGGCCTTTGCCGTGGCGGCACACCTGGAGCCTGAAATCCTCATCGTCGACGAGGTGCTCGCCGTCGGTGACGCCCAGTTCCAGAAGAAATGCATGGGCAAGATGGAAAGCGTCGGACATGAAGGACGCACGGTGATATTCGTGAGCCACAGCATGCCGTCGATCACCTCCTTGTGCGATCGCGCTATTTTGTTGGAGTCCGGCCAAGTGGTGTTGGATGGCACGCCCTCGGCTGCCATCCTGCAATACTACAAAAGCAATATCGACACTCCGGGCAGCGTGAACTTTAGCGCTAGCCATGTGGGAGATCATCTGGTTCGCCTGCTGTCGGCCAGTGTCGCCGACCATGCGGGCAAGCCCATGCTCGAGACAGCGCTCGCCGACAGTTTCACGGTGAGCATGGACTATGAGGTGCTGGAAGCCTCTGCCCTGCCCTTGGCCCCGAATTTCCACTTCATGACGGCTAGCGGAGACTGCGTCTTTGTGTCCGTGGCGGAGGCCGCGCGCGTGCTGCCACCGGGCACTTACACCGCCACCTGTGAGGTGCCCGGCTATCTGCTCAACGAGGGAGCTTACTTTGTTGGCCTGGCCATGTCTTCCTTTGAAGACGGCGTCAACGTCCACTTCTACGAAAAGAATGCGTTGTCATTCAATGTCGCCGACCCCATGGCTGCGGATGCCACGCGCGGCGGTTGGGTAGGCGCCATGCCAGGCGTTGTCCGACCCAAGCTGAAATGGACTGTCACCCCTGCCTCGAATTGAAACTATGACTTCCACCCATAATCTACAGGACACTTCGGCCGATTTCGCTCGGCTCGAGGTCATGTATGAAGATCACCTGGCGCACGACGAGATCTATCAGGCCTCGCTGTTCTGGGACAAGCTCAACTGCCTGAACATCGAATGGTTACGTGATGATGGCCTGGGTAATTTTAAGCGCACGGTCAACAACAACTACTTCAACTGGATGGTGAGCACGCGTTCGGCCTATTTCCGAACGGTCGTGGGACGATACCTGCGTTCGCTCGGGCGCTTCCCGCGACGCCTGTGGCGCATCCTGACCGCCAACATCGGCGAGATGTGGCATCGCACCTATATGTCCTACACCGACAAGGGCACGGTGCTGCAGCGTCGGCTCTATGCCTTGTATGTGGTGGCGCTGGACCAGTTTGTCCGGGATCACGACGAATACGGCCTGTATGGCGCCCTGAATGAACCGACGCTGGGCAATCCCCTGTCGGTGCGCCTGGGGGAGCGCCAGGTCAGCCAGGATCTGGCGAACTCCTATCTCGAATACTGCTTCATCCGGAAATCCCTGGGCGATGCGTTCAACCAGACACATGTCATCGCCGAAATCGGCGCGGGCTATGGCCGCCTGGCCTACATGCTGCATCTGCTCAAGCAGGGTGTGGCACGCAAATTGATTCTGGTGGATCTGCCGCCCGCGCTGATGGTGTCGCAATGGTATTTGCGCAATATGTTCCCGTCAGCCAATCGCATGGAGTATCGCAACTTCACGCATTTCGACGAGATCCGCGAAGATTTCGACTGCGCGGAGATTTGCTTCCTCCTGCCGCATCAACTCGAACTGTTGCCGGACAAATCGCTGGACCTGCTGATCAACGTCAGCAGTCTTCAAGAAATGTCACGCACGCAAATCAACCATTACTACGATCTGATCGACCGCAAGGCACGTTATTTTTATACGAAGCAATGGCTTTTCTGGGAAAACCCGGAAGACAAAATGCAAGTGCCAGCAATTATTTATCCGACCAAACCTCACTGGGAATTGTGCAGTGCCAGGGTAAACCCCGTGCATCACGAATTCTTTGAGGCCCTTTTTAAGGTGTGACGCTATGAAGGCGGTAATCCTGGCCGGTGGCCTTGGTACGAGAATTTCCGAAGAAACCACGGTAAAACCGAAGCCGATGGTCGAGATTGGTGGCAAGCCCATCCTCTGGCACATCATGAAAGTCTATTCTGCCCATGGCATCAACGACTTCGTGATCTGCTGTGGCTACAAGGGCTATGTTATCAAGGAATATTTCGCCAACTATTTCATGCACTTGTCCGATGTCACGTTCGACCTAACGTCCAATGAAATGCAAGTGCACCAGAACAACGCTGAGCCCTGGAGCGTCACGCTGGTGAACACGGGCGAATCGACGATGACGGGCGGTCGCCTGCGTCGGGTGCGTGAATATCTTGGCGACGAAGACTTCTGCTTCACTTATGGCGATGGGGTCGGCAACGTCGACATCAGCGCCACCGTCGCGCAGCACAAGGCCTCGGGCCTGAAGGCCACCTTGACGGCCGTGCAGCCGCCTGGACGTTTCGGTGCACTCAATCTCGAAGGACAACGCATTACCAGCTTCCAGGAAAAGCCTGTCGGCGATGGCGGCTGGATCAATGGCGGCTACTTCGTCTGTTCGCCCAGCGTGCTGGATTACATTCAGGGCGACGACACCACCTGGGAACGCGACCCGCTCGAGAGGCTGGCGGCCGAAGGCCAACTGGGAGCCTATTTGCACCATGGCTTCTGGCAGCCGATGGACACGCTGCGCGACAAGGTCCATCTGGAAGAGCTTTGGAGCAGCGGTAAGGCAGCCTGGAAGATCTGGAAATGAATGTGGCGTTCTGGCGCGGCAAGCGTGTATTTCTGACAGGTCATACCGGCTTCAAGGGCAGTTGGCTGTCCCTGTGGTTGCAGCATATGGGGGCCGAGACCATCGGCTTTGCCCTGGAAAGTCCCAGTGACCCCAGCCTCTTCGAAGTCGCGAAAGTCGGCGAAGGCATGACGTCACTGCATGGAGACATCCGGCAGTTCGATGCACTCAGTGCCGCCATCGCGCAGCACCAGCCCGAGATCGTCATCCACATGGCGGCTCAGTCTTTGGTGCGGCTGTCCTACAGTGTGCCAGTGGACACCTACGCCACCAATGTGATGGGTTCGGTCAACCTCCTGGAAGCGGTCAGGCACTGCCCCAGCGTGCAGGTCGTCGTGATGGTCACCAGCGACAAGTGCTACGAGAACCGCGAATGGCCCTGGGGCTATCGCGAGAACGAGGCCATGGGCGGCTATGACCCTTACTCCAACAGCAAGGGGTGCAGCGAACTGGTGACCGCGGCGTACCGGCAGTCCTTCTTCGGCGCGGGCGGCCATGCCGCGCGCGTGGCCTCCGGCCGTGCAGGCAATGTGATTGGCGGTGGCGACTGGGCACTGGACCGTCTTATCCCAGACATGGTGCGTGCCACCGAACAGGGACGACCGGTCTTCGTGCGTAACCCGGAAGCGATCCGCCCCTGGCAACACGTGCTCGAACCGCTCTCGGGCTATCTCACCCTCGCCGAAAAGCTTTACGAAGGCGGCACTGGGCTTTGCGACGGCTGGAACTTCGGCCCGCGCGATGAAGATGCCAAGCCCGTACGCTGGATCGCCGAGCGTTTCACTAGTCTGTGGGGCAACGGTGCCAGCTGGGTACAAGACCAGGGCAACCATCCTCACGAGGCCCACTACCTCAAACTCGATTGCTCTAAGGCACGCGGCTCCCTCGGCTGGACGCCACGCTGGTCACTGGAGCATGCCCTGCATCACATCGTGAACTGGCATCGTGCCCATCAACAAGGCGACGACATGCGAAGCATCACCCTCAATCAAATCGATTCATATATTGCGACGAGTTCCCTATGAATTGCCGTCACTGCCAAAAACCCCTCGAACACGTCTTTCTGGACCTGGGCTTCGCTCCCCCCTCAAACGCTTATGTCAGCCGCGACGCCCTGCAACAGCCGGAAACCTATTTTCCTCTGAAGCTGTTCGTCTGTGATCAATGCTGGCTGGTGCAGACCGAAGACTATGCGGCGGCCGATGCCCTGTTCAGCGCCGACTATGCTTACTTCTCGTCGGTATCGAAGAGCTGGCTGGCACACGCCAAGCGCTACACCGAAGCGATAACGCAGCGCCTGGGCCTGGGGGCAGACAGCTTTGTCATCGAGGTTGCCTCCAACGACGGCTACTTGCTGCGCAACTTTGTGGAAGCCGGCGTCTCCTGCCTGGGCATCGAACCGACGGACAGCACTGCTGACGCCGCCGAAAAGTTGGGCGTACCTGTCCTGCGTGAATTTTTTGGTGAATCCCTGGCCAAGCGCCTGGTCAGCGAAGGCCGCCAGGCCGACCTGATCGCTGGTAATAACGTCTATGCCCACGTGCCCGACATTAATGACTTCACCAAGGGTCTGAAAGTCGCACTCAAGCACGGTGGCACCATCACCCTGGAATTCCCGCATCTGATGCGCCTACTCGAATTCACGCAATTCGACACCGTCTACCACGAACATTATTCCTACTTGTCCTTGTACTCGGTCTGCCAGATATTTGAAAAGTCCGGGCTGCGCGTGTTCGACGTGGAAGAGATCCCCACGCATGGTGGCAGCATCCGTGTCTATGGCACCCATGCCGACGACAAGCGCGAAACCACCGCCGCCGTTACGGCGTTGCTGGCCGAGGAAGAGGCGCGCGGCATGCGCGAGCTCAAGCCTTACGTCGAATTCCAGAAGCGTGCGGAACGCATCAAGGACGACCTGCTGGTCTTCCTGATCGAACAAAAGCGGCAAGGCAAGCGCGTGGCGGCTTACGGCGCGGCGGCCAAGGGCTGTACTTTATTGAACTTCGCAGGCGTCAAGCCTGACCTGTTGCCCTATGTCTGCGATGCCGCCCCCTCCAAGCAAGACAAGTATCTGCCGGGCACCCATGTTCCGATTCTTTCTCCGGATGTAATCCGCGAGCGCAAGCCCGAAGTCGTGGTGATCCTGCCGTGGAATATCCGTGAGGAAGTCATGCAGCAGTTAGCATTCATCAAGGAATGGGGTGGCGTGTTCGTTACCGCCGTGCCGCACATCGAGGTGCGTTGATGCGTTTTACGCCTACCCCTCTGGCCGGCGCCTTTGTCATTGACATAGAACGACTCGAAGACTCACGCGGCTTTTTTGGCCGGACATACTGCGAGCAGGAATTTGCGGCTCACGGCATTTTCCAGCATCCCGTGCAGTCCAATGTGTCGTTCAATGCTATGCGAGGCACACTGCGTGGCATGCATTTCCAACGTGCCCCACATGCCGAGGCAAAGCTAGTGCGCTGTACTGCAGGCCGGATCTTCGATGTCATTGTCGACATGCGCGAAGATTCGCCCACCCTGCACCAGTGGTTTGGCGTAGAACTGGACAGCACATCGCGTCGCGCGCTGTACATTCCGGAAGGCTTTGCCCATGGGTTCCAGACCCTGGAAGACGCATGCGAAGTCTTTTACGAGATGTTCAATATGTTCCAGCCTGGGTACGCCGGCGGCCTGCGTTGGGACGATCAGGTACTGGGGATCAAATGGCCGCTTGAGGTGGCATCCATCTCGGACAAAGACCAGACCTATCCTTTGCTGCCCACGCAACCATGAAAGACATTCTGTTGATAGGCGCGACCGGCCAGTTGGGCGGCAGCCTGCTGGCTGGCGCCGCTGCCGACCGCATTCACGCGCCAAACCGTGAAGTACTCGATATCACCGATGCGGAGTCGGTGCTTCGCTGCATCGACATCTATCAGCCTCGCATCATCATTAACACGGCAGCCTTCCACAACGTACCGCAGTGTGAAGAACAAGCCGACCAGGCCATGAAAGTTAATTGTGTGGCCGTCTATCGGCTTGCCCGCCTGTGTGCCGAGCGCAACATCAGACTCGTGACCTTCAGCACGGACTATGTCTTTGACGGAGGACAACGCACGCCTTACGTCGAAACCGATATGCCAGCGCCTTTGCAGATCTACGGCATATCCCGGCTCGCCGGCGAACACGCCGCCCTCGCGGCTGCGCCCCGGCACGCGTATGTGGTGCGCACCTGTGGACTTTATGGCGAGCAAGGCGCGGTTTCGAAAGGTGGCAACTTCGTCGACAAGCGTGTTGCCGACGCCAGGCAGACCGACAAGCTGGACATGTCTAGCGACCAGACCGTCATTCCAACCTACACGGCAGACCTGGCCGAAGCAGTCATCGCCCTTATCAACTGCGAGGGTGCCGAGCCTGGTGTCTACCACCTGGTCAATCAGGGCGAATGCACTTGGGCCGAATTCACCGCAGCCATCTACGAAGCCTGCGGCCTGGCCACCGTCGTAAACCCGGTGGACCGTGGCGGCTTGTCGGGCGGCATGCGGCGTCCCAGCTATTCGGTCATCGCCAACACCCGCGCGGCCGCCCTGGGCATCGAACTTCCCCACTGGCGCGACGCATTGAAGCGCTACCTGAGCCGCAAGGGCTTTAGGACAACCACGGATTAATCGCTGCATGTCATCGGCATCTACCACGGTTGCCCCCTCCTGCTCTCACTGCGGCAGCACCTGCAAGCTGCACTTCGTGACCCAGGACTACAACCGACGCATCGGCGACGAACACTTCCGCCACTATCGGTGCACACAGTGTTCGTTGCTGTTCATCCATCCGGTGCCCGATGATCTGGGGCGATACTACCCCAATGATTATTACTACGTGCCGGAGTCGATCGACTTTCTCGATAAGAACCATGGGCAAGAGAAATACAAGATCGACATCATCCGTCGATTCAAAACTTCGGGGCGTCTGCTTGAAATCGGACCGTCGTTGGGGACCTTCTCCTACGCCGCGAAACTGGCCGGATTCGAGGCCAACGCCATCGAGATGAGTACGGAGTGCAGCCAATACCTCAATAACGTGGCGCATATCCCGACTGTCAATACGGCCGACACAGACGCCGCCCTGCTCTCGCTGGAGCCGTTCGATGTCATTGCCCTGTGGCATGTGATTGAGCATCTGGTGGATCCCTGGAAGACCATGGATCACATTGCCAGAAGTCTCAAGCCTGATGGCATATTCATCCTGGCTGCGCCCAACCCCGAGGCCTTTCAATTCAAGGTCATCGGCAAGCGGTGGCCGCATGTGGATGCGCCGCGCCATCTGTACCTGATCCCCAAGGAAGTCTTGGTTGAACGCGCCCGGATGTATGGACTCACACTGGAGTCCGCCACCACCGACGACGAAGGGGCGCGCGGCTGGAATACTTTCGGCTGGGAATACTGGTTGGGTAATTTCATGCGCGATCCGAAACGCAAGGCATTCATGCACGGCATAGGGAAAAAGCTCGCCCGACTGATGCGCCGCTGGGACCAGAAAGAAGGCCGTGGCAGCGCCTATACCCTGGTATTCAGAAAGGCAGGATCATGAAGTTTTCGGTGCTGTTACCCACGCGCAATCGACTGGATCTGCTGCGCCTGGCCGTCGAGACGGTGCGACGCCAGGACTATGACGATTGGGAGGTCGTCGTGTCGGACAACGCTTCGGATGATGATATCCGCGGTTTCGTCGATGCCCTGGCAGACGAGCGCATTCGCTACATTCGCTCGGACAGCCTGATTCCCGTCACGGACAACTGGAACCGGGCCCTTGCGCATTGCACGGGCGACTACATCATCATGCTGGGCGATGACGATGGCATTCTTCCTGGCTATTTTTCATCAGCGCGTCGCCTAATCGAAACCCATGAGGCTCCCGAGGTGCTCTACACCTGCGCCTTGCTCTATGCCTATCCTGGCGTACTGATGGGCTCGCCGGACGGTTTTCTGATCAGCTACGAAAAGCGCAGCATCTTCAAAGACAGCAAGCAGGCCTTCCTGCTATCCAAGACCGAAGCGCGTGAATACGTCGATGACTCACTCGATTTCCGGGTGAACTTCGACTACAACATGCAATTCTTCCTGGTGAGCAGAAAGGCCGTTGATCGCCTGCAGGCCTTTGGCACTTTCTATCAGTCACCGTATCCAGACTATTACGCTGCCAACGTACTGCTGTACCTGGCCGACAGCATCCTGATCGTCCCCGCGCCGATGGTCACCATCGGCATCAGCCCCAAGTCATTTGGCTACTATTACTTCAATGACAAGGAGTCCGCTGGGACGGCGTTCCTGAACAATATGCAGTCCGATCCCTTGCTGGCCCATCTTGACCAGGTGGTGTTGCCGGGCACGGACATGAATAACTGCTGGCTCATGGCCATGGAAACGGTCGCCCTGCGCCTTGGCTTGAAAGCCAACCATGCCCGCTATCGCGAATTGCAGATGCGCGCCGTCTTCGCCAATGCGCTGCGCAACGATCGGCACAAGGCGTCGCGCATTGCAGCCCTGCATAAAAAGACGACTTGGCAGGAAAGACGGCAATTCGTCTGGCCATGGATGTTGGCAAACACCTTCACCAATGACGAGAAGCGAAAGAAGAAAGCCGATGAGCTCATCACTCAGGCCAAGTCGCACCCGCCTGCCGAAATGCCACCTACACCGGGGCGATTCGAGAACATGATGGAGGTCTACGACTTTTTTGCACGTCGATCAGACCCGATGTGAACAGGCCGGCCCCGAGCCTGGCGCAGTGGCTTTCAGCCCTTCACACCACGCACGACGACACGCTGGGTGTCATACGGTCTCAGCGCCGTGACGTGCGACTGACACACGTTTGACGCCCTTCCTGAGCCAGAGGCCATTCATGCAAAATTTGGTGGGTGACACCCTACCCAGCCTTGCAGTTGTTTATCTCAACCGCTGCCAGACAACATCCGAGCGGCTTGGTCGCGAGCGTTTCGTAAAGGCCTATCAACGCTTTCGTCCGACGGTACCGCATCGTCTGTACATCGTGAACAAGGGCTTTGACGCCGAGCGGCTGCCAGCGCAATATTGTTTTTTCCAGGCCTTGTCGCCTGCCTTCATCGATATCAACGATGAAGGCTTCGATCTAGTAGCTTATCGCAAGGCCGCGTTTCAGATCGACGCTCCCATCGTCTTCTTCATGAACACCTATTCAGAACCCTTGCATGCTGGTTGGCTGGACAAGGCCTATGAGGCGTTCACATCGGACACACAGGTGGGCCTGGTGGGTTTGAGTGCCAACCTGGAAACGCACTTCCCTTTCTGGCCTGGATTTCTGGAGTATCCGAACTACCATATTCGGACCAACGGTTTCATGATCGCCAGGCAAAGCTATATCGATGCGCTGGAAAACAGGCCCATGGAAAGCAAGCTCCAAGCCTATCAGTTCGAAGCCGGAGAGTGGTCTCTGACCAGAACGATTCAAGCGTCGGGGCGTCACGCCCTGGTGGTGGGGAAAAAGGGCATGGTGCCACCGGGCAAGCTGTGGCGTGCCTGCATCTTCCGGTCCGGCAGTCAAGGCAATCTGATGCTGGCGGACAATCAGACGAGGATCTATCAGGACGCTTCGACGCTGATCAAGGCCGGATTCTGGTTACGCACTTACACGCCGTTCGCTCTCATCTATCCACATCAGCGCCTGGAAATCAAGTTGCGCAACCTCAAACAACGCATTGGGTCCCGCCTTCGGTCTTTGTTGCGATGACGATGTACCCCTCACAGCACATTCATTCTTGAACGCATGCAAGCGACGATAGCCGCATCCACAGACGCAAGCCCGCGTGGCCACGCAAAACAACGACTGATTGTTTTGGTGCCCACCCATCTGGAACAGCTCGATGACGAACTGGCGGCCACCTTGCGACACAACGCCACCGAACTGCGAGGCCATGCGCTTGAGGTCATCCTGCCGGAAACCTGCAGTCCTTCCTGGTACGAGGCTTTTTTTGCTGAACATGGCATTGCCGGCTCGGTGAGGCTTGTGGCGGCACACTATTTCGGCAGCCCGGCAGCCGTCAACAAGATGGGCACGGATCCGGCCTTCTACCGCCTGTACCGCGACTACGAGTACATGCTGATCTGCCATCTCGACGCTTGGATATTCCAGGATCGCCTGGCGTTCTGGATGGATGCCGGCTATGACTTCATCGGCGCACCGCTGTTTCTGCCGCCCTGCGGCCGCACCCATTTCTTGCAGCGCATGGCCCCCTTTGGCGGGAACGGTGGCTTGAGCCTGCGGCGGGTCGACAGCTGCTTCCGTGTCCTGGAAACATTCAAGCCCGGCGTCAGCCTGCGGCGCATTGGTCAGGCGCTATGGTTTCTTGCGCGGAACCGGCGCTGGGGGTTCATCCGCATTCTGTTCTGGTTGCTGCGTGAATTGGCGCGAGACTGGCGTGGCACCTGCCAGAAGTACAACATCTACGAGGACGTGTTCTTTACCGTCATCGCCCCCTTGTGCGGCAACCGCATTGCCATTCCAGACAGCAAGACGGCGTTGACCTTCGCCTGCGAAGTGAACTATGCCCTGTTGCAAAAGGAAGTGTTGAGGCTCGCCCCCCCGCTGGGCATCCATGGCTACGACAAATATGTAGATGCCGACTACTTGGGTTATGTACGCGGATTTTTTTCCCGTAAGGCCCAGTGTTACGACAGCGAACCGGCCCTGACGAAGCCGCTAGTTTCCGTTGTCATGATCGTCAAGAACCTGATCACTTCCGGTCGCGCAGAGACATTCGACCAGGCCATCAACTCCGTGCTTTCGCAAACGTATGAACGCGTGGAAATCGTTCTGCTCGATGGCGCTTCCACCGACGGGACGTTTGCCATGCTGCAGGAGCGCTATGGCCACGCCGGCAATATCGCCTTCCATTGCAAGGCGGATCGGTCGGTGTGGGAAGGGATGAAAAATGGCGTGGATTTCGCGACCGGCGATCTGATCTCCGTTATGAACTCCGACGATTATTTCAGAACGCCGTATGCCCTGGCCCTGTTGGTGCAGAAAATGACCGCCACGAATGCCGACATGGCCTTCGGAGAAACCGGCCTGGTAACGGACAAAGGCACCGTGCCTTTTTCGACGCATCTGCCCTCCGTGCTGTATTGCTTCGGCGTCGTGCATCAAGCGACGCTGATCAAGCGAAGTGTCATCCACACCATCGACCCCTTTACCCGTGGACACATCACGGCCGAAAACCTTTTGTTCGTGGCCATTCTCATGGGGGGATTCCAGGTAGTGTCGGTCCCGGAGACCGTGGTGCACTACCGCGTCGGGGGCTTGAGCACGGAACTATACGGTGGCAAGAATGCCGAGAAGACCGCGCAAGACTATGTCCGGTACATGAAGACGCTGACCACCATCGGCCACTATCTGCAGGACGAAGAAATCCGATTGTTGCATGGCTTTAGCGGCCTGCGGCAGGTCGGGCCCGTGCGATTCACCCGCATGATCCTCAAAGTCGGTGATCGCCGGCTACGGTCACTGCTGCTGGCCGGGCTCTGGAGCATCCTGTCCCTGCACGGCAAGCAGTACGTGAAGCTGATCGTCCTGATGCTGATCAAGAAGACCAAGAAGCTGTTCGTCAAGACAAGCTAGGTGCCTGCTCCTGCAGTCGAGGTAGGCATATTCCGCGCGCAAGCGAACGGACTGTACACGTAAGTTATTAACCCGGTCCTAAAATAGAAAACAGTCGTATACTCCTGACATGGAAAAGATCGATGTCAGAAAGCTTGAGCCAGCAGCGCGCGAGCAGCTTCGGCGGACGGTGATTCGAATGCTGGGGCGCGGGCATAGCCAAACGGCGGTCGCCGCCGAGCTTGGAATCAACC
>NZ_SNVV01000013.1:96274-133665 GCF_004361735.1 Azoarcus indigens | reverse complement strand
CCGAAACCGCGAAATCTGGAGAAAGGGGGGCGTCTACGGCCCGTCCCTCTACAGATCAAGTTCATTAAAAATCGGCTGGAGAGAAACATACAAGGCCGTTGGCGCGGCATGCAGCCTTCCATCCGGGGAGATGCGCCAGGGACCTCGCAGGCAAAGGGCTTCTGCAAGCCCTGCCGGAGGACGCGGCCCGACCGGCCCTGGCGCCTTCCATTGCGGGGGGATCGATAGCGCACCGACCGCCGGCCCCAGGCTGTTGAACGCCCCCCGCCTCCGGGCCGCCAGAGGCGCGCACCTCGAAGGCAGCCCTGCCTCCGCCCGCCGGCGGCTAAGGCTCAGGCGTCGAAGGCGAACAGCTGCGGCAGTTGCCGGCGGTAGCGGCTCAGCTCTACGAGCATGGCTGGCACCTGGTTCTGCAGCGCCTCCCACACCTGCTCGCGGTCCTCATCTCGGCGGATGCGCAGATGCGGCTTCAGCGCCTCGATGGCTTCCCAGTCGATGCGCGGCATCGCGTTCTTCACCTCCACCGGCAGGTCGATGGCGCTCGCCACCACGGTGCGCAGGCACTGCATGGCCTTGCGGCGGGCCATGTGGGAGGCGAAGAAGCCCTCCGGCTCCCAGCCCTGGATGCACAGGCCGATGGCGACCGCCGCATCGTGCAGATTGCCCAGCAGGCCGGCGCGCCACAGTGCGGCGCCCAGCGTCGATGAGTCTGGAATATCGTCGGTCAAGCTTGCTCCCTGGCTGTCAGGCGAGCGCCTGGCGCAGCAGCACGGCGACATGCACCGGCTCGCGCGCCACGCCCTCGCGGATCTGGTGTCTACAGGAAAACCCGTTTGCCAGAATGGGCGCTTCCGGCGCGGCACGCAAGGCCGGCAGCAGGTCCAGTTCGGCCATGCGGCGGGAGAGCTCGGCGTGCTCCGCTTCCAGGCCGAAGTTGCCGGCCATGCCGCAGCAGCTGGCCTCGACGAACTCGAACTGGAACTCCGGGATCAGGCGCAGCACCTTGCGCAGCGACTTCATCGCCCCCACCGCCTTCTGGTGGCAGTGGCCGTGGACCAACGTGGTCCCGGCGGGCAGCGGCTTCAGCGCCAGCGTCATGCGCTTGCGGTCATGTTCGCGGGCGATGAACTCCTCGAACAGGTAGACCTGCTTCGCCAGCGTTTCCGCCTCCGGCCCGAGGTCCAGCTTCAGGTGATCGTCGCGCAGCGACAGGATGCAGGACGGCTCCAGGCCGACGACGGGCAGGCCGCGCGCCAGCGCCGGCCGCAGCGCCGCCTGCATGCGGCGGGCCTCGGTGCGCGCCGCCTCCACCTGCCCCAGCGACAGCAAGGTGCGGCCGCAGCACAGCGGCCGCCCACCCTCGGCATCGTCCGCCGCCGGCGCCAGCACCTCGACGCGGTAGCCGGCGGCGGTGAGCACCGCATGGGCAGCCTCGGCCACCTCCGGTTCGAAGTGGCGGGCGAAGGTGTCGACGAACAGGATCACCGCGCGCTCGTCCGCCGCCGGGTACAGCGGCGAGCTTTCTTCCACCCTGGTCGCGGGGGCCGCGTAGGCGCGCGCCGCGGGCTCCGGCAGCTGGCGCGCGGCCGCCACGCCCAGCCAGCGCTCGCCCAGCTTCGCCAGCCACGGCGAGCGGTTGCGCCAGCGCACCAGCCTGCCCAGCCAGGGCCGCTCCGCCAGCAGGCGCGGCAGCGTGCCGAACAGGCGGTCGCGGCGCGGCACGCCGGTGATGGCGTTGCGCTGGGCGAGCACCTCGATCTTGATCGCAGCCATGTCCACCTGGTTGGCACACTCGCGCTTGCAGCCCTTGCAGCCGACGCAGAGCTCCAGCGCCTCCAGCACGGCGGGATGGGCGAAAGGCCGCTCGCCCAGTTCGCCGTTCAGTGCCTCCTTCAGCACCTTGACGCGACCGCCGGGCGAATGCGCCGGATCGTCGGTGGCGCGGAAGCTGGGGCACATGACGCCCTTGGGCTTGGTCTGGCAGGCGCGGTCGTTGATGCAGACCGCCACCGCCTTGGCGAAGTCGCCGCCAGTTGCCGGAATGCCGGCATAGGCGTCGCCCTGGCCGGCGGTTTCATACGATGACCAGTCCAGTCGATGTTCCATGTCCACCTCGTTGCGATACGGTGGACAAGCAAAGCGGGTGCCACGCAATGGAATCAGGGACTTGCTCGTACGCCGCCACCAGACTGGCGGCTTTGCCACAATCCGGTGCGACAGGGGCGACGGTTCGCCGCAAAAAGCGCATGGCTGCACCGGCATGCGTTCCGCCTGGCCCGCCGCGCATCCCGGGCCGAGCCCGGCACGGGCCCAGGAAGGATATGCAGCGCTTTAGCTTTAGCTCAAGCCTCCGGAGAATCCGCGCCGCTGGGGCGAAGCGCTTCAGCGGCCAGCCAGTCCACGAAACCGGGGAACAAGCCCGCGGGGTCCGCCTGGCGCGGAAAGATCGCAATGTATCCCGTTCTTGCAACCCGGATATCGGGCAGGGGCATCACCAGGTTTCCGCGCGCGATGTCGATCTCCAGCATGGGCATCGGCCCGATTCCGATCCCCAGCCCATCTTCCACCGCCTGGCGGGTCACGAAGAAGTGATCGAATGTCTGGCGCGGCCGCCCGGCGAGATGCTGTAGCCCCGCAGCTTCCAGCCAGTTGGCCCAATCGCCGGCCCTGGTTTCGCTGGCAAGCCACACATGTCCTTCAACGTCGGCTGGCTCGCGGATAGGTCGTCGTGAGAACAGCGCCGGGCTCATGATGAGCGTATCGGTGTCCTCCAGCAGTGGAACGACGTGGTGCTGGGGCCAGAGATCATTCCTGGCAACGCCGCGCCGGATTGCCACATCAACACCGCCGCGCAGATCTTCCACCACGCATGAGACCGTCGTAACGGCGACTTCCACGTCCGGATGGTCGGCGTGGTAGCGATGGAGCCTGGGGATCAGCCAGCGCATCGCAAGACTGGTCGGGGCGCTCACTCTGAGGATACGGCGCACGTTGGGCCGACCGCAGGCGTCGGCGGCAAGGGCCAGGCGATCGAAAGAAAGCCCCACCTCGGCAGCGAAGACGCGCGCCATCGGCGTGGCGACCATGCGGCGTCCCTCCTTGGTGAAGAGTCTTTGGCCCAGCCAGCTTTCGAGGGCAGCAATCTGCTGGCTGACCGCTCCGTGGGTAACGCCAAGTTGCATCGCGGCATCGGCGTAGCTGCCCGTTCTGGCAGCGACTTCAAATACGCGTAGGGCGTTGAGGGGTGGGAGACGGCGCATGGTTATCTATAGAAAAACTATCTAGATTCGTTAGATCATATCGATTGTGCAACTTTTCTATCACTTCTACCATGAAGCGCATGAAAACTTCGACAGCGCTTCATGAAGCCAGGAGTGCCTCGCCGGGCTCAGCCGCACCGAAGTCACGCAGCCTGGCGGCGGCCTGTCTGACGCATGCGCTCCACGATGGCTACACGGACGCCCTGTATGCCTTCCTGCCCGTATGGCAGGCGCAGTTCAACCTCTCCTATGCAGCGCTGGCGGTGGTACGCGCGCTCTACTACGGAACGATGGGCGGCTTGCAGATCCCCGCCAATCGCGCGCTTCGCAGTCTGTCGCCCCGCGCCGCGCTGATTCTCTCAACCGCGCTCGCCGCCGCGGGTTTGCTGCTCATGGCACTGCCGTTCGGCTTTGTCGGCCTTTGCGCCGGGCTGGTGGTGGCCGGCGTCGGCTCGAGTATCCAGCACCCCCGGGGCTCGATGCTGGTCACCGCCACCTATGGGGCCGAGGCGCGCCGTCCGTTGGGCATCTACAACTTCTCGGGAGATCTCGGGAAAGCCGTGTTACCCGCGCTGGTCGCGGTGCTGCTTCCGATGCTTGCCTGGCGATCCGTGCTGGCCCTGATGGTGCTGCTGGGCATCGCCCTGCTGGCGGCCCTGGCAAGGCTTGCGCCGACGGGAATCGCCCACCGGAGCGCCCCTCCGAAGACGCCCTCGAGCCGGGGCGGCCGGCGCGGCGGCTTTGGCGTCCTGACCACGATAGGCGCGCTCGATACCGCAACCCGCATGGGCTATCTGCTGTTCTTGCCTTTCTTGATCCATGGGCGGGGGGGCGATTCACCGACGGTGGGGCTGGCGCTCGCCCTGTTGTTCATCGGTGGCGCGTTTGGAAAATTCACCTTCGCCTGGCTAGGGGAACGGCTGGGGGTTGTGAGGTGCGTCATGCTGGCCGAGGCGGCGACGGCCACGCTGATCACAACGACGCTATTTACGCCGCTGCTACCTACGCTGATCCTGCTGCCCGTGCTCGGCACCGTGCTGAACGGCACGTCCTCGGTTCTCTACGGCACCGTTCCTGAACTCTCCAACGGAGATACCGGCCGCGCCTTCGCCGTCTTCTATACGAGCGTCATCGGCTCCGGCGGCGTCGCACCGATTCTCTACGGTGCGATTGCCGACCACAGCAGCCAGGCGGTGGGATTGTTCGTTACAGCGGCCACCGCAGCCGCCGTCGTTCCGCTGGCCTCCGCCCTGCGCCCCTACTTGACCCCACGCCAATCGCACGGAGGATGAATGGGAACGCTCTCGAACGGGAAAACCATCCTGGTCACGGGTGGAAGCCGCGGCATAGGGGCAGCGACCGCCAGACTCGCCGCCACGCAGGGCTACAACGTGGCTCTCAGTTTCGTCTCTAACGAAGCGGCTGCCCTGGCAGTGGCAGCAGACGTGAAAGCGGCTGGCCGCCAGGCCTTGGCCATGCGGGCAGACAGTTCGGATCCCGGGGAGCTTGCGCAATTGTTCACCGCGATCGACCAGGCGTTTGGCCGCCTCGACGTGCTGGTGAACAACGCCGGAATCATTGCAAGGCAGGCACGGCTGGAAGAGCTCGACTTCGAGCGGATGCAGCGCATCTTCGCGGTCAACGTGATCGGCCCGATCCTCTGCGCCCAGCAGGCTGCGCGGCGTATGTCGCACCGCTATGGCGGACAGGGGGGCGTGGTGATCAATGTCTCGTCAGCGTCGGCCCGGCTTGGCAGTCCGAATGAGTACATCGATTACGCAGCCTCGAAAGGCGCGCTTGAAACCTTCACCGCCGGCTTCGCCAAGGAAGTTGCCCGGGAAGGGATACGCGTCAATTGCGTTCGCCCTGGCCATATCTACACGGATATGCACGCCAGTGGCGGTGAGCCGGGGAGAGTGGATCGCGTGAAAGATACGATCCCGATGGGTCGGGGAGGCCAGCCCGAAGAGGTGGCGCGGGCAATCCTCTGGCTGGCAAGCGCCGAGGCCTCCTTTATCACCGGAACATTTCTTGATGTGACCGGCGGGAAATAGGCTGCGTGAGAACGGCTGGGATGGCGCTGACCGGGTCCTGATCCACGCGGCTCCCAGGCCCCGCCACCGCCGCCGCCAGGGCAGCAGACTGGTCCCATGCCGTCCTTCAGATCGCGTGCGTGGCCCCCACTTGCGAGCCTGGGGGCAGGGAAGCTGATGTAGCGGGTCTGGAGAGTGGGTCCCGTGGATTGCCGGGCTGGCGTCGGCACGGAACAAGAAACGCGCTGCCGCCGGTAGCCGCGCCGGCGGCAGCGCGCTTCGCGGGGCGCGTGTTACTTCAGCGCCGCATCGTAGCGGCGGCTCACTTCCTTCCAGTTCACCACGTTCCACCAGTTGGTGGCGTAGTCCGCCCGCTTGTTCTGGTACTTGAGGTAGTAGGCGTGCTCCCATACGTCCAGCCCCAGTACCGGCGTGCCGCGCTGTATCTCCGGCAGATCCATCAGCGGGTTGTCCTGGTTGGGGGTGGAGGTGATCGCCAGCTTCTTCTCCGGCGTCACGATCAGCCACGCCCAGCCGGAACCGAAGCGGGTCAGCGCGGCTTCGTTGAAGCGCTTCTTCATCTCGTCCATGGAACCGAAGTCGCGGGCGATGGCGGTTTCCAGCGCCGCACTCGGCTGGCCTGCCTGGTCGGCCGGCGCCATGATGGTCCAGAAGAAGTCATGGTTGTAGTGGCCGCCGCCGTTGTTGCGCACCGCCACCGGATACTTGGAGATCTGTCCCTGGATGGCCTCCAGCGACATGCCGGCCAGCTCCGGGATGTTCTTGGCCTGGGCGTTCAGGTTGTCCACATAAGCCTTGTGATGGCGGCCGTGGTGGATCTCCATGGTGGCGGTATCCACGTGCGGCTCCAGCGCGCTGGGTGCATAGGGCAAGGGCGGCAGCGAGAACTGGGCCAGCGCCGCGGCCGGCATCAGGCCGGCGAACAGCGCGGCAAGCAGACTGCGCCGGACGAACGGGCGCAAGGGGATGGCAGCTTGCATGGTCTTCCTCCTGGAATTGATTCCGTATCGCAGCGGGCATGCCGGACGGCAATGCAGCCGGGATTATCCGCTTCAATTCCGGACGTGAATGCAAGCACACGAAACAGCGAGGGGCGGCGCCCTGTCGGGAAGCCGCCCCTCGGCGCATGGCGTGCGGACGATTCAGCCGCTACTGCACGTAGCGACCGTCGGAGCGCACCATCGAGAGATCCACATAGCTGGAACCGGCACGCACGCCAGGCCCGAAGTTCACTTCATAACCGCCCAGGCTGAGCTTGCGCATGCTTTCCATCGCCTGTACCAGCCGCTCGGACGTCACGTCCGGCCCGGCGCGGCGCACCGCTTCCACCAGCACCCGGGCGGCGATGTAGCCTTCCAGCGTGAAATAGCTGATCTCCACGTCCTTGCGCTCGCCTAGCTCGCGGTAGAAGTCGCGCACGATCTGCGTTTTCCTGGCCCAGGGGGACGGCACCACCTGGGTGACGATGATGCCGTCGGCGTCCTTGCCGAGTTCCTGCACCAGCTGGTTGCTGCTGACGACGGAGAGGCCGAGAAACTGGGCACGCTTGCCGGTCTTGAGGTAGTCGCGGATGAAGTTGACCGAGGCCTTGCCGCCGGTGGCAAGGATCACCGCCTGCGGCGCCGCCTTGGAGATGGCCGCGGCGCTGGCGCCGGCTTCGTAGGTCTGCTGGGCCACCGGGGCGGAAACCGGGGGTGGCAGCTTGCGCTCGGCCAGCAGCTCCTCGACGATCTTCAGCGCCGAATGGCCGAAAGAGTCATCCTGCAGCGTCACCCCGTAGGAGGTGATGCCGGTGGTGGTGAGGTAGTCGATCATCGCCCGCAGTTCGTCGCGGAAACTGGCGCGGGTGAAGAAGAGGTAGCGGCCGGCGTGCTCCTGCAGTTCCGGCGTGCCGCTGACCGGCGAAATCATCGGCACCTTGGCCGCCTCCGCCATCGGCGCGCAGGCCACAATGGCGGGCGAGCCGGTATAACCGAAAAGGGCGATGACTTTGTCCTGTTCGAGCAGCTGCTTGGTGTTGGCCTTGCAGCGGGCAGGATCGTAGCCGTCGTCCAGGGTGATGAGTTCGATCTTTCGCCCGCCCACACCGCCGGCGGCATTGATGGCGTCGAGATGAACCTTGATGCCCTGGGAGTAGAGCAGGCCATTGGCCGCCTGCGGACCGCTCAGCACAACCGATTGGCCGATCTTGATGGGGGGTTCGGCATGAGCCGTGGCAACCATTCCCAGCGCGCCGCACAGGCTCGCCATACAGGCAGCCGCCACGGTCGCAAGACGCTTGAAGCGCATTCACATACCTCCGGACAGGAAACGGAACGTGAGCGTCTTAGACCCCGGCAGCGCTCGCCTAGGGAGCATGCCGCAGAGTCCGGGCGCCGCCGTATCCGGCGCGCCATGCCGGCGCGCCGGAACGGGTAGGCACGACCGCTGGCGGCCGTGCCCGGAGACGATCAGAACTTGATCGCGCCCTTCATGACGGCCCAGTGGCCGGGGAAGGAGCAGAAGTAGCTGTAGGACTCACCGGCCTTCAGCGCGGACACGTCGAAGCTGACGGAGTCGCTTTCGCCACCGCCGATCAGCTTGGTGTGGGCGATGACACGGGCGTCGCCATCCTTGACATAGTCCTTGGCCGGACCGGCAGCGGCACCATCGGTGGCGATGCCCTGCAGGTCGGCAGTCTTGGCGATGACGAGGTTGTGACCCATCGCCGCCTTGGCGAGCTTGCCGGTGTGCTTCAGGTGCACGGTGAACTTCTTGCAGCTCTTGTCTACGGTGATTTCCTTGACGTTGAACTGCATGGCGTCGTTGCCTTCCACCGTGGCTTCGCACGTCGCGGCCCACGCCGGCACTGCGGCAGCGGAGAGGATGGCGGCAGCAACAATTCCCTTCACCTTCATTTTCATCGGTATCTCCCGTGATCAAACAACAAACAAGCATCGCCAGAATTGGCCTGGCAAGTCTCCAGCTGTCGGGGGTCCGGAAGTACGGAGTGTGCGTGCATCTCTATCTTCCGGCTTAGAAAAATAGGAATTCCGCCATTGTGCCCGGAGCGCCGGGACCGGGCAATGACGCCGTCCCTTTTCCCGGGCTGTCCGCCCTCCCCTCCCCGGCCGGCACGTGCGATCACGGTGCGCGATTCGGGCTCGTGGCCCACCTGCGCGGTCTCCTCCATGAACGGCAACGCCCCGGCCTGCTGTCGACCGGGGCGCCCTCGCCGAGTTCGCGATGCCAGCAAGCCTGGGGTCAGAAGTCTGCCGCCAGCGACACGAAATAGCGCCGGCCTTCCTCGTTGAAGTCAGTGGAGACGTCGCGGTTCTCGCCCTCGTCGCCCAGGTTCAGGACGCCGGCGCGGACAGTGAGCATCTTGTTGATGCGGTAGGCGGCGCTGAGGTCCACCACGCCGTAGGCGGATTTCTTCAGGTTATTGGAGACACTGATGTATTGGCTCCCTGAATACCGCGCAGTGGCGTTGAGCGACCAGTTGTCGTCCGGCTTCCAGTCCGCGCCCAGGTTGGCCGAGTGCCGCGGGCGATAGACCATGGGAATGTCGCGTACGCCGCTGGTGTTCTTGGCGTCGGTATAGGTGTAATTCGCCCGCATGGACCATTGCGGCGACAGCTCGGCGCGGAAGCTGGTTTCCACACCCTTGGTCGTCACGCTGTTGATGTTCTGGTAGGCGAAGATCGGTCGGCCGTCGGGCAGGTAACCAACGAAGTTGGCATAGGTCGGCGCCAGCGCGACGTTGGAGGTACGGTTGGTGATGTCGATCATGTCCTTGATCTTGTTGTGGAACAGCGTGATGCCGCCGCCCACCTTGCCGAAATCGAACTGCACGCCGAGTTCCTTGCTGGTGCTGGTTTCCGGCTTGATGTCCTCGCTGCCGATGATGTAGCAGCCGGTGACCGCGCTGCCGCAGGAGACCGAACCCCAGTTCGGGCTGCCCTGCAGCAGCGTCGGCGCACGGAAAGCGCGCGCCCAGCCGGCCTTGAAGCTCACTGACTCGGTGGCGTGATAGACCACATAGGCGCGCGGGCTGTTATGGCCACCGAAGTTCTCATGGTGGTCGAATCGGTTACCCAGCGTCAGCTTGAGATCGTCACGGAGGGTGAATTCATCCTCGATGAACAAGGCGTATTGGGAGACCTCCGCTTCTGGATCGGTCCCATAGCCGGCAGTACCCGGCAAGCCGGCGAGATTGGCGCGATCGCGCAGGTTTTCGCGACGCAACTCGCCACCCAGGGTCAGCAGTTGACTCGCAGCCTCCCAGGGCAGCACCAGTTTTCCATCCAGACTCAGGCTGGTGGCCTTGTTCGGGTTCTTCTGCCCGGTCACCGTGCCAGTCTGGTTGCGGGTCTCGTCGTAGTTGAAAGTAATGTCCGACGTACCGAAACCGTAGCGGCCACTGTGGCTCAAGGAACTGGCTTCGCGCTCGAGGATGAAACCATCATGGTTGCGGCGGTTGCGGTCGTAGGTCAGCCCCACTTCGTGACCATCGACCGGTCTCCAGTTCAACGCACCGCTGAACTGGCGGTTTTCAACCTTGGGGAAACCCGATTGGGTACCGTTGATTCCCGGATCGTTGATATTGCTGTCATCCGCCTCTCGCTTGTCGTAGCCCCCGGACAGCCGCAGCCCGAGCACATCGGCGATCAGCGGACCGCTGACGCTCGCGCTGGTGATGAAGGCGTTGCCGGCGTCCGCATCCTCCTGAACAACGGCATCCGCCTTCACTGAGCCCCGCCAAGTCTTGCCGATCTTGCGGGTAATGATGTTCACCACGCCACCGATGGCGTCCGACCCGTAAAGGGAGGACATCGGCCCGCGGACCACTTCAATGCGCTCGATCTCGGAGGCCGGCACCCAGCCGGTGTCGTAGTCGTTGCCGCGAAACACCGCGTTGCTGGAATTGACGCGCTTGCCGTCTATGAGCATCAACGTGTAAGCCTGGCCCAGGCCGCGAATCTGCACACCAGGCACCAGGTTGCCATTGCGGCTCAGCGTCACTCCTTCCACCGTGCCCAACAACTCTGCCAGTTCCTGCACTGGCCGCTTCGCGATCTCCTCGCTGGTGATCACGCTGATGCTGGCCGGGGCGTCGCGCAGGGTCTGCTCGGTGGACGAGGCGGTCACCACCACCGTGTCCAGGGTCTGGTCGTCTGCGGCCAGCGCCGGCAGGGTGCAGAAGCCGCACAGCAGCGTCGCCAGGGGGCGTAGCAGGAGTGGGGGATGGGAAATACGGACGCTCACGGAACTCTCCACAGAACAGGCTGATTAACCCTACAATAGGAATGATTCTTGTTTCCAAAATCAGCCGAAAGTATGGCATCGGGCCGTACGGGCGATCTCTGCGGGAGAAAGGGAAATGTCTGCGGGAAAAGCGAGCGGGAAACTTTTCCTCGCCGAGGAACGTCGGGTCACGCCAAGCGATCTGGTCCGCTCCGCCAGGCTGCTGGGTGGCGGCTATACCTTCGAGGATGTGGCGCCCGATCCCGACCAGCCGGTGCTGCAAGGCCGCTTCGACACCCTGCAGCTGCGCCCCGGGCTGATCCTGCATGCCGCCGCCGGCCACGATCTGCACGACATGCGCACCCGCAACACGCTGAACCCGGCGATCAAGATCGTGGTGGTGGTCGGCGGCGCCACCGACCTCTCCTTCGGTCCGCACCGCTTCCTGCTCGGGCCGCGCAGCCCGGATCCGGGCGCCCGCTCACGCGGCGCGCTGGTGAACCTCGCCGAGCAGGGGGAATTCAGCCGCCGCTGGCAGCGTGGCCGGGACGAACGCAAGGTCAGCCTGACGCTGATGCCCGAATGGCTGGAGAGCGGCGGCGGCTTCGATGAGTGCGCCGCCCATGCGACCCTGCGGGCCTTCACCCGGCAGCATCTTGCCAGCCAGCAATGGACGGTGTCGGCGCGCGCGCGTGCGCTGGCCTGCGCCATCCTGGAGCCGGCACCCTATTTGCCGGGGCTGCAGCGCCTGCGGCTGGAGGCGCAGTGCATAGAGCTCGCGGTCGAGGCGCTGGGCGCGGTCAGCGCCCATGGGACCACGCCCGCCGGCGGGATCTTCACCAGTGGCGAACGCCGCCGCCTCGCCCTGCTGGAGGCGCTGTTGATGGAAGGCGACAGCGAAGAACTGAACATGAGCGAGATCGCCCGCCAGGTCGGCAGCAATCCCACCACGCTGCAAGCGCTGGCCAAGCGCGCCTGGGGCTGCACGGTATTCGAGCGGCTGAGGGAGTTGCGGCTGGAAAAGGCTTACCGGGAATTGCGCCGGGGCGCCAGCGTAGCGGTCGCGGCGGAAATCGCCGGCTACAACTCGGCCAACAACTTCGCCACCGCCTTCAAGCGCTGCTTCGGCTGCAGCCCCCGGCAGGCGAGGCAGACGGCGCTGGGCTGAGCAGGCCTGCGCGCAAGACCGGCGCCTCCCCGCTCCCGATGGAGGCGCTTCTGCCCGAGCCCGGCCGCCAGCGCCCCGTGCGGGAGATCATCCTGCGCATCCAGCCCAAGGCCGGGCGGACAGCAGCCCCGCCCTGCCCCTGCCGGCGGCCCTTCAGCAGCGCCCCTTCACTCCAGCGCCGGCGCCCAGCCGCCGCCCAGGGAAGCCACCAGTTGCACGCTGGCCTCCAGCCGGTCCCGGGTGACGTCCAGCGCGGCGCGGCGGGCGCTCAGGGTAGTGTTCTGCGCTACCGCCACTTCGAGGAAGGAGACCAGGCCGGAACGGTAGCGGTTGGTCACCAGGCGCTCGTTCTCCTGCGCCAGCGCCACCACCTTGCCCTGCTGGGCCGCCAGCGCTTCCAGCGCACGCAGACGGGCCAGCGCGTCCTCGGTCTCCTGCAATGCGGCCAGCACCGCTTCGCGCCAGGCGGCGGCGCTTTCCTCGTGCGCCGCCACCGCCTGCTCCACTGCGGCGGAACGGGCGCCGCCATCGAACAAGGTGGCGGCCAGCGTGGGGCCCAGCGCCCAGACGCGGCTGGGCGCATCCAGCAGGCGGCCCAGGCTGCCGGACTGATAACCGCCGCTGAGGCTGAGCGTGAGTTCGGGGAACCAGGCTGCTTCGGCCACGCCGATGCGGGCGTTGGCCGCCGCCACCCGGCGTTCGGCGACGACCAGGTCCGGCCGGCGGGTGAGCAGGCTGGCGGGCATGGCCGGCGGTACTGCCGGCAGCTGCGGCAGGCTGCCATCCGCCCCCAGGTCCAGGGCAGACGGTGGACGGCCGGCGAGCACAGCGACCGCGTTCTCCACCGTGGCACGCTGGCCGGCCAGGTCCAGCAGCTCGGCGCGCACGCTCTCCAGCTGCGTCTCTGCCTGCACCACGTCGGCCCGCGCGGCGAAGCCGGCGTCGTACTGGTTGCGCGTCAGCTCCAGCGAGCGCAGGTAGGCCTGCTCGGTCTGCGCCAGCAGCTCGCGCTGGAGGTCGAAGATGCGCAGGCGGATGTAGTTCTGCGCCAGCGTCGCCTGCAGCGACAGGCGCAGCGCGGCGAGGTCGGCGGCAGAGGCCTGCAGCTCGGCGCGGCCGGCTTCGGCCTCGCGTCGCAGCCGGCCCCAAAGGTCCGGCGTCCAGCTCGCACTCAGATCCAGCGTCAGCGCATTGGCGATGCTCGCATCGCTGCCGGCACCACTGCTGCTGCGGCGGGCACCCGCACTCGCGCCCACGGTGGGCGAGAAGCCGGCGCGGGTGGCGCGCAAGGCTGCCTGGGCCTGGCGATAGCGGGCCTCCGCCTGGGCAACCCCGGGGCTGGCCGCCGCCAGTTCGCGCAGCAGCGCGTCCAGCGTCGGATCGGCAAAGGGCTGCCACCAGGGTGCGTTCTCGTCGGCTGCCGCCGGCTCCTCCCGCGGCTGCACCGTCTGCCAGCCGGCTTCGTGCTTGAAGCTGCCCGGCAGGGTGGCGAGTTCGGGCTGGCGGTAATCCGGGCCGACCGCGCAAGCGGAAAGGCCGCAGGCCGCCAACACGGCGAGCAGGGGGTGGGAGAAATTCGAGGGCATGCGGGACATCGCGGAGGACGGGAAGAGGGAGAAATCAGGCGCCGGCCTCGGCGCGGCGGCGGACGAAGCGCAGCCGCAGGCGGTCCAGCACCAGGTAGACGGCCGGCGTGGTGTAGAGCGTGAGCAACTGGCTGACCGCCAGCCCGCCGACGATGGCAATGCCTAGCGGACGGCGCAGCTCCGAGCCCTCGCCCATGCCCAGCACCAGCGGCAGCGCGCCCAGCAGGGCGGCCAGGTTGGTCATCAGGATGGGCCGCAGCCGCAGCAGCGCGGCGCGCTGTATGGCCTCGCGCGGGCTGAGGCCGAGGCGGCGCTCGCCCTCCAGGGCAAAGTCGATCATCAGGATGGCGTTCTTCATCACCATGCCGATCAGCAGGAACAGGCCCAGCAGCGCGATCAGGCTGAACTCGGTGCCGGAGGCCATCAGCGCCAGCAGCGCGCCGATGCCGGCCGAAGGCAGGGTGGACAGGATGGTGAGCGGATGCAGCGTGCTCTCGTACAGGATGCCGAGCACGAAATACACCGTGACCAGGATGCCGAGGATGAGCCAGGGCTGGGCGCTCAGCGTGGCCTGCAGGTTGCCCGTCTGGCCGCCGTGGCGCAGATGCACCGCGGTGGGCGGCATCAGCCGGGTGAAGGCGTCGTTGATCGCCTGGGTCGCCTGCTCGGCCGACACCCCGGGCGCCAGCGAGTACTCGATGCCGAAGGCGGCGAACTGTTCCTGGTGGTAGACGCGATCGCCCGCCAGGCTGTTGCGGTAGCTGGCCACCGCCGACAGCGGGATGCGGCTGCCGTCGGCGGTGATGATCTGGATCTCGTCCAGCACGCTGACGTTCTGGGTGTAACGCGGGTCCAGTTCCATCACCACCCGGTACTGGTTCAGGCGGTCGTACAAGGTGGCCACCTGGCGCTGGGAGAAAGAGTTGTTGAGCACGCTGCTGATGGTCTGCAGATCCACGCCCAAGCGCCGCGCCGCCTCGCGGTCGATGTCTATGGTGACCTGCTGGGTGGCCTCGTCGCCGAAGCTGTCCACGTCCACCAGTTCCGGCAGCGCGCGCATGGCCTCCGCCAGACGCAGCGCCCATTGCTTGAGCGGCCCGGTATCCGCCGCCAGCAGCAGCACCTCGCGCTCGCTGGAGTTCAACGCCGAACCCAGCTGGATGTCCTGATCCACGCTGAGGAAGAGCATGCCCCCCGGCACAGGCGGCACGCTTGCCCGCAGGCGGTCTATGACCTGGCGCGCACTCATGCCGTCGCGCTCGGCACGCGGCTTCAGCCGCACCATCATCCAGACGTTGGCCGCACCGTTGTTGCCGGCGGTGCCGACCACGTCCGCCACTGCCGGATCGGCCAGCAGGTGGCGACGGAAGATGTCCGCCTTGGGCTGCATCACCTGGAAGGAGAAGCCGTCGTCGCCGCGGGCGAAGCCGCGCAGCTGGCCGGTGTCCTGCTCCGGCAGCATGCCCTTGGGGATGGCGATGTAGAGGTGGACGGTGAAGGCGATGACGCCCACCAGCAGCACCAGCAGCAGCGCGCAGTGGCGCAGCGCCCACGCCAGGCTCAGCGCGTAGCCGTGGTGCATGCGGTCGAACAGGCGGGCGCTGAAGGCGGCCAGCCGGCCCGGCGGCCGCGCCTCGCGTGCCCGCAGCAGGTGGGCGCACAGGCTGGGCGTGAGCGTCACCGACACCGCCAGCGACACCAGGATGGCCGCCGCCAGGGTGATGGTGAATTCGCGGAACAGGCGCTCGACGATGCCGCCCATGAACAGGGTGGACAGGAAAACCACCACCAGCGACACGTTCATCGCCAGCAGGGTGAAGCCGACCTCGCTCGCCCCCTTCAGCGTCGCGCGGTAGGGCCGCATGCCGTTGGCGATGTGGCGCTCTATGTTCTCCAGCACCACGATGGCGTCGTCCACCACCAGGCCGGCGGCGACGATGAGCGCCATCAGCGACAGGTTGTTGAGCGAGAAGCCCTGGAAGTACATGACGATGAAGGCGCCGATCAGCGACACCGGCACCGCCAGGCTGGGAATCAGCGCCGAGCGCAGATCGCCGAGGAAGACCCACACCACGCCTATCACCAGCACCACCGCGATCAGCAGCGTCAGCCTGGCCTCGTCCAGCGTGGCGCGTATGCCGGGCGTGCGGTCCACCACCACGGCGAGGCCGGTGTCCTCCGGCAGCAGCGCCTTCAGCGTCGGCAACTGGGCGTGGATGGCATCCACCGTGGCCACGATGTTGGCGTTGGGCTGGCGGAACACCTGCAGCAGCACCGCCGGGCTGTCGTTGTGGAAACCACTGTTGTAGCGGTTTTCCACGCTGTCGCTCACCGCCGCCACATCCTGCAGCCGCACCGCGGCGCCGTCGCGGTAGCGCACGATGAGGCCGCGGTAGTCGGCGGCGTCGCGCAGCGTGCGGCCGCTCTGCAGCCGCCATTGCCTGTCGCCCTCCTCCACCACGCCCAGCGGCAGCAGCGCGTTCGCGTCGCTGATGGCGCTGCGCACCTCGTCCAGCGCCAGGCCGTGGTGGGCCAGCGCGCCGGGGTTGAGCTGCACCCGCACCGCCGGCAGCGCGCTGCCGCCGACGCTGACCTCGCCCACGCCTTCGATCTGGGCGATCTTCTGCGCCAGGATGGTGGACGCCAGGTCGTACAACCGGCCCGGCGCCAGGTTGGGCGAGGACAGCGCCAGCACCATGATGGGTGCCTGGGAGGAATTCACCTTGCGGTAGCTGGGGTTGCCCGGCATGCCGGAGGGCAGCTGGCCGCGCGAGGCGTTGATCGCCGCCTGCACATCGCGCGCCGCCTCGTCGATGTCGCGGTCGAGGTCGAAGCGCAGGCGCACGGTGGTCGCCCCCTGCGAACTGGACGAGGTGATCCCGGTGACGCCGGCGATGCTGCCCAGCGCCCGTTCCAGCGGCGTCGCCACGGTCGCCGCCATGCTCTCCGGGCTGGCACCGGGCAGCGAGGCGGTCACCTGGATGGAGGGAAACTCCACCTGCGGCAGCGGCGCCACCGGCAGCATGCGGTAGGCCAGCAGGCCGGCCAGCATCAAGGCCAGCGCGAGCAGGCAGCTGGCGATCGGCCTGCGGATGAACAGACGCGCCAGATTCATGCCGGCCCGGTGCCCACGGCCGGCGCCGCCGCCTGCCGGCGGCGCACCAGGCGGTCGAAGAACAGATAGACCACCGGCGTGGTGAACAGCGTCAGCACCTGGCTCAGCAGCAGGCCGCCGACCATGACGATGCCCAGCGGCTGGCGCAGCTCGGCGCCGGAGCCGCCGGCCAGCATCAACGGCAGCGCGCCTACCAGAGCAGCCAGCGTGGTCATCAGGATGGGGCGGAAGCGCAGCAGCGCGGCGCGGTGTATCGCCTCGCGCGGGCTCAGGCCCATGCGGCGCTGCGCATCCAGGGCGAAGTCCACCATCATGATGCCGTTCTTCTTCACCAGGCCGATCAGCAGCACGATGCCGATCACCGCCACCAGGTCCAGCGGCCGGCCGGACAGGTGCAGCGCCAGCAGCGCGCCCACGGTGGCCGAGGGCAGCGTGGACAGGATGGTGACCGGGTGGATCACGCTCTCGTAGAGCACGCCCAGCACGATGTACATCACCACCACCGCCGCCAGGATCAGCCACAGGGTGTTGGACAGCGAAGCGCGGAAGGCTTCGGCCGCGCCCTGGAAGGTCATTTCCACCGCCGGCGGCAAACCGATCTGCCGCATCGTCGCCTCTATGCCCTCCACCGCCTGGCCGAGCGAAGCGCCGGCGGCGAGGTTGAAGGACACGGTGGCGGCGGGGAACTGGCCCTGGTGCGACAGCGACAGCACCGCCGGCCGCTGGCTGATGCGCGCGACGGTGGAAAGCGGCACCGGCCCGCCGCTGCCGGTGGGCACATAGGTGCTCTCCAGCGCGGCCAGGCCGATGGCGTGGCTAGGGTCCACTTCCAGCACGATGCGGTACTGGTTGGCCTGGGTGAATAGGGTGGCGATCTGGCGCTGGCCGAAGGCGGTGTGCAGCGCGGCGATCACGTCGGCGGCACTGACGCCCAGCCGGGCGGTGGCCTCGCGGTCTATCTCCACATGCGCCTGCAGGCCACCGCGCTGCAGGTCGGAGGCGACATCCGCCAGCTCCGGCCGCTCGCCCAGCGCCGCCACCGTGCGCGCCACCCACTCGGCCAGTTCCTCCTCGTCCGGGGTGGACAGGGTGAACTGGTACTGGGTGCGGCTCACCCGGTCTTCGATGGACAGCTCCTGCACCGGCTGCAGCCAGGCGGTGATGCCCGGCACCTGGCGCAGTTCGTCGCCCAGCCGGCGCACGATGGTGCTGGCATCCGCGCTGCGGCTGCCGTGCGGCCTCAGGTTGATCAGCATGCGGCCGCTGTTCAGCGTGCTGTTGCTGCCATCCACGCCGATGAAGGACGACAGGCTGGCGACGTCCGGGTCGGCCAGCGCGATGGCGGCCAGCGCCTGCTGGCGCTCGGCCATGGCGCCGAAGGAGATGGTCTGCGGCGCTTCGGTCACCACCTGGATCACGCCGCTGTCCTGCACCGGGAAGAAGCCCTTGGGCACGGTGACGTAGAGCAGCGCGGTGAGTGCCAGCGTGGCCAGCGTCACCAGCAGCGCGGCGGTCTGGCGCGCCAGCACCCAGTCCAGCCAGCGGCCGTAGCGCTCGATGACGCCGTCGAGGAGGCCCTGGCCGTGGTGCGCCGGTTCGTCGCGCAGCATGCGGGCGCCCATCATCGGCGTCAGCGTCAGCGACACCACCAGCGAGATCAGGATGGCCACCGCCAGCGTCACCGCGAACTCGTGGAACAGGCGGCCGACGACGTCGCCCATGAACAGCAGCGGGATCAGCACCGCGATCAGCGACACGGTGAGCGACACCAGGGTGAAGCCGATTTCGGCCGCGCCCTTGAGCGCCGCCTGCATCGGCGATGCGCCCATCTCGCGGTGGCGGGCGATGTTCTCCAGCATGACGATGGCGTCGTCCACCACGAAGCCGGTGGCGATGGTGAGCGCCATCAGGCTGAGGTTGTTCACCGAGAAACCGGCGAGATACATCACGCCGAAAGTGCCCACCAGCGACAGCGGCACCGCCACGCTGGGAATCAGCGTGGCCGGCAGGTTGCGCAGGAACAGGAAGGTGACCATGACCACCAGCGCCACCGCGAACACCAGCTCCTTCTGCACGTCGCGCACCGAGGCGCGGATGGACAGCGTGCGGTCGGTGAGCACCGCCACGTCCACCGCCGCCGGCAGCGTGGCGGTGAGCTGGGGCAGCAACGCGCGCACCCGGTCGGCGACGTCGATGACGTTGGCGCCCGGCTGGCGCTGGATGTTCACCAGCACCGCCGGCACCTGCGCCGGCGTGGCGGATTCGCTGCCGCAATCGCCGCCCACGCCGGCCGGCGCGCCGCCGGCGGTGGGCTGGCAGTAGCCGGCCCAGGCGGCGAGGAAGCGGTCCTCGGCGCCATCCTCGATGCGGGCGATGTCGCCCAGGCGCAGCGGCGCGCCGTTGCTCCAGGCGACGATGAGGAGGCGGTACTCCTCCACCGAGCGGATCTGGTCGTTGGCCTCCACCATGACGTAGCGGTGCGGGCCATCCAGGCTGCCCTTGGGCTGGCTGGAGTTGGCAGCGGCGATGGCGCTGCGCACCTGCTCCAGCGTGAGCTTGTGCGCCGCCAGCGCCTGCGGGTTGACCTGCACCCGGATGGCCGGCCGCTGGCCGCCGGCCAGGCTGACCATGCCGACGCCCGGCAGCTGGGCCAGCTTCTGCGCCACCCGGGTGTCCACCAGGTCGTACACCTCGGGCAGCGGCAGCGCGGCGGAGGACACCGCCAGGGTGAGGATGGGCGCGTCCGCCGGATTCACCTTGCGGTAAATGGGCGGCGTCGGCAGGTCGTTGGGCAGCAGGCTGGAAGCGGCGTTGATCGCCGCCTGCACTTCCTGTTCGGCCACGCCAAGCTCCACGGTGAGGCCGAACTGCAGCGTGATCACCGAAGCGCCGCCAGAACTGGTGGAACTCATCTGCTTGAGGCCGGGAATCTGCCCCAGGCGCCGCTCCAGCGGCGCGGTGATGGTGCGGGCGGTCACCTCCGGCCCGGCGCCGGGATGGAAGGTGAACACCTGGATGATGGGGTAATCCACCTGCGGCAGCGCCGCCACCGGCAGCATGCGCCAGGCGAGCAGGCCGGCGACCACCAGGGCGAGCATCAGCAGCGAGGTCGCCACCGGTCGGTGGATGAAGGGGCGGGACAAGCTCATCGCGTCAGCTGCCGGCGGCCGCGGCCGGGGCGCCGTGGCCAGGCAGGCCCGGCGCCGCCGCATCGGCCTCCACCACGATCACCTGGCGGCCGTCGCGCAGCCGGTCCAGGCCTTCCAGCACCACCTGATCGCCCACCTGCAGCCCCTGCTCCACCACCACCCGGTCGCCGTCGCCGGCACCCAGCTTCAGCGGCCGGATGTGGGCCTTGCCATCACTGACCACGTACACGTAGCTGCCCTTGGAGCCGAACTGCACCGCGTCCAGCGGAATCGTCACCGCCGCGTCCACCCGGCGCACGTCCAGCCGGATATTGACGAACTGGTTAGGGAACAGCGCTTCGTCGTCGTTGGCGAACTCGGCCTTCAGCTTCACCGTGCCGGTGGCGACGTCGATCTGGTTGTCCACCGTGCGCAGCACGCCCTGCGCCAGGCTCAGGCGGTCGTCGCGGTCGCGCGCCTCCACCGTCAGCGTATGGCCGGCGCGCAGTTCCTGCCGCACCTCGCCGAGCTGATGTTCCGGGATGGTGAACACCACGCTGATCGGCCGCATCTGGGTGAGGGTGACCAGGCCCTCGGTGTCGCCGGTGGACACCAGGTTGCCGGGGTCCACCCGGCGCAGGCCGAGACGGCCGGCGATGGGCGCCTCGATGCGCGTCCATTGCAGCTGCAGGCGGGCGTCATCCACCTGCGCCTGGTCGGCCTTGACGGTGCCGCGCAGCTGGTTGACCAGCGCCTCCTGGGTATCCACCTGCTGGCGGGCGATGGAATCCTGGGCGAACAGCGTCTGGTAGCGCGCCAGCTCGCTCTCGGCGTTCTTCAGCTGGGCCCTGTTCTGCAATTGCTGGCCCTCGGCCTGGGCCAGGCGCACCCGGTACAGCGAGGGATCGATCTCGGCCAGCAGCGCGCCCTTCTTCACCATCTGGCCTTCCTCGAAGGCCACCTTCAGCAGTTCGCCATCCACCCGGCTGCGCACGGTGACGGCCGCCATCGGCGTCACCGTGCCGATGGCGCGCAGGCGCAAGGCGAGATTGCCCGCCTCCGCCGGCACCACCCGCACCGGCACCGGCGCATTCCACGGATTCGTCGCCGGCTGGCCCGCCGCGCCGCCCTGCCCGCGCATGAAGAACCACGCCAGGCCGCCAATGGCCAGGACACCGAGCCCGAGGGCGACACCACGCTTGAGGGAAGAGGACGAAGAAGATGCTGACCGGGACATGGGATTCCAAAAAACGAGAACACGCTGAAGCATGGGCCACCCGCGCGGGGCCGGCCCTTCCGCCACATCGCCCATGGGCGGCGCTTCGCGTGTTCGGCAGGGGGAAAAGAAAGGGCCGGCGGAGAGACTATGCGCCGGCCCCAGGGTTCCGGAAGACCCGGTCAGGCGGCGATCGTGGTGCGCCCCTTGGCCGCCGGCTTCGCAAAGGCCCGCGTCGCCGTCTTCTCTGCGCACTCCAGGCAGACGCCGTGCAGCGCGACGACGTACTCGGTAAGTTCGAAACCGTGGGTGCGGGCGATGCGCTTGAGCATGGCATCCACCCGCTCGTCGCGCAGCGCGATGTCGCGGCCGCAGCAGGAGCAGACGATGTGGCCCCCCGGCGTGCGGCCGGCCGGCTCGAACACCTTGCGGCCCTCTTCGAAATGGCTGCTGATGAGTTGCGCCGCATCCAGCCGCTTGAGTACCGCATACACGCTGGAGAGGGACATGCGGTCGCCGCGCAGCAGCAGCATGCGATGCACGTCTTCCGCCGACAACATGCCCTCCACCTCTTCGTCGAACAGGCTGAGGATGCGCAGGCGTGGCAGGGTGACGCGCAGGCCGACCCGGGTCAGTTCACCGCGGGCGGCGTCGTAGCAGGCATCGGATTTGGCAGTCATGTGCTCACCTTGACGATCAACATCATCAACAGGCTGGCCACGACGCTGCCAGCCCCCAGCATGGCCGCGAACCGCGGACCGTAGGGAAGCATGAAGACGAGGGCCAGCGCCCCCGCCGACAAGAAACCGAACCAGGCGATCACGCCTATGCTCAGGCCCCAGGCCCAGGCGCAAGGCACCACCGCCAGCGCCAGCAGCAGCCAGCCGGCCCAGCGGAAGCCCTGGCGCGCAGAAGCCGCCGGGGCGCGCTTGAGCACCTGGTTGTGGTGGCGGTCCATCGCCAGGCACAGCGCAGTCATGCCGGCGTAGCACAGCAGCAGCGCGGCGAACACGTTCAACATGGTCTGCATCATGCGGCCTCCGCTTCGACGTCGGCCTCCACCGCGCTGCCCGGCTTGCCAGCCCTGGCCTTGGCGGCCTGCGGCGCCTGCAGCGATTTGCGGTGCACGAAGCGCGCCGCCACGATGCACAGCAGGCCGCTGGCCATCGCCGTCAGTTCCACGCCAGCGGCCTCGCCGTCGCCGCGGGCCAGCGCGGCGGCGAAGTTATCGCCGGTGGTGAGCATGTTGATCAGCGGCAACGCCAGGCACAGGAAGGCGGTGGCGGCCAGCTGCTCCACCCAGCCGCGCATCGTCGGCCGCAGCGAGGCATGCACCAGGGTGAGGAACCACAGGGCGAAGAACAGACCGATCTCCCACGTCTCCCGCTCCGGCAGGGCCACCGGCACCAGCCGGTTGATCCAGAAGTAGCCGATGCTGGCCAGCATCAGCCCGGCGATGCCGGAGACATTGAGCGCATCGACGACGCGATAGACGCGGGCGGTGGAGGCGCCGAATTCGCCCGCCGGCTTCTTGCGCCGCTTCACCATGAACAGGATGGCGCCGGTGGCCAGCATCGCCGCGCCAGCCATGCCGCAGATGAAGTAGAGCCACTTGATGGTGTAGCCGCCGAAGGTCACGAAGTGCAGCGCGCGCATGCTCTGGAAGGTGGAGAAGGCACCGGCGCCGCGGATCTCGCCCGGCATCTCGGTGTCCAGGATCTCGCCGCTCACCGCGTCGAACTGCACCGAGCCGTTGGAGCCGCGCAGCCGGCTGGCCATCTCCGCCTCGTCACCACGCATGAAGATACGCGCCGAGGCGCTGGCATCCCCGGGGTGCGACACCGAGATGACACGGGCCTCGCGGCCAATGCGCTCCTCAGCCGCGGTCACCAGATCAGGCAGCGGCGTCACCGGGGCGGCCACGTTCTGCATCTGGCGCGGCGCCGGCCGTTCCTGGATGTCGGCGAAGAAGTGATCCAGATCGCCGTTGTAGCGCACCATCGCCGCCGCCGGCATGTAGATGGAAGCGAAAGCGACCACGCCGGTATAGACGATCATGAACTGGAAGGGCAGCGTCAGCACGGATAGGGCGTTGTGGCTGTCCAGCCAGGAGCGCTGGCCCTTGCCCGGGCGGAAGGTGAAGAAATCCACGAAGATCTTCTTGTGCACCACGATGCCGGACACCAGCGCCACCAGCATCACCATCGCCGCCACGCCCACCAGCCAGATGCCCGCATCGCCGGCATGGAACTCGAAATGCATGTGGACGAAGTGGTGGCCGCCTTCGGTCTTGCGCTCCTTGCTCGGGCCGGCGTCCTCGCCGGTCACCGGATCCAGCTCGCGATCCTGGAACTCGGCCTGCGGCGTGTCCCGCCAGAACACGCGCAGCTTGGTGTTCTCCTCGTTTGGCAGCCCCATGCTCCAGAACTCTGCCTTGGGCGCGTTCTTCTCCAGGAAGGCCTGGCCCACCTTGGCCGCCTGCAGGCGGTCGGGCGGCGGCGCGCCTTCGGACGCCGCGGTAACCGCCAGCGGATCCCGCATCCAGTGCGAGATGGCGTCGTCGAACACTCCCAGCGTGCCGGTGAAGAAGACGGCGAAGAGGATCCAGGCGAACCACAGGCTGCCCCAGGTGTGCAGCCAGGACATGGACTGGCGGAAGGTGTTCTTCATGCCGTGCTCCCCGTGGCCAGGTAGAAGCCGAGGGAGGCCAGGCCGAGCGCCACCGTGGGCAGCAGCATGCCGGCCCAGGCGCGGCCGGCGGTGGGCGCGGCGAACACCCAGATCACCGCACCGGTGTAGAGGGCGAAGCTGAGCAGCGTGGCCGTCAGCACCGCCTCCGCGGTACGGATCGGGATGATGTAGGACAGGAACACGATGCAGGCCGACGTCAACAGGTAGCCGCCGAAGACGGCCGCGCTGACGCGGGAGAAGATGGCGAGCCGCGGACGCTGCGGCGCTATGGATGCGGATTTCATTGGCAAACCTCGGCTATGGGGCAGGGACCGGACCCTGCAGGACGCTGGCGGGCGTCCCGCCTGCACTTATCTACGTCTGGCGCGTTTTGTCCGGCTCTCACTAGACATGTCGTTTGAGATCGTAAAAACGCGCTTGTTTTTACAAATTCTTACAAACCGCTGTCGCACGCATACAACGCAACCTGCCTGCCACGCCCCGATCCAGCTGGGGTGCAGCAGCAGACAGGCCGAGGATCAGAAGCGCACGTCCATCGCCAGGCGCAGACTGCGCGGCTCGCCGTAGTAAGCCGAGCTGGTGGTGGTGTAGTACTTCTCGTCGGTAGCGTTGTACAGGTTCGCGGACAGGGTCACCTGCTTGCTCAGCGGATAGCGCGCCATCAGGTCCATCACCGTGTAGCCGTCCTGGGTGACCCGCACGCTGGCCGGCCCCTGGTTGTCGCTCCAGATCCTGTTTTGCCAGCGCAGCCCGCCACCCACCGTGAGGCCCTGGCCCACCCCCGCCAGCTTGTAGCTGGTGAATAGCTTCAGGGTGTTCTGCGGAATGTTGGTGTTGAGCGCATGGCCGTCGCGGTCTTCCACCATGTTGCGGGCGAAACCGGCTGCGATCTGCCAGTCGCGCAGCGGTTCGCCGCTCACTTCCACCTCGAAGCCGCAGGTCTCGGTGCCGGATGCCGCGCGATAGGCATTGGCGCCATTCGGTGCCAGAACGCCAGGAATCTGGACGGCGTAGTTGTCCTGCTGGATCAGGTAGGCGGCGAGCGCCAGGTTCAGGCGCTTGTTGAACAGTTCCGCCTTGGTGCCGACCTCATACGCCTTGCCCAATAGAGGATCGAGGTAGGCGCCGCTGGGGTCCATGTTGTTCTGTGGCTTGAAGATGTCGGTGTAGCTGCCGTACAGCGACCAGCTGTCGTTGAGGTCGTACACCACGCCGGCGTAGGGGGTGAGCTGGCCCTTCTCGGCGCGATTGCTCTCGCTGCGGGTGCCGCTGGCATAGGTGTAGGTGGCGCGGCGGTTCTCCCAGCTGGTACTGCGCGCGCCGACGAGCAGCGCCAGCGCATCGGTGGGCCGGAAGCGGGCGGTGAAGTAAGCGCTGTTGATGCGCTCCTTGCCGTGGATGTCGCTGAGCGCCGGGTTGTATGGCGCTGCCGGGAAATTGCCGTCCCAGGTCCAGATATCGGGGATTGCGCTGCTCCAGCCGCTGAAGGACCACAGCCGATAGCCATGGGTGTTTTCTATGCTGCGGGTGGCAGTGGCGCCCACCACCAGTTCGTGTTCACGGCCGAAGAGCTGGAACGGGCCGGTGGCGTAGACATCCAGGCTGTCCTGGGTGGGCGCGCCGGCCCAACGCCCGGCCCACAGATTCATGCCGGCGCCAGTGGCGCGCACCGGGTTGCCACCGGCGGCATAGCCGAGCACCTCGTCGTAGTCGCTGATGCTGTGGCTGGCGGTGCCCTTGACCTTCCAGCCGCCGGCGAAGCCATGCTCCAGCGCGGCGAAAAAGGACTGGTAGTTGCGCCTGGAGTAGGCCCAATCCGCCGCGGCGGAATCCGAGCGCGACCAGTCGGTGCGGCTGCCATCCGAATAGAACAGCGGCCGGCCGGAGCGGGCGTGGCCGCTCATGTCGTCCTGCAGCACAGAGAAGCCGGCGGTGAGCAGCGTGGTGGGCGCGAGATCGGCCTCGATGATGCCGTACAGCAATTGCTTGCGCTGCTGCAGGCGGTCGATGTACGAACCGCTCTCCTGGTAGGCCGCCACCACCCGGCCGCGCACCGTGCCAGCCTCGTTCAGCGGGGTGGAGATGTCGGCCTCGGCGCGGTAGTGGTCCCACGACCCCGCCTCCACCTTGGCCGAGGCCTGGAACCAGGCGGTGGGCCGCTTGCGCACCAGGTTGATGGTGGCGCCAGGCGTGCCCATGCCGTTCATCAGCCCGGTGGCCCCGCGCACGATCTCGGCGCGGTCGTAAAAAGCCATGTCGGTGGTCTGGAAGAGCGTGCTGTAGTTGCTGTTGACCATGCCGACGCCGTCGATCTGGTAGTTCTCGACGACGAAGCCGCGGGAATAGATGGCGCTGCTGTCCGAACCCATGTTGCCGGACTGGTTCAGCGTCAGGCCGGGCGTCTGGCGGACGATGTCGGCCAGTTCCAGGATGCCCTGGTCGTCCATCTGCTGGCGGGTCATCACCGTCACCGACTGCGGCGTCTCGCGCAGCGAGAGGTTGAGGCGGGTCGCGGTGGCGGCCGAGTCCGTGGTGTAGGAGCCGCTGCCCTCGGTGGTGCCGGGCGCGCCGGTGGCCTGGGCGCTCACGTGCACCGTGCCCAGCACCGCGTCGCCCTGGCCCAGGTTCGTCACCGGAACACCTTGCAGCACGTAGCCGTCCGCACCGGCACGCGCTACCAGACCGGAGCCGGCCAGCAGGGCAGCCAGCCCGCCTTCCACGGTATGGCTGCCCTTGAGACCGGCGCTGCCGCGGCCACTCACCTGCTCCGGCGTGAAGGACAGGGTGACCCCCGCCTGGCGGGCAAAGCTGTTGAGCGCATCGTCCAGGCTGCCCGCCGGCACCGCGTAACTGCGGACCTCCTGGGCGACGGCGGGAGTGCTCGGCAGCAGCAAGGTGGTGGCCAGCCCCGCGACAGCGAGGCCGCGCCACAGCACGGTGAGCGACAGCGCGGCGGGAAGCTTGGGCAGGCGGCGAAGCGCCGCCTCGGGCGGCTGCGCCGCGCGGAAGCGGCGAGAGAAAGCGTGCATGTAAGGGTCCGGTCAGAAAGTCGATGGAGGTGTGCAGGTGAAGGCCTTCACCTCGCTTGCCGGACCGGCGCGAAAAACCCGACAGCGGCCACGAACTTTTTTTGCGGTATACCCCTTGAGGAGACGGCCGGACTGGACCCGCCCCGCAGAACCCACGCCATCGGAACAACGCGCCGCCGCCGCGTTTCAGCCGATTGACTGCAAGCCCCGGCTAGGCCCAGCGCGAGGCAGGCCGGTTCAGGCCACGGCCTGCACCCTCACCCACCAGGGCGAGCGATAGACCACCTTGACCGGCAGGGTGCGCGTCAGCACTGCCAGCAGCTTGTCGGTGTCGTCCAGCCGATAGACGCCGGACAGGCGCAGCGCGCCCACCGCCGGGTCGCAGCCCAGATAGCCGCGGCGATAGCGCCCCAACTCGGCGAGGAAGGCATCCAGCCGCATGCCCGGGGTGGCGATGACGCCTTCCGCCCAGCCGTCGGCAGCGATTTCCGCCCGTGGCACCAGCCGCGGCCCGGCCGCATCCACCCGGTAGCGCTCGCCGGCCCCGGCCAGCGCTGCATAGGCGCCAGCCTCGCCGCGGCGGCGGATGCCGATCTGGCCGGCGGTCACTTCCAGCACGCTGCCCTGCCCTTCCTGCCGGACGACGAAACGCCCTTGCTGGGTCTCGAACAGCGCGCCCAGGCTGGCCACCCGCAACGGACGATGCAGCGCGTCATCAGCGCATGTGAGGCAGAGCGCGCCGCGCTCCAGCACGACCAGACGCTGGGCGGCGTCGAAACGCAGATTCACCGCGCTGCGGGTGTCCAGCTGCAGGCGGCTGCCGTCGGCCAGTTGCATGTCCTGCCGCTCGCCGACCGCGGTGGCATGGTCCGCCGTCCAGGCCGACCAGGGCATCAACTCCCGCGCCGTCCAGCCGCAGGCTACCGCGCCCAGGCCCAGCGCCGCGCCCTTGAGCAGGCGCCGGCGGCGCATGTCGGTCGGCGCCTGCAGTGCAGCCACCATGGAACGGGTGCCGCCGGGGCCAGCCATGCCGCCAGCCAGCTCCTCGCCTATCGCCTGCAGGCGGCACCAGGCCAGATCGTGATGCGGATGGGCCGAGCGCCAGCGCTCGCAGGCCTGCCACAGCGGATTGCCGGCGGACGCGCCATGCAGCTTTACCCGCCAGGCGATGGCCTGGCGCACCACCGCCGCCGGCACGACGGCCTCCGAAGCCAGCGGTTCAGCACGCATGGCGTAGGGAATAACAGTGGAACAGGGCTTCGGCGACATAGCGCTCCACCGAGCGGCGGGTGACACCCAGCCGGCTGGCGATGTCGTCGTAACAGGCGCCTTCCAGCTGGGCCAGCAGGAAGGCGGTGCGCACCGGCGCCCGCAGGTCGGCCAGCATGGCGTCGATCTGCAGCAGCAGCTCCACCGCCAGCTGACGCTCCTCCGGCGACGGCGAGACCGGCTCCGGCAGCACCGCCAGCGCCTCCAGCCAGGCCCGCTCCAGGTCCTGCCGCCGCCAGTGGTCGATCAGCAAACCGCGCGCCACCGTCGTGAGATAGGCCCGCGGCTCCCGCACCGGCGCGAGTTCGCGTCGCAGCAGCACCCGCAGGAAAACGTCATGCGCCAGGTCGGCAGCCTGATGAGCGCAGCCCAGCTTGTGGCGCAGCCAGCCTTGCAACCACCCGTGGTGGTCTAGGTAGAGGGAATGGACTTCCTGCGGCATGGGCGGTCGGACAGGGCCGGAACGAGGCCAAGGGCACAATTAGATTAAGAACTATTCTCATCTTAATCCGCCCCTTGCCTGCCCAACAAGCCCTGCTCCGCAGCCATCGCGGGGTTGGGCCCGGAAGCCGCGGCTGCGCCCCCGGCGCCCTGGCGCAGCCGCTGCCGGCCGGGAAATCGAGACTCAGGGTGCAACGGTGAAGCTCAGCGTCGCCGTGTGGCGCACGTCATCGTACTTCTTGCCCTCCACCACCGCGGAGCCATTCACCTTGGCACTCAACTCCAGCACGTACAGGCCGGGGAAAGGCGTGGTCAGCGTCACCGTGCCGTCCGCCGCCGGGCGCAGCACCCGGTTCCAGCCTTCGGATGTCGTCACGTTCACCTGGGTGGCGGCCACCACCGTGCCCTTCCACATCAGGCGGAAGGTGTTGCCATTGGGCTCGATGGGCACCAGTTCCAGATCGTTCCCGGCCTTGGTCTCACTACGGCCTTCCTTCGCTTGATAGAACATCAGCGCGCCGTCCGGCGTCACCGTGTAGGCGACGAAGCGCAGGTCGCCCGCGGGCGGCGCGGTCACCGCCAGGCGATCGCCGGCGGCGACCAGCGGCAGCGCCTTGCCGTCGGCCAGGACGGCCTGAGCGCCCTGCAGCGCGCTGGTGGGGCTGCGCTTGCCATCCAGGAAGCCGAGATTCACCGTGGTCGGGCCAACCGCCGCGCGCTCCAGCCACACGTAGTCCGCCATCGCCGGCACCGAGGCCAACACTAGGCCGGCGGAGGCGCATGCGAGCGCGAAGGAACGGGGAAGGGAAAGCAACTTCATTCGGGGAATCTCCTGTAAGCGGGGCGCTGAACAGCGCCCCGGCGGTGCCGCACGAGCACGGCTTCACTTGCTATGTCGAGCGAGGGAGCCAAAACGAGCACTTTATTACGTTTACTTACACCCTGAATGTCATCAGGAAAACGGCCGCGCCTGGCCGCCAAGCTTCCTTTCCGGCCGCAAGCCGGTAAGCAGCTTGCCGATTTCTCCCTCCCCCACCCGGGCTAGCTCGTCTTACTCCCGCGGGTGGCGATCTTCTTTCCTCGCCGCTTCAATAGCTTATGCCCGGATGGAAAGACACCACCGCCCTCAGCAAAGCATTGGTATGAAGTTTGCTGAAAAAATCATACAAGCCTCGTAGAATCCCGAAACCACGCGCTCCCACGTCCATGCCCATCCCCTGCCCTACCCTTCCCCGTTCGCTGTTGTCGCTGCTGCTCGCCGGCATCGCCCTTCCGGTAGCCGCCCAGCAGGATGCAGGCGGGGCGGTGCTGCTCGGCAGCGTGGAGGTGAAGGGGCAGATGCTGGCGCAGACTGCCGCCTATTCCGAAACCCGCCAGGACGGCGAGGAAATCCGCGAGCAGCACATCAGCCGGCCACAGGAGCTGTTCCGCAACGTGCCCGGCATGAACCTCACCGGCTACGGCCTGCCCGGCGTGGCGGATGCGGTGTCGCTGCGCGGCTTCGGCGGTGGCGGCCACGGCAGCGACATCGGCTTCGTGCTGGATGGCATCCCGCTCAACGAGGCGATGTCGCACGCCGATGGCTATGCCGACCTCAACGTCGTCATTCCGCTGGAACTGGACAACATGACGGTGTTGCGCGGCCCGGTGTCCGCGCTCTACGGCAATTACAACCGCGCCGGCACCGTGACGCTGCAAACGCGCAAGGGCGGTGAATACCGCGCCGCGGACCTCAGCATCGGCAGCTACGGCACGGTGGATGCGCAAGGCGCCGCCGGCATCGCCCTGAGCGACAGTCAGCACCTGAACCTCGCCGCCCAGGTCTTCCACTCAGACGGCTTCCGCGATCAGTCCAAGTCAGACCGCGCCACGCTGGCCGGGCGCTGGTCGCTCAAGGTATCGCCGGAACTGGAAATCGCCGTCTCCGGCCGTGCCCACGAGGCCGAGGCGGACAACCCCGGCTATCTCACCCGCGCCCAGTTCAAGGACGATCCCTACGGCAAGGATCCGCGCACCAAGAACGACGGCGCCGAGAAGAGCTTCTACACGCTGCGCACCGACATCAATTACAGCCTCTCCTCCGAGGTGAAGCTGCTCACCTTCGCGTACGCCACCCAGCAGGACTTCACCCGCTGGTTCTCCCGCGGCGCGGCGGCGGCGCCCACCTGGCGCCAGCGCGAAGAGACCTACGACCGCGATGTGCTGGGCGCCGGCTTCAACCTCAACGGCCATCACCCGCTCGCCGCCGGCCCGCTCACCTGGGTGGCCGGCGTGGAGCACTACCGCGAGCGCACCGACTACCTGAAGTACGAGGACACCCAGTACCGCCGCCGCGTCGGCACCGCCGAGTACGACCGCCACTTCGAGCTCGACAACCTCGCCGCCTTCGCCGAAGCCGGCATCGTCCTGCACCCGCTGTTCCAGCCCTCCGTCGGCCTGCGCTGGGACCGCTTCACCGGCGACTGCGGCATAGCAGGCGCGGAAACCGCCACCAACGAATGCGGTGACATGAAGGCGGTGACGCACACCAGCCCCAAGATCGGCCTGCGCTCGCGGCTGTCGCCTGCGGTGGAGCTGCGCGCCAGTTGGTCCGAGGGCTTCGGCCTCGCCAGCGACATGGCGAAGTACGCCGCCGGCGTCGGCGCGGTCGATCCCAACGTCTTCCGCCAGACCGAAATCGGCGCCAACTTCAAGCTCGGCCCGGCGCTGATGGTGGACGTGGCCGCCTACCACCTGCGCTCCTCCGACGAGATCAGCGAACTCTCGCCCGGCGAGTATGTGAACGCCGGCAGCACCCGCCGCCGCGGCGTCGAACTGTCGCTGCTGTGGGCGCCGGCCACCGTGTTCGACCTCTCGCTCACCTACGGCAGCGCCCACACCCGCATCGTCGACAACCCGGACGCCAGCCTGGAAGGCAAGCGCGTCACCTCGGTACCGCGCTACACCGCCACCCTGCAGGCCAACTGGCGGCCGCTGCCCGGCTGGCGCGGCAACGCCACCCTGCGCAAGGTCGGCAACTACGCCGTCAGCGCCGACAACAGCCAGACCTACGGCGGCTACACCACGCTGGATCTCGGTCTTTCCTATACTTTCGCCGGTTCGCGCCCGACCACCGTCTACCTGGCGGTGGACAATGTCACCGACCGCGAATACGCCACCGCCGTCTCCACCATAGGCTATGCCACCGGCGCCCCGCGCAGCCTGCGCATCGGCGCCCAGTTCGACTTCTGACCATGCACGACACTGCTCCGCTTTTCCGCTCCCTCTCCGCCGGCCTCGCGCTGGCCCTGCTGTGCGCCGCCGGCCCGGCCGCCGCCCACACCATCTGGCTGCTGGCCGACCCGGCGCACAAGAACTACCGGGTGATGTACGGCGGCCACCAGGGCAAGACCGAAACCTATCCGGCGGAGAAGCTCAAGCGCGTCACCGCCTTCGACGCCAGGGGCAATGCCCTCAACGTCTCCCGCCAGGACCGCAGGGACGGCGTGCGCATCCAGGCACCGGACGCAGCGGTGCTGCTGGCCTGGTTCGACAACGGCTGGTGGAGCAAAACGGACAAGGGCCGCAGCATCAACAAGCCGATGGACGAGGTGCCCGGCGCCGTCAGCGGGGTGCACGCGGTGAAGTACCACAAGACCATCGCCCACTGGGGCAAGCCCGCCATCCAGGTCTACAACCAGCCCTTCGAACTGGTGCCGCTGGCTGCCGAGGCGCCGCGCGCCGGCGAGCCACTGCAGCTCAAGGTACTGCTCAACGGCAAGCCCACCGCCGGCATCAAGCTGGCCTTCGGCGAGGAAGGCGACGATGCGGTGAGCGACGCCGAAGGCATCGCCACGCTGACCGCGCGCAAGGGCGTGAACCGCATCTGGTCCGGCCAGCGCCTGCCGCTGGCCGATGATGCCCGCGGCACCGAGTCCAGCATCGAGTACAGCCTGGTGTTCACCGCTGCCGCCGCCAAGCCGGCTGCGGCAACTGCCAAGCCGGCCGCCCGCCACTGAGCCACGCGATGACCCAGCTCCCTTCCGCGCTGCGCCCTCTCGCCACCGCCGCTGCGCTGCTGCTCGCCACCGCCGCCCAGGCCCACGGCCTGGCGGTGGTCGCCCAGCATGAGGCTGACGCCGTCACCGGCCTGGCGCGCTACACCGACCAGACTCCGGCTGCCGGCATCTATGTCGCGGTAACGCCGGAAAACAGCGACACCCCGCTGGCCGAAGGCACCACCGGCGCGGACGGCCGCTTCCGCCTGCCGGTGCCGCCGGGCGGCCCCTACTGGGCGGTGGTGGAAGGCGAGGAAGGCCACCGCGCCGAAACGCTGGCGGTGCAGCTGCCGGCGGCGGCCGGCGGCAACGGCGAAGCCACTGCCGAGGCGCTGCGCCTGGTGCGGGAGGACATCGCCCGGCTGGAACAGCAGATCCGCCTGCGCGACATCATCGGCGGCATCGGCTACATCGTCGGCATCGCCGGCATCGCCGCCTGGTTCGCGGCGCGGCGGCGGGGCTGAGATGCATCTGGCCGAAGGCGTGCTCTCCGCCCCGGTGCTGGCCGGCGCTGCCGCGCTGGCGGCCGCCGGCGTCGCCTTCGGCCTGCGCCGGCTGGGCGAGGCGCAGCTGCCGCTGGCGGCGCTGCTGGGCGCCGCCTTCTTCGTCGCCAGCACCATCCATGTGCCAGTGGGCGTCGGCAGCGTGCACCTCATCCTCAACGGCCTGGCCGGGCTGATGCTGGGCTGGGCGGTGTTCCCGGTGTTCTTCGTCGCCCTGCTGCTGCAGGCGGCGCTGTTCTCCTTCGGCGGCTTTACCGTGCTGGGCGCCAACCTGCTGATCATGGCGCTGCCGGCGGTGGCCGCCCATTACCTGCTGCGCCGGCTGGTGCGGCCGGCGGAAGACGGCACGCCGCCACCGCGCCGGCGCCTGCTGGTGGCCGGCGCGGCCTGCGGCATCGTCGGCATCGGCGGCGCGGCGGCGCTTGCCAGCCTGGCGCTGGTACTCAGCGGCGGCCACCTGTTCACCGAGCTGATCGGCCTGCTGGTGCTGGCGCACCTGCCGGTCTTCGTGGTGGATGCGCTGATCAGCGCCGCCACCGTCGCCCTGCTGGCGCGCATGCTGCCGGCCGCCCTCGCCGCGGTGCGCGCATGAGAACAGCCCTGCCCGCCACCGCCACGCCGCCGGCACCGCGCCTGCGCCTGCGCCTGGGCACGGCGGTAGGCATCAGCGTGCTGCTATCGCAACTCACCTCGCCCGGCTTGCTGCTGGCCGCCTGCGCCGCCGGCCTGCTGCTGGCGCTGGCGGCAAGTGCGAATGGAGTCCTGCCGCTGCACAGCCTGCTGCGGCGCATCGCCAGCGTGAACCTCTTCGTCGCCATGCTGTGGCTGACGCTGCCTTGGGCGCTGCAGGGCGGCGGCCCGCAGTGGTCCGAGGCCGGCGCCCACCATGCGCTGCTCATCAGCCTGCGCACCAACGCCGTCGCCCTGGGCTGCATGGCGCTGCTCGCCGGGCTGGATGCCTTCGCCATCGCCCGCGCCGCTGCCGGCCTCGGCCTGCCGTCGCGGCTCGCCCGCCTGCTGGTGCTCACCGTGCGCTACCTCGGCGTGCTGGACGACACCCGCCGCCGCATAGACCTCGCCATGCGCGCCCGCGGCTTCCGCCCCGGCGCCAACCGCCGCACCGTCGCCGTGCTGGCGCAGCAGCTCGCCCTCATCCTGGTGCACGCCATGCTGCGCGCCGAGCGGGTAGACCTCGCCCTGCGCGCCCGCGCCTTCGCCACCGCGCCGCAGCCGGCTACCCGCGCGCCGCGGCCGTGGCGCTGGGCGGCTGGCACCGCGGCGCTGTGCCTGGGCAGCAGCCTGCTGTGGCTGCTGCGATGAACGCCGCCGGCCCGCTGATCCTCGGCCGCGGCCTACGCCTGGCGCGTGCCGGCAAGGTGGTGGTGGAAGCCTTCGATCTCGAACTCCACGCCGGTGAGCGCCTGTTCGTGCTCGGCGCCAGCGGCACCGGCAAGACCACGCTGCTGCACAGCCTGCTGGGCTTCGTGCCACTGGCCGGCGGCGAGCTTCAGCTGCTAGGCCGGACCTGCCGCAGCGAGCAGGATTTCGCCCCGCTTCGCGGCCCGCTCGGGCTGCTGTTCCAGGACGCAGGCGACCAGCTCTTCGGCCCCACGGTGGCGGAGGACGCCGCCTTCGGCCCGCTCAACCGCGGCGCCAGTGCGGCCGAGGCGCGGGAGATCGCGCTGCAGACACTGGCCCGCATCGGCATCGCCCACCTGGCCGAGCGGCCGGTGCATGCGCTGTCCGGCGGCGAGCAGCGGCTGGCGGCACTGGCCGGCGTGCTGGCGATGTCGCCCCAGGTGCTGCTGCTGGACGAGCCCACCACCGGCCTGGACGAAGCCGCCTCCGAGCGCCTGCTGGGCGTGCTGGCCGACAGCGGCCTGAGCATGATCGTCGCCTCCCACGACCCCGCCTGCGTCGGTGCCCTCGCCACCCGGCGGATCACGCTGGCGCCCGCGCCGCGCTGAGCGCTTCGCCACGCCGCCCACCGCCGCTAAGATGGCGCCTCCCCGACCCGGAGACCGCCATGGACCGCTTCACCATCTCGCTGGAAGAAGACCTCGCCGCCGCCTTCGACGCGCTGATCGCCGAGCGCGGCTACCGCAACCGCTCGGAAGCGGTGCGCGACATGCTGCGCCGCGAGCTCGAAAGCTCCCGCCAGCAGAAGGACGACGACGGCCACTGCGTTGCCAGCCTCAGCTATGTCTTCAACCACCATGAGCGGGTGCTGGCCGAGCGCCTCACCGGCCTGCAGCACGACCACCACGACCTCACCGTGTCCACCCTGCATGCCCACCTCGACCACGACAACTGCATGGAATGCACCATCCTCAAGGGGCCGGCCAGCGCGGTGCGCCGCTTCGCCGACTCGCTGATGGCGGAGAGCGGCGTGCGCCATGGCAGCCTCAACCTGATCTCGGTGGATGTGGCCGCCAACGCCCACCACCACGACCATTCCCACGGTCACGCCCACAGCCACCCGCATGGCCCCGGCCATGTGCATTACCGGCCGCGCAGCTGACGCGCCCTGCCGATCAGCGTCGGCTTTGCGACCGCGGCGGCCGCGTGCCCTGTCGCGCTCGCGACAAAACCATCGCAGAGAAGGGCGACAAGCCCAGCAACCGCGGCACTTCCACGGCGCAGGCCGGCCGGCACGGGCTTTGCCTCTGGAGGGGCAGCGCGGCAACCGACCGCGCCCCGAACGGAGCCCGACGAATGCAAGCCTGTAGCCCCACCCCCAGCGCCCCCTCCAGCGCCCCTGCCACTTCCCATGCCGACAAGCACGGCAACCCGCTCGCCGTGGGCGACGAGGTGCGGGTGCTGCACGTCACCCTGGACCCGGAGATGGAAGACGACGAGCGCGAGATGTTCGAGTTCATGAAGGGCTCCATCTGCGAGATCGAGCGCTTCGACGCCCAGGGCCGCGCCTGGGTCACCATGTGGTGGAGCTGTACCGACGGCAACGCCACCACCAGCCTGGCGCTGGAAGGCTACGAGATGGAGCGGGTGGTGCGCTGAGGGAGCCCGGGCGGCAAGCGGGCGAACTACTCCGTCAGCGGCCGCTCGCGCAGGTAGCGCGGGAAGCGCGGCAGGCCCTTCGCGGTCAGCTCGCGGTAGCGATAAGTCACCCGGCTGCCCAGCGCCGGCGGCAACCGCCGCAGTTCATCGCTCAGACCGCTGCCGATGCGGAAATGGCGGCCGCTTTCGTCCTCCACCTCCAGCGCGCCCACCATGCCCTGCAGCCGGCCCTTGCCCGGCACATGGGCGACTACCCTCGCCTCCGCATCCAGCCAGGGCGTGAGCTTGAGCAGCACCTCGCTGCGCCCGGCTACCCAGGGCGCATCCGCCCGGTGCAGCATCAGCCCCTCGCCGCCGGCGGCGACGATCTCGTCCAGTTTGCGCTGCACGGCCTTGCGATCCGCCAGCCGGAATTGGGGCACCGCCTGCAGCCAAGGCGTGCGCGCCTCCGCCACCAGTTCGCGGATACGCGCCGCCCGGGCGCTGAAGTCGCCCTCCGCGCCCGGCAGTTCGAAGATCATGTAGCGCACCTCGCGCCAGGCTTCGTCCCCCGCCAGTTGCCGGCGCACGATGCCGGACAGGGCCTCGAACCTCCCCCGCCCCAGCCACAACTCGCCATCCAGCGGCTGCCGCGGCAGCGGCGCGGTGAACCAGGCCGGCGCCAGGAGTTCCCGGCCGCTGCGGAAACGCAACCGCTCGCCATCCCACAGCGCCCGCACGCCGTCCAGCTTTTCGCTGACCAGGTAGGCCCGCGGATCAACGCCGTCGTGATAGCGCTCAGCCAGCACCGGCGCCGGCGGGCTTTCCGCCCCTGCGGCAAGCGGCATCAACAGCGCCAGCACGAGGATGGACAGACGGCGGCAAAGCGCGACGCAAGGATGCAGCGACATGGCGGACTCCGGCGGGGGATCCCGCACCATAGCGCCGGCATCGCCGCCAATCAATGCCAAAAGCATTTTTCCGGCAGTATTTCGGTACAGAGCGATACATGCCGCACGTGCAACAGACATATTCCCGGCCGCGCCCGGCGCTAGGCTTGCGCACCGCTTCCGCCCGGAAGCCCTTTCCGGAACCCCAGGATGAAGAACATCGCACGCCTGCTGCCCTTGCTGCTGATCGGCATTTGCGCCCCGGTTCTCGCCCAGTCCGGCTCCTCCGACCAAGGCCCGAAGGGCAAACGCGGCGGCAACCGCATCACCCGGCTGGACAAGAACGGCGACGGCCTCCTCTCCAAGGACGAGGTGAAGGACAACCCACGCCTGCTGGAACGCTTCAGCGCCCTGGACACCAACAAGGATGGCCGCCTGAGCCAGGAAGAGATCCGCGCCGGCACGCGCCCCCCGGAGGGCGGCGACCGCGAGCGCAGCGAACGTCCAGCGCGCTGATTCCAGCTCCCTGCAGCAAGAAGCACAAAGGCGGCCAGTGGCCGCCTTTGCTTTTTCTGCCCGCGCCTTCCATCCATTCGACTACGCGGTGGAAGGCTGCCCGGCGCTACACCCGGTAGCGCGCCACTTCGCTGCGCATTGCCTCGGCCAGGCTGTTCAGTTCATGCGCGGTGTCCGCCGTGCTGCCGGCCGCCGCGCTGTTTTCCTCGGTCATCTGCGCGATGCGTTCCACCTGCTGGGCGATGCTGGAGCTGGCTGCGCTCTG
>NZ_SNVV01000013.1:0-96180 GCF_004361735.1 Azoarcus indigens | reverse complement strand
TGCGCGGTGTCCGCCGTGCTGCCGGCCGCCGCGCTGTTTTCCTCGGTCATCTGCGCGATGCGTTCCACCTGCTGGGCGATGCTGGAGCTGGCTGCGCTCTGCTCGCGGATCGCCTCCGAGATCTCGTTCACCATCGCCACCGTCCGCTCGGCGCCGTTCTCGATCTCCCGTACCGAGCGCTCCGCTTCCTCGGCGTGGCCGACGCTGCCCACCACCTGTTCCACCGCGGTGTTCATCCCCTTCACCGCGTTGCGCGCGCCATTCTGCATGCTGGCCATGGTGGCCGAGATTTCCTGCGTCGAGGCGGCCGTGCGCTCGGCCAGCTTGCGCACTTCGTCCGCCACCACCGCGAAGCCCCGCCCCTGCTCGCCGGCGCGGGCGGCTTCGATGGCGGCATTGAGCGCAAGCAGGTTGGTCTGGTCCGCCACTTCCTTGATCACCGCCACCACCGCGTTCACCTTGGCGCTCTCCGCATCCAGGCTGGCGACGATGTCCGCCGCCTCGCTCACCGCGCGCTCGATGCGCTTGATGTCGCTCAGCGTCTTGCCGATCACCTGGGCTCCGGTCTGGGCGACCGCGCCGGAGTGGGTGGCGAGTTGATTGGCTTCGCCTGCACGGTCGGCCACATGGTTGATGCTCACCGTCATCTCTTCCACCGCCGCCGCCATGCTGGACGAGGCTTCGCTCTGCTCGCCCGAACTGGTGGAAACCTGGTTCGCCGAGGTGGCCAGCCGGCCGGCCGCCGCCGAAACGTCGCCGGCGTGGCGCACCATCTGGCCCAGGCTCTGCTGCACCGTGTCCAGCAGGCCGTTGAAGGCGCGGGTGGTGTCCGCCACTTCGTCGTTGCCGCTCACCGCGACCCGCCGGGTGAAGTCCAGGCTGCTGGAGACGCTGGCCACCACCTCCTTCATCCGGTTCAGGGAGCCGACCACCGTGCGGTAAGTAAGGAAGCCGAAGGCAATGCCGACGATGGCCGCGCCCAGGATCACCCCGGCCAGCACCCAGACGCTGTGCCGGGCACTCGTCTGGGCCTCGGCGGCAAAGGTCTCAGCCATCCACTTGTTGTAATCGGCATGCGCCTCGAAGGCGTTCACCGCGCCATCCACCGTAGCGCGCGCCTTGGCGATCACCGCAAGCGCTTCATCCCGGCGGTCCAGCCGCGATAGCGGCAGCACTTCTTCGAGGAATTTGTAGTACTCATCGACGCGGGCCTTGTCGTCTTCCAGCAGGCCGCGATCGGTCTCGTCCCAGACGAACTTGTCGTACTGGGCGAGCTTCTCGGCGATCAGCTTGCGGCTGAGTTCGATTCGGCGGTCCAGATCTTCCATCTGATCGGCGTTGTTGCTGGCGATATGCGCCAGCACCCGGGTGCGCAGTTCGAAGAAATCCCGCGAGGCGGCGTTGATGAGCTGGATGCTGGGCAGAACGTTATCGCTCTCCTGCCGCAAGGTCTCCTGCAGGCGCTGCATCTGCACCAGCGCCACACCTCCCACCGCGACCAGCGCGCCGACCAGCAGCAGGATCAGCAACGCCATACGTTTTGCAATCGTCAACTTCTCACCTCGTTCAATCGGATCCCCGGCCGGAGAGCGCGCAAACAAAAAGGGCCGGCACCACCAGAGGCGGGCCGGCCCGGTCATGGCATACCACCTTATCGGCAGCGTGCGAAACGAGTTTAGGGATGGATGATTGAGACCTCAAGCAGGCCGGCCGCGGCGGCCCGCATCACGGGCATACCGCCAGCTCAGACCCGGTAGCGCGCCACTTCGCTACGCATTGCCTCGGCCAGGCTGTTCAGTTCGTGCGCGGTGTCCGCCGTGCTGCCGGCCGCCGCGCTGTTTTCCTCGGTCATCTGCGCGATGCGTTCCACCTGCTGGGCGATGCTGGAGCTGGCTGCGCTCTGCTCGCGGATCGCCTCCGAGATCTCGTTCACCATCGCCACCGTCCGCTCGGCGCCGTTCTCGATCTCCCGTACCGAGCGCTCCGCTTCCTCGGCGTGGCCGACGCTGCCCACCACCTGCTCCACCGCGGTGTTCATCCCCTTCACCGCGTTGCGCGCGCCATTCTGCATGCTGGCCATGGTGGCCGAGATTTCCTGCGTCGAGGCGGCCGTGCGCTCGGCCAGCTTGCGCACTTCGTCCGCCACCACCGCGAAGCCCCGCCCCTGCTCGCCGGCGCGGGCGGCTTCGATGGCGGCATTGAGCGCAAGCAGGTTGGTCTGGTCCGCCACTTCCTTGATCACCGCCACCACCGCGTTCACTTTGGCGCTCTCCGCATCCAGGCTGGCGACGATGTCCGCCGCCTCGCTCACCGCGCGCTCGATGCGCTTGATGTCGCTCAGCGTCTTGCCGATCACCTGGGCTCCGGTCTGGGCGACCGCGCCGGAGTGGGTGGCGAGTTGATTGGCTTCGCCGGCACGGTCGGCCACATGGTTGATGCTCACCGTCATCTCTTCCACCGCCGCCGCCATGCTGGACGAGGCTTCGCTCTGCTCGCCCGAACTGGTGGAAACCTGGTTCGCCGAGGTGGCCAGCCGGCCAGCCGCCGCCGAAACGTCGCCGGCGTGGCGCACCATCTGGCCCAGGCTCTGCTGCACTGTGTCCAGCAGGCCGTTGAAGGCGCGGGTGGTGTCCGCCACTTCGTCGTTGCCGCTCACCGCGACCCGCCGGGTGAAGTCCAGGCTGCTGGAGACGCCAACTACCACCTCCTTCATGGAATTGAGCGCCCCAACCACCGTCCTGTATGTATAAATACCCAAAGCCATCCCGGCGGAGGCTGCGACAAAGATAACAACTGCCATCAGCCAGAAACTGCGTCTCGCTCCTGCGCTGGCCTCCTCCGCATAGTCCTCCGCCATACGAGCGTTGAAATCGATGTGCGCGTCCACCGCCTTCACCACCCTGGCACTTATCTGGCGAGCACTGGCACCCATTGCTAACGCTTCGTCCTTCCGGCCCTCGCGCGACAGCGCCAAGGATTTATCGATCAGTCCGTAGTAATCCCGGATCGCCACCTTGTCCTCTTCCAGCAAGGCGCGATCGGCATCGTTGGAGATGAACTTCTCGTAGTCCCGCAGCTTCTGGTCTATCGCCTGGCGGCTGGCAGTTATCGCCTTGTCCAGTTCTTCCATGGTCTTGCTGTCGGTAGAGGCGATGTGAGTCAACATGCGGGTACGCAGATCAAGGAAGTCTCGCGCAACCCCTCCAACTGTCTGGATGCTGGGCAGGATGTTCTCACTCTCATAATGAATCAGCTCCCCCATGCGGCCCACTTGCATCAGCGCCACTGCGCCGACGACCAACGCGGCACCGACCAATAACAGTACTAATAGGAAGATCCGCCTCGCTATCGTCATTCCCTTCTCCTCATCAGTTGATCTTTCGTTCTACCAGCAGACCATCTCGCGCCATCCTCTCCGGAACAGCTCAACTTCCTTCATCTTGGCTCAATATCGGCATAACTCTCGTGCGAATTTAACTATGTCTAAAGAAATAAAACGCATCGCCGTCCAGCCACCTTCGCAACAACGCGCCGAGGTCGTCAAACGCTGACAGCCTCGGCGCAAACCGCCATAATTGCGCCCCGCTCTGTGCAGTAATTCCGCTTTTTCCCCACCGCCGTGTCCCTGTCCCCTGCCCTGCTCCTGCTCGGCCCCACCGCCAGCGGCAAGACTGCCGCCGCGCTCGCGCTGGCCACGGAAATGCCGGTGGAGATCATCAGCGTAGACTCCGCGCTGGTGTACCGCGACATGGACATCGGCACCGCCAAGCCGAGTGCGGCGGAGCAGGCGAGCTGCCCGCATCATCTGATAGACGTGGTCACGCCTGAAGAGGCCTATTCCGCGGCGCGCTTCTGCGCCGACGCCGCCCGCTTGATGGCGGAGATCACCGCCCGCGGCCGCATTCCCTTGCTGGCCGGCGGCACCATGCTGTACTTCAAGGCGCTGCGCGAAGGCTTGTCCGACCTGCCCCCGGCACACCCCGCGATGCGCGCCGCCATCGACGCCGAAGCCGCCGCCCGCGGTTGGCCGGCGCTGCATGCCGAGCTCGGGCGGCTGGATCCGGACGCCGCCGCCCGGCTGGAACCTACCGACGCGCAGCGCATCCAGCGCGCGCTGGAGATCGTCCGCCTGACCAGCCGGCCACTAGCCGAAAGTTATGCCCGGCGCGAGGCCGGCGAACTGCCCTGCCGCCTGCTGCCGATCGCGCTGGTACCGTCGGACCGCAGCGTGCTGCACCAGCGCATTGCCGACCGCTTCGAACAGATGCTGGACGGCGGCCTGCTCGCCGAAGTCGCCATGCTGCGCGAACGCTATGCGCTTACCCCCGACATGCCCTCGATGCGCTGCGTCGGCTACCGCCAGGCCTGGGCCTACCTGGATGGCGAATGCGATCTCGATACCCTGCGCTTCACCGGCATCGCCGCCACCCGCCAGCTCGCCAAGCGCCAGCTCACCTGGCAGCGGCAGTTCCGCGAAAACTGGCCCGACATGGCGGAACTCGACTGCCTGCGCCCCGACCTGGCCAGCGCGGTGAGAGACACCGCCCTGCGCCTGCTCGCCGCCTGAACCCTCAAGAAAGGAATTTCCATGGACCGCTCCGCCTTCGAACGCCAGGTTGCCGACGACGTCGCCCGCTGGCTGGACGATGTCGTCATCGGCGAGAACCTCTGCCCCTTCGCCGCCCGGCCCCGCGCCGAGGGCCGCATCCGCATCCACGTCAGCGCCGCCGCCACCGAGGAGGCGGTGCTGGAAGACATGCAGAAGGAACTGGAGCACCTCTCCGACACGCCGGTGAAGGAGCTGGAAACCACGGTGATGGCGCTGCCTGACGTGCTCGCCGATTTCGACGACTACAACCAGTTCCTGGACCTGGTCGACCTCTGGCTGCAGCAATTCGGCTGGGAAGGCGAATTCCAGGTGGCGAGCTTCCACCCCGACTACCAGTTCGCCGAGACCGAGCGGGACGACGCCGGCAACCTCACCAATCGCTCGCCCTGGCCGCTGCTGCACCTGATCCGCGAGGAAAGCCTGGAGGCGGCCCTGGCCCACTTCCCGGACCCGGAAAACATTCCGGCGCGCAATGTGCAGCGGATGGAATCGCTGACCGCGGCCGAACGGCAGAAGCTGTTTCCCTACCTGTTCGGCTGAGCGCTGGGCGGTTTGCGTGCGCCACAGCGTTATCGGCAGCCGCTGGCGCAGGGCAATCCGTCAGTACAGCAACGCAAACGAAAGGCGCCCCCCCTGGGGGAGCGCCATGAAGGTTCGGATCAAGCAGAGGAAAGCGGCAGGGATTCCGGCCGCCGGATTCAGACCGCCACCCGCACCGCGGCGGAAGCCTGCTGGCCGCTAGGCAGGGCTGCGTTCTGCAAATAAAGCTGCACCGCCTGATTGCCGGCACTGGACGCGGCGTCCGCCGGGGTGTCGGCCCTGGCCGCACCGGCCAGCCCCGGAGGCCCGCTGGCGGCGCTATTGGCCGCATTGGCCGCATTTCCTTGGGCCGGAGCAGCCGTAGCGGCCGCGTTGGCGATGCCTTCTATTTCAGCGGTACGCGCCAAGGCTTCGGCTCGCTCACCGGCCGTGGTGGGCGTTACCGCAGTGGCGAGTTGCACATCGGGCCGGGTCAGCGGCTCGGTGCGCTGCATCTGCTCGGCGGCAGCCAGCATCTCGCTACGCTGAGCCTCCAAGCGCTGAGCCTCGAGGCGTTGGGCCTCCACCCGCTGCGTCTCGGCCGCGGTCTGCTGGATCTCGTTGTTGCGCGCCTCAGTCTCGGTGCGCTGCACATCCTGCCGGCGCTCTTCGGCGGCTGTCCGCTCCAGCTGGTCGGAGCGCGCGGCTTCCTGCACCCGCTCGGTCTCGATACGGCGCTCTTCGGCCGCTTCCTGCTGGTCGTTACGCAGCGCAGCTTCCGCCCGTTGCGCCTCCGCTTGGCGGTCTGCGGCGTCCGCCTGCTGCAGCTGGCGGTCGCGCACCACTTGCTCGGCCTGCTCGGCCTCGGTCCGCTGAGCCTGTGACTCGGCTCGCGCCTGTTGCGCTTCGCGGGCAGCTGTGTCGGCGCGGTCGGCCTCGACTTGCCGGTTGAGCGCCTCCGCGCGGTCGGCCTGGGTCTCGTTTGCCGCGGCTTCCGCCTGCTCCGCCTGAGCCTGCGCCGTTTCCGCACGCTGCGCGGCGGCTTCCGTACGCTGGGTTTCGGCTTCCCGGGTGGCCGCATCGACCTGGGCAGCCTGGGCCTGCTGCGCAGGATCCACGGCGTCGGGCTGGTTCAACGGATCGGCGGCGCCGGCTGCGTTCGCTTGCTGGATGGCATCCGCCGCCGTGAGGGGACGGGCAGTGACGGCTTCAAGCCCGGATGCGGGCGTTTCCGCCACCCTCAGGGCGGCCGCGGCCTGCTCCACTGCTTCCGGCCGCATCAGCACATCGTTGGCGCCCTGGGCATCTGCATTCTGCAGCGCCGCCCGCGCCTGCTCCAGCGCACTCGGCGAGGCCGAGCCCTGCTGCAGCTGCGCCGGCTGCTCATTCGCCGCCTGGGCTGCAGCCTCGGCCTGAGCGGCGACCTCATTCAGGCCACTCCCGGGGGATAAGCCGGCGGTGGAGCCGGCCGCCAGCCGGGCGGTAGTCGTGGCCTCAACAGTAGGCATGGCATCCGGCGCCGGGGCACTGGCCTGCTCGGCAGCCTGGAGCAGGCCGGGGCGGGAAGCGGGTTCCGCATTTGCCTCCAGCGCTGCGGCCTGACGGCCCTGCGCGCTGAGGTCGACGACGGCGCTCGGTCCGGCTGGCAGGACATCCGCCGTGAGCGCCGTTTCAGTGACGCCCACGCGCGCAGCCCCGACCATTTGCACGGCCGGGTCATAGACGGGCGAGATGCGTAACGAAGTGTCGATCACTTGCAGCTCCAGCTTTCTCTGGCTGACAACGGGCTCAAGCGTGGGCGGAGAGCTTGCCCTCCACCTGCACTACGGCCGGGCTGGGATCCCGGCGCTTGAATAAAGTATAGACGGTGGGCACAACGAACAAGGTGAACAAGGTCCCGAGCAGCAGCCCGCCGACGATGACCCAACCGATCTGCTGCCGGCTCTCGGCGCCGGCGCCGGTGGCCAGTGCCAGCGGGATGGCGCCCAGCACCATGGCGCCGGTGGTCATCAGGATGGGCCGCAGCCTCAGCACCGCCGCCTCGGTTACCGCCTCACGCATCGCCGTGCCGGTTTCGCGCAACTGGTTGGCGAACTCGACGATCAGGATGCCGTGCTTGGTGATGAGGCCGACCAGCGTCACCAGGCCGATCTGGCTGTACACATTGAGCGTACCGCCGGTGAGGTAGAGCGCGCCCAGCGCACCGGTCATCGACAAGGGTACCGTGAGCATGATGATGAAAGGGTCGCGGAAGCTCTCGAACTGGGCAGCCAGCACCAGGTAGATGAAGGCGAGCGCGAGACCGAAGGCCAGCGCCAGGCTGGCGGAGCTGGTCTTGAACTCGCGCGACTGGCCTTCGTAGTCGAAGGCGTAGCCGGCGGGCAGGATGCGGGCGGCGGCCTCTTCCATGTAAGCCAGCGCCTCGCCCAGGGTGTAGCCGGGCGCCAGGTTGGCGGAGATGGTGACCGCGCGGCGCTGGCCGAAGTGGTTGAGCTCGCGCGGGCTCACCGTCTCGTTCACCCGCACCAGGCTGGAGAGCGGAATCATCTCGCCGCTCTTGCCGCGCACGAAGATGCCGCTGATGTCGCGCGGATCGGCGCGGGCGCCGGCGCCGACCTGCACGATCACGTCGTACTGCTCGGCGTCCTTCTTGTAGCGGGTGACCTGGCGGCCGCCCAGCATGGTCTCCAGCGTGCGGCCGATGACGTCCACCGGCACGCCGAGGTCGGCGGCCTTGTCCCGGTCCACCTCCACCGCCAGCTCCGGCTTGGTCAGCTTGAGGTCGGTGTCGGGCGAGACGAAGCCGGGGTTCTTGCGCATCTCGTCCAGCATGCGCTCGGTGTATTCGTTGAGTTCCTCGTAGCTGGCGGAGGTGACGATGACGAAGCCCACCGGCCGCACCCGCGGACTCTGGCCGAAGGCGGCCGGCAGCACCGGGAAGGCGTGGATGCCGGGAATGGCACGCAGCTTGGGGTCCAGCTCGGCGGCGATGGCGCTGGACTTGCGCGTGCGCTCCGCCCAGTCGACGAAGGACGCGTAGGAGATGCCTTGGGACACGGTCGGGTTGCCAACTGCGACCATGTAGCCGGAGATCTCCGGCAGGCCGGCGTACAGCGCCTCGATCTCGGCAGCGTAGCGGCTCATGTAATCCACCGTGGCGCCTTCGGGGCCGGAGAAGCTGGCGAGGATGCGGCCCCTGTCCTCCACCGGCGCCAGCTCGGTCTTGAGCACGCCCAGCAGCAGCACCGAGCTGCCGGCCACCACTGCGAAGGCCAGCATCACCAGCCAGCGCAAGTCCAACGCCCGGGTGAGCGCGCGGCGATAGGCGGAAGTCAGCCCTTCGAGGAAGCGTTCGATGCCGACATAGACCGCGCCATGCTTCTTCTCGTGGCGCAGCAGCTTGGAACACATCATCGGCGACAGCGTCAGCGCGACGAAGCCGGAGACGATGACCGCGCCGGCCAGGGTCAGCGCGAACTCGGTGAACAGCTTGCCGGTGCGGCCGGTCATGAAAGCGACCGGCGCGTACACCGCCGCCAGGGTGACGGTCATCGCCACTACCGCGAAGCCGATTTCCTTGGCGCCGCGGAAGGCCGCCGCCACCGGCTCCATACCCTCTTCCACATGGCGGTAGATGTTCTCCAGCACCACGATGGCGTCGTCCACCACCAGGCCGATGGCCAGCACCAGCGCGAGCAGCGTCAGCGTGTTGATGGAAAAGCCGAACACCAGCATCAGCGCAAAAGCGCCGATCAGCGACACCGGGATGGTCACCAGCGGCACCAGCATCGCCCGCCAGTTGCGCAGGAAGAAGAAACACACCACCGCCACCAGCACCACCGCTTCCCAGATGGTGGAGAACACCGACTTGATGGAGCGCTCGATGAACACGGTGGAGTCGTTGGCGATGTTCATGCGCATGCCGGCGGGCAGTTCCTCCTCCAGCCTGGGCAGCATCTCCATCAAGCCGCGCTTGAGGTCCAGCGGGTTGGCGGTGGACTGCTTGATGAGACCGATGGACACCGCCGGCCTGCCCATGAAGCGCACTGAGGTGCGTTCGTCCGCCGCCGCTACCTCCACCCGGCCGATGTCGCGGATGCGCACCGGGTAGCCGGCCGGCGTCGCCGGCTCCCGCACCACCACCGCACCGAACTGCTCGGCCTCGGCCAGGTCGGTGCGCGCCACCACCGAGAACTCGCGCTGCCGGCTTTCGATGCGGCCGGCCGGCAGCTCCACGTTCTGCTTGCGGATGGCGTCTTCCACGTCCTGCGGGGTAAGGCCGTAGGCGGCGAGGCGGTCGCGGTCCACCCAGATCCGCATGGAGTAGCGGCGCTCGCCATAGAGGCGGGCATCCGCCGCGCCCGGCAGGGTCTGCAGCCGCGGCTTGACGATGCGGTTGGCGAAGTCGCTGACTTCCAGCGGGGAATGGCGGTCGGAGGAGAAGGCGACCCAGATGATGGGGTTGGCATCCGCCTCCACCTTGGCGATCACCGGCTCGTCCACATCGTCCGGCAGGCGGCGGCGCACCCGGGAAACGCGGTCGCGCACGTCGGCGGCGGCACTGTCCGGGTCGCGCTCGATGCGGAAGCGCACCGTGATCTGGCTGCGCTCCTGGCGGCTGATGGAGGACAGCACGTCCACCCCTTCGATGCCGGCCAGCGAATCCTCCAGCGGCTTGGTGACCTGGGACTCGACGATCTCGGCGCTGGCGCCGGTGTAGGTGGTATCCACCGTGACCACCGGCTCGTCGATGGCCGGGTACTCCCGCACGGTGAGCCGCGACCAGGACATGATGCCCACCAGCAGCACCAGCAGCGACAGCACGGTGGCAAACACCGGCCGCTTGATGCAGATCTCGGACAGGACCATCGCCGCCGCCCTCAGCCCGCCGCCGCGGCCGCCGAAGGCGCGGCGATGCTGTCGCTGGCGGCGCCGTTGCCGCCGGACCGCAGCACCCGCACCGTGGCGCCGTCGCGCAGCTTCTGGTGGCCGGCGGTGACCACGGTGTCGCCTGGCACCAGGCCGCGCACGATCTCCACCTTGGCACCGCGCCGGCTGCCGGTCTCCACCTCCACCCGGCGCACCACGTTCTGGTCCACCCGGTAGACGTACTGCACCGTGCTGGAAGACGGCATCAACGCCTGTTCGGACACCACCGCCACCGACGGCCGCTCGCGCAGGATGAGGCGCACGCGGGCGAACATGCCGGGCCGCAGCCGGCCCTCGTCGTTGGCCAGGCGGGCGCGCATCACCACCGAGCGGCCCTGGGCATCCACCAGCGGGTCGATGGCATCCACCGAGGCGGCGAAGGACTGGCCGGGCAGCGCGTCGCTGCTCACCTCAACTGCCTGGCCGGGGCGGATACGCTGCAGGTAGTGCTCCGGTAGGCGGAAATCCACCTTCAGCGTCTTGATGTCCTCGAGGTTTACCAGCGCCGCGCCTTCCTGCACGTAATCGCCGACGCTGACATTGCGGATGCCGACCACGCCGGCGAAGGGCGCACGCAGCCGGGTGCGCTCGTAGCGGGCCTGCGCCAGCGCGGTGGTGGCGCGCGCCACCTCCAGCCGCGAGGCAGCTTCGTCCCGCGCGCTCTGGCTCACGAACTTGCGCGAGAACAAGTCTTCCGAGCGCCGGTAGTCCGCCTCCGCCAGCGACAGGCTGGCCTTGGCCTGCTGCAGTTCCGCCTGCTGTACCGCCGCATCCAGCTCCACCAGCACCTCGCCCTGCTTTACCGCCGTGCCCTCGCGGAAGCGGATGGCCGAGATGCGCCCGGCCACTTCCGGCCGCAGCACTACCGCCTCGTTGGACAGCAGCGAGCCCACGGCGCTGACGTCATCCGGCATCGCCTGGGTGGCGACCACCTCCACCTCCACGCCGATGGCTGCCGCAGCCTCGGCCGGCGCCGCGGCAGCGCTGCCCTTGGGAGAGACCGGCGCACGGTTGGCATACCAGGCGTAGGCGCCAAGGCCGGTCAGGCCGACGATACAGAGAGCGAGTACGAGGGGACGGCGAGACGACATGGGGGAGGGAAATTCCAGCGAATGGGGAAAGCAGTGAAAACGCAGGGGAAGCCAAGGATTGAAACAGAAAAAGGCGTGCAGATTGTTGCATATCGTAGCCGGCCGGCTATGCGCTTCCTCTGCGTTCCATCTCACGCGAACTGCCAGTTTCGGAGTGCCGCCCGGCGCTGTGGTTCCGCGGCTTTGGGCAGCCGGACCGCCACCGCGGCACAACCTTCCGCTCCCGGACAGATGGCCATTGCTGAAGCAGCCGCATCGCCCGTCCCGTGAAGCGGACCGCCGCCGCGGAAAGCCAGGACGAAAAAAAGCCCGCGGCGCATCAGGCGCCGCGGGCTGGGAGAGGTGCCGGGCCGGCCTCAGCCGACGATGGTCTGGGCTTCGCCCTCGCCGCGCTTGTCGATGCGGCCGATGCGATACACCGTCTCGCCGGCGGCGCTCAGCTGGGCGGTCACCTTGTCGGCATCCGCCTCGGCCACCACCACCGCCATGCCGATGCCGCAGTTGAACACCCGGTACATCTCCTGGATGTCCACGTTGCCGGCCTGCTGCAGCCACTGGAACAGCGGCGGCAGCGCCCAGCTGGCGGCGTCGATGCGGGCGGTCAACTCGTCGCGCAGGATGCGCGGCACGTTCTCGGTGATGCCGCCACCGGTGATGTGGGCCATGCCCTTCACCGCGCCCGGCAATGCCTGCATCAGCGCCAGCAGCGGCTTCACGTAGATGCGGGTGGGCGCCATCACCACGTCGCGCAGCGGGCGGCCGTGGAAGTCGGCATCCAGGTCGGGCTTGGCGACATCGATGATCTTGCGCACCAGCGAGTAGCCGTTGGAGTGGGCGCCGCTGGAGGCCAGGCCGAGGACCACGTCGCCGGGGATGATGCGGCTGCCGTCGATGATGTCCGCCTTCTCCACCGCGCCGACCGCAAAGCCGGCGAGGTCGTACTCGCCGTCCGGGTACATGCTGGGCATCTCGGCGGTTTCGCCGCCGATCAGCGCGCAGCCGGCCAGCTCGCAGCCCTGGGCGATGCCCTGGACGACAGTGGCGGCGGTGTCCACGTCCAGCTTGCCGCAGGCGAAGTAGTCGAGGAAGAACAGCGGCTCGGCGCCTTGCACCAGGATGTCGTTCACGCTCATCGCCACCAGGTCCTGGCCGACGGTGTCATGCTTGTTCAGCTGGAAGGCCAGCTTCAGCTTGGTGCCCACGCCATCGGTGCCAGACACCAGCACCGGCTCCTTGAACTTCTTCGACAGCTCGAACAGCGCGCCGAAGCCGCCGATGCCGCCCAGCACTTCCGGGCGCATGGTGCGCTTGGCGAAGGGCTTGATGCGGTCCACCAGGGCGTCGCCGGCGTCGATGTCTACGCCGGCGTCGCGGTAGGAAAGGGAAACTTGCTGGGACGGATTCGGAGCGGTCAAGATCGTTCCTCTGACTTGCAGGATGCGGGTTTCGGGCCGGTCGGCATGCGACGGAACTTGAGGGTGCAGGGCCAACTGGCTACATTTACGGGTTTCGCGGGTAATCTGCCCCCGCGCCAAGCCCGCGATTTTACTTGAAAATGACCCCGCGCCGCGCCGATCGTCTGCAAACCGCCGCATGGGCCGCAGCCGGCCTCGCCCTCGTCGGCCTGTTCTGGCTGCTGAGCCCCATCCTCACGCCCTTCGTGGTGGCCGGAGTCTTCGCCTACATCTGCGATCCGCTGGTCGGCTGGCTGGTACGGCGGCGCCTGCCACGGCCGCTGGCGGTACTGCTGGTGATCCTGATCGCCTGCCTGGTGCTGGTGGCCCTCACCCTGGTGCTGGTGCCCATGGTGTATCGCGAGGCGATGACGCTGGCCCAGCGCCTGCCCGATCTCATCGAGCTCTTCAATCACCATGTTTCGCCCAAGCTGCGCCAGCATCTGGGCGTGCAGCTGCAGCTGGACGCCAGCCAGCTGCGCAAGCTGATGACCGAGAACTGGTCGACCGCGCAGGATCTCATCCCCATCCTGCTCGCCCATCTGAAGACCGGCGGCCTCGCCCTGGTCGGCATGCTGGCCAACCTGTTCCTGATCCCGGTGGTGATGTTCTACCTGCTGCAGGACTGGCCGCGGCTGATCGCCGGCCTGGAGCGGGCGGTGCCCCGCCCGTGGCTGCCCCGCACCCTGCGCATCATCGGCGAGATCGATTCGGTGCTGTCCGAGTTCCTGCGCGGCCAGCTGTCGGTGATGCTGCTGCTGGCGGTGTTCTACAGCCTCGGCCTGTGGATCGCCGGCCTCAACTTCGCGCTGCCGGTGGGCGTACTCACCGGCCTGCTGGTGTTCATTCCCTACGTCGGCTTCGGTGGCGGCCTGGTGCTGGCCATCCTCGCCGCGCTGCTGCAGGGCGACGGCTGGTCGCCACTGATCGGCGTGGCGGTGGTCTATACCATCGGCCAGGTGGTGGAGAGCTTCGCCCTCACGCCCTACCTGGTCGGCGAGCGCATCGGCCTGCATCCGGTGGTGGTCATCTTCGCGCTGATGGCCTTCGGCCAGCTGTTCGGCTTCGTCGGCGTGCTGGTGGCGCTGCCGGTCAGCGCCGCGCTGCTCGTGGGTCTGCGCGAGGTGCGCAGCGCCTGGTTCTCCAGCGCCCTCTATCGCGGCCATCCGGGGCCAAGGGAATGAAGCCGGTGATGAAGCAACTCGTTCTCGACATCCATCCGGACGCGCCCCCCACGCTGGACAATTTCGTCGCCGGCAACAACACGGAGCTGATCGCCGCGCTCTCCCTGCTGGCCGCACGCGACCAGGCCCTGCCCGCCCGCCACCTCTTCCTGTGGGGCGCGCCCGGCAGCGGCCGCAGCCACCTGCTGCGCGCCACCGTGGCGCTGGCCGAGGCCGCCGGCCGGCCGGCACATTGTCTGGCCGGTGCCACCCAAGGCGCCCAGCTGCCGGAGACGCCCGGCGCGCTGGTGGCGGTGGACGATGTGGACCGCCTGTCGCCAGACGCCCAGATCGGCCTCTTCAATGCCTTCAACCGCTCGCTCGCCAATGGCCAGTCGCTGCTGCTCTCCGGCGCCAGCGCGCCACTGGGGCTGACGCTGCGGGAGGACTTGCGCACCCGCATCGGCCAGAGCCTGATCTACGAAGTGCAGCCGCTGGACGACGACTCCCGCAGCGCCATCCTGCGTACCCTCGCTGGCCGCCGCGGCCTGCCGCTGGCCGACGAGGTGGTGGACTTCCTGCTGCGCCACGGCCGCCGCGACCTGCCCAGCCTGCTGGCGGTGCTGGACGCGCTGGACACCGCCTCGCTGGAACGCAAGCGCCCGGTCACCGTGCCGCTGCTGCGCGAAATGATGCAGCAGGGCCTTTCCATCTGAACGGCCGCCAAGCGCTCCGCTCACTCACCTGGAACACATTGTGGATCTCGTACTTTTCGACCTCGACAACACCCTGCTCAATGGGGACTCCGACTTCGCCTGGGCCCAGTTCCTGATCGCCAAGGGCGTGCTCGACCGCGAGGTGCAGGAGGCGAAGAACATCGCCTTCTACGAGGACTACAAGGCCGGCACGCTGGACATCTTCGCCTTCCTCGACTTCCAGCTCGCCCCCCTCGCCCGCCATCCGCGCGCGCAGCTGGACGCCTGGCACCGGGAATTCCTGGAGACCTCGATCCGGCCGATGATCACGCCGCAGGCGCGCCAACTGGTGGATGGCCACCTCGCCAGCGGCGCGCTGGTCGCCATCGTCACCGCCACCAACAGCTTCGTAACCGGCCCCATCGCCCGCGAATTCCGCATTCCCCACCTGGTCGCCACCATTCCGGCGCAGGAAGGCGGCGCTTTCACCGGCAAGGCGCGCGGCGTGCCCGCCTTCCAGGCCGGCAAGATCGAGCGGGTGGATGCCTGGCTGGAGTCGCTGGGCCTCTATGCCGGCAGCTTCGAGCGCAGTTGGTTCTACAGCGATTCGCGCAACGATCTGCCGCTGCTGGAGCGGGTGAGCAACCCGATCGCGGTCGATCCGGACGACACTCTGCGCGCCCACGCGGTGGAACACGGCTGGCCGGTGATCTCGCTGCGCGCCTGAGGCGCCACCGGCCACGGACGCAAGGCGAAACGCCCCGGAAATCCGGGGCTTTTTTCTTTCCGCCGCGTCAGCCGACCGTGGTGGTGGTATCCGAGTAGCCGCTCATGAGCCCCGCTCCCGCGCTTGACCAAGTTCCCGCTACCGCTGACGACCCCGTTCAGGTCGAAGTCGTTGCGGCCGAGCACCGTCTGCGCCGAATTGAGCACGGTCGCATTGCCCGCATTCGGAGCCGACTATTTATCTCCAAGGAGAAAACTCAATCGACATCGATCCAACTCAGCGAATATCGCGGCGGCGCCATCTGGCGGATTCCAAACCACACCATCCGGCAACTGACGGTGTAACCCGAAAGGATCAATCCCCGAGTGCAACGGAAGAAGCAGGCCGTCCGTCGCGACGCAACAGATCCCAGGCCGGCGAAGCAAGGGCTTCCAGCCCCACCTCCGGGCGAGCCGCCGCTATTTCCGCGCCTTGCCTTGGGTTATGATCCCCGCCTTATGTCGCAAGAACCCGCCACCTTCCGATGATCCGCAAGCTGCTGCGCAAGGTCTTCAACCGCACCGCGACCCCGCCCGCACCCGAACCCGCCCTCATCCCGGTAGAACAGCACGGCATCCGCCGCGACCAGTTATCCCCGGCAGCGCGCAAGGTCTGTGCGGTATTGCAGGAACACGGCCACAAAGCCTTCGTCGTCGGCGGCGCCGTCCGCGACCTGCTGATCGGCCATCCGCCCAAGGATTACGACGTCGCCACCAGCGCCACGCCCGAGGAAGTGCGCGGCCTGTTCCGGCGCTCCCGCGTCATCGGTCGCCGCTTCAAGATCGTTCACGTGATGAGCGGGCCGGAGACCATAGAGGTCTCCACCTTCCGTGCCAGCCAGGACGCGGTCACCGACGAGCACGGCCGGGTGCTGCAGGACAATGTGTTCGGCACCCAGCCGGAGGACGCCACCCGCCGCGACTTCACGGTGAATGCGCTGTACTACGACCCCGGCACCGAAACCATCGTCGACTACCACCACGGCGTGGCCGACATCCAGCAGAAAACCCTGCGCATGATCGGCGACCCGCCCACCCGCTACCGCGAAGACCCGGTGCGCATGCTCCGCGCGGTACGCCTGGGCGCCAAGCTGGGCCTGACGCTGGACCCCGCCGCCCGCGGCCCCATCCGCGAAATGTCGGTGCTGCTGGAGAACGTTCCGGCCGCGCGCCTGTTCGACGAGATGCTGAAGCTGCTGCTCTCCGGCCACGCGGTGAAGTGCCTGCAGCAGCTGCGCGAGCAGGGCCTGCACCACGGCCTGCTGCCGCTGCTGGATGTGATCCTCGAACAACCGATGGGCGAGCGCTTCGTCTGGCTGTCGCTGGAGAACACCGACGAGCGCGTCCGCCAGGACAAGCCGGTCTCCCCCGGCTTCCTCTTCGCCACCCTGCTGTGGCACGAGGTGCTCGCCGCCTGGGAGGCCAAGAAGCGCGCCGGCGAGCATCCGCAGCCAGCCCTGTTCGCCGCCATGGACGAGGTGCTGGACGCCCAGGCCGGCAAGCTGGCCATTACCCGCCGCATCGTCGGCGACATCAAGGAAATTTGGGCGCTGCAGCCGCGCTTCGACAAGCGCTCCGGCAAGATGCCCTACCGCCTGCTGGAACAGCCGCGCTATCGCGCCGCCTGGGATTTCCTGCGCCTGCGCGCGCAGTCCGGCGAGATTCCGATGGCCGTACCCGACTGGTGGGACCGGTTCGCCCACGCCGGCCAGGACGACCGGGAGGCGCTGCTGACCGAAGCTCCCGCCACCGAGGCACCGGCACGCAAGCGCCGGCGTCGCCGGCGCAAGCCGGGCAGCGGCGAAAGCGCCCCCGCTCCTGCCGAAGCCTCGTGAGGCAGGCCGCCTGCGGCGGCGGCGCGCCTCAAGCGGTCCGTGCCTATATCGCCTTCGGCGCCAACCTCGGTGACCCGGCGGCCGCATTCGACCAGACCCTGGCGCAGCTGAGCGCGCTGGCAGCCACCCGCCTCGCCGGCCGCTCCCGGCTCTACCGCAGCGCACCGGTGGACGCCCCCGGCCAGCCGGATTACATCAACGCCGTCATCGCGGTGGATACCGGCCTGGCGCCGCTGCAACTGCTGCACGCCCTGCAGGAGCTGGAACTGGCCGCCGGGCGCAGCCGGGCCTATCGCAACGCGCCCCGTCCGCTGGACCTGGACCTCCTCCTGTATGGCGAGACCCGGTGGCACGATGGCGAGCTGACCCTGCCCCACCCGCGCATGCATCAGCGCGCCTTCGTACTGCGCCCGCTGGCCGAGCTCGCTCCCGGCCTGCACATTCCCGGCCACGGCGATCTGGCGACCCTGCTCCCGGCAGTGGCGGACCAAGCCGCAATCCCCCTGTAACGCACCCCTTCAAGAGTTCCGGCATGCCGTCCTGGTTGCAATCGATTCCGGTGTGGGCCCAGACCGCGGGCCTGCTCACCCTCGCCAACGTGTTCATGACCTTCGCCTGGTACGGGCACCTGAAGAACATGCAGCATCGCGCCTGGTATCTGGCGGCGCTGGTCAGCTGGAGCATTGCCCTGTTTGAGTACATGCTGCAGGTGCCGGCCAACCGCATCGGCGCAAGCAGCCTCACGCTGCCGCAGCTGAAGATCATGCAGGAGGTCATCACCCTGCTGGTCTTCATCCCCTTCGTCGTGCTCTACATGAAGCAGCCCCTCAAGCTTGACTATCTCTGGGCCGCCTTGTGTATGCTGGGCGCGGTCTATTTCATCTTCCGCAGCTGATTGTCCATGCTCGACAAAGCCCGCTACATCGTGGTCGAGGGGCCCATCGGGGCCGGCAAGACCTCCCTCGCCCGCCGCCTGTGCGACCGGCTCCCGGCCGAAGGCATGTTCGAGCAGCCGGAAGCCAACCCCTTCCTCGGCCGCTTCTATCAGAATGCCGACCGCTGGGCGATGTCCACCCAGCTCTCCTTCCTGTTCCAGCGCATCGACCAACTCGCCGCCCACATGGCCACGCCCCCGGCGGACGAGGACCGCCGGGTGGTGTCCGATTTCATCCTCGACAAGGATCCGCTGTTCGCCGGCCTCAACCTCGCCGAAGAGGAACTGGCGGTGTACCAGCGCATCTTCGACGCCATGAAGCCACCGGCGCCGCCGCAGCCGGACCTGGTCATCTACCTGCAGGCCCGGCCGGACACGCTGATGGACCGCATCCGCCGCCGCGGCCTCGATGCCGAGCGGCGCATCACCGAGCACTACCTGGAGCGGGTCGCCGAGCGCTATGCCCGCTTCTTCTACCAGTACGATGCCGCGCCCCTCTTCGTCGTCGATGCAGGCGTGCTGAACCCGGTGGACAAGGACGAGGATTTCGAGCTGCTGCTGGACCGCCTGCGCCACATGCGCAGCTACCGCGAGTTTTTCGGCTACGCGGAATGAGCGGGCGAAAAGCAATGCACCAAAGCAGCTAACACCCTTGTGCATTGCACCAGTTTGGGGAAAACTCGCGCCTCCGCACAGGAGTCTCCCATGAGCTATCTGCAGGACGACAAACCCGTCACCTTGTTCGAGCTGGGCAGAATGCGCGCCGAAGGCCGCAAGATCGCCATGCTTACCTGCTACGACGCCAGCTTTGCTGCGCTGCTCGAGCGTGCCGGCGTGGACGTTGCGCTGATCGGCGATTCGCTGGGCAACGTCCTGCAGGGCCAGAAATCCACGCTGCCGGTCACCCTGGAGCAGATGGCCTACCACACCGAGTGCGTGGCCCGCGGCAGCAACCGCCTCTTCGTCGTCACCGACATGCCTTTCGGCAGCTACCAGGAGAGCCCCGAACAGGCGATGCGCAATGCCGCCCGCCTCATGGCCGCCGGCGCGCAGATGGTGAAGCTGGAAGGCGGCGAATACATGGCCGAGACAGTGCGCTTCCTGGTTGAGCGCGGCGTACCGGTCTGTGCCCACATCGGCCTCACCCCGCAGTCGGTCCACCAACTGGGCGGCTATCGGGTGCAGGGCCGCGGCGAGGATGGCGCCGCCCGCCTGAAGGCGGATGCGCTCGCGCTGGAGCAGGCCGGCGCCGCGCTGGCCGTGCTGGAAATGGTGCCCGCCACGGCCGCGGCCGATATCACCGCCAGCCTGAAGAGCATGGCCACCATAGGCATAGGCGCCGGGCCGCAGTGTCACGGCCAGGTGCTGGTGCTGCACGACATGCTGGGCGTCTATCCCGGCAAGAAGGCGCGCTTCGTCAAGAATTTCATGGCCGGCGCCGCCAGCATCGAGGAAGCGGTAGCGGGCTATGTGGCCGCGGTACGCGACGGCAGCTTCCCCGCCCAAGAGCACTGCTACTGAGCAGTCGATTCCTCCCCCGCAGATCCCCAGCATGCAGATCCATACCACGATAGAAAGCCTGCGCGCCGCCCGCGCCAAGGCCGGCAAGGTCGCCCTGGTGCCGACCATGGGCAATCTCCACGACGGCCACATCACCCTGATGCGCCAGGCCGGCAGCCACGCCGACAGCGTGATCGCCAGCATCTTCGTGAATCGCCTGCAGTTCGGCCCCGCCGAGGATTTCGACAAGTACCCGCGCACGCTGGCGCAGGACTGCGAGAAGCTAGAAGCCGCCGGTGTCGCCCACCTGTTCGCGCCGGACGAAACGGTGATGTACCCGCAGCCCCAGCGCTACCACGTCGACCCGGCGCCCGCCCAGACCAGCATCCTCGACGGTGAATTCCGCCCTGGCCATTTCCGCGGTGTCGCCACCGTGGTGCTCAAGCTGCTCAACATCGTGCAGCCGGACGTAGCGCTGTTCGGCAAGAAGGACTACCAGCAGCTGATGGTGCTGTCGAACATGGTCCGCGAGTTCGCGCTGCCGGTGGAGGTGCTGCCGGGCGAAACCGTGCGCGCGGAAGACGGCCTCGCCCTCTCCTCCCGCAACGGCTACCTCTCTGCCCAGGAACGCGCCGAGGCGCCGCGCCTGTACCACCTGCTCTCCACCATCTGCCAGGCGGTGCGCGGCGGCGACCACGACTTCCTCAAGCTCGAAACCGATGCCATGGACGAACTCGCCCGCCACGGCTGGGTGCCTGACTACATCACCGTGCGCCGGCGCGCCGACCTGCAGCCGCCGGTACACGCCGACGACCCGCTGGTGGTGCTGGCTGCCGCGAGGCTGGGCCGCACCCGCCTGATCGACAACCTGGAAATCTGAACACCGCCGCCCTGACGCGCAGGACGCTGCGCCAAAAGCCTTGCGGCTTGTGGTAATAATGGCCGCCATCGCGGCCGCCTCCCGGCCGCAGCGTCCCGTTCCAGAGCAATGAGTTCACTTCCCGGAAGTCCGCCCCTCGGCGTCGCCGACGCCCGATCCGCCATCCTCGAACGCGTCCGGCCGCTAAGCGGCGTCGAAATCCTGCCCTTGCCCGCGGCGCTCGGTCGCGTACTCGCGGCCGACGTCATTTCCCCGCTGGACGTCCCCGCCCACGACAACTCGGCGATGGACGGCTACGCCCTGCGCGCCGCCGACCTAGCCATCAACAGCGAAAGCCGGCTGCAAGTGGCCGGCACCGCCCTCGCCGGCAAGCCCCATGACGGCGAACTGGGCAGCGGCCAGGCCATCCGCATCATGACCGGCGCCGTCGTCCCTGCCAGTGCCGACACCATCGTCATGCAGGAAGTAGTGCGGCGGGAGGGCGAACTGCTGTTCGTGCCCCCCGGCCAGCAGGCCGGCCAGAACCTGCGCCGGCGCGGTGAAGACCTGGCGGCGGGCAGCATCGCCCTGCCCGCCGGCCGTCTGCTCGGCCCGGCCGAGCTCGGCCTGGCGGCATCGCTGGGGCTGGCCGAACTGAGCGTCCTCCGGCGGCCCAGGGTGGCCGTGTTCTCCACCGGCGACGAGATCGCCTCCATCGGCACGCCACTCGCCGCCGGCCAGATCTATGACAGCAACCGCTACACCCTGCACGGCCTGCTCACCCGGCTGGGCTGCGAGATCGCGGACCTCGGCGTGATCCCGGACCGCCCTGCCGAGCTGGAAGCGGCCTTCCGCCACGCCGCCGCCAACGCGGATGCGATCGTTACCAGCGGCGGCGTTTCGGTGGGCGACGCCGACTTCGTGCGCGACATCATGGCCCGGCTGGGCGAAGTCGCCTTCTGGCGCATCTCGATGAAGCCTGGCCGGCCGATGGCCTTCGGCCGCCTCGGCGCGGCGCTGCTGTTCGGCCTGCCCGGCAACCCGGTGGCAACCATGGTGGCCTTCTACCAGTTCGTGCGGCCGGCTCTGCTCAAGCTGATGGGCGTGTCGCCCACCCCCGAGCCGCAACTGTTCGAGGCCGTCAGCAGCGAGACCATACGCAAGCCTGTGGGCCGCACCGAATTCCTGCGCGGCCGCCTGAGCCGCGTGGACGGCCGCCTCAGCGTCAGCCTTACCGGTGCGCAGGGCTCGGGCATACTGCGCTCCATGTGCGAAGCCGACTGCTTCATCCTGCTGGACGAAGCCCGGGGCGATGTGCAGGCCGGCGAGACAGTGCCCGTGCAGCCCTTCCACGGACTGATTTGAATTACCCACCAGGACAGCCCATGACCCAGGACGAACTCAAGAAGGCCGCCGCGCTGGCCGCGCTCGACTACATCGAAGAAGGCAGCATCGTCGGCGTCGGCACCGGCTCCACGGTGAACCATTTCATCGACGGCCTGGCCGGCATCAAGTCACGCATCCGCGGCGCCATCTCCAGCTCCGAGGCCAGCGCCCGCCGCCTCGCCGCGCACGGCATCCCGCTGCTGGACCTCAACGACGTCACCGAACTGCCGGTGTACGTGGACGGCGCCGACGAAATCGATAGCGGCTTCAGCATGATCAAGGGCGGCGGCGGCGCGCTGACGCGCGAGAAGATCGTGGCCGCGGTCGCCAACCGCTTCGTCTGCATCTGCGACGCCAGCAAGCTGGTGTCTCCGCTGGGCCGCTTCCCGCTGCCGGTGGAGGTCATCCCGATGGCCCGCGCCCAGGTTGCCCGCGCGCTGGCCGCGCTGGGCGGAGAGCCGCGCCTGCGCGAAGGCTTCGTCACCGACAACGGCAACATCATCCTGGATGTGCACGGCCTCTCCATCACCGATCCGCTGGCGCTGGAGAACCGCATCGACCAGATCGTCGGCGTCGTCACCAATGGCCTGTTCGCTCGCCGCGGCGCGGATATGCTGCTGCTCGCCGGTGCCGGCGGCGTCGAGCGCCGGGCCCGCAGATGAAGCCGCCAGGCTGAAACAAATCCTTAACCCGGGCGTGCTAGCCTGCCCCACTCTTGGATAGTGCAATGGCGAAAATGAGCGAACATACCCACAAGCAGTTCGATGCCGAACTCGAGGCGATCCGCACCGGCGTGCTGCAGATGGGCGGCCTGGTGGAAACCCAGGTTGCCAACGCCCTGGAAGGACTGAAGACGGGCAACGTCGGCCTGCTCGACCGCGTCATCGAAGGCGACCACCGCATCAACCTGCTCGAAGTCGACCTGGGCGAGGCCTGCCAGCACATCATCGCCAAGCGCCAACCGGCGGCAGTGGACCTGCGCCTGGTGATGACGGTGATCAAGTCCATCTCCGACCTGGAACGCATCGGCGACGAGGCCAAGAAGATCGCCAAGGCCGGCAAGCGCCTGCATGCCGGCGAAGTGCCCTTCATGCCTCGCGTCGAACTCGGCTACGCGGCCGGGCTGGCGCTGGACATGCTGCGCAGCGCGCTGGACGGCTTCGCCCGCGCCGACGTCACCAACGCGCCCGTCATCAAGAGCCAGGACGAAGAGGTGGATGCCAGCTTCAAGGGCATCATGCGCCAGCTCATCACTTTCATGATGGAAGACCCGCGCACCATCTCCAACAGCCTGGAAGTGCTGTTCATCGCCAAGTCGATCGAACGCATCGGCGACCATGCAAAGAACATTTCCGAATACGTGGTTTTCCTGGTGCAGGGCCGCGACATCCGCTATGCGAAGTCGGCCCAGAGCGCAGCGGCAAAGGGCGAATAAGCAACGCCTGAGGGCTTGGGCAGCATCCGAAAGCGCGATCTGAAGCAAAAAGGGATGGCCCGCCAGGGCCATCCCTTTTTCATTACGGCGGCCGCCCCTTGAGACGGCCGCACGGCAAGGCGTTTACTGAGCCGGGGGCGGCACGAAGCCGCCGATCTGATCCGCACCGCCGTCGAAGAAGTGCTTCTCCATTTGTTCGGCGAGGTATTTGCGCGCACGCGGATCCATCAGGTTCAGGCGATTTTCGTTGATCAGCATGGTCTGGTACTTCACCCACTGCTGCCAGGCTTCCTTGGACACGTTTTCAAAGATCCGCTTGCCGAGCTCGCCCGGCACCGGCGGCAGGTCCAGCCCTTCCGCTTCCCGGCCGAGCTTTACACAGTTGACCATGCGAGCCATCGTTTCTTCCTTCCCTGAAAAGTTCATCAAATTCGGAGCACTGCATTTTAGCAGCCCGGGCGCCACCGGCGCGGCATCGGGCTACGCAGCTTCCGTGCCCGGCTAGCGGCTTCCGGTATTCAGGGGCGCAGCCAGATTGTTCTTGGGGTGCGCCACCGACCACTGATTGCGCCCACCGCTCTTGGAGCGGTACATCGCCTCGTCCGCCGCCGCCATCAAGGCCTCGCCGTCGCGGCCATGGGCGGGATAGAGCGCGATGCCGATGCTGGCTGTCACCCCCACCGTTTCGCCGCAGAACTCGAACTTCAGCGCATCCACTCCATCGACCAGGCGTCCGGCGAGTTCCGACAATTCGCGCTCATTGGTGTCGGGAACCAACACACCGAACTCGTCGCCGCCGAGACGGAAGAACATCTCGTTGCGGCGAACGATACGCCCCACGCCCTCGGCCAGACCGATCAGCACCTCGTCGCCAGCCTGGTGACCGAAACGGTCGTTGATCGGCTTGAAGCCGTCCAGGTCTATCGCCACCAGGCCCACCTGCACGCCATGGCGCTCGGCTTCCGCCAGCAGGCGCTCCAGTTCTTCGTGGAAGCGGCGGCGGTTGTAGAGATTGGTCAGCGGATCGCGCTCGGCCAGCGACACCAGCTGGGCAGCGATGCGGCGCTGCTCGGTGACGTCCTCGTAAATCCACACCCGGCCGATGCCGCGCCGCCCTTGCCCGCCCTCGACCACCGCCGAGATGTCGGTGACGATGCGGCCATCGCGGAAGCGCTGCTCATGCCGGTCGCTGACCGCGACGCGGGCGCCAACGATGGCCTGGACATGAGCGAAAAAGGATTCCGGCTCTTCCAGCAGCGCCCCCACCTTGCTCTGCAGCACCACGTCGCGCATGCCGATCAGGTTCTCGTCCGGCGGGAAGCCCCAGATCTCCAGCATCGCGCGGTTGAAATAGAGCACCCGGTGATCGTGGTCGATGAACAGGATGCCGAGGCGGATGACATTCAGCAGCGCCGCCAGGCGCTGGCGTTCGTCGTTGCTGCGCGACAGGTAGTGCTCGCGCAGCGCCTGGGCGCGGCGCAGCTCGGCCACCGTCTCCAGCAGCTTGTACTCCGCCTCCTTGCGGCCCTGGATGTCTTCCGCCGACATGCGCAGGCCTTCGATCTCGCCATCCTCGCCGATCACCGGCCGCCAGTGGCAGGCCACCCAGCCGAAGCTGCCATCGCGGCGCACCAGCCGCATCTCGAAGTCGTGCTGACCGCCGCCGGACAGCACCTGGTCGGCCACCCGCATGCAGTAGCGACGGTCCGATTCATGGACGAGGAAGCTGATGGCCTCCTCCGCCGACAGGCAATCCGACGGTGAATAGCCGGTCAGGCGCTCGATGGAGGGGCTGATCCAATTCAACCGGCAACGGCGGTCGAACAGCGCCTCGACGCCATAGACGCCTTCCGCCACCTGGCGCAGCAGGGCGAGGTGGTGGGAGGCATGCTCGATCTGGCGCAAGGGGCAGGCGCGCTCCGGCGTCTGTTCTTCATCGCCCACCCGGCCGATGGCGCCGGCGGCATGCAGGCCGTCGATGCGCGCCGCCAGCTCGGCCGCTTCCAGCTGGCGGCGGGTGACCTCGGCCTTCAGGTGACAGCGCATGGCAAAGGCGGCGAGCAGGCCAGCGCCCAGGGCCGAGGCTCCCGCCGGCCCCCAGCTGTCGGGAGGCGCCAGGCCGGCGCCCAGCATCACCGCCAGGGCGACACCGACGCCACTCAGGGCAGGCAGCACCTGCGGCGACATCATGCCCCCCTGTCCCGAGCGGGCTGGGCGAAGGGAAGCAGGAGCCCGCAGATCTGCTTCATAGGTTCTTCACGAACACCTTGGAGCGACGCTGGAAGTTGTACAGCTCGCGCTTCTGCCGCGGTAGCGCCTCCGGCCCGATTTCGTTGAAACCGCGTTCGCGGAACCAGTGGGCGGTGCGGGTGGTGAGCACGAACAGGCGCTCCAGGCGTTGTACCCGGGCGCGTCGCTCTATACGGCGCAGCAACTGGTCGCCCAGGCCGGCGCGACGGTACTCCGGCGTGACCGCCAGGCAGGCCAGCTCGGCGGCGTTGTCCTCGCTGAAGGGGTAAAGCGCCGCGCAGCCGACCAGCACTCCATCATGCTCCACCACGGTGAAGCGCTCTATCTCCTGCTCCAGCAACTCCCGGCCGCGCCGCACCAGCGTGCCATCCGCCTCCATCGGGCTGATCAGCGCCACCAGCGCGCCGACGTCCTCCACCGTAGCCTCGCGCAGGCGGAACAGGGGATCGCGCGACAACACCGTGCCGACGCCGGCGTGGGTGAAGAACTCCAGCAGCAGGCCGCCATCCTTGTCGCGGTCTATCAGGTGGGCGCGGGAAACACCCTTGCGCACCGCGCGGATCGCGCAGGGCAGGTAGAGGTGCAGATCCTCGGTCAGGCCCTCGCCCGCCTCCAGCTTGCTCTGCGCCTCGTCGGCGGTGACGGACTCGATCAGCTTGCCATCGGCGTCCAACAAGCCCGGCGCGTCGCACAGGTAGATGAGCTTCTCCGCCTTAAGGGCCACCGCCACTGCTTCCGCCACCTCTTCCATGCACAGGTTGAAGATCTCGCCGGCAGGCGAGACACCCAGTGAGGTGATCAGCACCACGTTCTGCTGGTCGAGGTCGGCGTTGATTTCCTCGGCGATGACCTTGCGCACCGCGCCGGTGTACTGGAAGTCCACCCCGTCCACGACGCCGAAGGGGCGCGCAGTGATGAAATTGCCGCCGGTCACCCGCATGTAGCTGCCGGCCATGGGCGTGTTGGGCAAACCTTGCGACAGCAGCGCCTCGACTTCGAAGCGGGTCACCGCCATCGCCGCCTTCACGCACTCCAGCGCCGCCGCGTCGGTTACCCGCAAGCCGTTGTGGAAGCGCGGCTCCAGCCCGCGGCGGGCGATCTCGATATCGATCTGCGGCCGGGCGCCATGCACCAGCACCAGGCGGATGCCGAGGGCCGCCAGCAGGTTGCAGTCGTAAGCCAGGCTCTGGGCGCCATCACCCGCCACCACCTCACCGCCGAAGCCTACGACGAAAGTCTTGCCCCGAAAGGCATGGATGTAGGGGGCTGCGCCCCGGACCCAGGAGACGAACTGGGAGGTGGAAGCATCGACGGCAGCGACGCTGGCCGCCGCAGCTGCAGGCTGTGCGGGAGAGGATTCGGCGTTCAAGCGTTTACCTGGCAAGTATCCAGGGGCTGGCAGGGAGGATATATCGCTCACGGCGCAGCCTCCCGGAGGGTTTTCATGACCGGATTCTAGCGGAAGCATGACTGCTTGTTGGCTGCTACACAGTGGCAGGTTTGCAACATTTGATTCGTCTCCACAACAGCAGCCGCCACGGCGCTCACTTGCCTAACGCTGCCTCCAGGCGCTCGCATAGCGTGCGCAGCACCTTGATACGGGCGTAGTACTTGTTCTCCGCCTCCACCAGGTTCCAAGGCGCAATCTCGGTGCTGGTGCGATCGACCATGTCGCACACCGCGTGGGCGTAGTCCTCCCACTTCTCGCGATTGCGCCAGTCTTCCTCGGTGATCTTGAAGCGCTTGTGGGGCTCGGCCTCCCGTTCCTTGAAGCGGACAAGTTGCTCGTCCTTGCCGATGGCCAGCCAGAACTTCACCACCACCGCGCCGGCGCCGACGAGCTGATCCTCGAAGTCGTTGATCTCGGCATAGGCGCGCATCCAGTCCGCTTCGGAGCAATAGCCCTCGACGCGCTCGACCAGCACCCGGCCGTACCAGGAGCGGTCGAACAGCACCACCTTGCCCTGCCGCGGCAGATGGCGCCAGAAGCGCCACAGATAGGGCTGGGCGCGCTCTTCCTCGCTGGGCGCGGCCACCGGCACGATGCGGTACTGGCGCGCATCCAGGGCGGCGGTGACGCGCCGTATGGCACCGCCCTTGCCGGCCGCGTCCGAGCCCTCGAACACCACCACCAGCGAGCGCTTGCGGAACGCCGCCTCCCGCGTCAGCAGCGCCAGCCGGCCCTGGTAGCGCTCCAGTTCGTCCTCGTACTGCTTGCGCTTCATCTCCTGGCGCAGCTTGAGGCTGCCGAGCAGGTCCAGGGTATCCATCGCAGTGGCCAGCGGCGGGGCCACCTGGCGCGGCGTCCAGGGATGATGGGCCAGTTCCAGCCGGCGGCGCAGGATCTGCAGCAGGCTGCGGCCGACGAAGAGGGCGCGGAAACGCGGGTCGCTGCCATCCACGATCTGCCAGGGCGCGTCGCCGGTGCTGGTCTGGCGCAGTGCGTGGCTGGCGACGTCGCGGTAGCGGTCGTAGTCCTCGTAGAAACGCCAGTCGCGCTCGGTGACTCGCCAACGGGTGCGCGGGTCCTTCTCCAGTTCCTTCAGCCGCGCCTTCTGGCCGGGTTTGGAAAGATGGAACCAGAACTTCACCAGTAGCACGCCTTCGCGCACCAGCATGGCCTCGAAGCGGCGGATCTCGGCCAGGCGCTGCTCCAGGCGTGCCTTCTTGCGCTTGTGGAGAACGGCGTCGGTGATCGGATCGGTGTACCAGTTGTTGAAGAGCACGCCGATGCGCCCCTTGGGCGGCAGCGCGCGCCAGAAACGGTACATGAAGGGCCGCTCCGCCTCTTCCTCGGTGGGCGAGTCGAAGGCCCAGGTCTGGATGTGGCGCGGGTCCATCCACTCGTTGAGCAGATTCACCGTTTCGCCCTTGCCGGCGCCATCCATGCCGTTGATCAGCACCACCACGGCGAAATTCTTCAGGTCCAGCAGCTCGAACTGGGCGTCCAGCAATGCGGCGCGCAGCGCAGGCACCGCGGCGGCATAGCTTTCCTTGTCCGTCTTGTGACCAAGCTCGGCGGATTCGAACATGCGCGGCGACTCCTGGAAGAGAGGGGAAAAAAGTCAGCAGACGCGGCGCTCAGTCCACCGCAGCGGCGAGATCGCCCCACAGAGTCTGCAGCGCCGCCAGCGCGGCCAGACCAGCCGTCTCGGTACGCAACACCCGCGGACCGAGACCGATCGCCATGCAGCCGGCGGTGCGGCATTGCGCCAGCTCGGTCTCGCTCCAGCCGCCTTCCGGGCCAATCAGCAGATGAACCCGCCCGTCCGGTCGCGGCAGCTTGGCAAGCACGCCCTCGCCGCCCGGAGCCAGCACTAGCTTGAGTTCGTCCCGGTGCGCCGCCAGCCAGGCGTCCAGCGTTGTGACGGGCGCGACTTCGGGAACACGGTTGCGGCCGCACTGCTCGCAGGCGGACACCACCACCTGTTGCCAGTGGACGCGGCGCTTGTCGGCACGCTCGCCAGCCAGCTTCAGCACCGAGCGCTCGGTGGCCAGCGGCACGATGCCGGCGGCGCCCAGTTCCACCGCCTTCTGCACGATCCAGTCCATCTTGTCGCCACTGGCCAGTCCCTGTATCAGCATCAATTGCAAGGGCGACTCCCGCTCCACTTCGCTGCACGACTGGATGGATGCATGGACGCGCTTGCCCTCCGGCCGCAGCGTGGCAATGCACTCGCCGCCCTCGCCGTCGAACAGCACCAAGGGCTCGCCCTCGCGCAGGCGCAATACACGCAGGGCGTGATGAGCGATGGATTCGGGGAGGAGCACTTCACCGCTGTCGGGCAGGCGGCCAGGGAAATGGAAGCGTGAAATCATCGTAAGATTATAGGCGCGCGCCTTTCCCGGCTGACACGCCTGGCGTCCCGACCCCATTGCCGTTCCCCAGCGGCACACCGCCCGGACTCTCCTGGAGTTGACATGTCCACCGCCGCCCAACGACTCGCCCGCGCTCGCGCCCTCGAATCCCTGGCCCGTGACATCGCCCGCGAGGAAATCCTGCCGCGCTACCTGAAATCCGCGCGCAACCGCAAGGCCGACGGCACCCTGTTCACCGAAGCCGACCTGGAATCCCAGCGCCGCTTCAGCGAGGCCCTGCCTCAACTCATTCCCGGCCCGGTGCTGGGCGAGGAAATGACCGCCGAAGAGCAGGCCCGCCTGTGGAGCGAAGGCCGCCGCGGCCTGTGGTGCATAGACCCGATAGACGGCACCACCAACTTCGCCAACGGCATCCCCTTCTTCGCCGTCTCCATTGCCTATCTGGTGGATCATGAGCCGCGCTTCGGCGTGGTGTACAACCCCATCACCGACGAATCCTTCTATGCCGCGCAGGGCGCCGGGGCCTATCTCAATGGTGCGGAACTGCCTCTGCGGCCGGCCGCCGCCCGCTTGGCCGACGCCGTCGCCGGCGTGGATTTCAAGCGCATCAGCCACCACCTGGGCGACGAGTTGGCCGTCCGCCCGCCCTACTACTCCCAGCGCAATTTCGGCTCCAGTGCGCTGGAATGGTGCTTCGTCGCCGCCGGCCGGCTGGACGTCTACATCCACGGCGGCCAGATGCTGTGGGATTACGCCGCCGGCCGGCTGATCCTGGCCGAGGCCGGCGGCGAGGCCGCCGCGCTGGACGGCGGCTCGCTGATGGCCGGTCCGGCGGTAAAGCGTGCAGTGGTGGCCGCTGCCAGCCCGGCGCTGTTCACCGAATGGCGCACCTGGCTGCAGTCCCACTCCTGATCCGATCGCCCGCCATCCCTCACGCTGCGCCGCACAAGCCCGCGTTATCATCCCGGGATTGCAGCCGTACGGAAACGCCATGTCCGAAACCAGTTCCGCCATCCAATCTGACCGCCAGGAGCGCCGTCGCTACCTCAACGTCCGCGACATCTTCGAGGAAGCCTGCAACCTGGTAGCGCCCTTCTTCGCCCCGGAGAACCGCTGGGCCAACGTCACCCTGGACCACCTCGCCTACCGCGTGGTGCGTGACCACTACCCGGATCTCTCCTTCGAGGAAGTCCACGTGCTGGTGGTCGCCGCGCGCCGGGTGCATGGCGGCGACATCCGCTGACGCCCTCCTTTCCCGATCCACGACGCCGCAGCAGCCGGAGCCCGCCATGTCCATGAAACACCCGATCATCGCCGTCACCGGCTCCTCCGGTGCGGGGACGACCACGGTCAAGCACACCTTCCAGGCGATCTTCCATCGGGAAAACGTGAACGCGGCCATCGTCGAGGGCGACAGCTTCCATCGCTACACCCGCAGCGAGATGAACGCGCAGATCGAAGAGGCCGAGCGCCAGGGCCTGCGCGGCGCCAGCCATTTCGGTCCGGAAGCCAACCTGCTGGAAGAGCTGGAGACGCTGTTCCGCGCCTACGGCGAATCCGCCACCGGCCGCCGCCGCTACTACATCCACGACGAAGCCCAGTCCATGCGCTGGAACCTTCCCATGGGCAGCTTCACCGAATGGGAAGACCTGCCTGTGGGCACCGACTGCCTGTTCTACGAAGGCCTGCACGGCGCGGTAGTGACCGACAAGGTGGACGTCTCGCGCCATGTGGACCTGCTGATCGGCGTGGTGCCGACCATCAACCTGGAGTGGATCCAGAAACTGCACCGCGACACCCGCGAACGCGGCTACTCCGCCGACGCGGTGCAGGACACCATCCTGCGTCGCATGCACGATTACGTGCATTACATCGTTCCGCAGTTCTCCCGCACCCACATCAATTTCCAGCGCATCCCGGTGGTGGACACCTCCAACCCCTTCATCGCCCGCGACGTGCCGACCCTGGACGAATCCATGGTGGTGATCCGCTTCAAGGACCCGCGCGGCGTGGATTTCCCCTACCTGCTGCGGATGATCCACGACGCCTTCATGAGCCGCGCCAACACCATCGTGATCCCCGGCGGCAAGCTCGACCTGGCGATGCAGCTCATTCTCACGCCCTTGATCTGGAAACTGATGGAACGCCGCCGGCAGTGGGTTTGAGAGCGGCGCCGGACCCGCATCCCACGCCATGCGGGAAAACCCGGATTCACCTGATGTGCCAAAGACTTACATCTCCGGAAACACTGGCGGCCCTGTAAAGGGCCTGCGAAATCGGCGATAATGCCGGTTTTTTCCAGCCGCCCCACCCGGCTTCGAGGAAACCATGCAGTCGTCCAGAAACGTCAAGCCCCCGGTCTTCAATCCCCTCACCGGAGCCATCCGCGCCCTGGCGATGGATGCAGTGCAACAGGCCAACTCCGGCCATCCGGGCGCGCCGATGGGCATGGCGGAAATCGCCGAGGTACTGTGGCGGCACCATCTCAAGCACAACCCGGCCAATCCGCAGTGGGCCGACCGCGACCGCTTCGTGCTCAGCAACGGCCACGGCTCCATGCTGGTTTATGCCCTGCTGCACCTCAGCGGCTACGACCTGCCGATCGAAGAGCTGAAGCGCTTCCGCCAACTGCACAGCAAGACGCCGGGCCATCCGGAATACGGCTACACCCCGGGCGTGGAGACCACCACCGGCCCGCTGGGCCAGGGCATCACCAACGCGGTCGGCATGGCCATCGCCGAAAAGGTGCTGGCGGCCGAATTCAACCGCCCCGGCCATGAGATCGTCGACCACCGCACCTGGGTCTTCCTCGGCGACGGCTGCCTGATGGAGGGCATCAGCCACGAAGCCTGTTCCCTCGCCGGCACCCTGGGCCTGGGCAAGCTGGTGGCCTTCTACGACGACAACAACATCTCCATCGACGGCCATGTGGAAGGCTGGTTCACCGACGACACGCCGAAGCGCTTCGAAGCCTACGGCTGGCAGGTTATCCGTGACGTGCAGGGCCACGACGCCGCCGAAATCGAAGCCGCCATCCAGCAGGCCAAAGCGAACACCTCCCAGCCCACGCTGATCTGCTGCAAGACGGTGATCGGCGCCGGCGCGCCCAACAAGCAGGGTGGCCATGATGTGCACGGTGCGCCGCTGGGAGCCGCCGAGATCGAAGCCTGCCGCGCCTACATCGGCTGGAGCCATCCCGCGTTCGAGATCCCGGCCGACGTCTATGCTGCCTGGGATGCACGCCCGGCCGGCGCCAGCGCCGAATCTGCATGGAACGACAAGTTCGCCGCCTACGCCGCAGCCTTCCCCGAACTCGCCGCCGAGTTCAAGCGCCGGGTGCAGGAGCGCAAGCTGCCGGCCGACTGGGCCGCCCACGTCGAAGCGGTGCTCACGAAGGTCACCGAAAAGGGCGAGACCATCGCCACCCGCAAGGCCAGCCAGAACAGCATCGAAGCCTATGCGCCCAAGCTCCCTGAACTCATCGGCGGCTCGGCCGACCTGGCCGGCTCCAACCTCACGCTGTGGTCCGGCGCCAAGGGCGTCAGCCGCGACAGCGGCGGCAACTACATCTACTACGGCGTGCGCGAGTTCGGCATGGCGGCCATTGCCAACGGCATCGCGCTGCACGGTGGCCTGATTCCCTACACCGCCACCTTCCTGATGTTCAGCGAGTACGCCCGCAACGCCCTGCGCATGGCGGCACTGATGAAGGTGCGCCAACTCTTCGTGTTCACCCACGACTCCATTGGCCTCGGCGAGGACGGCCCCACCCACCAACCGGTGGAACAGACCGCCACCCTGCGCCTGATCCCCAACATGGACGTCTGGCGCCCCTGCGACACGGTGGAATCGGCCGTCGCCTGGGCCCACGCCATCGAGCGTGCCGACGGCCCCTCCTGCCTGCTGTTCTCGCGCCAGAACCTGCCCTTCCAGACCCGCGACGCGGCCCAGGTCGCCGACATCCGCCGCGGCGGCTACGTGCTGTCCGAGGCTGCCGGCGGCAAGCCGGCCGCGGTCATCATCGCCACCGGCTCTGAAGTGGCGCTGGCCATGGCGGCGCAGAAGGCGCTGGCCGGCGAAGGCATCGCGGTGCGCGTGGTCTCCATGCCCAGCACCAATGTGTTCGACCGCCAGGAAGGCGCCTGGCGCGCCAGCGTGCTGCCGGCAGGCGTGCCGCGGGTGGCGGTGGAAGCCGGCGTCACCGACGGCTGGCGCAAGTACGTGGGCCTGGAAGGCGCGGTGGTCGGCATCGACCGCTTCGGCGAATCCGCGCCCGCCAGCGAGCTGTTCAAGTATTTCGGTATCACTGCCGAGGCAGTGGCCGCCGCGGTCAAGGCCGTGCTCTGAGCGCGCCGGCCATCACACAGATTCGTAGAGAGGAGAGACCCCCATGTCCATCAAGGTTGCGATCAACGGCTTCGGCCGCATCGGCCGCTGCACCCTGCGTGCCATTTACGAGCAAGGCCTGCAGAGCGAACTTGAAGTCGTCGCCATCAATGCGTCCGGTGACCTGGCCACCAACGCCCACCTGCTGAAGTACGACACCACCCACGGCCGCTTCGCCACCGCAGTGGACACCGAAGGCGAGAACACCCTCATCCTCGACGGCCGCAAGATCCCCTTCTACTCCACCAAGGATCCGAAGGGCGTGAACTGGGCCAGCCACGGCGTGGACGTGCTGCTGGAGTGCACCGGTGCCTACACCACCAAGGCCAAGGCCCAGGCGCTGCTGGAGCAGGGCGCCAAGCGCGTGCTGATCTCCGCGCCGGGCGGCGACGATGTGGACGCCACCATCGTCATGGGCGTGAACGAGAACGTGCTCAATGCCGGCATGACGGTGGTTTCCAACGCCTCCTGCACCACCAACTGCCTGGCCCCGGTGGCCAAGGTGCTGGCCGAGAGCGTCGGCATCAAGCAAGGCCTGATGACCACGGTGCACGCCTACACCAACGACCAGGTCACGGTGGACGTGCGCCACAAGGACCTGCGCCGCGCCCGTGCCGCCGCCGCCAACATCATCCCCACCAAGACCGGCGCAGCCAAGGCCGTCGGCCTGGTGCTGCCGCAACTGGTGGGCAAGTTCGACGGCTTCGCGCTGCGCGTGCCCACGCTCAACGTTTCGCTGGTGGACCTCACCTTCACCGCCGAGCGGGCCACCACCAAGGAAGAGATCAACGAGCTGATGACCGCCGCCGCCAAGGGCCCGCTGAAGGGCATCCTGGCGGTGAACACCGAGCCGCTGGTGTCCTCCGACTTCAACCACACCACGGTGTCCTCCACCTTCGACGCCACCCAGACCCGCGTGATCAAGGGCGAGGATGGCTCGGTGCTGGTCAAGGTGCTGTCCTGGTACGACAACGAATGGGGCTATTCCTGCCGCATGCTGGACGCGGCGCGCGCCTGGATGGCAGCGCGCTGACCACAGCCCTGGGCAAACGGCCCGCCCGGCATCCGGGCGGGCTTTTTTCATGTCGCCGGCCGGCGCGGCACAGGCCGCTCCACCCGCCCTCTCCGCCGGTCGGACGACAGATGGCATACACGCTAGAATACGGCGCTTTCCCGGCCACTGACCCGGTCCTCCCGTGCCCCGCAACGCCTCCAACCCGGTTCGCATCGCCATCAACGGCTACGGCCGCATCGGCCGCTGCTTCCTGCGCGCGCTGTACGAATCTCCCTGGCGCGATGAATTCGAAGTAGTCGCCATCAACGAGCCGGCCGACCTCGCCAGCATCGTCTACCTGACCCGCTTCGACTCCACCCACGGCCGCTTCCCCGGCCAGGTGGACGCCACAGCGGACGCACTGCTGATCGACGGCCGCCGCATCGCCGTCAGCCATGCGACCACGCCGGAGGAAGTCGACTGGGCGGCGCTGGGCATCGACCTGGTGGTCGAATGCTCCGGCCGCTACGCCAGTCGCGCCGAACTGCAGCGCTTCATCGACGCCGGCTGCCCGCGGCTGTTGCTCTCCCACCCGGCCAACAGCGGCGAGGATGTGGACGCCACCGTGGTCTTCGGCATCAACCACGACGCCCTGCGCGGCAACGAACGCATCGTCTCCAATGCCTCCTGCACCACCAATGCGGTGGTCCCGGTGCTGGAACTGCTGGACCGCGCCTTCGGCGTCGAGCACGTCATCCTCACCACCGTGCATTCGGTGATGAACGACCAGCCGCTGATCGACGGCTACCACCACACCGACCTGCGCCGCACCCGCTCCGCCATGCAGTCCATCATCCCGGTCTCCACCGGGCTGGCGCGCGGCGTGGAACGCCTGCTGCCGCGCCTGGCCGGCCGGGTGCAGGCCAAGGCGCTGCGGGTACCGACCACCAATGTATCGGCCATCGACATCGCGCTGTCGCTGCGCGAGGCGGTGGACGTGGCCGCGCTCAACGCCTTGCTGCGCGGGGCCGCCGGCAGCAGCCACGCCGGCCTGCTCTCCTACTCCGAGCAGCCGCACGCCTCCATCGACTTCAACCACGAGGCCTATTCCGCCATCGTGGACGGCGGCCAGACGCGGGTGGGAGGCCCGCGCATGGCCAGTCTCTTCATCTGGTTCGACAACGAATGGGGCTTCGCCAGCCGCCTGGTCGACGTCGCCCGCCACTGGCGCGCGCGCTGGCAGCCGGCCGGCTGAAGCCGCAACAAAAACCACCCTGGAGCCCCGGAATGAAAGTACTCAAGCTCACCGACATCGACGTACGCGGCAAGAAGGTCTTCATCCGTGCCGACCTCAACGTCCCGCAGGACGAGGCCGGCAACATCACCGAGGACACCCGCATCCGCGCCTCCATCCCGTCCATCCAGTACTGCCTGGACAATGGCGCGGCGGTGATGGTGACCTCTCACCTCGGCCGCCCGACCGAGGGCACGGTGGGGCCGGACGACACCCTGGCGCCGGTCGCGGTGCGCCTGGGGCAACTGCTGCACAAGCCAGTGAAGCTGATCACCGACTGGGTGGATGGCGGCTTCACCGTCGAACCCGGCCAGATCGTGCTGCTGGAGAACTGCCGCTGCAACAAGGGCGAGAAGAAGGACGACGAAACGCTGGCGACCAAGATGGCCGCGCTGTGCGATGTTTACGTGAATGACGCCTTCGGCACCGCCCACCGCGCCGAAGCCACCACCCACGGCATCGCCCGCTTCGCGCCGGTGGCCTGCGCCGGCATCCTGATGGGCGCCGAGATCGACGCCCTGTCCAAGGCCCTGCACGAGCCCGCTCGCCCGCTGGTGGCCATCGTCGGCGGCGCCAAGGTGTCCACCAAGCTCACCATCCTCAAGACCCTGGCGCAGAAGGTGGACCAACTCATCGTCGGCGGCGGCATCGCCAACACCTTCCTGCTCGCCGCCGGCAAGCGCATCGGCGAATCCCTGGCCGAGCCGGAGATGGTGCGCGAGGCCCACCAGGTGATGGACATCATGAAGGCCCGCGGCGCGGAAGTGCCGCTGCCGGTGGATGTAGTGGTGGCGGACGAAGTCTCCGCCTTGGCCCGCGCCAACCGCATCCCGGTGGACGAAGTCGGCCCGCACGACCGCATCCTGGATTTCGGCCCGAAGAGCGCGGCCAAGCTGGCGGAGATCATCGCCCACGCCGGCACCATCGTCTGGAACGGCCCGGTCGGCGTATTCGAACACTCGCAATTCGCCGGCGGGACCAAGATGATGGCCTCGGCCATCGCCCACTCGGAGGCCTTCTCCATCGCCGGCGGCGGCGACACCCTGGCGGCCATCGCCAAGTTCCACATTGCCGACGACGTGGGCTACATCTCCACCGGCGGGGGCGCCTTCCTCGAATTCCTGGAAGGCAAGAAGCTGCCCGCCATCGCCGCGCTGGAAGCCCGCTTCCCCGGCTGAAGCCCCTGGCCGCAACATGAAGGAGGGCCGCCCGCGGGCGGCCCTTTGCTTGCATCGCCAGTAAAAGCAGGCCCGGGCGGCCCACAGGTGTATGCTGAGCCATGACCACCACGGCTACGGCCACCAATGCGATGGACAAGGAGCTGTGGGCGCGCTGCTGGCGCGAAGGTGCAACCCCCTTTCATCAGGACGAGGTCAATCCTCACCTGCGCCGTTTCTGGCATGAACTGAAGCTGGACGAGAAAGCCCAGATCTTCGTGCCGCTGTGCGGCAAGAGCCTGGACATCGTGTGGCTGCTGGAGCAGGGCCACCGCGTGCTCGGCGTCGAGCTCAGCCCGGTCGCCGTCCGCGCCTTCTTCCGCGAGAACCGCATCCGCCCCACGCGCAAGAAGCATGGCGCCTTCACCCGCTGGCACAGTGAAAGGCTGGAAATACTCTGCGGCGACTTCTTCGACCTCGCTCAGGCGGACCTGGCGAACGTCGCCGGCGTCTACGACCGCGCCTCCCTCACTGCGCTGCCCGAAGAGCTGCGGCTGCAATACGCCGCCCATCTCCACCATCTGCTGCCGCCTGCCATCAGAATGATGTTGCTGACCACCGAAGACCCCGAGGGGGACGAAACGGGCGCGTCGCCGCAGGTCGCCGAGGAAGTGAGCCGGCTGTATGCGGCCGGCTTCGACATCGCGCTGAGCCATGTGGAACACGTGGTGGGTGAAGCCATTCCCGGCCAGACCGGCACCCTGATCCCGCTCGACGAGAAGGTCTATCTACTCAGGGGCAGAATGGGCGGCCCGCAAGCCGCGCCCTTTCCCGGCGGCGGACCCGCCATCAATTGATCGGGTGGAAACGCGCCAGGTCGGTCTTGCGCCGGCCGCTCGCCTGGCGCCGCTCCTCATGGCCCTGCTCGCCGATCATGTAGCTCTTGTTCGCATACACATCGCGCCGGTTGCGCACCCGCCTGTCGTCGAAATGGACGTAGACGCAGTTGCAGTCCCCCCGCGAGCAGTTCGGCATCGGCAGGCGCGGCGCCTCGGCGGCGAGGAAGCGGCGGCCGCGCACATGGCGGGCGGCCTCGCAGGCCTGGCTGCCGGACTGGATGCATACAGCATGATAGGAAGCCTTGTAGGGGTTGTGACGCACCGGCATCCCCTCCTCCTGTTCGCGGCGCATCAGCATCAGCACCACGGCTACCAGCATTCCCGCTGCCAGCAGGGCAAAGAACATTGCAGCGTCCATTTCATGGATCCTCCTTCCACATCATCAGCATAGGACATCGTCGGTTTTTCGCCTCGCCGCGGAGATCGCCGGGACGCCTGCCGGCGGTAGCGCTAGAATCCCCGCCAGCCGGGCATTTCCGGCGGCGCCCCGGCCCGGGAGGCCGCGCGGCACAGGAAAAACACAGGAGACAGCATGTCCCGCCACACCAAGATCGTCGCCACCCTTGGGCCGGCCTCTTCCGACCCTCAGGTGCTGGAGCGCATGGTCCACGCCGGCATTGACGTCGTGCGCATGAACTTCTCCCACGGCAAGGCGGAAGACCACATCGCCCGCGCCAATCTGATCCGCGAAGCCGCCGCCCTGGCGGGCCGCCCTGTGGGCATTCTCGCCGACCTGCAGGGCCCCAAGATCCGCGTTGGCCGCTTCGAGAATGGCAAGGTGACGCTGAGCCGGGATGCTGAGTTCATCCTCGACGCCCAGTGCGTGACAGGCAACGAGCAGCGCGTCGGCCTGGACTACAAGGACCTGCCGCGCGATGTGAAGCCGGGCGACGTGCTGCTGCTGGACGACGGAAGGCTCAAGCTCATCGTCAGCCAGGTACGCGGCAGCGAGATCCACACCGTGGTGCGGGTGGGCGGCGAACTCTCCAACAACAAGGGCATCAACCGCCAGGGCGGCGGCCTGACCGCGCCGGCGCTGACCGCCAAGGACATGGACGACATCAAGACGGCAGCGCAGATCGGCGTCGATTTCCTCGCCATCTCCTTCCCCAAGAGCGCCGCCGACATGTACATGGCGCGCCAGCTGATGCGCGCCGCCGGCGGCGATGCGCTGCTGATCGCCAAAATAGAGCGCACCGAAGCGGTGGCCAACCTGGAAGAGATCCTGGACGCCTCCGACGGCATCATGGTGGCCCGCGGCGACCTGGCGGTGGAGGTGGGCGACGCCGCGGTGCCGGCGCTGCAGAAGAAGATGATCCGTGCCGCCCGCGACCGCAACAAGCTCACCATCACCGCGACCCAGATGATGGAATCCATGATCACCAGCCCGGTCCCCACGCGCGCTGAAGTCTCGGACGTGGCCAACGCGGTGCTGGACGGCACCGACGCGGTGATGCTGTCGGCCGAGACCGCCGCCGGCAAGTACCCGGTGGAGGTGGTGGAAGCGATGAGCCGCGTCTGCCTGGAGGCGGAGCGTTCCGCCGAAGTCAGCCTGGACCGGGAGGTGCTCAACCGGGTGTTCACCCGCATCGACCAGTCCATCGCCATGGCCGCCATCTGGACCGCCTGGCACCTCAAGGTGAAGGCCATCGCCTCGCTGACCCAGACCGGCTCCACCGCGCTATGGATGAGCCGGCTCAACAGCGGCGTGCCCATCTATGCCCTCACCCCTGAGATCCGCGCCCGCAACCAGATGACGCTGTACCGCGAGGTCTATCCGCTGCTGATGAGCCAGACCCACTACGACCGCGACCTGTTGCTGTGGGAAGCCGAGCAGGTGCTGCTCGACCAAGGCGTGGTGGATTACGGCGATCTCATCGTGCTCACCATAGGCGAACCCATAGGCGCGTCCGGTGGCACCAACACCCTCAAGATCGTGCGCGTCGGCGAGCACAAGGCACCCGGCCACGAGTGACCGCTGCCTCCGGCCGGCGCTGCGCACCGCCCCGGCCGCTTTGTCTCAAAGCGTATATGCCGCTTACGGCGGCTGGGCCGGGCGCGATAAAATGCGCATCTAACTACGCCCACGCATTCAATCCAACAGCCCAGTCCGGCCCCCGCCGGCACCCTCGGAGAATTCCAATGCCCCTCGTTTCCATGCGCCAGCTGCTGGACCACGCCGCCGAGAACGGCTACGGCCTGCCCGCGTTCAATGTGAACAATCTCGAGCAGGTCCAGGCCATCATGGAGGCGGCGGCCGAATGCGACAGCCCGGTGATCATGCAGGCCTCCGCCGGTGCGCGTAAATACGCCGGCGAGGCTTTCCTGCGCCACCTGATCGACGCCGCCGTCGAAGCCTATCCGCAGATTCCGGTCGTCATGCACCAGGACCATGGCCAGAGCCCGGCAGTGTGCCTGGCCGCCATCCGCTCCGGCTTCTCCAGCGTGATGATGGACGGCTCGCTGATGGAAGACGGCAAGACGCCCTCCTCCTATGAGTACAACGTCGAAGTCTCGCGCAAGGTCGTCGAGATGAGCCACGCCATCGGCGTCACCGTGGAAGCCGAGCTCGGCTGCCTCGGCTCCCTGGAAACCGGCATGGCCGGCGAGGAAGACGGCATCGGTGCCGAAGGCAAACTGGACCACAGCGCCCTCCTTACCGACCCGGACCAGGCCGCCGACTTCGTCAAGAAGACCGACTGCGACGCGCTCGCCATCGCCATCGGCACCAGCCACGGCGCCTACAAGTTCACCCGCAAGCCCACTGGCGACATCCTCGCCATCGACCGCATCAAGGCCATCCACGCCCGCCTGCCGAACACCCACCTGGTGATGCACGGCTCCAGCTCGGTGCCGCAGGAACTGCTGGAGATCATCCGCCAGTACGGCGGCGACATGAAGGAGACCTACGGCGTGCCGGTCGAGGAAATCGTCCAGGGCATCAAGTACGGCGTGCGCAAGATCAACATCGACACCGACATTCGCCTGGCGATGACCGGCGCCATCCGCAAGTTCTTCGTCGAGAACCCCTCCAAGTTCGACCCGCGCGAGTTCCTGAAGCCCGCCCGCGAAGCCGCCAAGCTGGTATGCAAGGCCCGCTTCGAGGCATTCGGCAGCGCCGGCCAAGCGTCGAAGATCAAGCCGGTGCCGCTGGAGAAGATTGCCGCCCGCTACAAGGCTGGCGAGCTGACACAGGTCGTGCGCTGAACGGCCACGAGCGACACCCGGCCGCCCGGCAGCCGCCGGGCGGTTTTTTTTCGTCTGCCGCGTAATACGCACGCTCTCCGACGCCACCCGCCTGCCGCATAATCCCGCCGTGCATACCCCTACCGGAGCACGGAAAGCGATCATGTCCGGCAAGCCCAACGTCAAACTCAGCGTCACCTTCGAATTCGACCTCGCGCTACCCGAGTCACTGACCCAGGGCGGTCATGAGGCTTTGTGCAAGCAGTTGCACCAGTTGCTGGGCAGCATGGTGTTCCAGGGCATGCCCACCGTTACCGGCAAGCAGCTGGCCCAGGTAGGCGGCCGCATCCTCGCTCACCACCACCACCTGGAGGCCACCGACCTCGGCACGCCGACGCTCGCCCCGGCCCTGCTCGCGGAGGCCGCGCCCCATCTCACCGACGAGGAGTTGCCGCAGCTCGCCCGCCGCGCCGCCGGCCGCCTGCCCAACGGCGAGGAAGAGCAGCGCGCCTTCCTGCGCCGGCAAGCCCTGGCCCTGGTTAACGAATACCGCATGGTGCCCTGCGTGGTCAGCGCCAGGCTCACCTCCGGGACGGATGCCGAGTTGGCGGCTCGGCTCAATCTCACCAACGGCAGCGTGCTGGTGGGCGAACGCGACCGCCAGCAGCGCCTGCACCCCAAGCAGGAAGCGCTGGAAGTCATCGTCGTCCACGGCGGAGCCAGCGCCCGCCTGCCAGCCAGCTGCGCGGGTCAGACCTTGAGTGGGCCGGTGATTGAGGTCGCGGTAATGGAGCTGGCACGCCACCGCGCGCTGCTGCAAGCCGCCTGGCAAGCCGGAGAAGGCAAGCCGTGAGCCGGCACTGCTTCACCTATGGCTCCCTGATGTGCTCCGACATCATGTTCGGCGTGGCCGGCTTGGTACTGGAATACGAAGCCGCCATCCTGCATGGGCACCGACGCCATCCCGTGCGGGGCGAAGCCTATCCCGGCATGGTTCCCGCCGCAGGCGCGCACGTGGCCGGCGTGCTCTACCGCAACGTTCCGTCCACCGCCCTCGCTCGCCTGGATGCCTTCGAAGGCGAGCAATACCTGCGGCTCCAGGTGAAGGTGGAACTGGCCGATGGCCGTATCGAGGACGCAGACACCTACGTTTTCCGCCCCGAATTCGCCCATCTGCTAGTCGCTGGCGAGTGGGATTTCGACGGTTTCCTGGCCGAAGGCAAGCAGCGTTTCGAACGCCAGTACCTGGGCTTCGGCCGGGTGTGAGCCGAACCGCCGCAGGCACCGCTTGACGCGCACGCCCGCGGGCTGAACATCGGCTTGCCCGCGCCCCGGCAGGCGGCCACGGTGGCCAGCGATATGCCCCGCCCCGGCCACCTTGCCTTCAATAGGCCTCGGCGTGCCCTTCCCACATGTCGGCGGTGAAGCGCACCACCCGGTTGCGACCGCTCTCCTTCGCCCGGTAGAGCGCCACGTCGGCGAACTTCACCGCCTGCCAGAAGGTTTCGCTGTCTTCCGGGTACATGGCAACACCGATGGAGATGGTCTTCTGCAGCATGGTGCCGCCCACCGGAGTGCGCAGCCTCTCCACCGCGCTGCGGATGTTCTCCGCCACGCCCAGCGCCGCCTCCGGAGGGGCATCCTGCAGCACCACCAGGAATTCCTCGCCACCGAAGCGGATCACCATGTCCGAGGCCCGCACCGACTGCCGCAGCACGCCCGACAGCGCCTTCAGCACCACGTCGCCGGCGTCATGACCCAGGGTGTCGTTCACTACCTTGAAGTAGTCCAGGTCCAGCAGCAGCACCGCCAGCGGGATGTTGCGGCGGTGGGCGTTGGCCATCAGCGTATCGACGTACTCCTCCAGGAAGCGGCGGTTGTTGAGGCCGGTGAGGGCATCGCGCAGCGAGGAATCGCGCAGGGTTTCGGTGAGGCGCTTGGCCTCCAGCACCGGCGCCATCTCGCGCAGATAGACGTTGATGTAGGGGATGCAGCTCTCCAGCCTGGCCGACTGGCTGGCCGGCGCCACCAGCTGCACCACGCTGCCCACCGAGCCAGACTGCATGATGGGCACGCAGTAGTGGCGCAACGGCTCGTTGCCCTCGGTGGTCGAGCGGAAGGCATAGCAGATGCCCGGCCGCGCCAGCCCGTCCACCGCATGGCCGGAACGTTTGACGCGGCACATGTCGCTGCGCACCAGGATCTGCGGATCGCACCAGCGGCAGGGCGCGCCGGCCTCGCCATCCACCATCACCGGGTCGAGTTGCTTGGGGCCGGTGACGTCGTAGAGGGTGTAGCTGCGGATGTCGAATCGCTCCGCCAGCACCTGGCCGAAGCGGTCGAAGATCTCCGCCTTGGTTTCGTCTTCCTCGATGGCCTGCTTGAAGGTGGAGGCATCGGCCAGGCCGTTCACCATGTCTATGGTGGTTTCCAGCTGGTTCTCGTCCGCCTGCGGGGTCCGGCCGGTGAGCTGCGACACCCGGCCGCTGATGCGGCTCAGCCCATCGTCCAGGAAGCCCAGCAGGCGGTTGGTCTGCACCGCGATGTGGCCGATCTCGTCGTCGGTGCGACAAGCCACCTCGCCTTTGAAGTCGCCCTTGAGCGCCCGCTCCACCGCCTGCTCCACGGCCTGCGCGGTGCGGCCTACCGGCAGGATGAGGCGGCGGGCAATCAGGATGGCGAAGAAGGAGAACAGGCCGACGGTGAGGATCAGCCCGGCGATGGTGTACAGCGCCTGGCGCTTCAGCTCTTCCAGCGACAACTCCATGGTCACCGCGCCCAGCACCGAGCCCTCCGGCACCTGGTGGCACTGCAGGCAGTTGGGCGTACCGCGGGCAGAGGCGGCGAAAGGAATGGTGCCGCGGAACATCGGCGTGCCCAGTTCGTCGGTGAGGATGTAGCGCGCCTTGCCGTCCGCCAGCACCAGGCGCTCAATCTCGTCCGCCGGCAGTTCGCGCAGCAGGCCGGCACCGAACTGCCGCGTCACCTCCGGCGAGCGCACCACCCGCGCGCTGTGCAGGCCCTTCACCTCCATCAGACGCTCGAGGAACTGCTCCCGCTTGTCGATCACGCCATGGATCATGGCTTCGGTGAGGTGCACCCGCACCACCTCGGCGGCGGTGCGCACATGCGCGGTCGAGGAGGCAATGGAATAGCTGCGGAATGCGTAAAGGCTGATCGCGATCAGCATGACCAGGATGCCCAGCGCAACGCAGACGAACAGCAGAGTGATCTTGCGATTGAGATTCATGCCCCCTCCAGGCTGCCCCTAGCCAGCGGGCCGCGATTATCTGCGTACTAGTCCATTTGGATTATGCAAAATATCAACTCCTTGAAGAAAAGAATAAATCACGGAGTCACGCATTCTGTTCGTGGCAGGAACGCCCCCGCCGGGCGATGCACGCACGCCGCCCGGGGCAGGCATCGGCTAGGACGAAAGTGAGGCGGCCGCGACCTCAGCCGTGTCCAGCCCCGGAGCTCCACTCGAACCTCTCCCAGCCGCATCCACCCGGCAGGCTGCCACCGGAGCAACGCCGACCCCGCGAGAGACTTGCGGCGCACGCCAGCGAAAACAGTGCGTTAAATCTATGATCATGCGATAAGCACAGCCTCCACTGCTCCACCTTCGCCCCCCGGCGCATGCAGAAAAACAAGGACTCATGCCCATGCCCACCCACCCAGGCCGGAATCCAGGCCCGGCCCCCCGTCGGCTTCTTGCCGCCCGCCCCGGCTGCGAAGCGTCCCGCAACCGCAGCATCCTATCCGCGGCGCTCATGATGCTGACCGCCTGTACGCTGACCGGAGGAAGCGCTTGGGCGGAGAGCCCGATGCTGGTGGACGACGCCGCCACTTCCGGCCGCGGCAGGGGCAACCTGGAAACCGCTGGCTTCGACGACGGCAGCCACCACGGCATGGGCGCCAGCCTTGCCTACGGGCTGAGCGAAACGCTGGAACTGCAACTGGCGCTGGCGGCCTCGCGCGCCCATGGACAGGGCACGGACGCCCGGATGGCCCACGGCGGCCTCGGCATGAAATGGGTTCCCTGGCAGACGGAGGCCGGCCTCGCCGCCGGTCTGCTGCTCCAGTACTACGCGCTGCGGCCGGACGACAAGGAAGACGGCGACGACGAGCATGGCCGCTCCGCGGATCTGCTGCTGAGCTGGCAACAGCCGCACGGTTCGCTGCTGCATCTCAACCTCGGCCACGAATGGACGCGCACCGCCGGCGAGGCGGAAGACGCCACCCGCTGGGGGCTGGGCCTGGACCTGCCACTGAGCGAAACCAGCAGCCTGACGCTGGAGCGCTTCGGCCAGACGCATGCCTGGCCGGGCTACCAGATCGGTCTGCGTCACCTTGCCAGCGAGGCGCTCAAACTCTATGGCGCAGCCGGCCGCAGCGACGGCGTGGCAATTTGGAACCTGGGGCTGAGCTGGGAATTCTGAATCCGCCAGCCGGCAGGGCAAGGCAGACAGCCCAGGGGAGGCCTGGCCGCTGGCACGGCTGCAGGACGATGCAGCAGTCAGCGCCACTCGCACGGCGGGCCTTGCGCCCCTCGCGAACACTTTGCGGTTTGCCGGCTGCCGACATTCCCGTCGTCTCAAGCGCCGCTGCGCGGCAGCAAGTCCTCCAGGAAGGCCGGCCGGCCGAAGCAGTAACCCTGCACGGTGGCGATGCCGGTGTGGCTGCGCAGGTAGTCCAACTCCTCCACCTCTTCCACCCCCTCGGCCACCATGCTGATCTGCAGCGCGCGGCAGACCGACTCGATGGCCTTGAGGATGCCCTGGCTGCGGGCCCGCTCATGGATGCCGGTGATGAAGGCGCGATCCACCTTCAACTCGTCGGCGGTGATGTCGGCCAGCGTGGACAGCGAGGAGTAGCCGGTGCCGAAATCGTCGATGGACACCCGCACGCCGAGCGCGCGCAGCCGTGGCAGCACCGCGTCCTGGAACTGCTGGGCGGCGACCAGCGCATCCTCGGTGAGTTCCACCACCAGCCGCCGGGCAATGCCGCTGGCGGAGATGGCGGCCAGCAGGCGGTCGATGAACTGCATGTCGCCCGCCTGCTGGGCGGAAACGTTGAAGCTCACGCTGATACCGGCGCCATAGTGGCGACTCAGGCACGGCAGTTCGCGGGCGATGTCGTCCAGCACCTGTAGGGTGATTTCGTCCAGCAGGCCGAGTTCGCCAGCCATCTCTATGAACACGCCCGGCGGCTGGATACGGCCATCCGGCTCCACCCAGCGCACCAGCGCCTCGAAGCCGACCACTGCCTCATCCGCCAGCCGCACCTTGGGCTGGTAGGCGTTGCGGAAATGGCGGTCGCGGACCGCGGCGCGCAGGCTCTGCTCCAGGTCCATGCGCGCGGTGAGCGCGTGGCCCATGCTGGCATCGAAGTAGGCCACGCTGCCCTTGCGCAGGCTCTTGGCCTGGTAGATGGCGCTGTCGGCGCAGCGCCTCAGGGTCTCGTAGTCGCCGCCGTGCGCCGGGTAGAAACTCACCCCCATGGAGGCGGAGGTCAGCAGTTCGTGGCCTTCCACCACGAAGGGCCGGCGGCAGGCTTCCAGCACCCGCTCTATCACCCGTGCCACCTCGGCTTCGTTCTGCGCCGGATCGACCAGCAGCAAGAACTCGTCGCCGCTGATGCGCGCCAGCGTGTCGCTGGGCCGCAGCGCCTCCGCCACCCGGCGGGAGAAGGCGATCAGCAACTGGTCGCCCATGCCGTGGCTGTAGTAGTCATTCACCTGCTTGAAGTTGTCGATGTCGATGAAGGCCAGCGCGAACATGCCGCGCTCCTGGTGGGCGCGCACCGCCTTGTCTACGATCTCGTTCATCAGCGCGCGGTTGGCCAGGCCGGTGAGCGGATCGTGGAAGGCGTGGCGCTGCATCTCCTCCTCGAAGCGTTTGCGCTCGGTGATGTCCAGCGAGGTGGAGAGCATCAGGTATTCATCGAAGATGCGCACCGGCGTGCCGGTGAGCAGCACGGTGCGCGCCTCTCCATCCAGCGTCACGCTGCGCTCGCGGGTGTAGGGCAGGCCACCGGCCAGGCGCTCCCGGTAGCGGGTGAGGCGCAACTGGGCCTCCTGAGCCTGCTCGCCTTCCGGCCGCAGGTGCGGCGGCAGTTCGCCGAGCACCTCCTCCACCCTGGCACCCAGCAGCCGGGCGCCGGCGTCGTTGACGACCAGCAGCCGCCCGGCTTCGTCCTGCACCGCCACGCCCACCGGCATCGCCCGCACCAGCTCCTGCAGCAGGTCGGCGTTGCGCTTGGCCACCTGCTCGCTCTGGCGCAGCTGCCGGCTCAGCTCCAGCAGGCGCCGGCTCTCGGCCGCGCTCTCGGCGGCGTAGCGGCTGGCCAGCGCGTGGGACACCAGCACCGAGTAGCGCCGCGCCAGTGCGACATTGCCGCGGTCGAAGCCCGGCAGCCCCGGCTCGCGCAGCAACAGCAGGATGCCGCGCCGCTCGCGCACGCGCACCGGCACCAGCAGCGCCGAGCCGGCCGGCGACAGGCCGAGGCCGGCGGCCACCTCCCATTCCGGCAGCCCGGAAGTGGAGAAGGTGGCCACCACCTTGCCGCCCATCACCTTGCGGAACAGGGCCGCCACCGGCCAGCGCGAATGCAGCAGCCGCGCGTCTTCGGCGACGATGCACTCCAGCGCCTCGCCGCCCCCTTCCGGCTCGGCCAGCATCAGCGCCTGGGAGAAGGTGAAGACCTTGCGCAGCGAGGAGAAGACGCGGACGAAGGGGTCTTCCTCGCCCTCCACGCCGAGCAGGGACTCGAGCGCTTCCAGCAGTTGCTGCACGTCCGCGCCAGCCTGGCGCAGGGCGTCGTAGTCCCGCCGCAGGGAGAGCAGCGCCTCGCGCAGGGCCTCGTTGCTCTCGGCGGGCGGGACGGGGGAGTCGAATGACATGAAGAAGTCCAGAAGCGGGGCCGGTTCGTTCAGCGGGCGAAGACCACCGCCGAGATCATCAGGTTGCCGTGCACATTGCTGTCTATCAGGCAGCCCTGTTCGCCGAAGGTAAAGCAGCCGAGGAAGGGCGCGCCATGCAGGCTTTCGGCGATGGCGCCGGCGACCTCGCCGATTTCCTTGTCCACCGCCATCTTGCAGCCGCCGCAATACACCACCAGCGCGCCGGCCACCGCCAGCGCGTCTGGCAGGCTGCGGCGGGCCTGGCGGCTGACGCGGCCGGCGCGCTCTATCAGGCGGCGGCGATCGCCGCGCATGGCGAAGAGCCGCGTGCCGGCGGCCACATCGCGGAACACCCGCAGGCCGCCTGCCGGCGTGACCGACTCCGGGTGTATCAGCAGGTAGTGGGTGACGCCATCGATGCGGCCGCCATCGGTGGCAAGCGGAAACATCGTGGTCTGCTGCAGGATGGAGCCGCCGCGTTCCAGTTCGGCGGCGATCACCCCGCCGGTCCAGCGGTTGTACACCGCGGCGGCAGGTTCGCCGTCGATGGAGAGGATCTCCCGCCCATGCCCCTGGGTGACCACGCCGCTGGCACCGTCGGGCTGGAAACCGATGCCGGTCACCACCCCGCTGGGCCCTGCCGGTTCATAGCCGCCCTGGAAAGCGAAGCCGACCGCGGCGGAGGGGAACAGCACGCCGACGACCAGACCGTCGCTCAGGGCACCCGTCGGCCCCAGCTGGCGCCAGCGCCCGGCCACCGTTTCGTCGGCCGAGGTGCCGCCGATGATGGGGCAGGTGTTGCCCACCACCCGCCGCAGCCCCTCCAGTACCGCCTCCTCTTGACCGGGCGCCTGGTAGATCCATACCAGCTCGGGCAACTGCCCTTCGCAGCCGCAGCTTGCCAGCGCCTGCCCCAGCAGCGCCTCGGCCGCCGCCGCCGGATCGTGTCCCAGCGGCCCGGCGGCGGCGCCGTATTCGCCGGCGGCATCCTCCAGCACCAGCAGGCCTATGCCCTGCTCGTCGATGACGCCGCGTTCGGTCATCAGCCCACCGGCGGAGCTGCCGCCCACCAGGGCGGCCTGCGGAAAATGGCGTCGCAGCTCGGCGGCCAACAGGTTGTCGTCGTGCCCGCAGCCGTAGAAGGCCACTACCATCTGCGCCCCGCGGGCGCCCTCGGGCAATTGCGCCGTCAGTTTGCGGAAAACCTCCGCGGTATCCCCGCCACGCGCCGCGCAGCTATGCACTCTGTCCATGTTCGCGCCCTGCCCCCTTTGATGTGGAACGATGGCTGGAAGCCATTCAGCGCACCTCGGGCCGCCGTTCCACGCATGACGAAAAGATGAAGACGCATAATCATATCGGCATCCGCCGGGCCTCTGCCATGCAGCACTGCACGCCCCGGCTCCGGTGGTGACGGCGCGCCCGCCGTCCAGGATCAGAACAAGGCGGCGAGCACGCGGGCGGCCCGCGCCAGCGCCTCGTCGCCGGCGCGCAGCAGCGGCGGCCTCAGCACGTCCTCCAGCAGCGCCTGGCGCGCCAGCATGGCCTTGATGATGCAGGGATTGGGCTCGGCGAACAGGGCTTCGATCAGCGGCACCAGCGCGTGGTGCAGCGCCCTGGCCTCGGCCAGCCGTTCGGCCGCCACCGCGCGCTGCATCGCCACGAAGCGCTCCGGCAACAGATGCGCCGCCGCCGAGATGGCGCCAGCACCGCCCAGGCAAAGCGTGGGGAATATCTGCGCGTCCTCGCCGGCCAGCACCTGCAGCCGGCCGTCCACGATCAGCGCGCGGGTCTTCTCCGCCGAGCCGCCGCAGTCCTTCACCGCGCGGATGTTGGGATGGGCCGCCAGCGTCAGCAGCGTATCGGTGGCCAGGGCCACGCCGGTGCGATAGGGAATGTCGTACAGCACCAATGGCGCCCGCGAGCGCTCGGCCAGTTCGTGGAAATGGGCGACCAGCGCCGCCTGCGAGGGGCGCACATAGTAGGGCGCGGGGCACAGCACCGCGGCCAGCGGCAGCTGGTTGAGCCGCGCCAGCCGGGCGTGCAGCCGCGTGGTGTTGTTGCCGGCCAGGCCGCACATCACCGGCAGCTTGCCCGCGGCGGCGAGCACGCAGTCCAGCACCGCGTCCTGCTCGCCTTCGTCCAGCGCGGCGGCTTCGCCGGTGGAGCCCAGCGCCACCACGCCGGCCACGCCGGCGGCGCGGTAATGCTCCACCAGCCGACGCAGCGCCGCATGGTCAACACTGAAGCTGGCATCTGCCTTGAAGGGTGTCACCAGGGCAACCCAGATACCGGAGAAATCCGACATGGAAACGTACTCCTACGCAAAGACCGGCATGAATGCCGTCGGATCATGCGGCGAGACTACGTGGGTACCTGGAGGGCGCGCTGCCATCCGGTCCTGCCGTCCCGTCGCCCGTCCGACGGAACAGCAGCTCCGGTCAGACGAGCGGCTGTTTTTTGGCTTTTTTGGACTGCATCGCACCTGCGAGCGCAGCGCTGCCGGAAACGGCAACGATGGCGGGGGAAAGGTGGGCGATACAGACCATGGCGCGGATTGTAGCGCCGCCGCCGGCGCCCGAGAACCGCGGGCAGGAAGAAAACGCTGCGCTGCCGCATCCGGCTTCCGCTACGGCAGCGGCAGGGCCGGCTTGCCCACCATCAGGAAATACACCCCGACCATGGCGACGAAGGCGGGATAGCCCAGCCACTCCCAGTAACGGGCGTAGCGCCAGTACAGGGGCGGCAACGCGGTGCCGGCGGCGGCAGCCTCTTTCGCCATGGTCGCCAACCGCAGCTGCAGCCACACTACCGGCAGCCAGCACGCGCCGGCCAGCAGGTAGAGCGCAATCGAGGCCATCAGCCAGGGCGTGCGCCAGGGCCAGCCTGCGATATGCATCAACCAGAGACCAGTCAGCGGCTGGATGAAGGCAGCGGGCGTGGTGAACCACCAGTCAGCGCGCACCACCAGCCTGGAGACGGTGGCGATGGAGGCCACCGAACCGGAGCGGTTGGCGAAGAACAGGTAGAAGGCGGTGCCGAAGCCGGTGCCCACCAGCAGCACCGAGGACAGGATGTGCAGCGTCTTGATGAAGGCATAGAGCGTCATGGCCGCCTTTCCTCCGCGTAGAGCAGGAACAGGATTGCGAGTATCGGCAGGTTCTTCAGCACCGGACCGAAGGGGTGGGCAAGGAAGGCCGGCAGGGCAATCGCGATGACGATGGAGTAAGCAGCCACCAGCAGCATCTGCGCCAGCCATAGCCGCCGACCCGGCCGGAACAGCGTGGCAAGGCCCATGCCCAGGTCCAGCAATACCGCGCCGTGGAAAGCGGCCAGCGCCGGCGCGCCCTGCAGTCCGACGTCGGCCAGCAGCGCCAGGCTGCCGCTACGGGGATAGACGAACAGGCAGACCAGTGCAGTGCCCAGCCAGACCGCCGCCAGCGCCAGCCGGAGCAGCATGGGTCGCCAGCTGGCGAGGGCCTGCACGCGGGCCGTTTCCGCTTCAGCAGCGGACACGAAATCGCTCACGCCCCTGGGCGGCCGCTGCAACAGCTGGCGGCTGGCGCCATCGTCGGTCGTGTTGCCGGCTTCCAGCATCGACAGGGTGTCGCGGGTGAGCAGCGAGCCGGGGAGGTGTTCCCCTAGGCTTGCGGCCAGCCGCATCGCCCAGGCGGGCATCGGGAAAGTCCAGGCCGGCGGAAAACCCATCGCCGCGCGGTAGTACGCCAGCATCTGCCGGTAGGTGCAGATTTCGGCCCCCACCAGCGCCACGCACTGTCGCGCCGGCGTGGCCGGATCCAGCAGGCGCAGCGCAGCTTCGGCCACATCGTCGATATGCACGGCCCGCAGCGGCTGCTTGCCGCCGGAGGGCAATGGCAGCAGCGGAGAACTCGCCAGCAAGCGGAAGAAGCTCGCGGACTTCCCCCTCGGGCCATAGACCAGCCCCGGCCGCAGGACCTGCCAGCCGATGGGGCACGACATCAGGAACGTGTCCGCCGCCAGCTTGCTGGTGAAGTAGGCGCTCTGGCCGCTCTCCACCCCCAGCGCGGAGATCTGCAGCACGCGCGAGACGCCGCTGCGCGCGCAGGCGGCGAACAGCGCCGCCGGGGCGCGGTGGTGGATGGCGTCGAAGCGCTGCCCGCCCCGCTCCATCAGGATCCCCGCCGCATTGACCACCGCATCCACACTCCGCAGCAGAGGGAGCCAGTCTTCGACGCCGAGCATGCGGCCAAAGTCGACCTCGACTTCGCCCTGCCGCGCCGGCCTGCGCACCGCCCTCAGCACCTCGTGCCCGGCCATTTCCAGCCGTCCGGCGATCTCCCCGCCGAGGAAGCCGCCCGCGCCACAGACCATGATGCGCATCACGGCAGCTCCCGCTGCGGCAGCCGCCGCCACACCGCGCGCGTCGTCACCGCCACCGCCGCCAGCACGCCGAGCACGCTCAGGGAAGCCACCCGCCTGAGCGCCTCCTGCAAGGGGGCGGCGCTCAGCGTGCCGCCGAACAGCAGCACCGCGCACAGCGGCGTCAGCACCATCAGCAGGCCCAGCGTGCGCACCCAGTAATCGGCACGCGCCTCGGTACCGCACAGATCCAGCAGGATGCCGCGGGTCGCCTCCTTCAGATGGAGATGAACCAGATAGCCCAGCAGCGGCGGCAGCGCCATTTGCACCAACAGGAAGAACAGCAGCGAAGACATGGAAGACTCCTTCATCAACGAGAAGAAAACCGCGATATCCCTGCACCGGAGAACAGCACTCGCTGGGCTGTGGGCGCTTGCCGCGGGGCGCCCTGCGAAAAGCTGCGCCCATCTATAAATGCAGTTATTTCTGTAAAAACAGAAATAACTCAGCCAAAAAAACGGGCGATCCGCCCGTACTGCTGCAAGCGGTCCAATGCCCGGACCGCTTGCGCCTCAAGCATCCTTCTTTCTCACCGCCCGGCTCAGCTTGGCGCCCACACCCAGGGTTTTCATCAGCGTTTCCGGCTTCAGCCTGAGCATCTCGTCCGACCAGGTGGTCAGGATCTCCATGAACTCCAGGGTCTCGCGGATGCGCCGCTCGGTGCCATCGTCCTCCGCCGGGAGTTGCGGATCGTCCAGGCAGGCGCGCAGCACGCCCAGCGTCGGGTCGATCTCGCGCTGCCGCCGTCCCTCGACGATGAGCTTGAACAGCTCCCAGACGTCGGTGGAGGTCTCGAAGTGGTCCTTGCGGTCGCCCAGCAGGTGCACCATGCGCACCAGCTTCCACGCCTGCAGCTCCTTGAGGCTGGTGCTGACATTGGAGCGCGCCACATTCAGGGTCTGGGCGATTTCCTCCGCATCCAGCGGCCGCCCGGCGAGGTAGAGCAACGCATGTATCTGCGCCACTGTGCGATTGACGCCCCAGCGGGAGCCCATCTCGCCCCAGTGCAGGATGAAGCGTTCAGCGATCGGTTTGAGTTCCATGCGCTGGAATCTAGTCGCGTCAGTAATTTCTGTCAACACAGAAATTACTGACGCGCACCGCTTGGGAAACCGCCTGCCCCCGTCCGGGAAAAGTGGGACGCCCGCCGGGCGCCCCCTTTTCCGCGCCGGCGCGCATCTATTGCTTGAGATTCCGCAGCGCCCGCTTGCAAATGCGCGCCGTCGCCGGATGGTCGCCTTCCGCGAGCCAGCCTGCGCACAGGGCGGCGACCCAGTCGGGTCGGGTCTTGCCGGCGTCGTTCAGCCAGTTGCCGACGGAATCCTGCACATAGGCCGCCGGATCGGCGCGGAGCGCCTGCAGGATGGGCAAGGCCAGTTCGGGAGCGCTCTTGAGGCGGGCGATGTGGGCGCACCAGACGCCGCGCGGCCGCAGTGCCTCGCAGGCGAAGCGGCGAAGGCGCTCGGAGGGCTCGGTGGTCCACCGGGTGAGCAGCGCGAGGGCGGTTTCCAGTTCCGCCGCGAGATGGCCGCGCAGCGCCAGCCAGGCCCATTCGCGCACGCCGAAGTGGGGGTCGTCCGCCAGCGGGCGGATGGCGTCCAGGCGCGCGGCCAGTCCGGCACCGGGCGTGGCGGCGAGCAGGAAGCAGGCCCAGCCGCGGACGGTGTCCGAGGAGTGCGCCAGACAGCGCGCCAGGGCTGCCTCGCCGCCGTGCCGCTGCAGCAGCGTGCCGATGGCGCTCATGCGCTTGAGGATGCCCGCTTCCTTGCCGGGCAGATCATCGGCCGGCAAGCCGGGGAAGACCGCCAGCAGTAGCCGCTGCTGATCCAGCGCGAGAATCTCGGACAGGGTAGCGCTGGCCAGCGTGCCGGCTTCCAGCGCAGCCAGATGTTCCGGCGGCACCGCGGCGACCCGGTTGGCGCCGGTGCGGGGTCTGGCTGTGGGCGGCGTACTGGCTGGCGCCGCATGCGGACTCCTCGGCGGGCTCATCGCTGCGCCTCCCCGGCCGCGACCGCGCCGGTACGGGCGGCAACGCGGGCAAGCAGGTCGGACAACACCCGCCGCTCCTCCGCGCCGATGTCACCCAGCAGGCCGGCGATCCACTGCGCATGCTGGGCGAACAAACGCCTCGCCAGGCGCTTGCCGGCAGGGGTGAGGCAGACGGCGAGGCTGCGGCGGTCGGCCAGTTCGGCGCGGCGCGCCACCAGCCCTTCCCGCTCCAGCCCATCCACCAGGCCGGTGACCGTGGCGCGGCTGACGCCGGCGCGTTCGGCGAGCAGATTGGGCGGCAGGCCCCGCTCGGCAGCGTCGAGCAGGAAGAGCAGGATGAAGCGGCCTTCCGACAGCCCGTGCGGCGCCAGCAACACGGCGCAGTCGCGGTCTATCGCGGCAGCCACCGACAGCAGCTGGAAGCACAGGCGGATGCCGTCCACGTCCGGCAACTGGCGGCGGTTCGCTTCGTCCAGCAGGGCAAGGTATTTCTGTTCGAGGCCTTGCGCGGGATTGGAAGTGATTTCATTCATAGCCGCCATATTATATGGCAGCTAATCATATCGCCATCAGCATGGCGAGCCACCTATTGCATCAAGCCCAATTCCCCCAGCACGGTTCGCACCAGGCGCTCGCGCAAGGGCGCCTGGGCGATGCCATCGGGCATGTCGATGTTGAGGGCGAAGTAGCTGCGCTGCGTGCCGCGCTCTACCCAGCCGACGTACCAGCCCAGCGAATCCCGGCCGCCGCCGGTCCAGCCGGTCTTGGCGTACAGGCGATAGGCCGGCGTTTCCTCCCGCAGCATCAGCTCGCGGCCCAGGCGCTGGCTGCGTTCGGACAAAGGCAGCGAGCCGGCGAGGAAACGGCGCAGGAAATCCACCTGCTCCACCGCCGAGATGCGCAGCCCGCCATCCAGCCAGAAGCGCTCCAATACCGGGCCGGTCTCGGCGTTGCCATAGCGGAAGTCGCGCACGAAGGCGGCCATGCGTTCGGCGCCGACCTTGCGGGCGATGTCCTGATAGACCCACACCGCGGACACCTTGAAGGCGCTCTCCAGCGTCTGGTCGCGGTTCCAGTCGGGAAACTCGCGCTGCACGCCGTCCCACCGCCAGGGCTGGGCGGCGTCGGCGGCGACACCGGTTTCCAGCGCGATCAAGGTGTTGGGAATCTTGAAGGTGGAGGCCGGCAGGTAGCGCGCATGGGCGCGGCGGGAGTCGGAAGCGATCCAGCGGCCGCTGGCCTCGTCCATGACGACGATGGTGCCGCGCACGCCGGCGGCCTGGAAGTGGCGTTCCAGCGCCGGCCGGTCTTCCCAGCGCTCCACGCCGGCGGCCGCGGCGGGCGGGACGAGGTTTGCCGCCAGCAACAGCAGGACAGCGGCAGCGCGGCTGGCGTACCGCCCAAGGAATGCAGATTTCATGACGAACTCCGGAAAGGGTTGAAAGGCAGCGCCAGTATCGGCAGCGGCCAGGCGCGCCGCTGCCCTCTTCCCGGTTACGCCCGTTGCAACACCGGCAGGCTCACCAGTTCGGCGCGCAGTTGCGCCAGCTCCTGCGCGTAGGAACGGCGCAGCGCGGCATCGCGCAGCTTGCGCACTTCGTGGGCGATGCGGCGGCACAGCTCGGCGCATTCCACCCGCCGCTGCTCGCGCGCCGCATGGGTGGCCCAGACCAGGAAGAAGGCGCAGCGCTGGTCCACCGGGATCTGCGAATGCACCGCCCGCCGGCCGCGCCAGGCCTGCTCGGCGAAGTCGGTATAGCCGGCCGCCGCCAGCGGCATGCCCTGCTCCGCCGCCAGCGCGGCGAGTTCGGCATAGGGCAGGCGATTCACCGCAGTGAGCCGCAGCAGGAAGACAACATTGAGCAGCGAGCGGGTGGCGATCTGCCAGCGGGCGCAAATGGCGTCGCTGAGCAGCAGCCAGCGCACCGCCTCGCGCACCGGGCCGCCCTCGGCGGGTTGGTCACCCTCCTCGCCGCCGAACAGGCCGGCTTCATACAGCCGCCCCAGGGTGTTGGCGAGGTTGGCGGCAGTCACCTGCAACTGCTCGGGCGCTGCCGCCAGCGCGGCGCAGCGTATGGCCTCGCCGAAGCAGGCGACCGCGGCGGCGGCCTGCGGCGCCGCGCGCTGCCGCAGCGCCAGTTCGCGCAGCACCATGCCGCGCAGGTTGAGGTAGTCGTTGCGCAGGGCGAGGTCCACCGCCAGGCTGGCCGGTTCCACTTCGTCCAGCCGTGCCAGCGCGGCGGCGGCGTTGCCCAGGCCGCCGTAGATGTGCCAGGCGGACAGCAGCTGGATGCGCGCTTCGATCAGGCGGCGCTGCTGTGGCACCAGCCGCGGGCTGGTGGCGAGGGCGGAGAGTTCGCGGAGGTCGTCCTGCAGCGCCGCCCAGTCGGCCAGGCGGCGGGAGATGCGGGCGCGGCGCACGGCGATGGCGGCGCGGTCGGCGACGTCGTCCGCCGACAGCTGGCTCAGGGCGCGGGCGAGTTGCTGGCGCGCCGGGTAGAGCTCACCACGGTCCAGCAGGTGGTCGGCCTGGGCGAGGGCGTCGATGTAGGCCAGCGGCGGCAGCGTCACCGGCGCGCTCGTCGCCTCGCCGCCCACGCGCGGCGGACGCAGCAGCGCGGCCAGGGCGGAAGGGCTCGCCGGCTGGCCGGCGATGCGGAAGGCGCAGCGCGCCGCCAGCGCTTCGTCCAGCCAGTAAGGGCCGGCGCTGGCCGCCGCATGGCCAACCAGGCCTTGCAGCGGCGTGCCGGCGAGGCTGCGCAGCGCGCGCCACAGCTGGGTGCGATGCAGCTCGGCAAGGCCGCCGATGCGGTCGCGCAGTTCCGCCCGGCTGCAAGGCCGCTGCGGCGTGGCGCCGCCCTCGCCGCGCACTTCCAGCAGCGCCGCCAGCAGCAGGGAAAGCATGCGCCCCGGCAGCGGCCTGCCGGCGATCAGCAGGCCGCGGACACCGAGTTCGACATCGATCATCAAGCGCGCTCCAGCGTAAGAAGCGGCGATTGTCCGCCCTGCTCCCACCGCGATCGGTACGGAGCCGGCGTAACGCGCGTTACACCGCCTCGCATGCGGGGTCGGCGTCGGCTGGCAGCGGCAGTTGGAGGTCTGCGGCCAGGATGACGGCGGCGGCCTCCGGCGTCAGCTGCCGCACCGCGACGTCCACCGACATGCCCAGGTAGTCGTCCGCCGCACCGAACCAGGCGCCGGCCACCGGCGCCGCCTGCTCCGGCGTGCGGGTGTAGGCGACGCGGATGAGATCGGTGCCGCCATAGAGCGTATTGGTGGGATCGAAAGGCACCCAGCCGGCACCGGGCAGATAGACGTGCAGCCAGGCATGGGTGGCGCCGGCGCCGCGGGTGACGGCGCCCGTATCCGCGCTTTCCGGCTGGCGGGCGCCCTGCTGCAGTCCGCCGGCGGCTGGAGCCGCGGGAGAAGCAGGCGCGCCGCTGCCGTCGTCCAGCGCCTTGTCGTACAGGTAGCCGGAGACGAAGCGGGCAGCCAGGCCGAGGCCGCGGGCGGCTTCCATCATCAGCAGGGCGAAGTCGCGGCAGGTGCCGCTGCCCAGCGCCAGCGTCTGCGCCGGGCGCTGGGTGCCCATGGCGTCGCGGGCGGCATAGCGGAAATCGGCGCGTATGCCTTCGGCGATGTTGCGCAGCACGTCCTGGGTGTGGATGACGCCGCGCGCCGGCAGGAAGGGCTGCACCCAGGCGCTGACCGCCGCCGCGTCGTCCGGGTATTGCAGCGGCAGGAAGGGGGCGAGATCCAGCTTGTCGTCGGAGGAATATTCGAAGGGGTAATCCTGCGCCTCCGGCGCCACCGGCAACTCCAGGTTGTGCACGCCGAAATGCTCGATGACGAAGCGCGCCGCCAACCGCAGCTCGGTCGCCGGCCCCACCGGCTCCACCACCGCCACCGAGTTGGAGAACACGTCGTGTATCCAGTACTGGCGCGCCGGCGGCGATACCACCAGCCCGGCCTGCAGCACCCGCAGGTCATGCGCGGCGCGCGGCCGGAACATCAGCTTGTGCGGCGAGAACGCCACCGGGTTGGCGTAGCGGTAGGTGGTGATGTGCTCGACCTCGATGAAGACCGACATGCCGCGCTCCCCTTGATCCGGCGTCGCATCGCGCGCCGCCCGTGTTCCTCTCCGCCGGCCGCCGGCTCAAGCGCCATCGCGCAACTGCAGCGCCTTGTACTCCAGGAACTCCTCCAGCCCATACACGCCGTTCTCCCGCCCCAGGCCCGACTGGCGGTAGCCGCCGAAAGGCGCGCGCGGATTCCAGGCGCCGCCGTTGATGTCCACCTGGCCGCTGCGGATGCGCCGCGCCGCCGCCAGCGCCCGCGCATCGCTGCCGGCCCACACCGCGCCGCCCAGGCCGTAGGCGGAATCGTTGGCGATGCGCACCGCATCGTCATCGCCGTCGTGCGGCAGGATCACCAGCACCGGGCCGAAGATTTCCTCCTGTGCCACGGTGGCGCGGGTGTCCTCGCACACCAGCGCGGTGGGGGCAACGAAGTAGCCCTGCTCCAGCCCCGCCGGCGGCTCGGCGCCGCCGCAGACCAGGCGGGCGCCCTCCTCGACACCGCGGCGGATGTAGCCCTGCACCCGCTCGCGCTGCGCCGCCGACACCAGCGGGCCGAGGCGGCTGCCGTCGGCGAAGGCCGGGCCGGACGTCATCTTCGCCATCGCCCCAGCAGCCAACGCCGCCGCCTCGTCCAGCCGCGCGCGCGGCACCAGCAGCCGGGTGTGGGCGGAGCAGGTCTGGCCGGAATTGAGCAGGCAGTTGGACACGGTGGCCTTCACCGCCGCGCCCAGGTCGGCATCCTCCAGCACCACCGCGGCGGACTTGCCGCCTAGCTCCAGCGCCACCTTCTTCACCGTGGCCGCGGCCAGTTCGGCGACGCGGCGGCCGGCGCGGGTAGAGCCGGTGAAGGACACCATGTCCACCCGCGGATCGGCGGCCAGCACCTCGCCCACCACCGGCCCGTAGCCGGTCACCAGGTTGAACACGCCCGGCGGCAGGCCGGCTGCGGCGATGATCTCCGCCAGCAGGAAAGCATTGATCGGCGCCACCTCGGAGGGCTTCAGCACCACGGTGCAGCCGGCCAGCAGCGCCGGCGCCACCTTGAGGGTGATCTGATTGAGCGGGAAGTTCCACGGCGTGATGGCGCCGACCACGCCCACCGGCTCGCGCACCACCAGCGAGTTGCCGACGCGCCGCTCCCACTCGAAGCCGTCCGCCAGTTCGGCGTAATGCCGCCAGTGCCACAGCGGGCCGCCCACCTGCACCCGGGCGGCGAGCTTCAGCGGCATGCCAACCTCGTGAGCGATGGCCTCCGCCAGCTCGCCGCTGCGCGCCTCCACCCCGGCGGCGATGCGGGCGATGGCCGCCGCGCGCTCGGACACCGGCGTCGCCGCCCAGCCGTCGAAGGCGGCGCGGGCCGCGGCCACCGCCGCCTCCGCATCCGCCACCGAGCCTTCCGGGATGCGGGCATAGAGGCTGCCGTCACTGGGGTCGATGACGTCGATCAGCCCGCCGCCGGCGGGTGCGACCCAGCGGCCGCCGATGTAGAGGGTGTCGCGTACCAGCGTCATTTCAGCGCTCCTGAATAAAGTCTGCGGCGATTGTAGCCGGGGCCGGATGACACGGCCGGCGGCACCTCCCGCGCCGGGCGACGGCCGGTGCGCGACGCGCGACCCGGCGCGCAAGGCAAGACCAGCAGCTGGGTATTCAACCGCCGGGTTAACCATGGAAAATCCAACTCTTGCCCTTGCCTCCGGAGCCCGCCCATGAGCACCGCCCTGCTGCCCGCGGTCGAGATCACGACCGCCGCCCACCCCACCCATGCGGTGATCTGGCTACACGGCCTGGGCGCCGACGGCCACGACTTCGAACCGGTGGTGGATGAGTTGGACCCCTCGGTGCTGCCGCCTACCCGCTTCGTCTTCCCGCATGCGCCGGTGCGGCCGGTGACCATCAACGGCGGCTACCGGATGCGCGCCTGGTACGACCTCGTCACCAGCGACTTCTCCCGCCGCCGCGAAGACCCGGCCGGCGTGCACGAATCCGCGCAACAGCTGACGGCGCTGATCGCCCACGAGAACGAGCGCGGCATCGCCGACGAGCGCATCGTGCTCGCCGGCTTCTCCCAGGGCGGCGCGGTGGCGCTGCACACCGCCCTGCGCCACCCGCGGCGGCTGGCCGGCGTGCTGGCGCTGTCCACCTACCTGCCGCTGCCCGACACCCTGGCCGCCGAAGCCGCGCCGGCCAACAAGGACCTACCCATCTTCATGGCCCACGGCCACGGCGACACCGTGATCCCCTACGACTTCGCCGAACGCTCCGCCCGGCTGCTACAGGACGCCGGCTACCCGCTGGCCTGGCATCCCTACTTCACCGAGCACAGCCTGTGCCTGGAAGAAATCCGGGATGTGGAGGCCTGGCTGGCGCAGGTGCTGGGCGGCTGAATTCCCCAGCTCCAGCGGCGCGCCCGGGCGGAAAGGCAGCGGGCGCCGCGCGCCGCGGATTCATACCTGATTCGTGGGATTCCACCACCAGCGCGTTTTCCTATCTTGCTCCTGCCGGCCGGCGCCCTTTGCTGCCGGCGCAGCCGCCAACCGGCGGCCGCCACCCGACAGGAGTGTCCTCATGGCTTTCGTACTCAAACCCGGATCCAGCGGCCAGGCAGTGTCCGCCCTGCAGCAGAGGCTGGTGGACATCGGCGCCCTCAAGGCCACCGCCGCCGACGGCTCGTCCAACGTGGACGGCCGCTTCGGCCAGATCACCCGGCAGGCGGTGATTGAACTGCAGAACAAGCACGGCCTCTATCCCGACGGCCTGGTCGGCCCGAACACCTCTGCCGCGCTGGACCTGCCCGCCCCCGAACCCCAGGCCGAGCCCAAAGCCAAGCATGTGTTCACCGCCGCCCAACTGAAAAAGCTCGCCGAACTTGTGGATGGCCTGCTGCCCACCGGCCCGCTGGACCTGTTCGACGACCGCGCCATCGCCTGGCTGGTGGAGAAGCTGGATGGCGCACTGGCCAAGCTGCTGCCGCCGCATGTGCTGGCCTTCATCAACGATCTCTCCCAAGGGCTGGACGGCGACCTTGCTGCGGTCAAGCGCCGCCTGGGCGAGCAGTTGAACCGGGCAATCAACGTGCCGCTGCTGTCGGAGGAGACCGAGGGCCGGATCATCGCCACCTTTGTGGACCTGGTATTCGATGCGCTGCAACTGGGCCGCAGCTTCGATGCGGCGCTGGCCCGCATCGCGCCCAAGGCCACCCGGACGTTATGAAACAGCCGTGGCCAGCGGGAAACCCGCCGGCCACGTTCTCCGGGCGCCCCGCCGCACCGGGCGCGCCCTCACAACACCCGCTTGAACCAGTACAGCGACAGGAAGGCCGCCAGCAGCGCCAGCAACACGCCGAGCGCCGAGAACAGCGCGCTCACCTCGGTCTGCTGCGTCTTCATCACCAGCCGGCTGCCTAGGTTGCGGTAGATCTGCTCCAACTCGCTGGCGCTGGTGGCATGGAAGTAGTCGCCACGGGTGGCGTCGGCCACGCCCTTCAGCGTTGCCTCGTCCAGCCGCACCCGCATGGACCAGCCTTCGTAGCCCACCACCTCGCCTTCCGGCGTGCCGATGCCCACGGTGTAGACGCGCACGCCACGGTCGGCCACGAACTGCGCCGCCTCCTCCACCGCCGGGCCGGCGGTGCGCTGACCGTCGCTGAGCAGCACGATGGCGGCATCCGGGTAGGAGCCGGGCGCCACCGGCGGCGGCTTCGGCGGCTTGGGTGGCGGCGGCGTGCTGCCGGGGCGCAGCGGCGGCGCCTCGCCTTCGCCGGTGAGGGCCTGGATGTCGATGCCGGCTTCGGGAAAGATGGCCGCCAGCGCCACCAGCAGGCCGCTGCCCACCGCGGTGCCGCGTTGCAGCTGGAAGCGGTCTATGGCGGCGTCGATTTCCTCATGGTTGCGGGTGGGCGGCTGCACCAGCGCGGCGGTGGCGGCGAAGGCGACCACGCCCACCCGGGTGCTCTTGGGCACCGCGGCAACGAAACTGTGAGCGGCCGCCTGGGCGGCGGCGAGGCGGTTGGGGCCGACATCGGCGGCGCGCATGCTGCCGGAGATGTCCATCGCCAGGATGATGGTGCGTTCCTCTTGCGGCAGCGTGAGCACCGCCACCGGCCGCGCCATCGCCACCATCATCGCCGCCAGGCCGAGCAGGAACAGCAGCGGCGGCAAATGGCGGCGCCAGCCGCGGTTGCGGCTCAAGGCCTCCTGTACCAGGGCGAGGCCGGCGTGGCGCAGCATGGTGGCGTGCTGCTGGCGCAGGATGCTCACGTAGAGCAGCACCAGCAGCGGCAGTAACAACAGCAGCCAGAGCAGACGGGGCCAGACGAAACTCATCGCGCACCTCTCCTAGCCGGCGCCCAGGTGCCCGGGCAGGCCGCCGCCGGCGCTGCGGCTGCGCCAGCGCCGCAGCTCGGCGAAGCGCATCACCGCGTCGGCAAGGTCATCCTCGGTACCCAGCTCCAGCACGTCCACCCCGGCGGCGGCGAAGCTGCGGCGCAGCCCGGCCTCCCGCGCCTCCGCCTGTGCGACGAAGCGCTCGCGGAAGCGGCGGTCGTGGGTATCCACCTGCAGCTGTTCGCCGGTTTCGGCGTCCTCGAACACCAGCAGGCCGAGATCCGGCAGTTCGTGTTCCAGCGGGTCGTGTACCCGCACCGACAGCAGCTCGTGGCGCTGCGTGAGCTGGTGCAGCGGGCGCTCCCAGCCGGCGGCGCCGATGAAGTCGGAGACGACGAACACCAGCGAGCGCCGCGGCACCACCTTGAGCGCGCTGGCGAAGAAAGCGGCGAGGTCGGTCTCGCCGCTGGCCTCGCTTTCCGGCCGGTTGGTGAGGGTGCGCAGCAGGTGCAGCACGTGGCGCCGGCCGCCGCGGGCGGCGATTACCTTGTCCACCTTGTCGCCGCACAGTACCGCGCCCACCCGGTTGCCGTTGCGGGTGAACAGCCGCGCCAGCACGGTGACGAACTCCACCAGCACGGTGCGCTTCTTGGCCTGGGAGCCGAAATCCACCGAGGGGCTGAGGTCGAGCAGAAACCAGGCCGCCACCTCCCTGTCCTCGTTGTACTGGCGCAGGTAGGGCGTCTGCAGGCGGGCGGTGACGTTCCAGTCGATGTGGCGCACGTCGTCGTGGTGCTGGTACTCGCGCAGGTCGGCGAGGTCCAGGCCGAAGCCGCGGAAGAGGGAACGGTAGTCGCCCTGCAGCAGGCCGTCCAGACGGCGGATCACCGTCCATTCCAGGCGCCGCAGCAGGCACTCCGGGTCAACGCGCGCCGGGGCGTCCATGGCTTTCCAGGGGCTTTTCAGGCGCAGGCAGGCGGGCGGTGATGCGCTCTATGAGTTCGTCCGCCGTCAGCTCGTCGGCCAGCGCCTCATAGCTCAGCACCAGGCGGTGGCGCAGCACGTCCGGCACCAGGTCGGAGAGATCCTGCGGCAGCACGTAGCTGCGGCCGCGCAGGAAGGCCAGCGCCCGCGCGCCTTCGACCAGGTGGATGGAGGCGCGCGGGCTGGCGCCCCAGGTGATGTAGGGCGCCACATCCTCGATGCCGTAGCGCTCCGGATCACGGGTGGCGGCCACCAGCCGCACCGCGTACTGCACCAGCGAGGGATCCACGTAGGCGCCGCGGCAGTCGCGCTGCAGCATGGCCAGCTCCTCGGTGCTGGCCATGGCGGCGATGGTGATGGCGGGGCCAGTGACGCGCTCGACGATGGCGCACTCCTCTTCCTCGCTCGGGTAACCCACCAGCACCTTCATCATGAAGCGGTCCACCTGGGCTTCCGGCAGCGGGTAGGTGCCTTCCGTCTCCACCGGGTTCTGCGTCGCCAGCACCAGGAAGGGATTGGGCACCTTGTGGGTCTCGCCGGCGATGGTCACCTGGCGTTCCTGCATCACCTCCAGCAGCGCGCTCTGCACCTTGGCCGGGGCGCGGTTGATCTCGTCGGCCAGCAGCAGGTTGGCGAACACCGGCCCGAGCGAGGTGGTGAATTCGCCGCTCTTCTGGTTGTAGATGCGGGTACCGACCAGGTCCGCTGGAACCAGGTCGGGAGTGAACTGGATGCGCTTGAAGCTGCCGCGCATGGTGGCGGCCAGGGTCTTCACCGTCAGCGTCTTGGCCAGGCCGGGCACGCCTTCCACCAGCAGGTGGCCCTGCGCCAGCACCGCCACCAGCACCCGTTCGAGGAAGTGGTCCTGCCCCACCACCACCCGCTTCACCTCGTACAGGATGCGCTCCATCAGCGCCGCCACCCCGTTCTGGTCCGATTCCCTGGTACTCATGCGCTTCCCCCTGGCGGCCGGTGGCCGCAGCGATGATCGCGGCCACGGCCGCATGCGGTGCCCGCGGGCACCTCCCCAAGCGTCAGAACGGCGACAGACCCGCCGCCCCCGCCGCGCTTTCTATCGGCACCGCGAAGGCGATGCCGACGAAGAAACCCTGGTCGGTGGGATTGAGGATGCCGGTGACGATGCCCACCACGTCGCCCTCCATGGTCACCAGCGGGCCGCCGGAGCTGCCCGGGTTGGCAGCGGCGTCGAACTGGATCAGGCGGGTAAGCGGCTCGCGGTCGTCGGCGGCACGGAATTCACGGTTGAGGCCGGAGACCACGCCGGTGGTCACCGAGGGGCCGATGTCGAAGGGGAAGCCCACCGCCATCACCGGCTGGCCGAGGGCGAGCTCGCTGGCCGGCGCCATGGTGGCGGCCACCAGGTCGTCCGGAATCGCGCCGGCCTGCAGCACCGCGAGGTCGTGCTCCGGGCGGGCGCCGATCAGGGTGGCGGAGGCTTCCATGCCGTCGTGGAAGATCACCTTCAGCCGCTTGGAGCCGGCCACCACATGGAGGTTGGTGAGGATGATGCCGCTGTCCACGATGACCACGCCCGAGCCTATGCTCTGCGCCTCGTCCTTGACCGCGTCCGGCTCCGTCTTGCCGTCGCCGGCCTTGTCGGCGCCGCCGCCCTTGCCCTTGCCTGGCTTGTCGCTCTTCGCCTGGTGCTGCGGTGGCGCCGCGCTGGCGTAGGCGCGCACCCGCACCACCGAGGGCCGGATCTTGTCGTAGGCCTTGGCCGCGGGCGCGGCCACTCCGCGCTGCTCCAGCGTCTTCGCCACCACCTTCTCGATATCCTCGGCGGCGGGAACATGCGGCGCGGTCTGCATGCCCACATAGACACCCACCGGCAGCAAGGCGGCCAGCAGGCCGGCGAAGAACAGCACCGGCTTACGCCCGAAGAAGGCACGCAGGCCGCGGGGCCGGGCCGCCGCCACCGGTGCTGCGGTCGCGGCGGGCGCCGCCGGCGGACAGGGGCGGGACGCAGTGGAATCGGGGGAGCTTGCAGGAGAGGTGGAAACCGAGGTGGAAGCCGCGGGAGCCCCGCCGGCCGGTGTGCGCGCACGCCCCTTCCCGCGGAACGAAGCTGCGCTGCTGCTGTAGAGCGGCGTTCTTCCCATGTGGCAATCCTCCACCGGTCGGTCGGCCCGGCACCGGGGCGCGCAGGAGCGGGCCGTCAGCGGGGCGATGGCAGGTGTGACTGTAGCGCTTCGGAGAAATTCCGTCGCCGCCGCAATAAGCTCCGAAAGCGCCCCAGGGGCCTGCCTGCGAGCGCCTTCCGCCGCCCTTGTCCCTGCGGCCGATGCGGGCGGCGAAGCCGGAACGCGGTGCTACAGTGAAACGGAGGCACCGGACACGCCGGTGGCGGATGTTCAGGCCGGCGCCCTGCCGGAAGGAGACGCCATGACCCTGATGTGGCCCGATCTGATCTGGCTGGCGCTGGCCCTGCCGGCGCTGGTGGCGGCATACGTATTACTGCTGCGGCGGCGCCGCCGCGCGCCACTGCGCTATGCCAGCCTGGCGCTGCTGCGGCCGGCGCTGGGGCGCGCCCAATGGCTGATGCGCCACCTGCCCGCGCTGCTGCTCCTGCTGGCCATTGCCGCCGCGGTGGTGGCCATCTCGCGGCCGAGCGCAGTGGTCACCCTGCCCTCGGAGCAGCGCACCATCATCCTTGCCATCGACGTGTCGCTGAGCATGAGCGCCACCGACATCGCGCCCGACCGGCTTGCCGCAGCCCAGGCCGCGGCCCGGGAGTTCGTCCGCGCCCAGCCCTCGGACGTGCGCGTCGGCATCGTCTCCTTCGCCGGTACCGCCACCGTGGTGCAGCCGCCCACTGACAACCGCGACGACCTCATCGCCGCCATCGACCGCCTGCAGCTGGACCGCCACACCGCCATCGGCAGCGGCATCATCGTCTCCCTCGCCACCCTGTTCCCCGAGCGCGCGATAGACCCGGACCAGACGCTGATCAATGGCCGCCGCGGCGGCCCGCCCTCGGCCGCCCCCCCGCCGGCGGCGGACGCGGTGGCGCCGGCCTCGTTCAACTCCGCGGCGGTGATCCTGCTCACCGATGGCCGCCGCACTACCGGCCCCGACCCGGTGGACGCCGCCCGCATGGCCGCCGAGCACGGCGTGCGCGTCTTCACCGTCGGCTTCGGCACCTCGGAAGGTGCGATGGTGAGCAACGAAGGCTGGTCGGTGTTCATGCGCTTCGACGAGGACACGCTGAAGGCCATTGCCGACATCACCCAGGCGCGCTACTTCCACGCCGGCACCGCGGCGGAACTGCAGCAGGTCTACCAGGACCTCAACGCCCGCTTCGTGCTGGAGCGCAGAGGCACCGAAATCACCGCCCTGTTCGCGGCGGCCGCCGCCGCGCTGATGCTGGCGGCGGCGCTGGTGTCGCTGACGCGGGTGAATCGGTACGCCTGAGGACTGCGGGCCTGAATGGGTGGGCCGGCCGCATTTCAGCCAATCAACCGGACGCGGCATGGTTTCTCCCTTATCCCTCTCCCGCGAGGGAAGAGGGGGTAACACCCGCGATGAAGCTTGGCTTGGCCGCGGCGTTCCTCCCACCTGGCCTTCACCTCCCAGCCTCAACTCCTCATCACCTTCAACGCAAGCCGCGCGTCTCCGCGAACAACCGCAGCAAACCGAACAGCGCCGCGATGCTGGGCACCTGCACGCCAACCCGGCCGGCGATCTCGTGCACCACGCCGATCAGCGCATCCACCTCCAGCCGGCGGCCGGCTTCCACGTCCTGCAGCATGGAGGTCTTCATCGCACCCAGCTTGCGGGTGACGGCATTGCGCTCCTGCGGCGACTGCGCCACCGGACAGCCGATGCGTTCGCCGACCTCGGCCGCCTCGCGCATCACCGCCACGCAGAAATCGTTCACCAGCGGGTCGTCCAGCATGCGATCGGAGGTGGCGCCGGTGAGGGCGGAGATGGGGTTCATGGTCATGTTGCCCCACAGCTTGAACCAGATGTCCTGCTGGATGCGCTCGGACAGCTTCACCTCCAACCCGGCGCCGGACAGCAGTTCCGCCGCCGCGCGCAGTGGCGCCGAGGGCGCGCCGCCGGCCGGTTCGCCCAGGATCAGGCCGTTGCCGAAGCCGTGGCGGCACACGCCCGGCGCCGGGGTGTTGCAGGCGATGTGCACCACGCAGCCGATCACCTGATTGCTGGGAATGCGCCGGCGCAGGCCGCCGTCCGGGTCCACCGTGTCCAGCGTGGCGCCGGCCAGCGGGCCGGGGAGTCCGTCGAAGAACCACCAGGGCACGCCGTTCATGGCCAGCAGCACCTTGGTATGCGGGCCGAGCAGCGGGCCGATGGCATCCGCCACCGCCGCCAGCGCCGGCTGCTTCACCGCCACGATCACCAGATCCTGCGGCCCGAGTTCGACCGGCTCGGCCACCGCGTGGATGGGGAAGTAACGGCGGCTGCCGTCGGCTTCCTCCAGCCCCAGGCCCTGCTCGCGCAGCGCGGCCAGGGTGTCGCCGCGCGCCACCGCGTTGAGGCCGTGGCCGGCGGCGGCCAGCCGGGTGCCTATGAGTCCGCCGACCGCGCCGACGCCGTAGAGACAGATCTTCACTGCGGGAATCCTCCTCGTCTTGTCCTTATCGCGCGCCGCTCGCCGGCCGCGCCTCAATAACGGTAGCCGGGATCGACGCGCTCGACCAGCCGGGTGAAGGCCGCCAGCGCATCTTCGCCGGCGCCGAAGCGGGGGTCGAAGTTGAGCGAATCCGCCACGCACTTTTCCAGCACCGGCCGCGGCAGCGTTATCACCTCACCCATGGACTGCGCCGCCAGCTGCACCTCGCAGGCGCGCTGCACCAGCCACAGCAGGGCGAAGGCCTGCGCCGGCGTGGCGCCCATCACCACCGGGCCGTGGTTGCGCAGCAGCAGCACCGGCTTGCCGCCGGCGCTGGCGAGGATGCGCTCGCCCTCGTCCATGTGCACCGTGATGCCCTCGAACTCGTGGTAGGCCACCTTGCCGTAGAGCTGGGCGGCGTAGAAGTTGCTGAAGGAGAGACCCTGCCTGAGGCAGCACACCGCCTGGGTGGCGGTGGTATGCACATGCATGACGCAGTGGGCGCCTTCCACCTGCGCATGGATGGCGCTGTGGAAGGTGAAGCCGGCCGGGTTGATGGGCCAGTCGGCGTGGCCGACGACGTTGCCATCGATGTCCACCTTGACCAGGTTGGAGGCGCAGACCTCGCTGTAGTGCAGGCCGAAGGGGTTGATGAGGAAGTGCTGCGGCTCGCCCGGTACCCGCAGCGAGATATGGTTGTAGATGGATTCGTCCCACCTGAGGTAGGCGAAGATGCGGTACATCGCCGCCAGTTCCACCCGCGCCTGCCATTCGGCGGCGCCGAAGCGCGCCGGGCGGTTGTAGTCGCGTCTATTGTTTTCCATGTCGTCCTTCCTCCGTTCCTGTCTATCGATTGCCCGGCGCCGGGCGAGCGCTTCCGCCCGGCGACCAGGCGTTCAGCGTGCGGCGGTGGCCGCCGGGTTCCGGCCCGCCAGCGCCCGTGCGGCGGCGAGCAGGGCAGCGCCATCCACGCCCTTGGCGCGCACCTCCTCCACCCAGTCGCGCTCCACGGTGGCGCTACGCTGGCGCAGTTGCTCGTAGTCGGCGCCGTCGAGCAGGGTGACGGCGTGGCCGGCGGCCTTGACCTTGGTTCGCGCCGCCTCGATGGCACCATCCCAGGCGGTGCCGAAGCGGGCCGACAGCGCGGCGCCGCTGTTGCGGTCGAGGATCTCGCGCAGGTCTGCCGGCAGCGCGGCGTACTTGTCCTTGTTCATCAGCACCACCAGCACGGTGGCGCCCAGCGCCGGCTGGTCCGCCGGGGTCTCCATGTGGAAGCGGGTGACCTCGTCCAGCTTGGTCGGCACGATGACTTCCCACACCGCCGAGGCGCCGTCCACCACGCCCTTGGCGATGGCCTCGGTCATCTGCGCCGGCGGCATCGCCACCGGCATCGCGCCCAGCGCCGCCAGCGTGCGGGAGATGGCGCGGTTGGGCGCGCGCAGCTTCATGCCGCGCAGATCGTCCGGGCTGTTCACCGGCTTGTTGGCGGTGTGGATGTTCATGCCGCCGTCGCCATGCATGGCGAGCACCTTGTAGCCGGCATACTCCTCGCGCAGGTTCTGCTCGTAGAAGGCCCAGACCATCCTGGCCTGCGCGGTGCCGCCCAGCGGCATCACGCCGGGCAGCTCCAGCGCCTCGGTGCGGGGGAAACGGCCGGGCGAGTAGCCGGGCGCGGTCCATACCACGTCGGCCACGCCGTTCCTCGCCTGGTCGGCGAGCTGGCCGGGGGTGCCGCCGAGCTGCATCGCCGGGAAGAACTGGCACTTGATGCGGCCGGCGGATTCCCGGGTCAGGGTGTCGCACCACGGCGCCAGCACCTCTTTCTGCGCCAGCGCGACGCCGGGCAGGAAGTGGGCGAGGCGCAGGGTGACTTCCTCGGCGGCGGTGGCGGGCAGGCTGGCAGCGGCGGTAATCAGGGCCGAGGCGGTGAGCAGGGCGAAACGGGAAAGACGCGGTCCGCGCATGGTTGTCTCCTTTATGGGCAGAAACCGCCGGCGAACGGATGCGCGGGCGGCATCGCCATGCTAGGAATCCGGCCCAACCGCCGGCTACCCGAAAACGGCGGACGCTGTACGGATCCGGCCGAAATATTCACGGGAGCAGGCCGCCACCGCAGTGGGGCGCCTTCCCTTGCCCAGTCCTCCCGGCAGGGCCTTCACCCCAGGAGCGACCAGCCGATTGATTCCTCCCGCGGAACAGTGTGATTCGCCAGCCGCGGTTTTTCCCGCCGGTGGATACGGCGACAATCACCGCCATGCTCCGGGGGCCCACCCCGGCCCCTCAAAACAAAAGCAAGGAAACACCATGAGCGCCAACGACGCCGCCCTCGACCTCATCTTCCGCAACGCCCGCAGCGTTAACCGCTTCACCGACCAGCCGGTGTCCGACGACACCCTGCGCCAGCTCTACGAGTTGCTGAAGTGGGGCCCGACCTCGATGAACTGCCAGCCGGCGCGCTATGTGTTCGTCAAGAGCGCCGAGGCCAAGGCCAGGCTCAAGCCGGCGCTGATGGGCGGCAACGTGGACAAGACCATGGCGGCGCCGGCCACCGTCATCGTCGGCCTGGACACCCGCTTCTACGAGCAGCTGCCCACCCAGTGCCCGGCCATTCCCGGCGCCCACGATATGTTCGCCGGCAACGCCGCGCTGGCCGAAGCCACCGCCTTCCGCAACAGCAGCCTGCAGGCCGCCTACCTGATCATCGCCGCCCGCGCGCTGGGCCTGGACTGCGGCCCCATGAGCGGCTTCGACGCCGCCAAGGTGGACGCCGAGTTCTTCCCCGGCGGCGACTACAAGACCAACCTGCTGGTGAACCTCGGCCACGGCGACGCCGCCGGCAACTACCCGCGCGGCCCGCGCCTGGCCTTCGACGAAGTCGCCCGCATCGTCTGACCCGCCAGCACGCCCGGCACCCCCAGCCCCGCCGCCGGCACCCCGCCGGCCGCGGGGCTGCCGCGTTCACCCCGCCCGGTCGGCCGAGAAGGTCTCGAAGAACAGCGCCCGCAGCCAGGCGTTGCCGGGGTCGTGCTGGAAGCGCGGATGCCAGCTCTGGCGCAGCGCCAGTGCCGGCAGCTCCACCGGCGGCGGCAGGCAGCGAATGCCGGCGTGGGTGCCAAACACCCGCGCCATGTGCTCCGGCACGGTGGCGATCAGGTCGCTGCCCTCGATCAGCATCGGCAGCGTCAGGAAGCCCTGGGTCATCATGAAGAAGCGCCGCTTCAGGCCCTGCGCCTGCAGCGCCCATTCGAAGATGTCCTCGTCGCGGCCGAAGGGCATCACGCCGACGTGCTCGGCGGCGAGGTAGGCCTCGCGCGCGATGCGCTCGCCGTAGCGCGGGTTGTCGCGGCTGACGATGCACACCAGCGGATGGCGCACCAGCTGCTGCTGGTACAGGCCGTCGGCGGTCAGCGGCAGACTGCCGATGGCGAGGTCGATGTCGCGCCGCTCCAGCGCCGCCGGCAGCTCGCGCGGCATCAGCCGCAGCACCCGCAGGCGCGCATGCGGCGCCCGCTCGCGGAAGCGCGGCACCAGCCGCGGCATGAACACCAGCTCGGCCATGTCGGTCATGCTCAGCGAGAACACCCGCCGCGACTGCGCGGGGTCGAAGCCCGCTCCCGGCACCAGGCGGGCGCGCACGCCCTCCATCATCTCCGCCACCACCGGCGCCAGCTCCAGGGCCTTCTGCGTCGCCACCATGCGGGCGCCGCTGCGGACGAACAGCGGATCGTTGAAATAGACGCGCAACCGGCGCAGCGCATGGCTCATCGTCGGCTGCGTCATGCCCAGCGCCTCGCCGGCGCGCGACACGCTGCCGTGGGTGAGCAAGGCATCCAGCACCGGCATCAGGTTGAGGTCCAGTTCGCGGAAGGACATCCGGCCTCCATGCATGGGAACGCGGTCGTGCTGCGGGACAACATGAATCACTAACATATTAGACATGTCCGCCAGCGCATTTACCACCCCCGCCGCCCCTTCCTAGACTTGCCTCCATCGCCGGCCCCTCAGCGCAGGGCGCGGCAACACAAGAACGAGGAGACAGAGACATGACCCGCCCCAGCGCCAAGCTCATCCAGGCCGCCCAGGCCGCTTCCCGCCGCCTCGCCGACCGCGACACCCCCTTCATCTACAACGCCTGGTACGTCGCCGCCTTCGCCGAGGAAGTCGGCGAGGCCCTGCTCCGCCGCACCCTGCTGGGCAAGCGGGTGGTGATGTTCCGCACCAGCGAGGGCCGCGCGGTGGTGCTGGACGACCGCTGCCCGCACCGCTCCTTCCCCCTCTCCGCCAGCCGCCGCGACGGCGACACCATCGTCTGCGGCTACCACGGCCTGCGCTTCGACAGCCACGGCGACTGCGTGGAAGCGCCGTCGCAGTCGCCCTGTCCCAAGGGCATAGGGGTGCGCGCCTACGCGGTGGTGGAGCACGGCCCGCTGCTGTGGATCTGGATGGGCGACCCAGCCGAGGCCGACCCGGCGCAACTGCCGCCCGCCGCCTGGATCACCGACCCCGCCTGGGAAACCTCCCACGGCTACATGGACCTGCGCGCCAGCTACGTGCGCCTGCACGAGAACCTGCTGGACCTCACCCACCTCAGCTTCCTGCACGCCGCCACCATAGGCACGCCCGACTATGCCGGCGCCGCCTACCAGACCGAACTGGGCGACGGCCGCTTCGCCCTGGTGCGCAACGTGGTGCCGACCTCGCTGCCGCCGGTGTGGGGCGAGCCCACTGGCCTCTACGGCAAGCCCACCGCCGCCCGCATCGCCCGCTCCGAGTTCCACTCGCCGGCCATGCATGAGGTGAACGTGGCCTTCTACGATACCGCCCTGCCCGCCGAAAGCCGGCCGGAGTTCCGCATCCGCACCGCCCACCTGCCCACCCCGGAAACCGCCACCAGCACCCATTACTTCGTGGTGCACGGCCGCGACTTCGCCCAGCAGGACGCCGCCATCACCCACGCCATGCACGAACGCCTGTTCGCCGCCTTCCACGAGGACGTGGTCGGCCTGGCGCTGCAGGAAGAACTGCTGGCCAGCGCCGACGAGGACTTCCACGAGATGTCGCTGGCGGCGGACGGGCCGGCGATCGCGATGCGCCGCTACATCAAGGCGCGGGCGGAGGCGGAGATGGCTGCGCGGGCGGCGGCGAGGCAGGCGGAGGGCAGCGTGGCGGCACGGGCGCAGCCGCAGCCGGCGTGAAGAAGCGGATACGGTGACTGCGGTCCAAGCATTCACACAAACCGCCCTTGCTGCCCCCCATGGTTGAGATAAGCCCTCACCCCACGGCGACCGCATCTTTTCCCCCTATCCCCTCGGGGGGCAGGCGGAAGAGCGAAGCACTGCTTCGCCCGCCGGAGCGCCCTGGGGCATGCAGGCCACATGGCCCGCGGACCCGGGGGAGGGGCGCCCTGAAGGGCCGGCTGCGCCAGCCCAATCGTTCCTCCATTGACCAACCCAAACGTGGGCAAGCGTTCTAGCTGGGCCGCCCACCCCCACCCCCGGCACGCACCCAGCAGAGGCGCGGCCCCCCGGAGAGAGAGACATGTACGAAGTCGTGCTCACCCGCAAGCAGCGGGAAGCCGAAGGCATCTTCAGCTTCCGCCTGGAACGCCCCGACGGCGGCGCCCTGCCGGCCTTCGAGGCCGGTGCCCACATCGACCTCACCATAGACATCGCCGACGAGGGCGCGCCCGACGACCCACTCGGCGCCCGCCCCGGCCGCCAGCTCATCCGCCAATACTCCCTGTGCAACCCGCCGCCCGCCGGCGCCGCCGACCACTACCTCATCGGCGTGCTGGACGACCCCGCCTCCCGCGGCGGCTCGCGCGCCCTGTGCCGGCAGCTGGAAGAAGGCCGGCGGCTGCGCATCTCGGCGCCGCGCAACCTCTTCGCCCTCGCGCCGGAACCCGCGCCGGCGCTGCTGGTGGCCGGCGGCATCGGCATCACGCCCATCCTCGCCATGGCCGAAGCGCTGACCGCCGCCGGGCGCGACTACCGCCTGCACTACTGCGCCCGCCGCCGCTCCCAGGCCGCCTTCCTCTCCCGCCTGGCCACGGCGCCGCACGCTGCCCGCAGCCGGCTGCATTTCGACGACGAACAGCCCTTCGACGCCGCCGCCGCGCTGGCCGGGGCGCCGGCCGGCGCGCACCTCTATGTCTGCGGCCCAGCCGGCTTCATGGACCACCTCGCCACCACCGCCCTCAACCTGGGCTGGGAGGCGGACCGCCTGCACCGCGAGCACTTCGGCCGCGCCCCGGCCGTCGTCGACAGCGGCGACCTGCCCTTCGAAATCGAGCTCGCCAGCACCGGCGCCCGCATCCCGGTGGCGGCGGACGAATCCGTCACCCAGGCCCTGGCCCGCGCCGGCATCGACATCCCGACCTCCTGCGAGCAAGGCGTGTGCGGCACCTGCCTCACGCGGGTGCTCGCCGGCCAGCCGGACCACCGCGACCAGTTCCTCACCGCAGAAGAGCGCGCCGCAGCAGACCACTTCCTGCCCTGCTGCTCACGCGCCCGAGGCCCGCTGCTGAAGCTGGATCTCTGATCCCGCCGGCAGCGCCGTTCCACCGCCCCGGCCGCCGGCCGCGGCGGCAGCAGCACCCACCAGAGAAGAAGGAGACGACAGCATGAAATCCACCCGCCAACCCACGCCGGCCGCGCCGGCCGCCCGCCCCAGCCGCAAACCCCGCGCCGCCGTGCTCACGCTGGCCGCCGCGCTGGCCGCCCTCGCCCTCCCGGCCGCCCACGCCCAGGAAGTCACCCTCAAGGTCGCCCACTTCCTGCCGGCCAACGTCTCCGGCCACCAGAAGGTGCTGGTGCCCTGGTGTGCCGACATCGCCCGCGACTCCCAGGGCCGCATCGCCTGCCAGTTCTACCCGGCGATGCAACTGGGCGGCACGCCGGCGCAGCTGGTGGACCAGGTCAAGAACGGCGTCGCCGACGTGGTGTGGACGGTGCCCGGCTACTCCGCCGGCCGCTTCCCCGCCATCGAGGCCATGGAGCTGCCCTTCGTCATCAGCGACGCCAGCCGCGGCGGGCTCGCCACCTGGCAGTACTACCAGCGCCACGCACAGAAGGAGTTCGAAGCCTACAAGGTGCTGGCGATGTTCATCGACGGCGGCGTCACCCTGCACACCGGCCGCAAGGAGATCAAGGCGCCGGCCGACATCGAAGGCCTCAAGTTGCGCGCCCCCGGCCGCATGGCCTCCAAGACCCTGGCCGCGCTCGGCGGCCAGCCGGTGGCGATGCCGCCGGCGCAGATGACCGAGGCCATCGCCAAGGGCGTGGTGGACGGCGCCATGGGCGGCTGGGAGTTCGTGCCCTCGACCAAGCTGGACGAAGTCACCCGCTTCCATGTCGATCCGCCGGCCGGCCAACCCTTCCCGGTCGCCACCGTGCTCACCATCCTGATGAACAAGGCCAAGTACGAGCGCCTGCCGGACGACCTCAAAGCCGTCATCGATAAGCACAGCGGCGAAGCCCTGGTCGTCCGCGCCGGCCGCAACTGGGACGACGAAACCGAGGCCGCCCGCGCCAAGGTGCTGGCCGGTGGCGGCAAGATCCACCGCTTCAGCGAGGACGACATGCGCGCCATGCGTGCCGCCACCGCCAAGGTGGACGAGGAATGGATCGCCGAAGTCAGCCGCAAGGGGCTGGACGGCAAGGCGCTGGCCGCGACCGCGAGGGAATTGGCCGCGGCGCCCTGAGGCGGCGGCCAGCCCAGCGACAAGCCCCGGAGCCGGGGCGGGCACCACCCGCTCCGGCCCCTTTTCAGCCCCTTTTCAGCCCCTTTCCCGGCCCTTTCCCGGCCCTTTCGTCTTCCCGGCTCCGCCACTTCCGGCGCGCAAGGAACCCGCGCCGCCTTCCGCGCCACCAAGGGCCATCCCCTGCCCGGAAGTGCCGCCATGACCGACCGCCGCGACCTCCTCCTCGGCCTGGGCGCCGGCCTGCTGCTGGCCAGCCGTCCCGGCCTCGCCGCCGAAGCCTGCGCCCCCGCGGTGTGCAAGACCTGCGGCCCCACCGGCAGCGCCACCGCCGGCCCCTTCTATGTCGCCAACGCGCCCTCGACCATGGACATCAACCTGCTGCGCGCCGCCGGCACGCCGATGCAGGTCGCCGGCCTGGTGCTGGGCGGCAACGACGGCCGCACGCCGCTCGCCAACGCGGTGGTGGAGCTGTGGCATGCCGACAGCGACGGCCGCTACCACCCGGAAGACAACGGCGACATCTCCCGGTACCGCGCCGAGGAGATCAACCTGCGCGGCCAGGTCCGCAGCGACGGCCAGGGCCGCTTCGCCTTCACCAGCATCGTTCCCGGCAACTACGCCAACCGCCGCCGCCACCTGCACTGGCGCCTCTCCGCCGGCGGCCACCGCCCGCTGGTCACCCAGACCTACTGGCAGGACGAACGCGACACCGCGCTGGCGCGCCGGGACCCGGTAGACCGCAACCCAGAAGACTGCCGCTGGCTGAGCTTCCGGGAACGCGGGGGCGTCATGCAGGCCAGCGTGGTGTTCGTGCTGCAGATGCTGGCCTGAGGCTGGACGATGGCAGCCGCAGCGCTAGCACGCGGGGCGCCCCTCTGCTCTTGTTAAGCCGGCGGTTGAATACACAACAGCCCTTCGGGCCGAGCCTGTCGAAGTCCGCGACGCTCTTCGACAGGCTCGGTCTCCCTTATCTGATTGCCGGCTCAATAGCTGCCCCGCCGCAGCGTCGCCGATGGTGTTTCACCGTAGCGGCGGCGGTAGTCGGCGGCGAAGCGGCCTAGGTTGCCGAAGCCGCGGCGGATGGCGATCTCGGCGACGGTGTCGGCAGGGCCGGCAGCGAGCAGGTCCTGCCGCGCGCCCTCCAGGCGCAGCTCGCGCAGCCAGGCCATCGGGCTGGTGCCGCGGCTGTCGCGGAAGGCGGCGCTGAGAGTGCGGATGCCGACGCCGGCGGCGGTGGCGATGTCGGCCAGGGTCAGCGGCTGGCCGGCGTGGGCGCGCATGTAATCCTCGGCCCGGCGCAGGTGGCGCGGCGCCGGCGCGGGCAGTGGCCTGTGCAGCAGCGCCGACTGGCTGTGGGGCACTTCGGTGAGCAGGTAGAGCGCCACCATTTCCTCCAGTTGGCGCAACAAGGCGGCGCCAGGCGCCACCTGCGCCCAGCCCAGCACCAGCCGCAGCAGCGCCAGCCAGCGCGCCTGCGCCGGCAGGCCCGCCGCCAGCGCCGGCTGGAACAGTGGCGGCGCAGCGTCCGCCTGCCCGCTCAGCGCGGCCCACTTGGCCGCCAGCAGGCCTTGTTCGATGCGCAGGTTGAGGCGGCAGCTGTCGGCGGAAAAGCGCTTCCTCACCGGCGTGGCGGCGGAATCCAGCACCACCATGCCGGCGCCGCCGCGATGCACACCGCCGCCGGCGACGATCTCGGAGGCGCCCTCCAGCTGGGTGGTGATCAGGGTGAAACCGCCGGCCGCCTGCTGGTCCAGCTCAACCTCGGTGCCGAAGCGTAGCCGCGCCAGCTCCAGCGCCCCCAGGCGGCGGCACTCGAAACGCATGTCGAAGCGGCGGCCATGCACGCTCAGGCGATGGTGGCTGTAGGCGGAGCGCAAGCGGGCTGAGGCCTCCGCCGGGTCGCGGCAGCGGATGAAGGACGCCGCGGCCGCGGCAGCATTCCCCGCCGCCTGCGCACAGGGGCGAAACAGCGACGCGGCCTCGCGGCCGAGTTCCCGGGTGTGAGCGTGCTGCTGCATCCCTGCCTCCTTGCTTCGTCCGCCGCCGGCGGGCGCCGGGAGATTGGTCCTGTCCATGAAACAGTGCCTTATCCGCCACCCGCTTTTTCCCCGCCGAGCACCCTTCTATGATGGCAAGCCCCGACTCGACCTTCCGCCAGGCACCGCCCCGCCGGAAAGACCATCATGACCCTGCATTACATCTTCGACCCCCTGTGCGGCTGGTGCTACGCCGCGGCCCCCTTGGTGAAGGCTGCGCGCAGCCTGCCTGGCCTGCGCGTCGCATTCCACGGCGGCGGCATGATGATGGACGGCGACCGCCGCCCGATCACGCCGCAGTGGCGGGAATACGTGATTCCCCACGACCGCCGCATCGCCGCCGTCAGCGGCCAGCCCTTCGGCGAGGCCTATTTCGACGGCCTGCTGCTGGACCGCGGCGCGGTCATGGACTCCGCACCGCCAACCACCGCCATCCTCGCCGCCGAGGCCATCGCCGGCCGCGGCCTGGACATGCTGGATCGACTGCAGCGCGCCCACTACGTGCAGGGCAGGCGCATCGCCGAGCCGGCGGTACTGCACGCCATCGCCACCGACATGGGCCTGAGCCCGGTGGAGTTCGACCACGCCTATGCCGACCTGGAAGGCGGCCCCACCCGCAACCACGTCGCCGCCAGCCGCGAGCTGCTGGCCCGGGTCGGCGGCCGCGGCTTCCCCACCCTGGTGCTGGAGACCGACGACCGCAAGTTGCAGGTGCTGGACCTCTCCACCTGGCTGGGCAAGCCGGACGCCTTCCGCGAACACCTCGCCGGCCGCCTGCCCGCCACCGCACCGGCACAAGTGGAAGCGGAAGCGCCCTTCTGCGGCGTGGATGGCTGCACGCCGGAAGCCTGAAACCGGCAAGCCATCCGGACGCCGCCTGGATGGCGGCACCGCCTCACCGCAGCGGCATGTGCGGAAGCCGGCCACACGCCCCCTTCGAAACAAAGCGCCGCCGCCCGTCGATCCGTTGCGGCGGCGCTGCTTACTCGCGCCGGCTTACAGCCCGCCCATCGCCAGGTACTTGGTTTCCAGGTACTCGTCGATGCCGTGGCTGGAGCCTTCGCGGCCCAGGCCGGATTGCTTGATGCCGCCGAAGGGCGCCACCTCGGTGGAGATCAGGCCGGTGTTGATGCCCACCATGCCGTACTCCAGCTTGCCGGACACCCGCCACACCCGGCCGATGTCGCGGGAGTAGAAGTAGGCGGCGAGGCCGAACTCGGTGTCGTTGGCCAGGCGGATGGCCTCTTCCTCGGTGTCGAAGCGGAACAGCGGCGCCACCGGGCCGAAGATTTCCTCCTTCGCCACCCGCATCGCCGGCGTCACCTCGGCCAGGATGGAGGGCTCGTACCAGGTGCCGCCCAGCGCATGGCGCTTGCCGCCGGCCACCACCCGGGCGCCCTTGGCCAGCGCGTCGCCCACCAGTTCCTCGACCTTGGCCAGGGCGGCCTCGTCGATCAGGGGGCCCTGGGTCACGCCGTCGTCGAAGCCGTTGCCCACCTTCAGCTTCGCCACCGCGGCGGCCAGCTTTTCGGCGAAGGCGTCGTACACACCGGCCTGCACCAGCAGGCGGTTGGAGCAGACGCAGGTCTGGCCGGTGTTGCGGTACTTGGAGGCGATGGCGCCGGCCACCGCCGCGTCCAGGTCGGCATCGTCGAAGACGATGAAGGGCGCATTGCCGCCCAGTTCCAGCGACAGCTTCTTGATCGTCGGCGCGCACAGCTCCATCAGCAGGCGGCCGACCTCGGTGGAGCCGGTGAAGGTGAGCTTGCGCACCGTCGGGTTGGCGGTGAATTCGCCGCCGATGGCGCTGGCCTTGCCGGTGATGACGCTGAACACGCCCGCCGGCACGCCCGCCTCTTCCGCCAGCACCGCCAGCGCCAGCGCCGACAGCGGCGTCTGCTCCGCCGGCTTGACCACCATGGTGCAGCCGGCCGCCAGCGCCGGGCCGGCCTTGCGGGTGATCATCGCCGCCGGGAAGTTCCACGGCGTGACCGCCGCGCACACGCCCACCGGCTCGCGGGTGACGACGATGCGGGTGCCGGCCAGCGGCGAGGGCACCACCTCGCCGTAGGCACGCTTGCCTTCTTCGGCGAACCACTCGATGAAGGCGGCGGCGTAGGCGATCTCGCCGCGGGCCTCGGCCAGCGGCTTGCCCTGCTCGGCGGTCATCAGCCGGGCGAGGTCTTCCTGGTTGGCCATCATCAGTTCGAACCAGCGCCGCAGCACCTTGGCGCGTTCGGCGGCGGTGGTCTCGCGCCAGGCCGGCAGCGCGCGGTCGGCAGCCTCGATGGCGCGGCGGGTTTCGGCGGCGCCGCAGCGCGGCACGCTGGCGATGGTCTCGCCGGTGGCGGGGTCGGTGACCGGCACGGTCTCGCCCTCATCGGCGCCCACCCACTGGCCGGCGATGTAGCAGGCCTGGCGCAGCAGCGCCGGATTCTTCAGCTGGAGCATGGTGTTCTCCTTGTTACGGGCCGGCGCGCGGACTGGCGCCAGCAGATGGATCTGATGTTGTTCTTTGCCCCGCAAGCCCGGCCAGGCTCAGGCAGAAAGGGCCGGTCTGCCAGGCTGAGCGCCGCCGGAATACAGGGCTGGCAAGCCGGAGCACCGCCTGCCCGCTCCGGTGGCGCCAGGCTGGCGCCGCCGGCATGGGCACACACGCCCCTCCCGCTCAATAAGCCGCCCCCGCCGCCCCGCTCTCGCCCTTGAAGGACTGCGCCAGGCGCAGCGCGGCGTTGCGCAGCAACAGGGTATCGACGCCGACGGCGGCGAAACGTGCCCCTTTCTCACAATAGCCGCGGGCGGTGGCGGGGTCGGAGGCGAATACGCCGGCGGCCTTGCCGGCGGCGGCGATGCGGGCGAGCGCGTCTTCCACCGCGGCTTTCACCTCCGGGTGGCCGGGCTGGCCGAGGTAGCCGAGCGAGGCGGCGAGGTCGGAGGGGCCGACGAAGATGCCGTCCACGCCCTCCACCGCGGCGATGTCCTCGATGGCGGCGAGGCCGGCGCGGGATTCCACCTGCAGGATCAGGCAGACCTCTTCATCCGCGCGGGCGAAGTAGTCCGGCACGCCGTTCCAGCGCGCCGCCCGCGCCAGCGCGGTGCCGACGCCGCGGATGCCGGCCGGCGGGTAGCGGGTGGCGGCGACCAGGGCGCGGGCCTGCTCGCCGGATTCCACCATGGGCACCAGCAAGGTCTGGGCGCCGATGTCCAGCAGGCGCTTGATGGCGGCGGTGTTGTGGTCGGCGGTGCGCACCACCGGGCTCACCGGGTAGGCGGCCAGGGCCTGCAGCTGGGCGAGGACGGTGCGCAGCTCGTTGGGGCCGTGCTCGCCGTCCACCATCAGCCAGTCGTAGCCGGTGCCGGCGACGATCTCGGCGCTGTAGGGGTCGGCCAGGCCGAGGAACAGGCCGATCAGCGGCTGGCCATCGGTGGGCGCCGCCAGGGCGCGCTTGAAGCGGTTTTCGGGCATCTGCATGGGAGAACTCTCGCGAAGGCGGACGGGCTGGGCGCGCGGCGGCTCAGACGAAGCGGCAGGCGATGCAGCCCAGGGGGCCGTAGTCTACGTGGAAGGTGTCGCCGGCGCGCGCCGCCACCGGCCGGGTGAAGGAGCCGGCGAGGATGACCTGGCCGGGCTCCAGCGCGACGCCGTGGGGCGCGAACTTCTTCGCCAGCCAGGCGATGCCGTTGGCCGGGTGGTTGAGCACGCCGGCGGCCACGCCGGTCTCCTCGATGACGCCGTTGCGGTAGAGCAGCGCCGCCACCCAGCGCAGGTCCACATCCATCGGCTTCACCGCACGGCCGCCCATCACCAGGCCGGCGTTGGCGGCGTTGTCGGAGATGGTGTCCATGACGCGGCGCGGGCGCTTGCTGTCGGGGTCGATGCGGTGGCAGCGGGCGTCGATGATCTCGATCGCCGGAATCACGTAGTCGGTGGCGGAGAGCACGTCGAACACGCTGACGTCCGGCCCCTCCAGCCTGTCCTTGAGGATGAAGGCCAGCTCCACTTCCACCATCGGCAGGATGAAGCGCGACAGCGGGATGTCGGCGCCCTCGTGGAAGAACATGTCGTCCAGCAGGGTGCCGTAGTCCGGCTCGTCGATCTGGGAGGATTGCTGCATCGCCCGCGAGGTGAGGCCGATCTTGTGGCCCTTGATCGTGCGGCCCTCGGCCAGCTTCAGCCGTATGCCCTCGCGCTGCACCGCGTAGGCGTCGGCGATGGTGATCTCCGGATGGTCCAGCGAGGGCGCGCGCACCTGCTCGCGGGTCTTTTCGGCCTGGTGCAGCCGCAGCGCGACGGCGGCGATGGTCTCTTGGGGCAGCATGGTCTTGTCCTCTGATGTGGGGCGCCCGGCCGCTCAGGCCTTGCGGTAGCGGGCGTGGATGTTGTTGTGCTTCCAGGTGCCGGCCTCGGAGAACTCCTGCAGTTCCAGCGACAGCGCCAGGTAGCGGCGGTCGAAGAGCGCGGCGAAGTGGGCCTTCATCATGTCGAACAGCTCGTCGCCGGTCTTCTGCCGCGCCTCCGCGCTGCGGCCGGCGCCGATCTTGACGGTGGCATGGACGAAGGCGTCATCCGCGCTGCCGTCGGCGACGCAGAAGTCGGTGAGTTCGATGGCGCGCGAGCGGATGCCGCCGACCGGGAACACGCCCTGGGCGATCATCACCGCGTTGGCCTTTTTCAGCAGGCCGCGGAGGTCGCCCTCGGCGCGGAGGTTGGCGGAGTATTCGAAGATGAGGTGGGCCATGGTGCGGGAGTCCGTGGAAGGTGTTGGGGGGCGGCTTCGCAAGGTCGGGGGAAATGGGAGTGGAGGCGGTTCAGTCGGCGTTGGCTTTTAAGTCCCTCTTCCCTCGCGGGGGGTAGGCGGGAAAGCGAAGCACTGCTTCGCCCGCCAGAGCCCCCTGTTGCCTGCAGGCAACAGGGCCGGGGTGCGGAGCGGGGGTTGGAGAGAGGGGGACGGCCGTTCGGCACTCCAGGCCGGGTAAGCCCCTGCGGGGCGCCCCCTCTCCCCCCTCCTCCCCGCGAGGGGAGGAGGGGGAAAGGCGCCGGTGGCTCGGAGGGGTATTGCGTTTCAACTCGCCTCCCGCCTTCAGCTCAGACCGGAAACACCGCGTTGATCTGGCCGGTGCCGGAGCTGCCGAAGAAGGGGGTGACCACTTCCACCTTGCCGCGGTATGCGTCCCAGCCCAGCGCGCCCAGCAGCATCGCGGTGTCGTGCATGAAGCCTTCGCCGTGGCACTTGTCGGCGTACTCGGGGAGCATCGCGCAGAAGGTCTGCCAGTCGCCGCGCTGCCACATGTCCACCACCGCGTGGTCCATGGTCTCCAGGAAGGGGCTCCACATCTTGTGCATGAACTCTTCGGCGACGCCGTTCTGGGCGAAGCGGTGCGACAGCGAGCCGCTGGCGAAGAAGGCGACCTTGCCATCGTAGTGGGCTTCCACCGCCTTGCGCATGGCCGCGCCCAGGCGTACCGAGTCCGCCAGGTTATGCACGGTGCACAGCGCCGATACCGACACCACCTTGAAATGCTGATCGGCGTTCATGTAACGCATCGGCACCAGGGTGCCGTACTCCAGCGCCAGCGTGGTGGCATCGTGGGCGCGGGTATTCACGCCCTCGGCGGTGCACACCTCGGCCAGCAGCTTGCCCAGCGCCGGGTTGCCCGGGTAGGCGTAGGGCATGTTCTTGATGAAGTGCGGCAGCTCGTTGCTGGTGTAGATGCCTTCGAAGTGCGGCGCGCAGTTCACGTGGTAGCCGCTGTTCACCAGCCAGTGGGTGTCGAAGACGACGATGGTGTCCACACCGAGTTCGCGGCAGCGGCGGCCGATCTCGATGTGGCCGTCGATGGCGGGCTGGCGACAGCCCTTGTGCGGGCCGTCCAGCTCGGACAGATACATCGACGGCACGTGGGTGATCTTGGCGGCGAGGGCGAGTTTGCCCATGGTGTTCTCCTCTTGCGCTTTCCTGTGGTTATGGAACTCCGGGTCGCTCTCTGCCGGAGCCGGCGGCGGGCCGCGTTCTGTGCGCGCTCGGCCGCCGTGTTGCTGTTGTTTCCCTGCCGGGCCGTCAAACCACCGTCCGCAGGGGGACGGTGGCGGTGATGCAGCGACTCACAGGCCCCTCACACGCCCCACCTTGGAATCGGGTGGCTGCCATACGAAATCGCCACGTTCTTGGCCTCGCAGAACACTTCGTAGCTGTAGTGGTTGCCCTCGCGGCCGGTGCCGGAGGCCTTGGTACCGCCGAAGGGCTGCCGCAGGTCGCGCACGTTCTGGCTGTTGACGAAGGTCATGCCAGCCTCGATGGCCTTGGCCATGCGCAGCACGCGGCCGGTGTTCTCGGTCCACAGGTAGGAGGACAGACCGTAGGGGGTGTCGTTGGCGATGCGCACCGCCTCTTCCTCGGTCTTGAACGGGATCAGGCACGGCACCGGGCCAAAGATCTCGTCCTGGGCGATGGTCATGCGGTTATCCACGTCGGCGAACACTGTGGGCTGCACCCAGTTGCCGCCGGCCAGGTGCGCCGCCACCTCCGGTTTGCCGCCGCCCAGCACCAGGCGGGCGCCCTCTTCCTGGCCGAGCTCGATGTAGCGCGTGACCTTCTCGTAGTGGCCGCGGCTGATCATCGGGCCAATGATGGTGTTGGGGTCCAGCGGGTCGCCCACCGTCAGCTTGGCCGCGCGGGCGGCAAAGTCGGCGACGAAGCGCTCGTAGATGCTGTGCTGGACGATGATGCGGCTGCCGGCGGTGCAGCGTTCGCCGTTGTTGGAGAAGATCATGAACAGCGCGGCATCCAACGCGCGTTCGTAGTCAGCATCGTCGAAGATCACGAAGGGCGACTTGCCGCCCAGCTCCATCGAGAACTTCTTCAGCCCGGCGGACTTGACGATGCGGTTGCCGGTGACGGTGGAGCCGGTGAAGGAGATGGCGCGCACGTCCGGGTGGCTGACCAGCGCCTCGCCGGCGGTGTGGCCGTAGCCGTGCACCAGGTTGAACACGCCCGGCGGAATGCCGGCCTCCAGCACCAGCTGCGCGAGGCGCGTGGCGGTGAGCGGCGAGAGTTCCGACATCTTCATCACCGCGGTGTTGCCGAAGGCCAGGCAGGGCGCGGTCTTCCAGGTGGCCGTCATGAAGGGCACGTTCCACGGCGAGATCAGCGCCACCACGCCCACCGGCTGCCACAGAGTGTAGTTGAGGTGGCCGGTGTCGGAATCGTAGGTTTCGCCGTGCTGGTGCTGGATGAGTTCGGCGAAGTAGTAGAAGTTGTCCGCCGCACGCGGGATCAGCGCCTTCTTGGTCTGGCCGATGACCTGGCCGCAGTCGCGCGTTTCCAGCTCTGCCAGCTCCGGCACATGGGCGGCGATGAGGTCGCCCAGGCGGCGCAGCAGGCGGGCGCGCTCCTTCACCGGGGTGGCGGCCCAGGCGGGGAAGGCGGCCTTGGCGGCGGCCACCGCGGCGTTCACTTCGTCCTGGCCGCCGCTGGCGACGCGGGCGAGCACTTCGCCGGTGGCGGGGTTGAGGGTGTCGAAGGTCTCGGCGCTGCCGACTTCGCGGCCGCCGATGAGGTGTTGAATCGTGCTCATTGTGCGTGTGCTCCCTGGCCGGCGGCGCCGAACCAGCCGGCGTCGTCCACGATGGTGTTGGTGAGGCAGCCTATGCCCTCGATCTCGGTGTCGACCACGTCGCCGGCCTTGACGTCGGCCAGCCCTTCCGGCGTGCCGGTGAGGATGAGGTCGCCGGGCGAGAGCGTCATGAAGGACGACAGGTATTCGATCAGCGTCGGCACGTCGAAGATCATGTCGGCGGTCGTGCCTTGCTGGGTGGTGACGCCGTTCACCCGGGTGGTGAGGCGCAGCGCCATCGGGTCCGGCACGTCGGCGCGGTCCACAAGCCAGGGGCCGAGCGGCGTGCAGGCGTCGCGGTTCTTCACCCGCAGGTTGGGGCGGTACCAGTTTTCGAGGTAGTCGCGGATGGCGTAGTCGTTGGCGACGGTGTAGCCGGCGACATGGTCGTAGGCATCCGCCTTGGAAATCCGGTAGCCGGCCTTGCCGATCACCACCGCCAGCTCGCACTCGTAGTGCATGTAGGTGGCGTCCGCCGGGCGGCGGCTGAAGCTGCGGTGGCCGGTGAAGGCGTTCGGCCCCTTGAGGAAGACCAGCGGCGCTTCCGGCGCCTTGAAGGCCAGCTCCTTGGCGTGGTCGGCGTAATTGAGGCCGAGGGCGAACACGGTGCGCGGCTGCACCGGCGGCAGCCAGGTGACTTCCGCCTGGCCGACGATGCGGCCATCGGCCAGCCGCAGCTGGTCCGCACCGTGAGGCCGCGCCTCGTGGATGCCGCCCTGCCAGGCGATGCGTGCGCGCTTCATCGTGCTTCCTCCGCAATGCTGAATGCCAGCGCGCCCAGCGCGCCGCCGTCGATGCGCACCTTCGTGCCGGGCGCAGCCTGCGGCGACTGGTATTCCACGCCGACCAGCAGCACGTCGCCGGTGTGCAGGGTCATGAACTCGGACACGTCGGCGATCAGCTGCGGCACGTCGCGCAGCAGGTCCGCCAGCGTGCGCTCGGCCACCGGCAGGCCATCGAAGAAGGTGTGCAGCGTGAGGTGGGCCAGCGTGCCCGCCTCCGCCACCGGCACCACCCGGGCGGCGACCGGGCAGGCGCCGTCGAAGCACTTCTCACGGATCGCTGGCCGGTAGTAGCTGGCGTGCGGCAGGCTGAGGTCGGCCACCAGCAGGTAGCCGGCCACCGTCTCCAGCGCATCGGCCGGCGTGCGGCGCGCCGCCGGCGCGCCGAAGACGATGCCGACGGTGGCCGCCACTTCCACCCGCGCCTCGCCCTGCGGCAGGCGCACCGCGGCGCCCTCGGCCGCCAGGGTATTGGCCGGCTTGATGTAGAGCACCGGCGCCCTGGGTGCGCCCTTGTAGGGCGCTTCAGCGGCAGCGGCACCCAGGCGGGCCACCGAGACGCGGTCGTTCATCACCACGCCGTACACCGTGCCGGCCAGCGGCAGGGGTTTGCTTGTCATCGTGTGTGTCTCCTCAACCCAGTGCATGCACCAGCCACAGCGCGAGGCCAGGCACGAACACCAGCAGGATGATGCGCGCGAAGTCGGAGGCCAGGAAAGGCATCACCCCCAGGGCGGTGTCCTTCATCGGCACGTCGCGCGCCAGCTTGTTGATCACATAGAGGTTCATGCCCACCGGCGGATGCACCAGGCCGATCTCCACCACCATCAGCGCCAGGATGCCGAACCAGATGGACTTGTCCGCCTGGCTCATGCCGAAGAAATCCAGGCCCATGATCATCGGGTAGAAGATGGGAATGGTGAGCAGGATCATCGCCAGCGAATCCATCACGCAGCCCAGCAGCACGTAGATGGCCAGCACCGCGAACAGGATGGCCAGCGGCGGCATGCCGGAATCGCGCGCCCAGTTGGCCAGCTCGGTGGGCATCTGCGACAGCGCCAGCGCCGAATTCAGCAGATCGGCGCCGATCAGCACCATGAAGATCATCGCAGTGGCGTGAGCGGTGCCGAGAATGCTCGCCGACAAGCCCTTCCAGCGCATGCCGCCGGTGACGAAGGCAAGCACGCCGCAGGCTGCCGCGCCGATGGAGGCCGCTTCGGTGGGATTGGCCCAGCCGCCGTAGATGCCGACGATGACCACCAGGAACACCAGCAGCACCGGGATGATGCCGACCTGCGCCTTGATCATCTCGGCCACGCTGGCCTTCTCCCCGGCCGGGCCGGCTTCCGGGTTGCGGCTGACGATGATGCGGATGACGAGGATGTAGCCCAGCGCGGCGACGATGCCGGGAATGACCGCGGCGACGAACAGCTTGCCGATGGACTCCTGCGTCAGCACCGCATAGATCACCAGCGGTACCGACGGCGGAATCAGGATGCCCAGCGTGCCGCTGGCCGCCAGCGTGGCGGTGGCGAGCTTGCCGGAATAGCCGCGCTCGCGCAGTTCCGGCAGCGCCACCTGGCCCATGGTGGCGGCGGTGGCCAGCGAGGAGCCGCAGATGGCGCCAAAGGCAGCGCAGGCGGCGGTGGAAGCCATCGCCATGCCGCCCTTCCAGTGGCCGATCAGCGTGCCGGCGGCACGGAACAACGCCTTGGACAGGCCGCCGTGGGTGGCGAACTGGCCCATCAGGATGAAGAGCGGGATCACCGCCAGGTCGTAGTTGGAAAGCCGGGCATAGACCAGGTTGTTCAGCGTGTACAGCAGACCGTCCGCCATGCCGCTGTTCATCACCAGGTAGATGCCGGCACCGGCGATGAACATCGCCATGGTGATGTGGATGCGCACCGACAGCATCGCCATCAGCGCGCCGAAGCCCAGTAGGCCGACCGCAGTGCCGCTCATTTGGCCACCTCCGGCCGGGCAGCCCGTTCCAGCCCGCTGGCCAACGGCATCGCCTGGCGGCAAAAGAAGGCGCTGGCCGCGCGGTAGAAAGCGCACAGCGAAGTCAGCGCCAGGCTGGGCACCAGCGCCGCCACCGGAATCCACACCGGCAGCGATACCAGCGTGGTCACCTCGCCCGCCTCATGGATGGAGATGGCCGACAGCGCGGTGCGCCAGGCCAGCACCGCCACCGCGATGGCGAGGATGAGGTCGGCGCTGCCGTCCATCCAGCGCTTGCGCGCGGCCGGCAGGTGCTCGGTGAAGAAATCCACCTTCAGGTTCTCGCCCATCAGCGCGCAGTACGGCAGGAAGGCGGCAGCCGCGACCGCGGTGCCCGCCTGCATCAGCTCGATGTCGCCGTTCACCGAGCCAAAGCCCAGCTTGCGGCCGACGATGGACACCAGCGACATCGCCATCAGGCCGAGAAAGAGTGCACCGCCGGCGTAAGCCAGCAGCCTGCAGATCCCGCTCAGCGCGGCCTCCACCGCGCCGCGCTGCCGCAACTCGGGCGGCAGCCCCATGGGTTCGTTCATGGCTGTCTCCTCCGTGCTTTCTTGTTATTGGCCGCTGGCCAGCGCGCGGGCAGCATCGGCCAGCTTTCGGCCATCCACGCCCTTGGCGCTCACCTGCTTCACCCACTCTTCTTCAACCGGCTGGGCGGCCTTCTTCATCGCTTCCAGGTCGGCGTCGGAGAGTTGCACCACCGCGTTGCCGTGGCTCGCCACCTTGGCGCGGGTGGCGGTGGCCACCTCGTCCCACACGCGGCCGAAGTTCGCCACCAGCGCGGCGCCGCTGTGCTTGTCCACCACCGCCTTGAGATCGGCCGGCAGGCTGTCGTACTTCTGCTTGTTCATCAGCAGCGCCAGCACCGTGGTGGAGGGATAGGGCTTGCCCGCCGCCGGCTGGGCGTGGAACTTGGCCACTTCGTCCAGCTTGGTCGGCAGCACCACTTCCCAGGCGCCCATGGCGCCATCCACCACGCCCTTGGCGATAGCCTCGGTGACCTGCGCCGGCGGCATCGCCACCGGTTCGCCGCCGAGCGCGGCCAGGGTCTTGGAGGCCATGCGGGTGGGCGCGCGCAGCTTCAGGCCGGCGATGTCCGCCAGGCCCTTCACCGGCTTCTTCGCGGTATGCAGCGCCACACCACCATCCACGTGCACCGCCAGCACCTTGTAGGCGTCGAATTCCGCCTTGGCGTACTGCTCGTAGTAGGACCAGGCCGCGCGGCTGCCGCTGCTGGCGTCGGAGACGACGAAGGGCAGTTCCAGCGCCTCGACCAGCGGGAAGCGGCCGGCGGAGTAGCCGGGCGCGGTCCACACCACGTCGGCCACGCCGTTCTTCACCTGGTCGGCGAGCTGGGCGGGGGTGCCGCCGAGCTGCATCGCCGGGAAGAACTGGCACTTTATGCGGCCGCCGGAATCCTTGGCCAGCGCATCGCACCAGGGCTGCATCACCTGCTGCTGGGCCGGCGCCACCGAGGGCAGGAAATGGGCGATCTTGAGGGTCACCTCCTGCGCGAACGCGGGCAGGGACAACACGCAGGCGGACGCCGCGACCAACAGGCGCTTGTTCATCTCTTCTCCTCTCTCCTGACACGTGCCTGGGCGGCACGATTACTTAATATGTTAGCAATTTGATCACTAAGATATTAGTGAGTCAACTGCTAGAATCGAGGCCAAGGAGATTTATGATGAATGACCGCATTCCCCGCAGCGCGGCCCGCAAAGCCGCAGCAGAGACAGGACAAGGCAACCCAATGAGCGCCCCCATCGCCCACCGCAACCTGCCGCAGTTGCTGCTGAAAGCACGCGAAACCCTGCTCGCCCACTTCCGCCCGATCATCACCCACTTCGGTCTCACCGAGCAGCAGTGGCGGGTGATGCGCACGCTGAGCGAACAGGGCGAGATGGAGCCGCGGCAGATCTGCGAAGCCTGTCAGATCCTCAGCCCCAGCCTCACCGGCGTGCTGCTGCGCATGGAGGAACTCGGCCTGGTGGAGCGCCGCCGGGTGCCGGAAGACCAGCGCCGCATGCTGGTCAGCCTCACCGCCCGCAGCCTGGACATCATCGGGCGCATGGCGCCGCTGATCGAACAGCAGTACCGCCGGCTGGAAGAAGCGGTGGGCAAGCCGCTGCTGGACGAAACCTACGCCCAGCTCGACCGCCTGCTCTCCACCCGGCTGGACGCGGTAGCCACGGTGGAGCTGCCGCCCTGTGACGCGCCGATGAGCGCCCCGGCCCGCCGGCGCAAGGCGGCGAACGAGGACGAAGCACGCGACTGAACTCCCCGCGGTTCCGCTGCAGCGCGCAATGAAAACGCCCCGCGCACAGGGCTGCCGAAAAGCCGGCCAAGGGCTTAAGCTTGGCGACCGCAAAGAAAAAACAAGCGCGCGGCAAAGACCGCGACGCAAGGAGACAGAGCATGGACTTCCCCCGACCGGAGGCAGCAGCCGGCACGTCCGGCGTCGCCGTCAACTCCCCAGCCCGCTGGGCCGATCTCGTCAACACCCGCTTCCTGCCGCTGGAGGTTCAGCCGCGCCGGCGCGACCGCTTCCGCGCCCAGCTCGACGTGGTGGCCGGTGAATCCGCGCTGCTCGCGCTGGTGCAGTCCGACGCCCATCGGGTGGAGCGCACCGCTCACCACGCCGCCCACGCCGAGCGCGGCTGGTTCAAGGCGCTGTGGCAGATCGACGGCCGCAGCGAAATCGCCCAGGGTCGCAACCGGGCAAGCCTGCAGGCCGGCGACTGGACGGTGTACGACACCGCCCTGCCCTACCGGGTGGACATCGACGACGGCGCCCGCTTCGCCGTGCTCCTGCTGCCGCACGAGCGCTGCCCCGAATGGCGAGGCGTGGCCGACCACCTGTGCGGCGCCGCGCTGCAGGCGGACGCCGCCTCCCGCGGCGCCCTCTACGCCCTGCTCTCCCTCGCCGGCAATGCCGCGCCCGAGGGGCTGCGCGGTGCGGATGCGGTGGTCGACGCCGCCACCCAGCTGCTATCGCTCTCCCTGCTGCAACAGGCCGCCACCCGCGCCGCCGGGGACCGCGGCGGCCGCCGCCTCGCCGAAGCCCGCCGCCATGTGCTGGACCACCTGGATGACCCCGCCCTCGGCCCCGACAGCCTCGCCGCCGCCCTGCACGTTTCCCGCCGCTCCCTCTTCCTGCTGTTCCGCGACCACGGCCTCACCCCGGCCGGCTTCATCCTCGACACCCGCCTGGAACGCTGCCGCGCCGCCTTGGCGGACCCCGCCCGGCAACACCGCACCATCACCGACATCGCCCTGGACCACGGCTTCACCGACAACGCCCAGTTCAGCCGCGCCTTCAAGAGCCGCTACGGCGTAGCGCCGCAAACCTGGCGGCGGGGGCTGTCGGAGTAGGCCAGAACGCAGCAGCCCGTAGCCACAAGGCGGCTGCTTCAGCCCAGCCGCCCGAATTACCAGCACGCCGGCGTTCCCCCCCTCTCCCGCAAAAGGAGAGGGGCGCCCCTCCTCCCCCATCCAACGAAATTTTCACAAGCCCTGGGGAATACTCCTGCCGCGGGAGTGGAAAGAAAGCTGCCGCGCTTGCCGGAGCCTTCCATGCGCCTGCCTCGTAAACCCCTGAACTGGCTGCTCATCGCCGCCGCCGTGCTGGTCTTTCCGCCGCTGGGGCTGGCCGGCTGGAAGCACCTCTATCCGACGGTGACCGGCGACGGCTGGCAGTCGCGCGTCTACGCCGACGAGATTGAACGCGTCAGCGCCCTGATACGCGACACCGACGGTGTGCTGCTGGCCTCGCAGGAATACCTGCACGGCAAAGGCACGGTGCTGCGGCTCACCGCCGACGGCAAGCGCACCGCCATCGTCACCGGCCTGTACAAGCCGGACGGTTTCGCCAGCTATCGCGGCGGCATCGCCATCGGCCAGGAAAACGACGGCAAGGAACTGCTGTGGCTGCATGAGGGCAAGACCGAGCCGCTGTTCACCGGCAACAGCATCGAAGGCGTCGCCAGCGACGGCAAACTGCTCTACGCCATCGAGGACCGCGACGACGGCCGCCTGCTGCGCTACGACGCCACCACCGGCAAGGTCGAGGTGCTGCGCGAGCACCTGCAGCAAGCCGAAGCCATCGCCGTCTGCCCGGATGGCCGCCTGCTCTACACCGAGAAAAAGAAGGGCCATGTGAAGCAATGGCAGGCCAGGGGCGAGGACAACACGCTGGTCGGCGGCCTCAACGAACCCGGCTTCCTGCTGTGCGATACCAAAGGCGTGTGGATCACCGAGGACACCACCCACATGGCCCGCCTGCTGCTGCTCAAGCCGGACGGCGAGCTGGAGACGGTGCTCAGCCACCTGCGCTCGGCGCAGACCATCCTGCCCGAAGGCCACGGCCACTACCTGCTGGCCGAACAGGGCCGCAACCGCATCCTCGAAATCGCGCCGGCAGACGACGCCTCCTGAGGCGCCCGCCAGGCCCGCTACCCCGCGTCACCCCGGGGCGGCCGAGCCAACTCCCCACCCGATCCGCCCCTCACCCTCCGCCCGCTTCCTCCATGCCGCTCAACGCCCCCCAGACCAACGACACAGCCGCGCCCGCCCCCCTTTCCCCGCAGCGCCGCAGCCCCCTCCACAGCCACCTCCGCTTCACCCTGCAATCCGGCCTGGTTCTGCTGCTGCTATTCACCCTGCTGCGGGTGGCCTTGCTGATCTACAACCGGGAGCAGATCGGCCACGCCTCGCTGCCCACAGTGATGGAGGCCTTCCTCAACGGCCTGCGTTTCGATCTGCGGCTGGTGGCCTATCTGCTGCTGCCGCTGGTGCTGGCCACCGTCTCGCTGCGCAGCATGGCCGCGCGGCGGCCGCTGCGCTGGTGGCTCACCGCCAGTGCCAGCCTCTGCCTGTTGCTGGGGGTGATGGAACTGGACTTCTACCGCGAATTCCACCAACGGCTGAACGGCCTCGTCTTCCAGTACATGGCGGAGGACCCGAAGACGGTGCTAAGCATGATCTGGTACGGCTTCCCGGTAGCGCGCTACCTGCTCGGCTGGGCGCTGCTGAGCTGGCTGCTGGCACAGGCCTTCGCTGCGCTGGACTACCTCAACCCCATCGCCGCCGCAGACAAGCCCGGCCACAACAGCGCCCCCGCCATCCGCCGCGCCGCCGCGCTGCTGCTGTGCCTGTTCGCCACCGTGGTCGCCGCCCGCGGCACCCTGCGCCAGGGCAGCCCGCCGCTGCGCTGGGGCGACGCCTACACCACCGACTCCATGTTCGCCAACCAGCTCGGCCTCAACGGCACGCTGACGCTGATCGCCGCCGCCCAGAGCCGCATGTCCGAACAGCGCGACAAGATCTTCCACGGCAGCCTGCCGCCGGACGAAGCCAAGGACATCACCCGCGGCCTGCTGCTGACGCCTGCCGACACCCTGGTGGATGCCGGCACCGCGCCGGTGCGGCGCGACGACCATCCGCCCGCCGACACCGCGCTGCCGGAAGTGCGCAACGTGGTCGTCATCCTGATGGAGAGCTTCGCCGGCCACTACGTCGGCGCCCTCGGCAGCCGCGACGCCATCACCCCGGCCTTCGACGCCCTGGCGAAGGAAGGCCTGCTGTTCACCCGCTTCTTCTCCAACGGCACCCATACCCACCAGGGCATGTTCGCCACCATGGCCTGCTTCCCCAACCTGCCCGGCTTCGAATACCTGATGCAAACGCCGGAAGGCGGCCACAAGTTCTCCGGCCTGCCGCAGCTGCTGAGCCCGCGCGGCTACCGCGACCTCTACGTTTACAACGGCGACTTCGCCTGGGACAACCAGTCCGGCTTCTTCAGCAACCAGGGCATGACCACCTTCATCGGCCGCGCCGACTACGACAACCCGGTGTTCTCCGACCCCACCTGGGGCGTCTCCGACCAGGACATGTTCGATCGCGCCGCCCAGGAGCTGGCCCGGCTGCCCGCCGACAAACCCTTCTACGCCCTGCTGCAGACGCTCTCCAACCACACGCCCTACGCCCTGCCCAAGGAACTGCCGGTGGAGAAGGTGAGCGGCCATGGCTCGCTGGACGAACACCTCACCGCCATGCGCTACGCCGACTGGGCGCTGGGCCGCTTCTTCGAACAGGCGCGCAGGTCGCCCTACTACAAGCACACCCTGTTCGTCGTCGTCGGCGACCACGGCTTCGGCAGCCCGGAACAGCTCACCGAGATGGACCTGCACCGCTTCAACGTGCCGCTGCTGCTCATCGCCCCCGGCCTTCAGGAACGCTTCGGCAGCACCCGCGACACCGTCGGCACCCAGGTAGACATCGTGCCCACCATCGCCGGCCGCCTCGGCGACACCCGCCACCAGTGCTGGGGCCGCGACCTGCTGGCGCTACCGGCGGACGACCCCGGCTTCGGCATCATCAAGCCCTCCGGCAGCGACCAGACGGTGGCCATCGTCCGCGGCGACCACATCCTGGTTCAGCCCAAGGGCCTGCCGGTGCGCGAGTACGCCTACCGCCTCGGCGCCAACCCCGCCAGCCAGCGCCTGGAAGGTGCCGCCGACGAAGCCGAACTGAAACGCCAGCTGGACGCCTACATCCAGACCGCCACCGCCGCCCTGCTGGAGAACACCGCCGGCGTGGCCGATGCGCGATGACAGCTGAAAAGCGCGTCCGGATACTCCAGCGATTTCGATGCCGGGCCGTGGCTGACACAGTGCAGCCCGGCTGCTCTCACCAGATGAACACGGTCCGGCGGCGGCGAACCTGTTGCAGCCGCATTAGGGCCAGGCGCAGACGCGCTGCGTACCAACGGCGCATCCACCACCTTCTCCCGAACGGAAAAACCCGATCAAGGCCACCGGTGGTCCAGCCAGCGCCTTCCTCAAGGCCGGGCCGGACAACCTTATTGTCATATCCTGTAACACGCATTATGATTTTTGCATTGCCGCCATAGCAGTTCCCAGCGCAGCGCCCTCCCGGCGCGCCCTCCAGCCCCCCGCGCGGCCTGCAAGGACCGCCCCCATGCCCCACCAGTCCGCCCTGCGCTTCACCGTCACCCTCGGTGACACCGCCTTCGAGGTCATCGAATTCACCCTCGACGAAGGCCTCTCCCAGGGCGACCGCCTGGAACTCGAACTCGCCAGCCCCGACCCCGCCCTCGACTTCGCCACCCTCCTCGACGCCCCCGCCCACTTCACCCTCTGGCACGCCGGCACCCCCCTGCGCCACCTCTGGGGCCAGGTCTCCACCTTCGAACAGGCCGACACCGGCTTTCGCCGCACCCGCTACCGCGCCCTGGTCGAACCCCGCCTCGCCCGCCTCTCGCTCTGTGCCAACTGGCGCATCTTCCAGCACCAGACCGTGCCCGCGATCCTCCAGCGCCTGCTCGCCGGCCACGGCCTCAGCGCCTACGCCCAGCACCTCACCGAGCCCCACCTGCCCCGCGAGTACTGCGTGCAGGCCGGCGACACCGACCTCGACTTCCTCCTGCGCCTGGCCGCCGAAGAGGGCCTCTTCCACCGCTTCGACCACCACGCCGACGGCTGCACCCTCCTCCACGGCGACAGCCTCCAGGGCCAGGGCGGGATCGAGGGCGGGCCCGTCCTCTACAACGCCACCGCCGGCGGCGACCCCGCCGGCCCGGCGCTGCG